>NZ_FXUF01000047.1 GCF_900182905.1 Anoxynatronum buryatiense | reverse complement strand
ACAACCCATTAAGCAACGGCAAACATGTTTCGGAGGCAACGATTCAAGAGCTGTTGAAAGAGCTGGAAGACATCTTATTTGAGTTGAAAATAAAATTGTAGAGAGGGCAAATACTGCGCTAAATAGGGTTGAGTTAACGATCAGCGCCGCTTGCTTTAAAATGTCGTTCTCCATGGGCAGTTGATCCAGTTCTTTTCGTAACTTGATCAGTCCATTTTCTTCAGGGCTGCGATTGTCTTTTTCTGCAAAGGATCCGCTGTGATTGTATTGCTTGACCCATCTGTCAAAGGCGGAGGGCGATAGATCATATTCTCTGACGATTTCAGCCCGAGGTTTGCCGTGTAAATGAAGTTGTACCAGTTGTTCTTTAAACTCTGGGGTATAACTTCTTCGTGTTCGTTTGGTCATGTTTTTCATCTCCTTGTTTATTAGGGTACATGACCTTAACGTTTCTGTCCAACTAAGTATAACCTATCCAAACCTTTGACCATTTATTTTGGGAGGGGAGAACGAGATGAAAAATTCTAAAAGCATTATTGTTGGAGCGTTAATAATGGTTTTACTTACTACTTCCGTATCCTTTGCTGCCTGGTATTCTTTTAACTTTACGCAACCGGATGAAACAACATATACTACGGAACCATTTTATAACACGGGCTCACCTAATTTAAGGCTATGGGTTAACTCATCGGGTGTGAGAAGAACATATACAGTTGAACTGCAATATGAATCATTAACATCTGGGTGGACAACCGTGAATAGTTGGACTGGATCTATTAGAGCTGGTGGTGTGTTATCAACTAATTTTAGTTGGACGAACTCACAAGGCAGAAGAGGCAGTTTTAGATATAAGCTGACCTTTAGTACGCAGTCTACTTTTGATGGAACTGTTAGATATTGGAACTAAGAAGCACAATCAAAAAAATGAGAAAGGGGTTTAACAATGAACATTAGCAATGTGAGCTCAACCAATTATTACACTGGAGTTAAGGCTGCCTCCAACAATAACCTTCAAGATAAGTTCGAAGA
>NZ_FXUF01000046.1 GCF_900182905.1 Anoxynatronum buryatiense | reverse complement strand
TCCCGAACACAGCCGTTAAGCCCTTCAGCGCTGATGGTACTGGGACGTGAAGTCCTGGGAGAGTAGGTCGCTGCGACTCCTTACCTTCTAAATACTGTTCTTCCATATAGTGTTTTTTATATGCTGAACATACAAAATGATGACGCGGGGTGGAGCAGCTGGAAGCTCGTCGGGCTCATAACCCGGAGGTCGCAGGTTCGAATCCTGTCCCCGCAACCATTAGTTTATATGTCTATTTTTTTGTGTGCCCATAGCTCAGTTGGATAGAGCAACGGCCTTCTAAGCCGTGTGTCCGGGGTTCGAATCCCTGTGGGCACGCCATACCTATGATGGGATATAGCCAAGTCGGTAAGGCAGCGGACTTTGACTCCGTCATGCGCAGGTTCGAGTCCTGCTATCCCAGCCACCTGACCCATTAGCTCAGTCGGTAGAGCACCTGACTTTTAATCAGGGTGTCCCGCGTTCGAGTCGCGGATGGGTCACCAGATTTTTTTTATAAAATGCAGACAGAGGCTCATGAGATGTGATACAATAATTCTGTTGACTGATCTCTGAATGCCATCGGATTACTTGGAGAGGTGTCCGAGCGGTTTAAGGAGCTGGTCTTGAAAACCAGTGACTCCGAAAGGGGCCGTGGGTTCGAATCCCACCCTCTCCGCCACCAAAACTTCACAGATTTCAAAGGCAGATGCTTACAAAACATTATGGAGAAGTACTCAAGCGGCTCAAGAGGACGGTTTGCTAAACCGTTAGGTCGTGTATGCGGCGCGCGGGTTCGAATCCCGCCTTCTCCGCCATTTTTCAAAATGGTCTCCGGGTGTAGCGCAGTTTGGTAGCGCGCATGGTTCGGGATCATGAGGTCGGGGGTTCAAATCCCTCCACCCGGACCACTTATAGGCAATACTTGTCAAACGCTCGGGCCTTTAGCTCAGTTGGTTAGAGCATCCGGCTCATAACCGGGCGGTGCGGGGTTCGAGTCCCTGAAGGCCCACCAGATTTTCATTCAAACCAGCATAGGGGTGTAGTTCAGTCTGGTAGAACGACGGTCTCCAAAACCGTATGTCGTGGGTTCAAATCCTGCCACCCCTGCCATCTTCACATAAAGTCAGAGGCTACAGTGACAAACAGCAATCACCTGATCCAGGCGTGCTGCATGCAGACTCTACTTGAAACACACTATCCGGGTGTAGCGCAGTTTGGTAGCGCACATGGTTTGGGACCATGGGGCCGGGGGTTCAAATCCCTCCACCCGGACCATTAGGGCTCATAGCTCAGGTGGTTAGAGCGCACGCCTGATAAGCGTGAGGTCGGTGGTTCGAGTCCACTTGAGCCCACCAGAAAAAACTTTACAAAATCTTCACAAAACGGTTGACAGGCAAGATGAAAGATGGTAAAGTATAAAAGTCGCACGGATCGAGACAACGCAAGG
>NZ_FXUF01000045.1 GCF_900182905.1 Anoxynatronum buryatiense | reverse complement strand
GAGACCCTGGAGGGTCCATTTGGTGAAAAGGCCAGCATCCTGCATCTTCTTTTTCACGTAAGACAAATAGATTAAAGCAATAAACTCAACGAATATCTTGCCGTCCAGGGACAATTGGGAAGAAACCTGCATTCTGCGAAAGTTCAGCCGTTCTTTCAGGTCACCAAACCCCTTTTCTGTCATATCTTTGCTGCGGTAAAGGGAGAGGGCTTCAAAAGGATCCTTCACCTCATTGGAGAGAAGGGCAAAGTAGCCGTAGTTTCTGGCCGCATTCTTCATGGCTTCTTCCTTGGGCTTGATCTTTTTACCCCGCTTGGGTGTCTCGGTGACTTCAAAGTATTTGTCGCAGTCTTTCATGCGGTAGTCTTTCCGGGTTCCCTGTTCCAGGTCCTGCTTAAGACTGGTCAGGTAATCGTTCATCTCCACCTGGTCCCGGGCAGCCTTCTCCGGGTTGTAGAAAAGGTGAAGGTAAGCCCGGCGTTTCTCGGTGAGGGTGTCCCCTTTGTAGGGGCGATGCTGTTCGTAGTTCCACTGGATGGTGCGGCAGGTTCCATACACTCCAAACTGTGGATGATGGTTTGACCATGTCTGAAGGTTCTCCCGTTCTTCTTCCAGCACCTCCTTGACATACTTCAGGCTCAGCTTCACACCTATGAGGAACTTCTGGTGATGCTTGTATAGCCCATTGATGTTGTCTTGACTGTAAAACCCCCGGTCCAGCACCACATGCACCTGTGAGTAACCCATCACATTGAACTCGCCCATGAGTTGCCTTAAGGTGGTGACATCGGTGATGTTCCCCGGAAGCCTTCGGTAGTAGAAAGGCAGGCCGGATTCTTCGCCAAAGAGAAGGGCCAGGTTAAGCTGGGGGAGGCGGTCGTGTTCTTTGTTTCGACCTTTCTTCACTTGACGGAGCACTTCGGAATAGCTGGAAATGGAGGTGATGTCAAAGGCCCAGTATTCTTTTTCGATACGGCGTTTCCCCTGCTTCCTGAAAAAAGCCATCCGGTTTTCTTCTTCAATGGCCTGGAACAGTTCGCTGCTTCGCTGGGACGGGATGTCTTCTCCGCAAGGATGGACATGGAGTCGTTGCCAGTGGGGGAACCGACTTAAAGGGTTGTTGTCTTCAAGGATCAGGTAGTAGGCAACGGACAACATCTGTTTGTAAATCTTTGGAAAGCAGGCTTTCAGGTCTTCCTGGACGCCGGTCTGCTGACCAATCTGGTCAAACAGATGGGTGGCTCCGTAGAACCGGCGCTGGATCTTGGTGATGGGTACAGGTCCCTGCTTTGCCGGCACATGCGTCTGAGGCGAGGTCTTTTTGTAAGACCGGGTGGGGATGATCTCGCCTGTCTCTGGGTCCAGCTTGCCAATCAGCTTTCGCCTGGCCCTGGACTGCTGTTTTTCCTTATCCCAGTAGGCTTCGTTCTCATAGGCGTAAGTGATGCCGGTTTGCTTATTGGTTTGATAAACGATGCTCATACCCATCCCTCCTCGTTATATATT
>NZ_FXUF01000044.1 GCF_900182905.1 Anoxynatronum buryatiense | reverse complement strand
ACTCAACTTTCCCACCAACTTTTGACGGATAACCTGTCTGTAAGTGGCTGAAAGTTATGTACTTGCAAGTAACCGACCCCTTAGTGTATCGGGAACTGCATCTAGAAATACATTCATGATCTGATCAACCAGTTCCATGCTGACTAAAGGTGATTGCCTAAGAGCCGCCTTTAAAGCATACATGATGCGCATCAGGGCTTGAATAAACACAATGTCTTTCATTTCATCTTTTAGCTGATAAAACAACTCGCACACAGTTCTGTCATCCGTGGCTTCCCTGACCTGCATCGCCAGCATGGTGTACCGTAGAAAAACAAGGGTAGTGGCAGCTACCTGCAGGTCATAGCTGCGACCTTGGTACTCTTTTGTTAAAGCCAGATAGGATTTGCATACTTTAAAGAACACTTCAACATCCCACCGCTTGCCATAGATGCGGATGATTTCTTTTTCTGACAGGTTCAGGTCTGTGCACATGAGAGCGGTCATTGCATTGGAACGCAGGTCTTTGACAAAAACAATGCGGGCATCAACATAGTCTTCTGCCGCAGCGTTTTTATTCTCCCGCATCCTGACACATGCGGATCCAACGAGACGTTTTCCTTCCGCCAAGGGAGTCAAGGGTAGCTGCTGATAGATCTCTTTTACGTTTTGCCACCGTCCCTGAAACTGGTAATGGATTTTTTCTGTCAAGCGGAGCATGCCGATGACATCACGCTGTTCTTTCTTGACACGCACCACGGTTTTGGGTGTGGTAAACCAGCTGTCAAAGAGGACAAACCTGGCTGGCAAATGCTTGGCTGCTTTCAACATCTCGATTAACACATCTGTAGTGGATGAACAAGCCCGCTTACGGCGTTTGGATGCCAGTGTTCTACCATCAACCTGCTTTGCAGGAGAGAGAATGTTTTTTTCTTTCTGCGAGCTAAGTAGTTGGAATGAAACAGGTAGAAACGTATTGCCGTCTGACCACCCTAAAGTCAGCATCCGATAACCACGATGGAATCTGTGAGTGGTATGGTCGTAAACCTTTGCCAGAAGTTCAACTTGTTTACTTCGGTTCCGGCTGAAGAGGGAATCATCCAAAATCAACACAGATTCACGATCATTGCCGGTAAGGCTGTCAATGTAAGCCACCAGCTGGCTGGCAATCAACAACAGCAGTTTTTCCCAGTTGTGGTACGCCGCATTCAGAAATCGGTAAGCCGTGTTTTTCCTAAAAGGAAGGTCATCACAGGTTTCAAGGGTACGGTACAAATTCTTACCGGTAAAGACCAAACCAAACAACTCTTTCAATAAAATGATGCAAGGCACACCTGATTCTTTGTAAAAATTACACCGCTGCATCAGTTTTGACAGTTGAAACCGGTTAAAAAAGAAGCTTATTTGTGTTTGGACCTGCTGGTCAATTGAAGTGTCATCTGATATAATACGAATCATAGGGAACCTCCTAATGGTTGGTATTAGTGGGACTTGGACACTTCTATTATACCACTTACAGGGGGTTCTCTATATGTTTTTTATGAATGTTTATTAAATATTTTTCTAGGTTTTATGCTTTCCCTTGGGTGGGAAAGTTGAGT
>NZ_FXUF01000043.1 GCF_900182905.1 Anoxynatronum buryatiense | reverse complement strand
GGATCAATGGCCCATCCAGGGTGTCAAATTTTAAGGGTTTTTGGGCCTTTTAAGCTTCGATAGTTGTTTTTGTGCTGAGTGTCACGGATTCAGGTTTCTCTCAACTCAATAGGGTCGGATTCATCCCAACATTTATTATCATCATCAGAATTTCTCTTGCCTCTTGCTAAGTATAATTGACTTTCTGAGTTATTTGCGTCTTCGTAAGCATAAATTGCTAAGTCGACATGATAACACATCTCACCATCTTTTTTATAGCCTATTGTGACGCATGGGTTTTTAATTTGTGCACCTATCTCAGTATGTGCATCTAAAGCATCACTAATCTTTTTCTTAACCTCTACAGGGTCAAAATCATCTTTATTTATAAGCAGCCTAATTCCAACATCGATATCATAGTCGGCATCTAATGGTTCCACTCCTGTGAACATTGCATAACTCCCTTGGTTGAATGACCTAAAATGGAAGCCACTCTCTTTCAGCTTATCCAAGAGAATGTCTCTTTTTTCAGCTAATTCTTTCCTGTCAGTAAAATCAGTTCTGATTCTCTCGTTAAACTCAATAAATTTCTTCTGTAAACTCATTTTTTTCACTCCTTAGTCTCTCACTTGTTTGTCTGCTACTGACATAAATTGCTTCAATTGTATTTGGCTAATCGTAGACTCTCACCTTACGCCTTTTAGAGTTAAATATCAAACGTACATTCTTAAAATGCGCGATACCCTATTACAATCTGTACAGATTAAATTGCTTCCATTATTCTTTTATTATTGAGACTCAATAATAACTCTATCCGTAGGAATTTGAAAAACTCTCGCTCCATGATGATTTTCAATTAGCAACACATAGGTCTTATCTGTTCTGTCCAATAGATAGACAACTTCATCATTATCATTCTTAAAGTGTTCCATTAATAAGCTATCCTGGGTCATGACTTTGATAGGTTCAGCTTTACCACCTCCAATTTCAATGGGCAGTATTGTATATATGAATAAGCTATAGTACCAAACAAAACCTACGATAACTGCAATAAAAAATGGCGCTAAGATTGTAGCTCCGAATAATAATCCAACTATTTTACTAAACAAGCTGTTTTTGTCAGTGTGTTGTTTGTTCTCTGGCTTGCTATTATCCTTCTGAATATTTGAGTTTTGAACACCGCATATATGCGTAATAATATTGGTCATAATTATTATTAACAAAGCGAACAAAAATAGTCTTTCAAATACCAAATTGTTTCTAACAACGACGTTTAAATCGGGTGGTATGAGAACTTTAAGAATTATCGATACTACTATCAATGCATAGATAAGTCCCGTCATAGCTAAACTAAACTCAAGCGCACTTTTAATTAGTTTTTTGACATTAATACCGTTCATTTCCATTGCTTTCTTTACAGAAACAATACTGTGTTTAACCGATTCTTTTATGCCCAATTTTATAAAACTGTTTTTAAAACTCATTACAGTTACTTGTACTATACAACAGAACAATTTATAAATCACATACAATACTGCGATAACTACCCAAGCCAACATAAGGTTAGCTAATTTCTTTAGCATATTTGCCTATGCTAATCTGATAGTGAGCCAAAAACATACTTTGTGCTGATGAAAAAGTGAGCCACTCCTCAAAATCACCAGATTCCTTGTGCTGATG
>NZ_FXUF01000042.1 GCF_900182905.1 Anoxynatronum buryatiense | reverse complement strand
ACCTGAATCCGTGACACTCAGCACAAAAACAACTATCGAAGCTTAAAAGGCCCAAAAACCCTTAAAATTTGACACCCTGGATGGGCCATTGATCCACAAAAAGATAAGTTGAACAGTAATTCTCAACCCAGCTCACGGGGTTCATCCTGAAAAAGAGCCCATCACCCCCTTGGTCATGATTTGCACTGTCATATGAATTCACTTTAATGCGAGTCGCTCAATAGGCGTAAAACGCCTCATACACCCGGTTGAATGTGGTGAACCATCGGCAGTATCGGCTGAACTTCAGAAAGGCTGACCGGGCATGGTTCACCAGCCTGACAGCCAGGTAGATCATGTTCTTGATCACTGTTTTGATCCGTCGGCGCTGGTTCTTTCGGCTGATGGGAGCATCATCCTTTTTCAGGGTCTCCAGGCCAATGAGTCTAAGCAGGTTGTATGTAAAAGCTCCCAATGTGAGAATCAACTGATTGGTGGCGAATTTACCGGAAGGCAGCCTTTCCAGGTCCAGGTCGGTTTTCAGCTCACTGTGGAACTGTTCACTGGTGGCGTGTTGGTGATACAGTTTAATGACGGTTTCCTCTGGTGCTGTTAAGCTGGTCCACCAGGTGTCAATGGTAATGTCTGGTATCAGGTAGAGTTGTCCATTGGCCGCCACGGTGGTTTCAGTGATTTGATACACCAGCCGCAGTTCCTGGTTGATGCCCGGGTTGAAGGTTTTGAGAGAACCGGTATAGACTTTCTTCCCTTCCCGGGGAATGGTTTCGATTCCCTGTTCTTTGGCAAGGGAAAGCCACTCTTCGGGGCTTTCCTTCCGGGGGTTTCGCTTGATCAGGTACTGGACCTGTTCATCATGACAGATGCGTAGGGTATCTGCACTGTCATGGGCACTGTCTGCCCGCAGCAGTAACTCCTGGGCAGGGTTGATCCTTCGGCAGATGCGGATGCTCTCTTGGATAAACGCCGGTGCGTCTTTTTGAGAATGGTCGCTTCCCTTTCGCAGGGAAGCCCCCACACAGTACCCTTCTTCTCCCAGGTAAGCGAAGATGGGTGCATAGCCATCCACTTTCTGGTAAGTGAGTTCAATGCCTTCTTTATGGCTGCCGGAGTTGTCAAAAACGCTGACATCAATGTCCAGGGCCACCAGTTTTTCATAACAAGGAGTGAGGGAGCCTTTCATTCGCTGGATCATGACGGCACTTTCTTCCATCACCATGGGGCAGGCCTTCTCATCAGCGGATAACTGTTCCAGCCGCTGTCGGAGTGTGGCACTGGAAGGAATCGTCTTTAACTGCAAGCTGTCCATAAAAAAGGGTTCATCCCGAAAGATGTCCATATGGTCAAAATCGTTTCGGCCTTGGCACAACAGGCCAATGTAGGCACTCAAGATATCAGCGTTGGAGACTTTTACCCTGGAAGCCGGTACTTTCAGTGAGCTGGCTCGCAGTGGTAAGGCTGTTTTATGAATCATCAGCCCGGCCATTGCCAGGCCACCGTAGGGAACAAAGACTTCGTTGATCGTTTGAATCTTGTACTTTTTCACGCCATCACCCTCCAGGTATTGGGATACCTTTATTATACAGGAGTTCACCTGTCTGGTGAAGTGATGAATAACGAAAACAGGTTGTTATTCCAATGGTTTGACTGTGATGCAGGTATGGTTGCGTCACGGATTAAGGA
>NZ_FXUF01000041.1 GCF_900182905.1 Anoxynatronum buryatiense | reverse complement strand
TCAGCACAAGGAATCTGGTGATTTTGAGGAGTGGCTCACTTTTTCATCAGCACAAAGTATGTTTTTGGCTCACTATCAGATTAGCATAGGCAATTTAAGAATTGCCGATCAACAAACAAATATTATGGATAAATACAATAAAGGACGTGGAAAAAGAGATGAATGGCTGTATAACAAAAATACAAGGGAACGAATCGTGACCCTGCATGATGAGGGTAGGTCTTATCGCGAGATCGCCCAATTGTTCACAGCTGAAAGAAACCGAAAACCCGCATATGATCACAAAACAATATTGAAAATTTATAGGCATTACAAGAGGTTAAATGATGAAGATCCGAAAAGGAAGCCTGTAACGCAGCAATCCTTAATGATTAATCATCATCAAGAATTATTGGATTTGGTTGACCGTGACGGACATTCTCTAACAGCAGCTGCAAAAATTCTCGGCGAAAAATATAGAAATGGACAGTCATTCGATCAACAATTTATATCTGAATTATATAAAACCGAAAAAACCGAGAGGGGAGAACCATTAAAACAAACGATGAGTAACATACTTTGGAACAACTTAGAAATAGTTTGTAATGAAGTCAATAAAGGAGGATCCCAACGAGATATTGCTCAAAGAGTTAGCAAGGCCCTTAAATTATCCAATACTCTTAATCACACAGAAGTGATGAGAGTATATCGGAAGCATATGAAGTCTCAAGAGTAAGTTTGATACTTAGAATGGTTTATGAATTATTCATAATATAGAATACTTATTATATGGTTTCTCGAAAAATATGGAGTAATTTGTAAAACAAATCGAATTACCCAGATTACGGGAGCAAACTCTCGCGTTTTTGAAAAAGTGAAATTGTAAATTGCGTCGTATTGAAGCTGTACCAATTGGTTCCGGATTCTGGCATTGTTAGAATAACCCTGTTTTTGCACCTTTTTTGTTCATTTATGTTAAAAGTGAAATTTCAAATCAACATCAAAGCCTTATCCTGCAATGCTTACGGCTATTCTCCGTTATCAAATAAACCCCGATTTTGCATCTTTTTTGTAGCATAAACAAAAAGTGAAATTTCAAATCAACATCAAAGCCTTATCCTGCAATGCTTACGGCTATTCTCCGTTATCAAATAAACCCCGATTTTGCATCTTTTTTGTAGCATAAACAAAAAGTGAAATTTCAAATCAACATCAAAGCCTTATCCTGCAATGCTTACGGCTATTCTCCGTTATCAAATAAACCCCGATTTTGCATCTTTTTTGTAACGTAAACAAAAAGTGAAATTACTAACCATGCTCTAATGTAGTAATATCAATAAACTCATCAAAATATAATTTAATAATTTACCAACTTCTAAGGTGTGATGTTGCGTTTTTTTGACCACTTTTCAACCAGTTTTCAATAATGGAAAGAACACCCTTGAATTAACCGCTTGTAGTATAACATCCGTTATTATCAGTTGCTCTTTTTATTCTATTTTAGACTGCTGATTCTTCAATGTAAGTTCTACTTAACAATTTCGCCACTAAGGAAAAAATGCTGGACGGCATTCCTAATCTTTCTATGATGAGGATGGCTTCTCATCGTGATAGCTGGGACAAAACAGAATAATTTATCTTAGCGAACTTCAAGCAAATTTTCAAAAGCTAATACTATTAGATTTGACAACATCATTTTTTTCCTTAGAGGATATCTTTTTTATGATATTTGTGTGAATACGGTATATCTTCACTTCTTGCACTTTTCAACCAACATATCATAATTGCACCTAAACTTTGAATCGTACTCTGTAGATTTACACAAAAGTTCTACACTGGCCATTCCTCCAACATCTTCCAATTACTTGCTCCATTTTTTTGTGTGACACAATAGTTTTACACGG
>NZ_FXUF01000040.1 GCF_900182905.1 Anoxynatronum buryatiense | reverse complement strand
CGGTAATTGTCAAGATAGTTGTCCGAAAAACCTTCCAAATTAAAGTAGAGTTTCTGCATTGTTTGAATAACCGGTTGATATATCGGGATCAAGTATGTTGACATGACGTCATTTAGTAAAACAACACCTCTTGATTTTGCGATCTTTGAAAACGCATTTATTTCACGGTCACCTTGACAGCGAGCCTCTTGGCGGCATGGGTACTGGCAGCAGAGGCATCTCCTTTGGTCAAGGCAGAACGTCTCTGAGGGGGCGATGCCTGGCGGCCAGCCTACCATGCTGCCCCTCGCTGTCAAGGCGCTTTCGCGACATAAACGCTTAGTTTATCGTCGGATGGGCGGTACTGCTTTTTTCAGAAACTGGATTGAGCCATACTTCTTCGGGAATGGTCCATTTTCTGGTATGGCGGCTCCACCTGGTGGGGTTTAGGCTTTTGGCTTTCTCATAGGTTTCCCGTCTTTTGGCAAGGATGGTGTCTGCTTGACCGGTATGCCTCTGGTGAGGAGTGAGAAAGGCAATGCCGCTGTGTTTATGCCTGTAATTGTACCAGTGTTCAAACTGTAAGACCCAGGCCCGGGCTTTAAATAAATCCTGAAAGCCTTTGGCAGGAAAGCTGGGCCGATATTTGCAGGTTCTGAAGATGGACTCTGCATAAGGGTTATCGTTACTGACTCGGGGTCGGCTGCGGGAGGGTGTAATCCCCAATTTGTACAGGGTTTCCAATAGGGTGGCACCTTTCATGGGACTTCCATTATCGCTGTGCAGCACCAGGGGCGTTTGGTTGAGGCCGATGCCTTGGGCCAGGGCAGCTTTCTTCACCAGCCGGCTGGCATTGGCAGCGGATTCTTCCACATGGACTTCCCAGCCAACGATCATCCGGCTGTAAAGGTCCAGGATTAGGTAGAGGTAGTAGTACAGGCCTTTCACAGGGCCTGGTAACCAGGTAATGTCCCACATCCATACTTGATTGGGCCCTTGGGCTTTATGGGTGGGCAGGGGGCGTTTGACGGGGGCTTGGCTTCTGCCCCGGTGGTGCTGCATCCCTCGCTCCCTTAGTTTCCGGTAGATGGTGGACTCGGAGGCCAGGTACATTCCCAGGTCTGCCAAGGAGGGAACAATCTGACTGGGTGGCAAACTTTGATACTCCGGTGAATGGATCACTTCCATGATGGCATTTTCTTCTTCGATGGTTAGTTTATTGGCTGGAGCAGGACGTTCTGCCAGCGGGCGTTGGTCTTCCTGGTGGTGCCGCCAGCGGCGAAGGGTTCTTGTATGGATTCCCAGTACTCTACAGGCTTTGATTTCTCGAGCACCCGCCTTTACGGCTTCATCGATCAGCTGGATAGCTTGGATGCGATCTGAGGTGCTGATCATTCGTCCTCGGGGTCCCCCCAGATCGCTCGGGCCTTTTTTTGCAGGATCATGAGGGCAGCCGCTTCCGCCAATGCTTTTTCCTTGCGGTTCAGTTCTTTTTCCAGCTTTTTGTACTCATGGTCTTTTTCTTTCAAAGCCTTATGCATCCGGGCAGCTTCCTGAGCGATTCCACCATTGGCCTGATGGCATGCGTTACGCCAGGCTTCCACTTGCTCCACATACAGCCCTTTCTTCCGACAGTATTCTGCCAGTTCTGCTTCATTCAAAGCGGCGGTTTCCAGCACAATCTGGAACTTGTCCTGACTGCTCCAAGCTTCACTGCTGGACTCTCCATCGGTGATGACAAAACCTTTTGCCTTAGCTTCTTTTTTCCATTTGAACAGGGTGGCCTCTGACAGGCCAGTTTCCTGGGAGATAGCAGATACACTCTTGTTTTCAGGCGGCATCATTTTCTTGATGATATTGTATTTGAATTCCTGGCTGTATCGGGGCATCATTTTCCTCCTCATGGGCTTCGTTTCTTCAACTATACTTTAGGAGGAGGCCTCTGACAACTATCCTAACACTGGGGG
>NZ_FXUF01000039.1 GCF_900182905.1 Anoxynatronum buryatiense | reverse complement strand
CGTGAGTTTGACAGCAAAACCGAAAAGTTGAATCCATAAGATCCTTTGAAAGTAAGCCTTGCGGCTACTTTTTTTGTCAAATTTTTATTCTTTTTACTGTACATCTATGCAAATCTATGTTATAATAGAAGGGATCAAAGTGTGGGGGGTGAAGGTGTGTATCTGAAAAAAGACAAGCGGCCCAATGGCAGGGTGTATTTGTCCATTGTTAAAAGCTACCGTGATCCTGTCACAAAGAGGGGCAAGCAGAAGGCTGTTAAAGGCCTGGGATTTTATGATGAACTCATCCATGTGTATGATGATCCCATCGCACATTTCTCAGAAGTGGCTAAGCAGATGACTGAAGAGGAAATGACCGACCGACAGGTTGTCTTAACTCTTGACTTGGAGGAACGACTGGATCCTGGAGCGAGTGATTTGAAAAACATTGGGTTTCTCGCTTTGAGCAAAATCTACCATGAACTGGGCATGGATACCTTTTTCATCCATCGGGAACGGGGATTAAAAAATAAGCTGCCTCTGAACAACATCATGAAGCTGCTGGTGTATGAACGGATTTTAAATCCTTGTTCAAAGCTTGCGGCCTATGAAAACAGGCATCGTTACTTTGAAAACTTTGATTTTCCCCTTGAGGCTGTTTACAGGTCACTGCCGGTTTTTTCCAAGCACAGGGAAAAGCTGTTGTTGGCGTTGCATGAGAATATTTCCATGCTGTATGGCAGGGACACGTCCAATGTGTTTTACGATGTGACCAACTACTACTTTCATCGGGATCAGGAAACAGAGATGATCCGAAAAGGGATGGGAAAAGACAGGAAGGGCAAGCCCATCATTCAGATGGGACTTTTACTGGACAAGGCAGGGATTCCCATCACGTACCGTTTGTTCCAGGGCAACATGCCTGACTTTGATACGCTGCTGCCGGTTCTGTCGGAGTTAAAACAGCACTACAACCTCCAGCGGGTCATTGTGGTGGCGGATAAGGGACTTAATTCTGGCACGAACAAAGCCTACAACCTCATTAAAGGTGATGGGTATATTTTTTCCCGTTCGGTCCGGGGGACTAAGGCTTCCAAGGAAGTCAAAGCTTATGTCCTGGATGAACGGGGGTATCGATGGGTGGGTGATGAGTACAAAATCAAGTCCAGGGTCTACCCCACGGAGATTACTGTCAAGGATGAACAGGATAAACCTGTCAAGGTGATGATTGACGAAAAGCACATTGTCTTCTACTCAGAAAAATATGCCCGAAGAACGAAACATAAACGAGATGAAGCCATTTCAAAAGCCCTTGGTCTCATTAACAGCCCTTCCAGGTATGCTAAAGCGGAAAACTATGGGGCCATGAAATATATCATTGGCATGAACCTCGATAAAAAGACGGGTGAGTTGACTCAGGCAAACCAAAACATCATTCCGAAACTGGATGAAGCGCTGATCCGGGAGGAAGAAAAGTATGATGGATATTACTCCATCGTGACAAGTGAACTGGACATGCCGGAGGATGAAGTCATTGAAAAGTACAAAGGTCTTTGGAAGATCGAGGAAACATTCAAAATCTCCAAAACCCAGTTGGAAACGAGGCCTGCCTATGTGTGGTCTGAGGGTGGCATAGAAGGCCATTTCCTAACCTGTTTTTTGTCCCTGTTACTACTCCGGATCCTTGAGATGAAAACCCATGGAAAATATTCTATCGAAAAGATCATCGATGCGCTGACTCAATCCAACGTGGCTTATCTTTCCATGAACTACTATAAAGCCCTGTATTACAGTGATGTGCTTAAGTGGACGGATGCTTGCATCGGTACACAGTTGGATCAAAAGTACCTGACTTTGGAAGAAATCAAGCACATGGTCTCTGAGACAAAAGAAAAGGTGTAGTCGTACATCCGGCCGAAAAAAAGAAAAGCCCCAAATCCTTTGTTATTGAAGGGTTTCAGGGCTTTTTTTATGCATTTTTCTGTCAAACTCAAGAT
>NZ_FXUF01000038.1 GCF_900182905.1 Anoxynatronum buryatiense | reverse complement strand
GCCAACCATCCGGAAGTACTACAACATGAACACACTACCGGAAGTACCCCACCAGAACCTAATCAAAGACAAAGTATTCGACCAAGAGCCCTTTCGATCAGCCATCATTGAGATCATCCGCAATAACTGCAATAAGAATTACTACGTAAGCTCCATCTACGACGTGTTGCTGGAAAAATTTGTTGAAAATGGCGACTATGAATCACTACCCGGCAATGACCAGACACTGCGTAATTACGTTCATCACCTGATAGAGAGTGGTATCATTGAGAAAGAGCCAGAAAACCGGCGGATCTATGACCATGTCTTTGACACACCGCCAGGGGATCAGATGCTCATCGATTTTGGGCAGGAGCGGGTTGGCTCAGGTGTGGTGATCCATTTCATCTGCCTGCTGCTGCGCTACAGCCGCATCATTCATGTAGGGGCACAGGATCATGCCTACAACGCTGAAGAAGCATGCAGGGCCATCTACAGAGCCTTTTGCAAACTGGGTGGACGTCCTTCACAGCTTGTCATCGACCAGGACGCCGTGTTCATCGCCAGTGAAACCTACGGCGAAGTGATTCAAACACGGGTATTCGGCGATTTCTGCACGGAACAAGAACTGAAACTCTGGGTGTGCAACAAAGCGGATCCTGAAAGCAAAGGCCCCATTGAAAACGTGGTGGGTTTTGTGAAGAAAAACTTCTTTAGTGCCAGAAACATCACCTCCATCGACGATGTGTGGAAATCACTGCCAGGCTGGGTTGAACGGAAAAACCAGCGTATTCACAAGGCCACTTTCCGCATCCCCCTCGATGTCTTCGACGCCGTGGAAAAAGACAGTTTGAAACCCATAGCTGATTCCTTTTACGAAAATTCACCGTCCAGCTATACACCAGTGGAGATTCACTCAACACCCTACGTACAGTACAAATCATCCAAATACTCACTGCCCAGGTCACGGTGCTTCTCAACGATTTATTACAAAGCCGTGAACAACACACTTTACTTTTACGACTCAGACAAAAAGTACCTGTGCCAGCACGCTGTCAATGAATGCCGGGGCAGCGTCAACCGACTGGAAGAACACCGCAAGGAACCCTCGACTGACTGGGTAAGCGTGGTGGAAAGCCTTAGGCGTCAATGGAGCTGTTATGCCTTCCAACAGTTCATCAATGGCTACAAACGAGAGAATCCACGGCACCTTTACCAACAGCTGTCTGCCATTGAGCGGTTCCTTAATTTAGAGAAACCTGAACGGGAACTTGTCTCTCAGGTCATGGACCAGTGCTGCAGGGATCAAAAATACCAGTTCTCCCAGTTCAAAGTGGTGTATCAGCTGGTCAAGGCAGGGCGCACCGCACCTGGCCTTGTGGAGTTCAATGATGTGCAAACCCAGGAGATGAGCCTTTACAAAAAAGCCTTCCTGGACCGCTGCGGCACTGAGGGGTGCGGTCTATGATGACTAAGGCGACAGATCACATCCCCTTGCAACGACTAAGCGCACTGCTTGAATCCTTTACCCTGAAGCATTCGTCCAAACAACTGGCCGATCTGCTGGAAAAAGCGGATCATGAAGAAGCTTCCCATCGGGCGTTTTTACTGGAGCTGTTAGAGACTGAAGTGAAGGGACGCAATGAACGCCGCCGAAAACGCAATTACGCGGCAGCCCATTTCCCGCCGAACCAGCGGCCCCTGGAAGAATTTGATCCCCAGGAGCTTGCCTCAGGCATGACGGACAGTCAGCTCAAGCACCTGAAAGAACTCACCTGGCTCGACAGCTGCGGCAACATTGTCATTGCCGGCCCTCCAGGACTGGGCAAAACCATGATCGCCGTCGGTCTTGGCCTGGTGGCCATCAACAGTGGGTACACCGTCTGCTTCGAGCGGATGGTTAACCTGATCAAAATCCTTGATCAGTCAGAGACGGAACGAAGCGCTGGTTTTCGGCTTAGAAACATCAAAAAGGCTCAGATGGTAATCATTGATGAAATTGGCTATACCCCAATCTCAAGGAGCCAGGCCAACCGATTTTTTACGTTGATCAGCGATACTTACGAGACATCCTCCCTGGTGTTTACCACCAACAAAGAAATCACTGACTGGGCTGAAATGATGGGTGACCCGGTGCTGACAACAGCCTTGCTGGACAGGATCCTCCATCGGGCGAAATGCTTTTCCCTCAAGGGTGAATCTTACCGCCTCAAGCACCCGGATTTTTTCGCATAGTGGCGACCACTTCAATGCGTAAATGCGTCTTTACGGACGCGCATTGGATGAGCTGGTTGATTCAAGTAATCATGACCGCGGAGCAATGTTCAGTCAACCCTCAGCACAGCTAAAAGATGGCTGCGG
>NZ_FXUF01000037.1 GCF_900182905.1 Anoxynatronum buryatiense | reverse complement strand
CTTTCCTTTCTCAAGATTTGTTATGGTCATTATATCCGGCAATTTTCGGACAGGCAATAGCATCAGCAATTGGTCAGTTTGTTTCGGCTTAAACAGTTTATAAAGAAGGTAAAATACGAAGTTTTATTGTTTTTGGAAAGAAAGCAAAGTATACTGATATAATGAAAAATTTTACCTTTAAATCATACATTATTTTTCTATTTGTGTTTTCATATCTAACTGTATTTCCTATAATTGGAATACCAAGTCTTTTTATAATCTTTAATATAGAGTTCTTGGGGGTGTTTCTAGCTTCTAATGCAGTAGGAGTTATTTATACCAATTTTGTGTTTATATCTATACTTTGGTTTTCATTTCATATTGTATATCCAACTGTCAGTTTACAAAAAGTTAGATCAAGAGTTGCACAGTATATTGCAATTGGCTCCTCTCTAACTTTGATATTCAATATTCATAACATAAAGGATGCATCATTTCTAATGTCCTGTTTACTGATAAGTTATTTTTGGATTCAATATCTTATCGAATTAAGGGAGGAAGAAATAAAGAAGAGTATTGAAGATATTGCCTAACTATTGAAGTGTTGAACTTCCGATAACAATACATTTGCATAAAGGTGCTGGAAGCACGTTTATGGGGCAGGTTCAGCACCACACCTTCTCACTGGGAGCGGAGCTCCGCTAATGGGTATTCCTTTGGAGTCCAGTTCGAAGGCGTCGCAAATGCGGACCGTTAGCTAAATCATAATCTATAAGTTGAAAGGATGGAGTAATATATGATATTAAATGCGTATAGGTATAGCATTAGACTAAAAAACGAGCAATTTGACATTAGCCATATGATTAGTAAATATCCTATCGAGAAAAAGAGTCTCCTTATCAAAGATTTTTTATTACAGTTAAAAAAGGATGTAAAATTTAAATTTGAGTACCAAAATAAAGACCAAATTTTATACTATATTAGCGACATCAATAGTAAAATTTATTTATTAAAATTTGCACGAGATCATAAAACAGAATTATATGTCGAAGGTGACGTAGACATTGACAGAATAAATACTGCTAGTTTCCCACCAGTTTATATAATAATTGATGTTGAAGAACATACTATTTTAATTCAGTATGATCAAAAAGCATTTTCAAATACAATGACATCAGCAAAAGCTTTGGAACAAATGTTTAAAAGTATTGCGGAGGAGTATAGCTACATAGTCAACATAGAAGCAATCAAGCAAAAAGATAGCTTTTGGGAAATGGTTAACTGTTATCCTGAAATTGTACAAGTGACTTTTAAGTTTCATTCTCCTAATCTGTTTGAAGGGATTCTGAGTTTTAATAAGTTTACTAAACTACTAAAAGAAAAATTTAATACTGCAACTACTGAATTGACTTTAAAAAATGAAAACGACAGTTTAAGGTTTGAAAAAACAGAAGAAGATACAGCTGAGATATTAGAATATATTGAGAATGGAGCTGGAAGTTGGAGTGCAAAAGTTATTGAGGATGGTAATACAGTTACAAAACAAGATCATGAATATGCTAAAAAAATTACAACTGAAGATAATGTTGAGGAACAACTTACAAATCCAAGTTCTAAAATAAGAGTTGAGTTAAAGCTAATGAGTAGAGCGGAGATAGTTGATGAAAAATAAAATTGACGGTCAAAAAGATAAAAAGAAGATGAAAAAATTTTATTTACCAGAGATTATTTTAATTATATTATCATTTACGTTATCCTACTTTGTTGAAGATAAAAACAATTTGATTATTATAGATAATAATAATCTTATTCAGCTGTTCTTTATTATTATTGGATTATCAATTACTCTAGCAACGTTTTTGTACGCATTGACTGATAGGTTTAAAAAGATGAATGATAATAAAATATCGAATATTTTAAAAGATTTGGAACGAAGTATTATATTGGAAATTAAGAGAATGACATATTCGCTAATATTGGTGGTAGTTATAACATTCACTTACTCAATTGATTTACCATATATAAAAGCTTTTTCTTTTGTAAGCAAGTCTTATGTTTATGATAGTATAAAAATTTTTCTATTCTCCTATGTTCTGTTAGCATTTATAGACATTGTGTTTACAGTTCTAAACTTATTTGAAATAGATGATAATGACCTCAGCTAACAACCTGCCTTCCCGAGATATATAACGATGAAATCGATAAAAAACATTGATATTCCAACAAAATAAAGCATTATTTGATTGACATTTACATCGTTATACATTACAATATATAACGAGGAGGGATGGGTATGAGCATCGTTTATCAAACCAATAAGCAAACCGGCATCACTTACGCCTATGAGAACGAAGCCTACTGGGA
>NZ_FXUF01000036.1 GCF_900182905.1 Anoxynatronum buryatiense | reverse complement strand
AAGACCTGATGCACAAAGCCCGCAGCGCCCAGGCCGCCTATGCCCACTTCAGCCAGAGCCAGGTGGATGCCATTGTGCGGGCCATCGCCAAAGTTGTCTACGACAACGCCGAAGCCCTGGCCAAAATGGCCGTGGAAGAAACCCGCATGGGCGTGTACGAAGACAAGGTGGCCAAGAACAAGGGCAAGTCCAAAGTCATCTGGCATGACCTGAAAGACAAGAAGTCTGTGGGTATTCTGCGGCATCTGGAAGAAGAAGGCCTTGTGGAAATCGCCAAGCCCATCGGCGTCATCGGGGCCGTGGCCCCCACCACCAATCCCACCGTCACCGCCATGAGCAACGCCATGTTTGCCCTGAAGGGCGGCAATGCCATCATCATCGCCCCCCATCCCCGGGCAAAGAACGTGAGCCGGGTGACTGTGGAGATGATGAACGATGCCATTTACCCCCTGGGAGCACCGGCACACCTGATTCAAATCATCGAAGAACCCAGCATTGAACTCACCGGTGAACTGATGCAAGCTGTGGACGTGGTGGTGGCCACCGGCGGCGGCGCCATGGTGAAAGCCGCCTACAGCAGCGGCAAGCCCGCCTACGGCGTGGGCCCCGGCAACGTCCAGTGCATCATCGACAAAGACAGTGACTACGAAGAAGCCGTGCCCAAAATCATCACCGGCCGCTGCTTCGACAACGGCATCATCTGCTCCGGAGAACAAAGCGTCATCGCCCCCGCCGAAGACCTGGACGCTATCCTGGAACTGTTCAAAGAAAACGGCGCCTGGATTGCCGAAAGCGAAGCCGATAAAGCCAAGCTCAGGCAGACCATCTTCGAAGGCGGCATGACCGCCAAAGACGTGGTGGGCCAGTCCGTGGCCACCATTGCCCGACTGGCAGACCTGCCCATCCCGGTCGGCACCAGAGTTATCCTGGCCAAAGCCGACGGCCCGGGAGAAGCCGATCTACTCAGCAAGGAAAAAATGTGCCCCGTCATGGCCGTGTATGGCTACCACAGCTTTGACGAAGCCCTAAGCATTGCCCAGACCAACCTGGAACTGGAAGGCAAGGGCCACAGCGCCGCCCTCCACTCCCATAACGATGCCCACATCCAACAGGCCGGCCTGGCCTTAACCGTCAGCCGCCTGGTGGTGAACCAGCCCAGCTCCACCTCCGCCGGCGGCAGCCTCCATAACGGCTTCGCCCCCACCACCACGTTGGGCTGCGGCACCTGGGGCAACAACATCATCTCCGAGAACTTCACCTACAAGCACATGATCAACATCTCCCGCATCGGCTACTACCTGAAAGACAAACCCGTGCCCACCGACGAAGCCATCTGGGCCGACTAACCAAAGGAGGAATCCCCCATGCCACTGCAAGGCCCCCGCATCATCACCCCTGTCCCCGGCCCCAAAAGCCAGGAACTGTTAAAACTCCGGGAAGCCAACGTGCCCGCCGGCGTCTCCGTCAACACCCCCGTCTTTGTGGAAAAAGGCGAAGGTGCCCTGTTCCAGGATGTGGACGGCAATGTATTTCTAGACTTCGTGGGCGGCATCGGTGTGCTGAACATCGGCTACAGCCATCCGGAAGTCATTGACGCCGTCAAAACCCAGGCAGAAAAATTCTTCCACACCAGCATCAACGTGGTCCTCTACGAAGACTACATGCGGGTGGCAGAAAAGATGAACCAGCTGCTGCCCGGCGACTTTCAAAAGAAAACCATGCTGGTGAACAGCGGCGCCGAAGCCGTGGAGAATGCCATTAAGATCGCCCGGAAACACACCGGCCGCTCCGAAATCATCGTCTTCACCGGCGCCTTCCATGGCCGCACCAACCTGACCATGGGCATGACCAGCAAGGTCAAACCCTACAAGTTTGGTTTCGGCCCCTTTGCCCCGGGCATCCACCGGGCCCTGTACCCCTACTGCTACCGCTGTCCCTACGACAAAGAAAGAGCCACCTGCGGCCTCTACTGTGCCGGCCAGTTTGAAGCCTTCTTCCTGGAAGAAGTGGATCCCACCGATGTGGCCGCCATCATCCTGGAACCCATCCAGGGCGAAGGAGGCTTCGTGCAGATCCCCGATGAATACATCACCGTGTTAAGAGACATCTGCGACACCCACGGCATCATCCTCATTGCCGATGAAATTCAAACCAGCTTCGGCCGCACCGGCAAGCTCTTTGCCACCGAACACTGGCCCGCCGCTCCCGACATGTGGACCACCGCCAAATCCATTGCCGGCGGCCTGCCCATCTCCACCGTCACCGGCCGGGCCGACATCATGGACGCCTCCCATGCCGGCGGCATCGGCGGCACCTACAGCGGCAATCCCGTGGCCGCCGCCGCAGCCCTGAAGGTGATGGACATCATGGAACGGGACAACTTCCCCGGCCGGGCAGAAGAACTGGGCCACCTCTTCAGAAGCCGGCTGAATAAGATGAAAGACACCTATTCCCTCATCGGCGATGTACGGGGCCGGGGAGTCATGCTGGCCCTTGAGCTGGTGAAAGACCGCACCACCAAAGCCCCCGCCAAAGACGAAACCAACGCCATCATCAAAGAATGCTGGGAGAACGGCCTGGTGCTCCTCAGTGCCGGAGCCAGGGGCAATGTGATTCGTTTCCTGGTACCGCTGGTGATCACCGATGAGCAGCTGCAGGCGGGGCTGGATATTCTGGAGGCGGCT
>NZ_FXUF01000035.1 GCF_900182905.1 Anoxynatronum buryatiense | reverse complement strand
CACCAGAGGCTCGCTGTCAAGAAGACCGTGGAATAAAAAGTGATTTGACTCAGAAAAACTCATTTTTAGTTGTCCTTTTTCTTGACAGAAGACCAAGGTGGTAACAATGCCACATGGTCGCTCCCCGTGCGGGAGCGTGGATTGAAACACCAGGACGGCGGCAACACCATTAAGCGACAGCTGTCGCTCCCCGTGCGGGAGCGTGGATTGAAACACTGAATCCTCCCGGGTACCGCTTACGCAGCTTTGCGTCGCTCCCCGTGCGGGAGCGTGGATTGAAACAGCATGTCTTCCAGGTCACTGTTCTGTTCTCTCATGTCGCTCCCCGTGCGGGAGCGTGGATTGAAACTGCCTCCCGCTGAATCACCAGTTTCAGCCGGTTGGTCGCTCCCCGTGCGGGAGCGTGGATTGAAACAAATCCTTCCGACCCGGGAGTGTAGCCGCACACCGTCGCTCCCCGTGCGGGAGCGTGGATTGAAACCAAATTATCCAGGGCGTTGGCGTAGATGCTGATTCGTCGCTCCCCGTGCGGGAGCGTGGATTGAAACTTCTGTGGCGTTGTCGATTCTCCACTGTATCTCTCGTCGCTCCCCGTGCGGGAGCGTGGATTGAAACTTCTGTGGCGTTGTCGATTCTCCACTGTATCTCTGTCGCTCCCCGTGCGGGAGCGTGGATTGAAACAAAGCGGCCTCCCGTTACTTTTAAATCATAATCAGTCGCTCCCCGTGCGGGAGCGTGGATTGAAACTGCTCCCAGATCGTCAATAATGAGGAGCTTTGCGGTCGCTCCCCGTGCGGGAGCGTGGATTGAAACTGCTCTTGTGCTTGCCATGCAATCAGTCCTTTTTGGTCGCTCCCCGTGCGGGAGCGTGGATTGAAACCGCTGATGCAATCCTGTAGAGACGCCCCTGAAAGGTCGCTCCCCGTGCGGGAGCGTGGATTGAAACAAAAAGTAATGTACTATATGGCTTTGAAGATATTGAGTCGCTCCCCGTGCGGGAGCGTGGATTGAAACCCTGCTGCTGAAAAAGGTCAATGCCATAGTCCTGGTCGCTCCCCGTGCGGGAGCGTGGATTGAAACATGGTGTCTGATATACTCAGACCACCATTCGAAAGTCGCTCCCCGTGCGGGAGCGTGGATTGAAACCCATCGTTTTCGCCATGGCCCTGACACCTTTTAGGTCGCTCCCCGTGCGGGAGCGTGGATTGAAACCCTCCTCACTTACTGTCATGCTGCCCCCAAGCTTGTCGCTCCCCGTGCGGGAGCGTGGATTGAAACTTCCTTCACCAGCTCTTTCAATATCAGCTCAGGGGTCGCTCCCCGTGCGGGAGCGTGGATTGAAACAGCGCTGGTGACAATGGCTTTCCCGGCTTTGCGGGGTCGCTCCCCGTGCGGGAGCGTGGATTGAAACCGCGAATTTCACTGCGGCTGTCCTCATGCAAGTGCGTCGCTCCCCGTGCGGGAGCGTGGATTGAAACACCTCATCCTCTCTATACCACAGCCTCCACATAGCGTCGCTCCCCGTGCGGGAGCGTGGATTGAAACCGCCATGTCTTCGCTGGCAGGCACACCGGCTGAAAGTCGCTCCCCGTGCGGGAGCGTGGATTGAAACCCTGATACATGGCTACACCTCCCGCTTTACCACTGCGTCGCTCCCCGTGCGGGAGCGTGGATTGAAACTTACCGGCTCCAGCACTTCCGCACGTATCGGCCGGTCGCTCCCCGTGCGGGAGCGTGGATTGAAACAGGTGTGTAGGCCGCTTTGATAGCCACAGACCGCGTCGCTCCCCGTGCGGGAGCGTGGATTGAAACTGATATGCCAGGGAAGAAGGGGTAAAAATCGTGGGTCGCTCCCCGTGCGGGAGCGTGGATTGAAACGGCGATTATACCTGGAAGGTGCAGTTGAAAACCTGTCGCTCCCCGTGCGGGAGCGTGGATTGAAACATCTTTTTGATCAATTCATTTTCTGCGTATAGAGGTCGCTCCCCGTGCGGGAGCGTGGATTGAAACTTCCATGGCTCCCAGCAGCGTGGTTCTCCATCCAGTCGCTCCCCGTGCGGGAGCGTGGATTGAAACCGACTGGGGCTGATTCTCTTTCACGGCCCTCAACTGTCGCTCCCCGTGCGGGAGCGTGGATTGAAACAACGTCCTCAATAGCCCTCTTTCTGCCTTTGGTGAGTCGCTCCCCGTGCGGGAGCGTGGATTGAAACTCCGGCAGGATGGCTTCGATGTCGTGAATTTTCCCGTCGCTCCCCGTGCGGGAGCGTGGATTGAAACTTTTGATTTTTGCCAGTGCGCTGTAGCTGATGCGCGTCGCTCCCCGTGCGGGAGCGTGGATTGAAACATCAATTCTTCGATGCTTTTCTCTGCACAAGTCCTGTCGCTCCCCGTGCGGGAGCGTGGATTGAAACCACCTCCTAGACTATTTTCCCCACGATGATCCAAGGTCGCTCCCCGTGCGGGAGCGTGGATTGAAACTTGATATAAGTATACCACCATGACGTCATGACGTCAGTCGCTCCCCGTGCGGGAGCGTGGATTGAAACATTTTGCTTGCCGATGTAGTAGGTGAGGTCAATTGGTCGCTCCCCGTGCGTGATGTTAGAATGAAAATAGGACATGTTGAATTGAGACTTTCCGATGTCAAAGATATAATGAAATGACAAAGGAGACGATACAAATGGGATCAAG
>NZ_FXUF01000034.1 GCF_900182905.1 Anoxynatronum buryatiense | reverse complement strand
CACCAGAGGCTCGCTGTCAAGAAGACCGTGGAATAAAAAGTGATTTGACTCAGAAAAACTCATTTTTAGTTGTCCTTTTTCTTGACAGAAGACCATAATGCCCGCCTTGGCCGGTTTCAATCCACGCTCCCGCACGGGGAGCGACGAGGTTACTGGTGGCAAGGTCAATGTGATGACCCTGTTTCAATCCACGCTCCCGCACGGGGAGCGACAGTGGTTTGACGCTTCCGGCGATTACAGCACGCCTGTTTCAATCCACGCTCCCGCACGGGGAGCGACGGGTTGGAAATAATAGCGGCCGTCGTCTGGTATATGTTTCAATCCACGCTCCCGCACGGGGAGCGACCCAATGAATGAGTATGAAAAGCTGCAGGAAATATTGTTTCAATCCACGCTCCCGCACGGGGAGCGACTAAGCTTCTACAAAAGACAGACAGACCTTCTGAAGTTTCAATCCACGCTCCCGCACGGGGAGCGACTATCAATCAGGGGCAGAAGACCAGCTGGACCACATGTTTCAATCCACGCTCCCGCACGGGGAGCGACTAACCGCCCCGGTCACAGCAGATCAACTTGTAGAAGTTTCAATCCACGCTCCCGCACGGGGAGCGACAAGGAAAAGTAAAGCCAGAAAAGCACTGGATAGAAGTTTCAATCCACGCTCCCGCACGGGGAGCGACAAATTACAGCCGCGAATCTTTTGCAAACTATGCAGTTTCAATCCACGCTCCCGCACGGGGAGCGACCCTTGAGAACTATGTGCCCCAAGGCTTCATGAGTGTTTCAATCCACGCTCCCGCACGGGGAGCGACCCCCGCTTTTGCGGCTTTTCGCGTGAGGGCAGGGGTTTCAATCCACGCTCCCGCACGGGGAGCGACAACACCCCGGAACAAGCATCTATAACGGCAAAGAGTTTCAATCCACGCTCCCGCACGGGGAGCGACGCGTTTATTATAGGACACTCCTTCAACTCTCATTGTTTCAATCCACGCTCCCGCACGGGGAGCGACAATAATGGGCGACAGAACTTGTAGCCGCTCTTTGTTTCAATCCACGCTCCCGCACGGGGAGCGACTTTCGCCTGCCCTGATTTGTTTTCCAGGCTGATTAAGTTTCAATCCACGCTCCCGCACGGGGAGCGACATAAATCTGTTTCAGCAAAGCTACCATGTCAGCGTTTCAATCCACGCTCCCGCACGGGGAGCGACAACATTTGCTGATACTGACGATTCCAGTAATCTGCGTTTCAATCCACGCTCCCGCACGGGGAGCGACTCCAGAGCAGTCAGACTGGGATCGCCTAGATGACGGTTTCAATCCACGCTCCCGCACGGGGAGCGACGTGCTGCCGACACTGGTGCCGTAGTAGGCCATGAGTTTCAATCCACGCTCCCGCACGGGGAGCGACCGCTGATAATCGTTGCTTTTGTCGTATGGCATTGCGTTTCAATCCACGCTCCCGCACGGGGAGCGACGAGCTGGTGGTTGACGTTCCACCGCCACTGCTGGTGGTTTCAATCCACGCTCCCGCACGGGGAGCGACTCTTCTGCTGGGGTGAAAGCCGCTATTCGCTGAATGTTTCAATCCACGCTCCCGCACGGGGAGCGACTCGGGAAACGCCCAGCGTATGGGCAGTTGTAACGAGTTTCAATCCACGCTCCCGCACGGGGAGCGACGTTGTCTCAACGTGATGTTACTTCATCGTTCATCGTTTCAATCCACGCTCCCGCACGGGGAGCGACTTCAAGGGATTCGACAAGAATATGAAAAATTCCGGTTTCAATCCACGCTCCCGCACGGGGAGCGACTCGAGTGCTGCATTAGCTTCCAGTATTTCATCCGTTTCAATCCACGCTCCCGCACGGGGAGCGACCACGATGCATCGTACATTTTTAAATGGGGAGGTGTTTCAATCCACGCTCCCGCACGGGGAGCGACCAGACTTTATTGAAACAGTGGCCGGTGAGTTTAATGTTTCAATCCACGCTCCCGCACGGGGAGCGACTTAAGGAGGAATGACAATGAGAAGGATCACAGCAGGTTTCAATCCACGCTCCCGCACGGGGAGCGACGCACCATTGAGGAAGTGGCAGCCTGCATCAGAGAGTTTCAATCCACGCTCCCGCACGGGGAGCGACGCTGCGGATCATGGCACCCCTGGACGCCGACAACCGTTTCAATCCACGCTCCCGCACGGGGAGCGACGCAACGAAACCACAAAAAGGAGGAACGCACATGAGTTTCAATCCACGCTCCCGCACGGGGAGCGACAGCTCGTAGCGAGCGCCCTCGATGGTGTTGTGGAGGTTTCAATCCACGCTCCCGCACGGGGAGCGACTCCAGTACTGTTACCAGTACGTGACCATCTTTGTTGTTTCAATCCACGCTCCCGCACGGGGAGCGACCCGAAAGCTTAGCCGGCGGCACAAGCATTCCTTTGTTTCAATCCACGCTCCCGCACGGGGAGCGACTCTTTCCCCATTCAACAGGTTTTACCATTTGGCTGTTTCAATCCACGCTCCCGCACGGGGAGCGACCTATGCACACACCTTGCGAGGTGCCTGTGCCCAGGTTTCAATCCACGCTCCCGCACGGGGAGCGACTCCTTCACCAATGACATGCAGTTTTCCGGTGAACAGTTTCAATCCACGCTCCCGCACGGGGAGCGACGAGGCTAAAGGAAGACTTGTAGTGGAGTATACAGTTTCAATCCACGCTCCCGCACGGGGAGCGACCCAGTACAGGAAACACAGCCTGAAACAAAAAAAGGTTTCAATCCACGCTCCCGCTGGTCTTCTGTCAAGAAAAAGGACAACTAAAAATGAGTTTTTCTGAGTCAAATCACTTTTTATTCCACGGTCTTCTTGACAGCGAGCCTCTGGTG
>NZ_FXUF01000033.1 GCF_900182905.1 Anoxynatronum buryatiense | reverse complement strand
CCTCCTTCAGCTATCGGTATTCTTCCCGGATCGAGTCAGCAGTTATTTGCCGTAAGGGGATCAATAGTTAAAAGCACAAAATTATTGACAGACCCGGATAATCTTCAATTCATCAACCTCTCTATTTCATAACTAATCCACAATCCCGGTTCTTTTGATTTATCAAATTGAATCCAGCATTTAGGAGAATATGAACTATTTATTTTCCAATATCCATCCTTTTGCTTTTTCGATTGGATATACTCTTTTGCCAAATCACAACGGGAATCCGAATCCAAATTATTGTCTTTTAATAATCTGAGTATCTCAATCACGTTAGTTTTATATGAAAACGGATATGTCAGCTTATTTATATCTTTCGTAATCGGTTGTCCATTAGATTGTCGCAGATAAATTTGATGATCAAGTATATACTCCAATCCAGTTTCCAATTTCTTTTCTGCTCTTTCGTTCGTTATGTAACCAGAACTTTTTTTATAATCGGTGAGTACTATCATAGCTTTTACAATCCCAATATAACAAGGCGTTGTCTTCATGCAACCACCATATTTTAAAATCCGTGAACCGGTCCAGGTACTTTTTGAACCTCGTTCAAGGTTCTGATAATTTAAAATCCATTCAATTCCTTTATCAATGCGATCTTTGCCCGAATAATCCATTCGTATCAAAATACTTGTTATTATTGAATTATAGCACGACAATATATCATCACTTTTTCCAGTAATGGAGAAACCGTTTCCACAGAAAGACAAATCAGCAAGTTTATTATTCCATTTTTGAACTCTCTCAAGATGATGAGCAAAAGGTATTTCTGCGATTTCCGTCAATCTGTTAAGCAAATTCAAAGTATCAAAGTCAAAATCAGTCAATAAATCTTTCACAATCTCTGATTTATTGAGAAAATACAATGCTTGACTGAAATCTTTAATCTCTCCCGAGTCCATTTTTTGTTTCAATACTAAAGCTGTATCCATGTGTTTTGGCCTCCTCATATAACGCCCAACGTTCCCGTGAATTCCGACGTTCCTGAACTGGACCCCAAAGGAATACCCCTTGGCGGTGCTTGTCTCCCAGCGAAAAGGTTTGGGTCGGAGCACAGCGGAGCCAGCAATGCATTGTTAGTTGATGCCACAACCCATCTCACTTTCTTATGCCCCATTAAAAAGATATTACGTGATAAGAATTAACATTACTTCTTCACAGCGTCCACATAATATGAAACTAAAACATTCCACCATTATATTTTTTTTGGGCTTTAATTATGAAAACAAAACCTAAAACAAAACACAATACAAAAAAAATCCAATCATAAGTAGTTTTTGTGACATAACCTATAACGCCCGTTACAATGATACCGAAACCTATAATAGTAACGCCTTTTCCCATTTGTTCTGTATACGCTTTTTTATTTTCTTCTTTCACCTTTGTATAGTGATATGAGTGAATTAAAGAAATTTTTTCTTTTTTCCATATTAAGAAACCCATCCAAATAAAAATAACACCCACAATTGACATTAGAATCAGCTCAAATATCATATATGCCTCACCTCCCGGTTATGTAAATATCTTGATTTCGCCTTTTACATCTAATATTTAGTAGCACCAGACAAACTAATTGACCCAACTCCTTGCCCTGATATTGTGGTTTCAACTAACGTCCTCACACTCAAGATATTTCTCAACCTTAGATAGCTCTTATCTTGGGCTGAGAAATGTGCTTTGGCTATCTTTTCAAGCCAAAGCGAACCTGAGTGCATTGTTAGGCGAAGTCAAGTTCGTCATATATATCTTATATTCATTGCACTTTAGAGGAGCTGACAAAATTACTCGTTCTCCATTTATTGTGAATAAACGCAACAACTTCCTTAAGCGACTTTTTCCCTTCTGGGGTGTGATCAGGAAAAATTGAAAAAACATGAAACATCCCCTTCCATAACTTGAGAGTTGCTTCCACGCCATCTTTCCTAGCCTTTTCTACTAAATTTAATGAGTCATCAAGTAATATCTCATCAGTACCTGTATGTATAAGTATTGCAGGAAATCCATTAAAATTACCAAATCTCGGAGAAATCAAAGGGTTTTTTACGTCTTTTCCCTGTGTATAAGCCGCCACCAGGTTTTTTTGGTCGTCAACGAATACTAATGGATCTCTTTTTACATTGGTTTCTAAGCTTTTAGAGGTTAGGGTGAGATCCGTCCACGGAGAGAAAAGTACAAGGGCTGTTGGTAAGGGGTCTCCATTATCTCTCAAGGCTAACGTTGAAGATAAACATAGTCCTGCCCCAGCAGAATCTCCCACAAGAATAATATTTTCAGAAGATATACCTTGAGATAAAAGACTTTGATATACCGAAATTGTATCTTCTAATGCCGCAGGAAAGGGATTCTCAGGAGCTAGCCTGTATTCCACATATAGTACTCTAATACCAGTCGCCTTAGCTAATCTACTAGTATAATGTCTGTATGTATTTATGGATCCAATGCAAAATCCTCCACCATGTAAATATATAATGACTTTATCTAGTGGTGCATTTTCTAGATAAGCCCACTCACATGTCACATCATCTAGCTTAACCTGTTGAATTTTGATATTATTTGCTACTGAATACTTTCTGGCTAATTGATCCGTTTTTTTTCTTCTTAAGTTAAAGTCTTCATCCATAGGTATAACTTTCTTAATAATTTTTTTTATTATCCAAGCCTGAATACTCATTTAAATCTCCCTTTTCATAATTTGTGTTTTTCAGTTGAACGATACTCTATGTAAAAATGATCATGAGATTTCGCCTAACGTTTTTAGGGTTAGCGACGTCGGACTTCCTTATATAATTAGCCTATGACGTCTGCTAAGCATTTGTTATATATTGTTATCACGCCTACAAAGCATCACTGAAATATATGTTTCATAATGTCAAGCAAGTCATTGGTATTTATATAAACATCAGCTCTTCCAAATAGTTTATTAGAATAATTAAGCGCTATTGATTTTCCACTTTTTTCAAATATTTTTATATCAGACGCACTATCTCCTATTGAAACAACATCATCTAATTTTATATCATGCTCATTACAAAATGACTCCAAGCTATCTAACTTCCCACTATCTCCTAAATGATTTAATATCTTCCCCGTAAATATTCCATTTTCAACTTCATATATACTTCCATAAATTTTATCAAATTTAAACATCTTTCCTAAAACAGCTGCAACTTGTACTGGTCCAGCCGTCACCAAAATCACTAAAATACCATTGTTTTTTAATTCATTTATTACTTTTTCAATGTTGTTGATCAGTATAATATGTTTTTGAAACTCTTCTTCTATTGTCTTTACCTCTAATCCAGTAAATAATTTAGCTTTTATGTAATCTGCTTCTATCCAAGAAATCTCGTCTTGTTCTTCTCTTTTTTCAACATCTCTGACTTCATCTGCTTTTCCACTTAAAAAACAAAGATACTCTACAGAATTTGTATTGGTAATCAAAGTTCCATCCATATCAAAGCAAACTGTTTTAGTTTTATTCAAATCGAGTCTCTCCCTTACAATTCCGAATGTCAACGAATTTCTGAGCCACGTGCTGATGAATTTTTGAGCCTGCACTGAACCCATAAAAACGGACACTTTGTAACCTACATTCCCGGAATTTATAACGAGGGCGGATCCACACCTAACGCTACATAAATATCTTTCTGTTTCTGTGTCACCTCACCCAGGAGGCGACCATGCTCAGGTGATTCAAACAGCTCAATGGCATCCAGTTCATCCATGAGACCCTGGAGGGTCCATTTGGTGAAAAGGCCAGCATCCTGCATCTTCTTTTTCACGTAAGACAAATAGATTAAAGCAATAAACTCAACGAATA
>NZ_FXUF01000032.1 GCF_900182905.1 Anoxynatronum buryatiense | reverse complement strand
TAAAAGGCGCTTTTGGGTTTTCTGGTCACAAAGTCCGGCAGTTTTCGGTCAATTTAGTCCGTCTGGTTCTGGACAGCCAGCGTTAGCAGCGACAAATGGGACATGGTAAACCTGCATTGTCATGCTATCGCAATACCGCATGTACCGACTAATCAAGTCCAATATGTTTACTATAATAATTTTTCATTTATGACTAATGAATCGGAAGAATTTTTAAAAATTGAGATTCCCCATGGATATTTACTCGAAGTGGTTGCATCATAATGATAAACGATTATTTCGGGGTCATAATTTTTACTCACAGATCTTCCTAATGCAAATGTCATTGATACTGATGTTGCTAACACCAAGTGAACTTTCTCTATTGTTCTATTCTCAGTAATGTGGCGTAATTTCTTCATTATTATTGATACATATTCATCTACTTGGTTCTGGCTTTGAATAACATCAAAACCAAATGCATCTGTCCATAATTTTATAATGCTTTTATTGTCAAGTTGAAAAACTTCTAAGTCTTTATCATTTATACTAAAAGTAGTAGCCACAGAAACTAACATTTCTGTTGCGGTATCATCAATCAATTCACGTTCAACTAACAACTTTGGAAAACTGTCGTTATGATTTAACCCTTTGTATGCGTATTCATTGCGATTTTTATGAAATAACATCATGTTTGTTTCATCACCAATTCTGTACCCCGCTCTAAAAATGAGAGGTGTATGTGCTATTCCAACATATCCAAAAATGTCATCGTTATTAATCTCTTTCATAAAGCTGTCAATCATCAAATCTTGCTTTTTGATTATTGGACTCATATCTTGATATGATGGTAAACAGCTTATATAAGTATGTAGGTCTAAATCAAAGTACTCAACAGAAAACTTATTCAATACTTCCGAACTCATTTTGTATTGTGTCTGAACGAAAGTGCTATGTGCTAAGAGTATTAGTTTTACTTTTTTAGCACCGGAATCTTGAAAATAATAAAATTTTGTTACTAATACTATAATCGAAACTATCAAGATACCCCATACTAACGGGGATGGAGCATAATTTTTTAGATCTAACACAATTTTATGAATTTCCATCAACTTGTCTGACCTAAACTCGAGACTCTCGAGCATATGAAAATAATCATCTGTCAATATTAAAGTGCTCATCATTATTAATGTGAACAAATATCTATACTTAATAAAATTCATGTTGATATGCTGTTTTTTATCATTCATAATAGTCAAGTTATCATCACCTTATCCAACCACAATTTAGGCACCTCAAATTTATGGTGATGTTCCCATAATCTCATTGATTTCGTCCCAATAATCAAATGAAAATAACTTTTGTCTTCTTCTTTATTCAAACATGATATTCTATTCCAATTAGACAAATCAAGTTGGGAGTAATGGGGAATGCTTTCAGGATGTGTATGCCATTCTCCGATATAAGCATAAATGCCATTGTACTTTTCATAGTATCGTTTGTAAGATAGTACATGATTTTTATCTTTTCTTATAAACTTAAATTTTTTTCTTATGTCTGAAGGATATGGTTCAGTCGCATATTCTATGATAATGTAATCCTCATTAACGCTTTCTCTACCAATCAATATTCCGCCTGCTTCACAATCTTGGTTACTTAATCGTACGTACTTAATTATTCTTTCAATTACATTATGAGTAATTTTTATTGCCACTTTATCTGTGTTTGTTGTAATGTCCATCAAATTATACCACTCCCGCATACAATGCACTTATCTTTCTTAAACTCAGATGCTGGAACTACAATTTCCAACGTTTTGGAATTTTCATATCTTGAAGACGTTCTGTAACCGCATGTTTCAAAATATGATGCATCTCCTTTTTTTGATATTAAGATGCTTTCTGCAAATCCCTCATTGTTGAGAGTTTTAATCGCGTCCATGCCCAAAATTGTTGTTCTTATTGAATCAAGAGAACTAAACGGCATGAATGTGCTACCGCATCCAGTTAATCTTCTTGTATAGTGTTGTCCTTTTTCAGCAAAGGTAGTCCTATCATATATACCACTTTCATCATACTCAAAAAAACAGTCATAGCAGCCATCGAATCCATGTTGTATAAGAGCTGCATGACTTCCGATTCCTAAAACTTCATTCCATAAGTATAAAGTAGGTGATTTAATGCTATGGCGAAACACGTATCTATTTAACATTCTGTTCACGTTGTGATTCCCAACAGCAGAGATTATTAAATCATAGTCTTTTAAGTCCAATGAGCCATCTTCGATTAATTCCTCAATCTTATTTGGATAAGGAAATATTTTTAAATATGGGTAGTTTTTCGTCAAATAATTATGCAGAGCAACCACCTTATACATATCAACGTGCTCCATTCCTAATATATGTCTGAAAATATTTGCTTCTTCTAATTTATCATCATCAACAATAGTGATATTGTTAAAACCCGCCTTTATTAGTTCAGAAATGAAATAACCTCCTATGGAACCACAGCCAATAATCAACACTTTTTCATAAACTATACCACTGAATGCACCCCCCCCACGGTTTACTAAATACGCTTTATCGCATCTACTTATAGATCCCGGGTTGATACCATGATTTGAATTTGATAAGAAGCTTATTTGCTTTAGTTTATCATCGAATTCATGTCCCCAAATAAACACGCCGAATATAGAATTATCCATAGAAGGTTGGAATACATTAAATATTAGGAGTATCCTATTTTTCTTTAGCACCTTAGCTACTCGTTGATAGTCTACATTAGCAAGATTGAGTAGTCCATTAATAAATTCAATATTCAAGTTCAATCTCCAGTCAGGTGGGTATACGAAATCTTTAGTTGTCACTGGAATATATAATCCGTTATAAATGGAATCATTTGTGCTATATAGTTTAATTTCTAACTCGCTATCAGCACATATGATATCACGTATTTTATTTGTGTTATTACGGGAACTATTCTCGCGATTAATACACTTAATCTTTTTAACATCTTGTCCTAATAATACCAAAGACCTGATGTAAACCGAATCAGGCAGTAGCAGCCAATAATTTTCAAACTCTTCAACAAAATCGTTTGTATTCGCACTCTCCAATCCCGCAATTAATAATTGATTTGTTCGATGAATTGTATCTTTAAGTAATTCTGTAAAATTGGAATCTATGAGAATTCCCTCAGTTTCGTACAAACATAATTTACCATGCTCGCTCATGTGTGGAATAAGCTTAATATTCTTATACAACTTGATATATACGTCAAATAAGTGAACTGTCCAATTCTTAGGCACACCTAACACCAAGTCTACGGAATTTCCATTTATATTCATAGAAAATTCGGCAAGATAAAGATAAGATTTTTTTGCGTAATCACACTTTTCATGTATTCCATCCACGCAATTAATTTCATCTAATTCGCTGAAAATATTCTCAATAATCTTGAGCATTACTAAACCTTCCCTCCAGATATACTGCTTGGAGGAACAAAACTCATTTGAGTTTTAGATTCTTCCTCTACGCTGGGAATATGAAAGTCAGCTCCAAAAAGTTTATTAAGCAACTTGCACTGCTCAATTACGTCTACTTCTTTTTCAACTTCTTCAAGTGTTATAAGCATTTTTTCAAGTTTCTTTTTCATTTTCGTCATTGATTTGGAAGACATTTTACAAAATACATCAGTATAAGGTTTTACAGGCAAGTGGCATTCTATCTTATAATGCAGTTCATTTTCTTCCATTGAGTACTCAGTCGGAATAAACATGAGAATAACATCTCTAAGTAAACATTTCAGTGCTTGCATGTCATCAAATTTATATTTCATTTCAAGTGAATCATACTTTTGAGGTTTGAATTTTTCATAGGCAAGCATTGTCAACCCAATACCTGGAGGCTTGGAGTTGCCTACAGCTGAAAAATTAATATCCTTCCATCGTTTTAAATATCTAATTATCCTTCTGTATTGTCCCCTGATTTCTTTATCTTCATACTTATTCATTATTCTTTCTCCTTAATCCGTGACGCAACCATACCTGCATCACAGTCAAACCATTGGAATAACAACCTGTTTTCGTTATTCATCACTTCACCAGACAGGTGAAC
>NZ_FXUF01000031.1 GCF_900182905.1 Anoxynatronum buryatiense | reverse complement strand
CCAGAAAAACACAGGCACATTTTCAGAAAAGGAGTGAGAACCACATGAGAACCCGCAGAAGAAGACTAAGGCAACTGCGAACAGGTTTGGCCATGTTGCTGGTGTTACTGCTGGCTTTCGGCAGTACATTGACTTCCCTGGCTGTATGGGGACCGGATTTGCCCATGGACGAACCCGTTAGAGAAACAGTGGTAGTGGACGATTCACCACGAATCACCGGACCTGTCGATCTTAAGCTCATTGAGACTCAGGAAATAATCGGAACAGTTCTTTTTACCCAAACGGGAAGCAACATGTCAGCGGAGATAAGCCTGATAGACGGGTGGATCATTGACAGCACCATGCTGGTTGCGCAAACAAAAGACGCTTTGCAAATGGAAAGAGGACATATTGCAGGCGACCCGACAACGAGTATCAGCTTCGACATGACAGATTGGGAAGAAGAGCAAAATCAGAATGAATTAATGGTAGCTCTTCAGGTGGCAGTTCAGAAACTGACAGAAGGAAATGCTGGAGGTCTTCTGCCGGTGGAAAAACCCGCTGAAGACGAAGAAGACTCTGAAGAAGCACTAGAAGACTCTGAAGAAGCGAAAGAAGAGAATGAAGAAGAACCAAAAGACGAAGATAAAAGCGAAGAAACCCTGACAGACGATGAAGAAATGACAGAAGATGAGGGTAATGACGAAAGCGATCAAGAGGATGAACAACCTGCAGATGACCCGGAAAGCGATGATGAGTCTGAGGGGGACACTGAAGAAAACGACAATGGCAGTGAGCAGCTGGGCGATGATGACAACAGCTCATCAGATGATGAGAGTGAAGCATCAAATGACAGTGGGACAGAGACGGTGGTTTCTGAAAGTGCCGTTTTGGATGGTACTGAAGTTCAAATGGCAGAAACTCAGTGGATTAACGTTGAACCGGCTCTTCAAGTCACGCTCATGGGAAACCTGATCATTATGGGCGGGGCCGATGGTCCTTATCGATATGCAGGATCCGGTGCAGAAGGTGTTTCAGGATACCTCACCCGCCTCTTTGATGTCAAGGATAAAAATGGTGTGATCAAATATCAGGCTTACTGCATTGATGTGGAAACCACCATTCGGACAGATGTTGACTATCAATATGTTCCCATCGAGTCCTACAGCTATCCTTACAGTGGAATGAGCTTAACAGATGAACAAAAAGATCAAATTATGATGATCATGGCCCGCAGCTATCCCAACAACACAGTGGCACAAGTACAAACAGCCATGAACAACGCAGGCTTTGCTGTTTCTGGATTGACACAGCAACAAGCCATCACGGGAACCCAGTATGCCATCTGGCATGTACTCCACTCACCAAGCACCATTGCTGGAGTTACCAATCATCAGTATCCTGCCGGAAATGCCAAAAAATTGTTTGATTATTTACAGGCTTTAAAGTTCACAGATGTGCAGCCTGGCGTCAGTATTGAAGCCGAAGGTGAAAATGACAACCTGCTGATTCACGTCAGCTACAAAGGAACGAATCCTCAGTTTACTTTCACCAAAGGCGGTCAATCATGGAATCCTCTTAACGAAGGGGCTTCTCAAAGCCCAGGGGTTCCAGATGAAAATGATATTTTCACCATCACCACCTTTACGATTCCCAACAGCATTATTAACGACGAATTTGAGCTGTTGGTTACCATCTCTGGGGTGAAGTACAGTTTCAGTGGCTTTATGCTGCAGCCCCAAGATCCCAATAAAGAGTCTCAAAATCTGGTGGTTACAGGCATTGTCAACGAAACCTCACAGAGTGCCGATGCTTCTGCCGCTTTCAAAAGAGGCGCCATCTCCGTGACAAAGAACTGGCAGTCATTTGAAGAAAACGGAACAGCAGACTTTGGCGGCCGGAGCTTTACCTTCCAGCTTTGGAAAGAGCTGAATGGATCATTTGTGAATACCGGCGAAACCCTTACCATCGATAGCGTGGGACAAAACACCAAATCCTTCGTTAATCTGTTACCTGGAAATTATCAGGTGCGAGAAGTGATCGATCCCACAACAGCAGACTTCGATCCTCAAAATGTGATTGGCGATCCAATCACCGTCAACGGACAAACCTTACTGGTTGTTTGGCAGGGATCACTCCAGTGGCCCGAGGGCACCACAGCAAGCGAAGTGAAAGTAAGCAGTGAGGCAGGCACCGTTACCAATGAAGAGCTGCGCGGCTCACTCACCATTAAGAAGGTGCTGGGAGAAGAGCGGCCACAACCGCAAACAGTCGATGACATCCAACAGTTCAGCCTCATGGAAACACCTGTCCACCCCACTTTTGTCTTTGATGTCTTCCAGGTGGACAGCAACAATCAAATCATCGGCGATCCCGTTTTCAGCGGCGTTGAGGTAACGCTGGGAAGCGATGGAGAAGGCGAAACAACATTATCACCTGTTAAATTTGGCCGCTATAAAGTGGTTGAAAGACCAAAAGAAGGTTACGATGAAGATCCCACCATATACCCAGAGATCGTGGACATCTCGTGGGCACAGCACAAACGTAATGTAACGGTAACAGCAACCAACTACAAGCTCAATCGGTTGGAAGTTCACAAAGGCTGGCGTTTCTTTGGAAGCGGAGCAGCAGACGTTATCTGGGGAAATGAAGATGGATTCCCCAATGAGACATTCGAGTTCATGCTCTATGCTTACGAATCAGGAGAGTGGATCCCCAAAGCAGGGCCTGTTCCGACCAACTCAATGGGAATTGCCGCCTTCGAAGGACTGCTCCCAGGCACCTACCTGATTCAGGAAATCATACCTGAAGATGCAGCGTATAAGCTGTGCGAAGGTGTTCAGGCGTCTGGAACAGCTGGTCTTATGGAAATTGCAGACCTTCCAGTCAATACCGTCGATATCGTTACCATTCGCGGATACGAAGAGTATGGCCAAGAACCACTGGTCGTGAATGCTGTGAATTGTGAACGCAGACAGGTGGAACTGGAGATTGTGAAAGAAGTACTGGGAGACAACGCACCAGACGAAAGCTTTGACATAATCATCGAAGAAGCAGGACGAGTCACCCTGCCAGACATCCCCCCACCCATTTTTGTACAGGGGAATGGAGGCAACTCCTTCAAGGGAACATACACCATTAAAGACGGAGAAGTAGTCCAGATGACCAAATGGCATGATGACCTGTGGGAAGACTACAACCTCTTCGAAGATGAAGAAACAATGCCCGAACACTTTGAACTTGAAGGATACGAACTATCCTATTTCTGGGGAGAGGGTGAACCTGAAACCATTGAGCTGGGACCTGATGCACCTGTGGAGTTCACACTCAATGACCTGCCGGATAAAATCCGAATCAAAGTGATCAATCGATACGTTGAACCGGGGACACGGGAAATAAACCTGGAGCTTGAAAAGCGCATTGTTGAAATTACTGAAGGCAGCGAAGGCGAAACCATCGAAACACCGGTTCTCACTCAAAGTGGCGTTGAGTTCAACGTGGTTGTCAGTGGCATCGAAGGGGAAGATGACTTCACGGGTGAGTACACCCTTACAACTGCTGGCCCTGTTGGACCAGAGGCTCATGTATACCCTGAAAATGAATCACCGGAGCTGATGATGGCCTACAACATCATTGAGAACCTGACACCACTTCAGCAACAGAACTACGAACGACTGCGCTATGAAATCCGTTACGAGTATGACAATGAAGAAGGCGTCACCGTACCAGTCGAACTGGAATTGAATGAAGATGGTTCAGCAGACTTCGATCTCTTCGGAGACAATGAAGAACTGACACCCATCCGAGTGATCGTGACAGTTGTCAACGCTTACGATCCACCGGAAGGCGACGCCGATGCTGACGCCGATGCCGATGCTGACGCCGACGCAGACGCCGATGCCGACGCAGACGCCGATGCCGACGCAGACGCCGATGCCGACGCAGACGCCGATGCAGACGTTGAAATTCAGGAAACTGAAATTCCGCTGGGAGTGCCCACAGTGCCCCAGGTGCCTCAAGAAGTCATCGTACTGGATGAAGAGATTCCATTGGGAGCGCCCGTACTGCCACAAACAGGCGAAAGAAGCCCGTATCACCTCTACCTGGCAGGTGCATTCCTGATGGCAGCTGGATTCCTCTTCAGAAAGCGATCACACGCATAAGAGACAAAACATGGCAAAAGCTGAATAACATTTAGAAATCAGGCCTCTGAGAAATATCGGGGGCCTGTTTTTTTCGTGGCTTTAAAAAACAGCATTCAGAGTTTTTTATTCACTATTCCCTTTTCACTATCAACTGTTTTTCCATGTCACACAGATGTCACAGCGTTGTCCGCCGTTTGTCACAACCCCCGGGTATAATGGACCTAACACAGCAAACGAAACATAACTATCTGTTGCAAAATGAAGCATTCAACGGGGGTGGGGAGAGAATTCCCCCTTCGCTGAAAGGAGAGGACCCCGATGAATAAAGAAAACAGACACCAGACAACACCAAATCTCGGAGGCTCTCAGTTTCT
>NZ_FXUF01000030.1:0-3158 GCF_900182905.1 Anoxynatronum buryatiense | reverse complement strand
AATTGTTCTTTGAAAACTGCATGATCGAATAGGCAAAGTAAGGCAAGGTCAAGGAAGAAAGAGCAAAGGGTGAATGCCTTGGCACCGGGAGCCGATGAAGGACGTGGTAAGCTGCGAAAAGCCACGGGGAGCTGCAAGCAAGCGTTGATCCGTGGATGTCCGAATGGGGAAACCCATGCAGGGAGAACCCTGCATATCCGTAGATGAATACATAGTCTGCGGAAGGGAAACTGGGGGAACTGAAACATCTAAGTACCCCAAGGAAGAGAAAGAAACATCGATTCCCTGAGTAGCGGCGAGCGAAAGGGGAAGAGCCCAAACCATGCAGTTTCGGCTGTGTGGGGTTCGGGCATCTTCAATACAGGTCAAGTAGCTGTAGTTGAACAGTCTGGGAAGGCTGGCGAAACAGGGTGAGAGCCCCGTAAACGAAACGGCGAAAGAGCTGGGAGATGACCCAGAGTACCACGGGACACGAGAAACCCCGTGGGAATGAGGGGGGACCACCCCCCAAGGCTAAATACTACCCGGTGACCGATAGCGAATAGTACCGTGAGGGAAAGGTGAAAAGAACCCCGGAAGGGGAGTGAAACAGAACCTGAAACCCTTTGCTTACAAGCTGTGGGAGCATTTTTAACGAATGTGACCGCGTACTTTTTGTAGAACGGGCCAACGAGTTGCGATTGGTAGCAAGGTTAAGTTCTTAAGGAACGGAGCCGCAGCGAAAGCGAGTCTTAAAAGGGCGAATAAGTTACCGGTTGCAGACCCGAAACCGTGCGATCTACCCATGGCCAGGTTGAAGCGGAAGTAAAATTTCGTGGAGGACCGAACCAGGTGACGTTGAAAAGTCATTGGATGAGCTGTGGGTAGGGGAGAAATTCCAATCGAGCACGGAGATAGCTGGTTCTCGCCGAAATAGCTTTAGGGCTAGCCTTGGAGAAGAACTGCTTAGGAGGTAGAGCACTGAATGGTCAAGGGGCCTTCACCGGTTACCAACACCTATCAAACTCCGAATGCCAAAGCAGCCGCTCCAGGAGTCAGACTGCGAATGATAAGATCCGTAGTCGAGAGGGAAACAGCCCAGACCAACAACTAAGGTCCCAAAGTGTATGTTAAGTGGAAAAGGATGTGGGATCGCAAAGACAACCAGGATGTTGGCTTAGAAGCAGCCATACATTTAAAGAGTGCGTAATAGCTCACTGGTCCAGGGATCCTGCGCCGAAGATAACCGGGGCTAAAACATACCACCGAAGTTTTGGATACGTCGTAAGACGTATGGTAGGCGAGCAATGTGTGCGGGGAGAAGTTTAACTGTAAAGTTAGGTGGACTGCACACAAGAGAGAATGTTGGCATGAGTAACGAGAGGCAGGTGAGAAACCTGCCCGTCGAAAACCCAAGGTTTCCTGAGGAAGGCTCGTCCGCTCAGGGTCAGTCGGGACCTAAGCCGAGGCCGAAAGGCGTAGGCGATGGACAACAGGTTGAGATTCCTGTACCACCGACATTCGTTTGAGAGAAGTGGGGACACAGGAGGATAGGCCGAGCGCGCGGTTGGTAGAGCGCGTCCAAGCTGGTAGGGAGATCTGGTAGGCAAATCCGCCGGGTCATATCCTGAGAAGTGATGGGGAGCGAAATTAGAGTAGCGAAGCGGTTGAATCCACACTGTCAAGAAAAGCCACTATCGAGAATGAAGGTGCCCGTACCGCAAACCGACACAGGTGGGTGAGGAGAGAATCCTAAGACGAACGGGAGAACTATTGTTAAGGAACTCGGCAAAATGACCCCGTAACTTCGGGAGAAGGGGTGCCGGGAGAGGTGAATAATTTACTTAGTAAGCCTCATCCGGCCGCAGAGAATAGGCCCAAGCGACTGTTTAGCAAAAACACAGGTCTCTGCAAAGTCGAAAGACGAAGTATAGGGGCTGACGCCTGCCCGGTGCTGGAAGGTTAAGGGGAAGAGTTAGGGTAACCGAAGCTCGGAACTGAAGCCCCAGTAAACGGCGGCCGTAACTATAACGGTCCTAAGGTAGCGAAATTCCTTGTCGGGTAAGTTCCGACCCGCACGAAAGGCGTAACGATTTGGGCGCTGTCTCAACAATAGACCCGGTGAAATTGTAATACCAGTGAAGATGCTGGTTACCTGCGACAGGACGGAAAGACCCCGTGGAGCTTTACTGCAGCCTGACATTGGATTTTGGTACTGAATGTACAGGATAGGTGGGAGACTGAGAAGCCGGAACGCCAGTTTCGGTGGAGTCGACGTTGGGATACCACTCTTTGAGTACTGGAATTCTAACCAAGTACCGTGAACCGGTACTGGGACACTGTCAGGCGGGCAGTTTGACTGGGGCGGTCGCCTCCCAAAGAGTAACGGAGGCGCTCAAAGGTTCCCTCAGCACGGTCGGAAATCGTGCGAAGAGTGTAAAGGCATAAGGGAGCTTGAATGCGAGACATACAGGTCGAGCAAGGACGAAAGTCGGACTTAGTGATCCGGTGGTACCGCGTGGAAGGGCCATCGCTCAACGGATAAAAGCTACCCCGGGGATAACAGGCTTATCTCCCCCAAGAGTCCACATCGACGGGGAGGTTTGGCACCTCGATGTCGGCTCATCACATCCTGGGGCTGAAGTAGGTCCCAAGGGTTGGGCTGTTCGCCCATTAAAGTGGTACGCGAGCTGGGTTCAGAACGTCGTGAGACAGTTCGGTCCCTATCCGTCGCAGGCGCAGGAAATTTGAGAGGGGCTGTCCTTAGTACGAGAGGACCGGGATGGACATACCGCTGGTGAACCAGTTGTTCTGCCAAGGGCATCGCTGGGTAGCTACGTATGGCAGGGATAAGTGCTGAAGGCATCTAAGCACGAAGCCCGCCTCAAGATGAGATTTCCCACTACGAGAGTAGGTAAGACCCCAGAAAGACGATCTGGTTGATAGGTCGGAGGTGGAAGTGCAGCAATGCATGGAGCTGACCGATACTAATGGTACGAGGACTTGACCAAAAGCCTAAAAACGATCATGCAGTTTTGAGGGAACAAAAGGAGTCGTGGCTACAGCGAAGGGGAAACACCTGTTTCCATCCCGAACACAGCCGTTAAGCCCTTCAGCGCTGATGGTACTGGGACGTGAAGTCCTGGGAGAGTAGGTCGCTGCGACTCCTTACCTTCTAA
>NZ_FXUF01000029.1 GCF_900182905.1 Anoxynatronum buryatiense | reverse complement strand
CCTCCTTCAGCTATCGGTATTCTTCCCGGATCGAGTCAGCAGTTATTTGCCGTAAGGGGATCAATAGTTAAAAGCACAAAATTATTGACAGACCCCCAGGGTGGCCTCCCAGAACGGCACACTTCTCTTCGTTCAACACTTCTATACACTCTTCCACGGCAATTTCGTTATTAGGTACTTTCTCGATAAGTTGATTAGTTGATTCTTTTTCATAGATGTATTCTCTTAAAGCATGCAGTTCACGAGTATTCAACACATTTGACTCAGCTTGTCTATGTAGTTCATGGTTTTCTTTCCTTAATGTACTGTTCTCTTTCATTAATTCTTCCGTTTGATGTAGCAACCGTGATTTTTCAGATAACAAAGCATTGTTTTCAGATATAATTTTCTTTTTTTGTTTTTGATACTCCTTTGCAAGGCGATTCTCAATCTCTTCCACTGCCTCATTGCTTTCTTCGAAATATTGGGTTTTTGTTTTTTTGTACTCTCCTGCGAGAGCATAGATTACCATGCAGGCAAGTATGTGGAACTCAATTTCTGAGTCTTTGATGTTGGAATGCTTTTGAGCATGAACGGTGTTTAGGATAAATCGCTGCATTTCAATTCCACTGAATTTTGTCTTGCGACACAACTCTTCGTGATGAACGCCCACGATGTCTAACCATCTTGTTAGCGACATGGATGCACGTGACCATGGCATTTTAGTTGATTTATTTATGATGTTCTCCGATTCAAGATTGGGATACTCTTCAGTAGCAATATCGTATTCGTACTGTTGGCGTTCGACGATAAAATCATACAGTGTCTGGGCAGCAGGTGCCATCATATTTTTACTAAAGATTTCTAACATCTGTTTTTCATTTTCTTTAAATTCATCATCATTAAAGTAGGCTTCTTGATAGCAAATTACTCCTATGAATTCTGTGATGGCACTTTGAATAAACTCAATATTTGGTTCAAAAAGAATCAGTTCAATTTGTTTAGTAGCACAAAGAAACTGTAGAATAATGTTCTGATATAAGAAGTCTTTAGCGCTTGGAACATCTTCTTTAAAGAACTTTGATACCAGTTGCGTATTAAAGTCTTTTTCTCGGACAATTTTATGACTTTTAACGTAATTCCAAACGAATTTATAGCCTTTATGAATCAATCTGTGAATATCCGAAAAATCTTCAGCAGCTTCGTTTTGGGCATAAATCCCAGCAACCATTTTTAACAAGTGGTTCTGTTTTGTTGTGTAGGAATTGATGAGATTATGGTTATGCCAAATGCTCTTCTGATATGATTGATAGTATTCAGAACGCTTTGAATTGAATTGTTCAATAATTGGCTCACTAAGTTTTGGGTGAGTACCAATAGCACAAATGACTACAAGCGTACAATCAACGGTTACTGAAGCATCTTCTGGTTCAAATGTTACACCTACTCGTTCGTTTAAGAAACCTGATATTAAATCAGCCAAAGTTGTCCATCTCCTTTCGAAACTATTATTATACTTTGAAATCTGGTGATTTTAAAGGCATACCAAGAATAAATTTGATAACCTCTACAAAGAAAATCAATTCCTTATCAAGGAGCATAAGAGCAAAATTGAGTAGTATTTGGAAAAATTTGGACAAATATGCAAATTTTGGCGTGTAGTGTCGAACGGTTGTTGTATAATGGCAATAAAGATTATTCATTGCCCAAAATGAAGCCAATAATAAAGACTCAATTATCCGTGGCGGAAAAACAACAGCAGAAATTTTTCCGAATTGTTATGTGGCAAAAGGTTCGTGGACAAAGAGGTATGAGGTGGATGGACGACCTCTGCACAGAAAGGCGCGGATTGGATGACTAATTGATATGATAGGGAGGATGAAAATGGCTAACACAAAAAACTTTAAATCTCTTGACGCATTAAAGCCGGTTGTAACTATTGTTAATGAGGCAGGCGAAGCAGCTAAGGACAAAAGAAGAACAATAGCTAATAGTTCAATACCGAACGTTTTAGGAGGGGTGTTAGGTGCGGGGGCAGGTGGCGCTGTTTCATTTGCTGCACTCTATGGATTGGGAGTTGCCGGTGTAGGTGCAGCAGGTATAACGTCAGGTTTAGTAACTGCGGGTACTATTATCGGTGGCGGAATGGTTTCAGGCGTCTTTGTCTTAGCTGCTCCTCTTGCAGGTATGACAGCCGCTGGTGTAGGCATCGCTGGAGCTAAGAAACGCAAACAACTGCAACAGGAAAAGGAACGACTTCTCAAAGCCGCTATAGAAAAGCACCATGCAATAGTTGCCTCCCTAAAAGAAGAGGTTAAAATTACAAAAGAGCGGGCAGAATATCTCAATAGCCTAAATATTCTGTTGCAACAGGCCATAAAAGACTTGCAGGATGATTTGTAGGGAGGAGGCAAGCAAATGCCAAAGCATATACTCTCGGAGAGTGAAAAGGACTTGCTAAAAGTTGTAAAAAACGAAAACGACTACGCACAAAACACCCCATCACTTGAACAAACGAAAAAAACTATCGATACAAGGATTGCTGAAAGCGAGGAATTATTGCGTTCAATAGGTCATGGAGACGACTTGAAACGCATAGAGATTGAGAGTGAACCGCAAACACATGATGCACATATTGTTCGCTCGTTTGACGATTTGTTAAAGGATGCAAATGAACGAAATCCTGAGGAGGTAGCGTTTGAGGACATTTTTTCAAATGAGGAATTGGAAGCGAATAGAAAATATATCCGTCAGCTTAATGCCGAGTTTAACACAGTTCACGACTTTGATACTGTTGATGTTATTATACCTGTCGTAGCCGGAATTCTTAGCGGAGCGATAGACTGTTTCTTTGGCGGATTTGTGAAGACTGCTTCTGGTAAAAGTGTCCCCGGAACACTCTCTGACTATGTTGGAAAATTGTTTGACAATGCATTACCCGCCGAAAAAATTTCCGAACTGGAGAAACTTGCGAAAGTCACTTACGATGCACAAGACAATCGCAACACCACTATTTATGTGGATACTTTATCGTCGTACTTCCATCGTTTCTTGCAACTTGGTCACGACCCAATTCTTGGATTCGTTTTCGGTGTCGCAGATATGCTTCGAGGAACGATGACAACCATTGACTATAATGGGAAATTCGTCGTTCAATTTATGGAGAATTACAGCGACAGAAAAGCCTCCAGCTTGTTTGAGGCGATTGCGAAAGTATTCCTCCACATGTTGTCTGATGTAAACACGCCAGCAAGCTTGCCAGTTCCCTTTATGGCACTTTTTAACAAACTACAAATAGGATCTATTGGCGAAGAAAAACTGAACATAGCCGAATTAGTCAAGAGTATGTATGGACAAGGATATGATTTTCGGCATTTCTGTGCTATGTCAATTCCAGTAATGATTATCGAAGTTGTTGTGCGTGTTTCATATTTTGTTAAGCGGCTTGCCGAGGGGCATTCGTTTTCGGAGGCAATTTCTGTTGGACTGAATCATGAGAAGAAACCTAAGTTGGGGACGATGCTTTTCATCGCACATTCCGCAAGCACGGCTATCAACACAGGAAAAGTGATTTTTACAGAGAACCCATTGGATATAAACTATCCACAATGGATTGCATTTACAAGATACTCGGTAAAGCAGTTGAAATGGGTCTTATACAACAAGCCAGCATTACGAGACAAATATGTTATGGATGCCATTAACAATGAATGGAGCGAACTCTCAGTAAGCATCGATAACCTATGGGATGAATACTCAAACGGAACGGTTGTCGTATGTGACTAAGTTCGGAATGTCTGAGGTAATATTTTTTTTGACTCATTGGAGTTGTATAATAGATGGAAACATAATCTAAATGACTGTTTCTTAGGAGGAGTATGATGCATGGGAATCACGCAAAATGAAAAAGAAACAATGATAAAAATCGCTGAAAAGATCAAAGGAATAAATGATTTCTTTCGTGAGAATGGGACAGTGCCTCCAAATAGTTCGGTTCCCGATATGTATAGTTATATGGGAAAATTGAAAAGAATAATGGGAAACTTTGATAATGATATGAGCTATATTGGCTGCCAAATGGCAAAAGAGTATCTTTGTAAACAACATGAGTTTGATTCATTTGATGTTTCGCTTAAATCTCAGTCAGCACCAGGATTAGATGTCGATGAAATGACTGTGAAAAATGAGAGGGTTGTAGGTGAAATAAAAACCACTTACCCTTACGGAAAGTTTGACTTAGGCGCACAGCAAAAAGCTTCATTCAGGAAAGACTTCAAAAAGTTACAGGATGCTCAGGCTGATTTTAAATATTTTTTTGTTACGGAAAATCGAACTTACGATATCATTGCTACTAAATACATGGATGAATTAAGGGATGTAAAGGTTGTCTTATTACCCCAAGCACTGGATAGTGATAACGAGCAAATTGAGACCCCAAAATCCCAAACAAGTCAAACATACATACCTCTCCATTAGTTGAAAAAGTGAAGCGAAGATTAGCGGACGATATCAGAGAGCATATACTAACTATAATATTTGAAAAAGTGCGTGCACGCATGGTGGATGAAATATCGGTATGTTCAGGAGAAGTCCATACTGCAATGAAATTAAAGAACAGGTATGCAGCTGTTTGCAGTGTAATGGAAGGCAAGAAAATTGAACAGATAGGTGGATTCAGTATTATTATGACCGAAGGGCATTATGGAGCTAATTTTAAAGTGTTCTACAAATTGAATGACTGATACTGTCTACTCATAAGAGATTATTTTGTAATTTAAGGAGGAGTGATATGATTTACGACCCGTTAGTCTTGGAGAATGAACTGCTCATTGAAGGATTTTTTCAAGAGATTGATGACATTGATGCACGGCAATTTGATTACTATGGGTTCTATTGCATCAAATTAAAAGATGATGCAATACTGCCATAACCTTATAACGAAAAGTTGTTTGACATAGAGAGCAGGATACTCTACATCGGGGTGGCCAAAGAACAACATCTGAGTAAACGTCTTGAACAAGAAATACTACATAAAGGTGCCGGGACTTTTTTTAGGAGTGCTGGTGCCATGTTGGGACACACTCCTATACCAGGATATCTGAAAAGCAAAAGCAATCAGAATAACTATGCATTCTCTGGGGAAAGTAAAAGAATCATAATTGATAGGCTTAAACGGAACGTAAATATCAGCATAGTGGGATATAAAGGGGATTTTTCAGTTGAACGGAATTTAGTTGAAAAATATCAACCAATCTTAAACATCAAACATAATCCCAGACCTGTAGATGCTTTAATAGAGGCACGTAAACGTAACCGTCTCATTGCGCAAGGATAGTGTTTAATGTGATAATGCGACGTACATAGAATATCATGTTCAATCTAATTCCTTCATTTGCATTACATTTGATACAAATAGATGGCTTTAATTGGAGAATGGATAATTTAAGTATCTCTAACTATATCGGAGGTAAACATGACGGGTTATTACGAGAGCGTATATAATTCACTTAAAAAATATGGTGAGATTCTATTGTTAATTAGCTTGATTTCGTATGGATTTGGCTTTTTAATAATAAACATATTTTTGGCTGCTCATAAAGTTCTTTTAGTAGAGTTGTTCAGGGGAAGATATGTACTTTCTGGGTTGGTGTTTTTGTTGTACTTTATTCCTACAATAGTTAGTTCTGTGTTTATAGGAATACTAATAAAGTCCGCTGCTGAGGAATGGGGAATTATTAAGCGATTAGCTCATATTGTGGCCGTAATTCTCTGCATACTATTAGGTGCTGCATTTAGTGCGTTGCCAGTATTTTTAGTATCTTCAATGGGTAATCACGTTGTTCCTCACACTATTTTACAAGAAAGTATAAATCCAGCTGGAATACTATCTCAATTAACTGATGTTAATATGTCCGAATGTCAACGAATTTCTGAGCCACGTGCTGATGAATTTTTGAGCCATTGTGCTCGCGAATTTATGAGCCAATAGCTTCGTTACTGTCTTTG
>NZ_FXUF01000028.1 GCF_900182905.1 Anoxynatronum buryatiense | reverse complement strand
CAAAGACAGTAACGAAGCTATTGGCTCATAAATTCGCGAGCACAATGGCTCAAAAATTCATCAGCACGTGGCTCAGAAATTCGTTGACATTCGGATTTGGCCACAGCAAACAAAAGCGACCCGATAAAAAACAAATCAAACTGGGCATTGGCACCGCTGAAGGTATCGTGGTGGATGGCCAGGTCCTCTCCGGCAACAAAGATGACAAAACCTGGAACAACGAAAACCTTGAACTGGTGGAAGACGTCCTGTCTTCCCTTCACATCAACAAAGATACCTTCTGCTACATCGCCGACAGCGCCCTTTTTTCAGAAGAAAACCTGAAGAAAGCTGCCCAAAAAGGCATTACCCTCATCACTCGGATGCCTGACAACGTCACCGAAGCTAAAGAGCTGCTGCAACTGGCCGTGGAAGCCTTTGATACCCTTGAACCCTTAACATTGACCAATGCCAAAGATCAGGTTGTACCCTACCGGGTACGCAGCGAAATCATCCAGTACAAAGGATACCCCCTTGCCTGCGGAATCTGCTATTCTGCTTCCATGAAAGAACAGAAAGAAAAGAGCCAGCAGAAGAAAATTGCCAAAGAGGGGGAAGAACTGGCAAAAAAACTTAACCCCTTCCAAAAACGCACCTTTGCCTGTGAAGAAGATGCCCGGCTGGAAATCCAGAAGCTTTCCAAAGACATCCAGAAACTGAAGTTCCACCAGGTGCAGTTTGACATCAAAGAAGTTCCCAAACGAAAGCCCGGTCGACCTGCTAAGGGCAAAGATCCCCAGTGGGTGTACCAGCTGGTGCCCCACATCACAGAGGACGAAAAAGCCATTACGGCCCATCTGATCCGGGAATGCACCTTTATCCTGGCCAGTAACCGTACAGACTTCTCAGCCACCCAACTGCTGCAGGAATACAAAACCCAGAGCCAAACGGAGAAAAAGTTCCAACAACTTAAAAGTCCCCATTTTGTCAACGCCATGTTCCTGGACAGTCCCCAGCGGATCGAAGCCTTTGCCTATCTGATGCTGATGGTCATCTTACTCCTGTCCGTGGCTGAGTATGTGGTACGCCGGGAGATGAAGAAAACCGGCGAAAAAATTGTTGGCCTGGGCAAACGGGAGGTATTCAACCCCACCCTATTTGCCATTTACACCATTTTCTATTCTGTTCGGGTGAACTTGTATGAGCACAACGGGCGCATTGAAAGACGGTTAGCTCATCCTCTTTTTGACAATGTGAAGACGGTGCTTAAACACCTTGGCATCCCGGAAGATACGTTTACAAGGGGGTCAGCATAGCTTTTTCAGGGATTTAAAGGATTTTCGAGTACGTGTAGCTTTAAATTGTGTTAGGTTTTTAATGTATTGTGCGGAGTGTGTGCTTCATCATCATTACCTCAGAAAAAATGACCGCCGAAGAAGCCCTGGAGCTCTACAAAAGCCGGGATGGTTCAGAAAAGCTCTTCCGAGGCGACAAATCATACCTGGGGAACAGAAGCCTCCGTGTCCATGGCAGTGAATCCGTGAACAACAAAATCTTCATCGAATTTGTGGCATTGATCCTACGCAACAAGTTTTACACCTACCTGAAAGATCAAATGCGTAAAAGTGAGAAGAAAGAGAACTTCATGACTGTGCCGGCAGCACTCCGAGAACTTGAAAAGATTGAAATGATCCGGCAAACCGATGGCAACTACCGCCTGGATCATGCAGTGACCGCCACCCAGAAACAGATCCTGAAGGCCTTTGACATGACAGAGAAAAACATCCGAGAACAGGCCATCGGCATCAACCAGCAACTGCAAACCATCAATCAGGTAAAAGGAGAACATGCCCATGGCCAGAAGAAGTATCTCCCTTGATGAAAAGATCAGGAAACAACAAGAAGTGGTGTCAGCAGCCAAAGACAAGTACGACGCGGCCCTTAACGAACTAAATCATTTGATCAAAAAGAAGCAAGATTTGCAGGGCAAAGAGCTGCTAAATGCCTTCGTAAAAAGCGATAAAAGTCTGGATGAAATCCTTGCCTTCATGAATGGGAAAAAGGACGATGAAGCATGAAGAAGGCATTAGAGAGTTAAATTTTTCAGGAAGTTAAGGCCTATTGATAATTAGCACTGTTGAGTGCTTCTCATCAATATACCCAGGTGGCTCTCAACGATCACCAGACTGGCTCCATTTCATGCACAGCGTGGCTCTAATTCTTCACACTGGTGGATCTATCGGAAAAGAATACCCAAATCAGTTGTTCAACAAACCCGGAAACTCTACTTTAATTTGGTAGGTTTTTTGGACAACTATCTTGACAATTACCGGTTCTTTCCTTTGACACGTTCCTACCAGCACCTAATCGCAAAAACATTATTGTGCAAAGTTATTCCAGCTCCCTTTTATAAAACTTAGCCCCATTCTCTTTACTTTCTTTAGTAGTCAATTTGCTTTTCCCGCACGATATATAACACAAAAGAACCGTCCCCTTGTGTCTCCCTTGTGTCTCCATAGGCCGTCTGGTTCCGGTCAGATAGCGATAGCACCCACACTATGTGCCGTTTTAATGGCATATAGCCTCTGTTAGATGATGTTTTTTATAATTCTATCTCAAAGTCAATTTTTTTGTCATATTTTATGATCATTGTAAAAACTAAATACATATATTGTAAATAATAGAAAAGTAAATATATATGTTGATTTTCATCTCTAGATTTTCCTTTAGATTCTTTATTGTTATTCATATTAGAATTGCTTTGATACTTACTAATCATTAATACTAAAGAATCTATTCCAAAATCTCTTTCAAAATCTATTCCAAAATCTATTCCAAAATCTATTCCAAAATCTCTTTCAAAATCTCTTCCAAAATCTCTTCCAAAATATCTTTCAAAATCTCTTCCAAAATATCTTTCAAAATCTATTCCAAAATCTCTTTCAAAATATCTTTCAAAATCTCTTCCAAAATATCTTTCAAAATTTCTTTCAAAATTTCTTTCAAAATTTCTTTCAAAATCTCTTTCAAAATATCTTTCAAAATCTCTTTTATAATCTCTCTCTAATATATTCTTTGAGATTTTGTTTAAAATATCTTTTTTGCTTATAATTTGTTTAGCATTTAAAGTGTAACTATTAGTAAAGCAAATATATTCACTTGGATTTATAGATGAATCCTTGCTAAACTTAAATTTTATCTTTTCACCCTCGATCCAAATAAACATTTTTAAAAATTTATTGCTCAAATCATTCATTTCGCAATTATTTAAAATAAAAAATCTATGGATAAGATTAATTTTATAGTTTGATATTTTAGTCGCAGGTTTTATCTTATCGAGCCATTCGGAAAACTGTATTTTCAACTCATTTAATATATCATTTTTTGTCTTTTCATCATTAGGATTGAAGATACAATTGCTATCTTTTTTCTCTTTTTTATATGAAACAATTTTCTCTCTTGACACATCAAGTTGAATAGCCTCTGCAGGATAATCTATTAGTATGTCGCAATAATCAACATTTTCTAAAAATCTATTCTTACTCTCTTTCATAAGAATACCATTATTTAAGTCTTTCCAATTAGGGTCTTTAGCAAAGAACTTAAAAAACATAATACTTTTTGAATCTTTATCAGTCAACGTATTTACTTTTCCATCTTTAATCTCCAACTTAAAAAGAGGACTATTTAGCTTATGTTTAAATTGATTTCTTATTTGGCGTTTATCAATAACGGTCTCGCTCTTATCTGTTCGTTTAATTTTTATAGGTATTTCAATATCAAGCATTGTTTCACTAATGTATTTTTTAATATCATTTTCCATTTTCTCGTTTTCTTTTTTTAAATAGAGCGTTATTTCAGTCCCTTGCTTACATTCGTTTTTTTCTAATTTCTTTATAAAAAAGCAACCTTCATAGTTTGGAATTAAAACTTCAATTCCATAAGTGTCTGTTTTGTTTTTAGAATCTTCAAAGTATCTTGTTTTAATTTTGACTTCATCAGCTACTAAAAATACAGACAAAAATCCAATACCAAAATTACTTATTGGATTATAAGTAATACCTTTTTCTTTTTGCAATTCATCAAATTCTTCAGATGTATAAAAACTCCTTCCAATACTTGTTAAGTATCTTTCAATTTTATAAGTATCCATTCCTATTCCATTGTCTGATATTTTAATAAAACTTTTCGGAGAGCTTCTTTCTGTATCTTCTAAATCTTCTATACTTTCTTTTCCAAATTCAATAGTAATAAAATTATCATTAATATCTTTCTTTTCAATTCCTCTTCTCAATAAAATTGCATCCATAGAATTTTGAATTAGCTCTCTAATAAAAACAAATTTTTCTTTGTATAAATTATCCCCTATTAATAGTGGTAATAGCTTAGGAATATAAGCTTCAAAGTTTTGGTTTTCCAAATCATATCCCTCTTTGGTTACCTTAGGAACAAGATAATATAATTTTACTCCAATATCTTTAATGGTTTCTTCAAAATAATTTAATTTTTCTTCGAAGTACCTTACTATTAAAACAGAAACTTTATGAGCTGTTGGGTCATAACTCTTAAATTCTACCACTGTTGTTCTTCTATCGATATCTGCACTTAATACAATAGTATTAAGTGGTATTTTTGAATGGATAAAATTTTTGCTCATTTTTATATTTATTTTATTTTTAATCTTTTCATCATTGTAAAAGAAGTCTCCATATTTGGATAAAGCTAAATATAAATCAGTTAGAAATTGAGTTATAGTAATAAAACCCGAATAAATCTTTTGTTCATACTTATTCTCGTTTATCATTTCATTATATTTTTCAACACTTTCAACCATTAAATTAGAATTTAAAAACGGCACTATTTTGTCAACATAATCATCATTCAGTATTTCAATTAATTCTTTCTTTATACTTTTCAAAATGCTTTCATGATAATCGTTTTTTTTGTTTCTATTTATGTCAAGAATTACTATTCTGTAATGTATTATTAATAAAATTAGGTAATAAATCTTAGGTTCACTATCTATTACTTCCTTTGTCTTATCAAATTTTGTAATGCAATTTCCTATAAATTTAACAATATTATCTAAATTAAAACCAGTAGATATATTATCTTTATCTTTTATGTTTTGTTGATATTTTACATACTTGAAGTGATCTCTTCTCTCAAATTCTTCTAGTAAAGGAATTGAATTAGTTTCTTCATTTTTTTGCTTTGGTGGAACACATATTGAATCAACTCCTTCAAATTGAGAACCGTTGTATCTAAAATTGTAAACATTGGCTTTCACAGCGTCTTTGTTGGGATGTATTTCAATAATTTGAAATGATTTATTTGTTACATCGTTTTTCCCAATACTACCAGCCGAAAATACAAATATCCCGTTTTTTGTATCTTCAAAATATTTATTATCTGTAATCATTCTTTGAATAGGTGAATGCTTGTGTCCGTGTAAAACTATTTTTATATTATTAGACTGAAATTGCGAAATTATGTCTGCATAGTTCCTAATTATACTTTTATCACCATTTTTTGAGAATGTTTCTGGAAAAGGATAAAAATGATGGTGCAAAGCTCCGACTATTGTGTATTCTTTATAGTTATTTCTCATTTTTTTTAGTTTAGCAAATATCTTATGAATTTGTCCCAAATAAATTTCACCATAATCATCCCACGCTTCTTGCAATGAATGCGTTTTACTAATAATTGATGACACTAACTCATCTATTTCTTTCTCGGGGATATATACTTTATTGAGAACTTCACTTTTTATCCATTGTTTATGAGAGTCATTATCTGTATTTTTTTCAATATTAACAGAATTAAATCCTACTATTATTATTTTGTACTCATCATATATTTTAAAAGTGGTCTGGTTATCATCATAGTTTTCTTTATAATACTCTTCTCCGTAGAATTTTTTAAGAAAAGTTTCGTATTTTTCAAACTTGTTTTCATCTCTTCTAATAACATCATGATTCCCTGGAACAAAAACAAAATTCTTTCTATCTATTTTGTTTTGAAAATTCTCGTTTATTACCGTTTTCAAGTCATCAAAAAAAGTTATTGCTCTATTTATTAAATCCTCATTAAATGAACTTTTCCCATCAAATATATCGCCCGTTACAAGGATTGTACTTATTTCATTAGAAAACTTATGTTTGTTATCTTTTATATCTTGTCCTATTTTGTAGGGTAAATCTCTGAGCAATGTTTCATTTGCTCCAATATGAATATCGGATAAATGTAATATTTTTAAACTTTTCATATTTTTCCTCCCTATTTATTCTTAGATTTTCTTCGATTTACTCTTGTTTTCTTAGTATTTCATTTGTCTTCAAGAAGCTTCTTATGGACTCCATGCGTATCAGGTACTGGATCAGAGGTTTTTGGATACCACAAGCTAAGCGTCTGGCTTTTGCTTTATTTCGCGGTAATCCCCACACCTCTTATGGCAGCAAACCCTCCCATGTCTAGCAGGATCATCCGATGTGTTTACCGGCGCCCTCAATTCCTTCGTTCTACCTATCCATAAAGTGGGTGTCATGTGTGCTCCTTCACCGAGTCGATGCTCTAATGGAATATTATCTGACTACCTGCTTCTTGTGAATTAAGTTGGTTCTCCCATTCTTCCGGCACTTTTGTGGACGCTTTCCCGGTCGAATGTTTTTTCGCAAGGTGCTGCGGTTCTCCTATGAGCGGTTTATGCCGTAAGGATCCCTTTACCGTGAGTGCCGGCATGGTAGGCTGCTGTGCCTGGCATCACCTCCACCCCCGTAGCGCTTTTCTTCCCTGACTCAAGGTGATGCCCTTGATGCCTGTACCCATGCCGGCCGAGGCTCACGATCAAGGGATCTGCGGAATAAATAGCGATGTTTTTCTGCCGGGTGGTGCGACTGTGCTTTATGCAGCCATGGGGATTTCTCGTTTGATGTCTGAGAGCATTTTGTCGCCGTCATAGGTGAAGCCTTTGGTACTGATCCCGTAGAGGATGCGGATTAGCTTGCAGCATAGGGCAATCAGGGACTGCTTTTTCTTCAGTGGGTTGTATTCTCTGGTAGTATAGTAATGGTGTAGTTCCTTGAATTCCTGATTTTTAGCTACCAACGGCAGGATGACTTGGAATAGCACTGCTCGTAGGTGCTGACGCCCTCGTTTGGTGATGCTGGTTTTGCCTTTGTGTTTGCCGGAGCTGTTTTCTCCGATGGCCAACCCTGCCAGTTTCTGGATTTGTTTGGGTGAATCAAATCGGCTGATATCGCCTATTTCTGCGAAGATGCCAGCTATGCTGACGAGGCCTATTCCTTTGATGGCCAGCATTTGGTGTATCGCTGGTATTTCCTGGCACAGGGATTCGATGGTATGGTGCAGAACTGTAAGCTGGTGGTGCTTCTTTTCGTAGTCTTCCAACAGCATCTCCAGTTCCATTTTCGCCATCTGGCTGCCTTCTTTTCGACCGATGCTTTTCCTGGCTGTTTCGTAGAGTCTCTTGGCGCGCTTGTTTCCCACTGCTCTTATCTTTTTTGTCCGCCATTGTTGGTTGATTTTTTCTTCCCCCAGGTCTATGACTTCCTGGGGCAGTGGACAGGTCTTTAGTATCTCAAGGCTGCCAATGCCGTAGGGGCTGGCGAAGACTTCTTTGTACTCTGGAAAGTAGATGCTCAGCCATCGTTCGATCCGATTTTTGATGCCATTGAGTTCTTTGATAATGCGTTGCCGACTGTTCATGGCAATTCGCAGGTCAGCATAGATGCCTTCTGGGATGTAGGGGGTCATGTACCGGCCCTGTATCACCAGTTTGGCGATGGTTTTTGGATCTTTCCGATCGCTTTTACTGGGGTGGTTGTCGTCCAGTTCTTTGCTGCGTTTCACGTGGTAGGGATTCACCAGCACCAGGAGTAGGCCTTTTTCTTTCAAGTAATCTGCCAGGTTGAACCAGTAGTGCCCGGTAGGTTCTGCTCCCAGCAGGACGCTGTCTTTCTGGTGTTCCTGTTCCAATCCTTCGATCCACGCTTGCAGTTTCTCAAAGCCTTGCAGTTTGTTTTCAAATCGCAGTACTTTTCCCAGCTCTATCCCTCGCCAATCAAAGGCCCGGGCGTAGTGGATTTCACTGGCGATGTCGATTCCGATGACAATACTGCTTTCTTTCACTTGATTAATGCGTTCGTTTTGTGCTAAATTCATACTGTAAGTCCTCCTGTAGTTTAGTTTTGTGTTTCCGGCCGGAAACAATTCTATTCTACTGTGGGGACTTACTTTTTTCAAATCTCATTTTCTTTCCTTACAGGAATGCTCCTTTTTCATATTCTCCCATTTTTTTCAAATATCATCTAACGTCCTCGCACTCAAGACGTTCCTTAGCCTTAGATCCTGCATTCCCGGAATTTATAACGAGGGCGGATCCACACCTAACGCTATATAAATATCTTTCTGTTTCTGTGTCACTTCACCCAAGAGGCGACCATGCTCGGGTGATTCAAACAGCTCAATGGCATCCAGTTCATCCAGGAGACCCTGGAGGGTCCATTTGGTAAAGAGGCCGGCATCCTGCATCTTCTTTTTCACGTAAGACAAATAGATTAAGGCAATAAACTCAACGAATATCTTGCCGTCCAGGGACAATTGAGAAGAAACCTGCATTCTGCGGAAGTTCAGCCGCTCTTTCAGGTCGCCAAACCCCTTTTCTGCAATGTCTTTGCTGCGGTAGAGAGAAAGGGCTTCAAAGGGGTCCTTCACCTCATTGGAGAGAAGGGCAAAGTAGCCGTAGTTTCGGGCCGCATTCTTCATGGCTTCTTCCTTGGGCTTGATCTTTTTACCTCGTTTAGTGGTCTTCTGTCAAGAAAAAGGACAACTAAAAATGAGTTTTTCTGAGTCAAATCACTTTTTATTCCACGGTCTTCTTGACAGCGAGCCTCTGGTG
>NZ_FXUF01000027.1 GCF_900182905.1 Anoxynatronum buryatiense | reverse complement strand
ACCACTTACAGGGGGTTCTCTATATGTTTTTTATGAATGTTTATTAAATATTTTTCTAGGTTTTATGCTTTCCCTTGGGTGGGAAAGTTGAGTAATTAACAATAAAAAATTGAGAGATGTCATAGATACAATTACTTCAAAAGTAGTCTTAATCCTAGGTAATTTTTCTCCAGATAGAAAAGCTGTTTTGGATGAAATACGTGAATCTTTAAGAAAATCCGATTTTATTCCTGTAATGTTTGATTTTCAAAAACCTGCTTCTAGAAATCTTACTGAAACAGTTATGACTTTAGCTAATATGTCTAAGTTTGTAATTGCAGATATCAGCAGTCCTCGCAGTATTGGACATGAGCTTTCAGCTGTTATTCCCCGTTTACAATCTGTTAATTTTTATCCCATTATCAAACATAGTGAAACCGAATACGGTATGTTTGAAGAATTCAAACATCTACCCTGGGTTAAACCTATTACAGAATATGATAGTATTGAAGATCTGGTTTCTTTAATACTTGAGGATGAAACTTAAACCGCAAGAAAGTACATCCATGTACTTTCTTGGGCTTGAACTGAAACGTCGAATACGTCGTCTAACACGGGGTATTTGCGGCGTCGCTCCGCTCCTTGGCCTTCGGCACATTTGCCCTACGGGCAACGTCATATACCCCGGGAACGTTAGACAAAATTGAATTGAGGTGGAAGTATAGTGAAATTTATCACTGTTGAATTAAATTTGGGACTTGAGATTTTTGATTTTAAATTACAACTTTCCCAAAAGTCATGTTTTAAAATATTGGATTGTTATTATTCAAATTATTATTGGGATGATAGTGGAAAACATATACGAGCTTCGGTATATATATCAGCTAAAGAGGAAGAAGAAAGTGAACTTACTTTAGGTCAACTTGCTATAGAAAAAATAAAACGTGCTAATGCTATTATGTCATTTCTATATGGATTTTATTTTGAAACACATTTGGAAGGCTATGATTCGTGTAGAAAAGTAGAAAAAATAGAGCATCAAGAATACTTACCCCAAAAAGGGAATGGGGAACGAATTAAAAAATTTGTTAGAATGTATTCTGATTTAAGCGAAAGCGATAAAAAGGAATTTGAACAATGTTGTCGCTTGTTTTCTATGGCAATTTACTTAGTTTATAAATATGATTTTCATGAAGATGCAATATTGAATTACGCTAAAGTTATGGAAATGCTATCTACTGACTATTGGAGAACTCAAATAACGGAACAATATAACAACGATGTAAAACTTCAGTTCCAAGAAATGATTGGAAAATACTTTTACGAGGATTATAGTGATTCTTTACATAAAAGGGATTTGAATATTATCACCAAAGAGTTAACGAACATGATTAGTTTAAGAAGAAAGATGGTTAAGTTTGCTGAAGATAAAGATATTAGAGTGACAATAGATCAGAATAGTAATGTAAAAGACTTCATTAAAGGAATTGTTAATTTTCGGAATGATGTGGCTCATGGAAATATGATATATCAACCATTGCAACAACAGAGGGATTTAAGCTATTGCGGGTTAGTCCTATCGTTGGAATTTATATCAAAATACTATTTTGATGCTGATTACTCTAAAGTAGGACTAAACAAAACTATTAAATAAACTCAATTCAACTTCGTCTAACAAGCCATTCCCACAAGGGTGCTGGTGGCACGTGTTAAGGGAAAGGTCAGAGCACCACACCTTCTCACTGGGGTGCACAGCCAAGACGGTATTCCTTTAGAATCCAGTTCGAAGGCGTCGGGAATGGCGGAAACGTTAAAAGAAATTGGTTGCAAAAGTCGCGTAGTCGTAGCGCGGATTAGGCAAAGTTAACAGAGAAAATTTTAAAGATTGTTTTCTTTATATTTAAAGGGTATTTGAAGAGAGGTGGTTTTATAATAATGAATCATTTGATTTCATGGATTATATTCAATCAAGTATTAATATTAATTATAACTAATATTTTATTAGTCATTGTTACTCTAGCCTATGTTTTATTAACAAGATCAATGGTAAAGTTTGCTGAAAGGCAGGTGAAAGTAGTCTCCAATCCAATTTTAGGTATTAGAATAACAAAGATGCATATTTCTAAAGTGGATGCATCAAGAGGACGAACATTAACCGTTCAAATTGAACTAGTTAATATAGGTAACGGACCAGCAATAGATATCCAAATCGATGGTGAAATAATTCTTAGCAATAGTGATGTTAACGGTGAAAAAGTTATACCATCTTACACAGAACCAAGGAGGTTACCATTTTTGATGGTCGGTGAAAAATCAGAAGATAGTTTCGAAACAAATGTATATTTTCGTAATAAGGCAATTTTATATTTATTCGATGATTTTAGAGAAGAGGCTAGGTTGAACCAGCATAGAATCAATATTAATCCTGAAATGGAAGCTTATAAGGCTAGTAAACTAATTGTCATAGTTTATTATAGCAATAACTTGGGCCAGCAATTCAAGTCAAGTCTTGAGATTTATGTAAATTTAGGTATGGAAATGAATGTAGATAAAGATGCAAAGTCTGTAACGGTAAAGCCAAAGGAAATTCCAACTGACGACCAAGAAATTGAACTTGATAATCATCCGTATATTAGACCTGAATTTAGGTCAGTACTTATTAAAGAAAAAGAAATAGAACAAGAGTTAGTTAAAAGAAATTCAAATCGAAAATTGTTTGCGTAGTAACTTTGATACCTTATTCGATATGGATTTCGAGTATATATTTGGGAGATTAAAGGAGTTAACGTCCTGTTGCCCTCTGAGTTTGGGGGCGATCAACTTCATTTAACAATGCATTGCCAGCTCCGCTACGCTCCAACCCAAACCTTTTCGCTGGGAGACAAGCTCCGCCAAGAAGCATTCCTTTGGAGGGCCAGCTCAAAGGCTTCGGCAATGCGAAACGTTAGGCAACACCACACAAGGAGGAAAGACATGAGTACACAAAAAATATGCGGGATTAAAATTGATTCAAATAAAATTACAATCGTAGTTCTGATCGGATCTAAGGGCAACTTTGAATATGTTGATACAAGAATTACAAAGATTGAACTACAGGATCATTCCAAACAGGAAAATGTTAAATCTTTCAAGCAAACAGTTGAAGCGTTTTTGGCAAGTGAAGATATTTCTTTGGTAGCTATAAAAGGCAGAGCAACAAAAGGGACTTATGCAGGAGGAGCTATTTCGTTCAAAATTGAGGCAATATTGCAAACGATGGAAAGAGAGGTGAAAATTATTCCGCCGAATAGCATAAGTGCATTATTGAAAAAGAAACCGGTTGATTTGAGCATGATAAAGAACAAATACCAAACAGAAGCTGCACAGACTGCATACTTTAGTTTGGAGGACTGAACATGGGTAAATATGGGTTTGACGTTCCTGATGAAATCCAAGACTTTATTGGAGGATTATCCGACATACTAATTGATGGTTTCAACTGCAAAGGCGGGAACAGTTACGTTTTTTTGGGCGAACACAAAATAATGAAGCAAAGAGTTGCACTAAAATTTTACTATTATGTAGATGATAGTCATTCTGAAGTTGAAATCTTAGCAACACTTAACCATCGAAACATAATAAACATTTTAGACGCGCGATCCGTTGGGAACGGATGGGCCTATTTTATGACACTAGAAATCAAAAATGGTGATTTGGATAACCTGATTGAAAACAAAATTGGCATAAGAAGATCATTTACCCTCATAAGAGGAATCCTTGATGGCTTAAGCGTTTTACACAATCCACCGTATAGATTGGTACATAGAGATTTAAAACCAAGCAATATTTTTATTGATTCAAACGAGAATCCTCTGATAGGTGATTTTGGGTCAATTAAGAAAATTGAAGATAATGAGTCTACAACGAATGCATCCAGACATACACTTTTATACAAACCCTTCGAAGCTTTTGAGAACATTCATATGTTTTCTTCAGATATATATCAAGTTGGGATCATACTGTTCCAACTTTTGGGTGGTCGATTTCCTTATTCTATAGATGAGTGGTTAAGCAAATCAGAAAAGAAGGCATTGCAATGTATTACAGATCTTTTTGAACGTTCCATATATGAAGACGAATGCATTAAGAAAAGAGTCAAAGCGAATAGATTGATAGATGTCGAATCTCTTCCGTTATACACAACGGAGGGGATGAAGAAAATAATAAAGAAGGCAACTATCGCCAATCACAGTGTGAGATATCAGACAGCCGCAGAGTTTATGCTGGCAATCCATAAATATGGGAAACTACCGGATTGGAAAGAAATTGATGGCGTAAATTATCTATACAATTGGAATGGCCGAGATTATCGAATTGTTAAGAGAGGTAGAGGTTTTATTTGTGAGTTTAAAACATGCGCTGCAACTTCATGGAGAAAGAAAAGTGACATAAGTTCTGGGGAAATCGAAGACGTTATTAAAGAATTAAATTCAAAATGTGGCATCGCCTAACAAAGCATCTGCCGGGGGTAATCGGTGCCTGTCACGTGACTTATTTCCGAATGTCAATGAATTTCTGAGCCGCGCGCTGATGCACTGAACCCTTAAAAACGGACACTTTGCAATTACTCTGGTTCAACATGAATGGAGGGCGAAAAAATTATTTCTTATTTCGCATGGCGTCAACCCATTTTTTAGTGTGATCCTCTCATGGTTAAAGAAATGTGGGTATTCTTTTCCGATAGATCCACCAGTGTGACGAATTAGAGCCACGTTGTGCTGTGATCTGAATCCCTTGGAACGGACATATCGGTGGCTCAAACAGCAAATGAGAATTTCTTTTCTAGCTCTGATCTTTTTTCTGCAGGAGTCATTCGGATTGATGGCTCTTTTTCATCGTTGTAGACACTTCACTTCACGGAGTTCCACAAAAACTTCATAAAGCCAAGGACGTTAAACAACATCATACCGATCATGGAGGGAATCCAGTTGAAAAGAGCATTAATCATCGTGTTTGCAATACTGCTGTTGCTGCCAATATCTGCCTGCAGTCATCAAGAAGAGGTGACGTATGTTGGCGTAAACGCAGAGATTTTAGAAATCAGTAACGTGGTTCAAGGGTTTGTGGTGTGTTTTTGGCAATAGAGAAATACAACTTTTGGCAGTCAAAAATGCAATTACCAGCGTTACCAAAATTACTTCATTAATGAATTGGCCATACGATAACTTTTCCCTGTGAACATTAACATATGAGAATGATGCACTAATCGGTCTACGATTGCAGCTGTCAGCTTTTCGTCAAAAAGAAATCCTTTCCATCTACCGAACTCAATGTTGGTGGTTATGATGATGCTTTTTGCTTCGTAGCAAGCTGAGATAATCTCGAACAACATCCTTGCACCTTCTTGATGGAGCGGTAGATATCCCCATTCATCAAGGATGAGTAAATCGGCCTGATGGATTTTCTTGTGAACCTTGCTCACTTTCTTAGGGTCATCATCTTCTAATTGGTTTATCAGGTCATGAACTCGAAAAAAGACGGCTTTCTTACCCTGAGCGATTGCTTGAACACCTAGAGCAACCGACAAATGTGTTTTACCAGTACCTACAGAACCGTAGAGAATCAGATTTTCTTTCTTTTCAAGAAAGGACAAAGACGCCAACTTTTCTTGCCCCATCTTGTCGGTGGATATTTCGGTTGAATAAGGCCATGTTATCGGTCAAAACAGGCCATCCTCACGGTGCAATTAGGCCATTGATATCGGCTTAATTCGGCCAGCGTCACGGAAGAGAAGGCCAGACAGCAGCACAATCCTTGATCTTTGGCACTTTCATACACAAACCCATGAGACAAGAGCACTTTCAATTAGCCAAATGCGAGAGGGTGCCGGCAAAGCGCACTTTGCTTTGCCTTTACAAGGCACCCGGCTCGCATAGAGGCCCCGCCTTTTGGGGCCGTTGCCTGCTTTACCGCCAACCCGCGTTAAGTATGGAACATACTCCGCGGTCACTGAGATTCAGCAGTCACTACCCTTGGTGTGCGCTCGTGAAAGCCCTTGCCAATTTTGAAAAGACGTAAACCTGTTAATCAGCCTCTACCTGTTGATCCGCCAGTTCTTTTGCATTCAGTCCCATCCGTTCACGCATGGAAGCCTGCCCTTCCACCATGATTTCATAGGAGTTATGGATGATCCGATCAATGATGGCTTCGGACACTGTGTTGTCATCCGGTGTGCCAATACGCTGATACCATCCCCGGGGATCAAATTGAGTACAAAAGATGGTGGAGCCACCCCTTGTCCTGGCTTCAATGATTTCGAACAGGTCCATGGCTTGCTCCGTTGACAGGGTGCGTAGAAGCCATTCATCAATGATCAGTAACTGCACCTTTTGGTAAGTCCGGATGGCTTTCTTGAAAGTACCCTCTCCCCTGGCCACCACCAGTTCATTGAGCAGTTCCGGCAGGCGAATATAACGGACCTTTAAGAAGTTTCGGCAGGCAGCCACACCCAGGGCACAGGCAATGAAAGTTTTACCGTTGCCTGAAGCCCCTTCCAAGATGATATGCCGTCCTTCCTGAATGTAACGACAGCTGGAAAGTCGAAGCATCAATGAACGGTCCAGCTTTCTGTCAGGAAAATACTCAATGCTTTCCATGCTGGCGTTGGGATAACGAAAATCAGCCGTGCGAATCAGCTTTTGCAGTTTAGTGGACCGCCGTTTGTCCCACTCCTTGTCCACCAGCATGCCAAACCGGTCTTCAAAAGATAAGTCGTTAAACAGGTTCTTGTCCACCAATTGTGATTCAAAGGCAACAGCCATGGCACCCAGCCGCATAGCGTGAAGTTTATCAATGGTCGTTTGATTAGTCATGGCGGGTTCCTCCGAAGTAAGCGGGTCCCCGGGTATAGGCATAAGTGTTGTCAGATTTAGGAGCTGCTGCTGCCGGTTTTGCCTTATCCAGACCAGTCTTCAAAATGGTTTCGATGTTTTTAATGCTGGGTTCAGGGGTGTAGGCCAGCGCTCTACTACAGGCATCTTCAAGTCTTGCTGTGGAATGCTTGTCTGCCAGTTTCATCAGGCGGCTGCAGGATTTGTAGCCTTGTTGTTCTACTTTGCCGGCGGATAAAAAGGCCTTCACCACCACCAACGTGGCAGTGCCCATGGTTGCTGCCCAATCTCTAAAAGTATCTGCATTGTACGCCAAGGCTCTTCGGTGGTTTTCCGGCATGTGGTCCGGCAGTCTGACTGGTTCCTCCAGTGCTTCGTAACGCCTGACGTGGGAGGCAACCCGGCTTCCCTGGAAAAACACTTCAATGGTTTTACTGGTGGTGCGAATGTCCACTTCGTAGCCAATGAGCACATGGGGTACAGAGTATTTGTTTCTGTCCACGGATATGAGATAATCAGGTTGTATGGTGGCGCTTGACCAGAGAGCCAGTTCATACGGGGAAGCGGGCAGGGGCAGTAAGTATGGCTTTTCTTCTTCAAGAAAAGCACTCAGCCTGCTTCCATTTTTCTTTTGAAAGGGTGCGCTGTTCAGTACCAGCAGCTTTTCCCGGATGGCATCGTTGAGTTCCTGAAAGGTGAAGGCTTTGTAGTTTCTCAGGGCAGCCATGACCCAAGTACTGACAAATCCAACGCTTCCTTCAACCCCTGGCTTGTCTTTAGGCTTGGCGGGTCTGGCGGGGATAACGCAAGTGCCGTAGTGTTCTGCCATCTCAGCATAGGTTTTATTCAGGATCATTTCGCTGCGTGTGTGTTTTGTCACCCCGGTCTTTAAGTTGTCCGGCACCAAAATTCTGGTCACACCGCCAAAATGTTCATAGGCATGGAGATGGCCGGTGATCCAGTGGTGACTGATCATGCTGGGAAAAGCTTCCACATAGGTGTACAGGCTGCAAGACAGCACCGCCACAAACAGGTATGCCGTGGTGGCTTCGCCAGTATAGGGGTCATACACTGACAAGGTTTTACCTGCCCAATCCACCTCCATGAGTTCACCGGGTTTGCGTTTGATTCGCATGGTGGCTTTGGTGGTGTTCACGTACTTACGGTAATAGTCGGTAAACTGGGTGTACTTTAAGGGAATGACTTTCTCTGCCTTGCATTTTTCTGAGTACTCGGCCCATAGCAGTGTCATTGTCACCCCTGGCTTGGCCATTTCCTGGAACATGACGGCGCAGTCAGGCATTCGCCGTTTGGATTCTGACCTGGCAGGGTAAAACAGGTCTCTGATCTGCACGTTGGACAAGTCCTCTGACAACGGCCATTCAAGGCCGTGTCCTTCTGCCAGCTGGTACACCGTACTGACAGTGTCCCTGGCACATTTTGCACTGGCAGCCACTTGCCGCTGGCTGTAACCCAGGCTCTTAACCTGCCTTCCCGAGATATATAACGATGAAACCGATAAAAAACATTGATATTCCAACAAAATAAGGCATTTTTGATTGACATTTGACTCGTTATATATTATAATATATAACGAGGAGGGATGGGGATGAGCATCGTTTATCAGACCAATAAACAAACTGGCATCACTTACGCCTATGAGAACGAAGCCTACTGGGATAAGGAAAAACAGCAGTCCAGGGCCAAGCGAAAGCTGATTGGCAAACTGGACCCAGAGACAGGCGAGATCATCCCCACCCGGGCTTACAAAAAGGCCTCGCCTCAGAAGCATGTGCCGGCAAAGCAGGGACCCGTGCCCATCACCAAGATCCAGCGCCGGTTCTACGGAGCCACCCATCTGTTTGATCAGATTGGTCAGCAGACCGGCGTCCAGGAAGACCTGAAAGCCTGCTTTCCAGGTATTTACAAACAGATGTTGTCCGTTGCCTACTACCTGATTCTGGAAGACAACAACCCTTTAAGTCGGTTCCCCCACTGGCAACGGCTCCATGTCCATCCTTGCGGAGAAGACATCCCTTCCCAGCGAAGCAGCGAACTGTTCCAGTCCATTGAAGAAGAAAACCGGATGGCTTTTTTCAGGAAGCAGGGGAAACGCCGTATTGAAAAAGAATACTGGGCCTTTGACATCACCTCCATATCCAGCTATTCCGAAGTGCTCTGCCAGGTGAAAAAAGGCCGCAACAAAGAACATGACCGCCTTCCCCAGCTTAACCTAGCCCTACTGTTTGGTGAAGAATCCGGCCTGCCCTTTTACTACCGAAGGCTTCCGGGGAACATCACCGATGTCACCACCCTCAGGCAACTCATGGGCGAGTTCAATGTGATGGGTTACTCCCAGGTGCATGTGGTGCTGGACCGGGGGTTTTACAGCCAAGACAACATCAATGGGCTATACAAGCATCACCAGAAGTTCCTCATAGGTGTGAAGCTGAGTCTGAAGTATGTTAAAGAGGTGCTGGAAGAAGAACGGGAGAACCTTCAGGTATGGTCCAACCATCATCCACAGTTCGGTGTCTACGGCATCTGCCGCACCCTTCATTGGGACTATGAACAGCATCGTCCCTACAAAGGCGATACCCTCACCGAGAAACGCCGGGCTTACCTCCACCTTTTCTACAACCCGGAGAAGGCTGCCCGGGACCAGGTGGAGATGAACGAATACCTGACCAGTCTTAAGCAGGACCTGGAACAGGGAACCCGGAAAGACTACCGCATGAAAGACTACGACAAATACTTTGAAGTCACCGAGACCCCTATGATGTTAGAATGAAAATAGGACATGTTGAATTGAGACTTTCCGATGTCAAAGATATAATGAAATGACAAAGGAGACGATACAAATGGGATCAAG
>NZ_FXUF01000026.1 GCF_900182905.1 Anoxynatronum buryatiense | reverse complement strand
ACCACTTACAGGGGGTTCTCTATATGTTTTTTATGAATGTTTATTAAATATTTTTCTAGGTTTTATGCTTTCCCTTGGGTGGGAAAGTTGAGTAATTAATCTATACATGTATTATATCCAAAAATGAACTGCGTAAATCTTCAGAAATCTTAACGGTTGCATGTTTGATAAATAGTGACATACATCCTTCACTAAAAAGCCGGAGGGTGTCTTCCCTCCGCCGACAATATGATGCATTTCTCAGCGTTGATAGTTTATCGTCTCAGTAGAATCTCTTTAATGGACTTACGAATTGCCGGTTTTTCTTTTTTCTGCAGTTCGGGATTCAGGTCTTCTTTACTGCCGTAATACCCCATGGCCACCGCTGCGATCACCGACATATCTTCCCCTATTTCAAAGGTTTCCCGGGCGCGGGACACACTGAATCCTCCCATGGCGTGGGTGTGGAGACCTCTTCGCTGCGCTTCCAGGCTAAGATAACCCCAGGAGGTACCGGCATCAAAAAGATGCCATCGATTCTCCTTGCCATTGCGGGAAAATTGCTTGCGGGACAGAATCAGCATCAGTACAGGTGCCTTGGAGGCCCACTCCCGGTTGGTATCTCCCAGCACTCCTGCCATTTTTTCGTGAGCTTCATCCCCCTGCATGGTCACCAGATATTGCCAAGGTTGCTCGTTGAAGCATGATGGCGCATACCGCGCCGATTCCATAACACCCATCAAATCTGCTTCTGAAACGGAACGGTTGGGGTCGAAGGCCCTTGGTGACCAACGTTTCTTCACTTCATCAAGTATCTCATGTTCAAAGGTTCTGGTTGTCATCTTGTTTCCTCCTGTCGGCGTTCCTCATTTCTTTCTATAATCCACTTTTTATACATTCCTTTTAGCTTTCCTCTTGTTTTCTGCATCATTGTGTTTTGATATTAATACCCAAAAACCCCCCGCCAAAAGTGAAAAGCGACCTGCAATACCATTATTAGTAACAAATCACTGAAATCCCTGCCTTTTCAAATATGGCGGCTGACCGTTTCCGTTCATCATGTGTGGGGGGTCTGTAGCCGTATTGAGGTGACTGAAGCCCCAACTGCTTGTGCTTTTCCAGTCCCAAGGTATGGTAGGGCAGTAGTTCAACACTGCTTTCCGGCACCTGATTTCGAATAAAATCAGCCAATGCTTTTAGATTTTCTTCATGATCGTTGACATCGGGAATAAGCGGAATTCGGATCACAAGAGGGATGTTCAACCGAGACATTTTTTTGATATTGGCGAGAATCAGTCTGTTGTCAACTCCGGTCAACTCTTTGTGTGCCAGCGGGTCCATCACCTTCACATCAACGAAAATGGCATCCATTTTTTGAAGGATATCCCCCGCTGCCTCCCAGGAAAAAAAGCCGCAGGTTTCCATCGCCTGATGAATACCCAAGTGGCTCATGGCATCCACCAGACTGCGCAGAAAGCCCAGTTGTACCGTGGGTTCCCCTCCAGAATAGGTGACACCGCCACCGGAGGCGCGGTAAAAAATCATTTGCCGGCGAACTTCAGACAGAATTTCTTCCACTTGCATCCATCGGCGCAGTATTTTGCCTGTACCAGGGGCTTTTAGAGGTGTTTGTTCCCAGCTTTCAGGATTAGCGCACCAGCGGCAGCGCAGGGGGCAGCCTGCCAAAAACAGCGTGGTGCGAATCCCATCACCATCATGAAGGGAAAAATGCTGCAGCTGCACCACCACCCCCTGCACTTCTTGAGTTTTCTTTTCTTTTTCCTCAAACATATATCATCGGATCCCTTCTTTGCAATACGCATTCATCCGTTCTCAGGCCGGTATCTCTTCGACGTCTTCAGCCGGCACCAATATTTCAAGTCACCCCAGTATCGTCACATCAATGGCTTCCGACAGCCTACATCAGCATGTGACTGTTACGGGCAATGATGGCTTCCTGCATTTCCGGCGACAAATGAATGAATTGAGTACTGTATCCAGCCACCCGAACCAGCAGATCCCGGTAGTCTTCCGGGTTTTCCTGAGCGGCCCGGAGAACTTCATTAGAAACCGTGTTGAACTGTACATGAAAAGCTCCCAGGGAGAAAAAAGCTCTGATCATGGCTGCCACATTTCGCAGCCCCCGTTCTGTGTTCACCAGCTCCTGGTTAAGCCGCAGGTTCAGGAGAGTGCCGCCGCTGTGAACATCATGGTTGATTTTGGCTGCTGACCGCATGGCTGAAAGCGGGCTGTGAACATCACTGCCCACAAAGGGGGAAACGCCCTCTGTCAACGGGGCCTGCGCTTTTCGACCGCAGGGAAGGGCTCCGACAATCTTGCCTGTGGGAACATAGTTGGAAATCCCCATGAAGGCAGTGTTGAAGGGGGATCCGAAAGCATCCTTATATCGTTGGGTTTCCCGGTAATAAAAGTCAGAAATCTCCACTGCCAACCGATCCACCTCCTCTTGATCATTGCCATATTTGGGTACTGCCAGCGCCAGTTCCCGAAGCGTCTCAAAACCCGCCCAGTCGGCATCCAGCGCTTCATGAATGTTTTTCAGTGTCGCCGTCTTCTCATCAAAAACTAATTTTTTGACAGCCATCAACCCATTGGCCACCACTCCCAGCCCAATGCCTGTCAGCACTGGTCCCACGTTGTAGACAGCTCCTCCCCGACTCAGATCTTTGCCTGATTGGAGGCAACCATCCACACAAGTGGACAGGAAGGGGCGCGGCACCAGATCCATATGAAGCTTCTGAGCCAGCACTGTTCCAATGACCGAATGTTTGATGAGATACGCCAGCTGTTTGAAAAATGCACTCTTGATGGCTTCAAAGTTATCAAACCTTTCCAGCGGTTGCTCCGATATTCCCATCTGCTCGCCGGTTAACCGGCTCCTGCCACTGTTCAATGCATATTCAAGCGCAGCTCCAAAATTGACATTGACTGCTGCTGTCCATTCGCCGGTTTTTCGAAAGTGGGGTACAACACAGCCGCAATTGCTCCAGTCTCGGGCATCTTCGGCCGCATAGCCTGCATTGAGCATCATCTGGTACCCTGCAGTGTCATTATGAATGGCCGGAAATCCAGTGCCTGTCGCCACCAGGCGAGTTACGGCCATAAGAAATGCTTCAGGACAATCGGCATGAACACGCACACTGAGGCCCGGTTGGTGCGTTTTCACCGTTTCTGTTGCTTTTAGACACAGATAAGACAGCGGATTGGTGGCATCACTGCCGTCTCGTTTGCGACCACCGACAGTCAGGTTCTGAAACTGGTTATATCCGGCAAAATAGTTGGCGGTATTGGCAGAAATAGTCCACACCCATTCCGATAACTTGATCCACAAAGATTCGACGAGCTCCAGTGCCTGCGCTTCCGTGAGCCGCCCCGCTGCCAGATCGGCTTCATAGTAGGGAGCCATGTACTGATCAAAACGGCCCAGATTCAGCGCAAGGGGATTCTCGGAAAGAATGCCGCTCAACTGCACAAACCAGACAAACTGCAGTGCTTCGCGAAAGGTTTCCGGCGGCTTGGCCGGCACCTTCCGGCATACCCGGGCAATTTCCATAAGCTCTTCCCGTCGATGGATAGCCGCTTCATCATCTGTCTTGTCCAATGCTGCCGCCATCCTTGTTGCCTCATCGGCGTAACGTTCAGCCAATGTCATGATTCCCTCTGCCGCCAGCATCACCGACTGGTAAAATTCTCTTTTTTCAATATTGACCAGACTGTTCATTTCCAGTTGTTCAAAGGCTTCTGTCGCCTCTTTGAAAATACACTGGTAACCCTTTACAAACAGCACATCCTGATAATCAGGCGTGACTTCTCCCACTGCCTGGCGCCATTTCGAATCGTTATCAATAATTCCCGTATCCACCAAAATTTTAGAAGTCTCTGGTGGAAGTTGTTTTAAAAACACTTCTTCCAGTGATTTTTCATTCCAGTATGGAAAAACTTCTTTCCGAAGAAATTCCCGTTGTTCCTGACTGATATAGTAAGGATCCTGGGGACGTTTATCAAAATGATCCATTTCCTGGTCCACCCACCTCCATGAAAACTCAGGTGTCAAAACGCCGGTACGCCTATAGCTGCCGGGAGTGCCCACCAGAAGTTCACCCTCGAAGATGGAGACCGGGAGTTGTTCACATGCCGCTTTAAAGGCCTTGGCCCGGCGAATGGGTATCGGCTCTCCTTCTGTCTGGCGGTGAGACGCTGTCCAGATACGGGCTCTTTCAGTACAAATGGTTGGTTTGGAGTGGATGTAACTTTGACGGGCACTTTCAACACGGTCAGTGATCAGTACATCTGTTGCAACGGGTTTCATCAGGTAATCTCCTTCCTGTTTTGACAGTCATTTCAGTCATTTAGTTTCAACCGTTCAATTTCAGCCGTTTAGTCTCATTGAGTCTATAACAGATCATTCGAGATGATCAGAACTCATCAGAAGCGTTTCGAATCATGACAATAGATGTCTTAATAGACAATCACCATGCAGGCCTTTGTCAATGTGGGAGCTTCATCTGACCGGGAATAGGCATGGGACTGGTCTGCTCTGTACCGAATGGCATCTCCCGCTTCCAGCGCATAGACCTCGCCTCCCACCGTCACATTCATATCACCTTCCAGTACCATCAGGTATTCTTCTGCTCCATCGGCATGGGGTTCTGAGGGAGAATAAGCACCGGAAGACAGTTCCAAATTAATCACTTCAAATCTTTTTTCCGGATCAAAGGGAAAGACGGGGTAAATCTGAATTTTGCCATCGTTTCCTCCCGCCGGACTAACTGTTGAACGCTTCACCACCACTGTCTCAGGCGTATTTCTATCAATGAGTGTGGTGAGCGAGACCTTCAATCCATTGGCCATTTTCCAGATTGTCTGAATGGTGGGATTTGATTCACCCCGCTCAATTTGTCCCAGCATGCTTTTACTAACCCCGGTGAGTTCTGCCACCCGGTCAAGACTGAGTCTCCGCTGCTCTCTAAGTTCTTTTAGATTTCCGGCAATCACTTGACTGATATCATCCATCGGTTTTCCGCCTGCCTTTCCTTTCTTTTAAATCTTTTATTTTCAATGATGTCCAGCGATATGAAAGATTATCATCCCAGCTGCCGGCTATAGCTGATAACACGCAGGGCCTCGTAAACCGTTGCCATAAACCCAGCTGGCACCACCGCGAGATGAAATTATAACGTACAACTCGAACGTTATAACGCACTTCGACTGTATCACAAACGAAGATCCCTGGCAATATCCATTGACCGGCACATGCAACGGTGTGGCAACAAATTTCCAGCGATGTTGAACGTGTTTCAACATGTTCTTTTGTTGTTTTTTTGACACGGTGATTAACCTGCCCGTTTCATTGGGTATGATAACAACCACAGCATTTCCATCATCTGCTTTTCCAGGGATAGGCACTACTTGATACGATTCACAGATCCTGCGGATCATCAAACAACCATGAAAAATGAGTAAGGAAGGTGACATGAATGGTAAAACTGACAGTTTTTTATGATTTTATCTGACCCTACTGTTATCTTGGCAAGGGTCTTGTCAACGAATTGGAACAACACTATCCCCTGGATGTAACCTGGGTACCCTTTGAACTGCATCCAGCAACACCTGAGGAAGGGATTCTTTTAACTGATCGTTTTGGTGCCGAAGATTTCAACATGAGGCTGGAAGAACTGAAGTCACGGGGAGCGCGCTGGAACCTGACTTATCATGGCCTTGAGCGAATGGCCAATTCTCGTATAGCCTTGCTGGCTGAACTCTACGCTACCCACCAACAATGCGGAGAAGCTTTCCGAACTGCTGTCAGTCACGCTTATTTTGAAGAAGGTCTCAATATCGGCCGACAGGAAGTTCTGCTTCGCATTGGCGAAAAAGCAGGTTTAGACCGGCAACAGCTGGAAACCTACCTTCAGCGGGCGGGGAATGACCTGCTGTTACCGGCACAACAGCTGGCAAAACAATGGTCAGTAAGTGCAGTGCCCACCTTTGTGGTGGCCAATGAACATAAAATCGTCGGGTCCGACCAGGATCAGGCGCTTCGAACTGCCATTGAAAAAGCTATGAAAGCCCAGTGATAGTTGAAGTGAAGAACATTTGTTGAGAAACAAAAGCACCCCGAGTGTGACAGGGTGCTTTTGCTATGACCGGAAACAACACAAGGGTATCATCAGGCATATTGATCCTTGACAAGATCACATCATCGACATAAACTTATGTTGAATGAAATTTCAACCAACAATCAGGAGGTGCTCTTTTGCCCCGTAACAAATCTCAAAACCAACAACTCAGAGATGAGCGAAGAGAGCAAATTTTGTCACAGGCATTGATGCTTTTTGCTAAAAGAGGTCTGGCTGCCACTAAAATCACTGATATCGCTGATGCTTCCGCTATCTCCCAGGGGCTGATGTATCACTATTTTTCGTCCAAGGAAGCCATCTTTGTGGAACTCATCAGCAGAGCTTTTGACAGATTAAACCAAGCCTGCCGATGGCTGGAGGAACAATCAATGCCTCCATTGGAGAAGATCACCTTTGCCCTCACCGAACTACTGAAGCTTCTGGATCAGGATGAGCATGCTGCCTGTTATCATTTGCTCATTGCTCAGGCGACAGCTTCTGATGCGATTCCCGATGAAGCTAAAGCCATCATCCTCCGGGAAAATACCTTTCCCTACGAGTCCATTTCCCGCATCATGGCAGCAGGGCAGCAAGAGGGCACCATTAAGCAGTACGATGCTGATCAGCTTGCATTGATTTTTTGGACTTCCATCAACGGATTGGCCATTTACAAGGCTGTTCATGGCACAAAATATCTGGCTCCCAATGTGGAAATCCTTGTTGGAATGTTTCAATCAAATCATCTTTAAATACACACCCGCTGGACCTTAACGCAGTTCAGCAATCACCCAAAATACCGGAAAATTCTATGAGAAGGAGAAATAGCATGCCCAGTATCCGAGGACGCCTCATAAAAACCTTGTTGCAACACCGATACCTGTTCCGATATCCATTTAAAAGATCTCGCATTGACTGGACCCTTTATGACTCCATTCTTCAATTTCGGGAAGAAGTTGAATCTGGAGCGGGAAAGTTTGGTAAAATGCCCCAAGACCTACAGGTGAAGCCTGTTCACATCGGTGATCTCTACGCTGAATGGATTTTGCCATCCCAGTCAGCTTCCGACAAAGTGATTTTATACTTTCACGGGGGTGGCTATGTCACCGGCACCTGTCAGTCTCACCGGGCCCTCACCGCCAAATTTGTCAAAAACAGCGGCACTGGCGCCCTGTTATTTGAATATCGACTGGCTCCAGAAAATCCCTACCCTGCTGCATTGGATGATTCGCTGGCGGCTTATCAATGGTTGCTCCAGCAGGGAATCGCCCCTTCTGACATTGTTTTTGTGGGCGATTCTGCAGGCGGCGGGCTATGTCTGGCAGCTCTGCTGGCCATCCGTGACCAGGGCATTCCACTACCCTCCAGCGCCGTTGCCTATTCTCCCATTACCGATTTCACCTGTAGCGGCGAGTCCCACGAATCAAATCTCAACATATGTCTATCGCCCGAAGGAATGGCCCCTGCTCTCTCCCGCCACTATGCCGGAGGGGCAGACCCTGCCATTCCCTATATCTCGCCCCTCTTCGGAAATCTGGAAGGACTTCCGCCTCTGCTGATTTATGCAGGAGAAGATGAAACGCTGCGTGATGATGCCATTCGCTTTGGCCATAAGGCCAGGGAAGCAGGCGTTAATGTCACTTTGAGAATTGGCGAGGGAATGTTCCACTGCTATCCTGCCATCGCCCCCCTTTTTCCTGAAGCAACAGAAGCTTTTGACGAAATATGTGCGTTTATCAATACCGGCACCTCCTTTCATTGAAAGATCGTTGTGTGATCCATCCAGGCACCATTTGTCATGATATAACAAAATCAGTCTCCACCCATGGCAGAGACTGATTTTCAGCTTTTTGTCACAGTCATTTCATCCCCTGACAGGGTGTATGAAATAACGTGCAACCTACTTTTGTTTTTGTGCCTGAACTGCTACTGAAGACTTCCCATATACTTTAAAGTACGCACCAGCTGGGCCACGTAACTCATTTCATTATCATACCAGGCGACCACCTGTACCTGGAAAACACCGGTTCCACTTCTGGCCACCAGTGTTTGGGTGGCATCGAAAAGGGAGCCATAATCCATACCTATAATATCACTGGAGACCAGTTTTTCTTCCGTGTAACCGAAGGTTTCGTTCGAGGCCGCTTTCATGGCTTCATGAAGACCTTCCTTTGTGACTGTTTCAGAATCGTCCTTAAGCACTGCGTTTAATATCGTGCAGGAGCCGGATGCCACCGGGACACGTTGTGCATTACCCATCATTTTACCATCCAGTTCAGGAATTACCAAACCGATGGCTTTGGCAGCTCCGGTGCTGTTGGGAACAATATTCATCGCTCCCGCTCGTGCACGGCGAAAGTCGTTTTTCTTGTGTGGGCCATCCAGCAGCATTTGGTCACCCGTGTATGCATGAATGGTGGTCATAAACCCGGTGCGCAATTCCCGATAGTCATTCAGTGCCTTGGCCATGGGAGCCAGGCAGTTGGTGGTGCAGGAAGCGGCTGAAACGATGGTGTCATCTTTGGTCAGAATGTCGTGGTTGACACCATAAACAATGGTGGGAAGATCGTTGCCGGCAGGCGCAGAAATCAACACCCTTTTAGCCCCAGCATCGATATGTGCCTGAGACTTTTCTTTTGTACAGAAAAACCCGGTGCATTCCAGCACCATATCCACATCCAGTTTTTTCCAGGGAAGTTTGGATGGATCTGGCTCTTTGAATATTTCAATCTCTGTGCCGTCCACAATGATGGAATGATCTGTGTTCTCCACGGTATGCCCCGCATAGGCCTTCTGAACACTGTCATACTTCAGCAGGTATGCCAGCATATCCGGCTGACTCAAGTCATTGATGGCCACCACTTCAATGTCCTCATTCCCAAAAATCTGCCGAAATGTCAAGCGTCCAATACGTCCAAATCCATTAATCGCAACTTTCATTTTCATCATTTCTTCCTCCTTCATCTGCTTTCATCATTGATCATTCATTTACATTCACTCAGACTCTGTTTCAATGACTTCTGTACGGCACTTATACTCTGTGTTTTCCAGTTTGTCTGTAATAATCCAGGCACTTTCAATATCCAGGAAAGTGACAGGCGCCACCGTTTCAAACTTTCTGCTGTCTGCCAATACGTATACGATGGATGATCTCTTTGCTGCGTGTGTTTTCACTGTGGCTTCGTCCAGATTTGGAGTGGTAAAACCATGTTCCAAATCAACGGCATTGGTCCCCAGAAAGCATTTGGTGAAATTATACTTGGTCAGCGCTGCCAGGGCTTCTGTTCCGGTAACGGCTTCAGTACTTGCATTCACTTTGCCGCCCAACAGGTATACCCGGTGCCCGCTGCGTGTTAAAGCCAGTGCGTGGCTCAACCCATTGGTCACATAGGTAGCTGCTTTGTCCGGCAGAAAATCAATCAGCTTTGCTGTCGTGGTGCCGGCATCAATAAACACAAAATCATTGGCTTCGATGAGACTCGCAGCATGCCTGGCGATGGAGTCTTTTTCAATGACACTGAACACAGCCCTTGTTTTCACATCTGTTTCTTTCGAGGTTAGGTATGTGTCACAAGAGACCGCTCCGCCAAAAACTTTTTTCAGCTTTCCCATATGGTCCAGTTCGATGATATCTCTTCGAATGGTTGATTCACTGATGGTAAGCTCTTTTGCAAGCCTGGCCACCTTAACGGCACCCTTTGCCTGCACTTGAAAAAGAATTTTTTCGTAGCGTTCCTGTTGCAGCATGATCCACCTCCCTCAAAATGATCATACCATATAGGTGAGCAAAGTCAATCATTTTCAATCAAATATGCTCATTTTCCGCCAAAGTCATTCGAATAATCCATTAAAGTCTCTATCAGATCAGCCCCTTCGCGTGGCAAGGGCTGATCTGCTTTGGTTGAAATCCAATCATCCAAAAACAACGGGATCAGACAGTCTGTCAAACGATGAAACCTGCTGCCAGCACCAACACCACAATCAAAGGGGCCGGCACCTTTTTAGAAAACAGCAGTACTGTTGTCAGTGCAGTGACCACCAAATTATCCAGCACGAACCCGCTTCTCTGCATGAGGACTACCGCTGCAACGGCGATCAGACCACCTGCCACGGCAGTCACGCCCTTCAGAGAAACCTTGATGCCTCGAATGTTTTTGATGTTTTCCCAGACAGGAATGATGAAATAGATGAGCAGCAACCCTGGCAGAAAAATAGCTACGCCGCTGACCACAGCCCCCAAAGCCTGAAAAAAAACACTTTCGCCACGGGCCGCCATGCCGCCGGCATAAGCACTAAAACTAAACATAGGGCCCGGCAGTCCCTGCACCAGCCCAAAGCCGGTTAAAAACTCCTGGTTGGACATATACTGGTATACCTCCACCAATTCGCTGTACATAAGGGGTATGACCACCTGTCCCCCGCCAATGACCAGGTATCCGTAACGGTAAAACTTCTCGAAAAGATCCAGAATTCTATGGTCTGTGAAAAAGCTGAGAACAAGACTTCCCAGGGCAAAAATGCCAAAAGCAGCCAAGTATGCCCAAGGGGGTTTCAAATCCACCCGGTTCCACAGATCCTTTTCTCCTGAGGTCATCACGCTGACCACCCCTCCACCAATAAGCACCAGGGGAAACACCCAGGGTTCCCGAATGAAATAGGTGATAAAGGCTCCGGCAATTAACAGCCCTGCTGTGATATGGTCCTTCACCACTTTCCTGCCAATTCGCCAGGCTGCCACAATAATGAAACCCACTGCCATGGGCCCGATGTATCGAAGGCCATCTTGTGACAGATTCATACGGTCCAAAAACTGGCTCAGAAAAGACAGCAGTGTCATGATTGTCAAGACAGGCAGTGCCCACACCAGCATGGTGAAGAAAGCCAACAACGGGCCTCCCATTTTGTACCCAATGGCCACGATGGTCTGTGTGCTGCTGGGCCCAGGTAAAATCCCTGTCAGGGCAATCAGTTCCACCAGTTCTTCTTCAGTGATGTATTTTTTCTTCGTGATCAGTTGGTCTGTAAAAACACCGTAGTGTGCTTCAGGACCTCCATAGGCCCCCAGTGAACAAATGAAAACATCCCGCAGGAAGGTCTTCCATCCAACGGGTTGACTGGGTACTGATCTGATTTCTGTTTGCATTCCAGAACCTCCGTTTCATTGGTGCCTTTTGATTTTGTACAATTATCGATAGGTGTTCGCAGATTTTAAGGCAGGAAGCTTTTGGCAGCTTCCATTCTTTTCTAAATAGCTATCCAACTTTCATCTTGCCCCATGCCTGATACATTTTGATCTCATTCATCTATTGACTTCCTATTGATACCCTCAGCTTCTACGATTAATATGGATTTCGCAAACTGATTTTTGTGCGGCAAAAAGAGATAGGGGAATAATCCCTATCTCACACGCATTGTGTCACTATACCGTACGGCAATCGATCGAAAGAAGCCGCTTAACGCTATTGCAATGCCCGATAGTACTGGGGAAATTTTTCTGATTGATTGTTTAAGCCGATTTCCGTTGATCGCTCTTTGTCCAGTGGCAGATTGCCTTGTGCTTTTCGGTAGACTTCTTTGTTGATTTTTTGAGCGAAACAGCCGATTTTAGGAGTTCCCATAACTGCATTCATTTCCTGCCACAATGTCTTAACGCTGTTTTCAGTGACGTTTCCAAAACTCATTGGAACAAAATCGCAGGGATACAGATCTCCACTGGCACTGATATAGGCGTGTTGGGTTCCTGCGCCACACCCAAATTTTGCTTCACTTTCCGTGTAGGCAAAGGTGCTTATTTTAGGGAACTCCTTCACTTGATTTGCTTTATGCTGGATATCAATGAGCTTTTTTCTGTTGGCAGCATTGTAAAGGATTTGATCCAGATTCTCTTCATTCAGCAGTTTCCCACTGAGAATGGGTTCCAGTAGTTTGACTTCATGCGCCCCATTGTCTCCGGCCAGTTTAAATAGCTTAAAAAGTTGATCCTTTCCCAGGTTTGTCTTTAACGCAACTGTTTGTGCCATAACATAGAGTCCTGCCTGCCTTGCATTCTGGAGGGCTGTGAGTGCCATGTCAAATGCCCGTTCATCGCTTCTGTTATGATTATGCCCCTCCCGGTCATGGGAGTCCAAGCTAATGCCGATGCTAAACAACCCATTCTTTTTTAATTCCCTGGCTCTTTCCAATGTCAGGTTAAAGCCGCTGGTAAAAAGCATTGCAGTACTTCTTTGGTCGATGGCCTTAACAATTTCGAAGATATCTTCTCTGACCAAGGGTTCGCCACCGGTGAGTCCGATGATGCTGGTTTTCATGTTCTGCAGGTCTTTTATCACCCGAATCCACTGTTCTGCAGTCAGTTCTTTTTCCGCCTGCCCTATTTTTGCACTGCAGTAGACACAGTTGTTGGGACACTTGTGAGTGACACTAAGGTAGCTGGAGATGGGAGCCGATCTTTTTCCGTAAATCTGCTGGGTGAAAATATCTTTGGGTTCTTTAACGGCCCTTATATTGGTGAAAAATGACTCTGATGGAAACGAGGGCATGAACGTGCTGATGATGTACTCACCCTCATGCTTCATGATTTTTTCGCCCTTTTGCATGCTTGTCATCATTTTGACATACTTCATTAAATTAAATGCTTGATCTTCTTTGAGAATCCTGTAGGTTTTAATCATTCCTTTGATTGCCTTCTTATCTACTGCCATTTTCATCAGCATGGTTACTTTATGCATGTTCACCATTGACACCGCCATTCCGAAAGATTCCATAGACATATTTATGATTTATCTCATAGTGACGCTCCCTGTATTTTTCTTTTTTTATTTCACGAAGAATATCCCTCTTCACTTTTTCATAATTGTCGAAGATCTGCATGGTTCCGGCCAGGGCCCCCGTTTGATTGAGCCACGCCAGCAAATCCTCCGGGGTGTCAAAAGAAAAGGTCACCTCTCCCTCGTCGATTTCCACGGGCACAAATCCATGATACCTAAACCAGCACTCCAGTCCTTCTGTTCCCTTTGGCAGTTGAAGTGCGATGTTCATGGGTTTTCTGACATTTCCCGGATTTTCCGCCATCACCCGAAGGAATATTTCCTCCATTTTATGCAGGGTCCCTTTGCTATTGGCAATAACTCCCACAACGCCGCCCTCCGACAGCTTTTCCCTGAACTGTTTCAACAGCACTTTGTGTTGAAAGTATGGGAGTGCCCATCCACAAAGGATGACATCAAAGGTCTCCTTTGTCTCATTGAGGAAGGCACCACCTTCCATGTTAACCAGTTTGACTCCTTTGTCTGACAGATCAGCGCAGTGTTCCAGCATTCGCTCAGAAATGTCCACAGCTGTTATTTCACAGGGCAGATCCATCTCAATCACCTTTCGGCTGATATACCCTGTGCCACAGGCAAAGTCCAGCACCCTGACGGGTACCCGGCTGGTCGTTTTATTGAGAAGGATGGCAGGTTTGATGATCCGGTCTGTAAATCGTCCCATTTGGGCGATCCAGTCTTGGTAGGTACTAGCTACTTCGTTATAGGAGGCTCTGTAATCATCCTGATTAACCACTTCTTTTTTCAATATTTTGAAAATCATCTTGCTGTAAAACCTGGATTTGCGAATCATTTCTCTTCCTCCACAGATGAAGTGTTGGCTGTCATTAACTCTACGTACATTGAAAGTAATCGTCTGATGGAAACTACTGTCTGTTGATGAGAACCGTGTCTGATGAATGACTTCCTCTTATGGATAACACAAACCATTGAATCGTGTCCTTACTAATGAACAGCCGTCTCAAGAAACGCATTGATCTGATTCCTGATTTCTTTCAACTCTGATGCCATCCCATGCCCACCACTGTCAAAAGTGACCAGCTGTGAATTGGCCAAATGCGCATGGTAGAACGCAGCGTGTTCATATCCTACCAACGTATCATCTTTAGCATGCAGGATGATGGCCGGGACCTGGATGCCGCTCATTGCTTCCCCTGATAAAGGTTGGATCTTTCCTTCATGAATGTTCCCTGGTCGCCGGGGACTCATAGGATGCATATATTCCAGCATTTGATCCGCAAACTGCTTTTCGTCAGGACTGAGGGCCTTGTAAGTCTCGGGAGGAATGCCGATAAACCCTAAAAATTGAGTGCGAAAGGTTTTGAGCACCAGCCAATAGGCGAAATCCGATTTTTGAATGGTGTTCACCACTTTTGTGCTGAGAGGTATGTCATCACCCATAAATTGAGAAACCGCAGAGGCTAAAATCAGTGCGCTGGTGCGTTCAGGGTAATCATGGGCAAACTGCATGGCGGAAGGCCCTCCGGCGGAAACGCCAAAGACGATCACCTCTTCGATGTTCAAATATTTTAGCAAATCAGCATAAAGCACCGCTTGTTGTTCAACGGTGGCATCTTCCTCCGGCAGCGGTGACCCTAAATACCCGAAACGGGAAACAGCCACCAGCTGATAGTCGTTTCCTAAAAATGCCTGCCCCATGAGAAGCCCCTGGTCGTAGCCGCCGCCTGCCCCATGAATCAACAAAACAGGAGTTCCTTCGCCCTTTATGCCATACTCAATTTCACCATTTTCGGTGATGAGGATATGGCTGCCCTCAGACACCCGTTGGTATGCTTGATCCATTTCTTTCGCGTACTGGATTGTTACTGACAACACCAATGACAGCAAGATCAGTACCACAAGTCCTGTTCCCATTAACATGATTCGTTTCACACGAACATCCCTTTCTCACGAAAAGCAAATCATCAGTTTGCCTTCCAGTTGATGGCTCTAAATGTACTTCAAATCATCTTTCAGCTCACATTATCTTTCAACTTGGTTTGTGGCTTCAACAGATTATCCACCAGCGTTCCGATATAATGATTCCTTTGCTGTTCATCACGAAGATCAATCCCCGAATACAAAAGAAATTTTGACGGATTGATGCTTGCCACCTGGATGGGAAGCAGGATTTGCAGGGCAATGATCCGCAATTGAATGGGATCGAGTCGATCTGCGAAAATTTCCCCTAGAAGTGGAACGATAAAGAGGGGCGTCTGCATTTCTCCATCTAGTAAATTTTGGGTAATGGTGAACTTGATCAGCTTTTCATGCTGCTCTGCAAAACTGTACAGTTTTGTTAACATGATCTTCAGCTTTTCACTCGGTTCTGAACCGGAATACTCCCCCGGGGTCGCAAAGTCAGCGGCCATGGTCGCCATGTAGTCTGCCACAGCAATACCCAGCAGTGCATTCTTTGAGTTGAAGTGATAATTGATAAGGCCCATGCCCACATTGGCACGTTCAGCCACCTGCCGCACGGTGATTTTTTCCACATCTTTTCCTTCAGCCAACATCGCCACAACCACCTTGATGATGTTGTTCCTTGCATCTGTACCACTCATGCTTTCGCCTCTTTTCCATCTAAATGAAAAATGTCCTGATAAATGCTGACTACCGCTTGATTGCTGAACATATTTTGAACATGTTCAGTTTAATCCACCACCAAGCCCTTGTCAACTGTTTTTTTCTCTCCATTAGACAGCAACGCGGGACACAGGGACGTTTCGCGCGTCCCCATGTCCCGCATATCCCTGTGAATTAAGTACGGTTCATGATTTCAAATATTTTCCGGGTTGTGTTCACATTTCGAATGGTCATTTGATGATATAGAGCTGAACCGACAACTTTCAACAGACCGCTTCTGGCTGCATTTTTTCTGTCGACAGACCACAGAATAGCTCCCGATACATATAGCACCCTGTCAATGTCCGGTTTGATGGTCAGTTCCCCCAGGATTTCTTCCCGGTCCACAGATCCTGATAAAAAAAGGACATCACTCTTCATTTCTCCGTCATTTTTCCAGTGCGGCGGCAGTTTTGCCATCAACGCTGCGTAATCGTCAAGATTGCGAACCAACACGGATATTTCAAGTTGTGTACCTGCCAGAATTGCCTGATGCAACAGCGCTTCAAGTTCATATTTGGAATGCGCCACATCCTTAAAGACTACATTGCCGGAATTGATGTAAGTGGTGACAGACTGCATGTTTGTTTTTTCAAAGATTTTTTTCAGTTCCATCATGGGAATTTTGTTGTTGCCTCCCACGTTGATCCCTCTTAGCAGTGCCACATAGACCATATCATTCCCCCCATTTGGTTTGGAACACAAAAGTCAGTGACTGGCAAAACCTCTCATTATCCTTCAAACTCACTCACCCCGTAGCGCTTCGCAACGTTTTTTCAAACTCTGGTTCATCATTTCGAAGCCCTTCAAGGTATTTACATCCAGCAGCTTCTTGAGAAATGGCACCATGACTCCACTGAATTTTTCCCGGTGAATGAGGCAAGTGGTCTGATCTTCCGACTCACTCAGCTCAAAAATATGCTCCCCGTCAAAGATCCCCGGCAGTAGTAGCCTGCCCTTCCACCGCAGTTCTTGGAATTCTTGAACCGATACGATTTTCGGTCGGATGATCATGGGTTTTTTATCTGCCAGCTGTAATTCCACCTGAATAATTTCGTCTTCATCCAAATTGCCGTGAAGTGACTTAATAAACGGATTCCATTCAGGATACCTTTCAACATCAGTTAACACGTTCCATACCGTTTCAACAGGTGCATGGATTTGAATCTTTGTGCGTATCTCTTTCATTCTAACCTATCCTTTCCTCACTTTAGACCACTCAACATCGAACCTTTTGGTATCAAAGGATATATTGAGCTGCTTGATATTCTCCGGATTATCACTCTACACCATTCCACCCAAGACCTCTCAGTATTAAGCCAATTGTTTCACTAATTACCGCTTCTTTCGATTCCTGCTTTTCCACCATCTCCTTAAAAAAGGGGTTCTGCCTTGGAAACACGGCCACGGCCATAACAAAATTCATTGCGTTGTAAATATTGTGAAATTGAAAGTGGCCGGCTTCTCTCCCCAACTCCAGCAAAGAGCGGATTCGTAACCAGGCAGGAACCAGTAATTCTTTGACGGCTTCCGTTCGACTACTGTGAACGACAATTTCCTGCTGCAGAATGGTTACCAATTCAGGGTCTTCGAACCGCAATCTGATGATTTTGGTTAAAAGATCCTTTAGTTCTGCTGCCGGATATTGTGACAAGCCGGGTTCTGCTTCATCCCTAAATGTGAAGTTATCGAAAAGAGATAAAAACAGGCCTTCTTTGCCGCCAAAATGATACGCAATAGCTGAAATGTTGACCTCTGCTTCCCTTACAATGTCACGTGTTGAGGTTGCGTTATAACCATTAAGTGCAAAAAGCCGCCTAGCTGTTCTTTGAATATTTTCCTTAATATCCTGCTTCTTGCTCATTTCTTCGCCTCTTTTCAATCAATCGATTGATTTAATTTTACCGGAGAAATGTGTTTTTGTCAAGGTTTATTATCATCCGGTAAATGGGGAAATGTCGGTGTCTCCTGATCTTCCGGCATCATAAAGCCTCGTCTCAAAGGAATACTACCACCAGTCAGATTTATATGGGTCTGACAATAAAAGAAGGCGACCCTGAAAAGCTGGGTCACCATCTTAATTAACGTTATTGATCTATTATTCTTCAACTTCAAAAGTTGCTGTCAAAATGGCCGTGATGGCTTTTACGCAGTCCTGGCTTCCTCAAGAAGCAAATATTCGCTACACCTTGTTCCTGTTTCCGGCCAACTCATCCTCCAGTTTTTTCTTCTCATTCTCTAAGTCTTCATATGCTTTCGCAGCGGCATGCTCACGTTCTTTCTGCTGCTTGTTCAGTTCAGCCTCAAGCTTTCCCTTCTCACTCTCCAGAAGTTTGATGCGTCGCTCCAGCTCTTTTTTGTACCCGCGTTCTCCCTGCGAATTGACATAGTTGTGGATGCTTCGAAAGATACCCAGAAAGCCCATTAACACGGCCCCCGCAGTGGCAGAAACCAGGATCAGCATAAATAATGTGAGGCTGGTATGTCCAAAGAGATAGTTTACCGTAACGACTTCCTTATTGATTATCGCTATGACAGCTATTAATAAGCCCACCAGCAGCGCCAAAAAAAAGAATATTTTGCGCATCGCCTATTCTCCTTCCGTTCTCTAATTACCATTGCCTTTAACAATACTCTTGAAAGCTTTCATAATGAAAATCACTCTCCCAACAACTCCAAGAACTCTTCTCCCGTGATGGTTTCTTTTTCCAGCAAATGCTTGGTTAGTTCTTCCAGTTTCTCCCGGTTGTCTGCCAGAATCTGGCTGGCTTTTTGGTGACAGGTTTTGATAATCCGCAGCACTTCTGCGTCAATTTTTGCAGCCGTTTCATCGGACACTGTGAGCGTGCTGTCGCCCCCCAGATACACGTTGGTGGTGGTTTCCAGGCCCATCATGTCAAACACGTCGCTCATGCCATATTTGGTCACCATGGCACGGGCGATTTTGGTTGCCTGAGCAATGTCGTTGGAGGCACCGGAGGTGATGGAATTAAAAATCAGCTCTTCCGCTGCCCGGCCTCCCATGAAAGTGGTGATCTTATCCAGTGCCTGGTCTTTGGATAGAAGCAATTGCTCTGTGGCGTCCACCTGCATGGTATATCCCAAAGTGCCGGAGGTGCGGGGCACGATGGTGATTTTATGAACAGGGGCTGAGTGGCCCAGTTTGGCCGTCACCAGAGCATGACCAATTTCATGGTATGCAATGATACACTTGTCTTTTGGCTGGATGACAGCATTCTTCCGCTGGTAACCGGCAATGACCACTTCCACAGATTCTTCCAGGTCACTCTGAAGAATGGTTTGACGTCCCATCTTCACAGCACGAAGGGCAGCCTCGTTGATCATATTGGCCAGGTCTGCTCCAGAGGCACCGGAGGTAGCCCGGGCGATGGTATTGAAATCCACGTCAGTTCCCAGTTTCACCTTTTGGGCATGGACAACTAAAATCGCTTCCCGGCCAGCCAGATCTGGCAGCTCCACAGGAATGCGCCGGTCAAAGCGGCCAGGCCGCAGCAAGGCTTTATCAAGGGTTTCCGGCCGGTTGGTGGCAGCCAGAATGATGACTCCCTTATCTGCGTCAAAACCATCCATCTCACTGAGGAGCTGGTTCAATGTCTGTTCCCGTTCATCATTTCCCCCAGGGCCTCCGGCAGAACGGCTCTTGCCAATGGTGTCAATTTCATCGATAAACACAATGCAGGGGGCTTTTTCCTGGGCCTGTTTAAATAAATCTCTGACACGGGCGGCGCCCATACCCACGAACATTTCCACAAATTCCGATCCTGAAATGGAAAAAAAGGGCACTTTGGCTTCCCCGGCAACGGCTTTTGCCAGCAGGGTTTTTCCCGTTCCCGGAGGGCCTACCAGCAGGGCACCTTTGGGCACCACAGCCCCAACATCTGTGTACTTTTGGGTGTTATGAAGGTAGTCCACGATTTCCTGCAGAGCTTCCTTGGCTTCATCCTGTCCTGCCACATCTTCGAAGGACTTCCCCGTCTGGGCCTCCACATAAACTTTCGCGTTGCTTTTTCCGAAACTCATCGCATTTCCAATCCCGGTTTTGGACTGCAGGCGTCGGATGAGAAACTGCCCCAGGGCGATGAAAATCACCAAAGGGATCACCCAGGAAAACAGCATGCTGACAAAAGGTGAGGCTTCCTTGGGAATCACTTCCTCAAACCGCTCAATATCAGCCTGGTACAGACGCTCCGCAAGCTGGGGGTCTTCCATGCGGCCAGTGATAAAAAGAGTTTCATTCCCCTCAGTATCCACGGTAATGAATCCGATCTCCTTTTCCTTCACTTGAACGCTAATCACTGTGCCGCTGTCCACTTCCCGCAGGAAGGTGCCGTAGTCCACCTCTGTAATTTCTTCCTTCGAGAGATTCGGGTATATAAACATGTTAAATAGCAGCAATAACACCATGACGATCATATAGTAGTATAAAAAAGGTTTGCGGTGGTGTTTATCAAAGTTCATACCTGTTCTCCTTCCACGCAGCAGTCTTCTCTGTTGAGCAGTGAAGTGTTGATCTGCTTGTCTATCATGTTGTCAACGTCCCCGTGTTTTTACATCTTTGCTTTATGCGCCAGCACGTCTTTAATCACCTGGGCAATGTTATCTGCCTGCAGTACCACCAGATCTCCCGGCTTTGCCATCTCCAGTGATATTTTCGTGGCTTCTTTTTCATCAATGACCAAAGTGATCATCTCTGGTGTAAAGCCACCCATCTGTAACCCTTCTTTTACGATACGGGCTGTTTCGCCGGCAGTTCTCTCCCTTGGATCGGCATCGCAAAGAACAATATGATCGTAGTACATTGCAAGGGCACGCCCAAATGCCAGAATGTCTTCCCGCCTTCGATTTCCAACGCCGGAGGCCATGCGAATTTTTCTGCCCGGCATCAAGCCTCTGATAAAGTCGCTGGTGGCGTTGATGGCTCCAATATTATGGCCATAGTCCACCACCACTTTGAACTCACCCATGTCGATGACATTCATTCTGCCTGGTGACTGACCAATGGAAGGGCTGAAACTCACCAACCCCGCCCTGATCTGAACTTCATTTAATCCCAGTGCCGCTGTAGCGGCTACTGCGGCCATCACATTCTCAATGTTAAATCCGGCATTGCCATCAAAGGTGATGGGTATTTCAACCACACTGGCAACGGTTGACATCCATCCTTTTTTCTGGATGATGACATTCCCTTCCTGAACAGTCACATTCATGTTTCCCTTTTCAAAGTTTGACTGAAGGGCCGGATGTTCCGGATCTCTTGAAAACAAAACGGGATGCCCCTTTGTATTCTCGAGACAGGAAAGCACCCGTGGATCATCGGCATTGAAAACTGCATGGCCAGATGATTTGACAGCTTCTGTCACCGTTGATTTTAACCTGGTCATATCTTCCAGGGTATCAATGCCACCTTCACCCAGATGGTCGGAAGAAATGTTGAGCAGAACGCCCACGTCACTTTCAGTAAAACCAAGACCACGGCGAAGAATGCCGCCTCTGGCCACTTCAAGCACGGCAAGATCTATGGTGGAATCCATCATGACTTTTCGGGCGCCTTCAGGACCACTGTAATCTCCTGTCAGAATGGGGATATTATCAATGATCACCGCATCTGTGGAGGTCATGCCCACGGTACTGCCGTTGAGACCTAAAATATGGGAAATCAGCCGGGTGGTGGTGGTTTTACCATTGGTGCCGGTAACTGCAACGATGGGAACCGCATGGGGTGTTCCCGCAGGAAACAGCATATCCACAATGTTAGCGGAAATATCTCGGGGCGTTCCCCTGGTGGGGTTCAAATGCATTCTGAACCCGGGTGCCGCATTGACTTCGACAACACCGGAGGAACCCTTGTGAAGAGGTTTTTCCAGTGAATCGGCAATGATGTCAATGCCAATGACATTCAATCCAATAATCTGTGAGATGCGCTGGGCCATCAACTGGTTCAGAGGATGAACATTCTCTGTCACATCAAGGGCTGTGCCACCGGCACTGAGATTTGCCGTTGATTTAACGTATCTTTTTTCACCCTCAGCCAGAATGCTCTCCAGCGTAAGCTGCTTAACGGCCAGCAGTCGTTCTGTCATGGAATCGGCGGTGATGCGGGTCAGGTTTTTTTCGTGACCGATCCCCCGATCAGGATCTTTATTCACTTCGTCGATCAGCTGTCGAATGGTGTCTGTTCCGTTACCGATCACATATGCAGGCTCCCGAAGGGCCGCCGCCACAAATTTTCCATCAATGACCAGGATTCGAAAATCAAATCCCTCCAGGTATTTTTCCACCAGAACCGTTTCACAGACTTCGCCTGCGATGCCATAGGCGACCAGCAATTCTGCTGCATTGGTCACATTCACGGTAATGCCCCGCCCGTGATTTCCGATCAATGGTTTGACAACCACCGGGAACCCTATGTCTTCTGCTGCCTTCATTGCTTCATCGGTTGTCTTAACAGAGTGACCTTCGGGCACAGGAATGCCCATGGATGACAAAAGTTGTTTCGTACTCTCTTTATCGTCAGCAATTTCAACCCCCAAAGCAGAGGTATTGTCCATCATGGTGGCCTGAATTCTTCTTTGATAAACGCCCTGGCCCAACTGCACATAATTGTCTTCATTGAGGCGGAAATGAGAAATGCCTCGTCTGGTGGCTTCGTTGACAATTGACTGTGTTGAAGGCCCCAAAAGGCTGGAAGCTGCAATTTGTTTTAACTCAATGATCAGGGGTTGTACATCTGTGGTGACACCCTGAAAGAGTTTTTCCACCATTTCAACGGCCATTTCTCCTGCCCTGAGGCCGGTCTTGTAATCCAGATAACGGTAAACCAAGTTATAAATGCCGGTTTCATCCGTGTCAAAGGTTTTTCCAAAAGCCACTTCATGACCGGCAAGGCATTGCAGTTCCAAGGCCACATGCTCCACAACATGACCAGCCCAGGTGCCCCTCACCAGTCGTTCATAAAAACCCCCCACCCTTCCGGGAGAGCATTTGTGTTCCTGAAGGCTGGGCATCATTCGTGCTATATTTTCCTTAAAATCAGAAACCGTATCCGTTGGTTTTTCTTCAAGTTCCTCCAGGTCAAGCTGCATTAAGATGACAGGATGTCGGCTATAATAATTGGGGCCTCGGATCGCTCTCATTTCCAGTATTTTCATGGGTGTTTTCCTCACTCTCCACCGGGTTCAGCAGTTTAAGATCTTCGGCCTTTAAATACTTTTTTTGACACAAGTCATATCCGTAACCACTCACTATCGTGTGAATCACCAGGTTCTCGATGGCGATGGCTTCAGAAGATCCAATATCAGCCACATTCGTATATTTTTGATACTGGCCATCCAGAATCACCGTGATTCCGCTTCCAATGGCTCTTAAAACACAACCACCTTCTATGATAATGCCTGCATCTTCCCCGAGGCCAATGCCGGTATTACCGGGATTCATGCTGACTATTTGCATTAACCGGCTGAAGCGGCCCCGTTCCACAAAGTGGGTATCTATGATGGCGTTGTCGATGAGTCCAATACCCGTTGCAACATTAATGGTACCTTTCCGCAGGGCTGCCCTGCTGTCGCCGCCGCAAATCATGGTTTTGGACATGGCACTGGCTCCGGCACTGGTTCCAGCAATGATGCACATCTCCTCTTCATATCGCCTCAGAATTTCCTTTTCAATGGGAGATCCGCCCAGAATACTGGTGATCCGCAGCTGATCCCCTCCGGTAAAAAAAATGACGTCAGCCGCAGTGATTCGTTGCAATAAGCTGACGTCAGTCGCTTGTTCACGTGTGGATACATGCATGACGCCGACAGCATGATCATCGTCTTTGGCGAAAGCCCTGTAATAGGCCTTGCCGGCTTCTTCTGGATAACCGCTGGCCGTGGTAATGATTTCAATGTGTTTTTTTTGTTTTTTTACCAGTGACAGGATAGTTGTCAGAATATGCAGTTCATACTCTTTGTCTTCATTGCCGCCAATGGCCACCAACAGCCCTTTGGGAATCACCCGGGGCTTTCTATTAGACGAGATATAGTTAATCATGTCACGCCTCATTTCTAAGAAAATACCAGTTTACAAGCAGGATAGTTCAATTATACCCCCTTTAGTGCTTTACTGGACAAAGACAATCAGGTGTAAATGGCTTTTATGGTAATAATAATAATAATAATAATAACTCAACTTTCCCACCCAAGGGAAAGCATAAAACCTAGAAAAATATTTAATAAACATTCATAAAAAACATATAGAGAACCCCCTGTAAGTGGTAT
>NZ_FXUF01000025.1 GCF_900182905.1 Anoxynatronum buryatiense | reverse complement strand
CAAAGACAGTAACGAAGCTATTGGCTCATAAATTCGCGAGCACAATGGCTCAAAAATTCATCAGCACGTGGCTCAGAAATTCGTTGACATTCGGACTTAAATGATATGGGTTAATACATTTAGGCTTGTCACAAGAATGCATAACTACTTTTTCCGTTGATATATCATTTAAATAGAATAACGCGAGTGATTTTCTATGGGCAGATGTTGTAATGTTGTTTTTTTGCACACTTGTTGGTTTGCTGACATCGCCTATCCAGTCAGGAAATACGCAGGATTTGTCACCAATTAATTCGCATAACCTATGCAATGCAGGCAATCTATCAATTTTGGGTAGGTGTATATAGTCCCAGGACTTGTACTCAATTATCACATTTATAACAAAGTCAGGTACGGGGATGGGTGATACACCTGCGCTTACTTTAATTTCTACAAGTTTTTTCAGCAACTCTCTTCTTTCAGTATCACTGTACCCATCGAGATTATGGTGATTATACACGTAACGGATTAAGAATACATCCTCCTTTGTAAGTTCAATGACAGGTAGATTCGGGTGGTCCTGATACTTTGAATCTCTTTTGTTTTCCTTTATTGTTACTTCCGTAATGTGCAAGGGATTTACACACTGTTTGTTGTAACATGTATGGTGCGCTACACAACCTTTACGGATATCTCTGCCCAATTTTTGGGAAAGTATTAGTCTGGTTGGTCTTAATGTGCCATCTTTATTGCTACTAATTTGCCCATATCCATCCCGGTCCAAAAATCCGGGCCAGTATATACAGTATTCTGATAACATTTTATCATCTCCTAAATCAATATTATACCAATTTGGAACAATAATGTTAAGAATATTCAGAATATAACTTCTATTATGCTCAAATATGAGCTTTGCCATATTTTATGTTTCATTGACGCATATACATTCTAATTATCAGATTCGTTCATTTATGAGCATTAAAAAAATTTACGATATCACTTCTAAGGAATGTTCGAGTTATGTTATCTGCGCAAAAAATGAGTAAAAGATTTGATTCGCACCACATATTTATTACAGATGGAATATAACCTGGATATATTGCATACCATAGGATAAGTACGTTTAGTAGATTTGGAAATCAAATCACCAATAAATAGGAGGTTACAGATGACAAAAAGGACAGGAATCATATCGAAAAACATTGGAGCAGCTATACTGTATGCAAGGAAAAGAAACAACTTGAGCTTACAAGAATTAGCAACGAGATCAGGGGTATCGGCAAGCAACATTAACAGGATTGAGAACGGGAAAAGGCGACCAACACTAACTACAGTTGAATTAATTTCTGAAGGATTAGGAATTGAACTGGATAATCTAATAAATACTGCAAAATCAGTTGAATACTCAAAGCAATTATCTGCTGAAGATGAAGCGCTATTTATCAGAACAAATGGGGAGGACTAATATGAAAACAATAGGACAGACGATAAAGACTGCTCGTCTAAAGAAAGGATTAAATATTGTTGAAGCTGCAGAACGAGCCGGAATAAACCGGATGGCATTGACAAGAATTGAGAATGAACAAGTAGCAATAATAGACTTGAGCTATATTGAAAAGATAGTTAATGCGTTAGGAATGGACCCTTTCATTGTATTTAGCTCAGCGAACATTAAGTTTGATCAAATTTCGATTGAGAATTTAATAAAAGGTAGCCGCAAACTAACTTTTAGAGGAAAAGAAGTTGATATAGATAAATTTATTCAATTGATGAACGATCATATTGATGCTGTCAGTAATGAATAGCATGATATCGAAAAGCATTGAAGAAAAGCGCCTTGTTTATTGGGCGTTTTTTTCTTGTGAAATGGTATCCAGACTATATACTGCATAACACCAGTATCGCCAGTTTTGTTTATTGAACTGTTCTACCATTACAATAGGGAACTAATAAACAGCAGACAATTCGAACAACCAAGCAGAAATAACAGGTTACAGGGATAAACATCAATGATATAATAAAAAAGTGGCCATCTTATCTATTGAAAGAGAGGAATTTGGCGTGAAAAATCAGCCTTATCGCACCACGTTGAAAACGCGGGCTTTTTTATATCTGGAGTTAAAAAAGGCTTCAAGCCTTATTCTGGAAGGATATGAATTGAAAGACATCACTCGTATGTCTGTGAAAGATAACATATTTTTGTTCAAAACAGAAACCAGAAAACTGGAAGTTGCTTCCACCCTGACAGAAAGAATAGAAGTGCTGGACGAGACGTTGTTGAAAATGATTGTTGCCGGTCCACTTGAAACCAGTAAACAGGTGGCGCTGTTGTCTGTGGTCAAAACAGATCGATTATTTGCTGAATTTATGATGGAAGTGGTTCGGGACAAGGTTATATTAAGGGATCTGGTAATTACAGAAGCAGATTTTCGCATTTTTTTTCAGCACAAATCGGAGCAGAGTCCTAAAGTTGCTGCCTGGAACGAATATACCCATTACAAGCTCCAACAAGTATATAAACGCATTCTAATGGATGCAGGCTATGCACGGAAGAAATCGAAGGACTTATTGATACTACCACCTATCATTGATCCTGAATTAGCCAAGCACCTAAGCAAAACAGACCAAAAATTGCACTTAATAGCCATCCTGGGAGAGGGGGCGGACTCATGAAAACTATCTACCAGCGACTGGACAAGATCCTTGATCTAATTTTGGATAAGCGTTTTCGCGAAAACAAAGGTCTGGGAAACGAAATCGGATACTACATCTTCGACTATGATCCAAAGGATGAACTAATTGTTCGTGACCACATCCAGTTCCTCAAGAAAAAAACCAGCCAGGAAAACCCTGAAATCACTATCCGAGAGTTTGACCTTTTTCACGTAATGGTCAACATATTAAAGGAAAAAGGCTATCTGGATAAAGTGTTTCAAATGGAGGCACAGAAAGGAACGGAAGCTATCCTGACACCCATCAAGAAAACACTCCGTCTGGCCAATGAGGATAGTGATCTTATAGTGGAACACATCAAATACCAGGTTCAACCAAACAACGTGGTGTTCATAACTGGTGTGGGAAAAGCCTGGCCCATTATTCGTTCCCACGGCGTGCTTAACCGACTCCACGCCGCAGTGGATCACGTCCCTCTGGTGATGTTCTATCCGGGTCTTTACTCCGGGCAAGAACTGCGCCTGTTCGAAGAAATTTCCGACCAAAATTATTACCGTGCTTTTAAACTGGTGGAACGATAGAAAGGACAGGTGAGGAATCTTGATGAAATTACGCAGCCTATTTTCCAAAAAGATTGACCGGGATATAAAAGGAGTTATCAAAATTGGCCAGAAAGAAGAAGCCGATGTTCAACAAGAGTTGGAAGAATACGTGGTCACCCGTGAATTAAACCGCCATTTCAATACTTTCTTCGACAGTTATAAAACCAGCATCAATCACCACACCGATAAAATGGGCGTCTGGATCTCAGGTTTCTTTGGCAGTGGTAAATCCCATTTCATTAAAATTCTCTCTTATCTTTTAGAAAATAAATCCGTATCTGGAAAAACTGCAGTGAATTATTTTAATGACAAAATAAGCGATCCCATGGTGCGTGCCGATATGCAGAAAGCCGGTAGCCTTTCTTCGGATGTCATTCTATTTAATATTGACTCCAAATCAGACGCTGATTCCAAGACCACCAAAGAATCCATCGTACGTGTTTTCAATAAAGTCTTTGATGAAATGCAGGGTTTTTGCGGGTCTATCCCATGGCTGGCAGATTTGGAGCGGCAACTGGTGAAAGAAGGCAGTTATGATGCCTTTCGATCTCGGTATGAAGCACTTTCAAACAGTACCTGGCAAGAAACCCGTGAAGATTTTTATTTTGAGGAAGATAACATTGTCCAGGCCCTTGCCGACACCACGCGCATGTCAGCAGAATCTGCTCGTTCATGGTATAAAAAAGCAGATGAAAACTATTCTCTTAGCGTTGAGAAATTCGCTACCCGGGTGCGTGATTACATTGAATCTAAAGGAAAAGAACACCACGTTATCTTTTTAGTTGATGAAATGGGCCAATATATTGGAGACGATGTTGGCCTGATGCTGAACCTGCAGACGGTCGTGGAAGATCTTGGAACACACTGTGGTGGAAAAGCCTGGGTCATAGTCACCTCCCAGCAGGACATTGATACTGTTACCCGTGTAAAAGGTAATGACTTTTCTAAAATTCAGGGTCGATTTAATACTCGTCTCAGTCTTTCCAGTGCCAATGTTGATGAAGTAATTAAACGTCGCATTCTGGCAAAAACAGACGTAGCCGCTGATACGTTGAAGTTGGTGTATGCTGGCAATGAAGCCGTTCTGAAAAACCTCATTACATTCTCCAGTGACACGCCGGAGATGAAAACCTATACCAGTTCGGATGATTTTATTGATGTGTATCCTTTTATTCCCTACCAGTTTCGATTACTTCAGTCAGTTTTCACAGCAGTCCGCCAGCACGGTGCCAGCGGTAAGCATCTGTCCGAAGGCGAAAGATCACTCCTTAGCGCTTTTCAGGAAGCGGCTATACAATATGCTGATGGCAATGTGGGTACGTTAATTCCCTTCTCAGCCTTTTTTGAAACCATAGAGGCTTTTCTTGATCATAACATTCGCACTGTTGTACTTCATGCAGAGGACAATGACCGACTTTCTTCCAGAGACGTTGAAGTACTGAAAGTGCTCTTCCTTGTAAAATGGGTCAATGAAAAAATGCCTTCCAACATGGAAAATATCGCTACTCTGATGATAAGTCACATGGAACAAGATAAGATTGAACTGAAAAAAGAAGTCGAAGCATCATTGGCCCGACTGCTGAAAGAAAACCTCATCCAGAAAAATGGCAGCGCATATATCTTTCTCACCCATGAAGAGCAGGACGTAAACCGTGAAATCCAAAACATGCAAGTAGACACCTCCGAAGTCATCGGAAAAGTGGGTGATATCATTTTCAACGCCCTTTACACTGAAAAAAAATTTAGATATAACACCCGATACCATTTTGATTTTAACAAAATTATTGACGACCGTTATATCGCACCGCAAAAGCATGAGTTGGGGGTCAAAGTGCTCACCCCTTATTATGATGCGGGTTTAGACATTTCTGAAAGTGAGTTAAAAATGATGGCCAGCCGTGAAAAGCAGCTTATCATTCATTTGCCTTCTGATTTGAGCGCCATGGAAGAGATGGAGAACATTCTGAAGATACAAGCATATCTTCAACAAAAAGGCGGTACTGCTGCCACAGAAACCCATGAAGAAATAAAAGCCAGAAAATCTCGGGAAGTAGCTGAACGAAAAGAACGACTTAATCAATTGTTAATCTTTGCTCTTCAGGAAGCAGATTACTACGTGAATACACAAAAGCTGGACATAAAATCCAAAAGTGTAGTGGATAGAATCAACACAGGCCTTAAAGTGCTCATTGAGGGGTTATACACTAAGCTTCATTATGTGAATCAGTTTATTGAAGGCAGTAAGGACCTGCAAGATCTCCTATATAAAGATGAGTGGCAACTGACTCTTGACATCAGCGATGAAATACCCAACAAACTGGCCCTGGATGATCTGCAGGACCGTATCAACATTAGTACAGATCAACACATTCCCCTTACACTGAAAGGGGTTCTTGATCATTACCTGAGGCCACCCTATGGATGGCTCCCGGATGATATCCGTGGCCTTGTGATACGCCTGTTCCGTGATCAGAAGATTAAACTTCAATTGGGTGGTGATTTTCTGGAAAACGGTGATCCTAACCTATACCAATACCTGACCAGGAAAGACGCCGTAGATCGAATTCTCCTGAGCAAACGGACGGAAACACCAAAGGAACAGTTACAGAATGCACGCTTTCTTATGAAAGAAGTTTTTGGCAAAACCATGATGCCCAGTGACGAGGATGGGCTGATGCGGAATTTCAAAGAACAGGCATCTGAAGAGCTCAGCTATATCCGGGAACTGTTGGTGCGCTATGAGCAAAAGCATTACCCAGGAAAAGACATCCTTGACAAAGGTAAAGCCTTGATGAAGGAAATCACCGGTATTAAAGAGCCTGCCACTTTCTATCAGCGGGTTTATGAAAAGAAAAAAGATTTACTGGAATATGAAGAAACCTCTGCCGATGTTAAAAACTTTTTTAAGAACCAAAGGAAGTACTTTGATGATGCCGTCGAAAAAGTGAAGATCTATGACCGAAACCGCACATACATCATGGACCAGGAAGTGAAAGAATGCATCAATAAAATCAAAGCTATTGTTCAAGATTCTGCCCCCTACAATCAAATAGCACAGTTGCCGGGGCACGTGGAGCAGTTTTATCTCCGATTTGCCCAACTCCTGGAAGAGCGGAGCAAACCCATAGAGCAGACCATTCAGGATGACTGGTGTCAAGTCGAGAAACAAATGGAAGAAAGCGGCCTACATGATGCTCTAAACAACGATTTTCATCGAGATTTTCAACGGCTGAGAGAGAAGCTGAAAACAGCCAATAACTTCAACGAGATCATCGCTATGAAGGAAGAATCTAACATCATCCGCCAGCAGTGTCTGGAAAAGATAGATCAGGAGCTGAAAAGCAGAAAGCCTGAGGTTAAAGACCCAGGTCCGGATATTGTTTTGCCACCCAAACCGGTTGTTACCCGAGTACGTCTTACCATCAATGACTTATACCGGGGCAATACCACTATCGAAACAGAAGCGGACATTGAAAAGGTGCTGGAACAGTTGCGCAAACAGCTAAAAGAGCAGCTGAAAGAAAACACTATTCTGGAGCTAAGCTAAGATAACCACTGGGGAGGTTCTTCCATGAATAAAACAGCTATTAAAAACGTAGCCGTCCGATCCCGTCGCAAAATGATTGAGGCAGTTTCCCACAAAGCTTACGAAGTAGGTATCACCGATAAAGAAATCAAGGAAATAGAAGTTTTTGAAGGCGGTTTTCGTATCATTGGGTTGGCAAATAGCCGTGTTTTCAAAAAATATGAATTAAAACAACGGGAACGGTTGGTGGAACAAGTAAAGCAGAAGAGCTATAGTCAGGTTATGGAAGAAGTGGCTTACACTTGGTTTAATCGATTCACAGCCCTCCGGTTTATGGAACTTAATGAATACCTGCCTACTGGTGTCCGGGTTTTGTCATCCGACGACCCCGACCGCTATGAGCCAGATGTTATCCGGCATGCCTTTGACTTGGTGGAGTCCTTGGACCTGGACGAATCGCTGATCCGTAAACTTAATGATGCCAATGACACTGAAGACCTTTATAAGTATCTCCTGGTAAAACAATGCAACCAGCTGGGCCGTATTATGCCTATGGTTTTTGAGCAAATTGCAGATGAAACAGAATTGTTGTTACCGAATAACCTGTTAACGGAAGGGTCTGTCATCCGTGATCTGGTGGAAAACATCGAACCTTACGACTGGATGATTGAACTGAAGGATGAAGTCGAAAAGCCGGATAATGGCGAGCATGGCATAGAAATTATCGGCTGGCTGTATCAGTATTACATTTCAGAAAAGAAAGACGAAGTGTTTGCAGGGTTGAAGAATAACCAAAAAATTACTAAAGAGAACATCCCTGCTGCCACCCAGCTTTTCACTCCCAAATGGATTGTTAAGTATATGGTGGAAAACTCCCTGGGACGCCTCTGGCTGGAATCCCATCCGGATGACACACTAAAAGACGGGTGGAAGTATTGCTTGGACGAGGCGGAGCAGGAGCCGGAAGTGCAGCAGCAGCTGGATGCACTGAAAAAGACCAATCTTAAGCCTGAAGACATCACTCTTTTTGACCCTGCCATGGGCAGCGGGCATATTTTGGTCTATGCCTTTGATGTGCTATATGACATCTACTTGAAGGCTGGTTATTCCCAAAAAGAAATCCCCGCATTAATACTGGAGAAAAATCTCTTTGGCCTGGACATTGATGATCGTGCTGGTCAACTGGCTTGTTTTGCTGTGATTATGAAAGCCCAGAGTCGCAACCGAAAATTCCTTAACCAGAACGTGAAGCTGAATCTCTTTTCCATCCAGGAGAGTAACGGTGTTACTTTTGGTGTGGTGGAAGATCTGGTGGAGGATCAGATAGATGAAAAGCAGAGAAAAATCAAGCTTCAGGAAATCAAATACCTGTTGGATGTGTTTTATGATGCCAAGGAATTTGGGTCCATATTGGACGTTAAGGCCATTGATTTTGATTGGATTGATAATAGAATTGAGATGATTAACTCCGGAGTTATTCCCAGCCTTTACCGGGAGATGATAGTTGAGAGGGTAAAGCCTTTAGTGGCACAAGCGAGGGTGATGAGTCAGAAGTATGATGTGGTTTGTACGAATCCACCGTATATGGGAAGAAAAGGAATGAACTCAGAATTAATTTCGTACATTGATATTAACCATTCCACATGCAAGCAAGATATTTATTCGGTTTTCATTGAAATATGTGTTGGATATGCTAAAAAAGGAAAGTTCGTTTCTATGATTACTCAGCAATCATGGATGTTTCTTTCTCGATTCGAAAAAATAAGAGATAAGGTTATTAATGATGAAAGCATTGAATCACTGTTGCATTTGGGTTCAAAAACATTCGAGGATCTAAGTGGCGAAGTTGTTCAGTCCGTAGCGTTTACTCTAAGAAGGTTAAGAGTTCTTAATTATGTTGGAGTATATATTGATTTGACTAATGCATCTAACACAAGGCAAAAAATGCTATCATTTCATAATAAGGAAAATTATTACCTCACAAATAAAAAACTCTTCAAAAACATACCTAATTCCTACCTTGCATATTGGGCAACAGATAAAGTAATCAGTGTATTTAAGGATAATAGATTGCTAAGCTCTTATGGTGAAGCCAGAGAAGGAATGGCAACAGCAAATAATGATTTATTTATTAAATATTGGTATGAAGTTAATAATTGCAAAATACAGTTTCACTCTTCGACACGAAAAGAGGCCGTTGAGAGTCGGGCGAAATGGTTTCCCTATAACAAGGGTGGAGAGTATCGTAAATGGTATGGCAATAGAGAATATGTTGTTGATTGGGAAAGAGATGGGTTGTTGATTAGAAATTATAAGGATGATACTGGTAGAATTAGATCGCACAATTATAATTTGGCCTATATTTTTAGTGAAGGTATTGGGTGGTCTTCTATTAGCAGTGGGAAATTTAATGCGAGATATATCCCTATTGGTACTATATCAGACTCAAAGGGTCCCACGTATTATTGCAAAGATATAGTGAATAACATTTATATTTTGTCTTTTTTAAATACGGTCATTGCTGACGATTTGTTAAGAATACTTGCACCAACACTTGACTTTAAAGTAGGTGATATTGCTGATTTGCCATTAGTGGAACCACAAAACAATTCTGAGATCAATAGAATCTCTTTAGATTGCATTAAGTTAGTACGTTTTGACTGGAACTCTTACGAAGTATCATGGGATTATTCAAAACACCCATTACTTAAATTTATAGCATCCATAAATAGTGGCCTTGAAGGCAAATCCAGAGCTTATCTATTAGACACCTCTTTTTGCGATTGGGAAGTCTTTACAATAGAGCAATTTAACCAATTAAAGGCTAATGAAGAGGAGTTGAACCGAATATTTATCGAAATCTATGGCTTGCAGGATGAACTGACACCGGAGGTGAAGGACAAAGACATCACCATTCGTAAAGCGGACCGGGAACGGGAAATTAAGTCTTTTCTGTCGTATGCAGTAGGCTGCATGTTTGGACGGTATTCGCTGGATGTTGAAGGGCTGCACTATGCCGGTGGCGATTTCAGTGAAGCATATCAGATCAATGACGGCATTTGGAACGTTAAGACAGATGCTGGATGGGTTCCATCATCTTTGAGCCTTGCCAGAGAAAATGTGATTCCCATTGTAGATGGAGATTATTACGAAGATGATGTGGCAAACCGTCTTGTAGAATTTCTGAAGGCGTCTTACGGAGAAGTTACACTGGATGATAACCTGGATTACATCGCTGAAACCCTGGGGAAGAAAAACAATGAATCCTCCAAACAGACTATTCGGAGATATTTCTTAAAAGATTTCTACAAAGACCATATAAGAATCTACAAAAAGCGACCCATTTACTGGTTGTTTGACAGCGGAAAAAATGAAGGGTTCAAGGCACTTATCTACATGCACCGTTATGACACTTCCACTGTGGCCAGGGTGCGAACAGAATACCTGCATCCTCTTCAGAAAAAATATGAAGCTGAAATCAAACACCTTGACGTGTTGATGGATTCTGATTTAGATAGTCGTGAAAAGGCAAAAGCCAAAAAACAGAAAGACGCAGTACTTAAAAAAGTGGAAGAATGCCGACTGTATGATCAGGTGGTTGCACATGTGGCCAGCCAGTATAAAGAAATTGACTTAGATGACGGCGTAAAAGTGAACTATGAAAAATTTCAGGGGATAGAGATACCCAGGGGAGAAGGGCAGAAGCCTTTGAAGGCGGACCTGTTGGCGAAGATATAAGGCAGGAGGCAAACCAATGAATTTGATTGAGATAAAGAAAATACTTGAAGGTCACTATCAGCGGGATCCACATGCCGAGGGTCATCGTAATATCGTTTTCTGGTATGACGAGGCTGGTGAATTTGAGAAGGATATTGAGCAACTGGATCTGGAAAAGGCAGAGATTGTCACGCTGACAGATCATAACTCTTTTGCTGTGAAGTATCGGCTGGAGGTGGAGGAACCCGAAAGAGACTTCCTGCTTTACTCGAACAGGCCCAAACCCTTAACCCGGGATAATTGGCTGCTGGACACACTCAAATACAGCATTGAATTTTCTGCCGACAAAGCGGTATTAATTATGCGCGATTTTGGAGTGATGGATGAATCAATGCTTCCTGCCTTTCGCAAACATTTGAAATTCTTCGATAATAAGGAGAGATATCGCAAGCTGGCGTCTTATGAGTTGGAACGGATAACGGAAGAGGGGCTGGAAATAGCCATTCTTTCTGTGCTCTGCAAACTTTCAATGCCGGATTTGGAGCATGTAGTGCGTCGTGTATTAGTAGGAGAGTTGGAAAAATCAAATAAAGTCTTTGAAGAAATAACCAAGTATGGAGATTCGGAAGCTTTTTGGCGCTTGATGAAAAAGTACTATGGATACAATAGTGAGACCAGATCTCTGGAAGGACTACTGGTTACCCTGCTGACAACTCATATGAGCCATCAGATAGAATTGCCCCTGCCTGTGACCTGGCAGCCTTTTGTATCTAATAAAAGATCCAACTGTGTGGTGTTGGTGAGCAATTTTATGAGTCATGCGATGGATGGCGAACAATACCGAAAATTGGCAGACAGAGTGCAGAGTGTCCTGAAACTGGTAGACTATTTGGAAACCTGGGAATTGGAAAAAATTCTACCCTGCGATACCTTTAGAGCCATTGATATTTTTGCACTGAAAAAACTCACTCACTTTTTAGTGGAAGGTTTGGGTGAGTTTCAGAAGTACCGAGAAATCATAGGGAAAAGAAAAACCACTCATTGGGCCAATGAAGTGTATGCAGGTGCCTATGAGTTGGTGCTGATGGCCCTTGAACTATTTTCCATGGAAAAAGATATTGAGCCGGTCATGTTGCTGGAACATCCGGGTGAACTCTTGGAAGCTTATACGAAAACAGTTTATCGGATGGACAGATTCTACCGCAAATATTGGACAGCTTGTGACCGTCTGGCAGAGAAGGAATGGATGGCTGAACTCTCTGAGCGGGTCGAAAATACCTATGCAAACTGGTTCTTGAACCAATTGTCAGTGAAATGGTCAAAATCCCTGGAAGGCACCTATACTTACAGTAGAAAAATTCCCAGCACTTATAGGCAGCTGGATTTTTACCGTGACTGGGTGAAACCTCATGTGGAGAAACAGGACCGGATTTTTGTGATCATTTCTGATGCCCTTCGCTATGAGGTTGGACATGAGTTAATGGAACTGCTCAACACTGAAATTAGGGGAGCTACCTCTCTGGATTGGATGGAAGGGGTGGTGCCGTCCACCACAAAGCTGGGAATGGCGGCGTTGCTTCCAAGAGAAATAGGAGAAAAAATGGTGCTGGATGCCAGCGGGGATCTGCAGGTGGGTGGAATCAGCACCCAGGGAACTGAAAACCGCCAGACAGTGCTGAAAAAACATGTAAAAGATGCTTTGGCTCTGTCGTACAATCAACTGGCAGATATGAAACGGGCAGACTATAAAGAGGCCTTTGAAGGCCGTAAACTGGTGTATCTGTATCACAACACCATTGATGCCCTCGGTGACAAAGCAGCCACTGAGCGGCAGGTGTTTGAAGGTGTGGATAGAGCGTTGCAGGAGCTGGTGCAGTTGGTGCGCAATCTGGTAAACCATATCAGTGCTACACGCATTCTCATCACTGCAGATCATGGTTTTTTATACCAGCGTTCTCCTTTGCAGGAAGCCAGTAAAATGACCAAGCATAGTGTGAATGTGCTGGAAGAGGGACGCCGGTATCTCTTAATGGATGATGAGGAGATTCATATTGAAGGATTGAATATTCCACTGGAAGACCTATTTGGCAAGGAAACAAAACTAAAAGCTGTGGTACCGAAAGGATTAATTCGATACAAAATGCCAGGACCGGGTGCCAATTATGTGCATGGAGGTGCATCTCTTCAGGAGATGATTCTGCCCGTGGTGCAGTTTAAGAATATTCGTAATGATACCTTCAAGGCTTCAAAGGTGGAAGTGCGCCTCACAAGCATCACTCGTAAGATTACCAATAGAATCACTTACCTGGAATTCTTCCAGACTGATCTGGTGGAAGCAAAAAAAACACCGATGAAATTAAAAATATATTTTGAAGATGAAATTGGTAATCGGATTTCAAATGAGAACATCGTTATTGCAGACAGCATGGCCAAAGAGCCGGCAAAACGTACTCATCGGGAGAAGTTCACCTTGAAAGACATGGCATATGACAAGACAAAGAAGTATTACCTGATTTTGGAAGATGAAGAAGAGTCGGTGGAGAAAATTGTGGAACGCATTTCCTTTACCATCGATCTGCTGATTAGCGATGATTTTGGCTTGTAAGAAACAGGGAGGATGTGAACAGCATGAGTGAAGCCAGGGTGGTGCCCCACGAGATAACCGATCAACCTGTTAACCTGAATGAAAAACTCAATAAAGTTTTCAGCGGTCGGGTGGTCCGCAAAGACCTGACCCAAAAAATAAAAGAAGGTGCCAATGTGCCCGTGTATGTGCTGGAATACCTGTTGGGCATGTATTGTGCGACTGATGATGAAGAAAGCATCAAGGAAGGTGTTGTACGGGTGAAACAGATTCTGTCAGAGAATTTTGTGCGCCCGGATGAAGCAGAGAAAATAAAGTCAAAGATCCGTGAACAGGGACAGTATACGGTGATTGACAAGTTAACGGTTAAACTGAATGAGAAGAAAGATGTCTATGAAGCAGAGTTTTCAAATCTTGGCTTAAAAGGAGTGGAAGTGGCGCCTCATTATGTAAAGGAGTTCGAAAAACTGCTGGCAGGTGGAATCTGGTGCATCCTCAAGATCAACTATCATTATGATGAAGAGATCAAGAACAGTAATCCATTTATCATCAGCAGCCTAAAACCCATACAGATGCCCAACATGGATCTAAATGAAATGATGGATGGGCGAAAGAATTTTTCGAAAGATGAATGGATCGATGTGCTTATGCGCTCAGTAGGTATGGAACCTACTCAGCTGGAGAAGAAGGTAAAGTGGCACCTGGTTGCCAGGATGATACCCTTGGTTGAGAACAATTATAATATCTGTGAATTGGGGCCAAGGGGGACAGGAAAGTCACATATCTACAAAGAGATATCCCCTAATTCAATTCTGGTGTCTGGTGGACAAACAACCGTTCCTAACCTGTTTTACAACATGACTACTCGAAAAGTGGGATTAGTGGGTCTATGGGATGTTGTAGCTTTTGATGAAGTGGCCGGTATAACGTTTAAAGAAAAAGACGGTATTCAGATCATGAAAGATTATATGGCATCAGGGTCTTTTTCGAGGGGTAAAGAACTTAAAGCCGCCTCCGCGTCCATGGTTTTTGTGGGAAACATCAACCAAAGTGTGGATGTACTGCTGAAAACATCCCATTTATTTGACCCATTCCCGGAAGCCATGGCCTATGACAGTGCCTTCTTTGACCGGATGCACTGCTACTTGCCCGGCTGGGAGATACCTAAATACCGACCCGAATATTTCACTAATGAGTATGGATTTATTACCGATTATCTGGCTGAGTTTTTCCGGGAAATGCGCAAAAGGTCATTTGCCGATGCTTTTGACACTTATTATAAATTGGGAAACAACCTAAACCAACGTGATGTCATTGCTGTTCGTAAAACAGTGTCCGGTTTGGTTAAACTCATCTATCCAGATGGTGTCTTTTCGAAAAATGATATCGAAGAGATTTTGCGGTATGCTTTGGTGAGCCGTAGAAGAGTGAAGGAGCAGTTGAAAAAAATTGGCGGCATGGAGTTCTATGATGTTCATTTCTCATATATTGATAAAGAGAGTTTTGAAGAAGAGTTTGTGTCTGTGCCTGAACAGGGTGGAGATAAGCTTATACCAGAAGGTATGGCTAAGGCTGGCCATGTGTACACCGTGAGTCAAGGAGATTCCGGAATGATTGGTGTCTATAAGCTGGAAACAGAAGTAGTGTCAGGATCAGGTAAATTTGAAAGGACAGGACTGGGTTCTTCCAGAGATGCAAAAGAAAGCATCAATACAGCCTTCAATTATTTCAAAGCGAACAAGAAAAATATCAGCGGAACCATCTCTTCCACATCCCATGACTACCTAATGCATATTCAGGATATGCAGGGCATCGGTATGACAAAGGATTTGGCACTGGCAGCATTCATAGCTCTGTGCTCTGGGGCTCTCAAAAAACCGATACAAAGCCAGATGGCCATTTTGGGAACTATGAGCATCGGAGGTACTGTCAATAAAATTCAAGAGCTGGCCACCATGCTTCAGGTTTGTTTTGACGCTGGTGCAAAAAAAGTACTACTTCCCATGGCTTCAGCGGGAGATCTGGGTACAGTGCCGGCAGAACTGTTTGCCAAATTCCAGATTTCTTTTTATCAAAACCCAGAGGATGCAGTATTTAAGGCGTTAGGGGTGGAATAAGGTGGTTTATGGATGACCATATCAAGCGTTGTCATTAGCAATTATGGGGTGAATATCTGTAATCCTGTGCCAATAAAACATAATAATTAACTGAAACCTTCAATCGATAGTATTTTTGGAAGGAAGTGTACTCTGGAATGGCAAACCATGATCGAAAGCCTATGAAACATAAATACCCAGTAATCACTTTATGTGGTAGTACCAGGTTTAAAGAAGACTTTGTCCGCGTTCAGCGTGAGCTAACACTGAAACGCAATGTAGTTATTTCCGTAGGACTTTTTGGTCATGCAGATGGTGAATATCAGACTGTACTAACGGAAGAGGTTAAGGAAATGCTTGACGATATGCATCTGCAGAAGATTGATATGGCAGAAGCTATTTATGTCGTTAACCCAGGAGGCTACATTGGTAGCAGTACAAAAAAAGAGATTGAGTATGCGAAACAACAAGGAAAAAGAATTGAGTATTTGGAGGAACAAGTAAAGCTCGGATGAATGAACCATTAGAATGTATTTGTATGATTTAATACTATTTCTGAACAGGAAATAGTTCTTAATCTTTATGATAAGCATAGTCAAAGAGTATGTAGGCACAAATAAAGTTATATTCTTCCCTTATGATAACAGGATACGCGGAGATAATAGTTTGTGCAACGATAAGCTGGTCAGGTTTTACGGAGTAACACAACTGCCTATAAGGACATGTGTGTTTTCTTATAATCGTGATAGGTAAATATTGAAGAGGATATCTTTCAAGAGTTTTTAGGTATCATAAGGCATTAAATATCCACTAATAAATATAACTGGACAAAAATCACTAATCAAAGTTTTTGTGCTAAAAATAATTACTTAAGGCATTGCGATGGGCTGAAAAACGTATAGAACATAATCTGTCATAACAGTCATTTTGATCGATGACAGTGCAATGCAGTAATATGAACAATTTAAGCCATTTATAAACTGTCATGAAATTATAGGATGCGATATTAAATAGTAATACAAGTGATTGTGGTTGATGAATGAATGGAAGTATAATAATTTTACAATATTCCAATGTGTAATCAGTATATCAATAATCCACAGTTGTAGATCTAAGAATGTAATTGTTTTATTTAACGGATTATTTAATTTCCAAACCCATGACTTAAATATCTAATACAGTGATTAAATAGAGGAACTAACTATTATTAGTAAAAAGCCACCCTTGTTAACTAATGGGAATTGCAATAAATACTTTTTAAATCAACACAAATTTTTCAAGCAGTAATTGCAGAACATAAGAATTATTAAACTGTAGAATAAGCCTCTAATTTTCATGACAGTTTGGAAAAAGGGCATTAAAACCTGTTATTACAATGGAAACACTGTCATTGGCGCGAAATGACATTTATGACATATTAATACTTAACAACAAAACAAAAGACTCCCTATTGTGAATGTTTATCATTCATTTGGGAGTCTATTGGTGCCTTGTACTCGATATTTAATTAGTACTCATAGCACTGAGGATTAACTTGATAGACCATAGCTTTTGGACCTTGTTTTTTGATACTACTTACACTTTCTTGCAGATATCCACTTGAAATCAACTTAACTATGATAGGTTTTGTATCTTCAGAAGTTCTGAAATCATTAGCATACGCTCGCATTATATCGCGGGTGGTTATCTCCTTCATCTTCTTATTTTCAATATAGGAAAGCACTTTTTTTGATAGATTGATCAACTGTGATTCACCACCACCAAAAGCTCTTTTAGCATGTGCTGAATAATATTCCACTATACGTATTGCATTCTTGATACTCTCAGCATCGACAATTGTACCAGTTTTCTTTCCTGAAACATGAATGAGTGCCGCTATTCTTAGGACTGCCCCGGGTGCTTTTGACCCCCAAGCGGTATATGGATCATAAGTGCCATTGCAGCGCAGTGTCGGTTCGAGTTCTCTTCTATAATTAGTAAGTGCTACTGAAGCTTGACTACTTAGCGAGAGGTGTAACTCGCTTGGATCATCTAATAAATTACGAATTAAGTTATTGTACTCACTTTTAACTGATGGACTCAATATTGGTGGGTTGACATCTCTATGCCCAATCATCGGTGCAGGTACGCTAAATAAGAAACGAGCCATCAAACCTTTCCCGATGAAATCCTTGTTCTTTATTGCGCTTTCTAATACTTGCGGTTGAACTGCAAGACCTATTGTTAGAATTGCTTTATCGATAATCAGAGGCGGTCTACCTACTCGATCTACTATGACAGTATCGTTGGCATGTCCACATAGAAAAATGTCGATATTGGTACTCTTGGAATACAAACCATTCATGATGTTGAAAATTCCGCCTTCAGCGGAGATGAGTGACATTTTTCCATGAGTATAAAGTAGATCTGCTAATTTCTCCTGAGTAACGTCTGCAGTTGTTAATCGAGGTATTGCCTGCACTTTGAATTCTGCAACTTCTTTTTTTGCATCAAGATATGCACTTAGATTATCTTGACTCGGTGCCTTTGCATATTTTGATTTTAACAGTTCTGCTGCTGATTCATAAGCATCTTTTTGAGCTTGCTGAGAGCTGGCAAGTGACTGGAGCTCGTTGGCCTTGTCCTGTTCGAATTTTTTTATGGGTCCCATTACAGCAGATATTGCCGCACTCTTTCTTTCGCCGGGGTTTAAGGCGACCATTGTAAATATATTTGCAGGCTCAGTCCAATCAGAGTTTCCACTAATATCTACGCGTTTTTGAGCCGCTGTACTTACAGCTGCTAACACCAGTGAAGCAACCATATCTTGTGGAACCTGCATAGCAGCAGATAAACTACCAACGTAATTTGATAGGATAGAAGGCAATGCATCAATTGGATAAAGTGGTGGTTCAGAATCTTTCAATTCAGTCGGATCGCCCCATATTAGTGATACATTATTTTGCTTAAAATTAGTAACACGAGCAGTTTGTCCAGTGACGTTCATATTAATCAACCTTTCAAGTAGTTTTTTTATTGATTTATTCAAATCATTTATGATTCTATTTCCAGATACGATGATCTCATAGAGTTATGCTAAAGTATTTAGTCACTCCTTTCCAACTAATAATCGACTAATTTACTGGGTTGATGAGAATTGTTCAATTCACCTCTCTCTTGTATAGGGACCCAGCTAAAGTTGAAACTGGGTATGTATATTACTGGTTTGATTGAAAAGTTAAATCAGCAATTAAATATAATAAACATAAATTATATAGATGAGCATATTTTTTACCCAAACATCCAGCATATTTATGAGGATCAAATGCATATGTTTGGGTAGAATCGTGAAATTAAAATTGAGATTCACTCATGAAATTAATAAATGAATACCTATTCTTAAACATCACCAGTTTGCTAAATAATTGATTGAAAAATACTTCAAGTCAATTCTTTCGCAAACTGGTAGCTTCCAGATCGCATCTGAAGCAATAATGTGAGAGTATGTTTCAGGATTTAGTTGTCAAAGAGCAATCTCATAATCTAATTGTATTCCAAAATAAATTTTCGTCAAAATAAATTCAAAAATAATTTCACATTAATGAGCAGTTTTATTTTTAATGTTCCGAAACAATTGAAATAACTCAATGATAAGCTAATTATTAAATGGACAAGAAAAAAGTAATCACTGTTTAGAGCAAGATGCACAAATTCGTTACATGGAACTCGTTAATTGATGTTTAAAATAATTGAAGTAGTGCAACATAATATAGATTAATGGTGAACAATATGCTAAAATACACGCATATAGGTTGTGAAAGTGGTGATGAAAGTGTTGCTGAAGAAAGCCAATAGAATAATTAAACAATCCCCTGGAGGCATCCATTGATCAAATTAATGATCTTAATGGATGCTTTTTTCATTGCCTGTAGGCAGTGAATCGTGAATTTAGTCATGTGTCCACCAGAATAGCAAAATGAAACATAAGGGCAATTATGATGCACTCATTTCAGGTTTACCGTCTCAATAAGCATTCAGGTGCAACATAAATACAGTGTGTAAGTGTAAATTTAAGTGCAACATAAATACTTGAGGAGGGATGAGCATGAATATGGAACTACTGGACAGATTTGAAGATTATTTGATACAAGAGGGGAAAAGCAAGCATACGATCGATAGCTATCGTTCAAACGCAAAAGAATATATGACTTGGGTTGAGGAGACATTTGGAACAGAATTCCAACAATTTTTTCGGGAGAATCTGTTGGAATTTAAAAGTTATCTTAAAACTGGAAAGCGCCATAAAGGTATTTTGATTAATGGCAAAACAATTAACCATAAACTATGCGCGTTAAAAAAGTTCAATGATTTTCTTGCATCTCGTGGCCTAAAGAATGGTATGGCATTCAGGCAAAACGATTTTATCCGAATTCAACCTTCCTACGTAAATCCATCAAATTTTTCAAAAAGAGATATTGAATTACTACGTCAAAAAGTCTTGTCAAAAAATGATAAACGGCTCTATTGTCTAATAACATTAATTGCATATACAGGACTCCGAATCTCAGAAGCACTAAATGTTCGGGTAGATGATGTTAGTAATAAAGCGATGGAGCTAATAGTAAGAAACGGCAAAGGTGAAAAACAGCGTATTGTGTACATAAATAGCAAGGTTGAAAATGCTATAAAAGAGTACTTGCCTCATCGAAAGAGAAAAAGCGAATATCTTTTTCCTTCAAGAGTGTCTGAAAAACTAAATAGGAGCGTGGTCAATAAAGAGTTTAAGAAATACACACAAGATATAACGCCTCATACACTAAGACATTTTTTCTGCACAAATGCGCTTGAAAATGGGTTTTCAATTCATGAAGTTGCATATCTTGCCGGACACAGCAACCCTCGTACAACACTTGCCTATAGTAGGCCAACAATGATTGAAATGAAAAGAAAAGCAGAGATGCTTTAGAAGGAATTTATGATTATTGAGTATTGATAAAATAAGTCAAATTTGTAAAAGGAAGATGTTTAGTATGAAACGAAACAAGGATTGGAATCAGGCTAAATATGAACGCTTCTTGAAAGATGGAAGGGGATCTGGAAATTTCGCTGAATACAAGCCTTGGCTCACAATTCAGGACATGCCTTCCATGGGCAGGGTGACCAGGGTCTATGGTTATACAACAGGGAGGATACATCATTTTTTTAGCGATATTCAGACACGTTATTTTTACTTGTTGGAATACTCACCATATGTGATTGATATAAAAGAGCACTATCCATTATTAGATGCCCAAGAACTGCTAAGAAATCAGGATGTGGATATTGAAAAGCATGTCGGAGATGATGGAACACCTTACGTTTTCACATCAACATTTTTGATTCGCACAAAAACGAGAGACGGATTTCGAGAGTATGCAAGAGCCGTTAAATCACACGAGAAATTGGAAACAAAGAATGTGATTGAAAGGTTTGAAATCGAAAGAAGGTATTGGGAAGCAAAAGGTATTGATTGGGGAATTGTAACGAACAAGGAAATTCCAAAAGTGATGGTGAAGAACATCGAATGGCTTCATCCTGCAATGGAGCTTAAGAAGTACGAAGTGTTTGAAGCGAATGAACTGGAAATGCTATGTGATACGTTACTGAGACAAATCAATACAGTAAGTAAAAAAATGCGTTTTCTATTGAATGACTTTGATGAATTTCATCAATTGGAGTGTGGGACAGGCATTAACCTGTTTAAATACATGGTATGGAAACATCAGATACACGTGGATATAGAGTCGAAAATTGATTTAGGGAAGTTAATGTCCAGTGAATTAAAACTTAATGATAGCTGGACAAAAGGAGGTACTGGTGCAAATGAAAGTCATGGTTAATTCACTCATTCAATGGAAGGAAAATCAAAGCATTGCGAGGATTCTTTGGATGGACCCAATGACCAACACTTGCATTGGATTTCCCATAAGTGAAAAGAAAATGAGTTTCAAATTATATGAAAAAGAATGGATTGATAAAGAAATTGAAACGGGCAAAGCAGTTATTCTCTCAGAGGATGAATGGATGGTAACTGTGGCGATACCTGACGATTCGATATCAGAAGCCGCAAAGAGCAAACGAGATAAGGCATGGGCGATCATCAGTGAAATTCATCATGTGCCTGATGTCTTTAACCAAGAAAGACGAGCAGCACTAATTCGCGGAGCGTGTAAAAAATTTTCAATATCTCAAAAAACTGTTTACAACATCCTCAAAAAATACTGGAAGTATGGTATGACAAAAAATGCGTTACTTCCAAATTATGAAAATTGTGGAGGAAAAAATAAAGAGCGTCATTCCTATACATCCAAATTGAAGATTAACAGTGCTATTGAAAATGCTGTAATAGATGTTGAGGTAAAACGCAAATTTAAATTGGCTTTGGAAAAATACTATCACTCAGGAAAACGAAATTCTTTAGCGACAACCTACCGTTTGATGATTCGTGAGTATTTCACCCACGACTTCAAGATTAAAGATGGAGTAAAGGTCCCAGTGCTTAACGAAGATGTTCCGGTACCAACATTACGTCAATTTCGATATTGGGTTGGGAAGAACAATAACGATAAAATCAGTATTTCAAAACGAGAAGGGCTAAAACACTATCAATCAAATGCTCGTCCTCTCTTGGGTGATTCCACCTATGAAGTGACAGGGCCTGGCGCAGTTTTTCAAATTGATGCCACTGTTGTTGACCTATACCTGGTTTCCAGGTATGAAAGAAGCTGGATAATTGGTAGACCGGTTCTATATCTTGTGATGGATACATTTTCCAGAGTAATAGCCGGTGTATATGTGGGTGTTGAAGCACCCAGTTGGATTGGGGCAATGATGGCGTTGGAAAATGCTACATCAGACAAGGTTTCATACTGTAGAGGGCATGGGATACACATTATTGAAGATGAATGGCCAGCTTCTCATGTTCCACAAACTATTATGGCTGACAGAGGTGAATTTGAAGGAAAATCACCGGAAGGAGGACTTATTGAAGGACTCCATATATCAATTCAGAATAGCAGCTCCTATCGAGGGGACATGAAAGCCATTGTGGAAAGACACTTTCGAACCATCCATGACAGAATAAAACCTTTTGTTCCAGGATACATCAATGTAGATTTTCAGAAGAGGGGTGGTAAAGATTATCGGCTGGATGCTACTTTGGACATTCACCAATTCACGAAAATCATCATTAAGATTGCTCTCCACCATAACAACTTTCATTTACTAAAGAATTATCAACGAGAAGTTGGAATGATTGAAGATGGTATTGAGTCTATTCCAAATGATATCTGGAATTGGGGAATCCGGAATAAGTCTGGATGTTTAAGGTCATTTCCCCCGGACATTATAAAGCTTAATTTAATGCCAACAGAAGTAGCGTCTGTCACTGAGCGAGGCATACGATTCCATGGGATGTTATATGGTTCAGAGAAGGCCATGCGTGAACAATGGTTTCAGAAGGCCAAGATACATGGAAGCTGGAAGTTAAAAGTGAGCTACGATGTAAGAAGCATGAGTGCGATTTATGTAAGAGCAGGTGACAAGAGAGAATATGAAAAATGCTATTTACTTGAACATCAGGAACGATACAAAAGTCGTACCTATGAAGAAGTGGCTCATTTACATGTGATGGAAAAACAGATGCAAAAGAAAGCTGAAATAGCACTGCTGCAAAATGAATTTGATATTATATCTGAAATTGAGGCAGTTGTCCAAGAAGCTCAAGTGCTAAAAAATACAGATAGAACTATCAGCAAGAAAAATATATTTGATGGTATAAGAGAAAACCGAGATTTTGAAAAATCTGTTATGAGAGAGGCAGAAGCATTTGAAATAAATGTAGACAAGAGTGGTAATGAACCTAAAGTGATGTCGAGTGAGAAAGTAAGGGGCTCCATCTTAAGCATGGACTTGCTGCGGCAGAAACAAGAAGAGAAAAGGTGATTATAGATGGGTATGACTGAAAGTGCACACTATAAAGAGCAGATTATTGTTGAGTATAGAGGCAATCCTTTTATAGAGGCATTGCCAGTCATTTATGATGTTGGGGAGGTTATTGAAAAACTGACCGAGTATCCAACATTCGAAGAGGAAGAAAAGATACTACCACCCCATCTGAAAGTTCATAGCATTCAGCGGATATTTAACTATTTTCAGCCACTCCCTATGCACATTGATCTTGAATCCCGTATATCACGACTCATACGTCAGGGATATGTATGGAGGAATCCCTTCTCACCGTATTATATAAAACAAATGAATGACAACTGTGAAATACAAAATTACTATGGAGATATTTTTGCCGACAACAATCGAACGACAGGTTCCGGCCTTACTATTATTGGTGTTTCTGGTCTGGGAAAAAGCACAGCAATTAACCGTATCATGTCTCTATATCCGGCTGTTATTGTTCATGAATCATATAAAAACAAACGGTTTGCACATAAACAGATGGTATGGATGAAGCTTGATTGCCCTCACGATGGTTCTCTAAAATCATTATGTTTATCCTTCTTTCAGAAAGTTGACGATCACTTGGGAACAAGTTATTTTCAAAGATATGGAAGTGGTAGGCAAGCAGTGAGTGTGTTAGTTCCGGTAATGGCAAAGGTTGCACAATCTATCTCATTGGGTCTACTCATAATAGATGAAATACAGCATGCCAGCCTTGGAAAGTCGGGTGGCGCAGAAAAAATGTTGAATTTCTTTGTGACACTTGTAAACCTGATAGGTTTGCCTGTGGTGCTAATCGGCACGCCTTCAGCTATGAAACTCCTGCAATCTCAGTTCAGGCAGGCAAGAAGGGGGAGCGGACAGGGTGATATGATTTGGGATAGGCTTGAAAATGATGAATCTTGGAAATTATTATTAGATGGGCTTTGGAGGTATCAATGGACGGATGAACTCACTATACAAACAGAAGGGTTAATCAACCTACTATATGAGAAATCTCAGGGAATCACAGATATTGCAATTAAGATATTTGCCATGGGTCAGATACACGCTATTATGACTGGTGAAAAATGCTTAAATGAAAATCTCGTTGAGTATACTGCAGAAAACTATTTGAGGTTGATTCAGCCAATGATTGAAGCCATCAAAAGGAAAGATATTCGAGCGATGGGAGGTTTTGAGGATATCTATTTGCCCAAAATTGATAATTTTATAATCCCGGACATCGAATCAGATTATTCAAGAAGAATGGAAGCTATCCTCAAAGTGAGGAATGAAAAATCAAGAAGTAATAACCCGAAAACTAAGCAAAACAGTGAAGTTATTTTATCGAAAAGAACAAAAGGGAATCAACAATATGATGAAAGAGATTTAAAAGAAATTGTATTAAATGGCAAAAAGAGTGGGATCACATCATACGAAGCACTGAAAGAAAAAGGCTATATAAAAGAAGAAACTTGGTCAGAAATAATTGGAAGTGATGTGGGATGACTTCATTCTTTCCCACATTATATCCGGATGAGCTCCTTTACAGTGCTATTGCACGATACCATCAGAGAAGTGGAAACATTAGCTGGAAACATACCGCAGTGGATTTATTTGACACTCAATCTGTCACTATCTCGGTAGATTTACCTGCGAGAATAGAATCACTTGTTGATAATGTCCCCTACAGTGGAAGCACACTCGCTGAGGAGTTTATCTGGAAGCACACACTATATCCTTACTACACAACGTTTCAATCAAATGAAAGGCGGAGACAAATAAAAGAATCGATGTTGAGCCATAATGGTGGTGATATTTATTCGAGAGCTGGAATTATGGCAAGCACCATAAAGACGAAATCTCATTTATGTTATTGCCCCAGCTGTGTGGAAGAAGATTTTGTTAAGTATGGTGAGACATATTGGAGGCGTTCCCATCAATTGCCAGGAGTCTTTTTATGTCAAAAACACCAACATTACTTACTCACTTGCCCCATGCCTATAAAATCAACTAACAAATATCAAGCCTTACTTACAAATGATTGCATCAACGCAAGTGACAATATGGATGGCATGAAAAGATTGATAGCCTCAATGAATTTTGAGAAACACCAACTCGATTTACTAATCTCCTTTTGCAACCTCAGTTACCAACTACTGGACGAAAAGTGGATTTGGAAAAAGATAGGTGCTTCTCATGAAAGCTACAAAGGTAAACTATATGAAATTGGTTACGCCAATGTTAATGGGCATGTAAGGCAAAAAAAGTTCCTGAATGAGTTTGTGAATTATTTTGGGAATAAGTTTTTGAGTTTGATGCAATGTGATATTGATGTAGAAGCCAGCACTAACTGGTTAGTAGAAATTATACGCAAACCCCAAAAAGCGACACATCCAGTAAGGCATATACTGGTTATGCAATTTCTTGGTATCAGCTTCCAAGAGTTGGCTTGTGCAGAGGGGAAAATCAAACCATTTGGTAATGGTCCTTGGCCGTGCTTAAATGTTGCAGCTAATCATTATAAAGAACCTGTCATCGAAAATGTTAGAGTAACCATTGATGCAAAAGCAAAAAAGGTAGTAGGCACATTTTTGTGTAAGTGTGGATTTGAATACTGTAGGAGTGGACCAGACGGTGATGAAATTGATTTGCTTCACATTGGTCGAGTAAAATCCTTTGGAAAAGTTTGGGAAGATCAATTAAATCAACTTATTGAGAAAAAACTTACCTTAAGAGAAATTTCAAGAAGAATGAGTGTCGATCCAAAAACAGTAGAGAGGCAAGCAATAATCTTACATAATGAACTCCACTGGAAAAAAACATCAGATAGCATGGCAGTAATATATCAGAAAATGTCAAAGAGAAAAGAAGGAGAAAATCTTACGATGAAGAATAGTTATAGGGAACAATGGCAACAAGCAGCTCAGTGTTTCCCGGAACTGACTAAAACGGAATTGAGGTACAAATATTGCAAGATATATGGTTGGCTATATAGAAATGATAGAAAATGGATAATTAATTTCAATTCACATAAGAAACCATCCCTATCAATCAATCCGAGAGTTGACTGGAAACTACGTGATAAAGAATTATTGATAAGTGTTAAGAAGATTATTGAAGAACTTTTATCCAATCACAAAAGACCAGTACGCATTACGGTTAATCGCATTGGAAAAGAAATAGGAAAACAAATGTTGTTACAGAAACATCCAGACAAATTGCCAAATACAATTGAGTATATAAGCGCAATGGCTGCATCACAAAATACTGACAAACTATAGTTGAGGACGGGTTTGTTTTTTAGTAAGTATTTTGGCGGAAGATAGTAATTTGCATTCAAATTTATGATGTAAACGAGGTATCTTATTTGATGATTAATAGTGTTGAAATTGAACAGAGTAAGTCGAAATTTCTTGATAAATATAACCGTATGCATTCAGTGGATAAGGCATTAACGAAATCTATTAATGCAGCATTAGGGCGTAATCCTTTATATAATGAAAAAGCTAAAACGAATGATATTAGGAGAAATATCAAAAAAATTTGGATGATCCATTTAAACGAAATGTCAAAGAAGTATTATGTCCAAAGTGTTAATAGAGAGGTATTTATTCAAGATGTAATAGAACTAAAAGAAATAATGAACGACTCATATGGAATGTATTTCAGCACTGAATTTCGCATTTCTCATTCTCAAAAGAGCTTAAGTGTCTTTCTAAAGCACCTTTGGTGTATGAATATGATTGAACGGCCACCTATTTGCCCATTAGATAGAAAAATATTAGAAGCTGCCGGCAGAAAGTACTCTGAGGCTAAATGGACACACATTAATGATATTGAGGAGTACGCTAAGAAGATTTCCTGGCTGCAGAAGGAGGCATTTAAAATTAATTGTTCACTGGCTGAATGGGAGCTTCTTGTATTTAAATAGTCATAAATCAATTTTCAATATTGGTTAGGATTTAAAATATGACATCAGGAGAGTGACTTGTGAGTAGAAAAATTTTTATTATTATTTCAATCATAATTGTATCGCTATTGATTGTAGGTTGCAGTGATGATGGGGAAAGAACGATAGAGTTCTCGAACGGTATAAAGTATGTTGGGCAAGTTGAAAATGAAATTCCTAACGGCATAGGTGCAATATTTTATCCGAATGGGACAATGTTTATTTCAGGAAGCTTTAGAGATGGTTTTGTTTATGGACGAGCAACTGAATATGATGAGACTGGAAATTTAGTTTATCGCGGAGAAATGGACGGAGATAGACACGGACAAGGTGAAGAATATGATAAAAATGGAAATGTAATATACAGAGGAGAATGGGTAAACGGCATGCAACAGGGAAGAGGAAAGAGATATTACGAGGATGGCACGATTGGATACGATGGAGAATTGTTTGATGGAAAACTGCATGGAAATGGGATCTGGTACAATACTCAAGGTGAAATAATTTATCAAGGAGCTTGGAAAGGCGGAAATCAAGAAGGTTATGGAAAACTCAACTCTGTAGATGGCTATCTTTTGTACGAAGGTCAGTTTAGGGACAACGAGTTTCACGGTGAAGGAACCTATTATAGAGAAAATGGTAAAGTATGGTATGAAGGAAGTTTTAACTATGGAACTTGGCATGGCCAAGGGATACTTTATGACGAACAAGGCACGATGCTTTTTAGGGGGGAGTTTCGAAATGGAAAGGCTATTACATAATAGTAAATAGTTAGTCATCCGACGGAGCTTCTATAGCTTGCTTAAGCTGTGAGCACATATTGCTGGAGATACAATCCGGAGCCCGTATGTTGGAAAAGAGAGATTATTCAATGTGAAAGACTTACAGTATCATAGTCCTCAAGGATATTCTTTCGAAAACATCCGTGAGGACTTTTTATATGTAAGAATTCAGCACCACTACCTAAGTCACTAAATAATAATACGATTCCAATAGAAACACTCCATCCATGTCTACGTTTAATGGAAGCACTGTCAAGTTTTTCTGTCCTTCAATTTCGATAGCGAAGAAGCAAAAAATGATTCAGTGATTTCTATAATGAGAAGTTCGTAGATTTAGCAAGTACTTTTGGTGTTCTGCTGAATGTGCACCGAAAAACTACAATACTTCAACTCGAAGGCATAAGAGTGTAATTTTCATACCGCTGAATCAAATATTGCGTCTAAGCTTGTATATGGTTATACATAGTGCAGATAGTCCTTTCAACGTTATTGGTGGCAGACATATAATAGAATGGGACGTTGTTTTGATTTAACCTTGCCATCACTTTATTGTAGAAGGCATGTGACATATAGGATGTATTAATAAAAACAAAATCTTGATTATCCAGGAAACTTGTATCTACGTTTAATTGGTCGGTGGAGATATATTGAAAAGTGGGTAATAGATTTTTTAGTCGCTTTATCCAACCAGGGTGGGGAGTGTAAAATAAATTGTGCTTTTAGCTAATCCAACTATAATAACAGTAGGGAGAGGATGGAAATGGCTAAGAGCAAAAAACCAAGAATCATG
>NZ_FXUF01000024.1 GCF_900182905.1 Anoxynatronum buryatiense | reverse complement strand
CTACCAAGACGGCAAAGCCCTCACCGGCTCCCAGACCATCCAGGGCGTCAAGTACTTCTTCAACACCGACGGCACCCTGAAAACCGGCTGGGTGAAAGACGGCAGCAACCGAAGATACTACGCAGGCAAGACCCTGGTGGTGGGCTGGAAAGACATGGAAACCAGCGGCAACCACACCACCTACTACTTCACCGGCGAAGGCCTCCTGGTAACCGGCAAGTGGCTTGAAGTGGAAGGCAAATGGTATTACTTCCACCCCGACGGCACCCTCGCCAGAAACACCGTTATCGACGGGTATGAGGTGGATGAAAACGGTGTGAGAACGACAAGCTGAAATTAGGGGGCCTCAAAGCCCGAAGGATCTGCCCCAAAAAACAATCAAAAGCCTGCCCCTGAGTTCAAGGGCAGGCTGAGGTTGAAGACAAAGGGATTTAGCCAGGGCAGCTGACTCCAATCTTGTGTGTTTTTAGTCGAAAGTCTCGAAAACAGCGCCAGAACTCGCTGCGCTCAAACAGCAGGCGCTGGCGGTTTTCTCATCTTTTCGAAAAAACACTGACAAGATTTTCAAGGCTGTCCTTTACCAAATCCCTTGTCTTCATCTTACTTTGTCTACAGTCTGGCCTGCCCCTGAGTTCAAGGGCAGGCTTTTTTGTGTTCGCTGAAAATCAGCCGTCGGTGGTATTGTTCGTGGGACACAGATGGATGCTGATGCCACCAGATTATTGAGGAGATTCAACGTTCAGGGGAAGCGACAGTTCTGCGTGAAAGCCCTTTTCATCGGTATACAGATTGATGACGCCGGCATACCGTTCCACGGTTTCAAGAACGGAAGCAATTCCCAATCCAACCTCATTCCGTTTGGAAGACAGGTATTTTCCGCCGAAGGTTCTGATTTCCCCTTCAAAAGTGTTATCCACCACCAATTCCAGCTGCTGATCCCGAATGCGACCGGCAATGAAAATGATTTTGTCGCCGGTCTGTTGGCGTTGGCAGGCTTCCACGGCATTTTCCAGCAGGTTTCCCAGCAGGCCGCACAGGTCAACAATGGGAAAGGTCAGCACTGCCGGCAGGGAAAGTCGAGATTGGAACTGAATTCCCGCTGACTGGGCAAGGTGACGATAATACTGTACCAGTGCGTCCAGTTCAATGTTTTCGGTGAGGCGGTCAATGTGAATGCCTTCGCTGACTTCGGTGATTCCCTGAAGATAGCTTTCAAGGGCATGGCTGTGTCCCTCCCGGGCCAGGGTCATCAGGGTGCGCAGATGGTGGCGGAAGTCATGGCGCAGCCGGGCGCTTTCTTCCACCTTTTGGTTCACCTGCTGCAAGTGGGCCACCTGCATGGCCAGCTGGCGCTTCATTTGCCGCTGTTCTTCGGCATAAACCAGGCTGTGGCGGTATCCCATCATCACTTCATACCCCATTACCACGCCAATGGCCAACACCAGACTCAAGCTGCCCCATTCCTGAAACCACCCACCCACAATGGGCTCGTAATGAGGCAGCAGGCGATCCCAAATCAGGGCGCTGGCGTAGAAGCTGTCTGCATAGAACAGCACCGAAGCGCTTTTGGTTTGCCGGCCAACGGCCAGGGCGGCGGTGAACAGCAGATACCCGGCGGTGAGCCACTTGAAGGCCTGCACCAGTCCTGAAAAGCCCTGCATCAGCGGTAATGACAGGTAAGAGGCTCCCAAACCGTAAACAAGGGCCAGCACACAAACAAGGCCCGCCGCCCAGCTGCTCACCAGCCGGGCCCGGGAGCCGGTTTGGCAAATGCGGTTGTGAAGCAGGATCACCAACAGGGTGACCAGATAACCGCTGACCAGTTCAAGGGTATACCAGGGCTGCACCGGCAGCGGCAAGATGCCGTGTACCACCGGGTAAGAGGTGAGCATCGCCGTTGCCAGGCAGAGCATGAAAAACAGCCACACATGGTTGCGGCGGCGAATGCGCACAGCCAGATACAGGCTGAAAGCAGCCAAGAGTCCCATCACTGTCATGAGAATGAGGGAAAGGCCGAATCGAAGCCCCCGCAGGGTGGTGACATGCAGCGGGTCTCCAAAGGCAGGGGGATACACCAGCCCGCTGTAGATCCAGGAATGGTTGGTGGCTGCCAGCAGCAGGGTCACTTTGCCGGAGGCCTCGAAGGTGATGATGCGGCACTGGGTTTGATCCTCATAGACTTCCGGGTCAGGCTGCCCCATTGTCAGCCGCAGTTGGTCATTGACATAAAACCGGTAGGCGGCATAGACTTCGGGCAGTTCAAGGGCGTAGGTCTGCACCGTTTCCGGCAGGTGGAGGGTCATGGCATAACTGCCACTGCCCCGGGGTGACCGGTGGGGGCTTCCCAGGGCAAAAGTGGTTTTTTCGCCAATGGAAAGGTGAAAATAGCTGTCTCCCTGAAGCGGCAGGCTTTCCGGTGTCAACAGGCGGTCCGGGTAATAGCGCCAGCCGTCCCGAAGATAGCGGATGGGGGTGTCTGTCCAGTCATTTTCTGAAACATACAGCACCCCATTAATGGCCTGGGGTGCGGTGGTGGTATATTTATTGTCTACCCGGTACAACGTCACAAACAAGGCGGATGAAAGCAGGAGTGTCAACAGCCATAACAAGGGTTTTTCCAGGGGAAAGGGGCGTTTAACCATGGCGGCGCCTCATGAAATAGGTCAGGCCCAGGCCGCTTCCAGACAGCAGCAATCCTCCCGAAAGGGGCACCAGGGGCGGCAGGTTTTTTGCCGGGGTGGTACCGGTATCTGCTGAAAGGTGAGGCGAACTCAGCAGATAGGTGCCGGCGGTGTCGATGGGAAAGCTGAGAAACTCGCCGTCATGGGCCACCTGGGAGACGGGGAAACCGGCTTCATGCTGAATGGTGGGCACAGCGTAGGGAGACGGGAGGGGGTACTCCAGGCGCACCACGGTTTCCGGAATGGCTGTGACAGCAGCACCGCCAGCTTCAATGCCAATGAAGATCTGATGTGGTGCCGGCTGGGTCAGGGTGACCGAAAGGGTGTCGGTGAAAGCCAGGTCAAATGCCTGCAGCACCTCACTGGGAATGCTCACCGTCAGCACCCTGGTTCCAAAAACCACCGTTTCCTCATCTTCCAAAAGGTCTCGAAGACGCAGCCCTGAAATCACTGTTTGGGTGGGAGAATAAGACTCCATGACAGGGGCAGAGGCCGGTGAAGGAACAGGTTCTGGGAGCTGGCCTGCAAGAGCGGTTGAAGGCTGGTCATCACGTGGTGTTAACGGTGGGGATGCTGAGGGTGATAGCACTGCTGAGATCTGTTCAGAGGTTTCGTCAGAAGCCTGACGGGAAGTAATCTCCGGCAAATCACCTGAAATGAAAGCCTGTGTTTCGGTATTGTCGGCAGGGGAAGCCCCTACGTTCTCAAAGAAGCCTTTTTCAGCGGCGGAAGCTGGTTCTGTGGGAGCAGCTGCATGCACTGCTGCCGATGAAGCCGTGCTGCCTTTGTGCAGCAGTTCCAGGATATCGAAAGAAAGCATGGAGCGGGAGAATGCCAAAAACCCTGCCGTCGACGGCATTGATGTGGTCTGGGCGGCGGCATTTCCGTTGGTTAACGGTGGGGCGGCAGGTTTTTTTTCAGTGGCAGTTCCCGGATCCTCTGATGGAGGGGCAGGCGGCACCGGTGACGGGGTAGCCGAATCGGCGTCAGGTGTCGTCGGTGCTGCCGCAGAATCGTCAGGTGGGGTATTGTCATCACCATGGCCGGCATTCTCGCCACCATCAGTGCTGGAACCATCGCCGGAGACAGGCGGTGGTGTGGGGCCAGGCTGCGAGCCTGTTCCAGGGCCGCTGCCCCCCACGTCCCCCCCATCCCGGTCCCCACCGGAATAGTCAATGATCATCAGTGTTTCGTCATAAAGAAACGAAAGAATACCGGTTTGTCCGCCGGGGTAATCCACCTGAAGGGTGTAGGTGCTTCCCTGGTCTAAAAGATGCTGGGATAGCTGAAAATAGTCCTCCGTTACCCAGAAGCCCTCGGTGAGGCTGGTCCATTCTTCCTGATCCTGGCGCAGCCAGGGAACAAACTGATCCAGTTGATGCGGTTGCTGCTGTTCCGGTGAAAGCACCCAGGGAAACCGCAGAAACCCACGGGCTGCCACAAAGCAATTCAGGTCCGGCGCTCCGGTGGCCTGAATGGAAACATAAGACAGCTGCCGGGGAAGGGCGACGCCTTCAGCCAGCACATAGGTGGATTCAAGGTCAGGCTCTGCCCAGGCAGTGTACACACCGGCGACGCTGGTGTTGATGGCACTTACAGACCAGGTGCCTGAGGGCAGGTAATAGTCGTTGCCCGCTTCGTCATAGCCGAAAAAGCCGTCAGCGATCCCGGCAAACCAGTCGGTGAGAGTCTCCTGAGAAGTGCCCAGGGCAAAGGCCACGGCATCGGCGGGGTAAGGCTCATCAAAAGCGACGAGTTTAATGGGGTCGGCCATCAGGGTGCCAGCCAGAGCAGACGGGTCGATCATCTCGCCAGCCGGATTGGCTTCTTCAGGCAGCTGATCATCAGGATCAAGGCTATTCTCAGAGGCATCAGGGTCAAGATCAGCTTCAGGATTTTCAGGATCAGGGCTATTTTCAGCATCATCAGGATCAAGACCAGCTTCAGCGTCATCAGCATCAAGATGTTCTTCTGGACTTCCGGGTTCAAGATGATTCTCTGGATTCTCGGGATCAAGAGTAGCTTCAGGGTTTTCAGCATCACCTGAATTTTGGGGAGTCTCACTGACTTCCTCAACTTCCTCAACTTCCTCAATTTCAGTATTTTCTTCAAGGGCATCAAGCACATCATGGGAGGAAATGGTTGATTCAGAAAGGGTTGCCGGAGGAGCGTCATGAGCCCAGGCAACGGGACTTAGCAAGCTGCCCACCACCAACAGAAGGGCTACCAAGAAGGGAAAAAGTTTCATAAGCTCACCTCCCGAAGTGCACCAGCGGAAAGACTTAACCGTTGATGTTGAACCTGGCGGTACAGGCGTCGGCTGACAGGCAGGCGTTCGCCGTTTGTCAGCACCAGGTAATCCGTGCATAGCTCTTTCACTGCTTTCAGGTTCACCACAATGCCCTTAAAGCAGCTCATAAACTGGGGATAAGCCGTCAGCTGGTCAGCAAGAGCCGTAAACTTGCCGGTTACAAACACAAGGTCATCCATTAAATGGATGCAGGCAGAGCGGTTTGAGTAATCGGCATACAGAATGAGGTGAAGGGCGATGTCAAGGGGCTGGTTCATGACCGTTACCGTGATGGTGGGTTCATTGGCCGTTGGTGCCAATTGGCAGTACCCCAGTGCCCGGGAGAGTTTTTCCATTGTGGCAGGTTTGACGATGTAATCCGCCGCCCGCACATCATAGCTTTTTACGCCGAATTCAGCGCTGGTGGTAAGAAAAACGAGATTGACATGGGGATCCATCTGACGCAGCTGCAAGGCACAGTCCACCCCATTTTCATCATTCATAAAAATATCCATAAAAACCACATCAAAGATGCCAGGGGTGTACTCCCGCAACAGTGCGCTGCCGCTGTCAAACTCACTGACTTGGATGAAGGGCGGTTGCTTGGCAGACGCTGCGCGGGCAGTGACATTCAGGGATGCTTCTTCCAATGGCATTGCTTCATATTGTTTCAACAGGCGGCAGAGCTGCTGGCGCTCAGCGGCCAGGTCGTCGACGATGGCGGCTTTAATGGGGAGTCCCTCCTTTACACACACTGACAGGGATACATGCGGGCATGGATCTATACTGACATGGACCCGACCCATCAATCAATGAATCAATGAATCAATGAATACGAACAAAAGCATACACAGATGCTAAGGCAGACGAAGACGCATTTTTCCATACAATACTATATCATAAATGGTGGCAAAAAGGAGTGTTTCAGATAGAGATGTCACTTGCTTTTCCGGTGGTCCACATATGAGTATTGATGATTCGTCGGTTTCATATTTTTGAACAAAGTCGCCTGAGTTGGTATTTCAGTGAAGCAGTCTTTCTTCGTCTTCAAACAGATGAAGGCAAATGGCGGTCTTTTTCTTTCCAGCTTTAGAAACAAATCCGCCCAGCTCTCAGAAAATTGAAAAGTAATGGCCGAGCCGCCTTTGAAAACAACCAAGGAGCAATGAAGAATGAATCGTATTTCAGAAGTAAGCATCACAAAACAATGAAATAACAAGCGGCCATTTCGGGTATCAGAGGTAGCATAAGGCAAGATTGCCGACAACAGCGACAGGTAGCATAAGGCAAGATTACCGACAACAGCGACGAAGTTAAAGCCCTGCGTCTTCCATCTCAGCGATTAACGGAAGTTGAAAGATCTGAATAGATCGGAAAGCTCCAATAAGACTCCTGAGGTTGCCTCTCACCAGATCCCTTGTCTTCATTATTAAGAATTTGATCAATGGCAGCAAGTATTTCATCAACAGCATTAAGAACCTGATCAACAGCAGCAAGTATTTCATCAACAGCATTAAGAACCTGATCAACAGCATGAAGCATTTCATCAACAGTATGTTTGCGCATGCGATTCCCTATCCCCAAAAACTGCCGAAAGGATGAGGTCGAATGAACACAACGGATTTCATCAACCGCCAATGGCCTGTGCTCCAACTGGATCAGGCTCTTTCCCAAAATCTCGAACTGCTGAAAAGCTGGGAGAAGCCATATATGGTCGCTGTTATCAAAGGGCAATATGCAGGGGTGCTTCAAACCAGTTTCTATTGGCGGCATGTGACAGAGAAGGGGCCCATCAGCCGGAAAGATGCCCTGAAACAACTTATTGATCACCGATGGCCGGCGGTAACGTCGGGAGAAACCTTTGGATCAGATCTGCTGGAAACTATCAGTACCCCCTTGATTCCTGTGGTTGATGAGAAGAGAACCTACCTGGGAGTGGTGGATCAGAAGGCCGTGAAAGACCACTTGCAGGGTAAAAGCGTTCTGGCAATGAACGCGACAACCGACGCTGGCAGCTTTCAGCAGCACCTGCTGGACATTCTCAATTGTCTTGATGTGGGCGTTTTCATCACCGACCACCAGGGGAATGCGCTGATGATTAACGAAATGGCAGAGCGCACCGGGGGGCTGGACGCTGAAGCACTCATTGGCCGTAACATGGCAGAGCTGGTGGAAGCAGGCTACTGCTCAGAGTCAGTGTCTCTTCAGGTGATTGAAGCAAAACAACCGGTGACCATGTTTCAGAAGCTGGGAGACAGCACCGAGCTCATTGTCACCGGAAAACCCTACTTTGAAAATCAGCAGCTGAAAATGGTGATTACCACTGAACGTGATATGACAGAAGTGCGTCAGCTGGAACAGCAGCTGGAAGCCTACCGGCAAAAAACCAGGCAATATGAATCAGAACTGGAATACCTTCGCTCTAAAAATATCGTGACAGACAACATCGTGATGGAAAGCAAAGCCATGAAAGAAGTGGTGGATCTGGCCCTGCGGGTGGCCAAACTGGATACTACGGTGCTGATCCAGGGTGAATCCGGCACAGGAAAGGAAATACTGGCAGATTTGATATACCGCAACAGTAGCCGCAGTCACGGTCCTATCATCAAGGTGAACTGCGGGGCCATCCCTGAAACGCTGATGGAATCAGAGTTTTTCGGCTATGTGAAAGGAGCCTTTACCGGTGCCAATCGGGAGGGCAAGCTGGGCTACTTTGAGTTGGCCCATCAGGGCACCCTTTTTCTCGACGAAATTGGCGAGCTGTCCCTCTACTTGCAAAGCAAGTTCCTGAGAGCTATTCAGGAAAAGGAAATCATGCGCATTGGCGGAACTGAAAGCATTCAGGTGGATGTACGCATCATTGCCGCCACCAACACTCGGTTGAAGGAAGCTGTGCAGGCAGGCGCTTTCAGATCAGATCTATATTACCGCCTCAATGTGGTACCCATCACCATTCCACCGCTGCGCAGCCGGAAAAAAGACATACAAGCCCTGGTTCTGCGGTTTGTCAAAAGATTTAACCAAAAGCACGGCCTTCAAAAATCATGGCAGCCGGCAGCCTTCGACGTGTTGCTGCGCCACGATTGGCCCGGAAATGTGCGTGAACTGGAAAATTTGATTGAATCGGTGATGGTCACCTTTAAGGAGCAGGAGATCACCCCGGAGCAGCTGACGCATCAAATGAAGCATTTAGACATCTCAGACGTGGACGAAGAGAAAAAAACGCCCCGAAAAATCAGCTCACTCAAAGAAGAAATGGCACTGGCTGAAAAAAACCTGCTCGCCACCCTGTATCTCAGACATCGAAAAGCATCAGCGCTGGCTAAGGTGTTGCAGGTAGACAAGTCAACCATTAACCGAAAGCTGAAAAAGTACGGCATTCAACCATGAATAACGTCATTTTTCGCAATGGGGTGTGAAGCGGGAAAAGAAAGCTTCGGTAATCGCTTTTCGGTGCAAAAAAGCCCCGGTCGGTGCATGTGTGCACCAGTTGGGTTTTTGGTAAACAATGAGGATTTGAGCAGGTAGGCAGAGGGTTTGATGAGATTCTCCTGAAAAAAAATGGTGCAATACTGCACCGGTACGACAGACGGTGGGAGCGATACAGCAATAGTTGCGTGTCCTTTTACCACGCTAATCGTTGCATTTTCAGCATTTTCGATGCATTTGAGAATTATTTTCATGCACACATGATTTTTGGCATGATAATTGCTGAATATATAGGAAGAGATGCAAGACACCTGCCACTCACACTGTTCACAACACCCATCTTCATCAAGTCTAAAATAGCAGAAAGGAGGCGAACGTATGAAAATCATTGTTTTGGGAGGTGCCGGCCAAATGAGTCGCGTTACTGTGAAAGATCTGGCCCGCAGCCAAGACGTGACAGAAGTGATCGTTGCCGATCTAAACGAAGCCAAGGCCCGTCAGGTGGCCTTTGAAAGTGGTGAAAAGTGCCGCGGCGTTTATGCAGATGCCTTTGACAAGCCAGCTCTGGTGCAGCTTATCACAGGGGCCGATTGTGTCATCAACGGCTGCACCTACCAGGTGAACCTGAGTGTGATGGAAGCCTGCCTGGAAGCAGGGGTGCATTACACCGATCTGGGAGGTCTGTTTCACGTAACCAGAAAGCAGATGGCTATGGACGAGGCCTTTCAAAAATCCGGACTGACGGCGGTTCTCAGCATGGGAGGTACGCCGGGAACTATTAACCTGCTGGCCCGATATGGGGTGGATCGGCTGGATACCGTGGAAACCATTCGAGTACTCAATGGGTGCGGTGACTGGACAAAAACCAGTGCGATTTTCAGTGTGCCTTATTCCATGCGCACCATTATGGAGGAGTTCACCGTGGAACCGGTGGCATATCTCAATGGCGAGTTTGTTGCCGTTCCTCCCCGGTCAGGGCTGGAAACCATTGACTTCCCCGAACCACTGGGCCCTATTCAAGCCCACTACACCCTTCACTCTGAACCAGCCACCTTCCCCGTGGCCTGGAAAGAAAAAGGACTGAAAAACGTTGTGTTTAAGCTGGCCCTGCCCCCGGATTTTCATGAAAAAGTACGATTTTTGGCAGATCTGGGATTCAGCAGCACCGAAGAAATCCAACTATCCAACGGAACCAGCGTGGCACCCCTTGACGTGCTTGAAGCCATGATTCGAAGGCTTCCCGAAGACCCGGACGCGAAGGTGCAGGATTGTGACATCCTTCGGGCTGAGGTGCTGGGCAGGAAGAATGGGGTGGAAACCCACTACACCATCGATTCCATTGCCAGAGAAAACCAGCGGTATGAATGCTCATCCACTGAACTGAACACAGGCGTGCCCCCCTCCATTGTGGCACAGATGATAGTCAAGGGAGCCATTACCCGGCGGGGAGCCTATGCGGCAGAAATGGGCGTTGACCCAGAGCAGTACTTTATAGAGCTGGCGAAGCGAGATATGTACGTCACCGTTTCCTGCCAGACACCAGTTGGCATTGACACCTTTACGCCAGTAGAAGCACAGCGGCAGGTACGCACCGATTAAGCGACAGATGGCGAAAAACATAGTGATGTGACGCCTGCAGGCAGCGCAAGCAAGGCGCACAGACAGCTCGAAAGAGTGAAGCCTGTCAAAAACGGAAGCAAGTTAACGGATGAAAGGAGGCGTCAAGCATGGCAACAAAAAAATGGCAGCTGTATATTGACGGAAAATGGGTGGATGCATCAACAGGAAAAACCTTTGAAGTGACAAATCCGGCCACAGGAGAAGTGGTGGCCGAAGTGGCTCTGGCAGGGGAGGCAGATGTGGAGAAAGCAGTGCAGGCGGCTCACCGGGCCAAGGATATCTATGCCCAGATGAGCGTCTACGACAGGGCTGAACTCTGCGCCAAGCTGGCGGAAGAAGTGTTGGCCAACAAAGAAGAGATCGCCAGAGATCTTTCTCTTGAACAGGGCAAACCCTATCTGGAAGAAGCCCTGCCAGAGGTGGAGGAAACCGCACTGAACTTCAAACTGGCAGCAGAAGACATTGTGCGGGTGGAAACCCCCATCATCCCCTCCCGGGACCCCAATAAGCGGATGCTCACCTTTCGAAAGCCTCATGGGGTTTATGCCATCGTCACCCCCTGGAATTTTCCTGCCGTCATCCCGTCAGAGTACATCGGCCCCGGCCTGGGCATGGGAAACACCATGGTGATTAAGCCTGCCAGCTACACTCCCATCAGCGTGCTGCACATTGCTGCGTGCGCTGAAAAAGCTGGTTTCCCACCGGGTGTTTTCAATGTGCTCACAGGGCCCGGCGACACCGTCGGACAGCAACTGGTGGGTCATCCCCTCACCAATGCCGTCGGCTTCACCGGTGAAACCGTCACCGGACGGCAGATTATTCGGGCGGCAGAACTGAAACCAGTGCTCCTGGAGCTGGGTGGCAACGGCCCCCAGATAGTGCTGGAAGACGCTCACATTCAGGCGGCAGCAGAGGCGGCGGCCTTCGGCTCCTTCTACAATGCCGGCCAGGTATGCTGCGCCACAGAACGGGTTTTGGTGCATGAAAAAGTCAAAGATGAGTTTATGGCGGCCCTCATTGAAATCGCCAAGGCCTACGAACCCAAAGACCCCTTCGTTAATGAAGCGAAAATGGGACCCATGAACAATGAAGCAACAGCAAAAAAAATGGATCTTCACGTAAAAGATGCATTGGAAAAGGGTGCCTCACTGGTTTATGGCGGCGAGCGCCTCGGTGGAAAAAACAGCCAGCTCTTCTATCGTCCCACCATTTTGGATCAGGTGACGGTGGATATGCTGGTGAACCAGGAAGAAACTTTCGGTCCCATTGCTCCCATCATCACCTTTAAAGACGATGACGAAGCCCTGCGCATCGCCAATGGCACCAAGTACGGCCTGCAAATGGCGGTGTTCACCAGCAGCATGAAAAAAGCCTTCTACTTTGCCGACAGGCTGGAAGCAGGCAACGTGGTGATCAATGATTCCACCGACTTCTGGGAAGCCCACGAACCCTTCGGCGGAGGTGGTGGTAAAATGAGCGGTTACGGCCGATTGGGCGGCCGCTTCACCATTAATGACATGAGCTATCTGAAAACCTATCTGATTGATTTGGATAAGGTGCGGGGGTAAAAGAAATGAAGGCCCTTGCTGCGCAAGAAAGGGCACAAGAACTGGATGATATGAAAAACAAGTTAAAACCCCTGGGGAACAGGGGTTTTAACTTGTTGCCTCGCCGCAGGCTGAAACGACTAAAATGGCCAGTGGGTGCGGAGAGACGCCGAGATCAATAGCTGCGATCTGAATAAAATGGGTATGCTGGTGATCGAAACCCAGGTAAACCTGCAATTCCGATGGCACCCCCCTCCTTTCCGTTTTGCATGCCAACTGCCAATTTTCTTCCTAATCGTTGCCCTCAACATATTTCTTTTCCCATGCCTGAACAATCAGCCAGTAGGCAACAAACAAAAACAGAGTGGCAAGAAAGCTCCCTGCAAAACCGCCCAACATGCGTCGCAGGTCCAGTCCTACTCTGATAAAAACCAGCAATGAGGTTAAAACCCCTGTGAGTAGCGGCACTAAAAAGACATAAAACTGTTGTCCTTTTCTTTTCAGGGTCACGGGGTAGGTGATGGGAATTCCCTTGGCTGCCAGGATAAAAAACTGCGCCAGCGATGCGGATAACCAGACTAAAAAGAAGTCAAGGGTATCCATTAGGGTTTGATGGAGGACAAACCATCGATACAGTAGTACCGCAAAGATGCCAAACCAAAAAATGATATAACTCACGCTTTTTGCCACTTTTACATCGGCCATAACTCTCTCATCATTCATCATGTGACGCCTCCCTATTGGTTCTCCTCCAGCCAGAATAACTGATCAAGTGATTTGTTGAGCACTTTGCATAACTTCAGTCCCAAGGCAATGGTGGGATTGTACTTTTCTTTTTCAATCAGCCCGATGGTTTGCCTGGTGACACCGGTGCGTTCAGCCAGTTCCTCCTGAGTGAGCTGTTTTTCAATGCGGCTTTGCCGAACACTGTTTTTAATCATCCAAAACACCTCAATTCTGCACCATCTCAATTCTGCACCATGGATGCAATATATATGTTCCATCTTGATTGTAATATATATATTGCATTCCGTCAAGGGAAAAAACCGACGATCCTTTTGGTTCCTTCTACAATGCCGACTGGAGGGCTGCTTCACTATGGTTTGGTTTCGGTGGGTCGGGAAGTTGTTGATAAGCATTGCTGACATCACTGGGAAAACAGCGCCATCATTGTGTGATTAAACAGAAAATTTCCCCGTAAAGCTTGACAAGAGTTGAATCTCATTATAGAATGCCAGTATGAAAACGGTTCCATAAGCGAGGGCGGTTCAATGAGGCTAACCATTAACGATATTGCCAAAGAAGCCAAGGTGTCTAAATCAACGGTCTCCCGGGTACTTAACAACTCTGGTTATGTGCATAAGGAAACCCGCGAAAAGGTTGAAAAGGTGATTAAAGAAAAAATCTATTATCCTTCGGCTACCGCCAGGAATCTCAGTAAAAAAGAAAGCAACATTATTGGCGTGATTATTCCAGAGGCAAACAACACCTTTTTTGCAGAGGTGTTAAAAGGCATTGGTGAGGTGGTGGATGAAAATGACATGACCCTCATCTTTTCCGATACCAACAACGATTCGGTGAAAGAGGCCAGGGCCCTTGATATGATCAACATGCAAGGGGTTAGAGGCTTAATTATCACACCGGTGAATGATCACGACGACAGCGACGCCGAGAGAAAACTGAAAAAGAAATTAAGAGATCTCAAGATTCCCACGGTGATTCTCGACAGGGGCGTGAAAAACTCCCAGTGGGACGGGGTTTTTTTTGAAAATTATCAGAGTGCTTACTGTGCCACTGAAATATTGATTCAGGAGGGGCATGAAAAAATCGGAATCATCACAGGCGACCTGAACCTGAAAATAGGGAAGGACCGTTTCAGAGGGTACCTGGAAGCCATGAAAGACCACAACAGAGAGCCGTTGAAACGGTATATTTATGAGGGGAACTTCAGTGTGGAGAAAGCCTATCAGCTGACCCGCCAGTTCATCGAAAAAAAAGACATTCCCGACGCGGTGCTCACCTGCAATAACCTGACCACTCTGGGCTTTATGAAAGGGCTGAATGAATACCAGCTGGTGCTGGGAAAGGATATTGCCGCCGTTGGCATCGACAGTAATGAGGTGCTGGATATTTTGGGCTATAATTTCAGCTGCGTGGCCCGTGACTCTGTGGAAATGGGCCGGGTGGCCATACGAATGCTGCTGGAGCGATACCAGCATCCCAATAAGCAACGGTTGGAAAGTGTCATGCCCTTTAGCGTGTATCTGAAGGGCTCTGAAAGGAAAGTTCGGTCATAAGTGCCGCTGAAGGCTGAAACCACCAGGTGATGAGCTTGAATGGAACCACCAGGCAGGAGGTTTCCCTGGAGCTGGGGCGGGATATGGCTGGGGCATGGCACTGAAAGGAAAACGTTGGCAGGGTGTAGCAGTAAACTGGCTGACTGGACAGCTGCCGCAGATGGAAAAGAGAGCAACCATTACGTGATGATGACGATACGTGATGATGACGATTCGATAAGCGTCTGGAGCATGCAAGCGACAGTTTTTTTTATAGAAAATGTGGGAGCGGTTTCATATTTTATATCACAATATGGCCAAAATGTTTATATTTTAACAATAGAATCCTGTATTTATAAGGGTGAGCCCGGTTTCATTTATGAAAGTGTCAGCTTGCAAGGCAGCACCTCAGCATTTTGGCAAGTTGCCGGTGCTGAGAGCCATAGTAAACACATAAACCACAGAAACAAAGGAGGAGAAGGATCATGAGAAGAAGGCTTTTTGCAGTACTGTTGGTGTTCACACTGGTAGGCATTTTGTTGGCAGGGTGCGGTTCGCCGGCTCCCGCAGATTCGGGGCAACCTGAAGCGCCGGCTGAAACTCCGGCTCCAGCTGGTAACGATGACGGTGCGGCAGCATCCGACGAACCATACCGTATTGGTGTGATCGTGAAGGCCACCGATTCCGACTATTGGCAGACTCTGCTGGCAGGCGCAAAGGCGGCAGAAGCCGACAGTAATGGACGCGTGGTGGTCACCACCGATGGACCACCGTCAGAAATTGACATTGACCGGCAAGTATCCATTCTGGAAAATGTCATCGCCACCCGGCCAGATGCAGTGGTGATTTCTTCCACCAGCTCCGACGCCACTGTACCGGCTGTTGAAGAGGCCATGGCCAGCGGCATTCCTGTGATTACCATCGACAACAAGCTGAATACTGATCAATACACTTCATTTTTGGCCACTGACCATCGGTTGGCTGCCAGTACGGCAGCAGAGGCCATGGTCAGCGACTGGACAGCTAAAGGGATTGAACCTTCAGGCAAAAAGGTAATCGTCATCAGTTCAGTGGCGGGCACTATGGTCAACACCGCCAGAACAGAAGGTTTCATTGAAAAAATAACTGAGCTGGTGCCCGATATTGTGGTGCTTGAAACCCAGTACGGCGACAACGATATCACACGGGCCCTGAGTATTGCCGAAAGCACCATTGCGGCCAACCCAGACCTGATCGGTATTTTTGGTGACAACAACCACATGGGCGTCGGAATCGCCGCAGCACTGGAGGAATCCGGCAAATATAACGAAATCGTTTCCTATGCCTTTGACACCAACGAAGACCAGATTGAAGCCCTGCGCAACGGTATCTTAACCGGGCTTGTGGTCCAAGATCCCTTCGGCATGGGCTATAATGGCGTGATGTATGCCATCGATGCCATTGAAGGCCGAGCCGTTGAAAAAGACATCATTATCGATGCCACCATTGTCACCCAGGAGAACATGACTCAGCCGGAAAATCACAAGCTGCTGTACCCGCTGGAGTAAACCTTAGCTGAAAAACGCTGCCAGACTCAGTTGCTTATACCCTTTGAAAGAGGGGCAGGCAGTTAGGGGTGAATCAATTTGTGATCAACCGCCACCTGTCATCACCAATGATTGCCTGCCATCCCCATGACCATTTGTCACCACCTCGAAAGCATCACAGGCAGATACTCCTGCCGCATGGGTGTCATCCCATTGATTACTTCTGAAGATGATAGGTTTTGGGCAAATAGGCCTGTCCAGCAGGGGTATCATGCCTGTGAGCTTTCACAATTTGACCAGTGTTCGATCTTATTGGATGGAGAGGCAAAAGCAAGGTAGCTGAGACGCGCAGTAAGACAGAGCAATTAAAATCATCAAAATCAACAATGGCAACAGACCAACAGACCAACAGACCAACAGACCAACAGACCAACAGGGCAATTGGAGCAGATCGCATGAGCAGAAAAAGCATGACTGGTAGAAGCAGCATGACAGGATCAGTCAGGGGGCAAAGGATGGTGAAGCACGTGGAACAGGCACTTGAGCGGCACGCACCTGAAAACATCATTGAAATGCGCCATATTACCAAAGAGTTTCCAGGAGTCAAGGCCCTGGACGATGTCAGCTTTGATGTGCGTAAAGGTGAGGTTCACGCCCTGGTGGGTGAAAATGGGGCCGGCAAATCCACTATGATCAAAATCCTCATGGGGGTATACACCCGCACCGCCGGTGAGATCTACATTGAAGGAGAACCGGTGGATCTAAAGTCACCCATGCAGGCAGAGAAATACGGGCTGGGAGCCGTTTATCAGGATGTGAATCTGGCGAAAGATCTTTCGGTGGCAGAAAACTTTTACATGGGACAGTTGCCCAGCAACCGGTTCGGATTGGTGGATTACACCACCATGTTTCGGGAAACAGAAAAAATTCTTCGCTCCATCAATGTACATGTAAACCCACGGGCGGTAATCAATGAGCTCTCTGTGGCGCAGCAGGAGATGGTGGTCATCGGCAAAATTCTCCACTTAAAAGCGAAACTGGTTATTTTTGATGAACCGACAGCCTTACTAACCAACGAAGAAATCGAAGAACTTTTTAAAATCATTCATATGCTAAAAGAGCAGCAGGTGGGCGTCATTTACATTACCCACCGAATGGACGAAATTTTTCGCATCAGCGACCGGGTCACCGTCATGAAGGACGGCAAAAGGGTGGCCACCGTCAACACCGGCGAGACTGACGAAAATCAACTGATCACCATGATGGTGGGCCGCAACACAGAAAACATGTATGAAATCAAACAGGGTGAACTGGGCGCACCGGTGCTGCAGGTGGAAGGCCTCACCCGTGAAAACGCGTTCAGAAACATCACTTTTGAAGTCAAAAAAGGTGAAATTTTCGGCATGTTTGGCCTGGTAGGTTCCGGGCGCACAGAAATTGTCAGAGGGATTTTTGGAGCCGACAAGCTGGACAGCGGCACCCTCTTCATTCACGGGAAAAAAGTTGCTATCAACAGTCCCCAGACGGCCATTGAAAAAGGGCTGGCACTGATACCAGAAAACCGGAAAGACCAAGGCCTGGCACTGGAGCTGTCGATAGAAGTGAATACAAATATGGTGGCAATCAACAAGGTGTCTGCCCATGGGGTCATCAGCAAGCGCAAAAGCAACTCTCAGGCAGCCGCGCTGGTGGAGCGTCTCAGCACCAAAACACCCTCCATTCATCAGCTGGTGAAAAACCTGTCGGGAGGTAATCAGCAAAAAGTGGTGATTTCCAAATGGCTGGCTCAGGAAAGCGATATCTTTATTTTTGATGAACCCACGGTGGGAGTCGATGTGGGTGCCAAGCAAGAGATTTATAAAATATTTGAGATTCTGCTCAAGCAGGGAAAATCCATTATTCTTATTTCCTCCTACCTGCCGGAGGTCATAGGGCTCTCCAACCGTTTAATGGTGATGCATGAGGGAGAACAAATGGGAATTCTAAACAAATCAGACTTCAATGATGAAGCCATTCTGAAGCTCGCATCAGGATTGCGTTAGAGGGGGTTGACATGGACCATTTAATGAAAGGCATCAACAAGATGAAAGATAAAAAACCTGATAAAGGGAGCCAAAAACCCCTGGGAATGTTCAGCGCAGGCTTGAAAACCGAACTCTTTCTGTTGGCGCTGCTCACGCTGCTGGTGATTTTCTTCAGTGTGAAATCCGACGTCTTTTTCACTGCGGGCAACTTAAAAACCCTGACCAGACAGGCCTCCATTTATGGCATCATTGCCATCGGCATGGTGGTGGTCATCACCTCCGGTGGCATCGATCTTTCCGTTGGCTCTGTCACCGGTATTTCCGGCATTGTTGCTGCCATTCTCATGGTGGGGGGAACCCCCATTCCGCTGGCCATGCTGTTGGCCATTGGCTGTGGTGTATTGCTGGGGTTTGTGAACGGCATGCTGGTGCACGACGGCAAAGTGCCGCCCTTCATCGCCACACTGGGCACCATGACAGTGGTGCGGGCCATGATTATGCTGATTACTAAAGCCAGTATGATTTCAGGAATCCCCACCAGTTTCAGACAAATTGCCCAGCGAGAAATGTTGGGAGTGCCCTTTTTATTTGTAGTCTGGTGTATCATCATTTTGCTCACATGGTTTATGACGAAAAAAACCATCTTTGGCCGCAATGTGTACGCACTGGGAAGTAACCGGGAAGCCGCCCGATTAAGCGGTATCAACATTCGCCTGACCACCTACGGCGTGTATATGTTTTCCGGCCTGGTGTGCAGTATTGCCGGATTGCTGCTCACCGCCAGACTGGGTAATGGGGTGCCTACGGCAGGCAGCGGATATGAGCTGGATGCCATCGCCGCCGCAGTGGTGGGGGGGGCCAGCCTTGACGGTGGATCCGGCAGCGTGATCGGCACTGTGCTGGGGTCCATGATCATGGCTACCCTGCGCCAGGGAGGCGTTCTTTTGGGCGTGAACTCGTTTATTCTGGAGATCATCATCGGATCACTTATTGTGGTGGCGGTACTGCTGGATAAGTTGCGGAACTAAGACGGTACCCACCTGCATCAACAACAATTTGAACCATCAGGAGGCAAAAGGATGATTTATAAAAAAGTGGGAAAAATCAAAGAAGCCATCTCAGCCATCGGCATGGGCTGCTGGAACTTTGGCGGACAGTGGGACACTGAAGTGGGAGAAAACACCATTCGGCTGGTGCATACGGCCATTGACCAGGGCATCAATCTTTTTGATGTGGCCCCTATCTACGGGTATGGCAACGCTGAAATACTGCTGGGAAAATCACTGCAGGGCGGAAAGCGTGACAAGGTACTGATTGCCAGTAAATGCGGACTGGTATGGAGCCGGCAGAAAAGCGTGAAAAACGATTTGACAAAAGCCAGCATGCTGAAGGAAATCGACGACAGCCTCAAACGGCTTCAAACAGATTATATCGACATTTACCAGCTGCACTGGCCCGACAACACTACCCCCATTGAAGAAACTGTCAGCGCTCTGGAAGCCATCGAAAAAGCAGGAAAAATCCGCTATGTGGGTCTCTCCAACTATGGACCGAAGGATGTGGAAGCCTTCATGTCCATGAGAGAGATTCATGCACAGCAGTCACTGTACAACATGCTGGAACGCAACACCAAAAGCTACCACGAAATTCCCCTTGACTACCGTACTGAAGCAGAAATGTTGCCCATGGCGGCGGCTCACGAACAGGCCTTTCTCCCCTACAGCCCCTTGTTTCAGGGTCTTCTCACCGGCAAATTCAAGCGGGGGGGCAACTTCTCTGAAAAAGACATTCGAAATGCCAATCCCAAACTGAAGGGTGATGCTTTTGAAACCTATTACGAAGGGGCACTGGCCGCCGGCGATTTTGCCGACAAGATTGGACGCCCCCTGAATGAAGTGGCCTTCAACTGGCTCAGACAGCAACCCGCGGTCACCTCCATCATTGCAGGTGTTTCTTCTGTCAGCCAGTTGGAAAGAAACATTCAGTCCACCACCTGGGATTTGACAACAGAAGAGCTGGCAGAACTGAATGCCATCATTGAACCCTTTAAGAACCTGTAAACTCAGGGGATAGCGGATGACGCCACCAGCGAAAGATGAGAATCAAACCTTGTGAGGCAAGCGACCACCATGAAACAGGTCGAATGAAAAAGGGGCATATGATCAGCAGTGTCAAGCAAACAGGTATACTCACTCAGGTATGCTTACTCAGGTATGCTCACTAAAGAAAAGGCGGTGGCAGTATGAGTAAATGGTTACTGGCCCATGATTTGGGAACCTCAGGCAACAAAGCCACCCTGTTCACCACAGCGGGAGAGCTCATTGACAGTTGTACCTACGCCTATCCCACCCGTTTTTTCAACGGAAAATGGGCAGAGCAAAACCCCCTTGACTGGTGGCAGGCCTTCTGCGAAACCAACCGGCGGCTTCTGGCCGGTCGGGATGCCACCCAGGTGGCAGCGGTGGCCTTCAGTGGTCAAATGATGGGGTGCGTGTGTGTTGATGAGAAGGGCAGCGTGCTGCGTCCCGCCATTATCTGGGCAGACCAGCGAAGCGTAGCAGAGGAGCAGTACCTGCGTGAACGCATTGATCCATGGGAGTTCTACAAGATCGTGGGTCATCGTATTAGTGCCTCCTACAGCATTGAAAAGCTCATGTGGATACGCAACCATGAACCGGACGTTTTTAAAAAAACGCACCGGATGCTGCTGCCCAAAGACTACCTGATTTACCGGCTGACAGGTGCCTTTGTCACCGACTACTCTGATGCCTCGGGAACCAACGCCTTTGACCTTACCCGGGGAGAATGGTCTGACAAAATCATTCAAATGGCCGGCCTTGACCGGGAGATCTTTCCCACGGCATACCCGTCCACCCATGTGGCGGGAGAGGTTTCGACCGCCATTGCCAATAGCTGCAGCCTGGCACCGGGAACTCTCGTGGTGCTGGGCGGGGGCGACGGCGTATGTGCCGCGGTGGGAGCCGCCTCGGTGGAAGAAAATGTGGCCTATAACTATTTAGGGTCTTCCTCCTGGGTGGCCTATACATCCACGGAACCCGTCTTTGATAAAGAGATGCGCACCTTCAACTGGGCACACCTTATTCCCGGATGCTATGCCCCCACCGGAACCATGCAAGCGGCGGCCAACTCTTATAATTTCATGAAGCAGCATCTTTTTGAAGGCTTGGCCCTGCTGGAACAGGATCAAGAGAAGTCCATTTACCAGCTGATGGACAATCATCTCAGAGAAGCCCCTCTGGGTGCCCGGGGACTTCTCTTTCTCCCCTATCTTCTGGGAGAGCGAAGCCCCCGGTGGAACCCCAATGCCCGGGGGGCCTTCATCGGCCTGAAAATGGAGCACACCAAAAGTGATCTTTTGCGAGCCACGGTGGAAGGCATTCTCATGAACCTGGCCATCATTCTGAAGGTGTTTCAGTCCAAGTCCCCCATCACTGACATGAATGTCATTGGCGGCCTGGCCCAGAGCGACCCTATTCTTGAAATGCTGACAGATATTTACGATGTCAGGGTGCACAAACTGAATTACCTGGAGGAGGCCACCTCCATTGGAGCGGCCATCGCTGCCGGGGTGGGCAGTGGTTACCTAAAAGACTTTTCAGCGGTTCATCAGTTCATTCAACCAGTCAAGAGTCTGGAGCCCAGGGAGAAAAATCACCGGCAATATGAAGAAGTCAAAAGGATTTTTGACCAATGTTATGAAGCGTTGGTGCCCATTTATGACGAGCTGAGCCGCCTGTAAAATTCCGCATTTAAGAATCAAAACACTGAAGCGCCGAAGCATCCACATGCTGAAGCATCGGCGACAGCATCAGAATCTCCGAATAATGAAAGGATGAACACCATGAAGCTGTCTGTGGCCCAACTGGCTGCCATGATCGACCATACCCTGTTAAAGCCTTTTATCACCAATCAAGACCTACAAAAACTCTGTGACGAAGCCAAAGAATACCACTTTAAAACGGTTGCCATCAACAACGCGGCAATTCCCTTTTGCCGGGAAGCGCTGAAGAGCAGCGGCGTGCTCTGCGATGCGGCAGTGAGCTTTCCCCTAGGGCAATCCACCCTTGAGACCAAAGTGTTTGAAACCATTGACGCCATTGAAAAAGGAGCAAGAGAAGTAGACTACGTGGTGAACCTGGTGGAAATCAAGAACCAGAACTGGACCTACGTGGAAGATGAAATGCAGCGAATCGTGGCGGTCTGCGACAAACGACAGGTGATATCAAAGGTGATTTTTGAAACCTGCTATCTCACTGATGAAGAAAAACGCCGCCTTTGCCAAGTGGCCCTCAAAGTAAAACCCACCTTCATCAAAACCTCCACCGGTTTTGGCACCAAAGGTGCCACCCTTGAAGATGTACGGCTTATGAAATCCTGCGTGGGAGATGCCATCAGCATTAAGGCATCGGGAGGCATTCGTTCCATGGAGGATGCTCTGGCCATGATTGAGGCCGGTGCCGGCCGCATTGGTACCAGCAGTGGTGTTGCCATTGTTGACCAATACCGCCTTCATCAGGCAGAAGCTGCGAGCAAGTGACATTTTGTTATCAATAGCACCACCATCCCCCTTTCCCCCCTGTAGTCACAATAATCTGTGAAACAGGGGGGGGTTCTTTTTGGGAGCATTTAACATCTGATGACTGGAACGAAGGCGCTATTTTGCAACTGATTTTAGCCGGCTTTAGAAGGCTGCCTTTAGATGACGGATGATATTAATCTTGAAGTTGATGCTGATCTCTTCCGGTGTGCAGGTGATCTTCTTTTTTCCCGTGGTCTCGCATCATCAGCATCATGCCGATATGCATCAGCGGGCAGATGAGAAAAACAGCAAAAGGAACCAATCTTCCCAAAAATCCAAGATCAATGCCCATACGGGGCAAAGCTATCAGGGCAATCATTGGCACCAGGCACAAGAGCATCATTAATCCGTGCTTATGCCCCTTTTTTTCATGTTGTTCGTTGTGGCCGTTCCGATTACAATGGTTCAAGGCTATTCACTCCTATCTTTTTAATCAATCTTTACAGTTTGCTGGTGTGTTATTGTTGCATGCTTCAGCCAATTACCCACCATCAGAATCACAGTCATCACCACCAACGGTAAATAATATTTTCATGCATGAACTCCTCTCCGTTTTTGTCAGTGCTTTTGATGACCAGTATATAGATCAGCAATATTCGTGCCAGATTTTGTGGCAGCCTAACCAAATTGCACGACAGTCTTCAACGATGGACAAAAACAACCTCCTAAACCTGTTAAGTCTGTTGCTGGCGGTGCCGCTCCGGCTTAAGAAATAGCCTGTTCAAAAGAAGCTGAGAAAAAAGTTTTAGCATGACTTAGCGCGTTCCTTATTCGCTGTTCCCGATACTTTATGCTCGAAATGCCGTTGCTGGCGGTGCTGCTCTGTAGGATATGCTACAATAGAAGTAAAAAGGGTATCTTTTACCACATACGACCGGATGGACAAACACCTTTTATCCTTCAGTGTTGCTTCCAACCTGTCATCAATAAAAAAATCTAAATAAGAAACCTATTTCAAGAAATGAGTGTTTATCATGACGAATAAAGGAAAAGGGAATTTGACCCTGGTGCTGGTGCTGATTTTAGGAGTCACCGGGCTTCACTACGGCACCACGAAAAGTCCCTGGGCCATACACGACTTCTATCGGCGACTATATTATATCCCCATCATCCTGGCGGCTTTCCATTTTAAGCTGCGGGGTGGTTTTATGGCGTCTGCGCTGGTGATGTTCCTCTATGCCCCTCACCTGCTTCTGTATTTTGGCCGGCTGGACATAACGGTTATCAACCAACTATTGGAAGCGGGCATGTTTATGGTGGTGGGTGTCATCACAGGATATCTGGCAGAGGAATCTTATCGCCGCGAATTGCAGTTGCAACGCCAACTGTCACAATTGATGAAAATGGATTTGCTGGAACGTAAACTGCGGCAGAGCGAACGGTTGGCCTCGCTGGGTCAGCTGGCCTCCGGCATAGCCCATGAAATCAGAAACCCTCTGGGCATCATAAAAACCATCAGCCAAACCCTTCACCAGGAGGCCCTGGAAGCCGGGGAAGATTCTCTGACAGAAGGTCTGCACATCATCGAAAGCGAAACAGACCGGGCCAATAAAGTGATCAAAGGCATGTTGGACTTTGCCCGGCCAGAGCCCCTTCATTTAAAGCCCACCAATGGAGAACAGGTGCTTCATGAGTTGCTCACCGTCCTGCGGTCTTTGGCCAAGCAGCATCAGGTGGAAATAGATAGCCGGCTGCAGTCGGTGCCACCCTTACAGGCCGATGCCGACAGGCTTAAACAGGCGCTAATGAACCTGATGCTCAACGGCATTCAGTCCATGGAGCAGGGCGGTACCCTGGCCCTTTCATTGGAAAAGGGAACTGACAGCATGGCCCTCATCACCATTACCGACCAGGGTCAGGGTATTGACAAAGAGAGCTTACCCCACATTTTCGACCCCTTCTTCACCACCAAAGAGGGTGGCACCGGGTTAGGACTCTCAGTCACCCACCGGATCATTGAAGAACACCGGGGAACCATCGATGTAACCAGTGAACCGGGCAAAGGCACCACCTTTAAGCTTCACCTGCCCCTGGCGCAGAACCATATTGAGGAGGCACCACATGAAACCTAAAATACTCATCGTGGACGATGAAAAGAACATGCGCTGGGCCATCAGCCGGGCCCTGGAGAAGGAAGGCTATGTGATTTACGAGGCTTCCAACGGTCGGGAAGGCATTGAAGCTTTTGAGCGCCACCGCCCGGATGTGATGCTGCTGGACCTGAAGATGCCGGTGATGGATGGAATGGAGGCGCTGAAAAAAATCAAGGAAAGCACCACCACCACCACCACCTCTGTTCTTATGCTCACCGCCCACGGCACCATGGAAACCGCTATTGAAGCCATGAAACGGGGGGCCATGGACTACCTGTCAAAACCCTTTGACGTGGAGGAGCTGAAAGTTCAAATCCGTAAGGCTCTACATGTCAGTGAGTTGGAGGAACAGGTCACCTACCTGAAAGAAGCCACCGCCTTTGAAACCGGCAACGTGGTGATTGGCAACAGTCAACCCATGAAAGAGCTGATGGCCATGGTGGAGCGGGTGGCCGCCACCCCTGCCACCATATTGATTCAGGGAGAAAGTGGCACAGGTAAAGAAATCATTGCCCACTTAGTTCACCACAACAGCCCCCGGCGAGACAAACCTTTCATCAAGGTAAACTGCGGAGCCATTCCAGAAACCTTGATCGAGAGCGAGCTTTTTGGCCACGAAAAAGGGGCGTTTACCGGGGCCGTCAGCCGAAAAATTGGCAAGTTTGAACGTGCCCGGGGAGGCACAATACTGCTTGATGAAATAGGCGAGTTGAGTTTATCTATGCAGGTAAAACTGCTCAGGGTGGTGCAGGATAAAGAAATTGAACGGGTAGGCGGATCAGAGACAGTATCTGTGGACGCCCGGGTCGTTGCGGCTACCAACCGCCAGTTGAAAAAAATGACAGAAGAAGGCACCTTTCGGGAAGACCTGTATTACCGGCTCAACGTCATCCCCCTGCACATACCACCCCTGCGTGATCGAAAAGAAGACATCCCCGGCTTTGTGCACCATTTTATGAAGGCGTTTTGCAGTGAAATGGGCCGAAAATTGATGACCCTTTCTCCCAAGGCCATGGCGCAGCTGGTGAACCATCCCTGGAAAGGCAATGTACGGGAGCTTGAAAACTATATTGAGCGCCTGGTGATTTTGTCTCCAACAGACGACGTTCAGGAGGTGGACTTGCCAACCCCAGGCACCACAGGCACTTCAGGCACCTCAGATACCAAAAAAGACAGCGGAATACAGCTGCCGGAAGAAGGCATTTCTTTGGATGAGCTGGAAAAAAACCTGATACTGCAGGCTTTGGAAAAAACCGGCAACAATCAAACCAAATCCGCCCAGCTGTTGGGCATCAGCCGTCATACGTTAATGTATCGTATGGATAAGCACGGCATCAGCAAGTAATGATTTCCAGCGTCAATAGGCATATCATCATTTCCGATGGCAGTCCAATGTGGCTGCCATCGGAGGTTGAAGACAAAGGGATTTAGCCAGGCCAGCTGATTCCAATCTTGTGTGTTTTTAGTCGAAAGTCTCGAAAACAGCGCCTGAACTCGCTGCGCTCAAACAGCAGGCGCTGGCGGTTTTCTCGCCTTTTCGAAAAACACTGACAAGCTTTCCAAGGCTGTCCTTTAACAAACCCCTTGTCTTCAGCTTATTTTGTCTACAGTCTGGGACAGCCTTCGGGCTGCTTTTTTCTTATTTCATTACAGGTTGTCATTTTGGGTATTAGAACTATCAAAGGAAAATCTACCGTCAAGAAGTTCTGCCGAAAGAATGAGATTGAGTGGATTCAAAAGAAGCCATCAATTACAAGCCACTCACCAGAGTCGCGAGACACATAAAGTCTTTCATGATCTGCATGAAGGGAGCGGATTTGTGTGAAAACCTTTCAGGATTTCCTAAACACCATCGAAGACCCTGAAAAGAAGGGAAAAATGGAAACCATACTGAACCATATCAGGGAAAAATATCCTCAGTTACAGGAAGAGATCAAATGGCACCAACCCATGTTCAGTGACCATGGCACCTTCATCATGGGATTCAGCCTGGCCAAAAACAACATTGCTGTGGCTCCCGAAGCTGTAGTGATCAAACACTTCGAAAAAGATATCCAAAAGGCCGGCTACACGCACACACCCAACCTGTTTCGCATTAAATGGACAGATGAAGTGGACTACCACCTGCTGGAAAAAATGATTGAATACAACATGGAAGAAAAAAAAGGCATGAAAAGGTATTGGAGATAAGTCCGCCGGCTGGTGTCACCAACAAAGCTGGCAGACTTTTGATTCGACGGTGGCCAGGAAGTACTGGTACTTCTACCCAGCACATCCGAATCAGCGTAAGAAACAAACGTATACGCTGCACAGGGCTGCTCGCTCATGGCATAGTAAAGACAGGTAGGGAGCTGGAAAGATGCAATCCGTCAATGCGACAGACGTGCGTAAAGACTTTGGCAATTACATCGATGAGATTGTTCGAACCAATAATAACAAAAACCACCCCATTGTCAAGGACAGTGAGGTGGTTTTTTTCTTCCCGCCATTAACCGCTTGTGCAAAAAAATGACCGCTTGTGCAAGAAGCATTGAAATGAAACAGGCAGGTTGTTAAGATGAGTACCGACTTGAAAGACGTGAAGGCAGCTTAACCTGCTGAGGTTAAAGACAAAGGGATTTGGCCATGGCAGCGCAACCTGCTTATGATAACAAGGAGGCGTTCATCACATGAAAATTGATAGGAGACTTGCAAGAATCATCAAAACATTGGTGGAAGAGATGGTGAGGTTCATGGAAGGCATTGCCATCAGAAAAAAAGCAACGAGAGGCGTAGCACTGACCCTGGCGATGCTGATGCTGAACCCATTCACAAGCACCGGCGTTTTTGCAGCGGCACACGAACCGGCAACGATCACCGCCTTTGCCAAGCTGCCTGGGGAGACGGCCATGCAGCGGTTGACCGTGGGCGCAGCAGAATCGCTGATAGACCTGCCGGAACAACTGAGTGTGACCATCAGTGTCTATTCAGCAGCGTCCAGTGTTTCTTCAGCAGCGCCGGAGAACCGCAGGTCTGAAGAAGGGCACCTGGGAGAAACCCTTGCAACAGAAGCAACAGAAGCAGCAGAAGCAGCGGATTCAGAAAACCAGGGAGAATCACCACAAGAGGGTGCCGGCAGTTCAGCCTTGGACAATGGCGACACAGAGCAGCGAAAAAACGAAGAAAACCTTTCAGAAAAAAGAACACTGACAGGCATCACCTGGCACATCAACACAGCCACCAGCAGCTCCAAGACTTTTCACTCCCATGAAGCCGGAGGGGTTTTTTACTATGAGCCGGTGCTGCCAAAGGGCTACGACCTTGCCGCCGGTGCACAGCTGCCCCAGATTAAAGTCGAGATCGTCGAGGGAGAAACCATTGAAAACTGGGCCTTTTATCAAACCAAGACCATCGACGGCATCGAAATCACCGTCAAGGCAGAAAAAGACGTGTTTCCAGAAGGCGCAGTGCTTCATGCCAGGAAAGTAACCAGCCCGGCAGAAAAAGAAAAAATAGAGGAAGCCGTCACCAGAGAGGTACAGGCACAGCACGCCGCAACAAAGGTGGCCCAACTGGTTTCCTTTGATATCACCATCACAGATGAAGACGGCAACCAGCTTCAGCCCGATACCAGCAAAGGCGAAGTCAGGGTTTCCTTTGCCCAAATGCCGGAGACACCAGAAAAAGACACCGCCACACAGCTGAAAGTCTTCCACCTGGATGACACCCTCCAGCAGGCACAGGCACTGGAAACCACTGTGGATCACGAAGCAGGCACACTGGAAGCCCCTGCGGCACATTTTTCCGTGTACACAGTGATTTTGCTGGGTGGCGGCAGTGTTTACGACATTTCAACAGGCCCACTGACCATCAACAGCAGCAACCTAAGCACCTATGACAATGCCACCATTACAGGAGCCGTATCGAATACAGCCGAACAGCTGACCATCGATGGGGTAACAGTGAACCTGACCATCGAGGATTTAAGCATTACGATGACTGGTCATGGCGGAAATATGTCGGGCATTACCCTGAAAAATGGTGCGACATTGAACCTCACCCTCAAAGGAACCAATGCACTCACCGGTGCTTACGGCGGTGCAGGCATTGACGTGCCCCAGGGCTGCACGCTGAACATCACGGCAGCGAGCACCGGCACCCTGACAGCCACCGGCGGTAACAGTTATGGGGGCGGTGCCGGAATCGGTGCCGTTGGCAATCAATGGACGCCAACTTATCCAAATGGCTCCATTCAGTCGGTGGGCACCATCCACATTGCCGGAGGGACCATTATCGCAAAGGGCGGCGCAGTCAACTATGGGGGTTACATTCTGGGCGCTGCCGGCATCGGCGGATCGGTGGAGAGCACCACCGGTACCATCACCATTTCCGGCGGAAGGGTCACAGCTACCGGCGGGGCAAGTGCCGCAGGTATTGGCGGTGGGCACAGCGGTCGCGTTGAGAGCATTACCATCGAAGGTGGCATCGTGTCAGCGACCCGTGGTTCAGATGGTGCCGCCATCGGTTCTGGATTTAACGGGTTACCCGTCGGTGCGCTGTCCTGCGGAACCATTGCCATTAACGGAGGCGCCGTAACAGTTGATGGTCATATTGGGTACGGTGGAGTCCATTCATACTCCACCAATGCTGGTGGAGCGGTTTCCATTGGGAGTAGTGCCGCCATTACAATGAAAAATGGCGTGATTGCACCTGCCGTTGGGGGCGTCAGCACCTACCCACTATCTGTGACGATTTATGACGGAAGGCTCACTGGTTCCATCGAAAATGCCACCTACACCATCGGCGGAAGAACTTATCAGGGAAGCATTCACCTAAGTGAAAACTACGTGGGGACCCTTTCAAGCACCCTTGTGGTGGGGGGGGATCCCCTTTCTGCAACGGAAGCCGTAACGATATCAGGAAACGGTTATGCTTGGACGGGAAGCTGGGTGAGTGGCGTTCCTGTGGAAGTCGGAGAAAAACTGTACCCCGTGTATCTGTGGTTCTATGATACGGCGATCACCGATGATATCACCGGCGTCTTGGTATCGGCACAGCGGAACGGAACTCCTCTGAATGCGGATGCTGCAAGTGGTGTGGTGCAGTTTGTCTGTGACGGAAAGGTGACACAGCAGCGGGAAGGTGCTGGGAAAATAACTGCATGGATGTCTGCTGGCGCAGGAACGACGGTGTCTGTCACAGTAGCCAGTCTTAATGACGGGAATGAAATCAGTAAGAGTGACCAGACAATTAAGGCTTCCGGGGACGGAACCACGATTATCATGCACGATACCCTGGTAACAGAACAGCTTTCAGGTCCGCTGGATCTTTCTTATGGAAACATCACCTTTGCAGATAACGGCGGAAAGCTGAGTATTACCCATACCCCCAATGAAGGGGAGAGTGAAGTCACTGTAACCGGGCAGTATTACGAGAATGAATATGAGATCATCCAGTCAAATAACGATACCGTCACAACCAATCAAATTGTTTTCCAGAACACATCAGCCTTTGTCAAGGTGAAGCTCAGTGGCGTCAACATGGCGTCCCAGGGAAAGGCCATTGACCTGCAAACAGCCAAGGCACAGCTGGATCTATCGGGAGCCAACACCATTGATTGCGGCGGCGGTGACGCGGGCACTGCGGGCGCCCGCTATATGGGCATTCGTGCAGGCGAAGGTTCAGCCCTTCGAATCACTGGAAACGGCAGCTTAGAGGTGAAAAACCCTTCCAGATTAGGCACGGGCATTGGAGGATTCTATCATTATAGCGGGCTTGGAGCGGATACCATAATAGAAGGCGCCGGAACAATTGAGATTGAGAGCGGAACCATCACTGTCTCCGGTCAAACAGGACCGGCCATGGGCAGCAGTTACAGATATGAGGGGGATCATCCCGGCAGTATTCACATTTCTGGGGGAACGGTCAATGCTGCCACCAGCAATAGCGGTGCTGCCATTGGGGGAAGCGAAAGCGGTACTTCTCCGACCATCCATATCAGTGGCGGAACTGTATCGGCGACAAGCACTGGAACATGGAGCGGGGCCGCTTTTGGCGGCGGCTTTAAATCCAAAGGCGGAGGAGTCATTACCATCTCCGGCGGCAAGGTGACGGCAGCAACATCAAACAGAAGTGCCGCCATTGGCGGCGGATGGCAGGGCACCAGTCCTCCTATCACCATCTCCGGCGGAACAGTGGCCGTATCTGGAAGGATTGGTCGTGGAGATGACGGAAACGGCGGCTCACTGACCATTACCGGCGGAACCATCAGCACCACTTCAGGGGGAAAGCCCACCATCAATGGCATCACACCCACCAACAGCAGCAGCGAAGCCGTCTATTACACGCAGGCACAGGTGGGGGGGATTTACGGAGTTTCGTCACCAGTCACCAATGCATCTGTTACAGGCGGCAGTTATGGGTTTGACCATGTGAATACCGATGCCAGTGGCCTGTTGCATTTGTTTTTGCCGGCAAGCAGCGAAAATGCAACCACAGCCGCCTTTAACGGCATTGCCTATCAGGGGACCATCACTCCCGCCGGCCCCAACACACTGAAAAGGAACATTCCCTTTGCGGTGTCAGAAGGAACGGTTACCAGCACTGGTGCCACCCTGCATGCAACAGCGAATGCAGGCAGTACCATCTACTATGTGGCCAGCAGCACAGCCCTTACAGAAGGCAGCCAGGTGGCAGGTGCTGCTGGGGTGCAGAGCATGGCGGCCTCCGGCGAAGCGGACCCCATCACCCTGACCAACCTGTCGGGAGCAACCACCTACACCTACTACCTGACAGCCAGGGAGGGTGACGACTACTCTGATGTGGAGGCAGTCACCTTCACCACCCTCAAAATACCCATTACCGGTGCCACGGTGACCATCACCGACGGGGATCACTTCACCTATGACGGCACAGAAAAAACCCCCACAGTGACAGTGACCCTGGCGGGAGAAACCCTCAGCGCCAGCCAGTATCAAGTCAGCTACTCCAACTCCAATGGGGGAGAAGGCAACCGTACAAACGCAGGCACCGTTACCGTGACAGTCGCCGCAGTGGCCGATGGCAGTTACTCAGGCACCGTCAGCCAAACCACAGGCATGACCTACACCATCGCCAAAGCACCACTCACCGTAGCGGCGGTCACTGCCACTGGCAGACCCTTTAACAATACGAAGCAGGTGAGCATCACAGGTGTAACCCTAAGCGGAATCGTCCCAGATGACAATGGAAAAGTGAGCGTGGACACCTCCACCCTCACCGGTACCCTCAGCAGCCCAGATGCCGGCACCTACGAGGCCCTCGCCCTTTCCACCCCGATGACCTTAACAGGCATGGCAGCCGGCAACTACCTGGTGACCCAGCCAACCGCACCAGTTGCTTCATCGGTTCAGATCACCAGAGCAGCGGATTTCAGCCTGACAGGCACCGCTGCCATGGTGAAGCATCAGGCCAACTACAAGACCGAACTGGATCTCACCCAGCTCAGCAGCTACCCTGAGAATCTGGGAGCCACCCCAGCGTTTGCAGTCACCAGCGGCCCCGGGTATAACGGCCTGACCAGTGCAGCGGTGAACGCAAACGGCCTGTTGACTTTGGTGGCCGACAATACCGGTAACAGCGCTGCAGACGTTGTCACCGTCAGTGTGACAGGCATGGGTAATTATGCCGACAGCCTGATCACCGTCACCGTGAACTACACAGACAAAACACCGGTGACCATTACCGGCGTTGCAGGACAGAACGGCACTTACAATGGCACCGCCCATGGGGGCTATACAGGCACACCCACCAGCAGCTACACCGGTGCTTATGAAATCACTTACACAGGGCGAAACGGTACCACCTATCACAGCACCACAGCACCAGTGGTGGCAGGTGATTATGCCGTCACTTTCAAGGTGCCCGACAGCCATCCAACCTATATGGGTGCTGTCACTGTCTCCTTTGAAGTTGCCAGGGCAACCATCATCATCACCGCCGATGACAAAAGCATGACAGCGGGGGGCACCCTGCCCAGCTTCACCGTCAGCTATACAGGCATGGCAGCGAGAGACACAGCCGCCAGTATTTTCACAACCCCTGCCACTGCCGCCACCACCACCGACGGCAAAACAGTGGGCAGCTATCCCATCACAGTGAGCGAACCCGTGCTTACGGCTGAGGCAGCCCGTCACTACATCCTTGGGGCTGTTGTCAATGGCACGTTGACCGTCAGCGCGTCATCCTCCGGTGGTTCCTCAGACGGCGGCTCTTCTGGTGGGTCATCAGGTGGTTCCTCCGGCGGTTCTTCCTCTGGGGGCAGCCGTGTTCCAACACCAGCCACAACACCGGCGAAAACGCCCAACCAGCCGGTGACCGAAAGGGTTCCTGTCACGGCCACACCAGGGCAAAATGGAGGGGCCAGTGCCGCCATCCCGGATCAAAGGGTGACCGATGCCATTGCCAGGGCACAGGCGGAAGCAACGCGTCAGAACAAGACAGAAAACGGACTTGCAGTGGCACTGGACATCACCATGCCAAAGGGGGCCACTTCCCTGAGCGCCACCCTTACCGCCAGTTCACTGGACAGCCTTGTGAACGCAGAAATCAGCAGTCTGGAAATCAGCGGTGCCCCTGTGAAGGTAAGCTTTGACAAAAAAGCGCTGGCTGAAATCAGAAAGCAGCGCACGGGCAATATCATCATTCGCATCACACCCCAGACAGCCCTTTCAGAGGAAGCAACAAAGATCACTGGCACAAGACCGGTGTATGACATCACCGTGAATGATGGAAGGGGGACCATCATCAGCTTTAATGGTGGCATCGCAACGGTATCAATTCCCTACACACCAGCAAACGGTGAAGCCGTGGGCGGCCTGTACGCAGTGCATGTGGACAAAGAAGGCAACACCACCCGACTGGCCCATTCCGCTTACGACACCAACAGCGGCGCGGTGATCTTCA
>NZ_FXUF01000023.1 GCF_900182905.1 Anoxynatronum buryatiense | reverse complement strand
TGGCTGTATCGGGGCATCATTTTCCTCCTCATGGGCTTCGTTTCTTCAACTATACTTTAGGAGGAGGCCTCTGACAACTATCCTAACACTGGGGGTTGGCAGGGACGGCATTTTCCTGCCCTGCTCTTCGTAGTAGCGTGTGATCTCGTTGATGGAGTAACCTCGCAGCTTTAGGTCTTGGATTTCCTGCATGTATTTTTTACTCAGCATCATCTCGGCCTCCTCATATATACTGCAATAAGTACAGTATATACTCTTGTGAGGCGGATGCCTTCTCCTTGTGGCAGACTTGTCATAGGGCCAGGAAAAAAGTGCTTACCATCAGAAGAAAATTCTGTTTACCATGCAGTGAAAAAAGTGCTTACCGTACCAGAAAAATTCTCCTTACTGTGCAAGAGAAAAACTCCTTACCGTATGACTGTAAAAACATCTTACCACCCACAAAAAGGTTTGGGTCGGAGCGCAGCGGAGCTGGCAATGTATTGTTATGTAAAGTCGCGCACCCCTAGACTCAGTTCCATATGACGCTTACCCCTAATGTTATTTATCTTTTTACTGGAATGCATTGAAGATCATTTGTAATAATTTTTCCATTGTACTCCAATCATGTCCTTCCATTGGTAGTGACTTGTTTTCAATTTGATCCATAACATGAAAAAAGCTTTGTTGAACTTGATCTTTATTGGTTATTTCTCCTTGATACTTATTGATTCTGTCTATGTATCCTTTCCATATTACAGGTGCTAAATTTCCATCATTATCACACAAAACGTCCTTACCCAAAAAAAGTTCGATACTACAAGCTAAACCATTAATATTTGCATTTTGATAATTAAACGGACCAATGGTAGGGTAGTCATTTGCTATTTCAATATCTGGCAATGTCATAATTCTAATATTAGATGGAATTTTCACTTTCTCAAAATTTAAAATCTCATTATGAGCAGCCGCATCATTATCAAATAAAGCTATTATCTGATTACTTATTCCCGACCCAATAAAAGCTTTAATATAATGAGTCAAAAAATTAGTGCTACCTTGAGCTTTAGCTATATCAAAATCCATAAAATAATAAAAATGATACAAATGTGGATACATTATCTCTAATGATTTTGATATAATTTTTGAATCGCTTTTTCCTTCAGTCATAATTATAATCTTAGAATTATAGAAACTTTCTATCTCTTGACTTGAGTCGTACCATCCTCCATCAACTAAATCAGTATAATCTAAAATAGTTTCTTCCTCATTAGAAACACTCTCAAGTATTATTCTAATTGTAAACCAAGGATCCATCTCATATGGCATTCCAAAATAAGATTCGTCATCATATTCTAATGATCTTAAAATAATATATCTATCAAGATTTTCATTTTTACTTATGTGCTTTAAATCTTCTCTAGTTCTTTCATAGTTCATCCCGTTTCTTATTAAATCACTCGCAACATCAACCATAGTCTTTGACCATGTTTCATAAGTAAATTGGTTATACATCTCTTCGTATCTATCTTCAAAATCTAATTCAAATCTGAATTCTAATTCACATTTGTATTCTTCAAAAATAGCTTTAGCCTTTTTTAAAGTGTATCCCAAAACATCTAAGCATTCTTTTGCTTTCTTAACATTAGTTTTATACTGATAACGGAAGTATTCTTCCCCGTCTTCATCATAGTCTTTTTCCACAACCTTATCGTTCTTATTAAATATAATTAACAGATAATCTGCTATACAATTCTTGCTTATTAACAAATCATATTTTCCTAACATCAATGAAGCATATGAACCCATATCACTCCTCCTATTATAATAATTATCATCTACTATCATAAAATCAATAATATTCTAACTTAAAAGTTCGGTGAAAAGTTTAGGACGGAGCATAGTGGAGTGAAATTTTTAATATATATTTTAAAATTCTCATAGGGTTTTCCTTTCTCAATTTTTTAAGTGTAATGCAACTTTCTTTTGTGCGAGATTTTATATAACGTCTCGAGGCTTAGCGACGTCGGACTTTCCTATGAAAGCTACTCTCCGATGTTGCTAAGCCTCTGTTATGCGAAGTATATGACTCCTATATATTTAACATCATTTGTTCATTTTGTTTTGAGAGGTTTGAAAAATTCTTTTTTGCTATACCATCGCAACTTCTAACAAAAGTTTCAATTTCACTAATTTTTTTTATTGTATAAAATTTTCGATTGGGAGTGAAGTATACTAATACTTTTTTATTATAACTTACAAGATTGATAAGGTTGTTTAATGTTCCTTTGCTTTTGCCGTTCCATATCATAAAACCATAATCAGCTACTTTAGCCATTTCTTTGTCTTTAGCTGAATAGTATTCAAAGCCTTTTGTACTTGAAGATACCATGACTTTTACAACTTCCCAATTGCCAATGTTATTTCTAGCTTTACCGTCAGTTGCATACACATTAACATTATTATAATTACTCTCATAACAATGCTTTTGTATTGCTTTATCTATACCATTCGCATCTCCAACCAATACTGTGTAATTATCACGAAAAATATTATTTAATCTTTCTTTAATGTCTTGATTTAATCTAGATATTGCTCTAGGACCTCCAATAAAAATTTTCATAGCTTTATCTCCTTGTTTTCGTCATAGTTAAAACATATACTTTTTTAACATTTGAATCTTTCTTTAAAGCCTTAGTAGCATCATTCAATGTAGTTCCTGATTGATATAAATCATCTACTAATAGGATGTTAACTTCCCTTTCAAATCTCTTCATTAATTGAATTGTACCTGCTATTTTATTTTTTTCCACTGAGCTTAATTCTTTGCACTCTGTTCGGTTAGTTTTCTCAAGTACACCTTTGTCAGTACTAATTTTAAGTACATTACTTAAAGCATCTGTTATTTCAAAAACTGGTTGAAATACACGTTCTAATTTTGTAGGTGGAACAGGGATTATAATATCTATATTTTCTCGAATATTCCACTTTTTCAAAAATGGACTTATTAAATTAATTATATCATCTACTTTACTTCTATTACAAACATACTTCAACTCATAAACTAATTGACCTATATCACTTCTTATAGTATCAAACTGTTTACGTCCGTATTCATCTTCTCCTAAATATTCACTACTTAAAGTATGTACACCTAATGCAAATCCTTCTTCCCACTCTCCATTAATTTTAATTGGATTGATTTTCATCATTACTCATCCCCCCTATAGTATATTTTATCCTAAACATGAATACTTTATTTCGCATAACGTCTTATTCCCGCCACTCAGTTCGCTTCACCTCCCATTTCAGTAGGTATTTGCGAACCTTGGTTCGGTAATATCGGCTTCTTTCTGTAACAATGATAAACCTTTAATACTTCACTCTTTCGATAATCCATCGAATACACTCCATATCTCCATCGGAATAGCGCTATGTAGCACCTCTGATACTACATTGTCCAGTTCACTTGTGATCATTTTTTGATAGGTTATTTGAGTGAAGGAGCAGGTTTTATTTGCTATTACCGAGGATACTCCTTCATTTTAAGGAAACTCTGCAATCACTTCTTTCACAACTTGAAACGGGCGTTTGAATAAGTATGTGTCCGTCCGGCACTGTATGCCGCAGGATTTTTGATAATGATATCAAGGCAGTAAAGGTGCCTGAATCACAAAGTTGCATAAATCTACCCTGATGACATTCAATTTAGGGAGTGTTGTCGGGATAGTCTAGTTGATGGCTAGTGCCTCTTGCCAAATCCCCTTAATGGGCCCGAAATATCTCCAAAATATCTTCTCCATATTTCCGGCACTTCATTTCTCCAAACCCCGAAACTTTTTTAATGTCTTCCAAGGTTGTGGGGGCCATTTCGATCAATTCTTCCATTTGCGCATTGTTGTATATGTAATATGCTTTGATGCCCTCTTTTTTGCTTGTCTCAAGCCGGTACTGCTTCAATGCTTTGTAAATAGATGTTTCTTCAATATTTGTTTTTTCGCCTGCCCTTGCCGGTATTACTGGCTGATCTCCTAAGTTCTCAGCCACCTTCAGATTGAGTTCCATACCATACTTCTTTGTGTAATCCATTTCTCTGGATGTATGCATTTCAAGAAAAGCATCTGCTATTTCATACATTTCTTTTTCAGTTGATGTGGGATTACTGCTTTCATTCATCAGCTTCTTAATATACTCAATCAGTTGATCACTGCGAATAATTTGCTCTTTCACTTCTTTTTTTGCATATCTCATGTTGATTACCGTCTTGGGATTGGACAGAACCACCACTGATTTATAGTTATCATCAAAGAATTTTTCAAAAAGCGCCTGAGTGAAAAAGTTGCCCTTTTTCTGCTTTCTGGCTGCCTTTATCACCTCTAGATGGCGTCTGTTTTGCGTGATTGGACTATAGATTCCCTCTTTGTGATATCGGCCCCCATATTTAATGGTTCGGATAAAATCTCCACTCGCGTTAACTTCAATATCACCCACCAAATTTTTACACTCCACCACCAAATTTACTTTTGGTGTGATGATTAAGTAATCAATTTGAGCCGAGAGCTCTTCATACATCAAACACAAATCGTGTAACACGATCATCGGAAGAAAGCTGTTGTTTAGTTCAAATGCCACGTTTTTCTCCCCAACAATACCATAAGTCAGCAAATTGATGTCTTTTTCCACATCGCCTTTCACGTGCGCCGGTACCCTCTCGAGAAGTTCTTTTAAACTTTTCAACTGACGTTCTGCATCGCTATCAGATTTATAAAAGAGAGGTTTTTTCAAATGAACCGGCTTTTGGGTAATGACTTCTTTCAGTGAATCAATGATTGACATAAGGAAGCCTCCTAACCAGTTTTCATTTTCGGTTAGAGGACAGGTAAGAGTTGACAGTGCCTCCGTCCCTAGTGAACACGTCAGTGCAACGTCATTGAAGGTTACAATGCCAAAGTTACACATCCTCCGTCCCCGGCGTGCATCTGTGTCCAGCATGCACTCATACACTGTGGTGTCTTTCTTTCCCACGGTACACAACTACCGTCTCAGTACTTGATAACCGTGTTGCGTGAAATGTTTAGTACCTGTGCGATAGCGCGCCGTGACTCTCCCAGATTCACCTACATGTGTCGTACTTGCTTATACAGATCCACTTCGATGATCGCACCTCTCAGCCTCCCATAAATTGATGTAGTTCATCAAGTATACAGGAATTGTAGTCAAGGTGGTTCACTTTCAAGCCATCACAAAAGCTATTTTGGGTTCACTTTCAGAGTATCATTTGTACGTTAGACTGTGGCCATGCCGGACGCACTGTGGTGTCTAGAGCGCAAGCTCCGGGTTCTTTTATCCTCTTTTTCAAACCGGCTCTGGCAGAGCCAGAAAATGGTTCTATACGGGTTCTGTTTGTTGAAGAGTGTTATGTTGTTCGATTATAATGGGTTTTATTCAGTAGTACCCTACCCACGATAGCACGCTAGAATTTGCAGAATATTTAATAACTTAAAAACTTAAGTGCCAGGCACCGATGCCTTTGCATTACCTCCGTCCCAGCGAACCCATCATTTTCATGACCATACTTAACCATTCTTTCAAGGGTTTCCTTCTCTTTTTGCTCTATCAAGGTTAAATCACCTCCATCCCCGGTATACCTTGTGTAATATTTGGGTACCGATTTATCTTAGTATCATTCAAATCTTTGTTCACGCAAACTGTTTTCTGCTGCTTCCCGCTCTCTGTTTTTTCGTATTGAACTCTCAATAATCGTTAGCTTGTGCCTAGCAAAGTCTTGCACCTCACGCGAAGTGTGATCCAGAAGTTCGGCAAAAGCTCTTGATCGAGCTTCAATAATGGCTGCAAGCGACCCAGAACAACTATCAGGCCAAGTATCTTTGAATATAATTTCAACAATGTCTATCGGGTTCTCTGCAACGTTAAGAAACGTTTCGATATGATTGCTAAGTTTGAACTGATTCGGATTGTCTGATAGGTTGTTTTCTTTCCCTGAATACGTGTAGGTCCTGACCGCAGCTGCAATTCTTTGTATTCGATCTTGATTTCCATTACACCATTTCAATAAGATGTCCACTGGAACGATATTCAATGACAGTTCGTGCCGTAGTGAAACCCGATCTTTGAAAAGACTCTCCACAAGCAGAGTTTCATTCTCATCGCCTGTGAAAACACTGTTCAGAATCACCTCTGGAAAATTAACGATAAGATTTTCAATAATCTCTGTTAGTTCGTAGCTGTAGAGACGAAAGCTTACAATACCTTCACAAAGCAGTCTCACAATATCTCGAACTTCATTCTCAGGCGCATATATAGATAAACACTCAGTGGCCACACGATCCAGTGCAATCTGCCGATGCATTTTAAAAGTTTTCCTATGCATCTTAAGCAACTTTTTAATTGCCGCCCGCCCGACTGTTCGCAACTCTTCACTGGGCACACATTTGCTATCTTTTAAAGTATAAATACGCATTCCAAGCATCTCGATTGTTGAGAAAACACCATCTTCTAACTCATTGATTGCTGAAAGAATCTGCGCCAAATCCCTGTCAGAAATTGTCTCATGTATTCGACCATACATGATTTGTTCAAAGCGCTGTGCATCTATTTCTCCAAGATGTGCCATTTCTATCAGTCTTTGAACGCCCCACTCAACTACTGGTGTAGAACTCAGCAGGTACACAAAATGCGGTTTAAGCTCTGGTATTTCTATGACTTGCTCTTGGAGTTGGCGTGCCATGATCGGATCTTCTGCGTAAACGCCTTGGATGAAGCCACCAAACAAAGTAGGTTGAACAATTTCAAGATCTTGTGCCTGCATTAATCCTACGAGGAAGTCAAATGTTGTACTTGGGTCATCACTGCCTTTGGCAATCCCTTGCCCGAATGACCAAAGCGAATTAATGTGCTTTTCCCAAAGCCTAGGTGCCAATTTTTCAAGATATTCAGGCGTTGAGGCTGCAAGTTCACCCAATCTCACTAATTTTTCATGGATAGTTTTGGACTTCTCTTCGTAGTTTTCATCCTCAATTTCTTTGTGCTTCCAAGTGTCCATTAGTGCATAGGCTTCAATTTCAGAAAAAGGGTCCGAAGGAGCAGCCAAACGCTCAAGTGCTTCGAGTTTGGTGAGAAGTTCTGGCGAAAGATTTTTCCCATCATAATAAATAGTTTGCTTGATAGATATCCACATTTCTGGCCAGCTTCCACCATATGCATATATACGAACAAGTTCTTCAAGAACATCAAAGCAACCAGCAAAAGTCCACAAGCCTCGGAAGCAATCTGCAAGCAAATCCTTAACCCCTTTTGCAGATGCCTCATTATTTGGAATCAATATGGGCTTCAGTATCTCAATGAAACCTTTATACCAATCAAGTCTCTCCTCGTGTGTTTTGGGTCTCCAACCATAGTCTCTAGAACGGGCGCCGAAGCCAAAGGTTCCGAACGAAGACCAATGATTCGCTTCTAATGCAGACTGAAACAGCTTATGAGTCATTTCTTGATGTTTCGGATTACTTGAACTAAGCAAACGTTCGAGAAACGCCTGTCTTCTCTTTGGAGTAGCATGCGTGCCTGATAAGTACAACGAAAAAAGGGAGCTTAGCTGCCTTACAACACTATTGTTATTCTCATCAACTTTTTCTGTCTCGGCAAACTTCAGGATTATTTCTGCTGCCCGATCAAAACTTTCATCCTCATAAGCGAGTTGACACAGAAGCCTTACAATAACTGAAAAGTGCTTATTTGTCCTTGATGCAAACTCAGGATCCGCGGATGCATTTTCGATAGATGTCAACACAGCTTCGGGGAAAACAGGAGCGATATAGCTAAGAATCTCTAAATGTTCCTCATCACAAGACGCGATATCATACAGCGGACCACCTGATTGAATCCATGTATAGGCTAATTGCCGCGCAGGTTCAAAATCATGTAAGTATCCAATTCTATGCGCACAGGATTTAAATAATCGCAAGTTTTTTCGCTTAAAAAGTTCGCTGTTAATTTCATAATGAGTGATGTTCTGCAGTCCTCTTTTGGCTAATCGGTTAGCCAAGGCGTGTGGCAAAACGGCTCGCCAATTTCCGCGTTGTTGTGATAGTTGCCTTCTGAAAAGCTCAGCATGGCTTCGAAAAAGTAACCGACGTTCAACTCCACCGATGGTCGCCAGAACACCCAGTTCATCATTGTATTCTGACTGGGAGACATTGAATGAATACACAAGAGATAAAATTTCTGCGCATTCTATCAGGGAGTCTGTACTTCCTTTTCTTTGGTTAAATAATCGCAGAAACAAGTCTTCATCAGAAAAATTCGATAATGTATCATCCGCATCAACCCTGCTTGCCAAAGCTAGTGCAACGCGAGCATTACCACCAGCAAATTCTGCCACTTTGTTAGCATTAATACTCCCTAAATCCGGAAATCTTTTCTGGACGAGCTTAGATACAGTCTCCTCGCTCGACGGCTCTAAATGAATGACTTCTGTTTCTTCAGGCCGATCGTCAGAAATATCGTATTCAATTGTCAGAAGGCTTAATCTCGCGCTATGGGATGAAACATTTTTCTGCAAACTGCGATGGACATCTGGTGGGCAATTGTCCAGAACAAGGTAAGCTGAAAAATCATTGGCAATAAGATACGAAACAAGTTCTGAAGCAGTGGGTATAATGTCATGACCAAGATCGGCATAGATTACATTTGCAGATGGCAACGCATCTTCTCCTATGTCAGTTTCAAAAAGTGCCTGAGCAAAACGCGTCTTTCCCACACCTGATAAACCGGTTATTCGAACAGTGCTGCCAGCATTCCGTAGTCTTTCGCGTGCAAGACTGATTCCTTCAGCAATTCCCATAGGCTCTTTTTCTTGCGAGTTTGCATCTATGACACACGGGTAATCATCGAGTAAAAACTCATCATCTTGATTAGGTGGCGTTGACGCCCATCGACCAAATGGACTCCAGCCTGCCAGGGACTTTCCTAATTGCGAACGCACCCATAACGCAACTCCTGGATACTGCCTCAACCAAGTGGTCAATCTATCTCTTCCATAAAAATCAAGTAGCAGATCATCCTCATTTATTACTTCTTCAACGGCTTTTCGCATCCCAATGAGCCGCTCATCGAGCATCTTGTCAGAACAATCATCTTTGCCACTGACTATGATATACGCTCCATTTTGAGATGCCAAAGTGGTGATAACCTGCTTTATGCATCCTTTCTCCAACATCTCTTTTGTACATGCGGCTTTGCTCATGCTGCTTTTCTTCACTTGAAAACCAGTATTTTTGCGTGGTATAAAACCAGGCCTAATGGACTTGGTTGATTCCACACGTATATCAAGGCCGCCGTCTGCTGCTTCCTGTGCACCACCCCACAAAACACAAGACGGCTGAATTCCTTGCATAATCAATTCCGCTTCGCATAATCGCGCTACCATTTCTCGTAGGTCAGCATCATTTAGATCCGAGATGTCAGTAGATTCAAGCTCAAAAAATCTCATTTTCTTCCCCTTTCAGTAATTCCATCATCTATGCATTAGGCCGACCAAACAGCGTGAACCCCCAGATCTGTTTGAGTGAACCTAATACTAGATTTTCTGAAGGTTACATTACCTCCGTCCCGGCGTCCCTGTCCAAGGTGCTTACGTGGATATCCAACCTTGTTACTATCCATGTTGGCAAGTCCCTGTTATGATTAGTTGCAAATATTTAAATTGTTAAGCCCGCACTGAAATTTCTTTAACAAGTTCATCTATGCTGTTGCCTTTGAATGAGTTGTCACGGCGCCAGTTGCAACCGTCCCTAGACTTGAGCACAAAATACTGGCCATTTTCTTCACAAACTTTGAACTGCGGTTGTGCTTGTAGATGAGGGGCACCGTCTGTAATACACCAGTCTTGAACTCGAGCCCGGTTGTTATTCAAAGTTACATGGAACGCAGAGATTGATTGAAATCGCCTCAATGGGTCAATGTGGGTCGCTTTGCGGATTATTCGCTTTAATACATCTGGAACCCATGGGGGCAGGGTGGAAATGTCGACTATTCTCCCGCTAACTATTCTCGCCTTGATGCATTGATCTGCATAAATCGCACGATCAACTTCATTCGTTAGTTCGTCGTACTTCTTCCTCTGTAAACGGTTTAGCCAGAATGTTTCCTCGTAAGGTAGCGAACCACCCAAGAGTTGAAACAAAACTAATCCACATTGATAAATGTCTCCTTCGAATCCATAAGAACTCGTCTCTACTGATTCAGGCGGCCTATAAAGAACCGCATGACTTGAAGCAGGAATAGAACTTTGGCCTTCTGGTATATGCTTAACTGAGCCGAAATCGCCGATGATGGATTGATAGTTATCACCTATGTAGATATTCGCAGGTTTCAAGTCTCGATGCACATAGCGGTGGGCATGGAGAACACCAACTCCACTCAGAATTTGACAGGTACGGTTAATAGCTTCAATGTTGCCTATGCAAGAATTATCCAAGAGGTCATCAAGATCTCCATTCTGGCAATAGGGCGTCACGAAATATGCCCACTCGCCATCCAGCAGACCGGCAGTGTTAATTGGAAGGATGTTTTCTCCAGCTAGCTTTCCCAATGCAGATGGTTCCGCGTGAAATCTTGTGTCTCCTCCCCAATAGTAAAATTTTACAGCTACTTTCGTGTGTAGGATTCTATTTTCACCAAAGTAGAGATAACCATTGGCTCCCTTTGTCCCCTCACGAGTAAATTCAATATCAACAGACAACGACCGCAGCTGATTCTTAATTTTGTCAGGAGCGCTGAGGCACTCGATAAAAATTTTCGACATATGTCTACCTCAAAGCCCAAGTATAGGCTGCCAAGTATGCTTGTTCTTGGTACCGTTTAATCTCTTCTGGAATCTCCAAGGGGGTACGCCGCTGCGCTGCAGATATTCCTTGCCCAGAAATGAAGTCTACTGGAACGGTGCCGTTGATTTGAATTAGACCTTCAAGTTTGAACGTGACTGCGCCACCGGACAACCGACCCCTTTTGTTGCGTTTTTTGATGACGATTTGGTCGATGTAGTTATCTTGCAGAAAATTCCGGAAAGCATCAAGGAATGATTGTACAGCTACCACGCATTCATCATCTGCGATCTGCAGACGTTTTGGGTCAGTATCTAAGTATTTGGCTTCACCATCCTCCCATTCGATGAGTGCGAATATTGCTTCAGACGACTTAAGTTCGATCCCGCATATAATAGCCACTGATCAACCTCCTTATGTGTAGTTGCATAATTGAATTTTGCTTCCGGACAAGGGATGTGATGCTCTGACTATTCCTTAAAAGCATGCTGCAAATAACCTATCCATGACTTTTATCCAGTGGAAAGATGTCTAATCTTTAAAAGTCAGTCCCCCCCTCACACACTCAACCTTCCATTCAACCGGTCAATCACATGAATAATCTTTTTCGCCGTATCAATTTTCTGGTCAAAGAGCTTTGTCACGTTCCCCGCTTTGTTGAAGGGGTGCTCGATTAGCACTTTTTTGTCCAGGCTGCCGTTTTGGATGATGTGCTTGACGATGAGGTTCACGAACTCCATCTGATTTTGATTAAGGTTTTCGTCGGAGAGGAATTCGGCGAAGACTTCGTTGGCGGCTTTGGGGTCCAAGCCAACGATTTCGCTGGCCAATTTCATCAAGGGTTCGTCACCAAACTCTTTCTGATAGTCTTCCCGGGTACCCAGGTCATGCCAGAGAACCTTCTCCAAGTGTTTCAGATCTTCAATATTCAGTTCCATGTTATGGCGCAGCTTATAGACCACCAGGTCGTCCTGGTTGTCTTTCAGGTACCGGTTTACTTTCTTTCGATAATTTTCCATGTCATTGATCTTGTATTCGCCTTTATGCTCCTTGCTTTCCAGTATTTCATCGGTGAAGTTTGTGTAGTAGATCTGTTTTGACCCTTCTTCAATGTATCGCACCAAATCTCGGAAGGCTTCCCGCACCATCTCATAATCCATTAAATCGGCGTTGTCCCAGAATTCCTGGGTTTGGACACGGCGAATCAGTTCTTCCTGTTGCCGCACTTTTTCGATGGTGCCTTTTTCAGACAGCTTTTCAGCGGTGGTCACCACTTTTCGCTTAGGTTTGGAGGATTCAAGCCCCTTCAGCTCGGCGTACTCAATGGTGTACATCAGGTAATCGAAGCGTTTGGCCATTTCTTCTTCATCCCGGGCTGGGATGAGGGGCGCCACATGTTCCGCCAATTCCCGCAGGTCATTCTCAGAGAGGTTTTCGTAGGCCTCTGCCTGGTTGAATTTGTGTATGTATTTCAGTTTCATACGGGCGCTGAACTTATTCTCGTCTATCTTCAGCACTTCTGCCAGCACCTCTTCTATCAGTGCTTTTCGATGGGCTTCGTAATCTTCCCGCTGGTAGTCCAGGTTCTGCAGCTCCCGGATAATTCCCAGCTTCACATTGAACAGTTTCTCCGTAAGGCTCACCATCACTTTGGCTTCCTTGCCGTTCTTGTCCACCCGGAAGAATTCAAAGTTGCCACAGTAGTCGAAGATGCGGAACTCTTCCTTGTGGATACCGGCCCCAAAGAGGTTTTCGCACAGGCGGGTGCCCCGGCCGATCATCTGCCAGAACTTGGTTTTAGACCGCACCTTTTTGAAAAAGACCAGGTTTAGTATTTCGGGAATGTCGATGCCGGTGTCCAGCATGTCCACGGAAACGGCAATTTGAGGGAGCCGCTCCTTCACTTCAAAGTCATCCATGGTAGCAGTGACATAATTTATGCCGGTGTAGACAGGCAGGGCAAACTCCCCCTTGTATTCTGGATACAGGAGGTTAAACCGTTTCACGATGAAATCGGCATGTTTCTTGTTTTTGGCGAAGATGATGGTTTTCCCCAGCTTGTCGCCGCTTTCCACCTTCAGCCCCTTTTCCATCAGCTCCCGAATCACACGGTCGACGGTGTCGCTGTTGAAGAGAAAAGCGTTTAGCTCTTCACTGCTGATGTCCCGCACATCATCGTCAAAGGTTTCCTCAAAGAGTTCCTTCTCGTCCTCCGGCAGGTCGTCGTAGTGGATGCCTTCTTCCAGAAACTTCATTTTGGTTTCGATGGTATGGTAAGGCACCAGATAGCCGTCGTTGATGGCTTCATCCAGCTCGTAGGCGTAGGTGGGCACGTTGTTTTCCAGCTCAAAGATTTCATAGGTGTTTTTATCCAGGTCGTTGCGGGGGGTGGCGGTGAGGCCGATGAGAATGGCATCAAAATAGGAAAAGATGGCCTGGTATTTCTTGTAGATGCTGCGGTGACTTTCGTCAATGATGATCAGGTCAAAATGGCCCCGGGTAAAGAGCTTTTGCCCGGTGCTGTTTTTCACATCGTCAATGGCGTTCATCATGGTGGGGTAAGTGGAAAAGACCATGCGGCTTTCCGGGTTGTCTTTGCTGTCCAGCAGGTTGCACAGGGACAGCTCCGGCAGCTGGTGCTTGAAGTTCTTTTTAGCCTGGCGCACCAAAGCAGTACGGTCTGCCAGGAAGAGGGCATTTTTGATCCATCCGCGGCTAAGAAGAACATCCACCAAAGAGATGGCGGTACGGGTCTTTCCCGAGCCGGTGGCCATGACCAACAGGGCTTTTCGGTTGCCCCGGTTCAGGGAATGACAAACGGCACCAATGGCCAGCTTTTGATAGGCCCGGTTGGTGATGGCGTCGTTGATCATGGGGTTTTCCAGTGACTGGCGGTGATCCCGCCGGTACAAAGTCCAGAGGAGTTCTTCCTTGGTGTAAAGGCCGGACACTATGCGTTCCGGGTAACTGCGGTCGTCCCACAGGTAATAGTCAAATCCGTTGGTATAAAAGATAAGGGGCCGGTAGCCGTACTGTTTTTCCAGGCAGTCGGCATAACGCTCCGCCTGCACCTGGCCCATTTTGGGGTCAATGCTGGTTTTCTTGGCTTCCACCACAGCCAGGGGCTTGCCGTCATCACCATAGAGCACATAGTCGATGTAGCCGATCCCGCTGGCGCTGGGCATCCCGGCGACTTCCACTTCTTCCAGGCAGTTTTTGCCAAAGGTCCAGCCGCACAGTTCCAGCTCCAGGTCGATGTACATTTTCCGGGTCTGGAATTCGGTAATTTCGTCCACCTTATAGGTACGCTGCTGTCGGTTGGATTCCCGCTTGGCGGTGTTTTCCCGGCGCAGCCGCTGGTTTTCGGCTATGATTTCTTCCAGCTTTTTGTCCTGGGCACCCAAACGCTGCTGCAGGGCCTGAAGCTCCTGAAGGGTTTTCTGCTCCTGGGCTTTGTCCGGCAGCAGGCTTTCGTCAAAGTGGGTTTCTGCATAGTCCTCAGAATAACAGTAGTCAATCCACCCGGTGAAGGCAAAGAGGTTTTTCAGGGCCAGCACTGCCTGCTCCCGGGTGATGGGGGATGCGGAATGGACAGCCTTGTTCCCCAACTTTTGAATGTAGATGAGCATGGGGAAGAGTTGGCTGTCGATGGTGCTTTTAAACTGGTAGTCATGAAGGAGGGCCCCCAGCTTTTCGTCGTAGGGAACGGTGAGGGCTTCGTCGAAGCTATACACCCATTTCACCGCCAGCTCCAGCGCCCGGCGGGTGAGGATGGCGGTGGTGGCGTAGGAAACCACCAGGCTTTTTTCCGCCTCCATACAGGCATCACAAAAGGAACGGTACTTGGCTTCTTTTTGCAGAAACTGGAAGTTGCCGGGCATAGGCGTTCTCCTTTCGGGGGTTCCTCTATATCTCTTTACATTATTTCGCCTTTGAAGGCACGCTGCATCAGGCTGTTGTAGTTGTTTTCCATTTCGGTGAGGGCTTGCTCCATCAGTTGTTTTTGGGCTTCTATTTTTTGGACGATATCGGCGAATTGTTTTTGGAATTCGATTGGGGGAACTGGCATTAGCGAGTTCTCAAACTTGTTTTTTGATATGTTTAGCATTGAACCACTTGTGCCAGATGCTTGCTTAGTTAATGTTGCCCTGAAACTATTATTTTGCAGAAGCGCATTAAACCAATAATTTGATAGCTTTTTCGAGTCAATAACGATTTTCCACAACTTATCAGGCAAGAATAAATCATCGTAATTATCTTCTACGATACACGATGCTGCTACAAGCTCTCTTGTATTAGCTCTGCTAAATAATATATCTCCTTTCAATGGTTTAACTAAGACTTTTTTCTTATCTAATTGGTTTGCAACTTTGTGTTCATCTGGCTTGAAAGCACCTGATGTTACTGAGCTTATTTTTAGAACAGCAATCTCTCCATTTATTTTCTTTCTTTCTTCACCGCTCACGCTCCATCCAGAAATTATTCTTTCTAACTGAGATCCGACTTTTTTCGTTATCCAAGCCTTCTCATTCACCACCGGATCCCCAAACATCTCATAAAAAGTGGATTGAATCAGTTCATCCATCAGCTCAATCTGCTCTTTTCGCTTGTCGATGAGCGATTGGGCTTTGTCCAGGACTTGGACGATTTTTTGCTGGGTTTGGAGCGGTGGGAGGGGGATGATTAAATCCTCCACAATTTTCTTAGATATTTCCTTGAAAGTTGCTCCTCTACCCAATGCATTAAGTTGATCATGTTGACTCGTTAGATAATAGTATAAATACTCGCTAGCCAAAACAGCACTATCGCAAATTATATTCTTGAAACCCTGATTGGTACAAAGTTCTACACCTGCCAAGGCCACTTTTCCAATTGGCGCTCTTGTTGTTAATAGGACCGTGCCAACTGGAAGCATTTTTAGATTGCTTGATTCAAATCCTTTATCGGTTATTTTCCTGCTTGTTGAGTAAATATATCCGTTACTCTTTTTTTCTAAATCGGCTGGTGTTATCCAATGTATTTGCCCATCCCAATACTCTATTTTGTTGGTTTTTGGAGTGCTTCCAGAAACAATTTCAGCAACTTCTTTCAGTTTTACCAAATCCACCCCTACACCATCCTCTCAATGTCATCCAACCCATCAAGAATCTGCTGTTCAAGGGTTCTGATCTTCTCAATAATCACCTTGGGTGCCTCATAAACCACTTCTTCATATTCCGTTTCCTTGTACCGGTTGATAGACAGGTCATAGTCATTCCCCACGATCTCTGCCTTGTCCACCATGAACGACTGCTCCGTTCGCTTTCGGTCCTGCTCTTCTTCCCGGTTGAGAAAGCGGTGGATGATGTCCTGGATGTCGTTCCGTTCAATGGGCTGGCGCTTGTCGTCCAGGGAATAGCCGTCGGCTTTCATGTCATAGAACCAGACCTTGTCGGTGCCTCCGGAACCGGTTTTGGTGAAGACCATGATGGCGGTGGAGACTCCGGCATAGGGTTTGAACACGCCACTGGGCATTGAAATGATGGCGTGGAGGTGGTGGTTTTCGATGATTTCCCGGCGGATGGCTTTGTGGGCGTTGGAGCTGCCAAAGAGGACGCCGTCGGGGACGATGGAGGCCACGCGGCCGCCTTTTTTCAGGATGCGCAAAAATAGGGACAGGAAAAGGATCTCTGTCTTTTTGGTTTTGGTGATTTGAAGGAGTTCGGCAGAAACGCTGTCGTAGTCCAGGGAGCCTTTGAAGGGGGGATTGGCCAGGACCAGGGTGTAGCGGTCTTTGTCCTTGTTCACTTCCGCCAGGGAATCCCGATATTCGATGTTGGGATTTTCCACGCCGTGGAGCATCATGTTCATGGCGCCGATGCGGAGCATGGTGCGGTCCATATCATTACCGTGGAACATGGTTTTGCTGTAATGCTCTTTCAGCTCTTTGTTGGCAAAGAGGTCTTCGTGGTTTTTCTGGAGGTATTCACCGGCAGCCACCAAAAACCCGGCAGATCCTGCGGCCGGGTCGATGATCACATCGGTGGGGGTAGGTTGCATCAAGGCCACCATCATGCGGATGATGTGGCGGGGCGTGCGGAACTGGCCATTGGTGCCGGCGGTGGCCACCTTGGACAGGAGGTATTCGTAAAGATCGCCGTTGGCGTCCCGGTCTTCCAGAGGCAGGGCATCGATGTTGGTGACGATTTTTTCCAGCATCTGGGGGGTGGGGATCATGAAGATGGCGTCGTCCATGTATTTGGCGAAGGCAGAGTTAGTGTCGCTGTGCATATTTTTGATAAAAGGAAAGACCTGCTTACTCACCACTTCGTACATGGCATTGGCATGGAGCTGTTTGAAGTTCTTCCAGCGGTAGTTTTCCTGGTCTGGGGTGAAAATGCGCTCTGACTCGATGCCCAGGATTTCGGCATTTTGCTCCAGGTCGGTCTGTTTATCGTCCAGCCCTTTAATAAAGAGCAGGTAGGTGAATTGTTCGATGACGGAGAGGGGGTTGGTGATGCCGCCTGTCCAAAATATTTCCCAGATTTTGTCTACTTTGTTTTTCAGTTCGCCTGTGATCACTTTGTTGCCTCCTGTTGTTTTGCGAAATGTATTGATAATAGCATTGATGAAAAAGGGTGATACGCTTACCTTCCATTATACAGGTTTTATTCGCCAAAAACAGGACTTTTCCTTCAATTTTATTGAAATACTGTTCACCTTTTTTCACTTTTTTTCAACTTTTGGGCTGAAGTGTTTCAGTGGCCGTGCCGTAAAGCTTCTCACAAAAAAGCCTGTGGTGTGCAATTCGGACAGCATTGCACGCCACAGGCTTTTTTGAAAGATGATGCCATTACTTTGTCTTAGGTAATTTCACATTGACTTCAACCCGGGTACCCACGCCCGGTGTGCTGTTGATCTTAATATCGCCGCCCATCAGATCCACCAGTTCACGGGTGATGGCCAGGCCCAGCCCTGTGCCTTTTGATTGAGATACTGAGCCATCGTCGGCCTGGTAGAAGGGTCGGAAGAGTTTTTTCAGGGTCTCCTGAGTCATGCCGCGTCCGGTGTCTTCCACCACCAGCTTCAAGTGGTGGTATTGGGTGGTTTCCTCACATTGGATGGTGATGTGAACCTGCCCTTTTTCGGTGAACTTGATGGCGTTGCCACCCAGGTTCAGGATGATCTGCCGCAGCCGGTCCGGGTCTGCCAATACTTTGCGTGGCAGGTTGTCGGCCAGGGTTATTTCCAGGTGAAGATTCTTTTGCATGGCCAGGGAGCGGAGGGGGGCAAAGGCTGTTTGCAATTCATCTTCAAGGCAAAAGACTCTGTTATTCAGTTTGATTTCCCCGGCTTCAATTTTAGCGTAATCAAGCACGTTGTTGATAATGGCCAGCAAATTGCCGGCAGACCGTTGCATGTTGTGCACGAATTCCGCCTGCTCTGCGTCCAACCGGGTGGTTTCGAGGAGTTGAATGAAGCCGATAAATCCGTTAAGGGGGGTGCGCATTTCGTGGTTCATATGAGAGAGGTAACGGCTCTTGGCTTCATTGGCGTCTTTGGCCTGGCGAAGAGCAGCTTCCAGTTGCTGGTTTTTTTGTTCCAACAGCAGGGAGAATTCCTGCAGCTTCTCTTCCACCTGTTTGCGCTGGGTAATGTCTTCACAAAAGGCGACCAGCTGATTTTCGTCAATGCGGGCAATATGAATGTTGCCCCAGTATCGTTCGCCGTTTTTTCGAAGGCCGATGTACTCGCCCGAAACTGGCCCCAGATCCTTTTCTTCCCCTTTTCCCACTTTGCCCTTTTCACCCAGTTCCGGGGGCAGGAGGTCGACGACTTTCATCTTTTTTAATTCTTCTTCTGTATAACCGGTCATCTCACAGCCTGCCGGGTTCACCCGCAGGTAACGGGTTTCGTGGTCTGTGACGAAAATGCCCAGGGGAGATTTGTCCACATAGGCACGGTAGGCTTGTTCATTCTTCGCCAGGGCCAGTTCCATTTCTTTTCGTTCTGTAATGTCTGTACGGGTGCCTCTCATGATCAGGGGTTTGCCATCCTCTGTTAGCGAAACCACTTTGCCTCTGTCTTCCACCCACACCCAGTGGCCTGCCTTGTGCTTCAGCCGCAACTCGACAGTGTACATGGAGCCTTTTTCGGCAGCTTCTTCAAAAATGGCGAGGGCTCTTTGGAGATCATCGGGGTGAACCATATGTCTCCATTCATGGGCATAAGTGGGCTGCAACTCTGAAAGCATATAGCCCAGCATTTCAGCCCACCGCTCGTTATAGGCGTTTTCGCCTGTTTGCACATTGTATTCCCAGGTGGCCACATGGGTGGCCTGGATAATTTCTGTGAGTCGGTTGCGTTCATTCTGCAGATCCTGCATGTTTTTTGACCGGTCAAGGAACAAGCCCACCTGGGAGGCAAAAAGATCGGCCATTTCATGATTGACCAAGGTGTTATCCCCATGCATGATCAGGGTGAACTCTCCCATGATTTGATCCATTTTGTTGATTTTGAAGATGGCCACCTGTCCAAAATTAAGGGTTTTTTCCAGCAGGCTGGCCAGGCTGGAAGGGATTATCTTGCCGATGCTATCCTGAAGGTTGTCAAAAGTGGTCAGATTGCTGGATTCAATGGCTGCGTGCCGGGCCTGATCATAGGGCCATCTTTTGCCCACCAGTTGAAAGCCCAGGAGATTTGAGATTTTCATCAGATAATCAGACGGGCCGGCAACAGCCTCGGTGACGACTTCCATTCTGTTTTCGTCAAGAAGGTTTAAAAAGGCATATCTGGCTCCGGTAATGGTGCGCATAAACTCGGTGATTGCTTGTAAATCCGGCGCCTGGTTGGTTTCCATAAACTGCCGGTTAAAGGCTGTCATCTGCTTTAATGCCTCTTTTTCCTGATGTGATTGGGGTGTGTGATTGATTTGCTGCCGGCCGGTTGAATGTGTGTCTTTACCTTTTGCCATGCGGCACACTCCTCATGTTTAGTGGGTTGTCTTCCTTTTTGACGACCTTTCATAGTGACACTTGACACGTGATATCACTGCGCTAACGCTGGTGGTCAAATCTCACGCGGTGATGATTATAGAGAATACATATCCATTTATTTGATCTTTACGCTATGAACCGACTGCACTCTATGGGCTGACTGCGAACTGCTCCGGAAAAAATCGGTTGACACCTGAAAACTCACAATAGAAAAAGCGGGCCAGGCGGCCCGCCTCAAACTTAAACAGTATGGTTACTTTCTACCAGTAATTACTGAGATCACCACTAATACTAAGAATACAAAGAAGAGTATTTTAGCGATATCAGAGGCTGCCCCGGCAATTCCGCCAAATCCAAGCACTCCGGCGATGATGGCAACGACCAGAAAAATGAGCGAATAGCGAAGCATCATATAGACTCCTTTCAAGGTAAAGAACTATTCATTATTGTTATTTTACCCCGAATCAGTCCGTCTAATCATCGGCGAACGCACTCTGATGATCCCTTCATTCGATGATTAGATTTCAGCGGCCACTTCTGCTTCATCTTCATAGACTTCTTTAAACTGGGCGAAGCCCACCAGCGCATAGATGGCTGCGATGACGGGACAGAGGATACAGAAGAATGCGTAGGGGGCATAGGCGAAGACTTCGACCCCCAAGACGCCCGTGACAAAGACCGCTGCCGTTGACCAGGGTACCAGGTAGGCAAAAATGGTGCCGCCGTCTTCCAGTGTTCTTGAAAGCACCACCCGGCTCAGTTCGAATTTTTTATAGGAGTTCTTCATAATCTGGCCTGTTAAAATAATGGAGATATACTGGCTGGCGCACAACACGGTGACCACTAAGCCAATCACCAGGGTGGAGATAACCACGGCTGGTTTGGAGTTAACCACTTTACTCAGCTTGCTGAGAATCACGGTGAGCACACCAATTCGCTGTAATATTTCTCCCATTCCGACAGCGAGAAATGCCAGGGCGGTGGCACCCATCATTCCCAGCATGCCGCCTCTTGAAAGCAATTTATTTAAATCGGCAATCTCAGTGTTGATGGAGAACCCTGTTCCCAGAGAACTGATGATGGTTTTGATGTCATATATGCCGCCCTGGAAGATGAAGGCCATGACGATTCCCAACAGCGCACTGGCGACGAGGGCCGCAATGGGCGGCACTTTTTTGATGGCCAGCACAACAGTGATAATGGGGACCAACAGCAGCAGCGGGTTGATGTTGAAGTTCTGTGTCAGGGCCTGCTGCATGCTGATGATGATGGTCGTATCCAGTGTTTCCGCACTGTAGCGCATGCTGATGACAAAGTAGAGCACCGCAGAGATGACCATGGCCGGCACCGTGGTGTACAGCATGGATCTGACGTGGTCAAAAACATTGGCGTCGGCCATGGCGGCTGCCAGGTTGGTGGAATCGGAAAAAGGGGACAGCTTGTCTCCGAATACCGAGCCGGAGACGATCATGCCTGCGGTGATGGCCGGATTGATATTGAGGCCGATGCTGATGCCCATAAAGGCCACCCCCAGGGTGGAAATGGATGAATAGGAGCTTCCTGTGAAGAAGGAAAGAATGCAGCAAATGAAGAAGCCTGCCAGCAGAAAGGATGTGGGTGTTAAGACACCCAGCCCGTAATAGATGATGGTGGGAACAATACCCGATACAATCCACGAGCCAATGACGGCTCCCACGGTCATGAGGATCATGGCTGCCATGATGACCTTTCCACATCCGTCAAGAAAGAACTGGTGCACTTCTTCCAGTGTGAAGCCGCTCATCAGGCCGGCAATGGCAGCTGCCACCACCGCCAGCAGGAAGATGGCCTGGGTGTTGATCTTGAAAACACCGAACCCCACCATGAAGATGACCGCCAGGGCCAGCATCACCACTGCCGCCATTCCAAAACTCACCTGCCGGCTGTCCTTCAACTTCTCTTTTGAGCTTTCCATTTTTTTACCCCCTTGTCACTGTTGGTTAATGGTTCCTGCCTGCATGCTCCCTGATTTTCGCCGTTTCATTCACATCCACTTCAAAGGTTTCAGAATCAATCACAACACCGTACGTCTCTTTCGCCCTTTCAACAGACACCAGCCCCATTTCCACGTCTTCCCGCACTTTTTCCGGGTCTCTTTCGAAGGGATTGCCGCAGCCTCCTCCACTGGCGGTGATGCAGGTGACAGTGTCGCCGTAGTTGAGGAAGATCACATCTCCCATGGCGTACTCCAGCACCTGTTCATTTTTCTTTCCTTCATTGATGATCCACTGGCTGGTTTCCCCCGGCAGACCGCCAAAAATGCCCTGGGGCGGGATTTTGGATTTCTGGGAGACGTGGGAGAAGATACCGTCGTAACCCAACAGCTGCCACTTTCTCCGCTGGGCGAACCCGCTGCGGAATTTTCCTGCTCCCTCTGAATCAGGGAGGATGGACCGCTCAATGAACAGCATGGGTGCTTCAATCTCCTGGGCCTCCAGGGGCGGTATGGGACAGTTGGTGACGTGACAGGACATGATGCTGACGCCGTCGCTGTGGGGTCTGGCCCCGAGACCCCCCGGTACGATTTCTCCCCAGTATTGCCGGTGGTTGACTTCCCCGCCCCGGGGATGGGTTTCCAGGTTGGTGCCTGAGCAGAAGTCATAGTTGGTGCCGCAGGAATCTGCCATCACCTTGTCAGGAATTGCATGGGCCATGGCACCCATGATGAGATCCACCAGAATATGATCGGTGACCATGCGCTGGAAGCAGCCAATGGGCATGGTGCAGTTCACCAGGGTTCCTTCAGGGGCAACGACTGTGATGGGGCGGTGGCAGCCCTGGTTGCTGGGGATGTGGGCATTGGTGATGCATCGCATGGTGTAATAGGTTGCCGAGATGGTGGCCGACAGGGGGGAGTTGATGGGCCCCCGAATTTGTTTGTCGGTGCCGGTGTAATCAAAGGTGATGTTGTCACCTTCAACGATGACGGTGAGTTTCAGGGTGTAGGGCCCTCCCTGGAAGCCGTCATCCAGAATTTTTTCTTCGTGTTCATACCGGCCGTCTTTGATGCGCCGAATCTCGTTTCGGGTTAACCGCTCAGAGTAGCTGAGGAGGTCTTCCACCACTGCGTTCACCAGTTCCAGCCCATATTTTTTGACGATTTGCCGAAAACCCTTGATGCCGATGTTGCAGGCAGAGATCTGGGCCATGAGATCGCCCTTCATATCTCTGGGATTTCGGGTGTTGTTGAGAATCACATTCCACAGAGCTTCATTGCGAACGCCTTTGTCATAGAGCTTTACCGGCTCCATGAGAAAGCCTTCCTGCCAGATTTCCACTGTCCAGGAGTCGCCTGTCCACACGCCGCCCACATCTTTGTGGTGGAGCATTGTGACGGAGAAGGCGATGAGGGCTTCTTCATCGGAAAAAACCGGCGCGATCATGATCAGGTCTTTGGTATGGTGGCTCCCCAGGGATTCACCCCCTGCGTAGGGATGGTTGGTAAGGATCAGGTCGCCGGGATTCATCTCTTCCCGGCTGAAGTATTTGGTGAGCACCGTGTTCAGGCACGGCCCCAGGCAGTTCAGGTGAATGGGCACGTTGGCACCTTCGGCCAGCAGCCTTCCCTGACTGTCGAAGACTGCCGAGGAGCAGTCCATCATTTCTTTAACAATGGTGGAATAACTGCTTCTCACCATGGTGGCCGACATCTGTTCTGCAACCGAGCGAAGGGCATTGTTGACGACTTCCAGCAAAATGGCATTGGACATTTACTTCACCTCTTCTCCCTTGAGATTTGTGTACATGACGATGTTCTTCATTTCATCAATGACGGCGGTGTGACCGGGATAGACCACGGTGGTGGCTCCCATTTCTGCAATGATGGCAGGGCCTTCCACCTGTTCCCCGGCCTTCAGTGAATCACGGTTGATGACCGCCACCGGGTATTCTCTGCCGTCAAAGATGGCAGTGCCCGTCAGTCGTTCGTCGCCTGCGTCTGACTGGATCAGCCTGGCATTTTGCAGCAGGTCTGGCTTGCTGAAGGTGCCGATGGCGCTGACCCTGTAATTGACAAACTCAATGGGGTCTTCCCGCATGCAGTGCCCGTAGGCCTGTTCGTGGAGGGTGTGGAACTGGTCGATCATGTTGTCAATGTCGTCTTCACTCAGCACTTTGGACGGCATGGGCACGCTGATCTCAAAGGCCTGGCCGAAGTAGCGCATGTCACAGGTGCGCACCAGCAGAATGTGTTCTTTGTTCACCTGCTGTTTTTCCAGCTCCTGGAGTCCCTGTTGATCAAGCTCGGTGTAGATCTGGTTCAGCAGGCGGGCACTGATTTGTTCTTTTGTCATCAGCCGTGTGTGTACCCGGTCACATTTGATGTCAGAGAGTACCAGTCCCAGGGCACAGAAGGTGCCTGGCGAGTAGGGCACGATTACTTTGGGAATTTCCAGGTCTTCTGCCAGTTTACCCGCATGAAGGCCCCCTGCGCCGCCGAAGGCCACCAGGGTGAAGTCTCTGGGGTCATATCCTTTTTGCACGGAGACGAATTTGATGGCCCGGATCATATTGGAGTTCACCACATCAATAATGCCTTCCGCTGCCTTCACCAGGTCAATTTCCAGGGGTTCTGCCACGTGTTCCCGGATGGCGGCGGCGGTTTTTTCCATGGCGTTCTCCAGGTTTTCCTCAAAAATTTCAGGCCGGATTCTGCCGGTGACCAGGTTGGCGTCTGTCACTGTTGGACGGGTGCCGCCTTTTCCATAGCATACCGGCCCCGGGTCGGCCCCGGCGCTGATGGGCCCCACCTTCAGGGCGCCCCCTTCGTCACACCAGGCAATGCTGCCGCCCCCTGCGCCGATAAAACTTAAATCAACGGTGGGAATACTGATGGGGTAGCCTTCCACACTGTTTTCTGTGGTGAAGCGCATGATGTTGTTCTGAATCAAGGCCACATCGGCACTGGTGCCCCCCATGTCCAGGGTGATGATGTTTTTTTCGCCAATCAGTTCACACATGTAGTTGGCGGCAATGATGCCGGCAATGGGCCCTGATTCAGACACCGACACCGGTTTCTGAAGGGCTGCGTCAAAGGTCATGATGCCGGCATTGCCCTGCATCATATAGCAGTTGGCTGCCATCTGCTTTTTCTCCATTTCCTCCTTAAACTCAACGATATGGGATGCCATGTTGGGCATCATGTAGGCGTTGATCACTGTGGTGGAGGTGCGCTCGTATTCCCTGAACTGGGGAATGATTTCCGAGGACACCGACACATACACCTCTGGCCATTCCCGCTGAATAATGCGCTTGATTTCCACTTCATGCTGGGGGTTTGCATAGGCGTGCATCAGGCACACTGCAACGGCCCGGATATTTTTTTCTTTCAGTTTTTCAACAATGGCCATCACTTCGGTTTCGCTGACGGGGGTGAGGGCTTCTCCCATGAAGTTCATTCGTTCAGAGACTTCAAACCGAAGGTTTCTTTTCACCAGCGGTTCTGGTTTTTCCATGTTGATGTCGTAGATATTTTCACTGCGATAGGCTCTGCCGATTTCCAGCACGTCTCGAAAGCCTTTGGTGGTGATCAGTGCCGTTGCTTCGCTTTCTTTTTGGGCGATCATATTCACCACAATGGTGGTGCCATACACCAGTTCCCTGATTTCCTGGGGGGTGATGCCGCATTGCGCCACGATTTTGTGAATGCCGTTGTTGATACCCGTTAGAAGTTCTTTTGGGGTGGTGGGGGTCTTGGTGTAATAGATTCTTCCGGTATCCACATGGGTTAAGACAACGTCTGTGTTGGTGCCACCGGTATCAATTCCGATACGATACATCTTTTCACCTCTTCTCTTTATTTTGTGTTCATGTAGTAATCCAGTGATGATCTGACCAGGGAGCGTTCGTACAGATTTCGACTGTTCAGATCCAGTGCTTCGATGGGTTTTGACAGCAACACATCGATGTGGGGAATCATCTGTTTTCCGTAAATCGCCATGCACTCTTTGGCGTCGACGCCGGGCCAGGCATTACAGCTGATAACCACCCTTCGGTTGGTTGCTGAAACAGAAGGCGGCAGATGTTCATACATGTCATCATCCGGCTCAATGATATATTTGTCAAGGGTTCCAGTGGGGATTCCCTCGATGCCCTTCACCTGGATGGGGGTGATCTGCTCATTATAGGGGTCTGCCGCCAGATCCAGAATGACGGCGCACGCCGGCAGGCATGCCAGCAGCCGGTTACCGATGATGAACCTGGAGGGGTCGGGTCTTTTGCTGGCATCCACCAGCACATGGGTTTGCTCCAGTATTTGTTGCAGCAGGTTTTCCTTCTGCGTCACCGACCTGGGAAGCATGTGGATGACCAGCCCTTTGTCGGTCGCCAGAAACTCACCGTCGCCAAATGCCTCGAAGGCCCTGGCCGCATTTGCCGCCACAGCACCCGCCCCGATGATGGAAATATGAATGAGGTTTTCCTGGATGTCCCTGAAATCACGGCTTCTTTTTTTCAGTTCTTCGAAGGCGATTCTTGAACCAGCGGTGGAGGTGCCCCGATAATTCACCAGGATGCGTTCGTTTTCATCATTCACCATGGCATCCATTGAAAAACAGTTGATTTTCCGCTCTCTCAGAAGCTCGTTTCGGGTTTCTCTGGTTTCATAGTGGAGCATGGAGATTAAGACGGCCCCTTCGCGAATGAGATTGATTTCATCTGTTTCCGGACATCTCAACACAATGATGGCATCGCTTTGATAGACCGTTGAGAGATCACCGAAAATGATGTTTCGGTTACTCTTGAGATACTCGCTTTCGGTGAATCCCAGCCTTTCGCCGTATCCCTTTTCAAGCACAATGTCCACTTCATAGCCTTGCAGATCTGAAAAGAACGCCGGAAGAAAATCCCGCTTTTCACTCTCTTCTTTATGCATCTTTGGAAAACCGATGGATTTAACCAACCGCATCACCATTCCTCCTGTCCTGTCACTTTATTGCTTTCCTGCCGTTCTGCTTTTTCAGGTTTCAAGCCTTCACGCCGCGACAGTTACTCACATCGTGACTTCTAATAAGTGCAATTACCATGCCATGAAGTGATCTGTTCCATAATGGCTATCTTTCAACGTTTTAATAGTTGATTGTTCGGAAAATTCGTTGCATTATCGGCACATGTTGCAATTTCGCAACACTTTATTGAGGTTAATCGTTTCATTTTTCTCTTTTTCTTTCAAATCCGCCTTTCACTTAATGATCTCGTTGCATTTACGGCACATTTATTTGAATCCCTTCTTGAACTTGTCAGGATATATGGTATGCTTAGTTCAATAATGGAAATATTCTGAAGTAGGAAGGGAGTTGTTTAAGTGGAAGACTACAAACAGAATTTCCTGAAAAAGCTGACCGAAGCATCCCTTGACTTGAATGAAGCCGAAACGGTACTGGCAACTTACATGAAGGAAAATTACAAGAAAGTCTCTCTTCTTGACCTGGACGATGTGGCGAAAATTTTGTCAATTGAGCCTGTTCAGATTGTGCGGTACATCACCAAGCTGGGATTTAAAAATTACGAAGATTTAAGAAGCACACTGAGAGACTTTGCCATGTCTGAGCTCAGTTCTGCCGACCGGTTTGAATTTTCCCAGATCAGCATTGTTCCTAAAATCAACAACATTAAAAATGTGGTCATCCATCAAGAGCTGTCCAATCTCAACAAGCTCATTGACCGATTTGATGAAGCTGCCTTCTATTCGCTTCTGGAAAAAATCATCATTGCACCTGAGATCATCGTGGTGGGTACCAGAAGCTCCAGTATTCTGGCCCTCTACATTGATCAGATGTTTAATAAGCTGGGCAAGCGCACCATTGCCATTACTTCAGGAGCCACCAATCAGCTGGATAACCTGCCGCTGCTTCACAGTGAAGCACTGGTGCTGGCCCTGGGTTTTGCCCGGTATCCAAAAGAAACGGTTCGAATGGTCAGCTTTTTCAAGAAACGCCAGTATGCGGTTGTTTCCATTACCGATCACGCCACTTCACCTCTGACCCCGTTCTCTGATGTGACCTTCACCGTTCCCTGCCAGTCAGTTTCCATTACCGATTTTTATGCCACCCCTTTCAGCGTCATCAATATGATCATCATTCTGTTGAGTCAGATCGACAAAGACAGATCAGCCAGCTACTTAAACCGATTTGAGGATATGGCCAAAGACTTTGGCTTCTATTTCTGAGGTGAAAAACAGTGGCGGAGGGATCAGAAATCATGAAATTTGATGTTGTTTATGATCAGGATGATTGTGCCATTATTCCTCAGGACTTTGCTGCGTTCAAAATTGGCAGCATCATCACCAGCAACCCGGCCATGATTGACCTGATCAATGTGTGCCTGCGAATCGCCAGATCGGATGCCCCTATCCTCATCACCGGTGAATCTGGCGTGGGAAAGGAACTGCTTGCCGAGTTGATCCACTCCAACAGTAACCGACACAAAGAACCCTTTCTGAAAATCAACTGTGCCGCCATTCCTGACAGCCTGAAGGAATCGGAGCTGTTTGGATACGAGCCGGGCGCTTTCACCGGTGCTTTGAAACATGGAAAGAAAGGCCTCATTGAGGCTTCACAGAACAGCACCCTGCTGATGGATGAGATTGGTGAAATGCCCATGAATATGCAATCAACGCTTCTCAGGGTACTGCAGGATGGCAGGTTTGTCAGGGTTGGGGGATCGAAGGAAGTGAAATCGGATGTGCGGCTGATTTGTGCCACCAATAAGAATCTAAAGGATCTGGTGGATGAGGGCTTGTTTCGAAATGACCTGTATTTCAGACTGAATGTGATTCCCATTATCCTGCCCCCCTTATCGGAAAGGCCGGAGGATATTTCCCTGCTGGCTCTCTACTACACCGATCATTTCAACCGCCAGTATAATTCGCACAAACGACTGCACCGGAGTGTGCTGGAGGCTTTTACCATGCGCCGGTGGACGGGAAATGTCAGAGAACTGCGGAACACCATGGAACGGCTGGTGCTTATCGCCGTGAATGAGATGATTTCTGTTGAGGATCTGGATTGCATTGATGCCATCACGCACAAAGAGGCTCCCGACTGCATGACTGATCAAGCAAAGGATGTCTCTGTGCCGGACAAACCCTTGAAAGCAATGGTGGAAGCGTATGAGATTGATCTTATTAAAAAGGCCATTGAACGGCACGGCAGCCTGAGGAAGGCGGCAAAGGCGCTGGATGTGACACCATCCACCATTTCCCGAAAACTCACCAGGGATAAATAACCGCCCGCTGCATTGGTTCCTGGTTGAAAAAGTGAGATCAAAAACGAATGTAATTCCTTCAGCTCCCATGGTGTATAATAGAAGCCAGAAGTCTCGCACCTCAGCCCAATGCTTGCCCCGGCTTTCCACCACCACCTTCTTTGGGAGGCGTTCTGCCATGCTGAAGTACCATTTGCGGCCCAAGCGTATTTTATATTTTGTGTTTGTGCTGTTCGTATTGGGCATCCTTTTTGTCAACCGTTCCCATCAGCTGCAGACAGGCAAAAGCCTGTTTCAGCGCACCCGGCTGGAGGTTTTGACAGATGAAGAAGCCCAGTGGCTGAAGGCCAAGGGCGTTCTGAAGGCAGCGGTTCTGAGGGATAACGAACCGCTCAGCGGCTTCTCCTCAGAAGGTTATTGGAGTGGCGTGGATGTGCTGTATCTTGGGTATCTGGAAAGAGAACTGGGGGTTCCCATTGAGCTGGTGCCTCTGGAACGCCGGGAACAGGCAGCTGCCCTTCAGCAGGGTGAGGTGGATCTCATCATCGCCCCGCCTCTTATGAAATATAAAGAAAGCCTTCGCTACACCCTGCCCCTCTATGAAGTCAGAAGCTTTGCCATCACTTCTTCACCCGGCCTGATCAGCCAGATCGATGATTTTAGCGGTTTGCGGGTAGCTTCTCTTGAAGAGGATTACGCCCAGGAATTTTTGAATTTAAAGCGTTTGGTGTATCAGGGCAGTGTGGTCACCCATATTGGAAAAGGTCTGGAGGCGGTGAAGGAAGGCAGTGCAGACGCTTTCATCGGCCCTGAGCCCCTGATTTTAAAAGCCCTCAAAGAGCTGGATGGGTTGCCTGAAAACGGCAGGGCAGCAGGAGATCTGCCTGATTTGCAGGTTGCCGCTTTTCCTGCTGCCAATTTTCATCTGACCGACTTTCCTGTTTTCAAAAAAGAATATTCCCTGGCTGTTCCCACTGAGCATGTCATCCTGTTCTCGCTGGTGAACAAGGCGGTTTATAATCTGGAACAGGCCGGCACCATGACCCACATACAACAAATGATCTTTGGCATCTCTGATCCCCTGGTGGGGGAACCGCTGACCGAACGGTACCTGAGCATTCTGGTGATTTTCGGCCTGGCCTTGTCGTTGATCTTCTATCTGTTTTATTCATCCAACTTCTCCCTGCGCATGGCCATCGAAGATAAAATGAAAGAACTGGATGACAGCCGGCAGGAGCTTCAAAATGCATTTGACGGTATTGAGCATGTCATCATGGTGGTGGACGGGAATTACCGGATTCGACTGCTGAATCAGTATGCCCTTCGCTGGTTTCAGCAATCCGAATCACAGCTTACCGGAAAAACGCTGGAAGAAATCATGGATGAACCCATTTACACCAAAATCATCCCCATTGTCACCGACAGTTTTCAGAAATGTATCAACCACGACCGGGTCTTTCAGCATGGCAAATGGATCTACGAGCTGGGCACCGCTCCCCTGGACTACCGCCACGACAGCGTCAGCAAACTGTTGTTAACCCTGAAAGACGTCACCGAAGAATACCAGCAGGAACAGGTGCTGCTTCAAAAAAATAAAATGGCCGCCATCGGCCAGCTGGCCGCCGGTGTTGCCCACGAAATCAGAAACCCTCTGGGAGTGATTCGAAATTACGCCTTTCTGTTGAAACAGCACCTTCAGGGTACCGAACCGGAGCTTCAGTATGCCGAAACCATTGATCAGATTGCGCAAAAGGCCAATGGCATTCTCAACAACCTTTTGGACATCAGCCGCACCGAATCCGGCCAGTGGAAAACCGTATCGGTGTGGAACTCCATCGCCCGCATTGTGGAGCTTCAGCAAAGCACCCTCAAGGATAAAACCATTGACATCAGAATAGCGGGTGATGACCGCCTGGAGATGAGCCTGCCTTTGGATGTGATGGACACCACCCTGGTGAACCTGATCTCCAATGCCCGTGATGCCATTGATGACCAGGGGAAAATTGAAATTCACTTTGAGAAGGCAAAGGATTTTCTTCATCTCCAGGTGACCGACACCGGGATTGGCATGAACCCGGATGTGAAACTGAATGTGTTTGACCCGTTTTTCACCACAAAACCACCGGGAGAAGGGGTTGGCCTGGGGCTGAACATCGTTTACAATATGATTCATCAGATCGGCGGCGAAATTCATGTGGACAGTCACCCCGGCCAGGGCACCACATTCAGCATTCTCATTCCAGCAAAGAGGGAGGGCTCCCATTGAGAAACACACACAACTTCAACATCCTCATTGTTGATGACGATAACGACTACCGGCAGGTACTGGAACTGCTGCTTTCCAACCAGGGGTACGACACCCAGTCGGCTTCTGATGCGATGGAGGCCATGGCGCTGATCCGCCAACACGAAATTGACCTGATGATCACAGACTATCGCATGAAGGGCATGGATGGCATTGCCCTCTTGAACGAAGTGCGGCGGTCTAATCCCGGCATTAGTATCATTGTCATCACCGCCTACGGCTCTGTGGAAAAAGCGGTGGAGGCCATGAGACAGGGGGCTTTTACCTATGTGATCAAGGGAAGCGACCCAGAAGAACTGTTGCTGGAAATTGAAAAAATCAAGCATTTCCGGCATTTGGAACTGGAAAACCGCACCCTGAAAAAACAGACCAACCAGTTCGACTTCATGCTGAACACCCACCATGGTCACTTCAGGCACCTGATTGAAACAGCGAAACGGGCTGCCGACAGCAATGCCAACATTTTGGTTTTGGGTGAATCGGGTGTGGGAAAGGAAGTGCTGGCCCGGTACATTCACCAGCACAGCTCCCGGGAAGCCAATCAGTTTATGGCGGTAAACTGCCATGTTTTTTCAGACAGCGTGCTGGAATCTGAGTTGTTCGGCCATGAAAAGGGCTCGTTTACAGGGGCGGTGGCCCGGCGCATCGGCCGGTTTGAAGCGGCTGACGGCGGCACCCTTTTTCTGGATGAGGTGGGTGACATGCCCCTGAGCACCCAGGCAAAGCTGCTGCGGGTTCTGGAAAACCACGAAATAGAGCGCATCGGAAGCAACCAGCCGCTTTCTGTTGATTTTCGGCTCATTGCTGCCACTCATAAAAATCTGGATGACGAAATTCGAAAAGGGCGCTTTCGGGAAGACCTTTATTTCAGAATCGCCACCATTGTGCTGGAGGTGCCGCCCCTGAGGGAACGCCGGGAAGACCTGCCTTTGTACATTGATTATTTTATCAACCAGATTCAGCAGGACCTGAAAAAACAAGTCAGCGGCATGGAGCCCGCTGTGGAAAGATTTCTGCTGGAATATCGCTACCCGGGGAACATTCGTGAAATGCGCAATATCATTGAACGGTTAATTGTGCTCAGCAGCACGGGCACGTTGATGGAAAAAGACCTGCCCACGCCAAAATCACCGACACCGGCCACCGGCTCAGGCACACCGGAATCCGCTTCTGAAGCATCTGAAGCCTTCTCTGAAGATGGGGTCGCCGGTTCTTTCAGGGCCCTGCGGGTTATTCGCCAGGAAGCCGAAAGCCGCCATATTCAGGAAGTACTGAAGCAGTGTGACTACAATGTTTCAGAGGCCTCCAAGATTCTGGAAATCAGCCATCGTCAACTGAACAACAAGATTAACGAATATGGGTTGCGCACCCCTGCAGGAAATTAATTGCGGGAAATCGCAGGAAAAATATTTCTTGCAGGAAATTTATTTCTTGTAATGAATTCAAACTGACACCACTTTTTACCTGGACGTTGCTTCTTCAACGTCCAGGTTTTGCTATTTTCAGCTAATTCACTTTTTTTATACTTATCGGATATTTCCGGCACCATTTTTGCAGAAGCTTAGGGGAGGAACCAGATCTTCATTTCATAAAGATCGGAGGAAATCGTTCATGAACACCCCCCGCTTAGAAGACCTGATGCACAAAGCCCGCAGCGCCCAGGCCGCCTATGCCCACTTCAGCCAGAGCCAGGTGGATGCCATTGTGCGGGCCATCGCCAAAGTT
>NZ_FXUF01000022.1 GCF_900182905.1 Anoxynatronum buryatiense | reverse complement strand
TATTCGTTGAGTTTATTGCTTTAATCTATTTGTCTTACGTGAAAAAGAAGATGCAGGATGCTGGCCTTTTCACCAAATGGACCCTCCAGGGTCTCCTGGATGAACTTGACTCAATTGAGCTGTTTGAATCACCTGAGCATGGTCGCCTCCTGGGTGAAGTGACACAGAAACAGAAAGATATTTATATAGCGTTAGGTGTGGATCCGCCCTCGTTATAAATTCCGGGAATGCAGGTTCTATGGTCACGCGAAGTAAGTTGCCCTATTTATTGCTATTTCCAACGATGACGCTATATGGTGTCTTTTTTGTCTTTCCCTTTCTGTACTCCCTGTTCATCAGTTTCAGTGAATGGCATTTGCTGACAGGGGACATGACCTTTGTGGGGATTCAAAACTATCGACAGCTGGCTGGCAGCCACATCTTCAAAAAAACCATTGGTAACACACTGATGTATGTGATGACCACCATGCCGGTTTCCATAGTGTTGGGGCTGATGTACGCCCTGCTCATTGAACAGACAAAGAAAGCCAAGGCCCTGTACCGGTTTGTTTTCTTTATCCCGGTGGTGATCTCTGTGGCGGCAGCCAGCCTGTCTTTCAGCCTGCTGTACAATGCCCGGCACGGTCTTATTAACCAGGTGATGTCTCTGGTGGGAATTCAGGGGCCCAATTGGCTGAACGAATCAAAAAGTGCGCTGCTGGCCCTGGTGATTCTGGGCATCTGGCAGTCTTTCGGCTACAATGTGATCCTGTTTATAGCAGGCATCCAGCAGTTGGACAAAGAAATCTATGAAGCAGCGGCCATTGACGGTCTCTCGCCTTTCACACGCCTGACCCGTCTCACATTGCCCCTGCTATCTCCTGTCACCTTCTTTGTTTTTGTCATGACGACACTGTCTTCTTTTCAGGTGTTTGCAACGGTGCAAATACTGACGATGGGTGGTCCCAATAATGCCACCAACATGATGGTGTTTTTTGTCTGGCAGGAAGCCTTCAAGTTTTTCAATACCGGTCTGGCAACGGCGGCAGCCACAGTGCTGTTTGTGGCGACGATGATCCTGACACTGCTGATGGTGCGAATCGTCCAGCGAAAGGTTCATTATCAGTAAAGCAGGTACAGGATCAGTCAAGAAAAGTGCATGAGCAGTCAAAAAAATGCACTATCAATGCACTATCAAAGAGGAAACATGCATGATCAAGAAAGAAACACTCATGATCAAGAAAGAAGCATTCAGCATCACCACAAAAGAAACATCGAGGTGTTAACACGATGAACCAACATCGATTGACAGGCTGGTGGATTCACGCCATTCTCATGATCACCGCCATCCTGATACTGATACCATTTCTTTGGATGGTCAGCATTTCCCTGTCGGACTACGGCGCTGTTTTTCAACGTTTCCTGCTGATTTTCCCCACTTCGGTCAGTTTAGAAGGGTATCGGCAGGTACTGGAAAATTCGCCGTTCATGCGCTGGTTTTTCAACAGTGTTTTTGTGGCCGGCTGCCTGACCGCAGGGCAGCTGACACTGGGAGTGCTGGCGGCTTATGCCTTTGCCCGTTATCGGTTTAAAGGCAGTGAACCACTGTTTTTCTTTGTCTTATGCACCATGATGATTCCACCCCAGGCCATTCTATTTCCACTTTTTATGGTGATTAATGCCTTCGGCTGGGTGAACACCTATCAGGGAGTCATCGTGCCTCATCTGGCCAGTGGCTACGCCATTTTCGTTCTGCGTCAGTTTTTTCTCCAGATTCCCAGGGAACTGGATGAAGCTGCCCGCATTGACGGTTGCCACGGCTTTCAGGTGCTGTACCACGTGTATTTGAGAAGTGCAGTGCCTGCGATTATTTCTGTCGGGCTGATTCAGCTGGTGCGCAACTGGAACGATTATTACTGGACACTGGTGGTATTGAGAGATTCTCAAAAGATGACTCTTCCCGTGGGAATCGTCGCTTTTCGCGACGAAACCCTGGTGCAGTGGGTCCCCACCATGGCTGCGGCCACTCTGTCGGTGTTGCCGGTGCTGGTGATTTATGTGCTGGGACAGCGGTACTTTGTTCAGAGTCATGTGCACAGTGGCATTAAGTAGTCAGCCTTTCCGTAAACGCCTGTTCCATTGGATGCCAAACGAAAGAGTGAGTGTCATACCATGTGAATGGGTGACAGACGAAAGAAATAGATGATAGACGAAAGCGTGTGCGACAGATGATAATGCATGCGACAGACAAACTGATGACACAAAACAATCAATCATAGACGGATTCCACAGATAGCAGCTATTTGAAGGTTCACCAACCCAACGAGATCAAAAGGAGTGTGTGACAATGTTCTTTAAAGACATCAACCCGATCAATCCGATCAATCATGTCAATCATGTCAATCCGATCAACCCAATCAACCGGATGAAGTCGTTTAGGCTGGCTGCACTCGTGCTGGCAGTGGCCCTGTTTCTGTCGGCCTGCACCTCAGGCACAGTCCAAAACCAAGCCAGCGACACCGCTGCCACCGGCAGTGATACAGGTACATCGGCACCGGCGGCTTCAGCGGCACCGGTGAGCACCGAGCCCATCACCCTCACCTTTCTTCACGTTTTCTCTGGCCCCCGGGAAGAAGCCATGAATGAAATTGTACAGGGCTTCAATGATTCTCAGGATCGTATTCGCGTGGAACACGAAATGGTGCCCGGCTGGTACGGCGGCCTGTTGGAGCAGCTGCAGACACTGGCGGTTGCCCGGCAGCTGCCGGATCTCACCATTATGGGACTCTCAAGCCACAATTTCATGAAAGAAGGCCTGGGAGCTGTCAGTGTGCAACCCTACATTGAACAGGAAAACACTGATCTCAGCGATTTCTTCCCCAACATGCTGACCCTGGGTCAAGATGAACAGGGAGAGCAGATCGCCATGCCCTTTGCCATCAGTACACCGCTGATCTATGTCAACAAAGATCTGCTGGAACAAGCGGGTATTGACTACGTTGATCAGCCGGAAAGCTGGGAGCAAGTGCGGGAGTGGGCGAAAAAAGCGGCGCAACCATCAGCGGGGCTTGCGGGCATTGGGTTCCAGCTGGATTATGACACCTGGCAGTTTCAGACCCTGGTGGAATCTTTCGGAGGCCAAATGGCGTCACAGGAAACCCAAACCATTCACTTCAATGATGAACCGGGACAGCGGGTGATGGACTTCTGGCTCACCATGATGCATGAAGAGGGTACCTATCCCAACATCAGCGGTTCTGAAGCCGCAGAAAACTTTATCAACGGGTCATCGGTCATGATTGTTGCCACCACAGGTAATCTGGTGAACTTCACTGCAAATGCCGATTTTGATTTGGGCATTATGCTGCTGCCCACGTACGACAACATGGTCAATCGCAATCCCCGGCGTGTTCCCGCAGGTGGCAGCAATCTCTATATCATGCCCTCTGACCCAGAGCGGGAAGCTGCTGCCTGGGAATTCGTCAAATATGCCACATCACCTGAGGCAGGCGCCATTATTGTGGAAAAAATGGGTTATATGGCTGCCCGAAAAAGCCTGATTGAGCCGAATGGTCTTCTCAGCGCATACATGGCCGCCAATCCCCAGGCCACCCGGTCGTATGATCAGCTGGAGGACCTGGGAAACTGGTACAACTGGCCGGGGGTGCATGGTGCCAGAATTGACAGCCTGATGCTGGATGCCTTTGCCGCTGCGTTTCTGAAAGAGAAAACCGGCGAAGAGGCTCTGAATGGTGCCGCAGAAGAAGTCAGACAAATACTGGGGTGGTAGGCATGAAACAAAAAGTGTGCATTCTCTGCACTTCTGACCTCCACGGCCAGCTCATGCCATCCGGCAACCCTGCCGTGCAAACCGGCGAAACCCAGCCTCTCAGCAGTCTGGCTCAGATTGCCACCCTCATTGAAGCCAAACGGCAACAGGGTGACCCGGTGCTTTACATTGATAACGGTGATGCCATTCAGGGATCAGCGCTGGTGCATGTATATGGCAAAGACGGCCCCCTCGAAAACCACCCCATGGTGGAAGCACTGTCCCAACTGAAATGTGACGGTGCCGTCATCGGAAACCACGAGTTCCACTACGGCCTTGAGGCACTGCAACAGGTGGTGGCCCTCTCTCCCTTCCCCTGGCTGTCGGCCAACTGCGTTCACAGGGAAACCGGGGAACCGGCGGTGGGGTTGCCTTATATCATCCGAAAACTGGGATCGGTGACCGTTGCGGTCATCGGTCTCACCACCCGGGTGTTTCGGCAGGTGGACGAACACATCGTTCTTGAAGATGAAATTGACACTCTGGCTTACTGGATCAAACGCATCAAAAACAATCATGAGGTGGATGTGGTGGTGGTCGCCTACCATGGCGGCACACAGCGGCATGAAATCACAGGGAAATCCCTGCCCAAGCCGGAAGAAAACCGGGGGCTGGAAATGCTGGCAACCTTTCCGGAGATTGACGTGCTTCTCACCGGCCACCAGCACCGCCGGTTCGTTCAGAAGTTGGGGAGGCAGGTGGTGGTGCAGCCGGGAGCCCTGGGAACCGGCCTGGGGGCAGTGACCCTGCACCTGAGCCGGGGAGCGGCGGATGACCCCTGGACCATCACATCTGTGGAAGCAGGCGTGCTGACGGGTGACGATTCAGAAAGCCTGCAGCTGTTGGAAAATGGGGAGCTGACCGTACCACCGGCAATCAGCCTGATCGATCGGTTGGCCGCCTTCGAAAAAGAAGCCCTAAAATGGGAATCAGAGGTGGTTGCGAACCTGACAACCCCCTGCCCCATCAATGATCTGCTGATAGATATATGCATCAACGAACATCCCCTGGTGCAATGGATGCACGGAATTTTGATGGAAAGAGGCAGCACAGAGATGTCGGTACTGTCGGTCTCCAACAGCTTGTTTAAAGGATTGAAAGCAGGTGCTGTTACCCGGGGTGACCTTCTTCGCTTTTTCCCCTTTCCCGACGACCTGTGGGTGGTGCAGATAAAGGGTGAAGCTATTTTGGCCATGCTGGAGACCGCCGCAACCATTTTTGAACCAGATGACACCAGCCCTGTGGGCTGCCGCATCAACGATGCCTGGCGAAGCCCCATGGTGCGCATCCATGACTACCAGTTGTGGAAAGGCATCGATTACACCTTTGACATTGAGAAGTCCCCCGGGCGGCGACTGACTGCCTGTACCTTTCAGGGAAAACCCCTTGACCTCGAAACCCTTTACACAGTCACCACCACCACCTTTATGGCGCACCAAATGGCTTATACCCATGGCATCGACCCCTTCATCAAAGTGAAGCAGATCCCCGGCAATGTGCCGGATCTTCTGATGGAAGATGCGGCGAAGGGTGGATTGAATCAGGTGCAGGTGGTTCAAAACCGGCAGTTCCTCACAAAATCCGGGTCAGTTCACTTCGCTTCATCAGGCAATCATTTAATCTGACGAAACCATAAGGCGTCAGGTACACCCCCACAGAACATCTAACGAGCATGTATCATGTACCTACCAAGCATCAAGGAGGAAGTCCCATGGCAAGTCTGGCACTGAAAAACGTGACCAAAAAATATGGCAACACAGTGGCGGTTCAAGATTTTTCACTGGATATTCAGGATCAGGAATTCGTGGTTTTCGTCGGCCCCTCCGGCTGCGGCAAATCCACCACCCTGCGCATGATCGCCGGGTTGGAAGAAATCACCGAAGGAGACGTGTATATAGGCGAAGCCCGGGTGAATGAAAAAGCGCCCAAAGATCGAAACATCGCCATGGTATTTCAAAACTATGCCCTGTACCCCCACATGACCGTCTACGAAAACATGGCCCTGGGGCTTAAAAATCAACACGTTAACAGAGATGAAATTCATCGGCGCATCTTGGAGGAGGCCAGGATTTTGTCTCTTGAAGAACTGTTCACCCGCAAGCCCAAAGAACTTTCCGGCGGACAGCGCCAGCGGGTGGCCATCGGAAGAGCCATTGTGCGCCACCCCAGCGTCTTTTTGATGGATGAACCCCTCTCCAATCTTGACGCCAAGCTGCGGGTGCGCATGCGGGCAGAAATTGCCTCGCTCCACAAAAAACTACAAACCACCTTCATCTACGTCACCCACGACCAAACAGAAGCCATGACTCTGGGCGACCGGATTGTGGTGATGAACAACCGCACCATTCAGCAAATCGGCACCCCCGACGAAATCTATGAACAGCCGCAAAACCTCTTTGTGGCAGGCTTTATCGGATCGCCGGCCATGAATTTTCTGGAAGGAACCCTGATACAACAGCATCACACAGTGGCTTTGCAACTGGAGAACCAGGCGTTGCCCCTGATCCCTCACCAGGGTAAAAAGCTGCTGGAGCAAGTGGGAAGCAGCGGGCGGGTGATTTGCGGTATTCGACCGGAACATCTCATGCTGGAGGCCGCCGGTGTCGCATCAACATCCAGCCAGGAGCAGCATCACCAGGACCCAAGCAGGCAAAGCGAAGGGATTTCGTCGTCAATAACCGGTGAATTTGCCGGTCTCTCAAGCCAGATCAGCCTCATGGAAAACATGGGGCGGGAGATGGTGATGCATTTGCAGTGGGGAACCGACCGGAACCTTGTCATCGTGGGAAACCGGGAACTAACCTTTCAGGAGGGCCAGCAGGTGCGTTGTCAAATCAATATGGAGAAAGCCCATTTTTTTGATCCTGTCGCTGGAACGCGACTGAAATTTTAAGGAATATTTCAAAGAGCAAAAGCCTGCAGGGGAGCCTGTTTGATAAGCGAATCAAACAAGCGTCAATGCAGGCTTTTTCATGAGGCATTAAACTTTTTCATAGGCATCAGGCTTTTTCATAAGGCATTAGACGTTTCTGTCTTTTCTGAAAACTGTCCGATATTGGATAGATTTGAATGATAATGATCATTATAATGAAAATGATATTCGATATCGGTTGAAACGGCTGTGAGTCTCAGATTTCAATTATTCTCGACGAATATCTATGGAACAAAGAGACTTAGATAACATGTTTTATCAGGTTAAAGAGAAAGAGATGACAGCGCTGGTAGGTCTTGCGGGGGCCACGGCCTAATGAAAGGAACGAGGCATATGACAGAAAACACAACGAGGAATCGTCCCAAAGCCATCATTGTGGCGGGACCACCGGCTACGGGAAAAACGGCAGTAATGCTGCATGTGGTGCAGAGCTTATTGAGGAACGAACAAAAAGTGGCGGTGGTTAAAGTAGACTGCCTGGAAACGGAAGACGATAAAAAATATGCGGAGCTGGGTGTTCCAGTGGCCATTGGATTGAGCAATGATATATGCCCGGACCACTTCTATGCTGTGAATTTTGAAGAGATGATTTCATGGGCAGAAGAAAAGGAATCTCAAATATTAGTTATTGAAACGGCAGGGTTGTGTCATCGCTGTGCGCCGGGTATAGACGGAGTACTGACCTTTTGTGTGGTGGATTGCCTGTCCAGCATCAAAACACCTCAAAAAGCAGGACCAGTCGTCACCACCTCAGACGTAGTCATTGTGACAAAGGGAGACATGGTGTCTCAGGCGGAACGAGAAGTTTTCAAAGCCAGAATCAGAGAAATAAATCCCAAGGCCCTGATTACTGAAGCGAACGGCTTGACGGGTAGTGGTTGTGAAGGGCTGGCGGCCATTGTGAATCAAGAATCGCCTCTGCAGGAGATCAGTGATTCACGGCTGCGCTATCCTATGCCTACGGCAATCTGTTCGTACTGCATGGGGGAAAAACGTCTTGGCAATAAGCATCAGCACGGAGTGGTCTATAAGATGGATTTTAACACACGTGGAGGTGGGCTGTATGCTTAAGGAAATAACAATACTTGGAGGATTTCAGAAAAACGGAGAACCCGAAGCAGTACGAGAGGTGAGCATTAAGGTTGGACAGGTATACAGCATTGTGGGATTTACTGGTTCGGGCAAGAGTCAGCTGATTAATGATATTGAGCAAATATCTCAAAGAGATTCAATTTCCAGGCGCCAAATTCTTCTTGATGGCAATGCGCCGGCAGATAATGCCATGAGCAGATACGAAAAGAATTTAGTGGCCCATCTTTCACAAAATATGAATTTTATTCTTGATATGAAAGTGAGAGAGTTTTTAATCATGCATGCGGGTTGCCGTGGCTTTCAAGAACCTGATAAAAAAGCAGATGAGGTGATTGAATGCGCGAATACCTTTGCAGGAGAAGCGATTAAGCCTGGCGAAAATTTGACCCGGCTGAGTGGCGGGCAGTCCCGATCATTGATGATCGCAGATGTTGCGATTAACGGAGATTCGCCGGTTGTGCTCATTGATGAAGTGGAAAACGCTGGGATACATCGACTGAAAGCGATGGAAACACTAGCGGCACAACAGAAGATTGTGCTGGTCGTGACCCATGATCCGTTACTGGCTTTGCTGGGTGAGAAGCGTATCGTTATGGGAAATGGAGGAATGCAGCGTGTTCTTGAACTGGCATCAGAAGAAAAATCTGTGCGAAAGATGCTGGAGCAGATGGCAGGTGTCATTCAAACGGTGCAGGATCAATTACGTCAGGGAGAAAGAGTGTCTGTATGTTCGCTAATGTGAGCGTCCATTTAATCGACCATCACCCGGCAAGGCAAAGCGTCAATGCAGCTTTCAGCAAAGTTGCAATAGCCTTAATCAATAATGGAGGGAGAATGAAGGATGAACAATCAGCCTGTGAATAAAGATATAAAAGTGTATTGGAACAACCCGGCATGCCTTAACAAGGCGGTTAAAGAGAGATTGGATGCGAAAGAATCGGAGTGGAAGGTGAATAGTAGGGGAACCGTTCTTTTTGACTATTATGGATTAATTGAAGAGATGTTAATGGATGAGAGGCTTGAGCGGGATCTAAATGAGGGAGGCATAGGGGCTGACATAGTTGTGAGCACAGACATGCAACTGTTCCATCGCAAAGACATGCTTTTGGGTAACCTGCATCTCTTTGAGTCGATTAAGGACTGGTTTCCAATTCGCTCTGAATTTGCGGAGATGTCGCATCCCCAGGGCTATTTCCAGCCTTCGTTGCTTGTGCCTGTGGTCATTATCAAAAATGATGAAATGCTAAAAGAAACAGGAGAGATCCTTGGTTGGGAGGATTTACTGGATCCGGCCCTGGCGGGAAAAGTAGCAATAGCAAGCACAGACAAACCAGCCGGAAAGTCAGTTTTGAAAGGATTCTGGTATTTATATGGCGAGGAAGGCTTGATGAAAGCGAGGCATAACTTTAGCGTTTTAAGCAATCCCGCAGCGATATTTGATGCTGTGGATCGGGGAGAATATCCTTTAGGTATTGTTCCGTTGCTTTTCGCTACTGGTGCAGGCAAAAGTGGTCACGTTAGTCAAATTTGGCCTAAGGAGGGTCTCATGGTAATCATTTCTTACGTTGCTGTGAGGACCGGAGCTGGGCTTGAAGCAAAGGAATTACTTATGGAGAGTCTTTATTCAGAAGAGTTGCAGCATTTATACAGTCAACGGGGATTTATGATCCCGGTTCATGACCGCGTTGAACCTAAACAGGAATTGAAAGAGCAGAAGACGCGTTTCATATATCCCGACTGGGAGTGGGTTGAAAAGAACGATATGAATGTACTGGAATAAAACATGATCATATACTAACGCATTCCGGCTATTAATAGGTATTCATTCAATCAACCTCCGCATATCATTTTGTGCGCTTCGACAACGCATATAAATTGTATGCGGAGGTTATTGTTGTTTCGAAGACTATTTAACCCTTCACAAAAAATACGCTCACTCTGGATTCTCGTCAACACCTAACGATCTCTATCTGCCTCAACCGGGGAGACGGAATGAGTGAAAGAGGGAGGGAAAAGAGTATGCAAAATATAAATGATAATGATTGACAAAATCAATTAGATGGGGTAGAATTCTGTTTAAGTCATTGCTTAATCAAATTAATTTGAGTCAAAGTCGAACTCAAAACCCACCAAACATCGCCAATGATTTCACCAAAAGTCACCAAACATTACCGAACATCACCAAACATCACCAAACATCAAGATGTTAACACCTCAGTACCGCATCATCAGCTGTCAATCTCAGTTCAAAAGTGCTGGCGTTCAGCGAACTGAATCAGCCAATGCAGCCGGTGAAGTTAATGAAGTCAGTGAAGTCAGTGAAAGGAACGGAGCGATACGCATGGAATCCTTATTACGCACACTGAAAGCACTGGCAGATGAAACCCGGCTGAAAATGGTGATCATGCTGCTGGAAAAAGATTACTGTGTCGGCGGCCTGGCGAGGCACTTGAACATCTCCAAGGCGGCAGTGTCCCAGCATCTGAAGGTGCTGCGGGAAAGCGGCCTGGTGGTGGGTGAAAAAAGAAGCTATTATGTTTTCTATGCAGTGCAAAAAGAGCAGATCAACGGCATCTCCCGGGAACTGGAAGCCATCGCCCGCCAGGAATACCAGACGCTTTTCAAGGATCATGGCTGTCGTCACGATGGTTCCTGCGGCTACGGGGCCAACCTGACAGAAGACCATCATCAACCCAAGAAATGCGCAGGAGGATGAGCCATGGCGGTGAACAATGAAATGGTGTTGACGAAAATTCAGGAGCTCTATCAGTCGCTGTACGAGCATGACGGTTTCAGCGAAATGAAAATTGAAATGCGCTTTCTGAAAAAAGGCCAGAAAGAAATCATTCTTCACTGTGGCAAACAATATCGATATGTGGTTGACTGGCCGGAAAAATAAACGGCCGGAAGGCGGTTCTGTGAGTGAACCCTTCCATGAGGCGGTGCGAAAAAAGCATTGTCATCAGGAGGGTTCTTTTTTGTGGAGGAGGGAAAGATCACATGCTGGAAGTTCGTCAATTGGACTTTGCCTATGGAAAAAAGCGGGTGCTGCATCAAATCGATCTGCAGGCACAGCCGGGAGAAGTGATCTCCCTGTTGGGGCCCAACGGTTCAGGAAAATCGACCTTGCTGCGCAACCTGGCGGGGCTGTTGAAGCCCGATGCCGGCACCATTACCCTGCGGGGGGATCCCCTGAAAAAACTGGGACGCCGGGAAATCGCCCGACAGCTCAGCTTTCTTCCCCAGGGGCAGGAACCGGTGCAGCACATGAACGTGTGGGAGCTGGTGGCCAGAGGCCGAAGCCCCCATCAAAGAGCCGGCTGGATGATGACCAGTCAAGACAGGGAAACCGTTCAATGGGCGCTGGACTACATGGCTCTCGCTCACCTGGCCCACAGGAACGTGGCCGACCTTTCCGGCGGCGAGCGTCAACGGGCCTGGATTGCCATGGTGCTGGCCCAGGATACCCAGCTGGTCTTGCTGGACGAGCCGGTCACCTATCTGGATATCAAACACCAGTGGGATGTATTGGAGGTGATTCAGGATCTGAAAGAATCCTTTCATAAAACCGTCATCACCGTTTTTCATGACCTGAACCACGCCATGGCCGTTTCAGACCGGGTGTATCTGTTGCGGCAGGGAGAGGTTTTTGCCCAGGGACCGCCAGAAACAGTGATTACCCACAGTGCCATGCATGATGCATATGGCATACATGCCCAGGTATGCCGGGTGCAGCACTGCTGTCACCCGGTGGTGGTGCCCGCGGGCATCAAGCCTGGAAAATGCCGCCGAAACAAGGCGGCCGGGTAAATCAAACAATGGAAAACAGCAGAACACAGCAGAACACAGCAGAACACAGCCAGTATCATCAACAACACTGATTGAATCCATAACCGAGAAGCGACAACCGAGAACTGATAACCAAAAAGCGACAACCGAGAACTGATAACCGAACGGAGGAAATGACATGAAATCAACGAAAAAAACCTTACTGATCCTCTTGCTGCTGCTGACCCTGCTGGTGACAGCCTGCGGCACCACATCAAGTGCACCGGCTCCGGCAGCTGAGGCACCGGAAGAAACACCTGCTGCCGAGTCTTCCGCCGAAGCCGCTGATGGAGACGCAGCGGCAGCAGCCGAAACAGATCTTGCTGCTGGGCGCACCATCGAAGACCACCTGGGCCGGCAAGTGGAACTGCCAGACCAGCCTGAACGGGTACTGGCCCTTACCCGCAATTTTATGGAAGAACTTTTTGAACTGGGCATTACCCCCGTGGGCAAAGTGGAAGAGTACAAGAATCGCCAGGAAGGTATCGACCTTCCCAGCGTGTCCAACCAAAACAACCCCAACCTGGAAGCCATTGCCGCTCTGGCACCGGAGCTAATCTTCGCCAACACCCGGCAACATGCCGATTTGCTGGAATCGCTGGAAGAAATCAGCGGGGCAGTGGTGTTCATTGACCCCAATAAGGTGATCGACGACCCCCTTGTCTCCCGTATTCTTTTCATGGCAGAAGTGTTGAACCGAAAGGCAGAAGGGGAAAACTACATCGCCCAACTGGATGCCGTCACAGCTGAGTTGCAGGCAAAAGTCGCTCCTTTAGGGTATGAGACCGGCCTGATTCTGGAAATCGGTGATAAAGTCACCGCCGCACAGCCCACCGGCTTCTTCGGAGCACTGCTTCACCGCATGAACATTGAGAACATCGTTCCCCTGGGGCTTCCCGGCTCCGGCCAATCCACCTGGGTTGACTTTGATGCCGAAACCATTCTGGCCGAAGATCCCGACATAGTGCTGCTTCGAGCCTCAGGCAACGACAAAGACGAACACAAGCAACTGTTGGAAGACTTCAAAAACAACCCCGCATGGAGCGAACTGTCAGCGGTGAAAAATAACCAGCTATTCATACTGCCGGCTCAGATTGCTCCCGGCAATATCAGCAACGAAGAAGCCCTGCGAAGAACCGCTAAAATCATTGGAGCAGGAGAATAGACCGGATGAACACCGCCATAGCTGAACAGGTGCTGAACGCAGTCAGAAAGAAACGCATGTGGTCCCTCACCTTCATGGCCCTGGGACTGGCAGTTTTGATGATGGTGACCCTGCGGATGGGCACCGTTGAATTCACCTTCCGGCAGGTGCTGGGTGTTTTCACCGGTTCCAATGCCGACAGTCTGGCCCGTCAGGTGGTTTACAATATCCGGCTTCCCCGCATGTTAACCGCAGTGATGGTGGGCGTGAACCTGGCGGTTTCCGGGGCGTTGCTCCAGGGGGTGCTGCGAAACCCCCTGGCATCACCCCAGGTGATTGGTGTCAATGCCGGGGCCGGACTGGCGGCGGTGAGCGTGATGATTTTCTTTCCCGGCAAGCTCAGTCTACTGCCTCCCGCCGCTTTTGCAGGGGCATTGCTGGCAGTGCTGCTGGTGTACGGGCTCACCTTTCATCAACAGCTGAACACCACTGTCAGCATTGTGCTGGCGGGGGTGGCGGTCTCTGCCTTTCTCAATGCCATGACCTCCGGGTTGATGATTCTCAACAGTGATGATATTGAAGTCACCTATTCCTGGCTGCTGGGAGGCCTCGCTGGCCGGGGGTGGTCGTACGTCAGCCTTATTGCCGGCTACACGCTGCTGGGAGTATTGGTAGCCCTGCTGCTAAGCCCTAAAATCAACCTGTTTTTGCTGGGAGAAGAAGTGGGCAGCAGCCTGGGGCTGCGGGTGCGTCTGTATCGGTCGCTCATCATGATCACTGCCGCCGTGCTGGCAGGCAGTGCGGTGAGTGTGGCCGGCACCATCGGGTTTGTGGGACTCATTGCCCCCCACATGACCCGGCTGCTGGTGGGGGATGATTACCGGTATCTGACCATTGGTTCCGGGCTCATGGGCGGGCTGCTCCTTCTAACGGCAGATACCGTGGCCCGCACCGTTTTTCGGCCGGTGGAACTGCCGGTGGGGGTGATCACCTCTGTATTGGGAGCGCCCTTTTTTCTGTATCTCCTCTACCGGGGCCGGGGCCGTTGAAGGAATGATGGAAAGACGAATAAGAGGATTCGTTGAAGGATTGATTGAAGGAATTAGTGAAGGTATCAATGGCAGTCAATAAAAAAACAGAAAAACAGAAAAACAGAAAAACAGAAAAACAGAACAATAGAAAGCTGGTGAATCAATGCATGACAGCCATCAAGAAATTCGGGACGCCCTGAAAGTCAACTTTCTGGGGCTGATACCCTGTGCGCTGAAAGTTCCCTTTGAAGAACGCCTTGACCAGTTTGTGGAAGCCCACCCAGCCTATGCATCTAAAACACTGGCAGTGGTGGCCAATGCCAATCGACAGCTGGATTATTTTGAAGTGGTGGATCAGCTGGAAAACCCCGATGACCTGCCGGAGATCTTCATTGCTCCAGGATTCAACGGGTTTTACAACCATCACTTTATGCGCCACATGAAAGACACCGGAGTCTACCAAACCCTGAACCAACAGGAGAACTGTCCCCAGGCCTTGCGGGATGCGGGAGTGCTCGACCCGGAAGGCCATTATACCTTGCTGGGGTTCAATCCCACCCTGCTGATGGTGGATCGCACCTTTCACCAGGACCTGCCGGTGCCCCGGCGCTGGGAAGACCTGCTGGACCCCGTCTATGAAGGAAAAGTAGCCATTCGCGGTCACAATGACGAAGATTTTTGCGAAGGGATCTTACTCAATGTCTATCAGGAGCATGGGATGGAAGGCGTGGCGCAGATGGGCCGGTCTCTGAAAATGGGCCTGCATCCGGCACAAATGGTGAAAATGGCGGGAAAAGGAAAAGCAGAGGCTCCGGCAGTGGCCGCCATCCCCTATTCCTTCTCAAAGCTTATTCGAGAAACCGATCAGGTGACCCTGGTCTGGCCGGAAGACGGTGCCATTCTCAACCCCATCACCTGCCTTGTGAAGCAAGGCGCGCAGAAAACCATGCCAGAGCTATGCCAGTTGTTGGCAAGCGACGAAATGGCGGCCATTCTCTCCGGCGTGGGCTTTCCCCCCGTCAACGCCCATACCGCCACCGGGCTGCCCGGGGAAATCACCTACAAATGGCTGGGCTGGGATTTTCTTCGCAATCATTCCCTTGAAGATCTTAAAGACCAGACAAACCAGGTGTTTGTCCAGGCTTTTCGAGAGGTGAGTTCATGCGATTAGTCACCGTATCAGGCCCGCCCTCTTCGGGAAAAACCTCGGTGATCATCAACGTCTGCAAAAGCATGCAGCGTCAGCGCATCGGCGTGGGAGTGGTGAAAATGGACTGCCTCACCACCAACGATGACAAGCTCTATACCAAAGCAGGCATTCCCGTGAAAGTGGGCCTGTCAGGCAACTTATGCCCCGATCATTTTTTCATCAGCAACATCGAAGCCTGCTTCCAATGGGGCCAGTCCCAGGGACTGGACATCCTCTTTAACGAAAGCGCCGGCCTGTGCAACCGGTGCTCTCCCCATATCAAAGAGGTGATGGGCGTGTGCGTCATCGACAACCTCATGGGAGTGAACACCCCCCAGAAAATCGGTCCCATGCTGAAACTGGCAGACGTGGTGATCATCACCAAGTACGACATTGTTTCCCAGGCAGAAAAAGAAGTCTTCGCCTTCCGGGTACGCCAGGCCAATCCCCGGGCACATATTGTGCATGTGAACGGCATCACCGGGCAGGGAGCCGAAGAAGCCGCCACACTGCTGCAGGCAGCCGATGAAGTGAAAACCCTCAGTGGCAAACGGCTGCGGTTCTCCATGCCCGCCGCCCTCTGCTCCTACTGCCTGGGAGAAGTGAAAATCGGCGCTGATTTTCAGATGGGAAATGTGCGGAAAATGCAGTTTCACAAATAGCTGCCACCCGGCACAAACTCCGGGTAAATCCTGCTTTTATCATTTTTCACCATAGCTTTTTAAGAAAGGTGGTGCGGAGACCATGCCTGCCGCAAAGAAAAATCCTCAATCAGATCAGGCATCAACTCAAACAACAGCCGGCCATTCCCTGTCCCTCCAAACAATCTTCGCCGACGATACCCATACAACCGGCTTCTTTGAAGCCGCCGGCCTCCCCCATCCCACGAAAGGCATCACCCTGCAGCATTACCTGCATCAATTGGAGGAGGAGCTGCTGGAAGACCTGGGCATCGACAGGGAAGACCTGGTGAACCAGCTGGCCTGCTATCTTGATCACATGAAAACCCTGCAGGCCGGCAACCAGTTGCAGGTGTCTTCCGTGACCATTGCAGGGGGGCAAAACAAGCATGGTCAGCCGGAAGCCGTCACCGTGACCATTCATCAGGGCGAAATCGTCTGCATTGTGGGTCCCACTGGCTCAGGAAAAAGCCGCCTGCTGGCCGACATTGAATGGATGGCCCAGGGAGACACTCCCACCAAACGGCACATCTTCATCAATGGGCAGGTGCCTGACAAATCCTGGCGTTTTTCACTGGAACATAAGCTGGTGGCCCAGTTATCCCAGAATATGAACTTCATCATGGACCTCTCCGTCAGCGAGTTCATTGAAATGCACGCCGAAAGCCGCATGATTCCCAAGCCTGAAGTGGCGGCAAAGGTGAAAGAAATCACCGAACAGGCCAACGCCCTGGCAGGGGAAATGTTTTATTGGGATACCCCCGTCACCGCTCTCAGCGGCGGCCAGTCCCGGGCGCTGATGATTGCCGATACGGCTTTTCTCAGCACTTCTCCCATTGTGCTCATTGATGAAATCGAAAATGCCGGCATCGACCGGAAAAAGGCCCTTGACCTGCTGGTCAGCCGGGAGAAAATCATCCTCATGTCCACCCATGATCCCGTGCTGGCTCTCATGGGTTCCAAACGCCTGGTACTGCGCCATGGTGCCATTCAAAAGGTGGTGACAACCACGGTGCAGGAGCAGCAGAACATTGCGCCCCTGCAGCAGCTGGATGAGCTGATGCTGTCCTATCGTCATCGGCTGCGCAGCGGTGAAACCATCGATGAAATCGATTTGTCGCAGCTGATGGGAAGATAAGAATCGCGTTGACAATATCATATTATATGTATATGCTAAGTGCTGAGACAATTTAATACGATTTCAGGCGTGATGCCCGCGAGGGTCATCACTTAAAAGGGAAGTCTAGTGAAAATCTAGCGCGGTCCCGCCACTGTAAGAGAAGAGTTGCTTTCATTCACCACTGTGCCCAGGGCATGGGAAGGAGAAAGCAATGAAGAAGCTCAAGCCAGGAGACCTGCCTGTAATCGATGGTAGTGCCATGCCCACGTGGATCTGGGAAAGGTAGCTTAGCGTTGCGATTTTGTGCGACTCATAGCCCTTTGTTCCCCTGTGGAACAAAGGGATTTTTGCGTGGACTGCTTTCAGGTGAAGCGAGGGTAGTCCTTCCAAATTAATAAGTATAGAAGGCAAGTCCAAAATGCAATGGATTTAATCTAAATGCTAAAAAAGGCACTTTACAAATCTGCAGTAAATGATAAAATGAAAGCGTTCATTTAAATGCAAATCATTTGCAAGTAGAGAATAGGAACAACATGAGCCACCACCCACGAAAAATCAATTCAACCTGAAAGGATTTGATCAAATGAGCAAGTGCCTTCAAAAACATCACCCCATGCCATTTTCCAAGAGCAAAAGGGGCATGAAATGGACGCAACCGGCAGGGATGATCTTGCTGGCAATCGTGGCATTACTGGTCATAAATGGTTGTGCACCTCAGGAAACAGGGGATGAACAAGAGAATTCAACCCGCATCGTTCAGGATATGTGGGGCCGGGAAGTTGAAATAAAAGAAGAAGTCACATCGGCAGTCATCATCGAATGGGAGGGTTTGGCGGCAAAGTCCATGCAGATATTTGGCATTCAAGAGATGATTGTTGGTGTAGACGATTATGCCAAGAAAAACACCTTTCGCAATCATGTTGTGCCAGTGGTGGGAACTGTCCCAGACATCGGGTCAGCCTGGTCAGGGGTGAACTATGAGACCCTGGCCAACTTAAAGCCAGATGTGGTTTTCATGGAACTGTGGGTCACCAATGAGTCGGAAAAAGAGCTGCACTCAGATGCCATCAACAAAATCGAAGAGCTGGGCATTCCTGTCATCACCTTCCTGTCCCCCTCTTGCTTTGAAGAGCCACACATCGACACGGCCTGGGAGCATGTGCGTCTGGTGGGAGAAGTGTTCCAAAAACAGGAGGAAGCGGCAGCTCTGATTCAGCGAATGGATGAAAAAGTGGCTTTGATTCGCAGCCGCACACAGGGAATAGAAGCAGCAGACAAAGCCGATGTGGTGATTTTTGCCACCATGGACAATGTGATGGGCACCAAAAGCATCCAATCTTATTTTTTAACAGAAATCATCAATGCCAACAATCTCATTGAAGGCGGTGACTTTGTCAAGATATCAGAAGAGCAGCTCTTGAAGCTGGATCCTGATGTCTTGATTATCCACGGACACGACGGCTACCTGGACCCTGCGGTGGTTCGGGAGGGCAGACAGGCAGGTCTCAACTGGGGCAATGTACAACACCTGCAGGCCATTGAAAATGACAGGTTCATTAGTCTGGGATATGAAGAATGGCGGGCAACCATTGAAACACCTGTGGCACTTCTGAAAATGGCCAAAACCATTTATCCTGAACTTTTTGAAGACATTGACCTGGAAGCGGAAGAAGTGAACATGTACATGCAGGATTACGGTATGACCAGAGAAGAAGCCTTGAAGGCCATCGAAGCCCAGCAATACACTGCCATCGTAGAAGTCAACTAAACATCGGGTGAGGAGATTGTCCAGCATGAAAGTCTCTCAGAAAATTTATAAAGCACCAAAAAAAATCTCCTTTAACAATCAGAATAAAAAGAAGCTTATTGGCACGATGGGGCTGTTGCTGGTACTGGTCATGGCAGCCTCTCTCTGCATTGGAGCCTACTTCATTGATCCCAGAGAGGTTTTTCAGATTTTAAGGCACAAGCTATGGAGAGTGCCTGTTCCCAACGGAATGGCAGGCACCATCGTGTGGGATATCAGACTGACCCGCATTCTGCTGGCAGTGACCGTGGGGGCAGCGCTGGCCTCCAGCGGAGCGGTGTATCAGGGAATTTTTCGAAATCCCCTCATCGAACCCTACATTCTGGGAGTCTCCTCCGGCGCCGCCTTTGGAGCAGCTTTGGCCATTCTCTTTGAATTTCCCTACTCCCTTCAGCTGTTGGCGTTTTTCTTTGGGATGCTGGCGGTGACAGCCACCTACAGCGTTGCCAGAATGAATGGTGAAACGCCGCTGGTGACCCTGATTCTTTCAGGTGTGATCATCAGCTCCCTTTTTTCGGCCATGGTATCGATTTTTCAATATATCGGCACCGAAGAACAATTGCGACGACTGGTCTTTTGGCTTATGGGCGGGCTGTACCAGGCCACCTGGTCAGATATCAAAACCATCTTACCCGTTGTGGCGGTGGGGGTGTTGCTATTGTGGATGAACGCGTGGAAACTGAACGTATTATCTCTGGGAGAAACAGAGGCCAAAACCCTGGGCATTCATACAGAAAGAACAAAAGCTGTTTTGATGGTGACAGCAACGGCCATAACTGCTATTTCTGTGTCTCTCACTGGAATCATCGGTTGGGTGGGGCTCATGCTCCCACACGCGGCCCGGCTGATTGTTGGCCCTGATCATCGTTTTTTAATTCCTCTGGCAGCCATCATGGGAAGTATTTTTCTGGTGATCTGCGATACCCTTGCCCGCACCATCTCCACAGGGGAAGTGCCCATCGGCATCATTACCGCCATTCTGGGAGCACCTTATTTACTGTTCTTGCTGCGGCGGCGATCAAACTATATGGGAGGCTGAACAGTGACCATTCATGTGGAGCAACTTTCATTCAGCTATGGGAGCCATCAGGTGCTGCGGGAAATCAGTTTTTCAGTGCCAAAAGGACAGCTGTGCGGTCTTTTTGGCCCTAATGGAACGGGTAAAACCACCTTGTTTAAATGCCTGACAGGCGTCATGCCGGGAAAACATGAGCAGCACATTTTTCTGGAAGACAAGCCTTTGCACGGCATGCCCCCGAAACAAAGAGCACAGATGATGGCCTATGTACCCCAGGAACATACACCCCCTTTTCCTTACCAGGTGAAAGAAGTGGTGTTGATGGGGCGCACACCCTATATGGGAGGTGTGTATGGCCCTAAAACCTCTGACTATGAAGCCGCTGTTGAAGCCATGGAGAAGACCGGCATCACCTCTTTGGCAGAGGTGCCATACACCCAGTTAAGTGGGGGCCAGCGACAACTAACATTACTGGCCAGAGCCTTTGCACAACAAACAGAGATGTTGCTGCTGGATGAGCCCACCGCCAGTCTTGACTTCAAAAACCAGATGCTCCTGTGGAAAACCATTCGCAGCAATATGAAAGCAGGCAAGACAGCCATTATTTGCACCCATGACCCCAATCATGTTTTTTGGTTCTGCGATGCAGTGGTTGTGCTGGGGCGTCAGGGAAGCATCATTGCCCAGGGGCGCCCCCAAGACGTGCTCACCGACGAAGTACTGCGGGAGATATACGGTGAAATCAGCCAAGTAGAGCAAATTGGACATCGGTCGGTGGTGATGCCTTTTCTGGACACCGTGATGGATATGTAAACGGGCAGGAGGATTGAAATGAGGAAAACAGAAGCGCTGACAGAAGCTATTCGCCACAGATGGGATCATTGTGCCAGCCATTACGACGAAGGGTACGATCATGCTGTCAAAAGTGATGCAGAGAAGCAGTTGTGGATGAAATTGCTGCGTCAACTGATTGGAGAGTCGCCCAGAAATATTTTAGATATTGGAACAGGTACCGGAAATCTGGCGTTCATGCTGGCAGAACTGGGATACAGTGTTAAAGGGGTTGATCTTTCGGCAGAATTACTGGCCATCGCCAGGAGCAAACAGCCCCCACATATGGGAAAAGTGGTTTTTGAGCAGCAGGATGCCCAAGAGCTAAGCGAAACCACCGGTGATCAGTACGATGTGGTGATCAGCCGCAATGTGTTGTGGACCATCACAGATCCTGAAAAAGCCCTGAGTGAATGGCATCGCGTCATGAAACCCGGAGGGATTTTCGTTATGATCGATGCCAATTGGTTTTGCCCAACCCTTCAACAGCGCTTACTCAAAGCCATGGGAACGCTGTTGAAAAGCTTCCAAAAGAATCAGCAGCATGAAGAACAAGAAGAACAAACCTATGATCCTCACATCATGGCATCATTGCCCCTCATTGGAAAAAACGGCGTGCAGATTTTCACAAAGTTGGCCAACAATTGCGGATTTAAAAATGTGGTGCAGATTCCGCTAAAAGAAGTGGATCGGATCATGTGGCAGCAAATGCCTCTTCAGAAAAAACTGTTGAATGCCTATCACCGGTATGTCCTTCTGGGGAAAAAGCAGTGACGGAAACAGATCGCAGCAACTAAGTCACTAAAGGATGTTGTTACAAAGTTCCCTCATTGTGGTATTAACATAATCACAAGATGTATATGTGTCCGAAACACTCATTTCTTCACTGTGGGTTTGAAAACCTCCAGAAAAGGGATAGGATGCATGGTGAGTTGATTCCATGAAGAGGGGGAGATTATGTTGGCAAATCATTCATTTCAAACCAACGAAGAGATTTTGGCGGCGTTCAAACTGGTGTTACCCTATATCAACCGGGTAGTTCATGAAGACATGGCAGTGGGGCTAACCGATTTGGACAAGTACATCGGTTATTATCGAGCCGATGCCTTTGAGCTTGACCTGCCTGAGGGCAAGCCCATCAAAGGCATTAAAACCATAGAAGAAGCGTTGCGCTATAAAAAAGATACTTTTGATGACGTGCCGGAGGAAGTTTACGGGAGAGCCATCAAAACCATTTTCACACCCATTTATGGAGTGAACAATGAAGTGATCGGCACCCTCAGCTCCGGCATTGACTTTGAAGCCAATAAAAAACTCATTGAAAATGTCACGGAACTGGAAATCATTGTGCAACAGGTAACAGAGAGCATCGAACAATTGGCAGCCTCTTCGGATAATCTGGCCAGCGCAGGGCAAAACTCCGTTGAAAGAGTAACCGATCTGTCCAATCGTCAGAAAGACACTTTTGCCATTCTGGATATGATTAAGAGCATTGCCGGCCAAACGAACCTGCTGGGTCTTAATGCCGCCATTGAGGCCGCCAGATCGGGAGAACATGGCCGGGGATTTGCCGTTGTGGCTGACGAAGTGCGCAAGTTGTCACTCCAGTCTCAGGAGGCAGTGAAGAAAATCGAGGAAATTGTCAATGGCATGAATCACAGTGTACAGGAGATCAATGAAAACATTGGCACTGTCGGTGCCGTCAGCCAGGAACAGGCCGCCACAACTGAAGAAGTATTGAAAAAAGCGGAAGAGATCAACCAGCGGGTCAAGCGACTCACCCACTTCATTGATCGGTACCGATAGGTAGATCAATTGACAACGAATCAGCGAAGAGTGCATGAATTGCTGAAAGACAACAGCAAATGTGTACTGCGCTCATCACTTGGTCACATCTCAAGTTGGCAGGGTAAAAACTTCCATCAAATAAGCTTTAATCTAAAAAATCCTTTAAGAGTGTGGGCCACACCTCTTGAAAGGATTTTTTAGATCATTCTCACTTCAAGGTTTTTAGAAACCGGATTAACTGCAGGTTTTCTAATTACCAACGATACATTACAGGGGTATGATGTAATCGTTCCACTACCCTTATCGAACTCGAATAAATGTTGCTCTGGCACCACTGGTGCCTTCTTAAATTGACGCATGGATGTCTTACTATCTTCTCATAAAGTTTATTCGCCACTTTTTTTCCCCTGTATCGGGACAGGTGTAAGATATATGCCGATTCGTCGCTGGTCCATTATAGAGAAGTTTTAATCCCCCCGCTACCCCATCCAGCTCTTCTTCATCTAATTCACTGTTAAACTTTACATTCTCTTCCAACTCTTTCTGATCAAGCGTCACACCTCTGCTCTCGGCGAATGCGTTAATGTCCTCTACAGTGCCCAGCTTCGCCAGCTCTTCCCACTCTGTCTCACTCAGATTTTCTACAAACTCTACCAATCCCATAATTTAACCTCCCTTGACGATTGATTTTAGATTTTCCTTAATCAACTCTAATTACTTAAAAGCTCCACAGGTTTCTACAAAAATGTCTGCCACTCCTGGATCGTTTAGCCACTCCTACAGCCGTTCTACTTCTCGATAGTTACCTAATTTTTTATATGCTACTCTTGCGGCATCTATTAGAGAATACTGAGGCAGTATCAGGCTTTTTGCATTTATATGATCTTCGTCAAATGTTTTAATCTTCTATCAGGCGAGGAAGTTTTTCAGACAGCAGCATTTTAAACCCTTTATTTGCAATAGTTTCAGACCCAAAATTTGGAACTTCATTTCAAATTGGTTAATGCCACTCTTATTGTACTATTATAGCCTAAAACAATCAAGGAATAACACTCTCTTAACCATTGATCCTAAAAGCTTTCAGCAATATGAAAACAGGCAAGACAGCCATCATTTGCACCCATGACCCCAACCATGTTTTTTGGTTCTGCGATGCAGTGGTTGTTCTGGGGCGTCAGGGAAGCATCATTGCCCAGGGTCGCCCCCAAGAGGTGCTCACCGATCAGGTGCCGTAAGAAAAAAATGGGTTAAATGGGTGAGATCCGTGTCAACAAGCAGTTCATGACACGATGAAAAAGCCTGCCTCAGCGAAGTAAACCGCTGGGGCAGGCTTTTTTTCAGCAGAAGCAGGCTCTTTAGAATTGATCCAGTTCATTTATTTAGCTTTTTTCAGGTAGTTAGCCACCCGTTCTTCGGCGTTGGCGCGGATATTGAAATAGTAGAAAGGGAAATCAAAGGTATGGAAAATACTCGCCGGAACCGCTGGCAAATTTGAGATGGGGATTCTCGGCCAGGTAATCATCGGTGATCGAATAACTAAGGACATAGGCAGCGACCATCCGCGTATAAACATCCGGGTGTTCTTTCATGAGTCGCCTCTTTTGGGGCGCTAAGTGCGTCTCCTTGTGCCAGCAGTACATTTGTCAGAATCCTGTCAGAGGGCTTTGATATACTATAAAAGCCTGATACAACAGCACCGTAGAAACTCTAAGATTTTATAGTCAAAAGGAGATGACAAAAATGAAAAGAGTTGTATCTAAGTTCAGACGATTGTTCATCGTCACATGTATATTAATGACACTAATACTCATATTCTCAACCACGCCACATGTAGAAGCACAAGGATATTTTGAACCGAGTAATGGGCAGTTGGTAAACTTTGGTGGAAGAGAGTGGAAGGTAGCGAATAGGAACAGAAGCATTCCAGGACACGATGAAAATGGGGTTTATTTAGTCATGGCAGATAACTACGGTGCCAATATACAGTGGAATCCTAATATTGGTGACGGTGATGTCGGTGGCTCCCCTGCCTACAGTAACAAGAATGCATCATACATATTTGACTACTTAAACACGCACTTCAATCAGATTATAACAACGCCGGAAGCAAGAGGGGTCATCATAAATGCGAAGTGGGAAATCAGATCAAGTACTTGGGAAAATAGGATGCATGGACTTTACACAGGTACCAGCACTGGGTCAGGAGCAATAGAACCACTTGATTTTACACAAAAACTAGGCTTGATCTCCGGGAATGAATGGTTTCCGTATAGGGCGAGAATTGGATATCCAAACAGTTCCTTTTGGACGAGTTCACCAATACAAGAAACTCCCACCGGCGTATTCGCTGCGACTACCAATGGAGAACTTGCCAACCCCCATGTAGCCCATTTTGCCGGTGTGCGTCCTGCGTTGTTCCTCCCATCTTTTATACGAGTTGACTCTAATGAAGATGGAGCAAATGTGATATTTGCATTTCCGCCCACTCAACCAGGAATAGTTTCTGTTTCTGGCACTCAAATCACGGATCAAGCGCTAACCATTTCATGGGGAAGTATCAGTGACTGGGGGACGGGGACAGAAGCGTCAAGGAGTTATCGTGTGGAGATTGATAGAAATAAAGCAGGATACGTCTTTTATGCTAACACGGGAATAACGAATCATCAAACGTACACAATCCCCGCAGGTACAACGCATACCAGGTTTAGAGTAAGTGCTGAAACAGCAGATGGACGTTCGATTTGGCGTGAGCAAACAGGCGGCATGCAAATCATGCCCAATACGCCGATAGTAGAGATTCAAACACCACAGTCAATCACCCTAAGTGATTTGGGAGCAGGTATCGAATATCATAGAAGTGGGGGGAACTGGCAAGAGAGCAGAACGTTTACAGGGCTAACCCCGGAAACCAGCTACACATTTACCGCAAGAAGAAAGGTAGACGGCGATTACGCAGCCTCTCCATCAACACCTGCTGTGACAGGTGTAACAACACCCGCAACCTACGCAATAACAGTCGCAGATGTAGCGGGCGGAACTGCCACGGTCACTACAGACAAAGCAACGGCAGCAGCAGGGGAAACAGTGACAATAACCATCGCTAACATTGAAGCGGGCAAGCAAGTGGCATCCGTGAATGTAACGGGAGCTGTGGGAGAAGCCACCATGGGAACCCCGGGAGTGTATACCTTTTTAATGCCGACTGAAGCAGTGACGGTAATAGTGACATTAGAAGCGCCACCCAACTTAAGCGGGCTCACCTTGTCCAGTGGCACTTTAGATCCTGTTTTTCACAATGATACGGCAGCCTATACCGCCAGTGTGGGTAATGCCGTAACCAGCATCACCGTGACACCCAGCACAGCACAGGGGTCTGCCACAGTCACCGTTGATGGCATTGCTGTTTCAAGCGGCACTGCCAGTGCTGATATCTCCCTGCCTGTTGGCGCAACCACCATCAATGTGGTGGTCACCGCCGAAGATGGCACCACTACCAAGACCTACACCATCCAGGTAACCAGAGCTGCCTCTGCTAATGCCAACTTAAGCGGACTCACCTTGTCCAGTGGCACTTTAGATCCTGTTTTTCACAGCGATACGACAGCCTATACCGCCAGTGTGGGTAATGCCGTAACCAGCATCACCGTGACACCCAGCACAGCACATGGGTCTGCCACAGTCACCGTTGATGGTATTGCTGTTTCAAGCGGCACTGCCAGTGCTGATATCTCCCTGCCTGTTGGCGCAACCACCATCAATGTGGTGGTCACCGCCGAAGATGGCACCACTACCAAGACCTACACCATCCAGGTAACCAGAGCTGCCTCTGCTAATGCCAACTTAAGCGGACTCACCTTGTCCAGTGGCACGTTAGATCCTGTTTTTCACAGTGATACGGCAGCCTATACCGCCAGTGTGGGTAATGCCGTAACCAGCATCACCGTGACACCCAGCACAGCACATGGGTCTGCCACAGTCACCGTTGATGGTATTGCTGTTTCAAGCGGCACTGCCAGTGCTGATATCTCCCTGCCTGTTGGCGCAACCACCATTAATGTGGTGGTCACCGCCGAAGATGGCACCACTACCAAGACCTACACCGTCGAAGTCTTACGTCGAGAACAAACCAATGTCACCACCAGTCCAACCAGTGTAACGGGTCACGTGGCCTTTACCCAGACCTTCACCATCAGCCTTGAACATGAAACAGTTACGGGCGCTGTCTATGCTTCAGACCTTGGCGTGTCGGATGCTTTCACCGGGCTGACCATCTCAGCCCTTCAGCAGACCCCCACCACTATTACAGCCACCCTGTCGGGAAGACTGGATCAAGAAGGCATCGGAAAAATAACGATTCATGAGGATCGGCTGTCTGCCAGTACAGTACCCCTTACTGCCGAGGTGATGGTGAATCTGTTAATAGTTTCATATGATGCCAATGTGGCTACCGGCGGCAATGTGCCTGTTAGCCGCACCTATCCTATTGGCGCTTCCATCACTGTTTCTGAGAACACCGGTAATCTTGAAAAAGCTGGTCATCGCTTTGCTGGCTGGAACACCCAGGCAAATGGACAGGGAACAAGCTATTCGGCTGGCGATTCTTTTACCATGCCAAACAACCACGAAACCCTCTATGCAGTTTGGGCACCTGTGCCCCCAGCCCCTGATAACGGCGGCAACACTGGTGGCGGTTCTGGTGGTGGCTCTGGCAGAAGACCATCTGACACTCCCACCGCACCCCCTGCCCAGCCTGCCGCCTTGCCAGCAGGTGCCGCTATAACAGTGCTGGTCAACGGAGAAAAGCATATCGCAGGAGCGGAAACTTCAACAGAAGAAAAGACTCAATTAGTCGCCACGCTGAAAATGGACACTGAAAAGATAATCTCCCTGCTGAATCAGATCCAAGCACCCGGGGAAATAAACAGAGGTGCAAGAAACAATGTGGTGGAAGTTCTTGCCACCACTCAAAATGCCACTCAGTTTACCACCATCCTCACAGCGGATCTTCTCCAGAAAATGGCGCAGCTGGACATTGACTTCTCCATTGTCACTGAAAAGCTGACTTATCAGATGCCTGCCAAAGCCTTCAACTTGGCAGCCATGGCCGATGCACTGTCCGTTGATTCCGATTCTCTCCATGATATGGAAATCGAATTGCACATCACCTATGTAGGCGAAGAAACAATACAGAGGATGAATAAAAAAGCACAGCTGCAAGGCTATGAAGTGCTGTTTCCACCAGTAGCTTTCAATGTCGTTGCGACTTCGTCTGTCACGGGCGAAAAGAAAGAAGTAAGCATCACACAATTTGCCAGTTTTGTATCACGCACCATAGAACTTCCTGCAGGGCTAAACCCTGAAAAGGTAACAACAGGAGTTATCTATCACCCTGATGGGTCTTTCTCTCACATACCGACGACGGTTTTTGAGAAAGAAGGCAAATGCTATGCACGATTAAGTTCCTTTACCAATTCCACATATTCTGTGATTCACAATGCGATTATGGTTCCGTCCGTTAAGGATCACTGGTCAAAAGCCCATGTGGAAGATTTAGCGGCAAGGCTGATCATCGCCCATCCCGAAACCTTTGCACCAGATGACTTGATCACAAGGGGTGAGTTTGCGGCCTATATCACAAAGGCATTGGGACTTTATCGCCCTGGTATGGGTGAGGTTGGTGCTTTTATCGACGCACATCACTCTCACGAACTGCTGGACGCCATTACCATCGCCACGCAACACGGGATTATCTCTGGCTATCCTGATGGCAGTTTTCGTCCATCGGCCTTTATCAGCCGGCAGGAAGCCATGGTGATGTACGCGAAAGCCATGAACATGGTAGGACTTCGGGGAGAAGGGGCTTCCCGTATCACCACCTACACAGATCAAGAAGACATTGCTGATTGGGCTTATGAATATGTGAACCAAACTACCCGGGCAGGTGTCTTTAGCGGAAGAACCCCTCACACCATTGATCCTTTGGGCACCTTCACCTATGCTGAGGCCGCCACCGCTATTCGCAATCTCTTGATAAAAGCGGATTTGATTGATTAGAAACTCCGCGGTCCAATGGTTGGAGCGCATATTGGAGGAGGACTATGATGGGATTCCTTCGAAGAGAATAAAAAACGCACTGTTGAGGCGTAGTGCAAAGACGATGCTTCCTTGCAGGATATTCCAAGGCCCTGGAACGATTGATAGGGCTTTTTTCTTTTTTTGTGTGTTATGGTATAAGTAAACTCTTTTGCCCTTATCCATAGTTTGTCAGAATCCTGTCAGAGGCCATTGATATACTATAAAGAATCTTAACCTATGAAGGTGGAAACCAGTCCCATCATAATAGGATGTCCCTGGTTGGAAAGGAATCATATGATTGCCCGTATCGATGGAGTATCCAGTACAGGATGAATAAATTTGAAACAAGGAGGAATTATAATGAAAGTTAAAAAGAAAATGATGCTTGCGTTAGTGGCATTACTCATCGTAATCTACCCTATGTACGAGGGCGGTGCAGAGGCGATTAGTTATTACGAGTTCGGAACGTATGATGATGAGCCAATACTTTGGTTTAGCATGCAAGATGGTATGAAAACAATCTTCACTACTTATGAAAATCTTTTTTTTAAAGCTTATGATACAGGAGGCAGTAACGATTGGCAAGGTTCCAGTTTGAGAAGGTACATAAATGATAATATCAGTTTAAATGAGTTTGAAAAAACTATTTTAGGAGGACCGGGAGGAGGAAGCGGTGGCGTATTCGGTGATGATAAAGGTTATGGTCCATCAATCACTATATTAGGAAATGACGAGCTAGATCGAATGAACTCTTCGATACATAGTTGGCGAGGGGATTTTTGGACGAGTACACCAATTCCTGGAACAGAAGATCAAGCATATCATCGACAAAAACTGCTTCCACCGGGTATAACCGTACAATACGAGTTACCAGTTTATGTATCTGTTCGATGTGGCAGTTTTGTCATCTTAAATCAACTACCTATCAAATCTGGTACAGGTAGTCGAGAAGAACCATATCGGTTCGGATATGCAGAACTATTGATGAACCCGACAAATCCAGCAGATGGCACCGTATCAACAGTATATGCAGGCCATACATTTAGTGCTGCCGGTGGCAATGGATCCAAAACCTATGAAGTGACAGCAGGGGCATTACCCAATGGCCTTGCCCTTTCTGCAAACGGAACACTGACAGGAACACCAAATGAAGCAGGCACATTCACATTCACAGTCACAGTGACAGACAGCGCCCCCACCCCTGTAACGGACAGCCACACCTTTACCATGAACATAGCAGCAGAAGAGCTATTGATGAACCCGACAAACCCAGCAGATGGCACCGTATCAACAGCGTATACAAGCCATACATTTAGTGCTGCCGGTGGCAATGGATCCAAAACCTATGAAGTGACAGCAGGGGCATTGCCCAATGGCCTCACCCTTTCTGCAAACGGAACACTGACAGGAACACCACATACAGCAGGCACATTTAATTTTACAGTGACAGTGACAGACAGCGCCCCCACCCCTGTAACGGACAGCCACACCTTTACCATGAACATAGCAGCAGAAGAGCTATTGATGAACCCGACAAACCCAGCAGATGGCACCGTATCAACAGCGTATACAAGCCATACATTTACAGCAACCGGTGGCAGTGGATCCAAAACCTATGCAGTGACAGCAGGAGCATTGCCCAATGGCCTTGCCCTTTCTGCAAACGGAACACTGACAGGAACACCAAATGAAGCAGGCACATTCACATTCACAGTCACAGTGACAGACAGCGCCCCCACCCCTGTAACGGACAGCCACACCTTTACCATGAACATAGCAGCAGAAGACTTATTGATGAACCCAACAAATCCAGTAGATGGCACCGTATCAACAGTATATGCAGGCCATACATTTACAGCAACCGGTGGCAATGGATCCAAAACCTATGAAGTGACAGCAGGGGCATTACCCAATGGCCTTGCCCTTTCTGCAAACGGAACACTGACAGGAACACCACATACAGCAGGCACATTTAATTTCACAGTGACAGTGACAGACAGCGCCCCCACCCCTGTAACGGACAGCCACACCTTTACCATGAACATAGCAGCAGAAGACTTATTGATGAACCCAACAAATCCAGTAGATGGCACCGTATCAACAGTATATGCAGGCCATACATTTACAGCAACCGGTGGTAGTGGATCCAAAAACTATGCAGTGACAGCAGGAGCATTGCCCAATGGCCTTGCCCTTTCTGCAAACGGAACACTGACAGGAACACCACATACAGCAGGCACATTTAATTTCACAGTGACAGTGACAGACAGCGCCCCCACCCCTGTAACGGACAGCCACACCTTTACCATGAACATAGCAGCAGAAGAGCTATTGATGAACCCGACAAACCCAGCAGATGGCACCGTATCAACAGCGTATACAAGCCATACATTTACAGCAACCGGTGGCAATGGATCCAAAACCTATGCAGTGACAGCAGGGGCATTGCCCAATGGCCTCGCTCTTTCTGCAAACGGAACACTGACAGGAACACCACATACAGCAGGCACTTTCACATTCACCGTCACAGTGACAGACAGCGCCCCCACCCCTGTAACGGACAGCCACACCTTTACCATGAACATAATGTTAAATGAAACGAATATTCCGGAAAAAGGAGAATCTGGTGGTAGCTCCGGCGGAGGAGGCGGTTCCAGCAGCACCTCAGAAAGGAGTCAAGACAAACAACAGCAGGCAGAAGATACAGAAGACACAAGTGGCGCGGAAGACATTGAAGAAGTAGAAGGCTCTAAAGACTCACAGGAAGCAAGTCCTCCTAGAAAGAAGATCCTTCTTACCATCGGAAATCAAGATATCACGCTAGGAAATGAAACACATCAGCTGGATGCCATGCCCTTTATCGACGGCGAAACCAACAGAACCCTGGTACCACTCAAGTTCATCAGCGAAGCCCTGGGAGCAACAGTGACCTGGCTGCCAGAGACAAGACAGGTGCTAATTACAGAAAGAGACACAGAAATCCTGTTGACCATCGGCTCTAAAGAGGTACTGGTGAATGGCGAAATGATCCTGATAGATACCGAACCAAGGATTATCCCTCCCGGTCGCACCTTTGTACCCCTGCGGGTGATCGGAGAGCTGCTGGGAGCAACGGTGACATATGATGAGGGAACAAGAGAAATCAGTATCGCAAAATAGAAAAACCGGAACCTGAAAGACTCCAGAATTGTATTTTGGGGTCTTTTCTTATGTCTGAGAAATCAATTTTTGTGTTATCATATAGGGTGAATTAATCTGATCTGTTCAATTTTCCTATTTACCATCTGGGCACTTACGGACAAATTAATAAGAAAAAGGCAAACAAAGAGAATGTGGATGAATTTGCCTTGATATTCAGTTTTTGACAACATCATGTTTAAAGACAAAGAGGTGGTTATCACCGGCGGCGCCAGAGTGATTGGACAAGTCATGGTTCAGGCTTTCCGGGATGAAGGGGCACAGGTGTGTGTGATGAATAAGTTGCCCAACGAGTACTTCGTGGGCGATTTGGCTGAGGAGGAAGCGATCAAGATTAAAGGAGCCGATATGTCTAAAACACTGATTATCACGGAAAAACCGTCTGTTGCCCGGGACATCGCTGCAGTCATGATGAACAGGCCTAAAAAAAGCGATGGGTATCTGGAAGACGACACATACATCATCACCTGGGCAGTGGGTCATCTTTTACAACTGGCCGAGCCTGCCGCATACCATGAAAAATACAGAAAATGGCAGATGGCTTCCTTGCCGGTAATACCGAAAAATTACATCTTTACGTTAGAACCTATCCCCCGGAATATGTCTGTTCTCAGTGTTGTGGCGGCGCAAATCAAGCGCAAAGATGTTTCGACCATCGTATGGGCAACTGACTCGGCCAGGGAAGGACATTTAATCGCAGTGAATTTGGCGGCCCATCTAAAAGTTAATAAGCCATCAAAGCGATTATGGTTAAGTTCCTTGACTCCTGAGGCGATTAAAAAAGGGCTGCAGGAGGTAAAGCCCATGTCGGCCTATGAAAATCTGGCAGATTCAGCAATTGCCCGTTCTCAAGCCGATTGGGTCATTGGCATGTCTGCTACCCGCGCATTTACACTGGCTGGAAGAACTGGAAGTGGATACACAGAAAAAAGCGGAGTCGTTTCTGTGGGTCGAGTTCAAACACCTACTTTGGCCTTTACCGTCAACCGCCAAAAGGAAATCGACGCATTTGTGAGGGTGGATTATTTCGAGGTCAAGGCAGACCATGGCAATTTCACCAGCCTGTGGTGGAGCTTGAAAGAACAGACCCATCGCATAAAAACGCTGGAAACAGCGGAAGTGATTGCACAGAAAACAAAAGGGCAACCCGGTGTCATTCAAGCTATAAAAAAAGAAAAGAAGTCAACACCGCCTCCTTTTCTGTATGACCTGACATCCCTACAACGTGATGCCAACCGCAAACTGGGCTTTTCGGCCAAAAGAACCCTGGCAGCCGCCCAGGCCCTTTACGAAAAGCACAAATACATCACATACCCCCGAACTGATTCCAACCGGCTGACAGAAGACATGAAAGAGACGGTTTTCCAGACCTTAAATAAAATGAGCATCCCGGTTTATAAACCGCTGATTGATTCTTTTGTCGATAGCCTGAAGTTCACCAAAAGAACGATTGATGACAGCAAAGTGAGTGATCACCATGCTCTGATTCCTACACCCAAGATGCCTGTCCTGGAAAAACTAAACGAGGATGAACGGAAGATATATGACATGATTGCCCGACGGTTCATCGCCGCCTTCATGCCCACCCATGAATATGAAACCACAAAAGCCCTTATTATATGCCAGCATGAAGCCTTTGTGTGTAAGGGCCGGGTCGTTGTATTAGAAGGCTGGAAAGAGGCATATGTAAAAGAAACAAGTGAAGGAGATGGCAAAGAAAAAGAAGATCAGAAGCTTCCAACCTTCGTCAAAGGACAAGATGTGATCTTCCAAAATACGGAAGTCCTTAACAAGAAAACCCAGGCGCCCAAACCCTACACAGAAGATACGCTGTTGGCAGCCATGGAAAATGCCGGTAAATCCATTGACGACGAAGAACTCCGGGACCAAATGAAGGAATTTGGGATCGGGACGCCTGCCACCCGAGCTGAAATCATCGAGCGGATTATCCAGGTGGGCTATGTTGAACGACAAAAAAAATACTTAATGCCCACCCCCAAAGGCATGGCCACCATCGAAGCGTTGCCGGATGAAATCACATCTGTTGATACAGCTGGAAAGTTCGAACGGGCGCTTAATCGAATTGCCCGGGGTGAATACCCAAAAGAAAAGTTTGATCAAGGAATTATTCGGTTTGCCCATGCCCTTGTGGAAAAAGCCAAGGTGTACGCCCGGTCAGACATAAAAAAAATCGGTCAAGTGGTGGCAGAAACCCGACAAATTGAAAAGTGATAAACCAGAGTATAACCGTGTAGCATGGTCTAAATCAGAGTGGAGAGCACTGCGCCAAATGACTATCTGACGATAGCAAAGAGGGGCTTTTCGTGAAAATGTGTGCTATAAGAGCTGCTGGAGGAATATGAAATCGGGGCAATCTTTCCTGAAGGGCCATTCCTGCAAAGTCTTGAACATTTTTTAAAGGATAACCATTTTGCCTAATAGCACGGCAATGATAATCATCACGATAATCGCTACCAAACTTGAGGGTATAGCATTGGTGTATTTTGGAACAAAATGAATAATGGCCATGGTTACAATCACGAAAAAGATCATAATTCCCAGAGCCACCGGCAGCAGCCACATTTTCGTCACCATTTCAACACCGTTTGCCACCACTTCATCGACTTTGAACTGTGCCCATTGGGCTAAGAACATAACAATGGACAATCCGTTCAAAAAACCAAGCATGACTGAATAGGGGATAATCCGCGCATATTTAACTAAATTGAGAACGCCGATGCTGATCTGAATAAGTCCCATGAGCACAACGATTGCAAAAAGATATTCTAAACCATGCTGTGCAATGAGTGATGCAAACACTACTGAAATAACGTTAAGCGGTGCCCTGCGTTTGTGTTTTGCCGGGCGGCAGGTATGGTATAATATCAGTGACAGGACTGTTGGAGGTGTCTCCATGCATCAAGCTCATCAACTGGAAGAACGGCTGCTTGAAATGGAAAAAGTGGCTCAGGCTTTTCAAGTGGCACCGTTTGATATATACCTGCTGGGTGGTGCTGCCTGCCTGCTGGCGGGATATACCTCCAGGGCTACCCGTGATTTTGATTTGGTAGATCAGCAATATTCAGCTTCCCTGGCCAAGGTGCTGGTTTTTCTGAGGGACTATGATCTGCTGGAATATGAAAGCACCCTCCTCTCGCCACACTACAAAGACCGGTGCCGCCAATTGACTTCTTTTCAATATCTGAACATATACACGCTGTCAGCGGAAGACATCATCGTCTCCAAGCTGGTACGTCTCAATGAGCGCGATTGGGAAGATCTGGATGCCATGATGCCCCAGGCAAACCACCCGTTGATCTTTCAAATCATCGAAGAAGTATTGCAACGGGAAGATTTATATGAAACCAAAAAGGAAGGACTCCGCCGTCATCTGAAGAGTTTTAAGGAGAAATACCATGTATCGGATACTGTCTGAAAGTGTTAACAATTACATGAACGATCCGGCAACAGAGGGTGCCCGCCGCAAAGGAATGAGCCCCATCTGCCTGCTGGTGGACGCCCGGAGGTACCATGAACAGCGCCTCCAAAACACGCCGCTTTACCATCAAACCCAGGAACTGCTTTGCTTTCTGCGGGAGGCATCGGCTGAAAATCCCCGGCTTGAAACCCTGCTATGGCATCTTGAGTCACGAAGGATGTTACCTCCGGAAACCATTCAACTCAGCGATGAAAGCCGGGAACGATGTCAGGAACAGGTGCGGATTCTAAAACAGCTCATCAGCCTGGCGTACTGGCATTAACGCAGATGAAACAGCAGTTATTAACAGTCGTGTGAATAATGAAACACAATGAAAAAGCCTGCCTCAAAAGAAAAACGTTGAGGCGGGCTTTTTGATACAAAGAGATTCCCAATTTACCCCAACATGAGTCGCCTCTTTTGGGGCGCTGGGTGCGCTTCTTTGTGCCAGTAGCCATAGTTTGTCAGAATCCTGTCAGAGGACTTTGATATACTATAAAAGCCTTACACAATAGTACCATAGAAAATGCTAAGATTTTAAAGTAAAAAGGAGATGACAAAAATGAAAATGAAGCAAAAGTTAAGTTTAGTAATAATCCTGACGATGCTGCTGTCACTGACAGCACCAGTGGGACTGCCGGCGTATGCAGATACTGTCAGCAGTAGTTCTACTGAACATACCTTTTACATAAATGAAGGGGACATAACCATGACGGCGGGAACAGGTGGACATGATGGTATGATAGTCGTGTCACATGGCGCACCAAGTGTGACAGCGCATGTTTATGAAAATGATACACTTGTCATTACTGGTACCACCACAGCCAACAGGGTTCTTGTGGATGGTGTTAAGGCGAAGATTGCCATTCAGAATGTTAATATTCAATCAAGTGGGGCTGCCTTTGAATTGAAAAATAATGCAGATGGGACACTTACTTTGGAAGGTGCCAACATCCTTAAAAGTGGGGCATTAATGGCAGGTTTGCAGGTGAGCAGTGGAAATACAGTTACGATAAATGGAACCGGTTCTCTTAATGCGCAAGGTGGATCACAAGGCGCAGGCATTGGTGGTGGCGATAGTGGAGCAGGTGGAGACATCACCATAGAAGGTGGAGACATAACAGCCACAGGTGGAGATATGGGCGCAGGCATTGGTGGTGGGTATAATGGAGCAGGTGGAGACATCACCATAGAAGGTGGAACAGTGACAGCGAGAGGTGGAAGTAGTGGTGCAGGGATTGGTGGTGGAATTAGTGGCGTAGGTGGTACCACCACCATAGAAGGTGGAACAGTAACAGCAACAGGGGAGGCTGGCGGTGCAGGCATCGGTGGTGGCGCTTGGCAAGCAGGCGGCTCCGTCACCATAGAAGGTGGAACGGTGACAGCCACAGGTGGAGATATGGGCGCAGGCATTGGTGGTGGGTATAATGGAGCAGGCGGCTCCGTCACCATAGAAGGTGGAACGGTGACAGCCACAGGTGGAGATATGGGCGCAGGCATTGGTGGTGGCGATAGTGGAGCAGGTGGAGACATCACCATAGAAGGTGGAACAGTAACAGCCACAAGTGGAGGGCAGGGCGCAGGCATCGGTGGTGGAATTGGTGGCGCAGGCGGCACCATCACCATAAATGCAGCTGCAACAGTGAAAGCAGCTTCAGAGACTGTATCGAATCCAGCTATTCATACATTATCGGACGATATTGAAGCTGCAAGTACAGCAGCGATGTTTATGGCAAATCTCTCAGGGCAGAAACCTGCAGGAACGCCTACACACATTCATGTTAAAGACGTTTTTAATCCAATGACCAGCTTTTCGCCAACCAGAGCTTATCAAAGCATTGCTGTTACAGTACCGGCCGACACAAGCTATCAGGTTAAAACAGATGGTCATTACCAACAGCATTTGACAAGTCCTTTAACAGAACCATCCACAGATTTTGTTATTGCAGGTGCTGGATTAGCAGCCTTTGATGACGTAGAGAATGCAGCTAACCCGCCCATCGTTAACGATGAACAAGCTCCTCCAACGGGACTGGCAGGCATCGCCCCTACATCCACAGCCAATAATGATGGCAAAATAACAGGGACAACGACGACCATGGAATACAAGCTACATGCAAGCAGTACATGGCTTGAAGTAACAGGAACAGAAATCACAGGATTATCAGCAGGAACCTACAATGTACGTTATAGAGCCAAAGTTGGCTTTCACGCAAGCCCAAGTATTACGATAACAATACCCACATATACAGCACCGTCAACAGGAGGCGGCGGCTCTGGTTCATCCTCACCCCGGCCACCTGCCACACCATCAGCATCAAAGGACATAACAATTATTGTCAATAATGAAACACAAAAATCAGGGACAGAAACCAGAACCGAAATAGATGGGCGAACAGAAATCAAATTGGTCGTGGATTCTCAGCAGATGAAAAATCATCTTGAAAACGCCATTAAAGAAAACAATGGTACCAACGAAGTCATCATACCGGTGACAAACACAGGCGATATAATCAAAGTCGTGCTAACCGGTGATATCCTTAAAAAGATGGAAGATCATAATGTTACACTTTCCGTGAGAGAAGAAAAGATTGAGTATCGCATAGACTCTGCAAACTTTACCATTGAAAAAATAGCCCAAACCATGGGAATCTCGTTGGACAGCTTACAGTCCATTGACGTGGAAATTAGCATCAACAAAATACCGGCTGCCCAGGCTGAAGCACTAAAAGAGCAAGCAACAGCATCCGGTCATGAAATCCTGTTTGATCCGGTGCAATTTGAAATCACAGCAAGGGCAACGTCTGCAGATGGCAAGGTACAAGAAGTTAAAATCAATCAGTTTAGCCATTTTGCAGAACGAATAATGGGAATTCCAGAAGACATTGACCCAAGTAAGGTTGCCACAGGCATTGTCTTTCATGCAGACGGTTCATACAGCCACGTACCAACAGTCGTATTTGAAAAGGACGGCAAGTGGTATGCAAGAATTAGTTCCCTTACAAATTCAATCTATACACTAATCGGGAACCCGATAACGGTGGCGGCAGTCGAAAACCATTGGTCAAAGGTGCCTGTTAACGACATGGCCGCCAGACTGATCATATCAAACCCAAATACCTTTGAGCCAGATCAACCAATTACCCGAGGCGAGTTTGCACAATACATCACAAAAGCGCTGGGAATCTATAGAACCGATGAAATAACAACCACTAAATTCACCGATGTCAGCAAAGAGGACAAACTTTTCAACGCCATAACAGTTGCAACAGAATATGGACTCATTTCTGGCTACCCGGACAGAACGTTTAAACCTAATGATCAAATCACCAGAGAAGAAGCCATGAGCATGTATGCAAGAGCCATGGAGATAGTCGGTCTAAAAGAAGCAGATAACAAGCGCATAGAGAAGTATAAAGACAAAGACCAAGTGGCTGACTGGGCTTATGAGGCTGTCAAAAAAACGGTTAGCATAGGAGTCTTTAGCAGAAAGACTGGGGAAACCATTAATCCGAAAGACACTTTCACCCATGCTGAAGCAGCGACAGCTGTCAGAAACTTACTGGTAAAGGCACAACTGATTAACCCGTAGTGTGGGTGTCCACAATATGGGTGGTATCCGGCATTTCCGCGGGAATGGCGTCCACCACAAGGGAACCAATGAATTCCACCCGGCCGTGGCCGTAGTGGTGATTGCCGTCAGGGAGGGTTATTGGAGATCTTGGCGCTGATGATGGAAATCACCGACGAGCTGATGTCTGTCATGTTATTAAAGGCATCGGTGATCACGGCGATGCTGTTGATGACCAGCCCCAGGGCTAACTTCACGGCAAAAGAAGCATATTGCAAAAAATGCCCAGGTAGCCTGAGAAGGAAATATACTGTTTGCGCACATCATGATTACTGACGTCTTCATGATTGTTGATCTATTTTCGGACAATTGGTTTAATCAAAGGTCTCATCACCTGGCGTTCACTAAGTTCCATCTGATCAGCAGCTTCTTTGATCTTAAGATGTCCAGCAAGGGTAAGAGAAATGATGTTGAATCGGTTCAGCTGTTGTTTGCTCAAATGATAATGCACCTCCTTTTTCATGATGGTAGTTTATCGCAGAAGGTGACATCTTCTCAAGGTAACCTTTAGGTGACATTATCACAAGATAACCACGCATTTAAAATGTTGTTGTTGAAAGGGGGCACATGAAATGTTAGCATATAGAAGTTGCTACTTGAAATCCTCGCAAACTACAGGAGAATAGCGAATTTATTGCAATTAACTAATTGACGTGGAATGTAGGTTATAAGCACTTGTTGCACAGAAGATCTTTTAATAAGGAGCGTGGGTGTATGTCAATAAAAGTTTTTTTACAAACCGCTACAAAGGAACAATGTCAGCAGATGGCTCAGTGTCTGTCCAAAGAAGAAGTACTCTCGTTGGTCCAAGCCTTTGGTGTGACCTTGACAGCAGAGGAAACCCAGGAGATGGAAGAATTCTTTGCGAAGCACCCCAAAAGTGAGTTGGCGGAAGCGGAATTAGACCAGGTAGCCGGCGGATGTGAGGGAAATGCGCCAGGCGTTCCTCCGTGCCCTTTCCCTGCAGACTTGGTGTGGCCGTGGTGGTGATAGCTACCAGAGGGGCAGGATTGTTGAAATCACTGCTCCATGTGCCCCAATTCAAGCGCACACAGCGGTAGCGTTGGTTTCTACCTTGGGGGTGCATTCTTTGAAAATCCAGTCAGTAAACAATGTGGACGAACGCAACAAAAAACACTTCCCAGTGCAGGGAGGCCACTGAAAAACTCATTAAAGACCGTTATCATGAAAAAAGTGATAACGGTCTTCTTCTTGTTGTTAATATGCCAGCAAAAATAATTTAAATAAAGCAGTATTTCAAAAAGGAAATGAGGCTTTGTTGTCGAATAGTATTGGAAGAACAACATTTCTATTTGAAGGAGCATACTAATGATAAAAGGACCTCAGCAACTAACGATAAGCCAATACATGAACCTTTATGATCTCATTATTCCCAAAGATAATCTGCTTAGGCAAATTAATGAGCTTGTAGATTTTTCATTCATTTATGATGAACTACTTGTCAATTACAGTCTAGATCAGGGGCGCGGAGCTAAAGACCCGATTTTGATGTTCAAATATCTGCTATTGAAGATTATTTATGAAATTTCGGACGTCGATGTTGTTGAGCGTTCCCTCTATGACATGTCCTTCAAGTACTTTTTGAATATGACACCCGAAGACACAGACTTGATTGACCCGAGTTCGTTGACCAAGTTTCGAAAACTGCGCCTAAAAGATATGAACCTATTAGATTTGCTGATTGGGAAAACTGTTGCGATTGCCAAAGAGAGGGGCATATTGGTGAGCAAGACAATCATCGTGGACGCCACCCATACAAAGGCCAGGTATAATCAAAAGTCTGCACGTGAGGTGCTGTTGGAACGTGCCAAAGTATTGAGAAAAGAAGTTTACAGAGTTGATGAAAAGTTAAAACAAAAGCTACCCCAGAAGGTTAGTAGTGGACTGCTTGAAGATGTGATCGAGTACTGTCAAAAACTGACACACACTGTAGAAATGATCCCTGAACTTTCAGCTTTCGCAAAAGTGCAGGAACGATTGAATTACCTAAATGAAGCTATTGCAGATAACCTTGAACAGTTAGCACTTTCAAAAGATGAAGACGCTCGTACTGGTCACAAGACAGCCGATACTGCTTTTGGGTATAAAACACATCTTGCGATGAGTGAAGAACGCATCATTACCGGTGCCACAGTTACAACAGGAGAAAAAAACGACGGAAAAGAACTCCAAACACTGGTTGAGAAGAGCCAGCAAGCTGGCATGACGATTGAGGAAGTCATTGGAGACGCAGCCTATTCTGAAAAAAGAAATTTGGACTATTTCCGAGAGAATAAGATTAAACTGATTTTAAAACTCAATCCCGTTATTTCGCAAGGTGCACGCAAGCAACACAATAAGTTCGAATTTAACAAAGATGCAGGACTTTATGTTTGTCCAGCTGACCATATGGCCATAAGAAAAGCACGAGGTGGTAAGAAAATTAGAAATCAAGTCACCACATACTATTTCGATGTTGAGATATGCAAGCGGTGTTCTAATCGTGAAGGCTGTTACAAAGAAGGAGCTCATTCTAAATCCTATTCTGTATCAATTAAATCAGACCTTCACAAAGAGCAAAAGGCGTTTGAAGAAACAAAATACTTCAAAGAGCGAGCCAAAGAACGCTATATGATTGAAGCAAAAAATAGCGAACTAAAACATCAGCACGGGTATGATGTAGCAATAGCTTCGGGCTTAATTGGTATGCAGATGCAAGGGACACTCTCAATTTTCACGGTGAATATTAAAAGAATACTCAAGTTGATAGGACAATAATATAGAGAAAACTGACTAATTAATAAACAGAGCACGAACTATTCAGTGAAAAACCTGCATAGTTCATGCTCTGTTTTGATTTGCTAATATTGTTATTGAAAAAATGGTTCTTTTTCAGTGGCCTCCAGTGCAGGAAGTGTTTTTGTTTTGGGGATTTGCATGTAAACCTACATCAAAGTATCTAACAAAAAACCTCAAATATCATCCAGTTTTTTCAAGACGTTGATCCGAACTGTTTCTTGGCGGAGAAACTCCTATAAAGAATCTTAACCTATGAAAATGATAAAGACAAAGACCAAGTGGCTGACTGGGCTTATGAGGCTGTCAAAAAAACGGTTAGCATAGGAGTCTTTAGCGGAAAGACTGGGGAAACCATTAATCCGAAAGACACTTTCACCCATGCTGAAGCAGCGACAGCTGTCAGAAACTTACTGGTAAAGGCACAACTGATTAACCCGTAAACATAGTGAAGATTCAAATAATATAATAGGTATCAAAACAAACACCTTCTGGCTTTACACTACCAGGAGGTGTATTTACATAATTAAAAGAACCTGACAAATGCGCATGTCTAGCGTACAATATGTGTAAGTGATGACACACTTGGCATGCATAAAACCCAACAGCATTGATAACGCTGACCAGGAGGGATGGAAATGGTCAAACCAATAATAACATCCGTGCTTATTCTAATGATTCTATGTGCATTGCTACTGATCAACTATGCTTATAAAAGAAGAAAAATGCCGGCAGCTAAGTATTTTATCATGCTCTTGATCTCAGCAATTTTTTATGGCGGGGCATATATTGGTGAAATGAATGCCCCAGACTTAACGTCGGCTCTGGTTTGGTTTAATTTGCAACATATACCCATCCCAGTTCAACATTATCTTTGGCTGTTGATGAGCATGGAGTATGCCAGGGCTTCGAAAAAGCACTTACAAATAGCTAAATACGCAGGACTGTATCACCCTCTTTTATATATTGCGATTTTCTTTACCAATTCCTATCACGGGCTTTATATTTCCGCTTATCGCTTTGAAAGCAACGGGTATTTTTCTGTAATTATTACTGAAAAAGGGCCTCTCTTTTTTTTAATGGTCGCTTCAGGGACCCTTTTAGGTATGATAGCCATGTTTTATTACCTGCGAGGGTTACTAAGGGCCACAGGTATGCACAGATACGGCTATTTAGTCATGATAACTTCTTCAATACTACCGTGGCTTACCGTTTATTTAAATGCTACCAATACCAGTTATCTTGGGATTGATTACTTTCCGGTTGTCTCCATATTTTCGGGAATGCTGTATATCTTTGGTATCTTCTATCTTCGGGTTTTTAACACCATTCCCATAGCGACAGAGATAGTATTCAAACAAGCCAAAGAAGGGGTTATCCTCATTGACTCAACGGATTACATTGTCGATGCCAATGAAGCCTTTCTAAAAATCTACCCCGACCTGAATGTGCCTGCGAAGGGTAACTTCACTTCATTTTTAGAAAAGCATCCAGAACTTAATGGAATCTCCGATGAAAACCCCGTTCCCCAGTTTACTTTACGCCAAAATGGTCAGGCAAGATATTATTCGGCTGTAATCACCAAGATAGTAGAGGAAGAGCTGGAAATTGGCCAAATACTTACGGTCAACGATATTACCCTGTTTGTCGATAATCAAAAAGTATTGGAAGACATTGCCTCCACTGCGATTGATAAGGCAGAGATCAATGAGATTTCTTTCTTACAAGCTCAAATCAATCCCCATTTTTTAAATAACACGTTAAGTGTGATTGGTGCCATGATTAAAAGGGATCCCGAAGGGGCCCGGGAGCTTATCGGAAATCTGGGTGAATACCTTGCCAATAGATGCTACTTCGACAGCACTTCTTCAATGGTGTTAATAGAAGAAGAACTGGAAGCAGTCAGGACATATGTAGCCATTGAAAAGACAAGATTTGGTGAAAGGCTTAATTTTCAAATTATCCATACCTCTACTCCTGCACTCAATATACCTCGACTGATTCTCCAGCCACTGGTGGAAAACGCTATCTGCCATGGCATATTAAAAAAGGGAGCAGGAGGCAATATCTGGCTAATGATTGACCATGACGAGGAAAAGATAAATTTCAAAGTAAAGGACGATGGAGTTGGGATGCCTCCTGAAAAACTTCTGCGGTTAACGGCAGAAGAAAAACACAATGAAGGAATAGGAATTCCTAACATCCATAAAAGATTAATCAAAAATTATGGTGCGGGGCTTGAAATAGAAAGCAGATTAGGCGAGGGGACAATCGTCGCCTTTTCGATTCCGATCTCTGGCGCCAGAGCGTAACTATTTGTCAGAATCCTGTCAGAGCCCTTTGCTATAATGAAACTATTCTTAAGTTAAACGGAGTTGAAGTGATGATGATTAGAGCCATAGTGGTAGATGACGAATGGTACAACCTTGAAGAATCCAGTGACTTTATTGACAAAACGGAGTCGTTTCATGTTGTTGGTAAGTATCAAAATCCTTTAATGGCTCTCGAGGAAATTGAAATGACCGCTCCTCAAGTGGCATTTATCGATATCGATCTGCCTGAAATGGATGGTATTACCCTTGCTGAAAAGCTGTTAGAGACAAACGCCGCTCTGATAATCGTTTTTATAACCAGCTATAATCAGTACGCAGTCCAGGCATTTGACATCAATGCCATTGACTATATTCTAAAACCCATAAAAGCTGAACGATTTCAGCGAATGGTTGAAAAAATTAAAAATGAAATCGGCGCTCAAAGCCAGGAGTCAGCAACAATCTTTCATATCAGAGTTTTTGGTAAGCTAATGGTTACCATCGGCGATAATCCGGTTAAATGGCAACGAACCAAGGCCAAAGAACTGTTTGCTTACCTGCTAATGGAGCAGGGTCATTATATCCACAAAGAAAAAATCATTGAAGATCTTTGGCCCGAACATGATCAGGAAAAAGCACTGCAGATTTTACAAACATCCGTATGCAAAATTCGAAATCTTTTTTCTTCAATAAAAAAGTCAGTACAACTGAACTACAGTGATAACAGCTACTGTCTATGGATAACAGAGGGAGTCAGTGATTATTTCCATGTGACACAAGCCTTAAGCAGCTTTAATCGGGAGAATACGGCCACATACACTGCGGTTGAAAAGGCAGGAATTCTGTTTGCGAAAGGTTTCTTAGCAGAAGAAGGGTATTTATGGGCCACAGGAAAGGATCAACAGCTGCGGGAAGATCTTTTGATCGCCTTGAAAGAGATGATGAATGCCTATAGCACTAGAGGATGTGAAGAGGCGACCGTAAGGGTTTTAAAGGGCATCACAAAACTGGCTCCTTTTGATGAAGATTTAAATTATAGGCTGATGAACATCTATCAGAAAACAGGCAATGCCGTAGCTGCCTTTAACCATTATCAATGGTTGGAACGCACCCTGGAAGAGGAGTATGATGCGACCCCCTCGAAGCGAATAAAAGACTTATCTGTTGAGGAGTAGTGCAAAAACGATGCTTCCTTGCAGGACCTTCCAAGACCCCGGAACTGGAATCTGTTTCTGGGGCCTTGTTTTTTTATGTGAAGGAAGATTTATAACGTTTGCCAGTAACCATTGTTTGTCAGAATCTTGAGTTTGACAGAAAAATGCATAAAAAAAGCCCTGAAACCCTTCAATAACAAAGGATTTGGGGCTTTTCTTTTTTTCGGCCGGATGTACGA
>NZ_FXUF01000021.1 GCF_900182905.1 Anoxynatronum buryatiense | reverse complement strand
GCCAGGCGAATCTATCACCGCCTAAAACGTGAAAAAGCCTTTACCGGTGGCGAATCCACCATTCGAAATATTGTCAATGAAATGAGACCTAAACACAAAGAAGCTTTTATGCCGCTGGAATTTGATCCAGGTGAAGCTGCCCAAGTGGACTGGGGAGAAGCAACAGTTTACATCAAAGGCAACAAAACAAAAGTACAGCTATTCTGTTACCGCCCCTGCTACAGTGCAGATATTTTTGTCAAAGCCTTCTATCGCCAGAACCAAGAATCATTTCTGGAAGGCCATGTAGACGCCTTTACCCATTTTAACGGCGTGCCAGGAAAAATCATCTTCGACAACGCACGAGTGGCCGTTAAAGAAGGATTCGGCCTTTACGCCAAGCCCCAGGCTGCCTATCAGGCACTCAGTGCACACTATGCTTTTACGATGCATTTCACCAACATTAACAGTGGAAACGAAAAATCCCTGGTGGAAAACCTTGTGGGTTGGTCCCGGCGAAACATACTGGTCCCAGTACCACGAGTTGAAACCATTGAAGAATTAAACAACATTCTACTGGCCGGTTGTCTGGAGTACCGTCATCATCAAATACAGGGCAGAAGCCAAACCGTGGGTCAGCAGTCAGAAACAGACTGTTTTGCTCTTCACCGACTCCCGGCCTACGTTTTTGACACCAGTAAAAGTGTACCAGCTCGTGTATACGATGACAGTACTGTTCAGTTTGACCGAAACCGTTATTCAGTACCAGTCGAGCTGGTTGGTCGTCAGATAAGCATTAAAGCTTACGGCAATCATATTACCTGTTACCACAATGCAGAAAAAATTGCCCATCACACACGCTGTTATGGCCGATCAGACACTTTGTTTCAGTTGGAGCATTATCTGCCATTGCTGGAACAAAAGCCCCGGTCAGTGTATCATTCTAAACCCGTTCGAAAATCTGCTGCTGTCGAACTATTGGACTGGGGAAAAACCTTTCCTCATGATGCAAAAGATACGGTTAAATTACTAAAGTTAAGTGTTGAGTATGGGGTTAACCGTCTCTTAGCAGTTCGTGACCAATTGCCGGCAGGTATTAAGCCCTCTATCGAACTGGTCAGAAGCGAACTAAATCCGCCCATTGAACCAATGCCACATCTCACTGGGGCTATCTCAGTGAACACCATTGACCTTACGGCCTATGACCGTAAATACAAGGTGGTGGGACAATGAACGGGAAGAAAGAAATCATTGCCCTGTATGCAAAACAACTGCGTATACCCAGCTTTTCACGGTATCAGGAAATCCTACGTCAGAGTGAACAGGTAGGCTATGAAGACTTTCTTGTAGCCATGATGAAGCAAGAGCTGGAATCCCGTCGAATCAATCAGCAAAAACGACGTATTAAAGCAGCTGGGTTTCCACATCAAAAAACATTGGAAGAATTGGATCTAAACCGACTTCTGCACGTTGAAGAGGCCTTCATTCATGAACTGGCCTGCTGTGATTTCATCCGGAATCGGCAAAACATCGTCATGATCGGCAATTCAGGTGGTGGTAAAAGCCACACAAGCATAGCCCTTGGTCTAAAAGCCTGTGAAGCTGGATTTAGGGTAAAGTTCTTTACAGCTGCTACTTTGGCCACCATGTTGGTGGAAGCAAAAGATCAACGAGAGCTGCAAAAGCTTGAAAAGCAACTTAAGAAAGTTGAACTGCTCATCATTGACGAGCTATCATATTTGAGTTTCAACCGCCATCAATCAGAACTCTTATTCAAAGTCATCTCTGACCGGGCAGAAAAAAGCAGTGTTATGATCAGCAGTAACCTTGAATTCTCTAGGTGGACAGAGCTTTTTGAAAATCCAACACTGATTACGGCATTGGTGGATCGACTTACTTTTCGTTCCCACATACTTAACATGAACAATCCGTCTTATCGAATGGAGCAGGGGTGACAGGCTATTAAGTTGCCGCAATTGTGGATTCTATGGATAACTCCCCAAGTGTAGTTACCCACAGAGCCCACAACCGCTTGGACAACGCCTCTGGCGTTGACCACATCTTAACAGCCTTGACGACGAACTTTTTGTTTTACTTTGTCAAAGATCAAAAGCAAAGACAGTAACGAAGCTATTGGCTCATAAATTCGCGAGCACAATGGCTCAAAAATTCATCAGCACGTGGCTCAGAAATTCGTTGACATTCGGAGTTCTAATACCATTGATGCAGATACAGCAATGCGGTTTGAAGAATATCTTGATGTAACAGCTAGGGTTGAGATGATGGCCTATAAAATTATTACAGACCTGGTTAACATGATACAGAGCAATAATCATGATGTTGCGAAGCTTCTTGATATGTTATATGAAATCGAAGATGTGAAAAAGATGATACCCATTGAACATGATAGTTATCGTGAAATGCGAATGAGAAATCAGGACATAGCAAAAGCCACATATGATTTGGTGATTCTTGTATATGAGAGTGGTGGAACATACGATAATAACCGCAGGTTAAAGTGGTCTGAAATAACAGATGAACTGAGTTTTATAATGAATAAGCGGACGGAAGTCATCATTAGATTGTTCCAGGCAGAAGGCATTGATTACCACCTTAATACGGATGGAAGTTTATCCTATTCGATTCAGAAATAGAAGAATTTAGTCAAATTTGTTTTGCTTGCTTTGAATGTTTCCTTTGAGAAGAGGAGGGAGCGATAATAATGGCAAAAGAGTCAAAGAGTTGGTCGAAAAACAAAAATAAGGAGAACCAAATTGCAGTCAAGCGTGTCGATTGGTCCATATTTGAGTACGGTATTCATATCCCACTAGAGTATCGACCTTTTTTTGAAGAAGCGAACATGAATCAACTTGTGCCCATTGGTGGAAGCTCAAAAACTACGATCGTTTTAAATAATGTGGATTATGAGGCAGAGCTAAGAGCAATTAGGCAAACTGGGCAAGATTCTGAAGAAAAATATCATCTCCAAATCCGCTACGATAGTAATCGAGAGCTTAAAAAAGTAATGAAGGATATCTTTGCAAGCAGTTTTTACCACATAATTCGTGGAAGAGTTTCAAAGTCTAATCAGAAAAAAGTGTCCATTCTGGTCCCGGATGAGGAGGCCGAATACATAGAAATTGAAAGAACTAACAAACCCTTCAGATATATTTTTAACGTAAAACCTCGTGAGCATAACTACTGGATATTTCAAGGAAACCCTGGTAAGTATGATATTGTTAGAGCCATAGCAAATAAGCACGTGAAGAAATGGACAGTCACAGCTCATAAGGACAAGATAAAACCAGGTGATAAAGTCATTTTCTGGGTAACTGGAAATGATTCAGGTTGCTATGGATTGGGAAGAGTTGTGTCGAACCCGTATGTCACTGTGGATGGAGAGCAAGAAAGGCATTATTACAAAGATAACGATATAAGTAAAGAAGAGAGTCTCCGATGTGATGTTGAGGTTGAAGTCAACCTGGCATATCAGCCCATTCTAAAGAGTAGCATCTTAGAAAAGCCTGAATTACAAGGTTTCAAAGGAGGAAACCAGGGCACTAATTTTATAGCAACACGTGAGGAGTTTTATTCCCTCATGGACATTGCAATTGAGGCCGGAGCTGGCCTCAACGTGTACCGCTCTTTTTTAGAGCATATTGGCGATGAAAAAGACTTGCGAAACTATCAAAAATCTTACAAGATGGTAATGCTTCTTGAAATGCTGAAGCACATGGATCATGAAGGTAAGATAAAAGCCACTGATTTAGCACGAAAATGCAAGGAGTATTACGAAGGTAGAGTGAACCGCGGATTGTCTCCTGACTATGATGTGAGTACGATTATCTCAAGAATCCAATCTTCTTCGGTGGAGCAAGTGCTGAACCATTTCAAGGGAAACCCATACCAGTCCTTCAGCAAGAATGGCTTTATGGAGTTGGTAGCTGACGAAAACGAAAAGAATGAAGAATATTTCTATCTGCATCAAGAAATCGTCGAGCAATTAAGTGATGATGAAAAAACCAGATTGGTTGAATTATTAGAACAAAAGCTTATATATTACTATGCAAACCAAGGGCAAGTAGACGTTGTTGACAATAACTCGAGTTTTCGTGATCTCTTAGTGGAAATCATGGATCAATATGTTCATGCTCGCGATTACGAACCTTTTGGTAGAAATGAACTTGCACGTAAAATTCGTAAGGATATTACGGATCTTATCGCTGGACAAACATTTATTGATCAAACCATCTATGGTGTGAAAGGAAGTCCGGGGCAAGGTAATTGGGCAAAAATTCCGTGGATAGCAGTTTTTAATCAAGAAATTACCACAACCATTCAAGACGGGGTCTATATCGTGTATGTTTTCTCGGAGGACATGACAAAGCTATACTTGACTCTTAATCAAGGTTATACAAAAACCTATGAACAACTTGGACAAAATGCAACAATAAACCACATGAAAGAACACAGTAGGGAAGTTAGGAAGCTTTTTCAAGGAGCAGATCCATCAATTCAAATGGATTGTGATGTTGAGATTGGGCATGAATACTATGAGAAGGGTACAATAGCTTACAAACTGTATGAAGTCGGTCATTTGCCACCGGATGATGTGCTTTTTTCAGACCTCAAAACCTTTGTCGGTCTTTACGAACAGTATTTCAGGTGGTCTCGGGAAAAGAACCCAGTAATTAACGTTGACCCTCAAACTGAAGAACAAGAAAGAGAGAAGACAGAAGCAGGGGTAGAGGATCCAATGGTCATTCATATTGATTCATACAATTCTGTTGCTGAAGAAATTGCCAGAATAAGTAATTATATCAGCAATAAAGGTTTCTCCTTTGAAAAGGGTCTCGTTGAGAACCTGTATTTATGTTTGAAATCGAAACCTTTTGTTTTGCTTGCAGGCACATCCGGCACAGGCAAAACAAAGCTTATTCGGTTGTTTGCAGAGGCGATGGGAGCAACCGTCAACAATGGCCGGTTTAAAATGGTTCCAGTCAAGCCTGATTGGTCCGATGCCACCGATCTGTTGGGCTATCGGGACTTGAACGGCAATTTCCACCAGGGTGTTCTCACGAACTTTGTGAAAAAAGCTGCAGAAAACCCATTAATACCGCACTTTATGTGCCTTGATGAAATGAACTTGGCTCGGGTGGAATACTATTTTAGTGACATACTATCAATCTTAGAAACCCGAGAGTTTGAAGCTGAAGGTGTAAAGATTCAAACGGATCCTCTTATTCCCTTAGAATACTTGGGCTCGGACTCAGAAGTTATTAACAATTATCGCTACCTTGGACTTCCTGAAAACCTCTACTTTGTTGGTACTGTCAACATGGACGAATCCACATTCCCTTTTAGCAAAAAAGTATTGGACCGTGCCAATACCATTGAATTTTCATATGTGGATCTTAGTCTACCAGATAACCAAGAATTATCAGATGTGCAAGTGAAAACCCTGCCGAACAAATTCTTAAAGAGTGAATACCTGATTCTTAATGATTGTCTTGAAGAAAGCAGCTTTGTGAATGAAGTGGTACAGGAACTGACCATTATCAATGAAAAACTGAAAGCTGCACAGCTACATTTTGGTTATCGAGTAAGGGACGAGATATGTTTCTACGCACTTTACAATAAAGAAAGTAATCTCATAAGCTTTGAAGAGGCCATTGATCGGATGATACTCCAGAAAATATTGCCCCGAATCCAAGGCAGCAGCCCTGCCATAAAGCGAGCCCTACTTGATCTATTTAAAGTATGCATCAACGACACATCAAGTGGGCTTAACCCAGAGAGCATCATTCACCCCGAGATGGAGCAAATGATTAAGACGAACGATGATGGAAAGGCATATATACAATCAGCCGTAAAGCTCACTTACATGATGCGGAGGTTTGAAGAAGATGGCTTCACCTCATTCTGGATCTAATGTTGAGAAGCTGGTTAGCATCACAACTGAAGCATTTGATATTACCATAAAAGGGAAACCAGTTCATCCAAAATATGAGAAGCTTCGAACCAGTGATGCACAATCAAAAATGCGGATAACCAGCAAGATACCTTTTCAGGCGGATGTTTTTCATCCGTCTATGGATGCTGAGGAAAAAGAAGAAAAGCAGACGTATTATGGCCAATACCAAATAAGACCCTGTTTTTTCGAAGAACAATCTTATGAACTGATTATTGAGAAGAATGGATTTCAAGAGATCGACTTTTGGCATGAGAGCCAGTTAATTCGGCGACAGGTTCAACCGGTGGGTAATCGTGGACGTTTGATGACGGGTATACTTAACTTTGGTTCAGAAATTGGTTACACTGAATTGGTTATTTTGGCAGACCAAAAAGAAACCATGAAAATCAAAATAGAGGTTTTTCCATCAAAACTGGACTATCAGGACGATTATTATTCATTGCTTGAAGATGTGAACTGCGAAATCCATAACTTGGCGTTCGAATTTTTGAAAAAGACATACCAGCTTGCATCGCCCAACCAATACGTTGGTAATAGCTTAGCCGAGTATTACCATATGCTTCGCCTGATTTTTGAAAAACTCATGAAGAGTGTGGATTACGTATTGCAACGGCCACACCATATTTTACATGAAGAAGTAGAAGTGGTTCCATTCCATAAAATTAAGCGATCCCATGGGAAAACACTCCGGTGGATTGAAAAGAACTCTCATTATTTAGAGAGGGTGAAACACCAGTTAATTCCTCAAAAAGCACTCTCAGTTCAAAAACGCATCTCATTTGACACTTACGAAAACCGATTTGTTAAATTTGTTGCAACGTCGGTGAAACGAAAAATCGATGCAATTCTTCGGAGATATGCTGCCATCAATCGAGAAAAAGATCCCTTGGTAATCCAGCTTTTAAGCGGGATGACCAAAGAGGTGAATCAGCGGTTGGAGTTCTCAGTTTTACGCGAGGTGGGAAATCTTCATACAGCCCAATCACTTTCACTTGTGCTGAACATGGCGCCTGGTTACAAAGACATCTACAAGTATTACCTGATGCTCCAAAAAGGTCTGTCGGTCAATGGAGAAATCTATCAGCTGTCCATGAAAAATGTATCAGAGCTTTATGAATACTGGTGCTTTTTAAAGCTAAATGGTTTGATGGTCAATAGAGACTACGAGCTTATTAAACAAGACTGTATAAAAGTTGATTATTCTGGATTGACGGTTAATCTTATAAAAGGTGTTAGTTCAACTGTTCAGTACCGTGTGCCTGCAACAGATGAACGCATCAGAATTACATACAACCCAAGCAACAAGAGCATGCCCACAGTTTCACAGCGTCCGGATAGCATCTTATCCATTGAAAAGAACGGTTCACAAAATGAGTACGAGTACATTTTCGATGCAAAATACCGCATTAATCCTGCCATCGAGGACACATCATATTACCGAGCTTATCGCAACCCGGGTCCGGAAGAAGAAGATATTAACACCATGCATCGATATCGAGATGCCATTGTGACGAAGAATCGTCATAGTGAAGATGTTTTCCATCACAGAATGTATGGTGCCTATGTGCTATTCCCTTATCGAGAAGAACAACTCTATCAACAGCACCGTTTTTACAAAAGTATTGAAGAAGTTAACATAGGTGGTTTGCCTTTTTTGCCTGGTGCCACGAATTTGGTTTCCGGTTTGATCAAGGATTTGGTCGAAAGTTCATCAGATACCGCCTTTGACAAAGCGGTTCTACCAATAGGCGTTTATGACTACCTGGAAAGAATTGATTTTGAAGATCGCAATGTGTTGGTAGGGATGCTAAAAAGCATTGAGCAATTCAACAAGTGCATGGAGGAAAATTTTTATTACATTCCAAAGAAACTGGTTGCTGATCAGCGACTTAACATCAAGTATATTGCCCTGTATCAATCCATCAACTTGTTTAACGGCAATGCGGGGATTCGCTTTACAGGAGAAATTGAAGCCCTGAAAGAGCTACCGCGTCACGGCATCATAGAATTGCCTTCTCATTCAGTCGAAATCTATTACTATTTCAAAATCAAAAAATGGATGGAACTTCCTAATCCTATCCGGATCGAAGGTGCAGGAACCAGGAGTAACTTCTATACCAATAGACGATTGTTGGATGTTTCAGAGGTGGTTTCAGAGCTTTACTGTAAATCAAAGGAGCAGTTTCGTGGTTTAAGGGAGAGTGAAAGAGAAAGAAGGTTTGGATTGATTGGTAATCCAGATGAACAAGAATGATTTTGCGGTAATGATGAAAGAATGAGGAGGAGTGTAAATTATGGCGTTTATTGGAAAAAGCAATGGTTTAGCAATGGAAAAAATTACAAAACTCGAGTTCATGATGATGTTGAGTGGACCTACACCTCTTTCAAAGATGATCAATCGAATACGATTCTTCAAATTGATACCTATGGAAAAGGGACAAGAAAAATGCAAGGTCGAGTAAGTCAGTCAATTCAAATGGATAAAGAAAGTGCATTGTTAATTAAAAACATCATTGAGTCGACATTTTTGGACATATAGTACGACGAAATATATGCTTGGAGGAAATGACTTTATGACCTGGCACCGGCAGACGTGCCTCTACTAGAGGTGTTCAAGGGGAAAAACCTATGGACTGATGAGGAGGCCTCTTATGAAATTCGGCATGAGAACCCCAAACGGGCAATATCCAACAAGATTTTCAAGAAGATTACCTTCGGCCTATTTGGTGTGATTAAGAAGCTATTCAAGCAAAGGATGAGAAAGAGACTGTGCGAATCATTATCTCTCCTGCGAAAACTATGAACACAGCCAATGATTTCATGTTTCATCAGCAGTTTCCTGCTTTCGCGGAAGAGATCTAGGTTTTGCTTGAGACGAAAAGATCATCGGCTTTCTTTGCGATGGTCCAGGGGTATTTATTGGGGACGAGCTATTCAAATGGAGGTGTATCCATGCAGTTGAATCTGGAACAGAAGAAACTAATCCAACTGGAACCGTCGGGTCACTGCTTGGTAAAAGGGGTGGCTGGCAGTGGTAAAACCACGGTGGCCATTCACCGGGTACCTTTTCTGATGAATCAGTATTGTCACGAGAAGGATGACAAGATTTTGCTGGTGACCTTCAACAAGACACTGCTGAATTACATAAAATACCTGTATGAGAAAGTGGAAAACCCAGACGAGCAAGTTGGCATGGCAGAGATGATGGCGGAAGAAGTGAAAGTGGATATTCGCACCATTGACAGCCTGGTGTTTACCTACTACCGCAAAGCAAAACCGGGGGCAGATGTGAAAATAGCTTCGACGAGTGATAGCTATCGCATCATGTCCAAAGCGATTCATTTGATGGCAGAAAAAGAAAAAACCCACAAAATCATTAACCAGAAAAACGTGCAGTTCCTCATTGACGAAGTGGGGTGGATGGATGCCTGCTTGATTGAGACATTAGAGGAATACCAGCAGGTAGATAGGATTGGGAGAGCTACCAACGTGATGGAAAAAACCCCTCAGAAGTTGTTGAAGAATTCTGAGGTGAGAGCGGCGGTCTTTAAGGTCAAAGAAGCCTATGAGTCATTGTTGGCTCAGGAGAGTTTTTCGGATTTTCGTATGATGAATAAGGTGGCGCTGACGGTGCCGATACGGGAATCGGAGCAATATACCCATATTATTATTGACGAAAGCCAGGACCTGACCCGGGCTCAGTTGGAGATGGTAAAGCGGTTGTACAAGACAAAGAAGTACTCCAGCCTCATGTTCATTGCCGATAACGCGCAGAGCATTTATCCCCATTCGTGGCTGGGTAAGGGGAGAAGCTATACTACGCTGGGCCTGGATATGAGTGGCAAAAGCCGCTCTCTGGCTAAGAACTACCGGACTACCACTCAGATTTCAGAGGCTGCCTATTCTCTCCTGGAAAAAGACGTCAATCTGCAATTAGACACGGATTATGTGAAGCCATCGCTAGTGGACAGGAAGGGTAGCTACCCCATTTATCGGCACTTTGCAACCATGGAGGAAGAACTGGAGCATGTGAAATCATCTATCCAGAGCTTGCTGGGAGAGTACCGATTGAATGAGATCTGTATCATTGCTAAGGAGAAGCGTGCAGCGGAAGAAGCCCAACAGTTTTTGGTAAAATATCAAGTTCCCTGTGCTTACCTGGACAAAAATGACCCTTCTTTTGACAGTGACAAGGTGAAAGTGACCACCATGCACTCCATTAAGGGCTTGGAGTTTCGGGTTGTGTTTATCATCTGCCTTAATGACGGTGTGATTCCATACACCAGCGGGGCTCTGGAAGAAGATAATTCATTGATGGAGTCGGATGACAGGCGTTTACTTTACGTGGGTATGACTCGGGCCAATGAAATCCTGTATCTAAGCAGTCATAAGAAGCCTTCCAGTTTCATCAGAGAAATTGATGTGAACTGTCTGCGGTTTCGCCGTGACTGCTGCCTTAAACCCCTTTACCGGGTGGCTGTAACAGCGTTTCTTAAGAAGGATAAGATCCTGGATCTCTACGCAAAGGAAGAAGTTATTCGCCAGTGGGTGTTAAAGGAGCTGATAGATTCCTATGGCTACAAAGAAGAAATGATCGTGCTAGAGTATCCGGTGGTGGCTTTTTCCCAAAAAGGGTACGCTGACTTGGTGGTAAGCATCTATCATCAGGGTAGGCAAGTGCCTTATGTGTTGGTAGAAACCAAGAAATACCAGGCAGGAATCGCAGACGCTGTCAAGCAGGCGGCTTCTTATATGCAGGCATTGGCGACAGTTCGCTACTGTCTGGTGACGGACGGATATGATTTGAAAATATTTGACCGAGACATGGATGAGCTGGATGATTTGCCCCGGTTCAACTACTCCATGTTGCCAGATACCATTGAGCGGTACCGGTTTAAGAGTTACCGAAACCATCCGGACATGCTTTATGAACGGGACAGTAATGAACCGGGTGTGATTACCCTTAAATCTATTGATTCAGGTCTGACATTGGACGTTGAAGAGGTAACAGAGGTGCCGGTGTTTGGAGATGTGGCTGCCGGATTGCCCAAGGACGTCAACGCTGCGATGAAGGATTCCTTCACATTGCCCCGGAAGTGGATTGCTCATAGCAAGAACACATTTCTGCTTGAGGTTGCGGGAGACAGCATGAAAGACGCTGGTATTGATGTGGGTGATTTTGTGATGGTGAACCATCAGGAATACGCTGATAATGGCCAGATCGTTGTAGCCCTTCTGGACGAGGAAGCCACGCTGAAGAAGTACTTGCAGATGGGCGACAGTGTATTGCTCATCCCGGAAAATGCCAAATACGAACCCATCAACGTGAAGCCTGATCAGGTGCGTATAAATGGAGTCGTCATTGGTGTGTTAAAGAAGGTTTCCCGTTGATGTACAACTGTGAGCTCTCTCAACGGCCAATTTCGTGAGATGAAGGAAAATGTGAAACTGAATTTCAGGTGGGAGCTTATAGGGTATGTGTAGTACCCTAAATGGGCAGTACCCAACAAGATCTACTAGAAGATTACCTTCGATCTTTTCGATGGGATATAAATCGATTCGAATGAAGGATGGGGAAGAAACCGGGCCAGTTACATGGGGCCGGAGGTTGTGAAAAATTCGGAACTGATTACATCACCATGTCGATGAGCCTGTCCGCCTAATCAGCCATAAACAGTGGGATATTGAGTATGTCTTCGCTTAGTCACAGGTTGCTTAATGAAAAACGAACACGCAGCTTCACTTTGTCATTGTATTTTCCTTTAACTTGTGAAAACTATTGCTGTCAACGTTACTTTGAGGAGTACATCCAGGGAAGGATTTGCTTGCCCGGGAATCAAATTGTGGCGGACGTTTTCTATCAGCTAAGAATCATTTAAAGTTGGCAACCGACACTTGAAGAATACGTATTACTCCAGAGATGCTGTTCTTAAGCCTCAGTTTTATGTGGCTGAAAACAGTATTTTGGTAGTTTTGCCCCGCATTACCACCGAGTAGGGAAAGCGGACATCTCACAAGGGTGCAGCTTAAGCCAGCCGTCAGAGAAGGAGGCGATGATCTATCGCCTCATCGAAAACAACGGATTAATCGCCCGGTTGCACATTGAAAAAAGTTGGGTTGGGCAAAAAATCGCAAATCATCGATTTGATCAATCAACTCCATTCTCTGGGCTTCATCACTGCTGTTGGGCAAGGTCGCTTGACACAATATGTTGTTAGCAAAGTGCGCTAAATCATCCGGGATTCATCTGATAAATCGTCCGATATTCGTCCGGTTTGATTCTGAAAATGAACAAAGGAGGCGATTCCATGGAGACTGCCGAAATGGAAAAAATCCGAAAAGCGAAAGCGGTGATGGAAAAAATTGCTAACGGCATTAACCCGGTAACTGGTGAAGAGATTGTGGGAGATCATTTTCTGCATGATCCCCGGATGATTCGGTGTTTTTTCTTTGTGAGCCAGGTGCTGGATGATGTTGCCAAGGGCAACTTCGGTAAAAGTTCTAAACAGCAACGGTTTGTGATGACTGATGAGGAAAAGGCACGGGTTGTGTTCAGGGACGAGCTCATCGGCATGAGCGAGTTTGCCAAGTGCGTAAACCAACAGGTGGATGTGTTGAAAAGCAGGAAGGCCAGTGCGGTGACAATCAACAAAGCATTGAAGGAAAAGGAAATTTTGGGGGAGAGAGTAACGGAAGACAAGAAACGCCAGACTGTGACCAATGAAAAATCGGCGGAATATGGTTTTGAGATGACGACACGAAGCTATGAAGGGCGGGAGTATGAACAATTGGTGATGAATGATACGGGCAAACGGTATTTAATGGAACACCTGGAAGAGCTGATGAATGAAGAGTAAATACATATGGCACAAACTCGGAAGGAGCTGATGTTATGAAAGCTGGTTGTGTTTCAGCGGGAAGATTGGCGGGTAGGATAATGTTGCATATGTGCTTACAAAATGATAAACTATACGCACGAAAGCAACATAATTGAAAAGGTGATGAAATGAAGTACAGAGAACAAATTCTGCGTTATCTTAAAGAAAACCATGGCGTTGTGACAGCGTCATGGTGCAAAAATAACGCCATTCCAAGTATATATCTCCATAGAATGGAGCAGGACGGAACCTTGACCAAAGTCGGGAGAGGCATCTATATTGATGAAACTGGGGACTATGACGAGTTTTGTTTTTTTCAAATGACCCATACCAAATGCATTTATTCTTACCTGTCGGCCCTTTATCTGCAGGGTAGAACAGATCAGACACCCCAATCTCTTGATGTGACCGTGTACAAAGGGTACAATCCCCATCGTCTGCCTAACAGTGTGACTGTTCATTATGTTAACAGGGAGATTTATGAACTAGGGATCACTGACGTCAAAACAAATTTTGGAAACATTGTCCGAGCTTATGATATGGAACGCATACTCTGTGATTTGATTTATAACAGAGAAAAAGTGTCATCAGAACTTTTTGCACAAACTGTGAAGATGTATGGAAAAAGCACAGACAAAAAAATGATGGTGCTATTTAACTATGCAGAGAAGATGGGGATTACTGAAGATGTGCAGAGGTTGATGGAGGTCTACTATGAATAAACAGAAAATGACATTCCTGGTCCATCGAGTTGCAGGAGAGAACAACCTGAGTTTTAATACGACGCTGGTTTATTTTTTTCTTGAAGCGGTTTAGAAAAGAATTGCCTCTTCTCATGCAGAACAATTTATTTTTAAAGGAGGCTTTATTCTTTCCAATATCATTGGGATCTCTCAAAGAACAACTGTGGATATGGACGTGCTGCTTAGAGACTAAGCGGTGAACCCTCTCTATGGCATGAAGGGCATGGGTTATGCCAAGAACCCCAAGCGGGCCATTAAGAACAAGATCTACAAGAAAACCACCTTTGATGTGTTCAGTGTGATTAAGAAACTATTCAAATAGACAAAACAGGAGGTTTCCCCCATGGCCAAGATGATTCCCGATGTGAACCCCATGACCATTGAGAACGAGGGCGAGCGGTGCTTCTATACCATTGCCATGGATTTGCCGGCGGAGTACACGGTGCTGTATGGGTACAAGTATGGAGAAGACCATGAAGCTGCCCAGGCGCCGGACATCATCTGGGAGATCGATTTTATTGTGGTGCACCCTGCCATGGGGTTTGTGACCATTGAGGTGAAACAGGGGGATGTGATGTACCGGGACGGTGTCTTCCACGAACTGAAGAGCCGGGGCCAGTACCAGGCCATGAAGAAGGACCCTGTGAAACAGGCCAGCGACGCCATGTATGGGGTGCTTCATCAGTACCAGGAAAAATCTGGGGAGAGGGTGTTTCCCCTGAAGATCAAGTATGCCCTGTGTTTTCCTGACAGTATGCGCCTCAGCGGTAACATGCCTGAGGCCCTGGGACGGGAGTGTGTTTTGTTGGAAGAGCACTTGACCAACCCGGAGGCCCTGGAAGAGGGCCTTGTGGCTGTTTTTGGGGGCAAGCGCGGCCGTCAGGAGCCGGAGGCCTGTCGATTACTTTTGGACAAAGTGTTAAACCCCCGGTTTAATGTCTTTGCCACCTGGGAAGACCAGCTGGCAGCCTTCCACTGGAATGCAGAAAAAGTGCTGACGGAGGAACAGAGTCGGATTTTGGAGGAAACGGAATACGACAAGCGGAAGATTTTTCTGGGAGGCGCCGGTACGGGGAAAACCTTTCTGGCCATGGAGAAGGCCAGGATGCTGGCGGCAGAGGGCAAGCGGGTGCTGCTGACCTGTTTTAACATTAACCTGGCCCGTTATGTGTTTCCCCAAGAGGTGGAGGGGATCAAGGCCATTCACTTCCACGGGCTGCTGGAGGAAGTGTTGCGCAGCTGTGGTGTGGAGGAAGCCTTTTTCCAGGGTCGTTCCGGGGAACTGTCCCTTTATTATGACCGGATGATGCCGGACAGGGTCCTTGAATGCCTGGATTACCTGGAGGATGACCAGCGCTTTGACGCCATGATCATTGACGAGGGCCAGGACTTTCTTAATGATTGGGTGGCCCTGCTGGAGATGATGCTCCGGGAGCCGGGGGAGTTTTACATCTTTGCCGACCCGGACCAGAACCTGTTTCGAAAACAGCTGATTAACCTGGATTCTTTTCCTGTGTCACGTCACAAGCTGACCCTGAACCTGCGGAACACCCGGCGGATTAACCACTGGCTGCAAAAGGTGATTCCCGGGCTGAAGCTGCGGGACCGGTTGACCCAGGGGCCGGAGGTGCAGGCCTTTGCCTGGAAAACACCGGAGGAAGAACTGACCCTGGTGAAAAAAGAAATTACCCGGCTGGTGAGCCAGGGGGTGAAACCCCGGCGCATCACGGTGCTATCCACCCACCGGAAGGAAAACAGCAGTTTTAAAGATGTGACCCACATTAAGGAATGGGCGCTTGATGACAGCGGCAACCCTCGTTCTGATGGCATTAAATTCACCACCATCCGCAAGTTCAAGGGCTTGGAGTCGGACATTGCCTTTCTCATTGGCGTTTGTCCCGACACCCCGGTGGCCTCCCCGGCGGATGTGTATGTGGGCAGTTCCCGGGCCAGGTTTATGCTGTATGTGTTTCACCGGGAGGATTGGCGGGTGTAAAAAGCGACACACGTTATTCCATGTATCGTTTCAGTTCATTATAAAAGTTTTCTCGTGTTCCTGCCATGATCACAACCACTATTTGACCATTAGGAAGCTGTGATATTCGATAGGCAAGTTCGTAATTAACCTTGTTGTGGCGAATATCAAGTGAGTATATCCCTCTTAAGTCGCCGGTTTTGGCATTTCCAGCATGTAAACACAACGGGACGGTTCTTTTGTGTTATTAAGAAAAAAGGGCTGTCCATAAGACGGATCGAACGATTGACGGGTGTTAGCTTTGGCGTGATAAGAAACATATAAAACGCACAAAAGAAAACGCACAAAAGAACTGTCCCCTTGTGCGTCGTTAAATGGCTACCTCCACCGTGGTGATAAAGGTAGGAACGGTATCGGTATCGTGGGGGGTATCCTCATAGTAGAGTTCCAATGCTTCCCTTAGATTTACAAGTGATTCCTCGATGGTTTTTCCCTGTGAGGCGACACTGTTTTCAATGCATTTGGCCACATACCAATTTTCTTCTTTTTGAACGACTACAGTAACTTTTATGCTCATGAATGTTCACCCTCTCTGGTTCAATTGTACAAGAATACCATAAGATGCTCAATATGATTTTGGACAAGGGCCTGGAGCCGTACATTTTGCATTTCATGTATGTGGAAACGTGTATGCGGGAGACGGAGGTTGTGAAACATTTAAACCCCATGACCATTGAGAATAGGCGGCATTAAAACAAAAGGAGCACACCATGCGCATTATCATATCTCCGGCGAAAGCCATGCACACAGCCAATGATGTACTCTCACACCAGCAGCTTCCAATTTTTATGGAAGAGGCTCAGGTGCTGTTGGAAGAACTGAAGGGCAAAACCTATGAAGAGCTAAAAGCCATTTGGCGCTGTAGTGATAAAATTGCTGCCCTCAACACAGCGCGGGTTGGCAAAATGGATCTGTACCGTCACTTGACGCCGGCAATTCTGGCTTATGAAGGCATACAGTACAAGTACATGGCACCCATTGTTTTTGAAAACAGGGACTTCGAGTATATTGAAGAGCATTTACGCATATTGTCCGGCTTCTACGGTATACTGCGCCCCTTTGACGGAGTAACCCCTTACCGACTGGAGATGCAAGCAAAGGTAAGGGGAAACAGGGTGAACTCTCTGTATGACTTTTGGGGCCGTAGACTGGCTGACCAGCTGTGTGCTGAAACCTGCTGGATTGTCAATCTGGCTTCAGAAGAATACAGTAGGGCCGTTTCACCCTACCTGCCCCAGGAGGTTCAGTTGACCACCTGCATTTTTGGTGAATGGAAAGGGAATAAGGTCATTGAAAAGGGCACCTTGGTAAAAATGGCCAGGGGAGAGATGGTACGGTTCTTGGCGGAAAACAGTGTGAAGGATCTGGCGGGTTTGAAAGGCTTTAACCGGCTGGGTTATGTCTTTGAAGAAAGTTTATCTGATGTCAGGAAGCTGGTGTTTGTGAAAAAGGCAGCTTAGGAGAAGGGGTGATGTTCCCGATCGCAGTTTATGTCGGCGTCTTAATCAAATCGTACAATCTCCGGTTTTGATAGATTTTTTCCTTTCCAATCTTCTCAGAGACAAGGAAACCATGCTTTTCGAGAGAATCCAGGTAGCCGGCAGCGGTTTTTCTTGTGACGCCAAGCCCTTCCTGGACATAGACAATTTTTGTATAGAATTCGTGGAAGAGTAAATCGATCAACTCCCTGGAGTAGATTTTAGGCAAGGTAGACTTGATTTCAGTGCTCATCTTTTCCACTTCGGCATTGATGTGTTTCACTAGTTTCAGGGTCTCTACCGACATTTCTTCAATGCCCTGAAGCATGTAGAGAATCCAGGCTTCCCAGTCATCGGACACACGCACGTGTTGGAAGAGTCTGTAATAGGCAGCCTTGTTCCGGATGATATAACCGCTCAGGTACAGGATGGGGCTGTCCAGCAGTTCTTGTAACACCAGGTAAAGAATGTTGATGATTCGGCCGGTTCGGCCGTTGCCATCGTAGAAGGGGTGGATGCTTTCAAACTGGTAATGGATGACGGCCAGTTTGATGAGAGGATCAACAGTGTTGTCGTCGGTATTGATGTACTTTTCCAGGTTGGTTAGCAGTTTTCTGATTTCACTTTCATAGGAAGGCGGCGTGTAGATGATTTCGCCGGTTTGGTCATTGCGCAGCACAGTTCCGGGGAGCTTTCTGATGCCGGCCCGGTTGTTTTCAATGAGTCCCTGGATTTCCACTATCATAATGGTGGTAATCATTTCGTGTTTTTTGATTAGCTGGTAACCGTGCCAAAGAGCCTTACGATAATTGGCTACCTCTTTGGCCGCTGGGGTTCCTCCCACATCGCTGCTCATGGCTCTGTAAAGATCATCGTGGGTAGTGATGATGTTTTCGATGGCAGAGCTGTCCTTTGACTCGTTGATCATAGCGGCGTTGATGAGGATGTGTTTATTGGGAATGGTGTCAGCATACCCTTTAAGTTCTGCCAGTGCACGGTTTGCCCTTGCAAGCTGTTTTAACACGGGTTTTGTTTCCAGTTCAACGGCTGGCGGCAACATGGGTAATTGATAATCTTTCACTTCCAACACCTCTCTCTCATGGGTAGTTTATCATGCAAATTTATCCATGTAAATAGAACATAGGTAAAAAAAGCGGAAAATTACCTGTGAAATAGCAAGGTCGAATGAAAGACCATCGGCTTCTGTACTGCAAGGGAAAATGGGGTGATGAGGAAGCGATCCAGGAAGTTGGGATGCTGCTGCGCGAGCTGCGTTTTAGAAGAAGTGCAAAGGAAGATAGCTAATCGGGAGAGCAAATAGGGGGAAACATGACAATGGCGGCTCAATCCATCTATGCGGTGGTCATTTTGTATAATTTGGCTTTATCCATGTACTTATTCCTGTTTCCATTATATTTGGATCACCTGGTGTTCAGTCCCATGGTGATTGGGGTGCTGGTATCGGTTTCTGCCGTGTTTCAGGTGATTCTTCGTTTGCCCATGGGTGCCTGTATCGACCGAATCGGTCAGCACAACGCCACCAAGCTGAGCAGCGCCACATTTCTTTTGTCCATCATTTTCTTTTTTGCCAGGCCCCTGTTGCCATTTTTCATCATTATTCAATTGTTTTCCGGCATTTCCTCAACTTTGTTCTGGCCTTCCGCCCAGGCCTATGTGGTGTCAATGAGTCACCGAACCCTGGGGTACCGCATGGGCATGCTCAATTTGTTGACAGGAGTGGCCGGTATTGTGGGGCCTTTGGCGGGCGGGTACAGTAAAGACCTGGTTGGGCCTGAAAAATCACTCTATGTGCTGCTGGGGGTGTCGGTGGTGTTAATGCTGGTCACCCTGGCCCTGCCCCGGCTTCACAAGGGTGACACCACGGGCCATACCATGGGGTTGATGGAATCCATGATGGTGGTGGTCAGGAAGAAACCTTTGTATTTTGCCGGGATTGCCACCTTTTGCGGGGCCACCTCCTGGGCGCTGGTCAGTTCCTTTTACCCCATTTATATGCAGAACCAGCTGGGCTTTTCTTCCACCCTGGTGGGGCTGCTGGTGGGGCTTCGGGCTCTTTCTTCGGCACCAGGCGGTTTTCTGAGCGGTATTTACCTTGAAAAAATCAAGTTTAGAGGAATGTTTCTGGGCAGTATTCTCATGGGGGCGGCAGGGTTTTTCCTCATTCCCCTCACCAGCCATTTCGGCCTGCAGGTGCTCATTATCTGCCTCATTGGTTTTTCAAGTGGTGCCTTACAGACAGTTGCCCTGGTTTTTGTGGGAGAGGTGATGCCCAAAAACCTCATGGGCACCGCTATGGCCTTTATCGGCTTGTTCTGGTCTTTTTCCCTGGCGGTGCTGCCACCGTTGATGGGGGCCTTCGACACGCTTCACGCGTCTTTCACCTTTGGCGGTTTGGGGGTGCTCTTTTTGGTGATGGGGGCTTTGGGACTGATGGTGAGAAGGGATATTGTCTGAACGGCCATCTCCTGGTATCTGCCCCAATAGCGGTTATGACCTTACATTTCTGATATAATAAAGAAATGGAAGAAGAATATTTGTTTGCATTAAAAAACCAGGTGCGTTAAGCCTGCATAACGGAAAGAAAAGAGGAGGAAGAATATGAAAAGAATGACTGCATTACTGATGGTAGTGGTATTACTATCTTCCCTGTTGGTCGGATTTTCCGAAAAACCTGCCATTGACCCGGACGCTCCACTAAATCACACCCAGGCAGTGGAAATGATTTACAATGCTGCAGCAAATTACAACGATGCGATCACGAAATCAGCACTGAGAGCTGTTTACGCTCAGGTACAAAGAGAAACGGGCAAAAGCAGGTTTGTCACCAAGCCTGAAAGCTATGCCATGCTGGCCCATGCATTCGATTTATCCGATGCACCCACAGGGAATAATTTGCGCAATGGCATATTTAGTGAAACACTTTTGAATGATACTGGCGTCGAAGACCGGTACATACAACAATTATCTGCCCTGGGCATTGTGACAGAGGAAGAAGTGGCTGACAAAAGCACCATCACCACAGCAGAACTGCGGCGGATGTTAAGCAAGATTTACACCTATCTTGGAACAAATCCCAAAGATGATTTTTTTACGGCTGTCAACATGGAATGGCTGGAAACGGCTGAAATTCCACCGGGAGAATTTGGGTTTGATACTTTCACAGAAATTCAACTTCAAAATAACGAGAAGATTGAAGAAGTTATTCTTGCCGCTGCAGAAGAAGTTTCTGAAACAGGATCGGCATCTCAGAAAATCGGTGATTTTTACAAATCCTTTGTCAACATGGAGGAAAGAAATAGGATTGGTATTGAACCCTTAAATGAATATATTAATATGATTGATGCGGCCAAAACGGTGGATGAATTGGTTGAGGTTGACGCTTTTTTCAGCAACAATCTGGGCGTTGAAACATTGTTTTATTTTTACATCATGAACGACAGCATGGACAGCAGCAAAAATGCCCTTTACTATTTCGGACTTTTTTATAATAATCGAAAAGCTGAATATGTAGAGCCGGAAGAAGGGTTTACAGAAGCGTACCTCGATTATTTAGCCACGGTTCTTGGCTTTTGGGGGGGCGATAAAAATGATGCACAGGCGTTGTATGATCTGGAAAAAAAGATAGCGGAAGTATCTCTTGAACCTCAGGACTACTATAATGTAGATAAGTACTATAATCCTTACAGCACCGCTGGCCTGGCTGAGTATTTTGCTGGGTTTGATTTTGAAAAGGCATTGAAGTTGTTCGGGTTTGAGCATTCAGGCACCATCATTGTCTTTGATGAAGAGGCGGTAAAGCGATCAGCAGAGCTTATGACACAGGACAATTTAGAGACGCTTAAAATGATGTCGAAGGTCAGACTTTTCAATGCGTTTAGTGATGTGCTTGGAGAAGAGCACGTGAAAGCCATGGAAGAGTTTAATCAAAGGGCATACGGCATTGAGGGTGAAAAAACGCTTGAACAAAAGGCTGTTGAGAAAGAAAAATCACTGTTTCCCGACTATATCGGAATACTCTATGCAGAGAACTATTTTTCAGAAGAAGCGAAGGCTGATGTGGAAGCCATGGTTCAGGAGTTTATTGGCCAGTATCAAGTGATGCTTTCAGAAAACACGTGGATGTCTGAGGAAACCAAAGAAAAAGCGATTGAAAAACTTGAAGCCATCACTGTAAAAATCGGGTATCCTGATCAGTGGGATACAGCATTAGATGATGTGATAATAGTGGAAGACAAGGTTTTTGAGAACAATGCTGCAGTGTTGAAGGCTCAGAAAAGCAATAGCAAAATGGAACTATACCAGCCTGTGGACAGAGAAAAATGGACTGTAACGGTTTACGAGGTAAACGCATATTACAATCCGATGGCAAACGAAATCATCTTCCCGGCAGGCATATTACAGGGTGAGTTTTATGACTTCAATCGGTTTAGGGAAGAAAATCTGGGCGCCATTGGTGCGGTTATTGCCCACGAAATCACACATTCCTTTGACAATAATGGTGCTAAGTATGATAAAGATGGAAATGCAAATGAGTGGTGGACAGAGAAAGACCTTGCTACATTTGAAGCGTTGCAGGGTAAGGTGATTGCTGAGTTTGACGGCATTGAGATTATTCCCGGTATTTTCAGCAATGGCGCTAATACCATCAGTGAAAACATAGCAGATTTGGGAGGCGTGAAATGCGCGCTCGCCGTTGCGATGCAGGATGAAAATGCAGATCTCACAAAATTCTTTGAAAGCTATGCGCGTATGTGGAAGTCGATCATGACCCGTGAAAGGACAGATTACTGGAACAAGTCGGGTGTTCATTCCAATGAAATAGTAAGGGTGAACAGGATCCTCAGCAACTTTGACGAGTTCTATACAGCTTACGATATAAACGAAGATGACGATATGTACATTTCACAAGATCGACGAGTGGGTATTTGGTAAGATGACAGCTGAAACGCAGTCGTAAAGCAAACGCAAAAGGCGGGCCCCAGGGCTCGCCTTTACTTATCGGCAGTTCGAAATTAGCGCATTGACCCGAATGATTTGTGAGATATAATGGAAGAGGTATCAGAAAGTTAAGATTTTTCACTGCACCTTTTATCATCGGCGATGAGGGTTTCGATTACGAAGACGGCCTTTATTATGAAGCCGCTTTCCGCTCCCCCAGATGGTGAAGTGAGTGACGTTCAGCCGGTTTCAGTGATTTATCACCCAGAAAACGCCGTTTTTGTTGTTCCATCAGATGTCAACGAGTTGATTTTTAGAGATTCAGGCAAGTTATGGATGGCAGCAATGGTTGATCATGAAGATCCGGCAACCTGGCATTTTAGCGAAGCTGAAAGAGTGGTCCAGTATGACGGCCCACAAGGAGCTGTCACTGGCATAGAGAGTCACTCAGCCAAGTACGAGGTGGCAGTTACCTTTGATATTGATAATAATGTCTTCAGGGTGCCTCTTTGGATTGTTGAGTTTACTTTTTTAGTCGACGACGAACCCTGGACTGCGAAGTACAATGGGCAGACCTGGGAAATGATGATTATTGAAGCAATTAATAACCCGCCGACAGATTAATAGCGATGGCTGTATGCCCATATTCCCAATGGGATAGGCTGGCAAAGGAAAAACACTAACACCAATGACGTTGACAAGAACCAGGGCGAAGGTATATGCCTACGAAGGCAAGGGGATTGACAGAGAGGCTTTCAGAAAACGGGAGGATGCCACATGCCATTGAAAATGATCCAAAACGACATTACCAAGGTGCGGGCAGATGCCATTGTGAATGCTGCCAACGAGACACTTTTGGGGGGAGGTGGTGTTGATGGGGCCATTCACAAAGCGGCGGGGCCGGAACTGCTGGAAGAGTGCCGCGGCCTGGGCGGTTGCCAGGTGGGCCAGGCGAAGATCACCAAAGGCTACCGGCTGCCGGCCAAACATGTGATTCATACGGTGGGGCCGGTGTGGCAGGGGGGCCATAAGGGCGAAAAAGAACTGCTGAAGGCTTGTTACCGCAACTCTCTTGATATTGCCAGAGAATACAGTCTGGAGAGTGTTGCCTTTCCCCTGATTTCTGCCGGTGCCTTTGGATATCCCAAAGACCAGGCGCTGCAGGTGGCTGTTGCTGCCATTGGTGATTTTTTGCTACAGCATGACATGGAAGTGATCTTGGTGGTGTATGATAAAGCGACCGTTGCCCTGTCGGAAAAACATCATGACGCCATTAAACAGTATGTTGACGACCGGTACGTTGAAGCACATCTCGTTTCCATCACCATCAGCAGACGGGATATACCAAGACGGTTGGAGCTTCTTGCAGCAGAAGAGACCAAACTGGATTACAAGATAAATCATTTACAGGAAGCACCCGGGGAAGAGCTTCTATCCCAACACATTCTTGAAGAGCTGGTGATCCGGATAGAAGAAACTTTTTCTCAGATGCTGCTGCGGAAAATTGATGAGAAGGGACTTGTGGACACCGAAGCCTACAAGAAAGCCAATGTGGATCGAAAGCTGTTCTCCAAGATTCGAAACGACATTCACTACAAACCCAGCAAGCGGACAGTGCTGGCTTTCGCCATTGCCCTGGAGCTGAGCCTGGATGAAACCAATGACCTGCTGCTGCGGGCAGGTTTTGCCCTGTCACGAAGCAGCCGTGCTGATTTGATTGTTCAGTATTTCATTGAAAGAGAAAACTATAATATGTTCGAGATTAACGAAGCTCTCTTCGCCTTCGATCAGCCTACTCTGGGGATTTGATGTGTCGCTTGCCAGGCGACCATGGTTCCCTGTGAAGGTGTTATCCTTGATATAAATCAGGGAACGGAGGGATAAACCATGAAAACAGCATTAACAGAACTGGTGTTTATTCTGGACAGAAGCGGGTCCATGAGTGGCCTGGAGCAAGACACCATTGGTGGTTACAACAATCTGTTGGAAAGGCAGAAGCAGGAGCCGGGGGAGGCACTGGTAACCACGGTCCTGTTTGACGACAGGGTGGAGGTGTTACACGACAGGCTGCACCTGCAGGAGATCCTGCCCATGACAGCCGAGACGTATTACGTTCGGGGCACCACAGCTTTGCTGGATGCAGTGGGAACTACCATCAACAAGGTGGTGGAACAAACTCGCCAGACACCCAAGGAGCAGCAGCCCCAGAACACCCTGTTTGTCATCACCACCGATGGCATGGAAAATGCCAGCCGAGAGTTTGAATATGAGCAGGTGCGTCGGATGATCGAACACCAGAAGGAACACTACAACTGGGAGTTTCTCTTTTTGGGAGCCAACATCGATGCAGTGGCCGCGGCAAAGCACTTCGGTATTTGTGAAGAAAAGGCTGTCAACTACCATGCCGACATTCGGGGCACCCAGCTGAACTATCTGGTGGTGGGAGAAGCTGTCAGCAGCCTGAGGGCCAATAACAGGATTGATAAGAACTGGAAAAAACGGATTGATGAAGATTTTAAGAGTCGCAGGTGATCATGAAAAAGGTCAGGGAGGCGCCGCATGAGTCGATTCACTAAGCTTGCAGCTGATGAAAGGCTGGTAGGAAATGTGGTGCGGCACTATTGGTCGGTAACCACCAACGTTGGTCGTGGCGAAGGCATTCTCATGCCCATGGACCATGTGGACCTGATTGTGGCGCCACCCGGCACATTTGAGTATCACATGGATGGTCGGCTAATCGTGCCTGAGGACTTTCATGTTCACGGAATGCGGCTTCACAGTGTGCAGGTCAAAGTTCTTAGGAAAGCGCAGGTGTGGGGTGTCAGTTTTCAGCCGTGGGGACTTTATCTTCTTTTCAATGTGGAAATGAACAAGCTGTTTGATGGCATTCATTCACTCCAACAGTTCTCCACTGATTTCAGCAGAGAGATTGCTGAAATCCATGGGGGCGGCGGTCAGTTGGATCAACATGCGGCTAAAAAAATGGATTACCTGATACACTCATTTGCGTCAGCATCAGAAGCACCCACGCAGTTCATTCCCATGCTTCGTTCCTTTGCTGAACAAAAACCAGAGAATATCAGGCATTTTTGCAAAGAGGTGGGAATATCCACGCGTCATTTGGAACGGTTATTTCTTCGCTGCGTCGGTGTCAGCCCAAAAAAATTTTTGCAGATTCTGCGGTTTGAAGACTCGACAAGAGAAATGATCTATGGGAGCAGACACGTGGATCTGACTGAAATTGGCTTTGCCAGTGGGTTCTATGACCAGTCCCATTTTATCAGGCAGGTTAAAAAATACACTGACTACACACCGGGAACATTTCGAACCAATGATCCGGCGGTAAAATTCAAGCTGTTGAAATCGAAAGGGTTATATAGTCAGAGCGGCAATATGTGAAAACGTGTCGCTTTTTTACAATTTTCACCAACCTTTTTCCGATATGCTTAAACTGAGAAAAGCACAAAGGAGGAAATGTGATGAAAGAAGGTTGCGTGGAAATTGTCAGGTTTGATGTAATGCAAGGTACAGAAAAGATGATAGCGTTGGAAGCGTTTAAACTATTAGATGCTTTTTACCAAGCACAGGAAGGGTACTTTGGCATGAATGCGGCTCAGGCGAATGATGATGCATGGATACTCATTTTGTACTGGCGGTCAAAAGAAGATGAAAAACTGGCCAGCGGGCGCATGATGGCCAGCGAAGAAACAGAAGGGTTTAAACAGCTGGTGATTCCGAAAACGGTTGAGAAAAAAATGTACCCAAGTTTCTTTCTGAACTTAAATGACCAATCCCCAAACCACTTAGCTGATAAAGGGATAAACTAACTGCATGTTGACGATACGGGCTTTTTCAGATGCTTTAATGAAAGACCATCATCCCAAGAAACAATTACAGAGTCTCTATAAAAAAGATGGCTGAGAAAGCTTATAATTGATATGGGAAGCAAGACGCGGGATAAGTGTAATGAAGGGGTGTTATAATCGATGAGCGGTATTGGAATAAAAGAGAATATATTGTTTCAGCTAAACATGTGCTGGCAGCTTTATTCTTACCATGTTGAAAATCTGGATGAAACTGAGGCGTATTGGGCATTCGGCCCCACTGTTCTCCAGGTACGCAGGCAAGACGATGGGTGGTGCATCGATTGGCCTGAAACTGAAAGCTATGAGATCGGGCCACCCAGCATTGCCTGGACGATGTGGCATATGATTTATTGGTGGACCACTGCACTGGATTATAACTTTGGGGATGGCACTTTAGATAAAAAAGACATCCCTTGGCCAGGAGATGTTGAAAAAGCAAAACAAGTGTTAGCATTGCTCCACGATGAATGGGTATCAAAATTAGATGAGTTGTCGGAGGAAGATTATCATTTAAAGCAGTATGCAAAATGGCCATTTGAAGACAGGGAATTTGTCGATATTGCACTTTGGTTAAACGGAGAATTAATGAAAAATGCGGCGGAAATAGGGTGTGGACGATTTTTATATGCAGCTTGCTCCTAGTCAGTGATTTACACAGATGATGCAGCTTGTGCTGAGGTGTGGGTGAAGGGAGGTTGGACGCATTGAACCGGCTTCGCATTGGTGAAATGGCAACGATGAACTGTGTCACGGTGCAAACCCTGCGGCATTATGACCAGATTGGTCTGCTGGAACCTGCCTATGTGGATGAAGAAACAGGGTACCGGTACTATGATATTCGTCAGAGTGCCAAATTGGATTTGATTCAGTATTTCAAGAGCATGGGCATGTCGCTGGATAAGATTAAAGAGAAATTTGACAAAAAAGATGCCATGGTGATTCGGGACACCCTGCGAGAGCATCAGTCCTGGCTGGAAGAACAAATACAGGACTATCAACTGAAGCACAGGGCGGCGGAAAGATGTGTTCATAATCTTGACCGTTACCTGAGAGTGTCCCAAAAGGGAGCCATCAATCTGCAGCACATTCCCGAGCGAAAAATTTTCTGCCATGACAGCGGCATTGATCTATACTCGAACACACTGGATACCTATGAAATTATGATTCGGCAGCTGAAGCAACAGGCGATCTTGCAGCATGTGCCCATGGTCTATTTTTGTAATGTGGGCACCGTTGTTCGGTATGAAGACCTGATGGCAGACCGTTTTGTATCCACAGAAACCTTCCTGTTTATGGATGAAGGGCTGATTCCCGGTGAGTTGCTGGAGACTGTGGCAGGTGGTCACTACCTGTGTGCCTATTGCTGCGCATTCGAGGAAGAATGGGATTGTGCCCAGCGGCTTTTTCAGGCGGTAAAAGAACAGCGATATGCCATTGACGGCCATTACCTGTGCGAAGTGGTGACGGAGCTGCCGTTGTTTCGCCAGGAGGAGCGGAATATGTTTATTAAATTGCAAATTAAGGTAAAAACCCCTTGACTCTATGGTTACCATAGACTTTATAATCTGAATATAGAGAAAAGTATGTCGTTAATCACGGTGATCAGGAATTCCGATTTCGAACGGCTCCTGTAGTGGTTCGAAACGATAGGGTCGCAAAAGTGATTTTGCTGCCTGCCATGGTGCAAAGGAATTCATTCATCACACTTCATTTTGGAGTGTGCATGGGTGGATTTTTTTTATCCTTTGTTTTGACAAAGATGACCTGGCCCGTGGAAACCCAGAAGAATGGAAGGAGGTGGGCCCGGCCACATAAAGATCCGTGGGAACAGACGAAAGCCTATTTGAAGAAGTGTTCGGTGCAGCTATTTCAAAAGCGAGTGAATTTGGGGCAGGAACTCAGGTAAGAGCCTGGTAAGAGTCCAGGTAAGAATGGAGGATCAGGATGAGTGATAAGGGGCAAATGCTAAAAATTAATCTGACAGATCAAAAAACAGAACGACTAACAATAAGTGACGAGTGGTATAGGGATTACATCGGCGGTGAGGGATTTGCTGCCAAGATATTATATGATCACTTAGAAGTCGGATTAGATCCCCTCAGTGAAAAAAACATGCTCGTTTTCACCACGGGGCCATTGACAGGAACGAAAGCCCCCTGTTCAGGCAGATTGTGTATTGGTTTTAAATCGCCTTTAACAGGCACTATTGGCATGAGCAATGTGGGAGGACATCTGGCACCAATGATCAAAAAAGCTGGATATGAAGTTATCATTGTGGAAGGTAAAAGTGACAATCCGGTCTACATTTATATCAATGACGATGAGGTAGTGTTTAAGGATGCTTCGCATTTGTGGGGACTGGACACAGAAAAAACAGAAGACAGGATCAGAGAAGAACTGGGAAATGAAAAAGTAAGAATTGCAGAGATTGGGCCAGCAGGCGAGAATCTGGTCAAGTTTTCAGCGATTATGATTGATCGGCACAGAGCCGCTGGAAGAGGTGGGGCTGGTGCTATTATGGGAAGTAAAAACCTGAAGGCGATGGCTTGTTTTGGAAGTGGACAGTTACATGTTGACAATATGGACAGCATGAATGAGTTTGCCGAAAAAGCAAGACAAGAATTGAAAGATGAAGCGTTTGCGGCGGGAGCATTGAAACCCTTTGGCACACCATCCTTTATGGACTCCATCAATGCCCTGGGACTATTACCGACAAAGAACTGGCAACATACCACTTTTGACGCGATGGATACCTTGGGTCACGTGGCATATCACGAACATCTAAATGTTAAGCCGTGGGCATGTTTTGGCTGTCCCATTGCATGTGGTCGCCACACCGAGATCAAAGACGGTGAATATAAAGGCGAATCTGGCGGTGGTCCGGAATATGAGACTCTCGGAGCATTCGGTGCAAAGTGCTACATTAAGGATCTGAACGCCATTGCCATGGCCAACTATATCTGCAACAGAATGGGAATGGACACGATTTCGACTGGGCAAGTTATTGCAACTGCCATGGAATGGTATGAAAAAGGCTTAATAGACGATAAGACAACAGAGGGGATACCCCTGGAGTTTGGAAATGCTGAAAGCATGGTTGAAATGGTGCGTCACATTGCCATGAGAAAAGGATATGGGGATGTTCTGGCAGAGGGTTCCTATCGGGCAGCGGAAAAAATTGGCAAGAATGCACAAGATTATGTATTCCAGATAAAAGGGATGGAGCTGGCGTCTTGCGGTGTCAGGGCCAGCAAGGGGGAAGCACTGTCACATCTGATATCAGCCAGAGGAGCAGATCATTTGAGGCCTTTTGCTTCAGTGATTGATGCTTTTGGTTATTTGGAACCGGAGCTGGGGATCAATGAAAAGGTGTCACCATTTGAAGACAGCAACAAAAAGTGGGTGAAGCCTTTTATGGAGCTTTCCATGCTGACAAATCTTCTGGGCGTTTGCTTGTTTGCCAGTATTACATTAGCTGTGAAGGGAAGTACCTGGACGGGTTTGTATAATGCGGCGACAGGAAATCAAGAAAATCTGACCAATATGTTGAAATGCGCAGAGAGAGTCATTAATCTGGAAAGAATGTTCAATGCGCGGGAAGGGTTTGACAGAAAAGACGAAAAACTGCCTGTCAGATTGAGTAAAGAACCGGCAGTGGATGGTCTTGGCAAAGGCAATGTGGCCAATGAAGCGATCATGCTGGACGAGTTCTATGAAGCCATGGGATGGCATTTAGATACAGGCTTGCCTTCTGATGAAAAGCTGCAGGAACTCGGATTACAATAGATGGATTGATGCCGCCGGTGGCTGGCGGATAACCTATGGATGACAGATGGCTGCCGGTGGAAATAACTCCCTGGCAGCCTTAAAAGAAAGGAGAATGGCCCATGGATTTGAGACAAATTGAAGCACCGCTGCCCGGCACCATCTGGAAAGTGGAAGTGGAAGTGGGAGCACAGGTGAAAGAGGGCGACACGGTATTGATTTTGGAAGCCATGAAAATGGAAAATGAAATCATGGCTGAAGTGGATGGAACGGTAAAAGAGATTCGGGTAAAAAAAGGAGACGCTGTTCAGGCCGGCGACGTGTTGGTTGTGCTGGAATAGTGGCGAATGGATGGACAGAACAGGAGGTTGTTCATGAAACCCCAAGGCTATGAAACGATAATGGATACCCTGCCCCAGGACAATGACAGGAAAGAAGTTTTGTTCCGACAGGCTGGAGATGGATTTTTGCAGGTGGAATACGGCCATGAGCAAGTGCTGTATGTGCCAGACTCCTTCCGCATGCTGGCGGTTGACAGCGCCATCAAAGAGAAACATGTTAAAGGCCTGATTGAGACGGTACCGGGCCTGCGTACCAACATGTTTCATTTTGACCCTTTAGAAATCACCGCACAGGAACTGATTGAAGTAATCAAAGAAACGGAAGAATCCTTTAAAGGCATTGACGATGTGGTGGTTGAATCCCGGCTGATCAACCTGCCCATCGCCTTTGAAGACAGCGAGACGAAAAAAGCCGTGGAAAAATATGCCCAGAGCATTCGACCTGATGCCCCCAATATCATCGACGGATATAACCTGGAATACATTGCTCTGTGCAATGGGGTGACCAAAGAAGAAGTGAAGAAGATGCTGCTGGGAACAGAATGGTTTAACAGCGGTTGCGGGTTTTGGCCGGGAGGCGGTTTTTTCTGGCCCCTGGACCCCCGGTGCGCCCTGGTGGTGCCCAAATACAACCCGCCCCGCACATGGACACCGGAAGGTTCTGTGGGTATCGGCGGCCCCTGTGTCTTCACCTACACCACGGCCACCGGCGGCGGGTACCAGCTCTTTGGACGCACCATCCCCACCTTCCAGTTTGCCATGAAGCACCCCCAGTTTAAGGAGGGGCCTTTCCTCTACCGAAACGCCGACCGCATTCGCTTCTTCGAAGCCACCGAAAAGGAAGTACTGGATATTTATGACCATGTTCACGACAAGACAGATTACCGGTACGACATTGAAGAAGGCAGTATTGTGGTGAAAGACTATATTGAATGGCTGAACCGGGAAGACATCAAGAGTGAAACAGAAGCTTATCTGAAAAAACAGGCGGAAGGTGCTGCCACAGCTCCCAAGCTGTAAAGGGCTGCGATATCCAGAGACGAAAAGCAGGGAGGTTATCAAATGCTTAAAGTAATCAAAGGAGGATTCCAAACACTTGTGGAAGACTGGCCCGGCCGGCTGGGGTACCTGGGAAAGGGTATGGCCCCGTCAGGCGCCATGGACAATGTGGCGTTGGAATATGCCAATTTGCTGGTGGGCAATGACGTGGGTGAAGCGGGCCTGGAAATTGCCGTGGGGCAATTCTGGGTAAGCTTTGAAAAGGCTGCGGTGATTGCCATCACCGGTACCGACATGAAACCCAGGTTAAACAACCAACCAATGCCCCTGTGGGAATCCGTTAAAGTAAACAAAGGCGATGTGCTTAAGTGCGGTATTTATGGAAAAACCGGGTTCAGATCATACCTGGCCGTTGCAGGGGGAATCGACGTACCAGTATACCTGGGCAGTAAATCCACCTGTATCTTTGGCAGCTATGGAGGGTATGAAGGAAGGCAGCTGAAAGAAGGGGATGAGCTGAAGATCGGAACACCCCCAAAAGAACTGGAGCAACTGGCAGGGCGAAAACTTAAGAAAAGTGTGATTCCGGAATACTCCAATGAGTTTGAAGTGCGCTCGGTGGTGGGGATGAACGCATACCCTGACTTTGCCACCCTGGAAGGCATGGAATACCTGTTCAGCACCCCCTTCCAGGTGTCAGAAAAATCCAATCGGTCGGCCTGCCGGTTGGACCCCCTGCCGGATTACTTCTTTGCCAGGGACAGTGGCGGCGTTGGGGGAAGCCACCCTTCCAATATTGTGGACCACGCTTACAACATGCGGGGGGCCCTTAACATCACCGGCAACACTCCGGTGATCTTGATTGCAGACGGCCCCACCCTGGGAGGGTATATGTGCGCCCTGAACATCATCAACGCGGATTTATGGAAAATTGGTCAGTGTGCCCCAGGCAGAGACTACGTCAAATTTAAACAGGTGACCATGGAAGAAGCGGTTGAAGCCAGAAAAGCGCAGCGAAAACTGTTCACAGAAGACGTGGTGGAACGGTAAACCCGGAAGGGAGGGAACAAAGATGAAGATTGACATTAACGTTGATATGGGGGAAAGCTTTGGCAGATACACCCTTGGCAATGATGAAGAAGTCATGCAGTACATATCTTCTGCAAACATTGCCTGCGGCTTTCATGCCGGAGACCCCCTTGTGCTGGAAAAAACCATTAAATGGGCCAAACAATACAATGTGGCCGTGGGCGCCCACCTGGGACTGCCCGACCGGCAAGGCTTCGGCAGGCGGGAAATGAAAATCACCCCGGATGAACTGCGCACAGACACCCTGTACCAAATCGGCGCCATGGAAGCCTTCTTGAAAATCCACAACATGGAAATGCAGCATGTCAAAGCTCATGGCATCCTGTACCGCATGGTGACTGAGTATGAGGAGTACATCGACCCCTTTTACCAGGCAATTCGTGAATACAACCCGGATCTCTGGATCATGCTGCCCCCCAGCGCCCCCGCTTTCGAAAGGGGCAAAGAACTGGGGATGAAGCTGGCACCGGAAATCCTCATAGACCTGAGCTATGACGATGAAGGCAACTGGGTTATTGAACGGACAAAAAAAGCAAGAACGCCGGAAGAAGTGGCTGAACGGGCCTTGATGGTGGCCAGGGAGAAAAAGATTAACACCATCAGCGGAAAAGTGATTGAGGCCAACGGCGTCACCGTCTGCCTCCACGGCGATGCACCCAATGCCGTGGAAGTGGCCAGGAAAGTGAATGAAGTGTTGCGGGAAAACAATGTGATGATCGCCAACCTCAACGAATAAGAACAAGGAGACATTATTTTCGGACAGGAGGACGTTTCTCCTGTCCCTGTTCCTGTTTTTCTCTAAGTATGTCGTGTCGATTCAAGGGTATTCTGAAAAAGATGCTGGAAGATGTGGCAAGGATTGAGTTGTAGATACATATAAGCCTGGTGGCTGAGGTTGAAGGTGAGATGGTGGGTATGCTGTGGACCAGTCTCTAGGCCATTAAATCAGAGAATCGGTAAGACTATGGGATGGTAAAAGAGCTGAAAGAACATTCGAAATTCAAAAAGAGCATTGTGTGACAAGTGAACAGGCTTGATTTCTGTTATCCTGTAGATCAGGGAGGAGGTGAGTAGATGCACGCATGGGAAGCCATACAAAAATCGCTGGATTACATAGAGAAAAGTTTATCGGAAGACATTAAAATCGAGATTCTTGCCAGTGTGGCAGATTTATCACCATACTATTTTCAGCGCCTGTTTCGGCGCCTGGTAAAGAAATCGGTTCAAGAGTATGTGAAGTTGCGCAGACTGGCAAAAGCATCGGAAGAACTTAAAAATAAAGAAAAACGCATTATCGATGTGGCGCTTAATTGTGGATTTTCAGACCATGCCAATTTTACCCGAACGTTTAAAGAGCTTTACGGCATGACACCGAAGGAATATCGGGATCGACCTGTGATCCTCAATCAATTTATCAAACCGGACCTGCTTTTAAACTATGTTATGGTCGACGAAGATGTACCGTTGATTGCAGATGGAATCGTCGTTGAAGTAACTCGCAGAAGGCTGAATCAACCGCGCACTTTTATCGGAATTGCAGGCGAAGTACCTGTTACGGAATTGGCTGGTGGCAAAACCACCGGCATTGCCACCACAGGGATCATATGGGACGACTTTCACCGTCAAAAAATGAGCCTTCCACATTTGCTTCCGAATGGCAATGAGTGCGGTGTTCTGTATATGGGAGATGCCAGAGAAGGCTGCTGTACCTACATGGCCGGAGCCGAAACGGCCGGAGATGTGGAGACAATGGGATATACTTCTTACACGCTTCCTTGTGGCGACTATGTTGTTTGCTGTTTTGAGGCGAAAAATTTTGAAGAGTTGATCGGTTCTGCAGTTTTCAAAGCGGCCGCATTCATGAGCGGTTGGATGAAAAAGCACAGCCTGGATTGTGGTGATTTCGTGGTGGAGTTGTATGACGGTAAGAGTCCTGACGCAAGTTATATGGAACAGTGGATACCGTTAAGTGCATCGCAAAAGAAGATGAGAAGGCGGGAAACGTGGGATAAAAGCAACGGAACACAGAAGCCGTCACCAGAAACCATCAGTCAGTATGTGAATAGCCCGTTATGGGAACAATTGTGTACGTATGTGGAGACGGCATATCAGAGCAAACCGGTGCTGGAATACAGCGGATGTTCCATGCAGCATGGATGGAATGTGAAGTATAAAAAGGCTGGTCGTACTTTGTGCACCCTCTATCCCATGGAGGGATCTTTTATTGCCCTCATTGTGATTGGCGAACGCGAACGGGCAGAGACCGAAATGATGCTCCCATTTTTCACAGAATACCTCCAGCAGTTGTATCATGAAACGAAAATCGGTATGGGCCAGAAGTGGCTTATGATTCATGTGACAGAGGATGCAGTGTTGGAGGATGTTAAGCAATGTATCGCCATTCGAAGAGGGATAAAAAGGAAATAATGAGGAGGTAATGAATGTGGCAATCATTTCAAAGATAAACCTATTTGAGCAACCGGAGCAGCATGTTCTGTCAATTCGCACCACCATCCATTTCGATGATTACCCAAGTACTGCCGGGCAAGCCTATGGGAAAATAATGGCGTATGCAGATCGAAACGGTCTGCTGTTCTCCGGCGGTCCATTTGTCTGCTTTCATAATGTTGATCTTGCGAATCTGGATGTGGAAATGGGCTTTCCTGTTGCTAAACCAATGACAGGGGAAGGTGATATTGGGGGATCTGTTATCCCTGCCCGGAAAGTGGTGACAGGCATTTTTTTAGGCGCATACACGGATACCGACCCGTTGATGATGGAAATTTTGCAGTGGATCGCAGCACAAGGGTATGAGCAACAAGGCGGTATATACCATTATTATCTAAATGATGAAAACCGCTCTGAGAGTGAACTGTTGACCCAGATGGTGGTACCGATTCTCTGCTAAAACACACAAAATTCGTCGGCGATATGGGTGTACACTTCCACACTTTTCACCAGGTCGTCGATATCAATTTTTTCCTCTGCTGTATGGGCCAGTGCAATGTCGCCAGGACCAAAGACCACGGTGGGTATTTTCATGTATTTGGAGATCAGTGCACCGTCTGTCCAGCCATATTCTGTGTGTACTTCCGGCTCGTGCCCCAGCACCTGCTGGAGGGCCCTCTTAACGGCCAAAACGATGGATTCATCCATCTCTGTATGAAGGGGCGGATGGGGCAGTACCGAAACGCTTTCTGGTGTGCGGCTGATTTCAATGCTGAAGCTGGGATCTTCCTGAGTCATTTTGTTGGCAATGTCTTGGTATTCCTGAATGACAGAATCCAGGGTTTCTCCTTCCACATAGCGGCGGTCCAGCCTCACAAGGGCTTCCTCCGCCACTGTTGACTGGCCGGTGCCTCCTTTGATGGTACCAATATTCATCACAGAGGTGCCCATAAAATCATGCCTGCGCTCCCGTAATTTGGGATATAGTTCCTCTTTGACGATGTTCAAAAACGCGACGGCTTTTTCGATGGCATTGACGCCTTGATGAGGTTTGCCGCTGTGGGCTCCTTTACCCTTAAACTTGATGTCCAGCCATACCAAGCCACGGTGGCTGGCCACATATTGAAAGTCGGTGGGTTCACCCACCACGGCGCCATCCAGTGCAATATCATGCTGACTCAGACATTTTTCACAGGCCACAAGGCTTTCCATGCCTTTGCTGCGGGTTTCCTCACCCACCACTCCGGAAAAAACGATGTCGCCGTCCAGCTCCTGCTCTGCCCGCTTTAATACCACCAGCGTCATCATCATGGCAGCGACGGGGCCCTTCATATCCACGGCCCCCCTGCCCCAGATATATCCCTGCCTGACTTCTCCACCAAACATGTTTGAAGAACTCATTTCGGCACCAAACAGGTCTTCATTCATATCATCCGGTTTTTCAGTGTCAATGTGCCCGTTGAGCATCAGGCTTTTTCCTTCCGGCGATTTTTTCCCTTTGATGAAGGCAATCACATTGCTCCGCTCTTTTTCCACATGTTGAAGATGAGCTTGTATGCCGTGCCTGTTGAAAAATGCCAGCATATAGGCGGCTATTTCTTTTTCCTGGGTCGCCACCTCTGTGTGACTGGGGATGCGAAGCAGGTCTTTGGTGAGGTCGATTAACTCTTGGCGCTGGAAATAGTCTGTTGCTTTGATCATTTGTCACACTCCTTGACCTTTTTGATAGTAAGGATATACCCATCTTCGGGAGGATTAAGAGGGAAAGGGAGATGTTTCCCTTGCCCGCGCAATGAATTAACAGCCTTATGAAGATTTTGGACGTAAAAAAGAATAGTCCGACCAAAGCTTCCATCGATTGATGAGAGTTTTGGGCGGACGTTTCAGTAGTTAACTGGTGCTGTTTCTTCAGCTTTAAATATGCTTCTTTTGTTAAATTAGTTCTCGGTTTAAGATTGTTGCAGTTGTGCGAACAACTTCTGCAGCAACACCGGCACAGCGGCTGGATCGTTCAGAAGAGCCAAAAGCGACCCCTTCTTTTTCAATAAATTTAGAAACCGAATCATAGCACAAAGTGGATTCGGCAACAGTAATGGCGTGGTCAGGGTAGTCTGGGTTATATACTGGCAGTTCTGCAAGTTTGTACCAATCAAAAAGTTCCTTTACCAATACATTCTGTTTGTCACCGGCAACTAAACCGATAAAACCGGCGGCCACTGCAAGTGTTCCGCATAAAGAAGCTTCCAGGGCAAATCCACCAGCAAAAGAACGATACATCATCGTGGGGATTTGGTTATAAGGGTAACCTACCTCTTCCGCTAAGTAGCCGAAAAGACCTTCGGCTGTACCAACACCTCAGCCACCTTTTTCTTTATAATACTTATAGGCTCTTTCTGCAGCTTTGTCGGGATCAATTCTTACATAAGGAACCGGATATTGAACCTGTTCCGGATCCAGTCCCATTTGCACCGCTGCTTCGGTCATCTCTTCTTCACTGCATGCCGTGAGAATACTGCCCATTCCTCCCAGAAGAGCAACTCCTGTAACGGTGGTACCCATCTTCTTTAAAAAGTCTTTTCGGCTTATGTTTTTCATTTCGTCACCCACATGTGACCCTCCCCTTTTGATAAGGATATTGAAGATGTGATTCTGGATAAATTTGCTTTTAGCAGAGCAATCAATTATGTCTACGAACCCGCAGACAGAGGTCTATCAGGTGCCGCCTCCACTGCTACTCGCCGTTGGCGCTGAAACTTCTCCATTTTTACGTTCTGCAAGTGATACCCCGGCATGTTCAACTGCTTGTTGAACAATTTTCATCGCAGCATTCGAAGTCCATGTTGCGCCGGTCTGTACATCAACCTCGGTGGTTTGCTGGTTAACGATTCTTTCCGGTACTACTCTTAATGCTCCGTCACCAAATCCTTTGGTTTCCCTATGTTCAATAACGCGAATTTCTGCAATTTCGCTTCCGTTAAAGATGACGTCCATATAGATGTCATAACGATCTTGAAATCCCTTGCCAGACACCAAGATCCCTTCCGGCTCATAAGATTCCAGATCATATGCTGCAGCAGGGTCTTGGGGTGCTTCAGCCTCAGATATCTGTTGACCGGTGACCGTACCCACAGCCTTAATAACAGCTTGAGACGAAACCGTAGCTCCGGATTCAACGTCTACATCAGGGCTTTGAGCCTGGAGAATTTTCTTAATCATGGCATCAATTGCCACATCTCCAAGATTTCCTGTTTCGTTTTGATCCAGCAACTTAATGTTTACTATTTCCTCACCATCCATCACAACATCAAGGACAACGTCTCCGCCGTATCCCGAACCAATGGCAAGGATTCCTTCAGCCTCATAGTCAGCGTCAGCGGAAGGTTCGTCACCAGTCTCCTCGCGAGCTGCACCAGCTCCCTCCAGGGGCACACCTGCTTCAGCAAGGGCATGATTTACCGCAGAGATGACTGCATTGGAAGATACTGTCGCTCCGGTATGTACGTCAACATTTGCAGATTGCTTTTCAAGAATTTTTGCTATCATCTCATCAACTGCTTTGTCTCCTATGTTTTGAGTTTCATTTTGCTCCAAGAGTTCAATGTTGACAATTTCTGTGTCTTTAACGTAGACCATAAGACGAATAGGACCGCCGTAACCTTCCGCTGTCACTTCATAACTTGCAGCATCCGCTGAAACATTGGCGTTCATAGCATTTAAGTTGAAGAGTATACCCACAGTCAGGACCACCAGAACCACTGCTGACACTATCTGTTTTTTGTCCATGCACTCAATCCCTTTCTTAAGACAGTTTTTACTGCAAGTAACTTTAGCGCCGAATCGATTCACGTGACATCGGCTTTTTTGACAATTAGGGGTAGCATTGTTTGATAAGTACTTATCAAATAAAATGCAACTTGTATTCTAACACATAATTTTGAAAACGTTTGCTGAATACCAGATGTTAGGGTTAAAAGACACAAACAAAATGGCTAATGCCTCAAATTAAAAGTGTCATATGTCCTAACTATCGAGGTATTATAACAGAAAAAGAAAGACTGCTTAGATAGCCAGTCTTTCCTTTTGGAGACAGGGACAGCGGGAAGTTTCCCCCATCCTGTTCGATGGTGTGATTGGTGATCGGCATAGATAATGATTAAGGGCTCAGATCCATTTATACTGGATGGTGACTTAAGCAGCAGGATTGGGTGGGACGGAGGTAAAGCAACCCTGAAACTATAGGCTGGTGGCATCTTCTGCTGACCAGTTGGAGACTTGGTCTTGGATGTTGGCAATGGTACCGTGTTGAATTTGGACAGTTACCACTGCAATGTGCTCGCCTATGATAAAAGACTCCATGCCCGGATGCCGTTGCAGATGGGCTTGCCGGTAGAAATCATCCTGATTTGGGTTTGTCACATGGGCTTTTCCATACACTGTGCAACTGACCGGTGGATGTTTAGTTTCCGATAAAGAGGTAAACAGCAATGCTACACAAGGGTTATGGTTTATGTATGACATTTTAGTGGTATTGGCACGGCTGGTCAGAATGATCAGATCGTTTTCAGGCAGATACGTGAAATTCATGAGGCTTACATGGGGTTGGTCCTGGTGACTGGTGGATAGAAAACAGAGTTTTTCTTTTTCCAGCAAATCAAGCAGTTTTTCAGGAATGGTCATGGATTAATCCCCTCTATGGAAGAATTTTTGCACTTATAACGGTGGCATTGATGAATGTGGTGTCGGGTCGATCACATCATGATACTCTGATAAACGTTTTGTCAGGATTATTGAGTCAAAAAGATAATTAACTGTTGCCATCACCACACAGAATAAAGCTTCCATTCATCGGTGAAAACAGTATACCATAGGCATATACTTGAGTAAATCGAGAACGCATCATGGTTAGGTGGATGTATACCAAAGGTCATTCGTCACACTCCTTGTCAGGTTTTATCATGTAGTATGGTCATACCCCTTTTCGAGGCGATCAAAAGGAGAGCGTCTCTTTCCCAGCAGAAAGCAGCCAGGGACAGCGTGACGTTTCGCTTGTGCTTTTTCTTGTTGTTGTGAAATGATGGTATTTCATTGAGGTGGAATAGGTGGTTTCTATTCAGTTGGATTATCCGATAGAAAAATTCAATTGAAATCGACTTTCATCCCGTCTGGCCTAGGTGTATAATGTCAGTTATTACCGTTTATATCAAGAGGCCCAGCTGTTCTGAAGAAGATTTGTGATGGGCACGACACTAAAGGAGATGGATGAGCATGCTGATTGACATGCATATTCATGAGAAAACCTATTCAGATGACAGTTTTATTGAGTTGAAGCAGATTATCTGCAAGGCTCAGTCCATGGGGTTGGATGGCATTTGTATCACCGACCATGACAGCATGGGATTGGTGGATCAAGCAGCCCAAGTCAGCCGTGAGATGAACTTTCCTGTGTTTGTTGGGGCGGAAATTTTAACCTATCAAGGTGATATACTGGTTTTTGGTGTGGACCACATACCGGGTGAAATGATGCAGGCCCAGCAACTCATCGACTGGACCAACCAGCACGGAGGTGTGGCTGTCAGTGCCCACCCTTATCGAAAAAATGGGCGAGGCATTGGAGACGGCCTGTATTCCCTAAAGGGTTTGGCGGGGATAGAAGGTCTTAATGGAAGCACTCCGTATCATTTGAACGCCCAGGCTCGGGAAACGGCCCTTGCCATGGATATACCTCTGTTGGGCAGCAGTGACGCCCACCTATTGGAAAGGGTTGGCATGTATGCCACTCTTTTTGAAGGAAGCGTGAGGGATATGAAAGACTTGACGGAAGGCATTAAGGCAGGCGGTGTTTCTCCGGTGCATTATACCGGGGGGGCTTACCGCTCATATGATGATTATTTTAATCGGGAAGTAGCTGTGTAGCGGTTCATTATCAACATTAAAGAGGAGAGATAACGTGATTAGAAGGCAAAAATGGCTGTTATACACAATGATTTTATTCTTGACAGTGGCAGTGATGGCTGGATGCGGTGGTGCTTCAGAAGCACCCGAAGAACAGGAACCCGAAGTGAATCAGGAGGGTCCTGCTGATGAGGCTGGTGACCGGGAAGAGGCGATGACTCTGGAAGACAGACTGGTCATCTATTCCACCCACGGTGAAGAAATGCTGGCATTGATTGCCGAAGGTTTCACAGAAAAAACCGGTGTGGCTGTGGATTTTATCAATCTGAAAGGTGAACTGGCGGATCGGGTACGGGCAGAGAAAGAAAACCCCCAGGCGGACATCATGTTTGGCGGTCCTTCATCCCTCTACATTACCATGGCTGAAGAAGGGATCTTTGAAAGCCTTGAACCATCATGGCAGTCTTCCATTGATCCTATTTTCAAAGATGCTGACGGCCGGTGGTTTGGCACCATGCAGACTCCTGTGCTTATATTCTACAACGAAGACGCCCTGGAAGGGGATCAGGTTCCCCAAAGCTGGGCGGCACTGGCAGATCCTGAGTATGAAGGCATGATTGTATCTCGTGACAATGTGTCATCTTCACAGCGGGCAGTTATTGTGGCACTGCTGGACTACCATCAGCGCAATGCCACCTTTGAAGAGGGTGTTGATTATCTGAAAGCCCTGGACCGCAACACCAAAAATTACTACGGAAGTGGCAGCCTTCATTTTCAGTCTGTGGGAAGAAACGAATCGCCCATCAGTTATGGAGTGCTGAGTGCAGTGATGGACAACCGAAATAACAATGACATGCCTTTGGCTATTGTGGACGCTGAAGAAGGTGCCATCGTCATCACCGATGCTATAGCAGCCATCAACAATGCCCCTCACCCCCATGCGGCCGCTGCTTTTGTTGAGTATGCAGGCAGTCTGGAAGTGCAGGTGTTGCTTGCCAATGAATATGACAGAATGCCTACCCTGGCAGAGGCCATTGAAGCGGGTCCGGATTGGATGAAAGAGCCCTTTAAGGCCATGGATGTGGATTGGGGCAATGTGGCTCAGCATGAATTGGAATGGCTGAACCTGTGGGATACGGAGATTAGAGACGCTGGAAAAGATATGTAAACCATCATGTGTTGACGCCCTGCCGGTATCGCTTCTTGTGCCGGTGGGGCTTTTGGCATGGGAGAAAGGAAACATCAGTCTATGATTCTATTTGACCACATTACAAAATCCTTTGATAACAAACCGATTTTGAATGACATTGAACTGGCCATTGAACAGGGAGAGCTTTTTACGTTTTTGGGCCCCTCGGGGTGTGGCAAAACAACCTTGCTGCGCATTTTGGCCGGTCTGGAGTCGCCAGACCAGGGTCGGGTGTGGGTGGATGGGCACGACATCACCTCGATTCCTCCGGAAAAAAGGGAGATTTCCATGGTATTTCAACACTATGCCTTGTTTCCCAATATGAATGTGGAAAAAAATGTGGCCTATGGACTGAAAGTGCGCCGTATTTCAAGGGATGTGATCATGGAAAGAACCAAATCATTACTCAATTTGGTGGGCATGACGGGGTTTGAAAAACGAGACATCAGTCAACTCTCCGGTGGCGAACAGCAGCGCATAGCCCTGGTGAGGGCACTGGCTGTCAGTCCAAAGGTACTGCTGTTGGATGAACCGCTCTCCAATCTGGATGCGAACATGCGTGACCGCATGCGACGTGAGATACGGGCTTTGCAAAAAGAAGTGGGCATCACCACTATTTTTGTGACGCATGATCAGCAGGAAGCCATGACCATGTCTGATCGTATCGCTGTTTTTCATCAGGGCCGCCTGGTGCAGGCAGGTCACCCTATGCACATATACAATGAACCTGTTAATGAGTTTGTGGCACGCTTTATCGGTGAATCTAACCTGGTGAGCTGCCAAGTGTTTCCTGAATGGTTTTCGGGGGTGAAGGAAATGAAGGCCTGCATACGTCCCAATGCGCTTCATATAGGGGGCCGTGGCCAGGTGGAAGCACAGATCAAGGTTGTGGAATTCACTGGCAGTACTGTGATGTATGACTGTATTAGCAGACAACAGACCATTAAGGTTTCTGTGGAGCATATACAGGGAATGAAGCCCAGAGAAACCGGTGAAAAAGTCTGGCTATCAGTGAAAGATGGTGCGGTGCATGGCCTGCAGGTGAACTCATGAACAGGGACAAAGTGATTAAAAGCCTGGTGTATACCCTGCTTTTTTATCTGGTGGCTGTTTTTGTGGTCTTCCCTATTGGTAACACCATCTGGCGTTCTTTGCAATATGATGGATCGGGATTTTCTTTCCATTGGTATGTTCATTTTTTTTCAACCCCTACCAATCTCATGGCTCTGCGCAATACCATTACAGTGGGTATTTTCACGGTGGCAGCTTGCCTGGTGGTGGGTGTGTCGATGGCATTCTATACCAGTTATTTCAAAACGCCTTTTCAGCGTCTGACTCACATGGTGATGCTCAGTGCAGTGATGCTGCCCGGTGTGATGATTGTTATTGCCTTTATTCAGCTATATGCTGAAATGGGGATTATCAACCACCTGTTGCAGACTGCTTTTCACCTCGTAAATCCACCCCTGCGATTTTCCGGGTTTTGGGGTATTTTATTTGTTCACAGTTTCACCCAGTATATTTATTTTTACATCAACACGAAAATTGCCATTGCTTTTATCGATTACTCCCTGGTGGAATCGGCCCGAAATCTGGGCGCGTCCCGTTGGCAGGTCTTTAAGGATGTGCTCTTGCCCCACCTGGCCCCGGCCTTGGTGACATCGGCCCTCATGACTTTTGCTACGGGGGTCAGTTCATTTTCTGCACCTTACCTCATAGGTCGCGGCTATCGAATGATGAGTACCCAGATTCTTCATTCAAAAATGAACAACCAGATGAGCATGGCAGCAGCTCAGGTGACCCTGCTCATGGTGTTAGTGTTTATGACCATGGGCTTGTACAGCTATTACAATCATCAGAGCTTTCAGTCCCGCACAACAAAAACAAAAAAGTTTCGTCGGGTGCGGGTTCGGCATCCTGTGGCAAGAGGAACCATGCATCTGGTGGCGGGGATCATCACTGCGTTGATTATGGTGCCCATTGTGGGTGTGATGATTCTTTCTTTTGCAGACTCCAGCCGTTGGATGACTGAGATTATTCCTTCTGAGTTTGGGCTGCAAAACTATCGGCGTATTCTAGCTCAGCCACGGGTGCTGGATCCTATCATTAACTCGCTGAAAATGTCTTTGCAGGCTGGACTCATGGCCACTGCCATTGGTGCTGTCAGCGCGTTCTTAGTTCTCAGAAACAAAGGGATGGTTTCACGGTGGCTGCATTTTTTGGTGTTGCTGCCCATGGCAATCCCTGCCAGTACCCTGGGAGTTAACATGATTTTGGCATTCAACAGACGTCAGTGGTTTCTGTTCAACCAGTCACTGATTGGCACTTACTGGATTCTTCCCATTACCTATGTGTTGGCAGGGATCACCATTGCATCAAAAAGCATTTACTCCGCCTTCGAAAACTTTAATCGGGAATACGAACAAGCTTCCCGAAACTTGGGGGCCACCAGAACGCAGACCTTTATTCATGTGTTTATGCCCATGGTATCAGCCGGTATTATCAGCGCTTTTTCCCTGGTGGTTATGCGTTCTTTGGGAGAATACACCATTTCAGCTCTGTTATATGGCGTGCACAACCGACCCGTGTCAATTGCCATGGTCAATGCATTGCATGATTATGACATCGGTATCTCCATGGCGTATGGGGGGATTGTTATTTTCATTGGCATGGTGATTCTAGGGGTTATTACGTTGTTGGATCCCAATTATAAATAGTGTTGACCCGATGGTGCAGCGCTTCATCGAATGCCGGTTTTTCAATCAAAGGCGGCAGTCTTTCTGAACTTATCCGGGAAGGTTAAGTGGACAGGGTGTCGTTTGATCCCCATGCTTTAAGGGTATACTCTCAATGAAAGGCCGTTGGGATACTTTGTTGAATGGGCTTACGGCCGTTGAGATTGCATGTGGAGGGATCATTATGTTTCGTGCGATTGGAATCATCGTTGTTGTCATTATTCTCGTAATGCTTATTATGAGAATACTATAGAAGAGAAGCATTGATTGATTGATCAAAGCTTTCGGTGTCGCGGCTGATTTGCCGGCAACCGAAAGCTTTTTTATTTTAATAAACTGAGCAAATGCTTCTTGACGCACCACAGAATTTTGGGATGGGTCATATACCTCATATTGTGCATTGATAAAAAGCAAAGCTTTGATTCAATTGAATTCTCATAGTTGAGAAGGCGGCGTGGTGGAGCGAGCCAGGACATTTTTAATTCGCAACGATGTTAAATGTGCTTTTGCGCATTCGCATCGAAGTTAATCGATAATGTTTAGCAATAAGGAATACGGGCATGTATACAAGTATACCAAACAGTTTAATAATCAGCATAATGGGCGCTTGCTTTGAAGTGAATGAAAGGAGGTGCTGTGTGCTGAAGAAGGTAGATGTGTGTTGATAATAGCGCTCATTACTGCAATTAGTGGATTTGTTGGGATCGAAAGTGCGGTTATTGAAACAGTAAAAGTTCTGTTTGTTTTTTCTTGAATCTCTTGATGATTACATTAAAAGCAGGACTCGTAGCCGGACGGCATGTGAGTCATTAACTTATGATATAGCTGGTAACTGAGCAAAAGGAGGATTAAAATGAATGAATCAGTTTTAAAAGGAAAGTGGAATCAAATGATGGGAAGCGTTAAAAAACGTTGGGGTGAGATTACTGACGATGATCTTGATATGATCGAAGGGGATGCTCAAAAGCTTGTAGGTATTATTCAGGAAAAATACGGCAAAAGCAAGGAAGAAGCAGAAGAGGAAGTCAGAGAATTTGAGAAAGAGCAAAAGTAGCCTGCCAAAAAGGGCAGTTGCAGAACTACAGAATATCGATGTCTGCATGTGAGCTTTTTATGATTGACCAAGGAGGACTATAAATGAAAGATCAGTTTGGAAATGATATGAACATAGACCGCGATATTAGTGATAAAGATAAAGTTATGGTCGGCATATTCGAAACAGAAAATGAAATCATTAACGTTGTCAAGCAGTTGACGGAGATGGGATACCAGGAAGATGAAATTACGGTGGTAGCGAAAGACAAGGAACAGATGGAGCACCTTGACAATACAACTGATACCAAGACAAAAACGCATGGCGGTGCTGAAAAAGCTGGCACAGGTGCTGTTGTAGGAGGAACGGTGGGTGGCATTGCTGCAGCTTTGCCGGCACTGGGTCTGTTGGCAATACCAGGAATAGGTCCCTTTCTGGCTATGGGTCCGATTGCGGGCATATTGGGAGGCGTCGTTGCAGGCGGTGTGGCCGGTGGACTGGTAGGCGGGTTGGTTCAACTGGGAGTCAGGGAAGAAGACGCCAAGGAATATGAACGTCAGATTGAACAGGGTAAAATACTCATACTTGTTGAAAACAAGGAAAATTGGCGTGATCAAGTGAACACAAGCTTCAGTCAGAACAACAATCTCGTTGCCGATCGAAGCTGGGTACGATAAGTGGTTGATGAGTTGGAAGATGAGTTCGAAATAGACTTGGAATAGAGAAAAGAGCAAGTGATGGCAAAGGCTTAACATACTGCTGATACTTTTGCAATAATGGTAACGGGTAAAATGCCTGATTGGGCATGATACCCGTTATTATTATTATTATTATTATTATTATTACTCAACTTTCCCACCAACTTTTGACGGATAACCTGTCTGTAAGTGGCTGAAAGTTATGTACTTGCAAGTAACCGACCCCTTAGTGTATCGGGAA
>NZ_FXUF01000020.1 GCF_900182905.1 Anoxynatronum buryatiense | reverse complement strand
CTTGATCCCATTTGTATCGTCTCCTTTGTCATTTCATTATATCTTTGACATCGGAAAGTCTCAATTCAACATGTCCTATTTTCATTCTAACATCATTACTCTTGGAGAACTTTATGTCGCTCCCCGTGCGGGAGCGTGGATTGAAACGAGCGGGGGCTCGGCTGTTGGGTTTTGAATATAGGTCGCTCCCCGTGCGGGAGCGTGGATTGAAACGCCCTTAGTCATGAGAGTTCACCCCTTCAACGCTAGTCGCTCCCCGTGCGGGAGCGTGGATTGAAACCCAGACACCATACATGGAGTCATCACCCAGTCAGGGTCGCTCCCCGTGCGGGAGCGTGGATTGAAACCAATTGATGTCAGAGCTGACTGGTATGGACACACCGTCGCTCCCCGTGCGGGAGCGTGGATTGAAACTTGACGAAGCAATGGAAGCCTTTGGAGATCTGGAGTCGCTCCCCGTGCGGGAGCGTGGATTGAAACTTAGGAATCAAGCAGAGATGCTTTTCGATCCCTTGTCGCTCCCCGTGCGGGAGCGTGGATTGAAACTGGACACTGATATGATCGCAGTGCCAGGGAGAACGTCGCTCCCCGTGCGGGAGCGTGGATTGAAACCAAAGCAAAAGGCGGCAAGCCGGTTGACAAGTCTGTCGCTCCCCGTGCGGGAGCGTGGATTGAAACCTTCCTGAGGTGCCTAACAAATATCGGGAGTATAGTCGCTCCCCGTGCGGGAGCGTGGATTGAAACTGGGAGATTCCCAGGAACACCTTTACAGCCTGCGGGTCGCTCCCCGTGCGGGAGCGTGGATTGAAACATTCCGTCAGTCACACCACCGGTTACCAAACCATCGTCGCTCCCCGTGCGGGAGCGTGGATTGAAACAAATACGGTGTTAATTAAATTATATAAATCAATAGTCGCTCCCCGTGCGGGAGCGTGGATTGAAACTCCTTTGACAATTTCCCGAAAGGATCCGTAGCGGGTCGCTCCCCGTGCGGGAGCGTGGATTGAAACTATCAAAAGAAGGTAATGCTGCCACTGTTAACCTGGTCGCTCCCCGTGCGGGAGCGTGGATTGAAACAAGACAGACGGCAACACGCGGCCGCTGATTATCAGGTCGCTCCCCGTGCGGGAGCGTGGATTGAAACAAGACAGACGGCAACACGCGGCCGCTGATTATCAGGTCGCTCCCCATGCGGGAGCGTGGATTGAAACAATCATCACATCACGCATTTCTTCCAGCAATTCTGGTCGCTCCCCGTGCGGGAGCGTGGATTGAAACACATAACATAAGAAACGCTTGTGCCATTGATCAACACAATTGTTAGCTGCGCGTTAAAATAATCCCCTAAGATAAGACCCTTGAAGCTTTGCTACTTCAAGGGTCTTATCTTAGGGGAACATACCGTCGAATATAAAAACAATATTTAACTGATCGCCGCCATGGTTAAATCTGTCAAAATCACTCGGTTGAGAGATTTCATCAGGTCGATGATTTCGCCTCGATCAGATCCCTTGAGAATTTTAACCTTGGGGCGCAAGAAAAAGTTGCGGTTGGTTTCCACCACTGTGGCGACACTGCCGTCATTCAGTTTGACCAGCGTATTAACCGGGTAAGGGTTCACGTGCTTCATATAGATTTTAGTGAGAGCCGGATCAAAGTGAGAACCTCCGCCCCCCATAATGTACTCAAGGCACTCGCTGAGAGTTTCCGGTTTGCGGTAAGGTCTTTCTGAAGACAGAGAATCAAAGCGGTTGGCGATGGCGGTGATTCGGGAGAATTGGTGGATCTCTTCCCCGGATTTCTGGTGGGGGTAGCCGGTGCCATCAAATTTTTCATGATGCTCCAGCGCCATGATTTTAACGGTGGAAGGCATATTCAGCTGAGTGGTTAAAAAAGCAAATCCCTTGATGGTATGAGCCTGAGCAATTGATAGTTCTTCAGGAGTCAACGGATCTTGTTTGCTTAGTATTTCTGAAGGTGTTTGAAGATGCCCAATATCATGGAACAGGGCTCCCAGTGCCAGCTTTTCAAGAGCGGGCCGGCTCAGACCGGCAGCGCTTCCCAAAATGGTGGCATGAATCATGGTGTTGACAGAATGTTGAAACAGTGCGGAGTTGACGTGCTTTATGTCCATCATTTCGACAACAATATCCGGTTTAAGAAAAATATCATCCACTATCTCGGCAACGCCAGATCGCAGCTGAAGAAGGTTGGCAGCTGTTTGTTGGTTTGTCATGGTGTTCAGTGTGCCATCGCTGTCATAGGACAGTCCTGAAGCCAGACGACGCAGCTGAGTAACCATTTTTTGCCGTAGTTCGGGATTTACCACATCATTTAGCTCATAATCATTGTCTTCAGCATAAATATAAATAAAATGATAGTCCATGGCTATCAGCCGGTTAATAATATAACTGGTCAAACGGGTCCCTTTTTTAACAAGAACTTGAGAGTGGTCATCATAAAGTGGCTGCCCCAGAATTTGGCCGGGCACCAATTGAGAGACGCGGGTTAGCTGCATGAGTATTCTCCTAACAATAAACTTGTTAATCGGTTGGCGAAAACAGGTTTATCCTGAGTTGCGGCAACTGGCTGCCATAGCGTATGCTTTAGGCCCTTGGCTTTGCGTCGCCGGCTTTCGCCGGGTTTGCATTTCACAGATGTCGTTATAATACATTTTGACATAGTTGTCCGGGTTTTTCAATAAAACCAGTGTTAAGAAATCATTTGTACGATGATCAGTACAGTAGTTAGTGATTCGATTAGTCAGGATTTGAAAAGATCTAACAGCATGATTAAGTTGAGATGTTGTCAGGGAAAAAGGGTATGAGATTTTTAGAACCAGTCACCAAACACAAATGTTAGGAGAGATGACAAGATGAAACATGAGTATAAAAAGATCATTATGTATTCAAGCCAGACATGACCCTACTGTCAACAGGCGAAAGCGTTTCTTTCGCAGAGTGGATTTTTTTATGAAGTGAGAGATATTAACACGAACCAGCTGTATCACGCCGAATTTTCGAAACTTGGGGCCACGGGTGTACCCACCTTTCTTGTAGGCGGCGAAATGGTGGTTGGATTTGACAAAAACAGGATTGAGACGTTGTTGGATTATCGCGTGGTTGCATGTGCTGCGTGCAAGAGCCGCATGCGAGTACCCAAAAATAAAGGGAAACTACGCATTACCTGCACCCATTGCCGTCATCAGTTTGAAATAATTACTTGATACCATATCCCATGCAATAGGGAGGCGAAAAAATGAAAACAGTCTTCAATGCTGCTGCCAGCCTGGACGGGTATATAGCAGATGACCGCAACTCGCTGGAATGGCTGTTTCAGTTGGGAGATCCTGAAGATACTGAGTTTGACAGATTTTATGATCAGGTGGGGACTATTGCCATGGGATCCACGACTTATCAGTGGATTTATGATCATCAGGTAAGTGTTTCCAATAAACCATCAGATGCCTGGCCATATAAGGTGCCTGTATGGGTATTCTCCAATCGGACGATGCCCCGAATCGAAAACAGGGACATTCGTTTTGTCTCAGGCAGCGTGGAACCGGTGCATGATGCCATGTGCCGGGAGGCAGGTGATAAAATCAGGTGGATCGTTGGTGGTGGAGATCTGGCAGCACAGTTTTATGATGCGGGTCTGCTGAATGAAATCATCATTACCGTTGCTTCGGTGACGTTGGGAAAGGGTGCGCCGGTTTTTCCCCGAAGAACAGATGCGCCATTGAAATTGTTATCTGTTAAACAGTATGGAAGCGCTTTCGCTGAACTTCATTATGAGATACAATACGTGAATCCATCGACTGCAGTGAAAGATCAATAGAAGAATACGATTCTGATAACCGAACTTACCAGACCGCTGAATGATGGGACTCTGCGAAGGAGGAATACTGACATGAAACCACAAACTGCCTTTATTGGACTGGGTGCCATGGGGTTCCCCATGGCCTGCCGATTACTTGACGCAGGATACCCCGTGAAAACGGCTGTGCATCGCAATCTGGAAAAAGCCAGCCAGCTGAAAGAGAAAGGCGCTGTCATTGCGTCCGATTTTTCGGAGGCTGTGAAAGGGGCTAAACTGATCTTTTCCATTGTTCCCGCTGATGAAGCGATGAAAGCGCTCTACCTGAATGAGCAGGTGATGGCAGCCATTGATCCGGAAGCCATCGTCATTGAAATGACATCGGCCTCCATGTCGGCGATGCAGGAAATTGGTCAGGCACTTCAGAAAAGAAACATCCGGGTGTTGGACAGCCCGGTGAGCGGCGGTATAAGCGGTGCCAGGGAGGGTACCCTTACCTTTATTGTCGGGGGAGATGCTGCCGTGCTTGATGAAGTCAGGCCGGCACTGGAATGCATGGCAAGCCGTATCATTCATGTGGGGCCGCTTGGGGCAGGCAAAGGCATGAAAGCGGCCAACCAAATGCTGGTGGGCATCCACATGGCAGCGGCGGCCCAGGCGCTGGCACTGGCGGAATCTGTCGGCATTGATCCTGATACATTCTTTCAGGTGATCAGCACCAGCTCGGGTGCCTCGAAAGTACTGGAAAACAAATTTCAACTGATGAAAAATCACCGTTTTGATCAGGGGTTTCAGCTTCAGCTTTTGGTGAAAGACATGAACATTGCCCTGGCACAGGGAGAAGGGCTGGATTTATCCATGCTGGAACAAGCCAGCGCCCTTTTTGCACAAGTACCGGCTGAACTGGCAGAGAAAGATTTTGCAGTGATCAGCGAGTTGTTCCGCAAAGCATAAAGTGTCTGATAGGATCCCGAAACATGCCGCAGAAAACAGTTGCGTTGCACCAATGACAGAAATCCTTTACAATAGAGGCTGAAAGCATGGTGGAGACCTTGATCTCCACACGCTTTTGGCCACTGTCGTTTTTTGACAGGGATTCACAGAGGTGAGACGAATCGTTATTATATCTGGTTCTTAACATCAAGCAGTAAGCAGTAAGTGGTAAACAGTAAACATCCAGCATTAAGCAGCCAACAATAGGCTAAGTGCAGTAAGCATCAATAATCATAAAGGATGAACCCTTATGGCCGAAAAAGCGCCCCGCACAGAAAAAATACAAAAAAAGAAACGCAAATGGCTCCGTACTTTGCGCACGATTTTTCTAACGGCGGTGCTGGTGATGCTGGTGATGCTGGGCGCTGTCACTGGAACGGCAGTGGCCATTGTGAGGGGCATCATCAATGATCTGGAACCCCTGGAAGCAGGCAACCTTTATCGGTTACTGGAAGAGAGCTCCTTCATCTACTACCGGGACCAGGGCGAATTGAAGGTGTTGGAGAAAATCGAAACGCCCCTTTACCGGGAAATTCTGGATTACGATGAAATGCCGCCCATGCTATTAAATGCATTTGTCGCCATTGAAGACGAACGTTTCTGGCAGCATAATGGCATCGACCTGCGCCGCATTCTGGGGGCTGGGTGGACCAATTACCGAACCGGGTCCCGTCAGGGAGCCAGCACCATTCACCAGCAATTGGCAAAAAACCTGTTTCTGACCCATGAACAAACCTATACCCGTAAAATTCAGGATGCCTATTATGGCATGCAGCTGGCAGAGCAACTGCCAAAAGAAAAAGTGCTGGAGGTGTATCTCAACACCATCTATCTGGGAGCGGGAGCCTATGGTGTTCAGGCAGCTTCACAGGTTTATTTCTCGAAGGATGTATCAGAACTGAACCTGGCGGAGATGGCACTGCTGGCAGGCATTCCCCGAAACCCCGCCCAGTATGCACTGATGAGAACGTTGGAAGAATCACAGGTACGTCCTCATCATACGGTGCTGATGCAAGAGGATGAAGGTTATGTGTTGGTTTACAACCCGGAAACCCGGCAGCGCCAGCGGCTGGTGCTTCATAAAATGAGGGAACTGGGATGGATCAGTGAAAACCAGTATCAGGAGGCTCTTGATCAGGATGTGCTGGCCCTGCTCCAGCCCAGCCGGTTTCAGCAGAATGACGAAATATCCACTTATTTTGGCGACCTGGTGCGCCAGGATGTACTGAAAAGCCTGGAGAGCTGGGGATATAGCCGGGAAGAGGCCCGACACCTGCTGTATCAGGGCGGATTACATATTCACAGCACGCTGGACTTGCAGCTGCAGCAAATACTGGAAGAAACCTTTGACACACCGGAATTATTCCCCGGTACTTTGCGTGACGCCAACGGGGATCTGCTGTTGGACAGTCATGGCAATGTACAGCCCCAGGCGGCCATGGTGGTGATGGATTATCGCACCGGTGAAATTAAAGCGCTCATGGGCGGCCGCATGGTGAATGGCGGGCGGCAGATTCTGAACCGGACACTGGTGGCCCGGCAGCCCGGATCTGCCATTAAACCCCTGGCTGTTTACACCGCCGCCATTGACAAGGGATGGACCGGCGCCTCCCGCATCAATGACGCGCCGGTGTACCTGGATGCCTCGCGGCCCAACCAGGCCTGGCCCCGCAACTGGTACCGGCAGGGCTATTTCGGATGGATCACCCTGCGGGATGCCCTCCAGTGGTCCAGCAATGTGGCCACGGTGAAATTACTGGCAGAAGTGGGCGGCAGTCGGACCGGGGCTTATGAAGTGATGTTTGAATACCTGGAAAAACTGGGAGTCACCACTCTTGTTTCCCGGGATGACCCTTACCGTGGTGCTGACGGCGGCCTGTATCATGATGAAACCTATTCCACCGCCCTGGGTGGAATGACCCTGGGGATTTCACCCCTGGAAATGACGGCGGCCTATGGGACCCTGGCCAATGAAGGGGTTTATGTGGAACCGGTCACCTTCACCCGCATCACCGACAGAAACGGGAATGTGCTGGTGGAACGGCCGGTGCGCCGGGAGCGGGTGCTCACGCCTCAGGGAGCTTTTGTTATGACAGATTTGCTGGTACACAGCATCACCTACGGAACCGGTGCCCGGGCAAAGCTGGATGCCACCAATAGCCTGATTCCCGTTGCGGGAAAAACGGGGACCACCACTGAAAACAAAGACGCCTGGTTTGTGGGATACACCCCTTATTACGCCGCCGGTCTCTGGATCGGCAACGACCGGCCTGAAGAGCTGGTGCAAGGCAGCGCCATGGCCGCCTCACTCTGGCAGCACATGATGATCCGCATTCATGAAAACCTGGAACCCAAAGACTTTGACCAACCGACAGATATTGAAGAAGTCACTATTTGTACCGTGTCAGGCCTGCGGGCCAATCGCTATTGCAGCAGTACCCGAAAAGAGTACTTTATCCTGGGAACAGCGCCGACAGGTGTTTGCCGGGTCCATGCGGCACCGCCGCCGGTGACGCCGTCTGAACCTGCAGAAGAAACGGGAGAAACGGGAGAAACGGCGGGAGAACCTGGTCAGCAAGCTGCGCCTCCAGGCCCGGAGGCACCTGCAAGTCAGCCGGGGCCTGAAGCTCCTCCTGCGACGTCACCCCAGCCGGCACCTGAATCAACACCCCAGCCGGCACCTGAGACAGAAGCACCTGAAACCAGTGGAGAATAGGAGAATTAATCATGAAAACCATCATTAAACACGTGCATTATCTGGACCCGGATACAGGCAGAGAACAGCAGGGACACCTGGTGATGAGCGACGGTTGCATCAGCGGGTTCACCGGTGACATGATCAGTGATGCCCATGAAGTGGTGGAAGGAGACGGCAAATGGGTATTGCCGGGTTTCATCGACGTGCATGTTCATTTTCGGGAACCTGGCGGTGAAATGAAAGAAACCCTTGAAAGTGGCTCAAAGGCAGCGGTGGCCGGTGGGTTTACGACAGTGGTCTGCATGCCCAATACCCAACCATCTCTTGATCATGGAGAAATCCTTCGGCAGCAATTGGCGAAGGCGGCAATGCTTCCCTGCCAGATGCTTTTCATGGGAGCGGTAACCCGGGGGTTGGCCGGCAGAGAAAGGGTGGATTTTAAGGAATACAACTTTCCCGGCGTGGTGGGCGTGACAGATGACGGCCGCCCCATTTCAGAGGCGCGTCTGATGATGGAGGCGCTGCAGGAAGGGAAACGATACGGCCTGTTGGTGGCCAACCACTGCGAAGATGAAAGCCTCATGTTTGACCGAAGTATGAATCAGGGAGTCGTATCTGAAAAACTGGGTCTTCATGGGGTGCCGGCCCTGGCAGAGGAGTTGATGGTGCAGCGGGATCTTTATCTGGCTGGTGCCACCGGCTGCTCTGTCCACTTACAGCATATTAGTACTGCCGCCAGTGTGGAGCTCATTCGCCGGGCCAAGGCCGAGGGGGTTTCTGTGACGGCTGAAGCTGCGCCCCATCATTTTGCCCTCACGGAGTACGCTGTGATGACCCGGGGGGCCATGGCGAAAATGAGCCCGCCCCTGCGACGGGAAGCTGATATGCGGGCGGTGAGGGAGGGACTGGCAGATGGCACCCTGGACTGCATTGCCACCGACCACGCCCCCCATGAAGCCGCTGCCAAGGGAGAGGATCTGATGAAGGCAGCCAACGGGGTGGTGGGACTGGAAACTGCTTTTGCTGCCGGTGTCACCCACTTAATCGATACGGGAACACTTTCGCTGAAACAGCTGGTGACCTGCATGAGCTCCCGGCCTGCTGCCATTTTGGGACTCTCGCAAAAAGGAACTCTGAAAACCGGCACTGACGCTGATGTGGTGTTGGTGGATCTTCGCCGCCGATGGACGGTGGATTCATCTGCATTTGCTTCAAAAAGCCACAATACCCCCTTTGAGGGAATGGCTCTCAGGGGGCAGGTGCAAGGCACATGGGTCAGGGGAAAGCGGGTCTATGAAAATCGGGTTTCAGCTGAATAGGCTTCACCGAACAGAAATCCTGTCAACCCAAGTGATGCTGTCAACTTTACCAATGTTGTCGATTCTGTCAATCTTACTGATTCTGTCATCTTTATCGATCCTGTCAATAGTGCCATCCTTGACGATTTTGTCAATCTTGTCAACGCTGCCGATCTTGACAAGGCGGTCTATATTGCAGCGGCGTCCTCTTCAATGAACTGGAGCACCCGGGTTTTGATCTGATCCCGAATGAGTCTCACCTGGGCCAGTTTATCTTCATGAGTACCTTCCACAGCCCCTGGATCCGGAAAGCTCCAGTTTTGACGCATCACCTTTCCGGGAAAGATGGGGCATTTTTCAGAGTTGTGCACATCACACACAGTGATGACATGGGTATACAGACGGCCTTCCTTAAAAAAATCAAACACACTGTTGGTGCTGTTGCCGGAAATATCGAAATCAATTTCCTGCATCACTTCCACCACCAGGGGATTTAAAGTGCCGGGCTCCAGTCCGGCACTTTCCACTTGGTAGGCATCTTTGCCGTAATGCTTCAAAAATGCTTCGGCCATCTGGCTGCGGGCAGCATTGTGCACGCACATAAAGAGAACTTTTCGTTGACGCATTGATTCATCTCCTCCATTTATGGCGGCATCCACCTGCCGCCAGTCTTCTTGTGTCAGTGATAGAAAGGAACTGCCGGTTGTTTCCTTGCACCGCTTTTTCCCCAGAGCGGCTGCCAGAGTGAGTCGGTCAATACTGCCGAAATCACTGGATTCATTGGTAACTGCGGCAATTGAAAGAGACACCAGTGGAAAGGTTTCCTTTTCGTGCCGGCGGTTTTGAGCCACTACGAAGCCCCGGGCCAGATCACCGGCATGATAATACTGGCGAATGGTTGAATCAAACTCTTGGATCACCTGTTGGCAAAGGGACTCATAGTGATAATGGGGAAGGATGATGACAAAATCATCACCGCCAATGTGGCCCAGAAAGGCATGGGGTTCATTGAGGAGCAACAGGTTCTTCTGAAGGATACTGCCCAGCGAACGAAGCACCCGGTCTCCTTTTTCAAATCCATAAATGTCGTTATAAGCTTTAAAATGGTCAACATCCACGTAAAGGAGTGTGCAGGTATTTAAATGCAGGGCCTGCTCCAGCTGGCGGGCGATGAGTTCATTGCCGGGGAGGCCGGTAAGGGGATTGGTATATTTGGCAATGCTCACATTCATCTCGGAGATGCGAATCAGCAGCTCCCGAATGCTTACCACCCCATGATAACGATCTTCCTTCTGAACAATGACATAATCATATAAATGATCCTGGCTGCGGCGCATGGCCAGTTCACCCACTTCATCAATGGGAGTCTGGTCATGAACCACCAGTGGATGGGTGACCATGATCAAACCAATGGGACGGTTCATAAAGATTTCATAACCATACTGGCGGCTGAGGTTCCGGTAAAACTGCTCCCGCATGATGAGTCCTGCGGCCCAGCCTTCATCAGACAAAACCACCAGCCCTTCAGTCAATGGATTGACAGCAAACAGTTCTTTTACTTCGGCACCAGTGCTTTTCAGTGAAACCGCGGGCACTTTGCCGGCAATGCTTCCCACCTGAACCGTCGCCGGCGGCGCAGGTCTGGTGGAAAAAGTGGACGAATTGGAGTTAACCACCTCTTGCAGATGAACGGCCGCCGGTGGCGGTTTCAGATCAGTGATGCAATCAAGGGGAGGGGAGAAATGGGTTCCGGTGCAATAAGGGATTTCAAAATGGACCGCCTTTTCAAGAGTGGCTGTATCTGCCACCTGACCAAGAAGAAGGGGGACGCCTGTCCATTTGGAAAACGCCTGGTAAAATGAATGATGTGGCATGGTTTCGTCAGCGGGACACCATTTCAACAGACAATGGCTGGCTTTCATTTCTCCTGAATGCTTCAACCATTCGTTTAGGAGAGGCATTGATACCGAAGCATCCACCTGAATGGTCAAGAAAAGGATATTAACCTGACGATAGTTGGTAATAAGGGGCTGAATGTATTCCATAAAACGGGGATCATTAAGAAACAACCCGGAAAAATTAATATAGACGGGAAGCCCCAAAGCATGTGTCTCACTGAGGTGAGCGACAAAAAGAACCTCTGTAAGAAACTGAATGCGGCGTTGCAGATGAAAAAGCTCATCTGCTGAAAAAGCGGCTTCTCCCATGAAAGCTTCCAGTAATGGATCAAACCGCCGGCTGAAAGAGGAGCGCAACTCATAGCCACACACATTGAAATAAGTGGTGCTGAAAATTGGTTCGAAAGTGGTTTGAGGTGGAAGTATTTCATGGAGCTCTTTGAGAGTCTGACCGGTTTCCTGAATCACCTGGTCATAAAGACGTCGGGAAATCATACTGCCAAGAACTCCTTTCCCGCACCCTGAAATCGAGGAATCACACAGGTGCATGAGGGGATGACGAAAACGGAACGTACTGAAAGCGTAACAGAGTCACATCAAGAACATGTCAATGGATGGTAAATATTCTGTTAAGCTTCCGGTTTTCCAAAAATTCACGGGAAGTTAACAAAATACTAACAGAAGCAAGCCGCGCTCGTGATAGAATAACAGCACCATTTATCATTCAAATACATAGGTGTAAGGGGAAGTGGGGAACAATTATGACAGCTGTGCCGCAGAACAACCACCAACTGAATCAGGAATTTTTATCCTTGCTGCATCACAAGCAGATCACCACCCACTTTCAGGCCATTGTTTCTCTAAGTGACGGCGAAGTGCTTGGCTATGAAGCTCTCAGCCGTGGACCTGAAAAAAGTTGGTTTTATAGGCCCGACCGGCTTTTTGACCATGCCCGCAGGCTCAACCGGGTGTGGGAGTTGGATCTTTTGTGCCGAAGCTGTGCTATTCAAAATGCCAGAGAGACCATCGGAAAGCATAAGCTTTTCATCAATGTTGACCCCGACAGCATCCTTGATCCAAAATTTCGAAAGGGGTTCACCCGGGAACAACTTAAAAGTGTGGAGCTGGATGCAGCCACCATTATTATTGAACTGACAGAAAAAACGGCGGTGACCGACTACCGCCATTTCAACAGGTTGCTACGCAATTATCTGGATCAGGGGTACCGTATCGCCATTGATGATGCCGGCAGTGGTTATTCTGGGCTTCGACTCATCGCAGAAACCAGGCCAGACTATCTGAAAATCGACATGGACTTGGTGCGTAATGTGGATAAAGACATGGTGAAGCGGGAGCTGCTGCGAAGCGTGCAACGATTTGCCCAACTGACAGGCATTAAAACCATCGCCGAAGGCATCGAAACCTGGGATGAGGCCAGAGCGCTCATGGATATGGGGGTGCATTACGGTCAGGGGTATTGGATCCAAAAACCGGCTCCGGTGATGGGTTTTCCCGCACCCGAAAAAGTGGAGGCCATGAAGGCTCATGGAAAACTGTTGACGCAGCTGAAGGGCAAATCTGAAGGGCTGACTGCCAGGGAGATCATGCGGCAGGACGCGACGCTGCAGTTAACAGACCGGTGCCGGGCTGCCGGCGACCTGTTTTCTGAAAATGACAACCTTCAGGGAATTGCCTTGTTGCAACAGAACCGGCCATTGGGTCTGGTGATGCGAAGCAAATACTATTATCAGATGGAAAAAAGCGGTGATGCTCACCGATTCCAGGAGCTTCCCCTGGGAGATGTGGCAGATCTTCAGCCGTTGATGGCCGGGAGTGACACACCTCTTCTTGATTTGTGCCGCATGGCCATGAGCCGGCGTGAACATCAGCTGTATGATTACCTGGTGATTCATGAAGACCAGCAATATTGCGGTGTTATTCCAGTGGCGCTGCTGCTGGATACGCTGGCACGCCGTCAGGAAGAAAATCAGTTTTCGGCGACATAACTGCCGGCAGCTTCGCCATCAGAGATAGTTCGCGGCTTTCAGACTTGCCTGTACCACTGCCGGTACAGGTTTTTTTGAGTCTTTGAACCATTGCAGAAACTCTGCTATAATGAGAAGAAACGCAGATGAAAATGCGCCGAAGAAGGGGTATGGGTATGGGCAAAAAGCAAGGAAAACAAACAGACACCCGGCAAATGAGCCTCGCAGGACTGTACGCCAGGGGCAAGAAACGCTATCTGCTGGTAAATGGTATGATTAGCTGGGGGTTGTCCACGGGGATTATTTTTTTGACCCTTTCCAGCCTCTGGAAGAACGGATTTTCTTTCAGTCACTGGAAACAGACCGTTTTCGGAGCGCCTGCAGTGGGAACGCTGTTGATTTTCATGGCGGGTGGATTGCTTTGGGGGCTCATCACCTGGTCAATGGTTGAGAAACAGATGGCCGCCCTGCAAACGTCAAAAAAGAAACAGACACCCAAAGGATCAAAAAGCGTCAGGGAAATAAAAGGAGTTAAAGGGAGTTAAAGGAGCTAAGGAACAAATAGACGGCCACCCCGTCATAAGGAGGAAAAAAACATGATTGTCGGACATACACAACAACTGGAGAAAAAAACGGTTACCCACCCCGAAGCCAAAAATGCTGCCATGCAGGTTCTCATCTCGCCAGAAGAAGGCTGGCAGGGCCACGTGATGCGGGTTTTCGAAGTGGCACCCGGCGGGTTTACTCCCAGACACCAACACCCCTGGCCGCACATAAACTACATTATTCGCGGCAATGCGACGCTGCATCTTAATGGAAGCGACCATCCACTGTCACCTGGATCCTACGCCTATGTACCGGCAGGTGCCCTGCACCAGTTCCAGAATACGGGTGAAGAACCCTTTGAATTTATCTGCATTGTGCCCGAGGAAGGACATCAATAAGTGAAAAAACAGGAAAGTAACCAATCCAATGCGATTCAAAAGGGAGCCGCCGCCAGCCAAAGGGCTGACCAGGGCCAGCTGGTGCAGTTGATTGCCACCACTGCCTTCGGGCTGGAAGCCATCGCTGCCAGGGAAATCAAGGCCCTGGGCTACGAGGTGCTTGAAACTGAAAATGGCCGCATCACCTTTCAGGGGCCTTTGGAAGCCATTTGTCGCGCCAACCTGTGGCTGCGTACCGCTGAGCGGGTGTTGCTGAAAATCGGCAGTTTCAAGGCAATGTCCTTTGAGGAACTGTTTGAGAAGACGAAGGCGCTTCCCTGGAGCCTCTATATTCCCGAAAAAGGCATTTTCCCGGTTTCAGGAAAATCCATCAAATCAAAATTGTACAGCGTGCCGGACTGTCAGGCCATTGTCAAAAAAGCGGTGGTGGAGAGTTTGAAAGGCACCTATGGCACCTCCTGGTTTCAGGAAAATGAAGGGCACTATGCCATCGAAGTGGCCCTGCTGAAAGACCAGGTGACCCTGACCCTTGACACCAGTGGCAGTGGCCTGCACCGCCGTGGTTACCGGGAAAGTTACCATCAGGCACCGTTGAAAGAAACCCTGGCGGCTGCCTTGGTCATGCTCAGTTACTGGAATCCAGACAGGGTGTTGGTTGACCCCTTCTGTGGTTCCGGCACAATTCCCATCGAAGCCGCACTCATCGGAAAGAACATCGCTCCGGGGATGAATCGTGATTTTGCTGCTCAGGAATGGCCCTGGATCGATGCCGCTCTATGGCGGCAGGCCAGAAAAGAAACCCATGAAGTGGCGCAGTTTCGGCGGCCTCTTCAAATTCAGGGCTACGATATCGACGAAAAGGCCATCCGTATGGCACGCCAGTATGGCGAACAGGCCCTTGACAGCCAGGAGATTCACTTTGAGCGCAGGGCAGTGGAAGACCTGGGATCCCGTTATCATTATGGCTGCCTCATCACCAACCCCCCTTACGGGGAAAGGATGGGAGAAGTGGAAGCTCTGGGCCAGCTCTACGAGACCATGGCCCAACGCTTTTTCAAACTCGATACCTGGTCCATTTATGTGTTGACGGCATACCCTGATCTGGAACGGATTTTTGGTAAAAAAGCAGACCGGCGACGAAAACTCTATAATGGCCGCATTATGTGCCAGTATTATCAGTATCAGGGTCCGCGACCTCCGCGAAGAGATGCAGAGATAAGTGCCGAAGATTAGGCGCTATGCCGAAAAATAGGCGGTGATAAGATTGGATCCCTTTAAAAACCGGCAAAATATGGAAAACCTTCTGGAACTGTTGAACGAAGGGATTCAGATGGTGGACGCCCAAGGGGTCATTGTGTACTGCAATGAAGCGGCAGCCACCTTGGACAGCCTTCATAAAGAGCAGGTGGTGGGCCATCATATTCTGGAGATCTATCCTTCTTTAACAGCAGAGTCAAGTACATTGCTGCAGGTGCTGAAAGTCGGTGAGCCCATTTGCGATTATCAGCAGACCTTTCTGAATTACCAGGGGAGTAAGATCACCACCATTAACACCACCATTCCCATTGTAGAGCAGGGAGCCATTGTTGGCGCTTTGGAAATCTCCAGGGATATCACCCGGGTGCGGGAACTGTCAGAACAGCTGGTGGATCTGCAAAAGAAAATGTACGGCACTCAGCGGCAATCGGCCCGACAATCCACCCGACAATCAACGGGAACGGCAAAATATACCTTTGACCATGTGGTGGGCCAGAGCACGGTGCTGGCCAGGTTGAAACAGAAGGCCATGAAAGCGGCCATGACCCAGTCTTCGGTCATTGTTTACGGCAGCACAGGAACGGGAAAAGAGTTGATTGTGCAGGCGATTCATAATGCCAGCCAGCGGCGGGAGAATCCCTTTGTGGCCCAGAACTGTGCGGCAATTCCGGCCACGTTGCTGGAGAGTATTCTTTTTGGAACGGTCAAGGGAAGTTTTACCGGAGCCGATCACCGGCCTGGTCTTTTTGAACTGGCAAACAAAGGCACTCTTTTTTTGGATGAAATCAACTCCATGCCCATGGAGCTGCAGGCAAAGCTGCTCCGGGTGCTGGAAGAAAAATCCATCAGACGGGTGGGGGATATCCGCACACGGGATGTGGATGTCCGCATCATCGCGGCGATGAATGTGGATCCTTTTGAGGCGGTTCAGAGCAAGATGCTGCGGGAAGATCTGTTCTACCGGCTGAATGTGGTATCATTGCGGCTGCCCGACCTGAAAGAACGTCAGGAAGACTTTCCCCGGCTGCTGGAACATTTTATTGAGAAGTTCAATGAACGACTGGGAAAGCATGTGAGGGGAATCACTCCCGAAGCCTATCGAATGCTGGAGCAGCATGACTGGCCCGGCAATGTCAGGGAGTTGGAGAATATCATTGAGGGGACGCTGAATGTCATGGAAGGTGATGCCATTGAGGCAGATGATCTGCCGCCCTATCTTCAGCGACGGCGCCCCCAGGCCGGCAAGGCGGCAGGTGTGGTGATGGTGGAGGGAGAAACGCTGAAGGGAGCCATGAACCGGCTGGAAAAACAGTTTATTCTGGCAACCTACCATCAAACCGGTGAAAATATCACCCGAACTGCGCGGTTGTTGGGACTTCCCCGCCAAACCCTGCAATACCGCCTGGGAAAGCTGGGCATCAAAACGCCGTAAACGCCGGCCAACGCCTGTCACTGAGACAGCGTTGGCCGGTTTTTTATGGGATCATTCCTTGTCATTTCGCGTGGAAGTTTCAAAGTTGTATGCCGAATAATCGGCGGTTGATGACATGGGGAGGCAATAAACTCCGTTTTTGCTGACTGAAAGCCAGTCATAATAGGCTAAAAACCGCATGGTTGAAGGATTTGTGAGATTTATTGACATCATGAATCGGGTTGGCATGATGATTGCATATCCATAAGAGAGGAGGATCATTCAAAGCGAGAAAAGCTTTGGGATGATCAGGATCATTTTTGAGGGAGGGTGAGTGCCGCTGGCGCATCACCTGACTGGTGGTTATGATGGCAGCACTTGGTGCGGCCTTAAAATCAAGAGGAGGGTTAAAAAAATGACAAAAGGAATCGGATGTCCCTACGGAACTCATCGGGTATTGGAGCCAAAAGGTGTCCTGCCCCAACCGGCACAGCGCATCGACAACACCATGGAAATTTATGACAATGAGGTACTTATTAATGTGCAGACCTTGAATGTGGATTCTGCCAGCTTCACCCAGATCAAAGAGCAGGCAGGCGGTAACCCTGAAAAAATCAAAGAAATCATGCTGGGAATCGTTACAGAACGGGGAAAACATCATAACCCTGTCACCGGATCAGGCGGCATGCTCATTGGAACCGTTGAAGCCATCGGCCCCGCCCTGGAAGGGAAAACAGACCTGAAAGTGGGCGACAAGCTGGCCACTTTGGTGTCTCTGTCGCTGACACCCCTGGTGATTGATGAAATTGTAGCCATCCGCAAAGAAATCGACCAGGTGGACATCAAAGGAAAAGCCATTCTTTTTGAAAGCGGAATCTACGCAGTGATTCCAAGTGATATGCCTGAAAATCTGGCCCTGTCAGTGCTGGATGTTGCGGGTGCGCCTGCACAGACAGCCAAGCTGGTAAAGCCGGGGGATACAGTGGTGGTCATCGGCGGCAACGGCAAGTCAGGCATGTTGTGTCTCTATGAAGCGAAGAAGCGGGCTGGCGTCACCGGCAAGGTCATTTGTGTGGGACGACGGGCAGAAGCGCTGGAAGAAATCAAGCCTCTGGGGCTGGCAAACGAATATGTACTGGCTGATTCCACCGATGCAGTGGGACTCATGGAGGCGGTCAAAAATGTGACCAACGGCGAAATGGCCGACGTGGTCATTAACTGCGTGAATATCCCCAATACCGAAATGGGCAGCATCCTGGCGGCTAAAGATACCGGGCTGATTTACTTCTTCAGCATGGCCACCAGCTTCACTAAAGCTGCACTGGGTGCAGAGGGTGTGGGACGTGACACCACCATGATCATTGGTAACGGATACACCAAGGGCCATGCGGCCATTGCCCTTCAGATTATGCGGGAAAGTGATGTATTGCGCAAGCGTTTTGAAGCCCTTTATGCATAAACCGCGGATCACAGGCCGGTTGAAAGACCTGTGGAAAAAATCGCCCTTCTGGCGATTTTTTCCACGCCAAATGAAACAGGCATGAGGGCAAGCCATTGATGCCAATCAAGAAAGTGAACGGAGGAGAAGAAAATGCGTTCCTATCAGGAAATTGAGCTTTGGAAGGATGTCACCGACGACCAGTGGAACAGCTGGGAGTGGCAGGTGAAAAATCGCATTACACAGGTGGAAGACCTGAAAAAAGTCATCAACCTGACACCCGAGGAAGAAAATGGTATCGAAAAAGCACTGGAAACCCTGCGTATGGGCATTACTCCCTATTATGCAGCGCTGATGGACCCTGATGATCCCCGCTGTCCGGTGCGCATGCAGGCGGTCCCCACTATGCGTGAACTCCATAAAAGTGCCTCTGACATGGATGACCCCCTTCATGAAGACGTGGACAGCCCGGTTCCCGGACTGACCCACCGCTACCCCGACCGGGTGTTGCTGCTCATTACCGATATGTGCGCCATGTACTGCCGTCACTGCACCCGCCGGCGTTTTGCAGGCCAAAAGGATACGGGTATGCCGGTGGACCGCATTGATGCAGCCATTGAATATATTAAAAACACCCCCCAGGTGCGTGACGTGCTGTTATCCGGCGGCGACTGTCTGCTGGTCTCCGACTCCCGCCTGGAATATATCATTGCCAAACTCCGGGAAATTCCCCATGTGGAAATAGTCCGTCTTGGCAGCCGCACACCGGTGGTGATGCCCCAGCGCATTACCGACGATCTGGTGAACATGCTGAAAAAATACCACCCCATCTGGCTGAATACGCATTTTAATCATCCCAAAGAACTGACGCCGGAAGCCAAAGAAGCGCTGGCACGCCTTGCCAATGCAGGCATTCCCCTGGGCAACCAGTCGGTGCTGATGCGGGGTGTGAACGACTGCATTCACGTGATGAAAGAACTGGTCCACGGCTTGGTGAAAGAACGGGTGCGACCCTATTACATTTATCAGTGCGATCTTTCCATGGGCATTGAGCATTTCCGCACCACCGTGGCAAAAGGCATTGAAATTATTGAAGGACTTCGGGGACACACCTCTGGTTATGCAGTTCCCAACTTTGTGGTGGATGCCCCCGGCGGCGGCGGTAAAATTCCCGTGGGGCCCCAGTACATGATTTCGCAGGGTGCCGGTAAAGTGGTGCTGCGAAACTATGAAGGCGTGATCACCACCTACTCTGAGCCCACTGATTATGTCAGTGATCCCGCCTGCGATGTATGCAACGGCAAAAGAAACAAAGAAGTCGGCGGTGTGGCCGGGCTGATTTTGGGAGAAAAAATTGCACTGGAACCTTCAGATCTGGAACGACACCGTCGCAGTCACCAATGAACCTGTGGTCGCTGATTCCCGACGAACTGAAAACAGTGGCAGTCATAGGAATGGCGAAGAATGCGGGAAAAACCGTGGTACTGAACCGTCTGATTACCGAAGCTGCTCAGGAAAACCGGCTGCTGGGGTTGACCTCCATTGGCCGGGATGGCGAGCTGGAAGACCTGGTGACAGGGACGGAAAAGCCGGGAATACTGGTGGAACCGGGAACGCTGCTGGCGACCACTGATTTGTGCCTCAGGCGCAGTGATGCCCGGGTGGAAATACTGGAGACAACCCGGGAAAAGACACCAGTGGGTCAGGTGGTGCTGGTGCGGGTCAGACAGCGGGGCTGGGTGGAACTGGCGGGTCCTGATACCAACAGAGGTATCCGCCGGGTTTGCAGGCAAATGCTGCGGTATGGTGCCCGCCAGGTGCTGGTGGATGGAGCGCTGAACCGTAAAACCAGCGCCTCGCCCGCCATTGCTGACGGCGGTATTCTGGCTACCGGTGCTGTACTGTCACGGGATTTGCGGGAGGCAGTGGCAGAAACGGCCCATCAGGTACAGGTGCTGGAAACACCCCTCTGGCAGCCCCAGGTACCACCTGTGCATCTTACCCAGGCCCGGATGGCAGGCATGGAAGCCTTGCTGCCTGAAGAGAGCGGCGTGGGACTGGTGCATGCCGATGGCGCCATTGAAGCCCTGCCTTTCGCCACGGCGTTGAGTCAGGGGAAAGAAATCGGCCGCCTGATGAAGCCCAGCCACCAGGGAGTACTCATCAGAGGCAGCCTTACCAACCGTACCGTCAGAGATCTGGTGGATACCACCCCGCTATACCGCGACATGCCCCTGGTGCTTGAGGACGCCACCCGCCTGTTTATTTCCCGGCAGGAGGCGAGGCTTTGGCAGAAGCAGGGATTGCAGCTTCAGGTGCTCCGCCCCATCCGCTTACTATTTCTCACTGTGAATCCCTGGTCACCAGGAGGATGGCGCTTTCAGAGCACTGATTTTTGCCGGCAGATGAGAGAAGCAGTTCAGACAGTGCCGGTGGTCAATGTGATGGGAAGGGAGGGCCTGGCATGACATTCTTTTTGAATGACAGCATTCCCGAAGCAATAGGGCTGACAGAAACCCTGGCCCGCCTGCCTTTGGAAACAGAATACGGCCGGCTGGCAAAAGAAGCCCTGAAACCTTTCTCCCGAGAAGAAGCGCTTCAGCTGGAAGAGTCGTGGCGTGAGATTGGTCTTTACCTGGAAGCAGACATGGCAAACCCTGATCTGTTGAAAAGCCTGCGGCAACATCTTCATGGCCTGCCCAACCTGCGCAAGTCGCTGCTGTTGGCAGCTCGGGGGGATCGACTGACAGATATTGAACTGTTTGAGATCAAAAAGCAGGCTTTTGCCACGGAGCGAATCAGAAAAGTGCTTCAGCACAATCGGAAGCTGTTGGTTTCGTCAGTTGAACTGGCCCCGGTTCAGTGGCTCATTAATCTGCTGGATCCCGAAGGAACAGGCATCGAAACATTTTATGTGTACGACTGTTATGATGATGAGCTGAAACACATTCGCCAGGAAAAAAACAGGCTGGAGGAAGGCCTGCGTCGCCAGACAAAGCTGCAGGAGCAGCAGGCTGTGGAAGTAACGGGCATACAGCCCCTTTGGAATGGTGAATTTCTTATTCCAGCAACCCATATAGAAATCATTCATCGCCTCGAGTCGCTGGGGACGTACGAAAAGACCGGCGAAACGGGAGGCGAATGGATTTACCGGCAGCGCAGACTACCGGAAGCAGAACAAACAGAAACGCTGTTAATGAGGGAAGATGAAGCGGAAAATCGGGTGCGCCAGCGTCTCAGTGAAAGGATCGGGGAAGCGCTGGAGCCGCTGATGGCCAATACATTTGCCCTGGCACAGATGGACCTGTTGCTGGGCAAGGTGGTACTGGCCCGGCGATATCGGTCCTGTTGCCCCGCGCTGACAGACGAAGCTGCCATTTGCATCACGGGAGGAAGGCACCCGGTTCTGGAAGAAGCCCTGCGCCGACAGCGCCGACAGCCCACCGCGGTGGATATTGAAATGAGCCGGGGGGTGACGGTGATTACCGGAGCCAATATGGGCGGTAAAACCATGACACTGAAGATGACGGCCCTCCTTACCACCCTGGCCCAGATGGGGTTTTGGGTACCGGCGGATCACTTCGCCTTTCAGCCGGTGGACTGGCTTTATTTTTCAACAGGCGACCAGCAGTCTCAGTCCATGGGACTGTCCACCTTTGGAGCAGAAATATATGCACTGAAAGAAGTGCTGCAGCGTACGCATGAATCAGGACTGTTGCTGCTGGATGAGCTGGCCAGCGGCACCAATCCTTTGGAAGGGACCTGTATTTCCAGGGCTATTGTGGCACATTTAAGTCAAAGCGAAGCCATTTCAGTCGTCACCACCCATTACGACGGTGTTGGCGATCTGCCGGGAGTCAGACATCTGCAAGTGCTGGGACTTAATCGGGCAACCCTCCAAAAGCTGAAGCATCAGGTACAGGAAACAGGATGGTCTTCAGGCCTTTTCGAAGCTGCCATGGACTACCGCCTGCAACCCCGGGAACCCGGCGTGCCGGTGCCGAAAGATGCCATTGCAGTGGCATCGCTGATGGGATTGCAGCCTGACATTCTGGAGGCGGCCCAACGGTGGCTGTGCCTTCATCAGGAAGCAACAGTGGAAAACCCCGTTAACGGGGAGAGGGAGGAAAGCGAATGAAAAGTAAACTGAACCTTAATCCGGCACTCATTCAGCAAGCCAGAGCATCGGCAGAGGCTATTGCACAGGAAGTGCAGGGATTCATTGACGATCATACCACGGTTACCGTGGAGCGCACCATCGCCCGATTAATGGGCATTGACGGGATTGATGAAGTGGATCAACCCCTGCCCAATGTGGTGGTGAACCACATTCGTGAAGGGGGAGGTCTGGAAACAGGCGTGGCCTACTGGCTGGGGAATGCCATGGTGGCCACCGGCAAAAGCCCCCAGGAAATTGCCGAAGGGGTGAGTGATGGTTCCCTGAACTTACTTGAAATTCCTGCGCAAAACCGTTCAGAAGTGGAAGCGGTGGTGGGGCGTGTTGCCGGTGACATGGTCACCAGAATCCGCCAGAACCGGCAGACCCGGGACCAGATGCTGACAGAGCTGGGAGAAGGGCCAAAGCCATACCTGTACCTGATTGTGGCCTCTGGCAATATCTATGAAGACGTGGTGCAGGCCCAGGCGGCGGTGCGGCAGGGTGCCGATATCATTGCCGTGATTCGCAGCACTGCCCAGAGCCTGCTGGACTATGTACCCTATGGGCCCACCACAGAGGGATTTGGAGGCACTTATGCCACTCAGGAAAACTTCAGGATTATGCGAAAAGCCCTGGATGAGACAGGTGAACAGGTGGGTCGCTACATTCGGCTGTGCAATTACTGCAGCGGTTTGTGCATGCCCGAAATTGCCGCCATGGGAGCCATTGAACGGCTGGATGTGATGTTGAATGATGCCCTTTACGGTATTCTGTTCCGGGACATCAACATGCAGCGAACACTGGTGGATCAATTTTTCTCAAGGGTGATCAACGGGTTTGCCGGGATCATCATCAACACTGGAGAAGATAACTACCTGACCACTGCTGATGCGGTGGAAGAAGCCCACACGGTGGTGGCTTCCCAGTTCATCAATGAACAGTTTGCCTTAAAAGCAGGGCTTCCGGAGGAACAGATGGCCCTGGGCCACGCCTTCGAAATGGACCCGGATATTCCCAATGGTTTTCTTCTTGAGCTGGCCCAGGCACAAATGGCCCGGGAGATCTTTCCCAAAGCTCCCCTGAAATACATGCCTCCCACCAAGTTCATGACGGGAAACATTTTTAAGGGACACATTCAGGATGCCATGTTCAATCTGGCATCCATCTGGACCCATCAGGGAATTCAGCTGCTGGGAATGCTCACGGAAGCCAATCATACCCCCCATCTACATGACCGGGCCCTAGCCATCGAAAATGCCAAGTACATTTTCAACAACTGCCGGGATATCGGTGAAGAAGTGGAGTTTAAAGAAGGCGGCATGATTCAGCGAAGGGCGCAACAGGTACTGGCAGACGCGGTGGCGCTCTTAACGCAAATCGAATCAGACGGCCTTTACAAAACGATTGAAGAAGGAAAATTTGGCGGCGTTAAGCGATCCCGCACCGGCGGTAAAGGGCTGAAGGGCGTTTTCCGAAAAGGTGCCGGATATATGAATCCCTTTATTGCTTTGATGCTGGGAGGTGAGCGGTAATGTCGGTACAACAGGTTGATCTTGCAAATGTTAAACCTTACGGAGATACCCTTGACGACGGAATGGTGCAATTAAGCTTCTCGCTGCCGGTACCCTATGGGGAAGAAGCCCGGGAAGCAGCCCGAAGACTGGTGCTGAAAATGGGGATGGAAGAACCCAATGTGGTGAATGCCATGGACCTGGGTATTGGTTACACCTATTTCATTGTTTATGCCAAATGCCAGCACAGCATTAACTACAATGCCATTAAAGTGCCCAAGGTGGAAGTGGAACGCATGAGCAAGGAAGAAGTGGAAGAGTTCATTGAACATCAGGTGCGCCGGGATGTGGTGATATTGGGAGCCTGTACCGGCAGTGATGCCCATACGGTGGGGATTGATGCCATTATGAACATGAAGGGTTTTCATGGTCATTACGGTTTGGAGCGCTATAAAGGTGTGCAGGCGTACAACCTGGGAAGTCAGGTGGAAAACGAGGAACTGATTGCCAAGGCCATTGAGCTGAAAGCAGATGCATTGCTGGTGTCTCAGGTGGTCACGCAGAAAGATGTCCACATTAAAAACCTGACACATCTCATTGAACTGCTGGAAGCGGAAAACCTTCGTGACCGGCTGGTGGTGGTGTGCGGCGGTCCGCGCCTGTCCCATGAACTTGCAAAGGAACTGGGATATGATGCCGGTTTTGGATCCGGCAGTTACGCCGAAGATGTGGCGGCCTTTGTGGTACACGAAATGGTGGAACGAAAGCTGGTGTAACGCCGGTCGCTCCTTTATATTTTCTGCCCGTTTCCGGTCATCAGACCGGCAGCGGGCTTTTTATGTTACAATAAAGCTGAATCATCAGCGTGAATCATCAATCAAAACGCATGACAAATCCACTTCAGTTAATGCAGGTGACATTGGGGGTGTAGGTGATGACGACCACCATTGAAAAAAAAATACTTCAATCAGCCCTTTTTCAGCCGGGAGACCGTATATTGGTGGGGCTCTCCGGCGGGCCTGATTCAGTCTGTCTGCTCCATGCCCTGGCCATGCTGGGAAAAAAATGGCCGCTTACCCTGTATGCGGCTCACTTGAACCACAACCTAAGAGGCATGGCTGCCAATCGCGACGCTGCCTTCGCCATGCGTTTTGCCCGTCAGATGGGCGTTCATTGCGTGGTGAAAAGTGAAGATGTTGGCACGGTGGCCCGGGAAAAACGGTTGTCGGTGGAAACAGCTGCCCGCCTGTGCCGCTATGAGTTCCTCAATGAAGTGGCAGAGCGCATTGAAGCTGACTGGATTGCAGTGGCACATCATCAGAATGATCAGGCAGAAACCCTGTTGATGAATTTGCTGAGGGGAAGCGGGCTAAAAGGATTGGGAGGTATGGCGCCCTGCAATGGCAAAGTGATCAGGCCGCTTCTGGAGGTAAGCCGCGATGAGGTAATGGCCTACTGCGCCCATCACCAGCTGGATTTCTGCCAGGATGAAACCAACGAAATGCCCGAGGCAACCCGCAACAAGATTCGGTTGGAACTGATGCCCCATCTTGCTGTCTTCAATCCAGAAATTGTCAGCAATCTGGGACGAACAGCCACCCTGCTTCGGGAAGATGAAGCGGCCCTTAACCAGCTGGCGGAAGAAGCCATGAATACGCAGGCGTATCAGGAAGAAAGCAGCTGTCAATACGAAAACGAAGCCTTGAACAGGTTGCCGGATGCCCTGTTATCCCGGGTACTTCGCAATACCTGGCAGCAAATGACCACCACCACCCATACCCTTACCTATCGCCAGGTGAAACAGGCTGTGGGCATGATTCGAAACCCCGTGCAGGAGAAATGGCTTCACTGGCCGGGTGATATTTATGTTAAAATCACCTGGAAGAAAACAATCTTCATGCCGAAGGCAGAAAAGCCAGAAACAACAACGGCACCCATGCCGCCTGTTTTGCTGAAGCGAAACGGGGTCACCTGGCTTCCCCGGGGGCGGGGCAGTGTTTTTTCCCGGGAAATGGCTGCCGGTTCAGCACGGGTGAAGCGACATGATCCTCATTGCCAGGTAATTGCCGCAGACGACTTGACCCAGGACCTGGTGATGCGCTCCCGGCGGCCGGGGGATCGTTGGAATCCAATGGGAATGAATGGGTCCAAGACCATTAAAAAAACCTTAGTGGATGCAAAAGTTCAGGGAGAAGACCGTGAAAACTGCCTGCTGCTGTGCCACGGAGAAACCATTCTGTGGGTGACTGCCTGGGGAATCAGCGAAGGGGCTGCGCTTCGCCCTGAAACCAAGCGGACGCTGGTGCTGGAATATCGGCCGGAGGGATGAATTTCCACCGGAGAATGGTTGTGTGCGCCTGCCAATGGCTAAGATTTCAGGTTGTTTCACGACTTATTCTGTGTTACAATGAGATGATGTTAAGATGAATTTTTGTCGGAAGGAGGACAAGGCTTGAGGAAAATGTTCCGCGGTGCCAGTTTCTATATCATTATTTTCATCGTGTTGTTGATACTGGTACAGCAGTTTGTGCAGCCACCACAGCAAACCATCGAAATTCCCTTCTCGGAGTTTTATGCGGAGCTGCAGGGCGGTACGATAAAAGAGATTACCAACATTGACCGGGCGGTTGAAGGTACCATGATCAAAAATGGTGAGGAGGTTCCCTTCGAATCCTTTGTGCCCGTTGTGTTCAGCGAAGAAGAATTAACAGCCATCCTGATGCCGTTAATGGAAGAACAGCAGTTGCAGGTAAAGGGTGCGCCGCCGCCGACCACTCCCTGGTTTATTCAGCTGCTGCCGTCTGTGTTCATGATCCTGATTTTTGTCGTGCTGTGGTTTGTTTTCATGCAGCAGTCTCAGGGCGGTGGAAATCGGGTGATGTCCTTTGGAAAAAGCAAGGCAAAGCTTCACAAGGACGATGAAAAAAACCGGATTACATTTAACGATGTGGCCGGACTGGATGAAGAAAAGGAAGAACTGCAGGAACTGGTGGAGTTCCTGAAAAACCCGCGCAAGTTCATTGAACTGGGCGCCCGTATTCCCAAAGGAATTCTCATGGTGGGTCCGCCGGGAACCGGTAAGACTTACCTGACCAAAGCCGTCGCCGGTGAGGCAGGCGTACCTTTCTACAGCATCAGTGGTTCCGACTTTGTGGAGATGTTTGTCGGGGTGGGGGCTTCCCGTGTGCGAGATCTTTTTGACCAGGCGAAAAAAACAGCTCCCTGCATTATTTTCATTGATGAGATAGATGCAGTCGGACGCAAGCGTGGTGCCGGACTTGGCGGCGGTCATGATGAGCGGGAACAGACCCTGAACCAGCTGCTGGTTGAAATGGACGGGTTTGGCATTAATGAAGGTGTGATTGTGGTGGCAGCCACCAACCGGGCCGATATCCTTGACCCGGCGCTTCTGAGACCAGGCCGGTTTGACCGCCAGGTAATGGTGGGGCTGCCCGATTTACGGGGACGAGAAGCGATTATGAAGGTACATGCCCGGGGCAAGCCCCTGGCAGATGACGTGGACCTGCAAGTGCTTGCCCGTCGCACACCCGGTTTTTCCCCTGCGGATATTGAGAATCTGATGAACGAAGCAGCACTGCTCACTGCCCGTAAAAATCAAAAGAAAATCATGATGGATACCATTGAAGAAGCGATTACGAAAGTGATTGCCGGTATGGAAAAACGCAGCCGAATTATCAGCGAAAAAGAGCGAAGAATTACAGCTTTCCATGAAGCGGGACATGCGTTGGTGGCTTCCATGCTGCCCAACACAGATCCGGTTCACCAGGTGAGTATTATTCCCCGGGGACGTGCCGGAGGCTTTACCATGATCCTGCCCAAAGAAGACAAGTATTACGCCACAAAAACCGAAATGCAGGAGCATATTGTGCATCTCCTGGGAGGCCGGGTGGCTGAAAAACTGGTGTTGTCAGATATCAGCACCGGTGCTCAGAATGATCTTCAGCGAGTCTCGGCAGTTGCCCGGGCCATGGTCACCAAATACGGCATGAGCGAAAAACTTGGCTCCATGACCTTTGGCAGTGATGAAGATGAGGTTTTTCTGGGCCGCGACTTCACATCCAAAAGAAATTATTCAGAAGATGTGGCAAAAGTGATCGATGAAGAAATTCGGCGATTGGTGGATCAAGGTTATCACCAGGCAGAAAAACTGCTGACAGAAAACATGGCACTGCTCCATTCCATTGCCAATGCATTACTGAAGCTGGAAACCCTGAATGCGGACGAATATATCCGTATCTTCAAGGGGAATATCACCATTGAAGAAGAAGATGACATTGATGAAGTGCGTCAAAAAATTGCTTCAGTACAACTGGAAGCGCCTCTGGAACACCTGATCCCTGAAACTGAAGAGGCTGAGCCAGTCGAAAAGACGGCACAACCTCTGGAGAATGAACTTGAACAGAAAACAGGTGCCACAAAAGGAGAGCCACTTAAGGATGGGTACCAACCAGCCCGGAGCCAGGAAAATTAAAGACTGTGAGTCATAAAATGCGAGAGCCCTATTTTCAGATAGGGCTTCTCGTGTTTTATTCTTTAATCCGGTTTATGAAAGATTCGCATCAAAACTTTCATAAACATGCAAAAAAGACAGAAGTATTTCGCTTTGAACAATTCGTATCTTTCCTTCTATATTTTTTGGTTTTATTCCAATAAGTTCCTAAAAAACAAAGATTTTCACGGAAATCAATAGAATAGGTTGCGCCCCCTGTGAAAAAAATGTAGAATAAGACTGGATATTCAACCAGCTTCTGAACAAGGAATAGACAACCGGGTGCAAGGATTGGTGCTGGTCAATGATGGTACAAAATGATTTGAGGGAGGAAACAAGATGGCCGAAAAAGAAAAGCTGGAAGCACTCCGCATGAGAAGACAGCAATGGGACGAGAAAACCGCAAAAAGTCTGGAACGATTCCCGGAACGCAAGGAAAAATTTGTGACGGGTTCCAGCGAGCCGGTGGAACGCCTCTACACATCCCTTGATCTGGAAGATTTTGATGAAAATGAACAGTTGGGTTTGCCGGGAGAATATCCTTTTACAAGGGGTGTTCAGCCGACCATGTATCGCGGGCGGTTCTGGACCATGCGTCAGTATGCCGGGTTTGCCACCGCAGAAGAATCCAACAAACGCTACAAGTATTTGCTGGAACAGGGGCAAACAGGTCTATCGGTTGCGTTTGATCTTCCCACTCAGATTGGATATGACTCTGACCATGCCCTTTCTGAAGGAGAAGTGGGAAAAGTCGGCGTGGCCATTGACTCTCTGAAAGACATGGAAATTCTTTTTGACGGCATTCCCCTCGATCAGGTAAGTACCTCCATGACCATCAACGCCCCTGCATCTGTGCTGCTGGCCATGTACATTGCTGTTGCAGAAAAGCAGGGTGTTTCTCCGGGGCAGCTTCGGGGCACTATTCAAAATGATATTCTAAAAGAATACATTGCCCGGGGCACTTATATTTTCCCTGTGGAACCTTCCATGAGGCTCATCACCAACATTTTCGAATACTGTTCCAAAGAAGTTCCCCAATGGAATACCATCAGCATTTCCGGCTACCACATTCGAGAAGCCGGTTCTTCGGCTGTTCAGGAAGTCGCTTTCACGCTGGCCGATGGGATGGCCTATGTGGAAGCCGCCATTGAAGCAGGGCTGGAAGTGGACAGTTTTGCGCCCCGCCTCAGCTTCTTCTTCAACGCCCATAACGACTTGTTGGAAGAAGTCGCCAAATTCAGGGCGGCCAGAAGAATTTGGGCGAAGCTGATGAAGGAAAAATATGGTGCCAAGAGCGAAAAATCAATGATGTTGAAATTCCATACACAAACAGGCGGCTCGACGCTGACAGCGCAGCAGCCGGATAACAATATTGTGCGCGTGGCCATCCAAACCCTGGCCGCTGTACTGGGAGGCACTCAGTCGCTGCATACCAATTCAAAGGATGAAGCCCTGGCATTGCCCACAGAGGATTCTGTTCGCATAGCCCTTCGCACCCAGCAGATTGTGGCCCATGAGAGTGGCGTGGCCGAAACAGCTGATCCCCTGGCAGGGTCCTACTATGTGGAAGATCTGACCAACCGGATTGAAGCAGGGGCCATGGCCTATATTAACCGGATCACTGAAATGGGCGGTGCACCTGCGGCCATTGAAAAGGGCTATATTCAAAAGGAAATCATGGACAGCGCCTACGAATACCAGAAACAAATTGAAAAAAATGAACGCATCGTTGTCGGTCTTAATAAATTCCAGGTCAAAGAAGCTGCACCCAAAGGCTTGTTGAGAGTGGACCCCTCTGTGGGTGAAATGCAAAAAGCCAAACTGGATCAATTACGTGGCGAACGTGATAACCAGCAGGTATCAGATCGCCTTGCAGCTTTAAAAGAAGCCGCTGTAACAGAAGCGAACCTGATGCCCTTCATTCTTGATGCGGTAAAGGAATACGCCACATTGGGCGAAATCTGCGGTACCCTTCGGGAAGTTTTTGGCGAATACCAGCAAAGTGTGGTTTTGTAATCAATAGCCATAGGATGAGGAGGAAGTTGAATGGATAGACCGATTCGTGTACTGGTGGCAAAACCCGGCCTTGACGGCCACGACAGAGGCGCAAAAGTCATAGCCCGTGCCCTGAGGGATGCAGGCATGGAAGTCATTTATACAGGCCTGCGCCTGACGCCGGAACAAATTGTACAGGCAGCCATCCAGGAAGATGTGGATGTGGTGGCTCTCAGCATTCTTTCCGGAGCCCATGGTCACTTGCTTCCAAAAGTGGTGGATTTACTGAAAAAAGAAGAAGTATATGATGAAATACTGGTGCTTGGCGGCGGCGTGATACCGGAAGAAGACATTCCCGAACTGAAATCGAAAGGGATTGCAGAAGTATTTACACCGGGAACTCCCACGACAGTAACCATTGACTTTATTCGCGAAAACCTGAAACGCAAGCAATAGGAAAGGCAACTGAGTTTTTAGGAGATGAAGGCATGGAACTGGGTGAACGATTACTGCAGGGTGATAAAAAAGCAGCTGCACGCATGATCTCGCTCATTGAAAATGATGATCCCAAAGCTGTTGCCATTCTGGCATCCCTCTATCAGCACACCGGGAAGGCGAGAGTCATCGGCATTACCGGCCCGCCAGGGGCAGGTAAAAGCACATTGGTGGATAAAGTGGTGAAACAGCTGCGAAGCAGAGGCGCCACCGTGGGTGTTATTGCGGTGGATCCCACCAGTCCCTTCACGGGCGGCTCTATTCTGGGAGACAGAATTCGCATGTCTGACCTGAACCTGGATCCGGGTGTTTTTATTCGCAGCATGGGAACCCGGGGTCACCTGGGAGGGCTCTCCAAGGCAACGCTGGGTGCCGTCAAAATTCTGGATCTTTTGGGAATGGATTATGTGCTGATTGAAACCGTGGGTGTGGGACAGTCTGAGGTGGACATCGTTAAAGTGGCCGATTCGGTACTGATGGTAATGGTACCCGGCCTGGGAGACGACATTCAGGCCATCAAGGCCGGCATCATGGAGATCGGTGATGTTTTTGTGATTAACAAGGCTGACCGGGACGGTGCCGACCGAACGAAAATGGAAATCGAAATGATGCTGGATTTTAATCATCAGGAGTGGCGCCCCCCGGTAACAAAAGCCGTGGCAGTGAAGAATGAAGGTATCGAAGAAGCCGTGGACAATCTGGAAAAACACTGGGAGTATTTGGAATCCACAGAAAAACTGGCAGAAACCCGGATTCGCAACAGTGAGCTGGAAATCATGGATTTGGCGCAGACGGCACTGGTGAAGCAGCTGATGCGTAACAGTGACAACCGAAACTGGTTGAGGGGTTTGGCAGAAAAAGTGGCACAAAGGGAACAAGACCCTTACACCACCAGCCGGTTGGTATTGCAGGAAATGATGAAGCAGTCAATCAAGGAGGAAGCCCATGAAAACACTGAAAGTTGATCATATTGGCATTGCTGTCAGCAATTTGGACGAAACACTGAAGTTTTATGAAGAGGTGCTGGGCATGACCTGCACCGGTAAGGAAGAAGTGGCAGATCAGAAGGTACGGGTTGCTTTCCTTCCCGTCGGTGATTCCGAAGTGGAACTGCTGGAATCCACCGATCCTGAAGGGCCCATTGCCAAATACATTGACAAGAAGGGGGAAGGCATCCAGCATATTGCATTCCGGGTGGACAACATTGATGAGGCCATCGCAAGCATGAAAGAGAAGGGCATTCGGATGATTGATGAAACACCCCGGTACGGAGCAGGCGGCGCCAAAATCGCTTTCTGCCATCCAAAAAGTACCGGCGGCGTGCTGGTTGAATTGAGTGAACGCGAAGATTAGAGTTACCTGTACTGGCAGACAGCAATGAAAAAAGGTAGGAGGGTATACGAGGATGAGCGTAAACAAGCTTGAAGAACTACGCGAACGCAAAGAAAAGATCCAAGCGGGCGGCGGCGAAAAACGCATCGCTGGTCAGCATGAAAAAGGAAAGCTGACAGCCCGCGAACGCATCAATCTGTTGTTTGACGAAGGCTCTTTTGTTGAACTGGATGCTTTTGTGAAACACAGATGCGTTAATTTTGGCATGGACAAGGTGGAGTCACCAGGAGAAGGTGTTGTCACGGGCTATGGTCAGGTTGACGGCCGACTGGTGTATGCCTATGCGCAGGATTTCACTGTGGTTGGCGGATCACTGGGAGAAATGCATGCCAAGAAAATTTGTAAAGTGCAGGACATGGCCCTCAAAATGGGAGCTCCCATTGTGGGGCTCAATGACTCAGGTGGTGCCCGTATTCAGGAGGGTGTGGATGCCCTTTCAGGCTATGGACACATCTTTTACCGAAACACCATTTCTTCAGGAGTCATTCCTCAAATCACAGCCATCATGGGCCCCTGCGCCGGTGGCGCTGTTTATTCACCAGCCCTGACAGATTTTGTCTTCATGGTGGATAAAACCAGCCAGATGTTCATCACCGGACCACAGGTCATCAAGACAGTTACAGGGGAAGAGGTGTCGGCAGAAGCTCTGGGCGGTGCCATGACACACAACCGTATCAGTGGGGTGGCACACTTTATGGCTGCCAATGACGAGGCCTGCCTCATGGAGATCCGGCGTCTCATCGGATTTTTACCATCCAATAACCAGGAAAATGCACCGGTTTATGAAACGGCCAACGACATCAATCGGATTATTCCTGAACTGGATGAAATTGTACCAGAGAATCCCAACAAACCCTACGATATGAAAAATATCATTACAGCCATCGCTGATGATGCAGATTTTCTTGAAGTACAGCCATACTATGCCCCGAATATGATCACCGGATTTATTCGGATTAACGGCCAGTCTGTCGGCGTCATTGCCAACCAGCCAAAAGTACTGGCGGGCTGCCTTGACATTAATGCTTCCGATAAGGCAGGGCGCTTCATTCGTACCTGCGACTGCTTTAACATCCCGGTGCTTAACCTGGTGGATGTACCCGGTTTCCTGCCGGGAACCAGTCAGGAATATGGCGGTATCATCAGGCATGGGGCCAAAATGCTTTATGCCTACAGTGAAGCCACTGTGCCAAAGATCACTCTGATTATCCGCAAGGCCTATGGCGGTGCGTATATCGGTATGTGCAATAAAGAATTGGGAGCAGACATTGTATTGGCATGGCCTTCAGCAGAAATTGCAGTCATGGGGCCTGAAGGGGCGGCCAACATTATTTTCCGAAAGGAAATTTCTGACTCCGACAACCCACAGGAAACCAGGGTTGAGCTGATTGATAATTATAAGCGAGAATTTGCGACTCCTTACAAGGCCGCAGAACGCGGTTTCGTGGATGATGTCATTGAACCTTCAGCAACCCGTCCAAGGCTGGTGGATGCACTCAATATGCTGGCAAGCAAGCGGGAAACAAGACCTCCGAAGAAACATGGCAATCTTCCGGTATAGGGAAAAAGTCACTTTGGAGGAAGGAGAGGTGAATTAATCATGACATTGCTGGAAGAAATGAAGGTTTCCATTGAGACCATGACGATGGGGGAGAAGTTCCTGGCCAGTTTACAGGTAACCCTGCTGGGTGTTGCCATTGTCTTTGTGGCCCTGGGAATGCTCTTCATCATCATCAAAATTCTGGATACTTTTGTTCACAAGGCAGAAAGCAGTTCTGCCAAACGTAAAGAACAGAAAACAGCCGCTGCGCCGGTACCCACCCCTGAACCAGTGGTCGCAGAAAAAGCACAGGATGACGGTGAGCTGGTGGCGGTGATTGCTGCTGCAGTGGCAGCAAGCCTTCATACATCCACCCATAACATCATCGTTCGAAACATTGTCAGAGTGCCTGATCAGGCACCTGCCTGGAACCGGTTGGGCCGTATGCAGCAGATTAACCGACAGCTTCACTAATCCCTGACCAACAGGGTCATTCTTTGATCTCAATTAAGGAGGAACTGGAAACATGAAAAAGTTCAGTATTACCGTTAATGGTGTGAATTATGAAGTGGATGTAGAAGAAATAAAGGACGGCGTTCCTGCTGCTCCTGCCGCACCCCGGCCACAGACAGCCGCTCCGGCAGCAGCTCCTGCAGCGCCCAAGGCTCAGGCGGCAGCCCCTGCTCCTGCAGCAGCAGCTCCTGCAGGCGGCACAACGGTGGAAGCACCCATGCCGGGTAATGTATGGAAAATCATTGTCAAAGAAGGCCAACAGGTGAAAGAGGGCGAAACCCTGATTATTCTGGAAGCCATGAAGATGGAAAATGAAATTCCCGCACCTTGCGACGGAGTGGTGGCATCCCTCCACGTAGCAGAAGGTGCAGCTGTCAACGGTGGAGACCTGCTGGTTTCACTGAAATAACCATTTTGACAGTGCACCATTACGAAAGGAGATGCCCACATGTTAACCGTATTGATCAAATTCTGGGGAACAACAGGATTTGCCAATATTACCTGGCAGCATCTGGTGATGCTGACAGTGGCCTGCATTTTGCTTTACCTGGCCATTGGCAAGGGTTTCGAACCCCTCCTGCTGGTACCCATTGCATTCGGCATGCTGCTGACGAACCTGCCCTTGTCTGGGGTGATGGAAATTGGAGACACTGTGCTCCGCGCCATCAGCCCGGAAGCAGCGGGGCAAGCAGCAGAACTGTTACACCATCCAACTGCAGAGATGCTTCGGGAAGGCATTCCGGTGGAATACTACACCCGCACTCCCGGTGGTCTGATTCAGTACCTGTATACCGGTAATAAACTGGGAATCTTCCCGCCGCTTATTTTCATGGGCGTTGGTGCCATGACAGACTTCGGTCCACTCATTGCGAACCCCCGCAGCCTGTTCCTGGGGGCTGCCGCTCAATTCGGTATTTTCTTCACCTTTACCGGAGCGGTTCTTCTGGGTTTCACAGCCCAGGAAGCTTCTGCCATTGGTATCATTGGTGGCGCCGACGGACCAACGGCGATTCTTGTAACAGCCCTGATGGCCAGTCATCTGCTGGGGCCCATTGCAGTGGCAGCCTACTCCTATATGGCCCTGGTTCCCATTATACAGCCGCCAATTATGAAGGCCCTGACCACCAAAAGAGAACGCCGCATTAAAATGCAGCAACTTCGTACTGTATCCAAAACAGAGAAAATCTTATTTCCCATTATGGTCACCATTGCAGTATCGCTTTTACTGCCTTCGGCCACCCCGCTGGTGGGGCTGCTCATGTTTGGTAACCTGTTGAAAGAATCCACTGTGACTGAGCGTCTTTCCAAAACAGCACAGAACGAACTCATCAATATTGTCACCATCTTCCTGGGTGTCAGTGTTGGAGCAACCGCACAGGCAGAACAGTTTTTAAAAGTGCAGACACTGCAAATTATCCTACTGGGTGTCGTGGCATTTGCCATGGGCACTGCCGCCGGTGTCTTACTGGCGAAAGTGATGAACAAAATGATGGGCGGAGACGCCATCAATCCCCTTATCGGATCGGCAGGAGTTTCGGCCGTTCCCATGGCCGCCCGTGTGTCACAGGTGGTGGGGCAGAAAGAAAATCCCAGCAACTTCCTGCTGATGCATGCCATGGGTCCCAATGTGGCAGGCGTGATCGGCTCGGCGGTAGCGGCTGGTGTGCTCCTCTCTCTGTTCAACTAATCGGCATCCAATAAAAGCCCCGCGTCACCGCGGGGCTTTTCACTATCCAATGAGAGACCGCCACAGGCGGGATTCTTCTTCAGTTACAGGAGTGACAACAATGAAAGAAACTATTTTGAAACTGCTGTTTCGCCATGCGGGCAGTTACCTTTCGGGTCAGGAAATCAGTGATGAACTGGGTGTCAGTCGCACAGCAGTCTGGAAACACATCAAGGCCCTTCAGGCTGCCGGATATCAGATTGAAACAGGCCATCGAAAAGGGTACCGCCTGCTTCCTCAGGAAGAAAGCCTTTTGCCGGGAGAAATCAAATCGGTACTGAAAACCCGGTGGCTGGCACATCAACTGGTGCATTTGGAATCAGTGGATTCCACCAATATATGGGCTAAAAAACATCACCATGAACTGCAGCATGGAGCATTGGTACTGGCTGAAGAACAGACCGGCGGCAGAGGACGGCTGGGGCGCAGCTGGGAATCCTCCAAAGGAGAAGGAATCTGGATGACACTGGTGTTGGAACCCGGCCTCCCCATGCACGATGCGGGAAAAATGACTCAACTGGCAGCCGCTGCCATGCATCAGGCAATTGTCGGGGTGACTGGACTGCCGGTAAAAATCAAGTGGCCCAACGATTTGTTGGTGGGAGACCATAAGATTTGCGGTATTTTGACAGAGGCATCGGGAGAGCTGACCCGGATCGAACGCTTACTGGTGGGGATTGGCGTGAATGTGAACCAGCAAGCTTTTAGTGGTGAAATAGCCGCTGTGGCCACCTCCCTGAGAATCATGATGGAGCAGCCGGTCTCCCGTGTCGCTCTGCTCATGCTTTTTCTGGAAATCTTCGAAAAATGTTACGATGATTACGTCTTGCATCAGTCTTACGGCGCGGTGCTACGTGTTGTTCGAGAGCATTCCATGCTGCTGAATCAGCCCATCGATGTGATTCGCGGCGACCAGCGGGTGGCGGCAAGAGCGGTGAGCATTCATGAGGATGGTCGTCTGGAAGTTGTTTATGAAGATGGTCAAAGTGAACTGCTGGCCGGGGGTGAGGTGTCGGTTCGCCGGAAGCTGTAATGGCGTCATTTCTGTTCCGTTTGCTTCAATTTGCCATGCAGCCGTAAAATTGATAAAATAATGACTAACTCATCTCCTGGGTACGGCATGAAATATCCTGCCTGAGGTCTTGAGACAGAAACCTAACAAGGAAGGTGAAAGCATGCTGCTGGTTTTTGACGTGGGAAATACCAATATTGTTATGGGTACCTTTGAGGGAGACGAGCTGTCATTCTCTTGGCGAATGTCAACAGATAAAGACAAGTCGTCTGATGAATATGTGATCCTCATCAGCCAAATGCTTCAGTATCAGGATATTAAACCGTATATGATCGATGATGTGATTGTGTCATCGGTTGTGCCTGACCTGATGTACTCGTTGGAACATGCCATCCGAAAACTTTTTAAACTGATGCCGCTGCTGGTGGAGCCAGGGATCAAAACCGGAATGGATATTCAGTACGATAATCCCAAGCAGGTGGGCGCTGACCGAATTGTCAATGCCGTAGCTGCTTTCCAAAAATATGCCGGTCCGCTGATTGTGGTGGATTTTGGAACAGCCACCACCTTTTGCGCCATTGCAGAAAAAGGCAACTATTTGGGTGGAACCATTGCGCCGGGCATCAAAATCTCCAGTGACGCCCTCTTTCAAAAGGCGGCAAAGCTGCCACGCATTGATCTGGTAAAGCCGGGACAGGTCATTTGCAAAAATACAGTCAACAGCATGCAGTCCGGGATCATTTACGGTTATGTGGGTTTGGTGGAACACATCGTGAACAAAATGAAAAAGGAACTGTCGCCAGACGCGCCTGAAAAAGTGAAAGTGATTGCGACCGGCGGCTTGTCAACGCTGATTTCAAGTGAAACAGAGATCATTGACATGGTGGATAAAACCATTACACTGGACGGGCTGAAGATTATTTACGATCTCAACAGTCAAGACCGGGAAAAAGAAATTCCACCGGAAATGCTGGAAGGATAGGCATAGCGCAAAATTGGTATAATCCTTGCATCATATAGTAACGTACCTGTCCGATAGTAACCGAACTCACTAAAGGAGGCAATGCATCATGAAAGAAGTCGTAATTGTCAGCGGTGTCAGAACTGCCATTGGAAATTTTGGCGGTGCACTGAAAGATGTTTCGGCAGCAAAACTGGGAGAAATTGTCATACGGGAAGCGTTGAAAAGGGGCGGCGTAGCCCCGGAGCAGGTGGATGATGTCTACATGGGCTGCATTCTTCAGGCGGGAGCCGGCCAGGGCATTGCCCGGCAGGCATCGGTGAATGCAGGCATCCCGGTGGAAGTGCCGGCGACCACGCTCAACATGCTTTGCGGGTCGGGGCTGCGTGCTGTTTCCCTGGGCGTGCAAACGATTCTGACAGGAGATAATGACGTAGTGGTGGCAGGTGGTACCGAAAGCATGAGCCAGGCCGCTTATATTCTTCCCAAAGCTCGCTGGGGGGCACGTATGGGCAATGACAGCCTGGTGGACACCATGATAACGGATGCCCTGACAGATGCTTTCAATCAGTATCACATGGGAGTGACTGCCGAAAATCTGGCAGATAAATACAACCTTTCCAGAGAAGAACAGGATGCATTTGCAGCGGCCAGCCAGAATAAAGCAGAGGCAGCCATGGCAGCCGGTAAATTCAAAGATGAAATTGTTCCCGTTGAAATTCCGCAGCGCAAGGGCGATCCCCTGGTTTTTGATCAGGATGAGTTTCCGAAAACCGGCATGACCGCCGAAAAGCTGGCCAAACTGCGACCAGCCTTCAAAAAAGAGGGCACTGTTACTGCCGGTAATGCTTCCGGCATCAATGACGGTGCTGCTGCCGTCGTGATCATGTCCAAAGAAAAAGCTGACGAGTTGGGATTGAAACCTCTGGCCACCATTGTTTCTTACGGCAGCGCGGGTGTTGACCCGGCGATTATGGGAATTGGGCCTGTCAGCGCCACTGAGAAAGCGCTGAAAAAGGCGGGACTGACCATTGATGACATGGATCTGATTGAAGCCAACGAAGCCTTTGCAGCCCAGGCACTTTCTGTTGGAAAAGAACTGGGATGGAACCCTGATAAGGTGAATGTGAATGGTGGCGCCATTGCGCTGGGTCACCCGGTGGGGGCCAGCGGTGCCCGCATTTTGATCACATTGCTGCATGAAATGGAAAAACAGGATGCGACTTATGGTCTGGCAACCCTTTGTATTGGCGGTGGGATGGGAACCTCCCTGGTGGTCAAACGGTAAAGCGGCTGAAAGTCAGCAACTGGTGAAATAGCATAGAGAAATAAGCATTGACTGAAGTCCCTCCCTGCCTGCAGGTTAATGGAAAATCCATTAGCCTATCAGCAGGGATTTTTTTGGTTCCTGTCAGTCGTTGTTCCTGTAAATCATGGGAAGAAATGCCCCGGTTAAGTGATGATGATCATGTGATATAATCGAAAAAAGAGAGGTGAATGCAATGGGCGAACAGGTGGAACAGTCTTCCATGATGCTGGAAGACCGGGAGCAGCTGCTGGAAATGTATAACAGCATTTTCGACATTATCTATAATTGGATCGTGGTCGTTGACAGGCAGGGCATTATTCGAATGATCAACAGCCGGTATTGTCATTTTCTGGGGGTGGAACAGCAGGAAGCGGTGGGAAAGCACGTCACAGAAATTATTGAAAACACCAGAATGCACATCGTTGCCCAGAATGGACGCAGGGAAATTGGAGATATTCAGCAAATCAAAGGCAACAAAATGATCGCCGACCGAATTCCCATCTATCAGAAGGGGCAACTTATCGGAGCTGTGGGGACTGTCATTTTTAAAGACGTGGTGGAACTGGATGCCTACGTGAAGCGGGTAGGCCACATGGAGAAAGAACTTGATTTTTACAAAAAAGAACTGAAAAAAGCGTTGGGCACTGATAACACTTTCGACAATATCATAGGTACCAGTCAGGCACTGCAACGGGCGATGAATCTGGCGAAACGGGTAGCCAGCACAAAATCCAATGTGCTCCTGCTGGGAGAAAGCGGTACGGGTAAAGGTCTTTTTGCCAGTGCCATTCACAATGCCAGCCCCCGGTCAGAGTATCCCCTGATCAAAGTCAATTGCGCTGCTATCCCTTCTGAACTGCTGGAATCAGAACTTTTTGGATATGAAGGCGGTGCTTTCACCGGTGCAAAAAAAGGAGGAAAACCCGGCAAGTTTGAACTGGCGCATAAAAGCAGCATTTTTCTTGATGAAATTGGCGATCTTCCTCTGAACATGCAGGCAAAATTACTAAAGGTGTTGCAGGAAAAAGAAATTGAACGGGTCGGCGGTGTGAAAAGCCAAAAGGTTGACATCCGCATTATTGCCGCAACCAACCGCAATCTGGAAGAAATGGTCAAAGAAAAGACTTTTCGTGAAGATCTGTATTATCGGCTCAATGTGATTAACATTCGCATTCCTTCCCTGCGTGAGCGCAAAGAAGACATTCCTATGCTGGCAGACTACCTCATTCGTAAGACGGCCAAGGAAATGGACCGTTTTGTAACAGAAATTTCTCCGGCAGCCATGCGCTGCCTGGTTGAATACCAGTGGCCTGGAAATATTCGTGAACTTGAAAATGTCATTGAGAGGGCGTTTAATCTGGTGGACAAAGAAGCGGGGATTACCCTGAAACAGTTGCCAACTTATCTGGTGGCAGAACAGGAAACGGAAGCCGTTTATGCAGAAACATCGCTGAAAGAGGCGGTGGAAGCGGTTGAGCGAAAAACGATTTCGCGCTGCCTTAACGAAACAATGGGAAATAAATATCAAACAGCCCGACTTTTGGGAATCAGTCGAACAAGCCTTTATGAGAAAATGGAGAAATATGGCATTGAAGTGTCCAAATAATGTTCGGTGTATGAAAAATGGACAATTGGAACACTGAACCATCAAAAGGAATCGTTTTCCTTGATCTGCAAGGGATGAACCTTCATTGGAAAGCACTTTGATGTGTTGTCGATAACTGCGAATGTACATAAAGTGAACAAAATAATGCTTATTTGTCAAAACAATGCAACATCCAAGAAAAGTCAAAAAATTATCAAGAGAAACAGTCTGCCGATATATTGGTGGCTGTTTCTTTTTTGAGGCCGGTGAAATGATCTCAACACCTTCTTAAAACGGGCGTTGAAAATATTTGGAAGCACAAATAGATCAGTAAAACAGATTATTTTGAGACGTTTTGCCGGATTGGCACAAAGATTGCAATTTTATCCCTTATCAATATGGAGGAGGGATCATGATGGCACCAAAATTTCTGAGTGCAGCTGAAGCGGTAAAGCTGATACCGTCGGATTGTACAGTGGCGACGGGAGGATTTGTGGGCAATGCCGTGCCGGAAGAACTTGAAATTGCCCTTGAAAATCGTTTTGTTGAAACGGGCGAGCCACGAAACTTGACGTTGACCTATTGTGCCGGGCAAGGGGATGGAAAAGACCGGGGGGTCAACCACTTTGGTCACGAAGGTCTTTTGAAACGTGTTGTGGGAGCTCACTGGGGTCTGGCACCAAAAGTACAGAAGCTGGCCCTGGAAAACAAAATTGAAGGATACACCTTTCCTCAGGGTGTCATTGCCCATCTCTTTCGGGATATTGCGGCAGGAAAACCGGGAACCATTACCCATGTTGGATTAAAAACGTTTGTTGACCCGCGCATTGAAGGCGGAAAGCTAAATGAGATAACAACGGAAGATTTGGTGGAAGTGGTTGATTTGGGTGGACGGGAATATCTGATGTATAAAACATTTCCCATCCATGTGGCGTTGCTGCGGGGAACCTATGCCGATGAAAACGGCAACGTCACCATGGAGAAGGAAGCGGGATCACTGGAGGTGCTTTCAATCGCCCAGGCGTGCAAAAACTCCGGCGGGCGGGTGATTGTCCAGGTGGAAAAGGTGGTCAAGGCGGGAAGCCTTAATCCCTGGATGGTGAAAATACCGGGAATTTATGTGGATACCATCGTGGAAGTGGAAGATATGCGCAACCACATGCAAACCTTTGCAGAGCAGTTCAACGAAGGGTATACCGGACGCATTCAGGTGCCGGTTTCTTCAGTCAAACCATTGCCGTTGGATGAGCGGAAAATCATTGCCCGCAGGGCGCTCATGGAACTGGTTCCCAGCGCGGTGGTGAATCTGGGGATTGGAATGCCTGAAGGGGTGGCAGTGGTAGCTAATGAAGAAGGTGTGGGAGATCAAATGGTGCTGACTGTCGAACCGGGCCCCATTGGGGGGATTCCCGCAGGCGGCCTCAGCTTCGGAGCAGCCACCAACCCTGTGGCCATCATCGACCAGCCCAACCAGTTTGACTTTTATGATGGCGGCGGCCTCGACGTGGCATTTTTGGGTCTGGCCCAGTGTGATGAGACGGGGAATATCAATGTCAGCAAGTTTGGGCCCAAAATAACCGGGCCTGGAGGCTTTATCAACATCACCCAAAATGCCAAAAAAGTCGTTTTTTGCGGCACCTTTACAGCCGGCGGTCTGAAACAGGAAGCTGTTGATGGTAAACTCAATATCATACAGGAAGGCAAGTTTGTCAAATTCCTGAAACAGGTGGAACAAATCACTTTCAGCGGCGAGTATGCAGTGGAGGTGGCACAACCGGTGTTATATGTCACTGAGCGGGCAGTCTTCCAGCTAAGCCCCGAAGGGCTATGCCTGATTGAAATAGCACCGGGAGTTGATCTTCAAAAGGATATTCTGGATCTCATGGAATTCAAACCGGTGGTGGCGGAAGATCTCAAGTTGATGGATGAACGGATTTTTAAACCCGAAAAAATGAACTTTTCATTGAATGGTGAAGCATAGTCAACAAAAATGAAGGAGGAGAGAAACATGATTGGAATCATTATTGGTCTGGCATTGTTGATGTATTTAGCCTATCGAGGAATGTCCATCATCTGGATTGCCCCCATCTGCGCCGGAATTGTGGCTCTAACAGGAGGCTTAAACCTGATTGAAGCTTACAGGGAAGCCTACATGGGTGGCTTTGTAGGGTTTGCCAAAGCCTGGTTTCCTGTCTTTATGCTGGGCGCGATCTTCGGCAAAATTATGGATGATTCAGGCGCAGCCCGGGCGGTGGCTCACTGGATTACCGCCAAAATCGGAACTAAACGGGCGATCTTTGCTGTGGTCATGGGTTGTGCAGTACTGACCTATGGCGGTGTTTCCCTCTTTGTGGTTGTCTTTGCCATGTATCCCCTGGCACTGGCTCTCTTTCGTGAAGCCAATCTGTCCCGCAAGCTGATCCCCGGATCCATCGCCCTTGGTTCCTTCACCTTTACCATGACGGCCATTCCGGGAACACCGCAGATTCAAAACCTGATTCCCATGCAATATTATGGTACCACACCAACGGCAGCGCCCATTATGGGGGTGGCAGGTGCGCTGGTGATGCTGGGTGTTGGCATGGTGTGGATGACTTATGCAGAACGGAAGCTGACGGCTGCCGGTGAAGGCTTCACCGAACCAAGTGAAAAACTGGCAGATATAGATGTGACAAGTCTTCCCAGCCCTGTTTTATCATCACTTCCCCTGTTGGCAGTCATCCTGATTCTCAATGTGGTTCCTATGATCATTGACCGGGATGTGGACATTATCATTGCGTTGACAGCAGGAATCCTGCTGGCCATTGCCCTGAACTATAACCGGCTGACTGAAAAAGTCAAAACCATCAATGCCGGTGCCTCCGGCTCTGTCTTGGCGATTATCAATACCAGTGCAGCAGTTGGATTTGGAGCCGTTGTTCGTGCGGTACCCGGATTTGAAACCCTGACAGATCTGGTGATGGGAATTCCGGGAAATCCCCTGGTTTCTCAGGCAGTATCGGTTAATATACTGGCAGGAGCCACGGGTTCTGCCTCCGGCGGTATGGGAATCGCTTTGGCGGCCTTGGGAGAAAGATACATGGAAATCGCCGTTGCCACGGGTATTTCGCCAGAAGCTTTCCATCGAGTTGCTTCCCTCTCCAGCGGCGGGTTGGATACACTTCCGCACAACGGTGCGGTGCTGACGCTGCTGGCCGTAACTGCCATGACCCATAAAGACTCCTATAAAGATATCTTCATGGTGGGAACAGCCATTCCCATTCTGGCAGTTATCGTTGCCATTATTCTGGCAAGCATCGGCCTAGTTTAAACAGCAGCATTCGTTTGGATCAGAGAGTTGTTCCAAAATCATCAACACACATCCGAAGGGAATATTCCAAAGGAGGAAATGAACATGAAACTAAAGGGTAAAGTCGGTATCATCACCGGTGCAGCCAGAGGAATTGGACAGGCAACCGCCTATCAGTATGCACGGGAAGGCGCGCGGGTCGTCGTGTGCGATTTGAGTCTGGAAATGTTGCAGGAAACGTTGGATGAACTGACAAAAATGGGAGCTGATAAGCTGGCGTATGAAGTCGATGTAACAGATCGGCAGACCATTCAAAAAATGGTGGATGATGTGATTGGGCAATGGGGCCGGATCGACGTGCTGGTGAACAACGCCGGTATTACAGCAGATGCCCAGTTGAAAAAAATGGCAGAGGCAGATTTTGATAAAGTGATCGACATCAATCTGAAGGGCGTGTTCAACTGCGCTCAGCTGGTGATTCCGCAAATGATTGAGCAGGGCGGCGGAGTGATTCTCAATGCTTCCTCTGTGGTGGGTGTTTATGGTAATTTCGGGCAAACCAATTACGCTGCCACCAAGTGGGGTGTCATCGGCATGACAAAAACCTGGGCAAAAGAACTGGGGAAAAATGGCATTCGGGTGAATGCGGTGGCACCAGGGTTCATCCTGACGCCTATGGTACAAAAAATGCCCGAAAATGTGCTGGATATGATGAAAGACAAGTCGCCGCTGAAACGCCTCGGCACCCCTGAAGATATTGCTCACGCATATGCGTGGCTGGCATCTGATGAAGCGGGTTTCATAACGGGCACCGTACTGAGTGTGGACGGAGGCGTTGTATTGTAGAGGTTTAAGTGATTAACTATAAGGCTGGTGGCGATCAGGCGATCATTTGAAAGATTTTCAAGAAAGTAAAGAAGTAAAGAAGTAAAGAAAGAAAGAAAGAAAGTAAAGAAGTAAAGAAGTAAAGAAAGAAAGAAAGAGGAAGAGAAGCCCTGTGAAAAGCGCGGGGCTTTTCGCCCATTCAAAAGCATTTCAGCAAACATCAAAGCAAGTGTACATATACGCCATTTGTCCAAAAAGGGGGACCTGATGTGAAGAACAGTTCGCAGATGATGCAGGCATTTTTAGAGACGGCACCCTATGCGAAGCATTTGAGTATGACAGATGTGGCCATTGCAGTGTGCGACAGAGAAAAATACCTGGGGTTTTTCCCGGGTGAGGCGCTGCGTTTTCCCGTGAAAGCCGGAGATGCCATAAAGAAGGAAACGGTTGTCAGCCAATCCATGCAAATCGGAAAACCTATGAGTCAGCGAATGGGGAAAGAATTGTTCGGTTTTCCGTACATTGCTTTGGCAACACCGGTTTTTGAAGGTGCTGAAGTGGTGGGCGGGGTGGTGTATCTTGTCTCCACTGAACATCAGGAACGGTTGCTGCAGATGGCAGAAACCATTGCAACAGGGATCGAAACACTTGAAGAGTCTTCCGGGCGCATGACAACCAAGGCAGATGAGCTTTTGGAAACGGGAGACACGCTGGAGAAGATGACCCAAACAGCGCTCAGGCAAGCTGATACGACTGAAGAAATCACAGAAATGATTAAAAAAATATCAAGCCAGTCAAACTTGCTGGGCCTGAATGCATCCATCGAAGCGGCCAGATCGGGCGATTCTGGCAAAGGATTTGCCGTGGTGGCAGATGAGATTCGCAAACTGGCGGTATCGACCAATGAATCGGTTGAAAACATCGAAAAGATCATGAAAGATATTCGCGAGATTAACCGGCGGATAGCAGAGGAAGTGGAACAAATCAGGCTGACAGCAAAGGATCAAGTGGCATCGTCGGCAGAGGTGAACGAAGCAATCCAGTCGCTGGACACGATTATCAGGCAGCTTCGCCAGGAGGCAGAGCAATACGCATAGACACCTGCAGGACGATGGTCGTGAAGAATGCGTCGGGGATAGGGCTTTGTGTGACTTCACAAGCATGCAGATTGCCGGCGGAGAGGAAATCAACATCATATGGAGGGCATGACTTGCGAAAATGAGGGGGATCGGTTACAATTGACAGGCAAAAATCAATGCTGTCGGTGGGTAACATGCGACAGAGCAGGAGGAAAAAGCCGTGCTCAACCCTTTAGCAATTGGTCACATCATCATCCCCGTTCCCGTCATACTGGCCCCGATGGCGGGCATTACCGACCTTGCCTTTCGGCGTATCTGCAAACAGATGGGATGCGGCATGGTTATCACAGAAATGGTCAGCGCCAAAGGCCTCTATTATAAAGATGATAAATCTCACGAATTAATGCAGACACATCCTGAAGAAACGCCGGTGGGAATTCAGATATTTGGATCCGATGAAAAAATCATGGCCTGGGCGGCAGATAAGCTGAATGAAATGCCCCATGCCTTTCTGGATATCAACATGGGGTGCCCTGCTCCTAAAATTGTTAAAAATGGCGACGGTGCGGCACTGATGAGAGAACCTGAAAAAGCTGGCCGCATTATCCGGGCGGTGGCAGAAGCCAGTGTCAAACCAGTGACGGTCAAAATAAGAAAAGGCTGGCAGGAGAACGAGGTGAATGCGCTGGAAATGGCTCGCATTGCCGAAGCCAATGGAGCATCGGCTGTGACGGTGCACGGTAGAACCCGGGATCAGTTTTATGCAGGAGAGGCCGACTGGGAGATCATTCGCCAGGTGAAAGAGGCCGTCCAAATTCCGGTTATTGGAAACGGAGATCTTTTTTCAGCGGAGGCGGTGCTGCGCATGGTGGATGAAACCGGCTGTGACGGTGTGATGGTGGGCAGGGGAGCGCAGGGTAATCCGTGGATTTTCAGGGACGTGCTGGGCTTGCTGAAGCATGAGCATGAGGGAAAACAGCCAGATGGTTCAGAAATTTATGATGTGCTGAAGCAACATCTCCAGTTGGTCACCAGTTACAAAGGTGAGTGGATTGCAGTGAAGGAAATGCGCAAGCACGCAGCCTGGTACACAAAGGGGCTTCCCGGCTCTGCGGTGATTCGCCATCAAATTAACCGTGCAGAAACAGCGGCTGACATGTTGAAGCTGCTTTCGGACTATCTGTTGAAGGACTTGTGTTGCTTGACAAGATGATATCACTGCCTTATAATGGGTAAGAATAAGAAACCCGTCCAAACACTGAGCATATCAGTGTTTCTTGCTTTATGCTCAGATATAAATCAATACAGCAGTGGGAAAAAATGCAGAAATGAAAGATTTCAAAGCGGAAGATTATATGCAAGGGAGCGAAAGACCATGGTGAGTAAAGAAACGATCTTGACAATCAAAGGAAAAGAAAAGATTGAAGCTGAGCTGGAACAGTTAAAGACGGTACGTCGAAAAGAAATTGCCGCACGCATTAAGCAGGCCATTGAGTTTGGGGACATCAGCGAAAATTCGGAGTACGATGAAGCCAAGAATGAACAGGCACAAATCGAAGAGCGCATCATGAAACTTGAAAACCTGCTGAAAAAAGCAGTCATTCTGGATGAAGATGAAATCAGCACCGATGTTGTGGGTGTTGGATCGACTGTCTATTTGCGAGAAAACGATGATCCTCAGGAAGTCAAGTACACCATTGTCGGCTCTGCAGAAGCAGACCCCTACGAGTTGAAGATTTCCAACGAATCACCGGTGGGGAAAGCCCTGCTGGGAAACCGGGTGGGAGATAAGGTGGAGATTCAAATCCCTGACGGTGTGACAGTTTACGAAGTGATTCGCATCGAAAAGGCAGAAGTGCTTTAAAGAAGCCTCAGGAGCCATCGGAGTACCACCGGTGTGACAGTGGCACTCATACGAAACTAACCAAAGAAGGTGACGAAATGACTGGGCCAGGAGAAGAAAAAAACCTGAATGAACTGTTGCTTATCCGCAGAGAAAAGCTGGAACACTTGAAATCGGCAGGCAAAGATCCATTTTCAGTGGAAAAGGTTGATGTGACCCACTACAGTCAACAGGTAAAAGAGCATTTCGACTCCCTGGAAGGAACTGAGATGACCATGGCAGGTCGGATCATGACCCGCCGGGAACATGGAAAAGCGACGTTCATCAACCTGCAGGACAAAGACGGGCAAATTCAGGTCTATGTACGTGAAGACCGTATCGGTGAAGCTGCATATGCCGACTTTACCCATTATTACGATATAGGTGATATCGTTGAAGTGCAGGGCGAGTTGTTTCAAACCAAAAGAGGCGAAATATCTTTAAAAGCACAGATGATCCGACTGCTGTCCAAATCCCTTCAGATCCTGCCGGAAAAATGGCATGGACTTAAAGATACAGACACCCGCTACCGTCAGCGTTATGTGGATCTTATCGTGAATCCGGAAGTCAAAAAAGTGTTTCGACTGCGCAGTAAGATCATTAAAGCCATTCGGGCCTACCTGGATGAGCGTGACTATCTGGAAGTGGAGACACCAATTCTGGATACACTGGCCGGGGGAGCCAACGCAAAACCCTTCATCACTCACCACAATTCACTGGATATTGACATGTACCTGCGGATTGCCACAGAGCTTCATTTAAAAAGGCTGACTGTCGGTGGTTTTGACCGGGTCTATGAAATCGGCCGGATTTTCCGTAACGAAGGGATGTCAATTAAACACAACCCTGAATTTACTTCCATTGAATTATACCAGGCTTATGCCGACTACGAAGAGATCATGGAACTGACTGAAAACCTGGTGGCTCATGCAACGATGGAAGCGTTGGGAACCACGAAGGTGACTTATCAGGGCCAGGAAATTGACTTTGCACCTCCGTGGAAACGGATGACAATGATTGAAGCCTGTCGGGAGTACGCCGGCGTGGATTTTGACACCATCGAAACTGAAACAGAGTTGCGGTCGCTTTGCAAAGAACGGGGCGTTGAAATCGAGGGAGAGTTTTCGAAGGGGTGGGTCATTGCAGCGTTTTTTGAAACCTATGCAGAGAAGAACCTGATTCAGCCCACGTTCATCACCCAGCATCCTGTTGAGGTATCACCCCTGGCGAAAAGAAACCCTGACAATCCGCAGCTGACCAATCGGTTCGAAGCTTTTGTGAATACCTGGGAACTTGCCAATGCTTTTTCAGAATTGAATGATCCCATCGACCAAAAACAGCGGTTTGTGGAACAAGTCAAACAAAAGGCCTCTGGCAACGAAGAAACCCATCCCTATGATGAAGACTTCATTAATGCCCTTGAAGTGGGCCTTCCCCCCACCGGCGGTATGGGGCTGGGGATTGACCGACTGGTGATGCTGTTAACAGACTCGCCCTCTATTCGGGATGTGATTTTGTTCCCCACGATGAAACCACTGGAACGATAGAAATGCGATAATCGCATAAGAAACGCCCTTTCGGCATTGAATGAATCGCAATGATTCCAATGAGGAAGGGCGTTTTGAATTTCATTTCAAAAAAAGGCTTGACTTCGTGGGGAGAGGATGGTATTCTATATAAGCCGCCAAAAACGGCCGGCGAAAAAAATGAGTCACCCCAAGGTGTTCAAAAGAACAAACGAAAAAAAGTTCAAATACTGGGTTGACAACAAACGAGCAAGATGATATACTTAAAAAGTTGCTGCGAAGCAACGAAAAACGAAAAGCTCTTTGAAAACTGAACAGCAGGAAGAAGCGAAGAGAACCAAAAAAGCCAGAATCTGAAAAGAGACTGGGTTTGGGAAAAAAATTCTAATAAGAGTTTGATCCTGGCTCAGGATGAACGCTGGCGGCGTGCCTAA
>NZ_FXUF01000019.1 GCF_900182905.1 Anoxynatronum buryatiense | reverse complement strand
TCCATCCCGAACACAGCCGTTAAGCCCTTCAGCGCTGATGGTACTGGGACGTGAAGTCCTGGGAGAGTAGGTCGCTGCGACTCCTTACCTTCTAACTATATAAAAAGTAAAAGCCTTTTTTATATTCTCTGTGACAGAGAGTGTGAAAAAGGCTTTTTTCCATGACCGACGGCCTGTACCGACGGCCTGAATGGAAGATATGGATACGGGTATGTACGATAAAAAAGCAAACAATTAACAGAAACGTTCGAAGCTGCGAGTTCGGCGATATTCATCTGGAACTGATTTCTGCTCTGGTACCGGTGGCTGCAAAGCAAATGACGGGAGGATCTGTCTTGAACGAAATGGCACAGGCTTTTTTGCTGATTTTTTTGGCTGAAATGGGTGATAAAACGCAAATTTTAGCTATGACCTTTGCAACGCGCTATCCCATGCGGAAGGTGCTGGCAGGTGTTTTTCTGGGCTCGCTGTTCAATCACGGAATTGCTGTCTTCGTCGGCACCTTTTTGACAGTGGTGCTGCCCGTTCAGTGGCTGGGGGTTATTGCCTCGGTCTCTTTTCTGTTTTTTGGATATTGGGCACTGCTGGCGAGTGATGAGGAATCAGAAACCAGAATGTTACAGTTGGGACCTGTGTTGACAGTGGCAACAGCGTTTTTCATTGGCGAGCTGGGAGATAAGACACAACTCACGGCCATGGCACTGGCCACCCAGTCAGGTGCGCCGCTGGCCACGCTGGCAGGGACAACCATGGGGATGGTGGGTGTCAGTGCGCTGGGCATTATAGCAGGGAAACTACTGGGAGATCGTGTGCCCGAGGTGGCACTGAAGCTGATTGCAGCGAATGTATTTTTTGTGTTTGGTGTCATTGGCCTCTATAACACCCTGCCGATGGAATGGATTTATCCTTACAGTGTTGCTGTGTTCATGGCACTGATGTTGATGACAGCCCTTCCGCTGATGCGGCGTGCTGTTCGGGAACACCGGCTGGATCAGACCGCACTGAAAGACGTGGCAGTTATTTTAAAGTTAGACCTGGAACAAATAAGGCATTCGGTGGACCGGATATGCAATGATAAAGCTGCCTGTGCAAGCTGTGGTAAAGATGAATGCCCTGTGTTTGAGCTGGAAACGCTTATTGAAGAAGCTGTCTCCCGGGAAAACGCCATTTTAAAACAGATGCGGTCACCCAAAATTAAGGTGCTTCGGGAATTTAAACGCCAGCATCTGTATGATACTCTCAAGGTTGTGTACACCACCTGCCGCCACTGCCAACCTCACCATGAGACCTGCGTACTGAATCAGACCCGGCTGGTACTTGAAAAACTTCTGTTTGGTCATTCACTGGCATTTCAGGGAGACTGGGATCAGTATCTGGAGCAGATCCATCAGGAAGATCATGACTACTACCACAGCCATTTGCAGCACTGGCACGAGACCATTAAAAATGAAAACAGGCGCTGTACCGATGAACTACCGCAACCCCGTGCAGATGCAAAGCCCGAATGATCCGGAGGTACTTCTTGATGAATACCTGTGGTATAATAACAGAGAATGCATGAATGATTTCGTGACAATAAATGCAATGACAGAGGCATGGGAGGCTGTTAATCGTGATGGGAGTCAGGCAGACAAGCGAACTTGGGCAGTGGAAGCGGCACGGTATTCTGGGGGTGTGTCTGGCCTTGGCCCTTACCCTGGGAATGACAGGATGTCAAACGGCGGTTCGTCAGCCGATTTACGAAACAGCTGGGGCCATGGAAGCCTGGGATGATGAAGAACTGGCAACCATACCGGTGAAAGGCAGCGACTACATGGTGCAGCCTGACAGCAGCTGGGAGCCTTTTAAAATTTACCGGGAAGTCAAGGGTATTTATATGACGGGCAATACCATTGGACTGCAATGGCGCTTTGAAGAAATTCTCAATGAAACCAATCAGTCAATCATCAATGCCTGGGTGGTGGATGTGAAGGATGATCACGGCACAATGACCTATGCATCTGGCATCCCCATGGTAAATGATTTGGGGCAGGATGCCCGGGTGAAGGTAAGGGATTTTCAGGAAGCCATGGATATCATGCATTATCATGACATTTACCCCATCGCTCGCATCGTGACATTCAAAGACGTCATTGCTGCTGCGGGAAACCCCCACTGGGCCATTCAGACCCATGAAGGGCAGGTGTGGCGGGACCGAAAGCAGGATGCATGGCTGAATCCATACAATCGGGAAGCGTGGGACTATTTGGTGGATATTGCCAAGGAAGCGGCCACGCGGGGATTTTACGAAGTTCAGTTTGACTATGTGCGGTTTCCCACAGATGGCCCCCGGGAGCAAATTGATTATGGCGAAGCTGGCGAACAGGAAACCATGGCAGAGGCCGTTGCCGCTTTCCTGTCTTATGCCCGGGAAGAACTGAAACCGTATGGGGTTTATGTATCGGCAGATATTTTTGGCCTGGTGCCGGCGGTCACAGACGACATGCGGCTGGGGCAGCACTTGGAAACATTGGCTGTTGCCGCGGATATTCTGTGCCCCATGGCGTACCCTTCTCACTACGCATTGGGTACCTTCGGTGTTGCTGTTCCTGATCTTGAGCCTTATCCCATTCTTTATGAAACCATGAAGCGAGCTGTTGACAGGATCGAAGACATGAATACCGATGAACCCAAAGCGGTGCTGCGCCCATGGATTCAGGATTTCACCGCCAGCTATTTGGGGAGAGGCTATTATCAGAGGTATGGTGCTGAGCAGGTGCGTGATCAGATCAGAGGCACCTATGACAGTGGTGTCAATGAATGGATCCTCTGGAATGCAGGCAATAACTACACTTGGGAAGCACTGCGAGAAGACATTCCGCGGAATACTCCATAGAAGAAAAGCGCTGGTAATGACAGATACCAGTGCTTTTTTAATGGTTAAAAAAGTGTGTGTGAAAACGGAGAATGATGTCACGCCTGCTGAGGAGAAACCGGTATCATGACAGGGACAAATTACCCGATATTTGGTGAATGGTAAAATGATTGGCAGAATCTGTTTAAACCGAACAATATATGGTATAATTTAACCTGCAGCACAAAGTTGAAACACAACATATGGGTATTGCTTCGACAAAAAAAGAAAAGACGGGCATCCTGATCACCCACTCTTTTCAGCTGTAAATCACAAGAGGAGGCGCAAAATGAATATTCGAAAGCGTGATGGCCGATTGATGGCATTTGATGTGGGAAAAATCAGCAATGCCATTGAAAAAGCCATGACAGAAACGAAGGTTGGTGTTGATCATCATCTTAGTCACGCCATCGCACGCCAGGTGGAAGAAGCGGTTAAAGGGCAACAGCAGCCGGTTCATGTGGAAAACATACAGGACCTGGTGGAGCTGCATTTAATGGACAGTGAACGAAAAGATGTTGCCAAAAACTACATCATCTACCGGAATGAACGGAATAAGAGCCGGGCGATGCGCCAGGAATCAGACTATCGTGTCATCGGGGACGGATTTGTCAGTAAATACAAACATTTGCCCAATCCAATGGCACAGTTGGGCAGCTTTGTCTATTACCGCACCTATTCACGCTGGCTGCCGGAGGAAAACCGGCGGGAATACTGGTGGGAAACCGTTCGACGGGCAGTGGAATACAACTGCAGCCTGGTGCAAACCACCCGGGAAGAAGCTGAGAAGCTGTATGACAATATTTTTCACCTGAAGCAGTTTCTTTCAGGCCGTACCTTCTGGGTAGGGCACACCCCGGTGGCCGAGCACTACCCCATGGCGAACTATAATTGCGCCTTTATTATTGTGGATGCCATTGGAACATTAAAGGAACTGTTTTACCTCCTGATGCTGGGCAGTGGTGTGGGCGCTCGCATTCTGCGGTCAGACGTGGAACAATTGCCTCAAATGCGTACCGATTACGAGTTGATCCATAAGGACTATAACCCGGTGCCGCCTTCACTTCGGGAAGACAACACCAGCATGCAGTTCATGCACAACAATACGGTGAAAATCACGGTGGGAGACAGCAAAGAAGGCTGGACTCAGGCACTGGACCATTTCTTCCAGCTATTAACCAACAGTGAATACAAAAAAATCAAAACAGTGATTGTTGACTATGATCATGTGCGCCCCAAAGGTGAAAAACTGAAAAACTTTGGTGGAACCGCCAGCGGTCACACAAGTCTGAAAAACATGTTTGCCAAGATTGATGTAGTGATTCGCAAACGGGGCTGGATGGAAGGCAAAAATCGGGTAAAGATGCAACCGGTGGATATGCTGGACATCATCAATATCATTGGTGAAAATGTGGTGGTGGGCGGCGTGCGCCGCACTGCAGAAATGGTGCTCATTGACCCTGAAGACGCAGACAGCATCCGGGCAAAATCGGAACTCTACAAAAAAATTGATGGTCAGTGGATCGTGGACCAGGAGCTAATTCACCGGCAAATGAGCAATAATTCGATTTACTATGATGCCAAACCGGATCGCGAAACCCTTCACTGGCTTTTGGAACAGATGCGTTACTCGGGTGAACCGGGATTTGTGAACGCGGAAGCTGCACAAAAACGCCGGCCCAATATGAATGGGGTGAACCCCTGCGGAGAAATTCTGCTGGACACAAGAGGCGTCTGCAATCTGACCACCATCAATGTGTTTGCTTTTGTCAGGGAAGATGGCTCCCTTGATCATGAAGGGCTGATGGAAGCCCAGCGCCTCTCCGCCCGGGCAGCCTATCGAATGACTTGCGTTGAGCTGGAACTTCCCAGTTGGGATGCGGTGCAGCGTCGTGACAAGCTGGTGGGTTGCAGTCTGACGGGCTGGCAGGATCTGGTGAATGCCCTGCAACTGACAATGGAGCAGCAGGTGGAACTGTTGCAATCTTTGCGTCAGGCCGCCAGGGAAGCAGCAGACCATTATGCCGATGAAATCGGAGAAAACCGGCCCCTGCTGGTGACCACTGTCAAACCAGAGGGAACACTCTCCCAGTTGCCGACGGTATCATCAGGGGTGCATTACTCCCACTCCCCTTACTATGTCAGGCGAATTCGTGTCAGTGCCCAGGACCCGCTGGTGAAGGTGTGCGAAGATCTTGAATATCCTGTCTATCCGGAAGTGGGTCAGGACCCGGAAAATTGTACCACCAAAGTGGTGGAGTTCCCGGTGAAGGCTCCGGCAGGTAAAACCAAATCCGATGTCAGTGCCATTGAACAGCTGGAAAACTACCGCATGTTCATGGATCACTATGTGGATCACAACGCCTCCATCACGGTGCATGTACGGGACGATGAGTGGGAAGCCGTGGAAGAATGGATGTGGAAACATTGGGATAGTGTTGTAGCGGTGAGTTTCCTGTCCTTCGGCGAAAGCTTTTATCAGCTGATGCCCTACGAAAGTATCACTGAAGAAGAGTACCTGAAACGAAGGGATGCCATGAAGCCGTTTATTGCTTCTCTGATCAACCGATATGAAAATCCAAACTTCCGTTTTGATCCCACAGACAGCAGCTGCGAAAATGGCGTGTGCCCCATCCGCTAAACAATGATAAAACACCTGAGCAGGTGCGTTGCCGACGTGATCGTTGCAGTGCACCTGCTTGATGATTTATGGTTTGGTGCCGATCAAGAACAAGACGCTTTGTTGCGAACAGTCGGAGAAACCAAACATGCATACCGGCGAATAAGGCAGAATAGTGGTTTAAAAAGAAATATCAAAATAAATTAAAATTTCCTGTCAACAAAAGAAGGATTTTGGCAATTCATCGCGAATACTTCCATATGATTAAAATTCAGCAACTAAACAGGGAGGAACAAGGATGAAAGTGTACGAAGCCGAAAAAATCAGAAACATAGCGCTGTTGGGTCATGGTGGCAGCGGTAAGACAACCTTCTGTGAGGCAGCGCTGTATGCTGCAGGCGTTTCCAACCGGATGGGAAAAGTGGAAGACGGAAACACTTTTTCCGATTTTGATAAAGAGGAAATCAGCCGTAAGACATCCATTAATACCACTGTGATACCTGTTGAATGGAACGGATTTAAAGTAAACTTGATTGACACTCCCGGATATTTTGACTTTGTGGGTGAGGTGCAGGCGTCCATTAAGGCGGCAGGCGGTATGGTAATTTTCATCGATGCCACCGGCGGCATTGAAGTCGGAACTGAAAAAGCCTGGAAAATTGCAACGGATAAAAAGATTCCCACGTTTATTGCCATTAATAAAATGGATCGGGAAAACGTTGACTATGATCAGATTATTGCGGATTTACGGGAACGCTTCGGGAAAAAGGTGGCACCTTTCCAGATTCCGTTGGGATCAGAAGAAACCTTCATTGGAAACGTGAACGTGGCCCGCATGACAGCCCGTGAATATACGGGAAAAGACTGCGTTGAAAAACCGATTCCCGATGCATTGCAGGAACAGGCCCAGGAAATGCGGGAACTCCTAATGGAATCAGTGGCTGAAAGTGACGAGGAACTGCTGGAAAAATACTTTGGTGGGGAAGCCTTCACAGAGGAAGAGATTCAGGTGGGGCTTCGAAAAGGCGTCATCAGCGGTGAAATTGTTCCGGTAATATGTGCTTCGTTTGTCAAAAATGTGGGAACCCACACCTTGCTGGACATGCTGTGCGACTATTCTCCTTCTCCGGCAGATATGCCGCCCAAAAAAGGTATTAATCCAAAAGATGACCAGGAAGTGGAAAGAAGCCTGGCGCCCACAGAACCATTCTCGGCCCAGGTCTTTAAAACAGTGGTGGATCCATTCATTGGTAAAATTTCCATCCTGAAAGTTATCTCCGGCAAGCTCACGGCAGATATGGAAGTGCTGAACAGTAACAAAGGTGAAAAAGAACGCATTGGCTCGCTTTTCTTCCTGCGGGGCAAAAATCAGCTTGAGACAAAAGAAGTCAAGGCGGGAGACGTTGCAGCAGTGGCAAAACTGCAACACACACACACCGGTGACACCCTGTGCAGTGTGAACGATCCCATCATCTTCAGCGGTATTGAACTGACAGAACCCCAGCTGTACCTTGCTGTTGAGCCAAAGGCGCGGGGTGATGAGGAGAAGATTGGCAACGGATTGCAGCGACTTTCAGAGGAAGATCCTTCCTTCAGCTTTGAAAGAAATGCAGAAACCAAGCAAACGCTTATTCGTGGACAAGGCGAGCTGCACATAAAAGTCATCACCAGCAAGCTGAAGAATAAATTTGGTGTTGAAGTGGAACTGAGTGATCCGGTGGTGCCGTACAGGGAAACCATCAGGGGAAAAGCCGATGTACAGGGGAAACACAAAAAACAATCCGGTGGCCGTGGCCAGTACGGAGATGTGAAAATGCGCTTTGAGCCTTCTGATGAAGAATTTATTTTCGAAGAAGTTATTTTTGGAGGCTCAGTGCCCAAGGCCTATATTCCTGCTGTTGAGAAAGGCATTCGTGAAGCCATGGTGACTGGCGTGTTGGCTGGATACCCGGTGGTTAATTTCAAGGCACAGCTCTACGATGGTTCTTATCATGATGTCGACTCATCAGAAATGGCTTTCAAAATTGCCGCCTCCCTGGCCTTTAAAAAAGGACTGGAGGAAGCAAAGCCGGTGCTGCTGGAACCCATTGTGAAGGTGGAAGTGCGCGTGCCGGAAGAATACATGGGAGATGTGATGGGTGATATGAACAAGCGTCGGGGACGCATTCTCGGAATGGAACCCCAGGAAGATGGGTCGCAAAAAGTGACAGCAGAGGCGCCCCAGTCTGAAATGTTCAAGTATGCCATTGACCTTCGTTCCATGACCCAGGCCCGGGGCGATTTCACCATGGAATTTGTAAGATATGAAGAAGTGCCGGCGAATATCAGTGATAAGGTTGTTGAAGCCGCCAGAGCGGCGAAGGAAGAACAGCATTCCTAACAATCAGATAGGAATGGACTGAAAAACACCAGACGAAAATTTGAAATAAGCCTCCGAAATCCTTGATTTCGCGAGGCTTATTTGCTATGATTAAAGTCAAAGATAGTCAACCAATAGCATGTAAAGAAGGTGAACTCATGGCAACAATCAGTGATGTGATCGAAAGCTTCCTCAAGGAGTTGATACGCCAGAGTCAAGGACAGGCGGTGGAAATTCAGCGCAATGAAATTGCCAAACACTTTGATTGTGCGCCCTCCCAGATAAACTATGTGCTGACAACGCGTTTTAGTGTGCAACATGGGTATACCATTGAAAGCCAGCGAGGCGGCGGTGGGTATATTAAAATCATGAGGCTGAGACCAGAACGAAATCCATCTGTCCATCAGATTCTCATGGAAGAAATTCGGGACAATGTCACCAAAACCCAGGCAATGCGATTAATCAGAGCATTGCAGGAACAGAACCTGATTAACGATCGGGAAGCCAGGCTGATGAGGGCGGCAACCAGCGATGTGGTGTTGGCGTCCCCGTTGAACAATCGGGATTATATGCGTTCCCGGATATTGAAAGCCATGCTTTCAGCCTTGATCCACTGATGAAAGGAGGCGTTGGCGGTGTTGTGTGAACACTGTCACCAACGACAGGCTCATGTACATGTCAGTCAAACCGTTAATGGTCAAACCCGCGAGAGTCATTTGTGTGAGACGTGTGCCCTTGATTTAAAGGAACAGGGATCCTCCTTTTCTTTTAGCGTGCAGGACTTTTTAAAGGGTTTTTACGAAGAAGCAATGGATCAGGAGATGAACTTGGACAACGCGGCCGCTAAAAAGTGCAGTGGTTGCGGACAAACCTATGCTGACTATAAACGCACGGGTGTTTTTGGGTGCCCTGTATGCTACAAAAGTTTTCGGCTGGTGATCATGCCCCTGGTGAAGCGCATTCAGGGACATTTACAACACACCGGTAAAGTTCCAACAAAAATAGAACGGGTTTATCGCTTTGAAAAAAAGAAACAACAATTGCAAAGTGCCCTTAAAGAGGCTGTGAAAAGAGAGTCGTTCGAAAAGGCAGCCGAACTACGGGACCAAATTGTCCTGCTGGAGCAAAAAATCCTCCACATAAAGGAGGGAGCCTCATGAGTCATTCCATTTCACCTGCGGGCCCTCATCAGGATATTGTCATCAGCAGCCGGGTACGCATTGCCCGTAATCTGGTATCTTTTCCCTTTCCCCACCGCATGTCGTCTGACCAGTCTCTGGAACTGGTTCAGCAAGTACAACAGGCTGTGACAGCTATCGGTCCACATGACCATCATCCTTTTCGGTGGATCGCTTTGCGTGACATTAACCCGGTCGACCGGCAGACCTATGTGGAAGATCATCTCATCAGCCCTGCGCTGGCAGATAATCCGGAAAACGGCGGATTTTTCATTGACAGCCAGCAGCGTCGCAGCATGATGGTCAATGAAGAGGATCATTTGCGGATACAGTGTATGTTAAAGGGACTGCAGCTGGAAGAAGCCTGGAAGGAAGCTGATCAGTTGGATGATCGACTGGGGCGTCTGCTGCCGTTTGCCTTTGATGAGACGTTCGGATACCTGACAGCCTGTCCCACCAATGTGGGTACCGGAGTGAGAATTTCGGTGATGCTCCATTTGCCGGCCTTGACCTTGTTGGGCTTCATCAATGGGTTGATTCATGCCGCCGGACAACTGGGTTTTGCGGTGAGAGGTGTTTTTGGAGAGGGATCTGAATACATGGGGAATCTTTATCAGATTTCAAACCAGATCACCCTGGGTTTGCAAGAACCTGAAATTATCAGCAACCTGGAAGATATTGTCTTGCAGGTCATCCAAAAGGAACGGATGGCGCGCAAAAATCTCCTATCCCGTCAACGGATTGACCTGGAGGATAAAGTGCATCGTTCGCTGGGAATTTTAACCCATGCCCGGCGACTTTCCCGAAAAGAAGCCATGCAATACCTGTCAGATCTTAAGCTGGGGGTATCACTGGGGATGATCAGCACATGCACCCTGGACGATCTGCACCAGCTGATTGAGCTCATACAGCCGGCGAATCTGCAGAAACACTGTGGAGAACTGCTGCGCGAAGTTGAGCGGGACTGCCGCAGGGCTGAACTGGTTCGCAAGATATTAACCGAAGGAGGCGTCTCAGATGTCCATGAATGAACGATTTACCGAAAGAGCTCAGAAAGTAATCCTGCTTTCCCAGGAGTTTGCCCAACAACTTGGCCATCATTACGTTGGGACGGAACACCTGCTGTTGGGACTCCTTCAAGAAGATGAGGGAGTGGCGGCAGAAGCACTGAAAAACCTGGAAGTCAGCATGAATACCCTGAAAGACCGGGTGATGCGTGTCGTGGGAACCGGGCAGCAAAAGGGCCAGCTACTGGGCTTTACACCCCGCACGAAACGAATTTTCGAGTTGAGTTTTGCTGAAGCCCGCCAACTGGGGCATAATTATATTGGAACAGAACACCTGCTGCTTGGTTTGATTCGGGAAGGAGAAGGTGTTGCCAGCAAAATTTTGATGGAAATGGGCTTGAAACCAGATCAGGTACGGGAAGAAGTGTTTAAAATTTTGCAGGCAGGACAAGCATCAGGTGAAGGAGATCCCCGCCAGAAAACAGGAAGAGAAAACAGTGGCACTCCTGTGCTGGATCAATACAGCCGCAATCTGAATCAGATGGTCAAAGACGGCAAAGTTGATCCTGTCATTGGAAGAAGTGAGGAGATTCAGCGTGTTATTCAGATTCTAAGTCGCCGAACAAAAAATAATCCATGCATCATTGGTGAAACCGGCGTGGGCAAAACTGCCATTGCCGAAGGGCTGGCACAAAAAATTGTGGCGGGTGATGTGCCACAGAATCTGAAAGATAAACTGATTATCACACTGGACCTTGCAGGCATGGTGGCTGGTGCCAAATACCGGGGAGAATTTGAAGAGCGGCTGAAAAAAGTGATGGAAGAATTACGAAATTCTGGTCACATCATCCTTTTTATCGATGAAATACACACCATCATTGGAGCTGGTGCCGCTGAAGGCGCCATTGATGCCTCCAACATTCTGAAACCGGCGCTGGCCCGGGGTGAAATCCAGGCGATCGGTGCCACAACGGTGGATGAATACAAAAAACACATTGAAAAAGATGCGGCTTTGGAAAGACGCTTCATGCCCATTCGCATCGAAGAACCTTCAGTGGAAGACGCCCTCCTTATTCTGGAAGGACTTCGCGACAAATACGAGGCGCATCATCGCGTGAAGATTACTGATGAGGCGCTGAGGGGGGCTGTGGAGTTATCCCACCGGTATATCTCTGACCGATTTTTGCCGGACAAAGCCATTGATCTTGTTGATGAAGCCGCTTCCAAAATTCGTTTGCAGAACATCACCACACCGCCAGATCTGAAAGATCTGGAAGAAAAGCTGCAACGCATTCAAAAGGAGAAGGAAGAGGCCATCAGCCTTCAGGAATTTGAACGGGCAGCCACCTTGCGGGATCAGGAAAAAACAGTGCGGGAAACCATTGAAAAGCACAAACATCAGTGGTACAAGCTGAAAGAAGCTCAAAAGCCCATTGTGGGCGAAGAAGAAATAGCTGATATTGTGGCCAGCTGGACAGGGATTCCAGTAAAAAAACTACAGCAGGAAGAATCAGACCGGCTCCTGAACATGGAAAACATTCTGCATCAGCGTGTGGTGGGCCAGCAGGAGGCCATTGAATCTGTGTCGAAGGCCATTCGCCGGGCGCGGGTGGGCCTGAAAGATCCCAAGCGCCCTGTGGGTTCCTTTATATTTCTTGGGCCGACAGGTGTGGGGAAAACAGAACTATCAAGAGCGCTGGCCGAAGCCATTTTTGGTGATGAGCAGGCAATGATTCGGGTAGATATGTCTGAGTACATGGAAAAGCATACTGTTTCCAAACTCATTGGGTCACCTCCGGGCTACGTGGGGTACGATGAAGGTGGCCAGCTGACGGAAAAAGTGCGGCACAAACCTTATTCAGTGATCCTCTTTGATGAAATTGAAAAAGCGCACCCGGAAGTCTTCAACGCCCTGCTGCAAATCCTGGATGACGGTCGTCTTACCGACAGCAAGGGGCGAATGGTAAACTTCAAAAACACCATCATTATCATGACATCCAATGTGGGCGCCCATAATATCCGCAAGCAGAAGAGTCTGGGATTCGCGGCCAATGCTGACCAGGAGAAGCAGCATCATTATGACAAGATGAAAGACAACATCATGGAGGACTTAAAAAAGACCTTTAGACCTGAGTTTTTAAATCGAATCGACGACATGATCGTATTCCATTCGCTGGAAGAGGAAGATATTGCCGGTATTGTTGAACTTCTGGTGGCAGAGCTTGGGCGACGCCTGGGAGCCATGGACATTCATCTTGAACTGACTCAGGAAGCTAAAAAACTCATCGGCAGGCAGGGATTTGATCCTCAGTACGGTGCCCGACCGCTGAAAAGAACCATTCAGAAACTGCTGGAGGACCGTCTGACAGAAGAAATTCTAAAAGGCACTGTTCAACCAGGAGGAACGGTTCAGGTGGAGGCGGATGGAGAAACCTTGCAATTTGTAACCCAGTTGCCTTCGAGTTGACGTGAGTTGAAAATCCAAGTGAAAAACGGAGGATTTCATGAAAAAGACCAAAAAAGTGTTTCTTTGCCGCGAGTGCGGTTTTGAAAGCCCCAAGTGGATGGGGCAATGCCCGGCATGCCTTCAATGGACAACCATGGAAGAATTCCAGGAAGCTTCATCAGGCAAAAATAGGGCCAAGGCAGCGGCAGGAGAACGGCGCCGTCCCAAACCCATAGGCAATATTCCCACAGGTCAGGAGCAGCGCTTTCTAACGGGTATTGCTGAGTTTGATCGAGTGCTGGGCGGCGGCATGGTACAGGGGTCGCTGGTGTTGATATCCGGCGAGCCAGGAGTTGGGAAATCCACCCTCATTCTTCAGGCTGGGAGTGGAATTGCCCGGCGGTCGGGATTGGTGCTTTATGTGACGGGCGAAGAATCGGAGGAACAGATTCATTTTAGAGCAGCTCGCACCGGTGCCATTGCCGATGAACTTTACGTGGTATCAGAAACAGATGTGGTGCATATTTTAGATGAGATAGAACGGATTAAACCTGTATTTGTGATTGTGGACAGCGTTCAGACATTATTTCACCCGGAACTGACCTCGGCTCCGGGCACCGTTTCTCAGATCAAAGAATGTGTCAATGGATTGATGCGTAAGGCAAAGGAAGGCAATATTGCCATGATGCTGGTGGCCCATGTGACCAAACAGGGTGATTTGGCAGGCCCCCGGGTGATTGAGCACATTGTGGACACGGTGCTTCATTTTGAAGGGGAGCGCACTCAGGAATACCGGATTCTCCGGTCGGTGAAAAACCGGTTTGGAACCACCAGTGAAATTGGTGTGTTTGAAATGCGTCAGGAAGGATTGGTGGAGGTGGGGAATCCGTCGGCGCTGTTTCTGGAGTCCCTCAGTCAGGAAGAAGAAGGTGCCATGGTGGCAGCGATTGTGGAAGGAACCAGGCCGTTGCTGGTGGAGCTTCAGGCCCTGGTGACACCCTGCAATGCAGGATTTGCCAGACGCACCACCATCGGTGCAGATGCCAACCGCCTGGGGCTCATGGTGGCAGTTCTTGAGAAAAAAATCGGGATCCCCCTCATGCAGCAGGATGTATACCTCAATGTGATTGGCGGATTGCGCCTGGAAGGTACGGCTGCTGACCTGGCCATGGCGCTGGCCATGTACTCCAGTTTCAGAGGGAAGCCCTTGCCTGTAAAAAATACGGTGGCCATTGGTGAAATCAGTCTGACAGGAGAGGTGCGGCCGGTGGGGCAAATTGAAAAAATGATAAGGGAAGCTCAGAAACTGGGCTTTACCCGATGCCTCATTCCTCAGCGGAACCTGGTGAAACTGCCGAAAGTGAAGGGGATGGAGCTGGTGGGAGTCTCCACCCTGAAAGAGGCAATTCAACAGGTTTTTCAGCTGAAGCCGGCACATGGATGATTCAGATGCCACTGATGTGTATGAAAACATGATTGACATTGGAGAGGCCCTATGATAACATTTTGCGTTTGTGCTTTGTTGACAGGCTCTGACGACTGCGCTATACTGAAAGAGTAGAGAACAGGATTGGCAGAGTCTGGGGGGTAGGGCATGTTTAAAATTGGCGATAGAATTGCCTATCCGGTGCACGGAGCCGGAGTGATTGAAGCCATTGAAGAACGAAATATTCTGGGGGAAAACCGGCGGTATTATGTGATGCGCATGCCGCTGAACGACATGAAAGTGATGATTCCCATGGAGAATGTGGATGAAATCGGCGTCAGACCGATCATCAGTTTTGAGGACCTCAGCCACGTTTTTGCTGTGCTTTCGGCAGATGTGACAAAAATGCCCCAGAACTGGAACCGGCGTTATCGGGCGAATATGGATCGCATCAAAAGCGGCGATATCTTTGAAGTTGCTGAAGTGGTACGTAATCTGGTGTTGCGGGACCGCGAAAAATCCCTCTCCACCGGCGAACGAAAGATTCTCAACAATGCCCGGCAAATACTCATCAGTGAAATCATTTTAGCGGGAAATCTTCCGGAGACCGAAGCCACCAGCATGATTGAAAATGTGATTAAATAAAGCCCCTTAGTGGGAACAAGGAAACATCGGCGAAAAAACTTCCCGGAGAGATGCATTTTCTGTTATACTCAGGATATGTGCCTGCGGGTATTTTCTTCGTTGCGTGTTTCTTTTTTTGGGTACGAATGAGATGAAGACGCTTTCGAATGAAATTTGGACCACGCAGGTGCAACAAAAGTGGCTTTTGTCACGTCATGACTGAAAGGAGGTGAAGGTAACATGAACAAAATTTTAAAATGGGTGGTTACCATTCTTGGTAGTCTGACGGGCATCACGGTCTATATTTTCATTGCACGTCATGAACAGGTGATGGTGATCGACAGCGTGGGGTTGTTTTTATTCGGACTCATAACAGCTGCTATGGTAAGCGGCGGCCTTTTTTTTGTACTATCCCCCTGGTTAATCAATCTTGGGCGAAATCTTGCCAACTGGATCATCAACGAACTCTCGGGCGTTCCGGTGGAGAAACTGATCACCGGGTCGGCCGGGCTTATTGTTGGTCTGATTATTGCCTATCTCATCAGCGGACTGTTGAACAATATTCCCATTCCCTTTATCAGTGTCATCATTTCAGTGGTGGTTTACCTGTTTTTGGGATACCTGGGAATTAGTCTTGCAACAAAAGCTGGAGAATATGTCAGTCTGGGAAATGTTCTGAAAAAAAATGTGCTCCGAGCAGATGACAACGCCAAAAAGCCGGCAAGTGTTCGGGAGGGTATTCCGAAGATCCTGGATACCAGCGTCATCATCGACGGACGTATTGCCGATATTTGCCGTACCGGGTTTGTGGAAGGGCCATTGATCATTCCTGAATTTGTGCTGGAAGAACTGCGCCACATTGCCGATTCTTCAGCGGCTCTCAAAAGGAACCGGGGCAGAAGAGGCCTGGATGTGCTGGCCATTATTCAAAAGGAGCTGCCCATTCAGGTGAAAATTGTGGACCATGACTTTCCCGATGTTCATGAAGTGGACATCAAGCTGCTGAAGCTGGCGCAGGCCATGGCAGGAACAGTGGTAACCAATGACTACAACCTGAACAAAGTGGCATCTCTGCAAGGTGTGGACGTGCTTAATATTAACGAACTGGCAAATGCTGTGAAACCGGTGGTGCTTCCTGGCGAAGAAATGCAGATTGAAGTGATCAAAGACGGTAAAGAAGCTGGTCAGGGGCTGGCCTATCTGGATGACGGCACCATGATTGTGGTGGAAAACGGCCGCCGCTATATTGGTGAAACCATTGATGTGCTGGTTACCAGCGTGTTGCAGACGGCTGCAGGGCGCATGATTTTTGCTAAACCCAAAAATGGACATTGAGCTGTTGAAACAGGCCGGTTATAGGAACGATCAACGAACTGAAACTATCACAGAAACAGGAATGAGTGCCATGCCTCATCAATTCCAAGACCAGCCATGGCTGGCAATGATTGTCGCAGCAGCCGGCACCGGCAGCCGCATGAAAATGGATCAACGCAAGCAGTTTGCCACCCTTGGGGGAATGGTGCTGCTTGCCATGACACTGAAACAGCTGCAACAGGACCCGAATGTGAAAGAAATCATTTTGGTCTCTCATCCCAATGAGTTGGCAAGAGTACAGCAGGAAATTTTGGTATCCGGTCATATGACCAAGGTAACGCAGCTGGTTGCGGGTGGTGCCAGCCGTCGTGAATCGGTGGAAGCCGGGTTGGCGTCAGTGAACTCTCGGGCCACCCACATTGGCATTCATGACGGGGCAAGACCTTTGGTAACAAGCGCCCTGATTCAGCGAATCTTTCAGGCTGCCCAGAAAGCAGATGGCGCAATTCCCGGACTGCCGGTGACGGATACCCTGAAACGGGTCGATGATAAAGGGATCATCACAGGCACGGTTTCACGGGTACAGCTTTGGAGCGTACAGACGCCTCAAATATTCTCGGCAGCCGGCATTCAGCAAGCATATGAGAGGCTCCCCGGGGAAGCTGCTCCAACGGATGATGCGGCAGTGATGGAAGCGGCCGGGTTTTCTGTTCAGATAGTGACCGGATGCGATGAAAATATCAAGATCACCGTTCAGGAAGATTTGCGCAGGGCAGAGGCAATTCTGGAATCCAGGAGGCGGCACCATGAGAATTGGTAACGGATTTGACGTTCATGCACTGGTCACCGGCCGAAAACTCATCCTTGGGGGAGTCGAAATTCCCCACGAAACAGGGCTGGCGGGTCACTCTGATGCAGATGTACTCACCCATGCCGTGATGGATGCATTGTTGGGAGCGGCAGGCCTGGGAGACATCGGCAGGCACTTTCCTGACGATGATCCCGCTTATTTCAACATTGACAGTCTCCTCCTGCTGAAACAGGTGATGAACCAGTTGAAGCAACACGGTTTGATGGTGGAGTACGTTGATGCCGTCATCATGGCCCAGCGGCCAAAGATGGCCCCTCACTTAGATGCCATGAAGCAGCGCCTTGCCGAAACCATGGGAATTTCTGAAAGTCGGCTGAATCTGAAAGCCACCACCACTGAAAAACTGGGTTTCGTGGGAAGAGAAGAGGGGATTGCCGCCCAGGCGGTAACATTGCTAAAAGAAACGGTGACTGCAAAAACCGTTCAGGAATGAGTATATCAGATCTAATAAAAGAAATTCAGTGATACAGGATCTGTTGGAATAATCGCAGACGTCATCACTGAACTTGAAAGTTGATGCAGGCACAAACGACAATTGAAGCATGAATGGCAGACAAAAATAGTCATGACAGACGAAAATAGTCATGATAGACAGAAACACTATAGAAGAGGGGTTAGTGGAATGGCAAAAAACCAAAAGCAGTTTGTGGAAGAAATCACACCCATGGAGGTGGATTTTGCCCAATGGTATACAGATGTCATTAAAAAAACCGATCTGGTGGATTATTCGCCGGTGAAAGGTTTTATGGTGATTAAACACTATGGTTATGCTATTTGGGAGAACATACAGGCGTATATGGACCGGCGTTTCAAGGAAACCGGCCACAAAAACATGTATTTCCCCCTGTTGATCCCGGAAAGCCTGCTTCAAAAAGAAGCTGAGCATGTGGAAGGCTTTGCTCCAGAAGTCGCATGGGTGACCCATGGGGGCGATGAAGAGCTGGCGGAGCGTCTTTGTGTTCGACCCACTTCAGAAACCATTATCTGTTCCATGTACGCCAAATGGCTGAGTTCTTACCGGGATTTGCCCTTCCTCTACAACCAGTGGTGCAATGTGGTGCGTTGGGAGAAGAGCACCCGTCCTTTTCTGCGCACATCTGAATTTCTTTGGCAGGAAGGCCACACACTGCACGAAACCTATGATGAAGCGCAGGAAGAAACCCTTAAAATGCTGAATGTTTACCGGGAAACGGCAGAAAATCTGCTGGCAATGCCAGTGGTGGTTGGCCGTAAAACCGATCGGGAAAAATTTGCCGGTGCCTACGCCACATACACCATGGAAGCCTTGATGCATGACGGCAAAGCGCTTCAGGCAGGCACATCCCACAACCTGGGCCAACATTTTACCAAAGCTTTTGAAATTGAGTACCAGGACCGTGAAGGGAAGCAACAGCATCCTTACCATACATCCTGGGGTGTTTCCACTCGTCTCATCGGCGGGATCATTATGGTTCACGGTGATAACCGCGGGCTTTCGCTGCCGCCAGGCATTGCTCCCATTCAGGCTGTGATTGTTCCCATTGCCGCTCATAAGGGGGGCGTCAATGAAGCTGCTGCTAAAATCTTTGAAGAACTGAAACCGGCGTTCCGCATGGAACTGGATGACAGAGAGCAATATTCTCCAGGCTGGAAATTCAACGAATGGGAAATGAAAGGTGTTCCCCTGCGCATTGAAATTGGCCCCCGGGACTTGGAGCAAGAGCAGGTGGTGCTTTTCCGCAGAGATACCCTTGAAAAAGAAACCTGCTCATTGAGTCAGGTGAAACAGCGGGTGGGTGAACTGCTGGAAGCCATACAGAAAAACCTGCTGGAAAAAGCCAGAGAAATGCGGGACCAGAAGACTCATGTGGTACATGATGAAGAGACCTTCAAACGGATTATGAAAGAAACCCCTGGTTTTGTAAAAGCCATGTGGTGCGGTGATGAAGACTGCGAAGAGCGGGTCAAGGCAGAAACCGGCGCCACCATTCGCTGCATCCCTTTCGAACAGGAAAAACTGGGAGACACCTGTCCCTTCTGCGCAAAGCCTGCAGAGCAAATGGTCTACTATGCAAAAGCCTATTGATTTCAGCGGGTGCTGATTAAAACAGACAGAACGGCCCCTGGGAAAACCAACCGGTGATAATGGGTAATATCTGTCTTTTGAAAACAACAGCCAGTTTGTGATAATGGCATCGAGCAAGAAGGAAAGGAGGCGTTTTAATGAGTGTTCGCGTGCGATTTGCACCCAGTCCGACCGGTTTTCTGCATGTGGGAGGACTCAGAACAGCACTGTATAATTACTTGTTTGCCAAAGCCCATGGAGGCACTTATCTGTTAAGGATAGAAGATACCGATCAGGAGCGCTTTGTGGAAGGGGCCGTTGAAAACCTGCTGCGCTCCCTTGAATGGGCAGGCGTTCATCACACAGAGGGCGTCATGCTGACAGAAGAAGGCCAGGTGACGGAAAAAGGCGATAAAGGTCCCTATGTTCAGTCGAAGCGCCTGGATATCTACAGCCGCCATATTCGGTCACTGCTGGACTCAGGTCATGCCTATCCCTGTTTCTGCACAAAAGAGCGACTGGATGCCCTGCGTGAGAAAGAGCGTCAGGAAAAAGGCGGTTCACGTTACGACGGACACTGTCGTTCGCTTGACACTGAAGAATGCGCTGCCCGTATGACTGCCGGCGAACCTCATGTGATTCGCCTGAAGCTGCCGGCACACACAGATATCCAGTTCCATGACCTGGTACGGGGCACCGTCACCATGAACACCGATGACTTGGACGATCAGGTGCTTATCAAATCTGACGGGTATCCCACTTACCACTTTGCAGTGGTGGTGGATGACCATCTCATGGCCATCACCCATGTGATTCGGGGAGAGGAATGGCTGGCATCCACTCCCAAGCATGTTTATTTATACCAGGCAATGGGATGGGAAGCACCCACATACGTACACTTGCCCAACATCCTGAACATCGATCGGAAAAAACTCAGCAAGCGCCAGGGCGATGTGGCAGCGGAAGATTTCCGTCGAAAGGGATATCTGCCGGAGGCGCTGGTGAACTTTCTGGCGCTGGTTGGCTGGAGTCCTGAGGACAATGAAGAACTCTTCACACTGGCCGATCTGGAACAAAAGTTTTCCCTGGACCGGGTTTCCAAAAGCGGTGGGGTTTTTGATCTGAAAAAACTCAACTGGATGAGTGCCCATTACATGCGGGAGGCCGATCTGGAAGTGCTCACAGACCTTGCAATTCCCTGCCTTCAGGAAGCGGGCCTTATCACGCCTGATGAAGCCGAAGCCAACAGACAATGGGTGACCAGTCTGGTGGCAATATTACGGGAAAACCTTCATTATATGTCGGAACTCCCTGAAAAAGCAGCGGTTTTTTTCCAGGAAAATCTGGAAGTGGAGTCGGGAGAAGCCGAAGAATGGTGGGTGTCGGAGGCTCTTGAGACCTTGCGGCCAGTACTGACAGAGCAGCTTGCTGCCCTGGGGTCCATGGATGAGGCAGTCATCAAGCCGGTGTTTAAAGCCATTCAAAAAGAAACGGGACTGAAGGGTCCCCAGTTTTTCAAACCCCTGCGTGTGGCCCTTACCGGGCGGGTACACGGACCAGATCTGATGCTGGTGATGAAAGTCCTTGGAAAAGAACGGATTTTGAAACGACTTGAACAGCACCTGTAAGCCATAACGTGATGAATGAGTTCAACTGCCGGTGGAAATCACCGGTGCGAAAAGTCGGATTAAGTAGCCTCGCCACCCAACAGAGAAAGATGTCACGGCTGAAAACATCTTAATGGTGACGCCAAATGCACCCGGCCCCTCAGTGGGTTTCTTTCGCCGGATCAGCCTCCGTTAACAGCTGTTATGAGAGGGCAGGCCCTGACAGGGTCCGTCAATCAGAGTGGAACCGCGACAGGCAAGTCGTCTCTGAACAGGCTGTTCAGTGGCGGCTTGCTTTTTTGAATCAATTTTAAAACAAACCATGCGACCATCATGAAAGGAGAAATGACCATGGCCATCATGCTTTACAATACGCTCACCAGGCAAAAAGAAACCTTCTCTCCCATTGAACCCGGTAAAATCCGCATGTATGCCTGCGGGCCAACTGTCTACAATTATTTTCACATCGGTAATGCCCGTACCTTCATCACCTTCGATGCATTGCGGCAGTATTTCGAGTACCGGGGATATGAAGTCACTTTTGTGCAAAACTTTACAGATGTGGATGACAAAATTATCCAACAGGCACTGAAAGAAAACCTGACTTCTGTGGAGGTGAGTGAAAAGTACATTGAAGCGTATTTTGCTGATGCAGACAGCCTGGGAATCCGCCGGGCCGATGTTCATCCCAGGGTCACAGAAACCATCCCTGAAATCATCGCCTTCGTGGAAGCGCTGATTCAAAAGGGCGTTGCCTATGAACAGCAGGGAGATGTCTATTTTGATGTCACTGCGTATCCTGCCTATGGAAACCTCTCCAAACAAAGCCTCGATGAACTTAAGGCCGGAGCACGAATTGAAGTGAATGAGCAGAAAAAAAGCCCCCTGGATTTCGCCCTCTGGAAAGCCGCCAAACCCGGTGAACCTTTCTGGGAAAGCCCCTGGGGACCAGGACGGCCAGGCTGGCACATCGAGTGCTCCGCCATGGCCCGCAAGTATCTGGGAGAAACCATCGACATTCATGGCGGCGGCGGGGATCTGACCTTCCCCCACCATGAGAATGAAGTGGCTCAAAGTGAAGCCCTCACCGGCAAACCCTTTGCTAATTATTGGGTACATGTGGGGTATCTCAACGTCGATAACCGCAAAATGTCCAAATCACTCAATAATTTTTTCACTGCCAGGGAAATAGCTGCTGAGTATGACCTGGAAGTGGTGCGTTTCTTCATTTTGTCGGCCCACTATCGCAATCCCATTAACTTCAGCAGAGAAGCCATGACTGCTGCCAGAAGCGGGCTGGAGAGACTCTATACTGCCCTGGAAAACTGGCGGTACTATCATGATCACGCCCCTGAAACCGAAGGAACGGAAGACCAGAACCAGATCGCCACATTGGAAAACTATCGGGAACGATTTATGGCAGCAATGGATGACGATTTCAATACGGCAGACGGACTGGGCATTATTTTTGAACTGGTGAAGGCCGGGAATGCACTGCTGACAGAAAAACCAGGCAGAAAAGTACTGCAGCGAGCACTGGAACTGCTTCAGGAGCTGGCGGGCGTGCTGGGACTGCTTCAAAAAGAAGACACCTCAGAAGGCTCGCTGGAAGATGCTGTGGAAAAGCTCATAAGCGAACGGCAACAGGCGCGGCAGAACCGGGATTTTGCTCGGGCTGATGCCATACGGGATCAGCTGAAAGAACAGGGCATCGTACTGGAAGACACCCCCGAAGGAATCAAGTGGAAGCGGGTTGTCAATGACCGGTAAATCCCCTATAATCCAGAGTAGAATCCTTGGAAGGAAAGGGGGTCACAATAGTAAAAATGGATGTTCAGGAAATGTTGGAACAAATGAAAGACAGCGGTGAAACGGCGGGTCATCAGGTGGAAACCATGGCACCTCTCACCCTGGCCTATATGGGAGATGCCATTTTTGAAATGTATATGCGTGACTACTTAATTCGAAAACCCCATACCACCATTCATCGGTTGCATCGACGCACGGTGACATATGTCAATGCAGTGGCTCAGGCAGAAATGGTACGGCAGCTCCAGCCCTTCTTGACAGACCTGGAAAAGAACGCGGTGAGGCGGGGTAGAAACCAAAAATCGGGAACAGTGCCCCGAAACACAGACCCGGCAACCTATCGGGTGGCCACCGGCTTTGAAGCGCTTTTGGGGTGGCTTTACTATCGCAACGAGCTTTCGCGGTTAATGGCTGTTATGACAAAAGCCGTCGAGCTGCTGGAAAAAACCAGAGAGGAGGCGGGATCCTCTCATGAAGCGATATGACCGGCGCATGGCCGGCATTGTTTTGGTGTTGCTCCTCCTACTGAGTATGAAGTCAGTTTTTCTTGATCCGGTCAGGCCGTCAACCAAGATCCTTGAACAGTATGCCGGATTTGCCCGGCTGGCGGCACCGCTCCAAATCGGTATGCCGCCTTTACTGGAAAAGCTGCACACCTTCCGCACCATCAGTGTGAAGCAGGTGTCGGAAGAGGGCAATACCCTGATCCTTTATCCGGTGCCCGGGGAAAACAAACTGGAAGAAGTCCAGCTTACCGGCACATATGAAGCCCGTGTTCGGGGGTATCTGTTTTTTGTGTTGCCAGTGAAACAAATTCTGATTGAAGGAGGACTTGAAAGCCATGGAAACGACACCCAGAGTTGACCTGATTGCTCATACCCCAGAACCTGAAAAGGTGGTGGCGGCTGCTGCCCGCCTGTGCTATTCTTCCCATGGGGTGACCACTCTTCTGGACGAAATGAGTGATGCAGAAATCAAGCGGCTGGTGGGAATTCTTAGTGACATGGGGCACCAGTCTCCTTTTGAACATGTCAGTTTTACCTTTGCCATTGAAGGTGTCTCCCGCAGCCTGACACATCAACTGGTAAGGCACCGCATTGCCAGCTTTTCCCAGAAAAGCCAGCGTTATGTGAGGGAGGGTGGTTTTGACTATGTCATACCCGAGGCAATCGAAGAAGATGACGCCCTCAAAATCATTTACCTGAAAGCCATGGCAGATCAGCAGGCAGCGTATGACCAGCTGGCCGATGGTTTGAAAGAAAAACATTTGAAACAGCTTGTTAATGAAGGTCTTTCAGAAAAAAAAGCAGCAGGAATCGCTGAAAAAGCGGCCATCGAAGATGCCCGTTATGTGCTTCCCAATGCCTGCGAAACTAAAATTGTCGTGACCATGAATGCACGCAGCCTGCTTCATTTCTTCAATGTCCGCTGTTGCAACCGAGCCCAGTGGGAAATAAGGGTAATGGCTACAGAAATGCTGCGCCAGGTCAAGCAGACTGCTCCCAATCTGTTTCGGGTTGCCGGACCGGATTGTGTCAGCGGCCCCTGTGGTGAAGGTGCCATGAGCTGCGGAAAAAGCCGTGAAGTGGCAGAGCAGTTTCGTAATTTGTAGCGAAAGGAATGAAAAAACATGTCAGATCAGCTGGAAGGCAGAAATGCTGTGCGGGAAGCACTGAGAGCAGGCAGGGAAATACTGGAAATTTTTCTTCTGACTTCTGGAAAAGACCGGGTTTTACAGGAGATTCGTGACCAGGCAAAGAAAAAGCGTGTCCCGATCAAATTAATGGAAAGACAGGAACTGGATCGCATCTCCCGCAGTGATAATCATCAGGGAGTGATTGCGGTGGTGCCTGCGTTTCAATACACTTCCATGGAAGTGATGATTCGAAAAAGTCAAACAGAAAAAACGCCGTTGATTCTTATTTTAGACGGGGTGGAGGATCCCCACAATTTGGGTTCCATTCTCCGCAGTGCAGAAGTTTTTGGAGCGCATGGCGTCGTTATTCCCAAGCGCCGGGCAGCCGGCGTCACGCCGGTTGTATCCAAGGTTGCCAGCGGTGCGCTGGAACATATACCGGTAGCACAGGTTTCCAACCTGACAGATACATTGAAGCAACTTAAAAAAGAAGGATTCTGGATTGCCGGCGGTGAAGGCGGCAGCAGTGTCAATGTCATGGATCAGGATCTGACTGGTCCTTTGGGATTAGTCATCGGCAGTGAGGGAAAAGGGATTTCTCGCCTGGTGAGGGAACACTGCGATTACCTGGTGAGAATTCCCATGGCGGGCAGTACCGGTTCCCTGAACGCTTCTGTGGCGGCAGGAGTGCTGCTGTATGAAATATCCCGGCAGCGGCTTCGGCAAACGATGAGTTCGGAGGCAGCCAGGTGAAAGAAATACTGATTCTGGATGGCTATAATGTGATGAACGCACTCCCTGAGCTGCAGGCAATGGTAAAACATGACTTTCAGGGAGCGCGGGACCGTCTCATTGATCTGATGGCTGAATACCGTACTTTTCGGGGAATTGATGTGCGCATTGTTTTTGATGCCCATTTGGCCCCTCGTGCCCGGGAACACCGTGAAATCATACAGGGCGTTGAAGTGATCTTCACAAAAGAAAAAATGACAGCAGACAGTTATATCGAAAAATCCATCGAGGAACTTGCCAAAAAAAGACAGGTCATCGTGGTCACCAATGACTGGACAGAACAGCTGATGGTGTTGGGCAGCGGTGCGGTACGGGTAAGTGTGCGTGAACTGCAGCTGGATCTCACAGCTGCCCGTGGGCGTATCAGAGAAACTGCCTGTCAGCTCAGGCACGAGAAAGACTTTCTTTCCAATCGAATCGATGAAAAAACACTTCAGAAATTGGAGGTTTTACGCAATAAATCTGAAAAAAAGCCGTCGTCCAATCGACGGAACCGCTCAGATGATCGTCGTCGCTGAGGTTGTTGAGGCATCGGTTGACGACAGGGGAAGGCATGGGATATAATAGCGGTAGTTTCAATGCAGCACCAAATCCAGCTTTGCCGGGGGTGATGTGGATGGGTGCAGGGACTGGCGATGCGCCATGCACGGCGAGTGTCAACCAACAACTGCCTTCAGACGAACAGGTGATCGAAGCTGCCAGACAGGGAGATTTGAAATCTCTTGAGATTCTCATGAATCGGTACAAGAATTTTGTGCGTTCCAAAGCGCGGTCCTATTATTTGATTGGTGCTGACCGGGAAGACATTATTCAGGAAGGGATGATTGGGCTTTTCAAGGCGGTCCGCGATTATCAGGACGAGAGGCCCTGTTCCTTTAAAGCTTTTGCTGAGCTGTGCATTACCCGACAGATGATAACAGCCATAAAAACAGCCACCAGGCAGAAACACATTCCCCTGAATTCATACATATCCCTCAATAAGCCCATGTATGACGAAGAATCTGAACGGACGTTGCTGGATGTTTTATCAGGACACCGGCTGACCAATCCTGAAGAACTGATGATTTGCAGGGAAGAACTGGGAAGTATTGAGAATCGGATTGGCGATATTCTCAGCGATCTGGAGCTGAAAGTACTGACACTGTACGTCAATGGCCGGTCATACCAGGAAATTGCCTGTGAAATGAACCGGCATGTCAAATCCATTGATAACGCATTGCAACGCGTCAAACGAAAACTCGAACGTTACCTGGAAACCAGAAAAGCCTGAGTTTATTGGGCGAATTGAAAAGGGAGGAACGAAAATGGGAAAAGCAAAATTTGAAAGAACAAAACCCCACGTAAACATTGGAACCATTGGTCACGTTGACCATGGCAAAACCACGCTGACAGCGGCCATCACATCAGTACTGAACAAGCGATTCGGCACCGGATCAGCAGTGGCCTTCGACATGATCGACAAAGCGCCTGAAGAAAGAGAAAGAGGAATCACCATCTCAACAGCACATGTTGAGTACGAAACCCCGAACCGCCACTACGCCCACGTAGACTGCCCCGGCCATGCCGACTATGTTAAAAACATGATCACCGGAGCCGCCCAAATGGACGGAGCCATCCTGGTGGTATCCGCAGCCGACGGCCCCATGCCCCAAACCAGAGAGCACATCCTGCTGTCCAGACAGGTAGGCGTACCCTACATCGTGGTCTTCATGAACAAATGCGACATGGTGGATGACGAAGAACTGCTGGAACTGGTTGAGCTGGAAATCCGCGACCTGTTGAGCGCGTACGAGTTCCCAGGCGACGACACCCCCATCTTCAAAGGCAGCGCATTAAAAGCACTGGAAGATCCGGACAGCGAATGGGCAGATAAAATCGTTGAAATGTTTGAAGGCATCGACGAGTATATTCCACAGCCCGAGCGAGACGTGGACAAACCCTTCCTGATGCCCGTAGAGGACGTCTTCTCCATCACCGGCCGAGGCACAGTAGCCACCGGACGTGTGGAAAGAGGAACCGTTAAAGTACAGGAAGAAGTACAATTGGTGGGCCTCTCCGAAGAGCCCCGCAAACTGATTGTAACCGGCGTGGAAATGTTCCGCAAACTGTTGGATTTCGCCCAGGCAGGCGACAACATCGGCCTGTTGCTTCGCGGCATTCAGCGAACAGAAATTGAGCGTGGACAAGTACTGGCCAAGACCGGCAGCATCCATCCCCACACCAAGTTCAAAGCAGAAGTCTACGTACTGAAAAAAGAAGAAGGCGGCCGACACACACCCTTCTTTGACGGCTACCGTCCCCAGTTCTACTTCAGAACCACCGACGTTACCGGAAGCATCAAACTGCCGGATGGCGTAGAGATGGTTATGCCTGGAGACAACATCACCATGGACATCGAACTGATCAGCCCCATCGCCACCGAAGAAGGCCTGCGATTTGCCATTCGTGAAGGCGGCCGAACAGTAGGAGCCGGTGTTGTCGCTCAGATCATCGAGTAACAGGCTGCTTATTTAACACGAAACTTTGTTGCGGCAGGCCGGAGCGACGGTGGAAAACCGTCATCTGACAGCCTGCCGCAATAGAATTAAGAGATAACACCGAGGGCCAGGTATCTGCTGGTCCTTTATTTGCCGGACAAAAAACAACGGTCTGCTGGTGAAATACGATTGACAGGTCTGGTGAAATATGGTATATTCTACCAGTTAACGAGTTGTAAAGCCCGGTAAAGGCTTGGATAGAACAGCAAGGGGGCTTTAGGGAGCCTGACAGGGAGGTGTGAAGGATGAGAGTGAAAGTAACACTGGCGTGTACCGAATGCAAAAGAAGAAATTACCATACCACCAAGAACAAGAAAAATGATCCGGACCGCATTGAGCTGAGAAAGTACTGCAAGTTTGACCGTGCGCATACACTGCACCGTGAAACCAAGTAAACAGCGGCGGATAAAGAAAAAAGGATGTGAAGCACCGTGGCGAACCAGACTGTAACGGCTCCGACAAAATCCCAATCAATTGGCAAGTATGTTAGAAGCTCACGGGCAGAGTTGAAAAAAGTCCACTGGCCAACCAGAGAAGAACTCAAAAACCATACAGCGGTTGTTGTAGCTGTTTGCCTGATGGCAACACTGGCCCTGTGGGTGCTGGACACTGTTTTTGGCTTCGGGTTGAACATGATTATCCGATAACCGTCAGATTATCCAGGCTCAAAGGGGGGAAGGGGACACTGTCACAGGCAGTATCCTTCAGATATGTCAGAACAGGCAAAATGGTATGTGGTTCATACGTATTCCGGCCATGAAAACAAAGTGAAGGTTAACATCGAAAAAATGGTGGAAAACCGAGGCATGGAAGACGTGATCCTGGAAGTCAGGGTTCCAATGGAAGAAAAAATTGAAATTAAAAATGGAAAAAAACGCATCAAAGAATCAAAGCTGTTTCCAGGCTATGTCATCGTGAAGATGGTGATGACAGATGAGTCCTGGTATTTGGTGCGCAATACCCGTGGCGTTACCGGATTCGTGGGCCCCAGCTCCAAACCGGTCCCACTGACAGAAGATGAAGTGCGTAATATGGGTGTGGAAATCATTCGCCACGACATCAATTTTCAGGTGGGAGACTCTGTTCGTGTCATCAGTGGTCCCTTTGAGAGTTTCATTGGCAGCATTGAAAAAATCAACATGGACAAACAGACTTTTAAGGTACTAATTTCCATGTTTGGCCGGGAGACACCGGTTGAGCTGGAATTTCACCAGGTGGAGACCCTGTAATCCGGCGATAAGGGGAAACCGCTCATTAGGCAGACGCACACTCCTGACGGACGTGTGACCATCCCATAAAGGAGGTGGAAATAATGGCAAAAAAAGTTGTGGGACAAATCAAGCTGCAAATACCTGCCGGCAAAGCAACACCGGCACCGCCAGTTGGTCCGGCCCTTGGTCAGCATGGTGTCAACATCATGGGTTTCTGTAAAGAATTCAATGCCAAGACAGCAGACCAGGCAGGCTTGATCATTCCGGTGATCATTACTGTCTATCAGGACCGCTCTTTCACATTTATCACCAAAACACCGCCAGCAGCTGTTTTGATTAAAAAGGCCATCGGACTCGACAAAGCTTCCGGGGAACCCAACAAAAACAAAGTTGGTAAAATCAAAAAAGCGCAGGTGCGTGAAATTGCTGAGCTGAAAATGCCTGACTTGAATGCAGCCAGTGTTGAAACTGCAATGAACATGATTGCAGGAACTGCCCGCAGCATGGGTATTGAAGTGGAAGAATAGGAATTTAGTGGGAGGCCCTTCGGCCGATGGGACCACAAGGAGGAAAACCAATGAAAAAGAAAGCCAAAAAGTACCAAGACGCTCTCAAAGCGTTTGACAGTGCAAAGATGCATGATGTCGCTGAGGCAGTGGAAGTGCTGAAGCAGCTTCCATCAGCAAAATTTGATGAAACCATTGAACTGCACATGAAGCTGGGAGTCGACTCCCGCCATGCAGACCAGCAAGTCCGGGGAGCTGTGGTATTGCCCCACGGAACTGGCAAAACAAAGAAAGTACTGGTATTTGCAAAAGGTGAAAAAGTAACCGAAGCAGAAAAAGCCGGTGCCGACTTTGTGGGTGGCGACGAAATGGTTGAAAAAATCCAGAAAGAAAACTGGTTTGAGTTTGACGTGGTGGTGGCAACCCCTGACATGATGGGTGTTGTAGGCCGTTTGGGACGTGTGCTTGGCCCCAAGGGTCTGATGCCGAACCCGAAATCCGGAACAGTGACGTTTGAACTGGAACGGGCCGTCAATGAAATCAAAGCCGGTAAAGTGGAATACCGTCTGGATAAAACCAACATCATCCATGTACCCATCGGGAAAAAGTCTTTTGAAGCCGACAAGCTGACAGATAATCTGAGAGCATTGTTGGATGCGGTTGTGAAAGCAAAACCCGCAGCTTCCAAAGGCCAGTACCTGAGAAGCGTTACCCTGACAAGCACCATGGGACCCGGCATTCGCATCAACCCCAACAAAGTGATGTCTTAGACCGGAACCAGAGGTTCACAACATTGAATACTCTGCCGTAGACCGCAGGGACAGTTGACTGTTTAAACATCCTGCCGAGGCTTTTTCGAAATATAGAAAAAGGCCTCGTGCTGTCACCAGCAACGGGGCTTTGTTTCGTAAAAGCGGAACCAGAACCAAAAGGAGGTGCATTGCGTATGTCAAAAGCCATCGAGATGAAGAAGGCAATTGTTGAAGAGATTGCCGATAAGTTTTCAAAATCCACTGCAGCCATTTTGTTTGATTACCGAGGTCTGACAGTGGAAGAAGTCACAGAACTGCGAAAACAGTTTCGTGAAGCGGGTGTGGACTATAAAGTCTATAAAAACACACTGGTGAAGCGAGCGATTCAGGAAAAAGGGTTGAGTGATTTCTCAGAATTGCTGGATGGGCCCAACGCCATTGCTTTCAGCTATGACGATCCGATCATCCCTGCAAAAATCGGCAGTGAGTTCGCCAAAACCCACAAAAGCCTTGAGTTAAAAGCAGGTATTGTGGAAGGTGCGTTCTTGGATGAAGCAAAAGTGAATGAACTGGCTTCCATCCCGGCAAGAGAAGTGCTGATTGCAAAACTGCTGGGCAGCCTGAAGGCACCAGTGAGCAATTTCGCATATCTGTTGCAGGCAGTGATCGACAAGAAAACTGCCGAAGGCGAAGCCAGCTAGGAAACGAGTCAACCAATCAATCAAGCCCCTTAAGGGCAATATTAATGGAGGTGTCATGAATGACGATCGAACAAATTCTTGAAACGATTGAAAATATGAAAGTTACAGAGCTGAATGAACTGGTGAAAGCAGCAGAGGAAAAATTTGGCGTATCCGCAAGTGCTCCTGTGATGATGGCTGGCGGCGGAGCTGCAGCAGCTGTTGAAGAAGAAAAAACTGATTTTGATGTAATCCTGACCAGTCCCGGATCATCCAAAATTGGCGTTATCAAAGTAGTGCGTGAACTGACCGGACTTGGACTGAAAGAAGCCAAAGAGCTGGTTGACAATGCTCCGAAGCCAGTTAAAGAAGGTGCCGAAAAAGAAGAAGCAGAAGCCATCAAGGCCAAACTTGAAGAAGCCGGCGCCAGTGTTGAACTGAAGTAGTTCTTTTTACTGAAGAAAAATGATTCGCCAATAATGACTGTAAAAGCGTCTTCGACAGAAAATAAAATTTCTGAGAAGACGCTTTTTGTTGACAACTTGTATTTTGTTGTGATAATATTATACATTGCATAAAAGTCTTTTTTTCTGCGCATCAAATCTGGCGGCAACCCATGCACATCACCCGTCAGAGTGTTGCCGCGTCAACGTATTTCAATGTTTGAAACTCCACATTGAGGTAACCCCTGTATTCATGAAAATTCCGTTCAAAGCATTTTGGTCCTGGCGACCGAATGAACCAATGCGGGATTTTTCATTTCACGATAGAATTTACTATGATCACAAGGAGTGAAGCCCGGCATGCCACATCCCGTCAAAATTGGCAACAAAGAGCGAATGTCCTACTCAAGAATTGAAGAAATTCTTGAAGTCCCCAATCTGATTGAGATTCAGCAGGAATCCTATCGCTGGTTTCTGGAAGAAGGACTGGGAGAAGTCTTTAATGATATTTCCCCTATTGAAGATTATACCGGAAACCTGATCCTGGAATTTGTGGATTACAAACTGGAAGAATCTGCCAAATACAGTGTGGAAGAAGCCAAGGAACGTGATATGACTTACTCAGCCCCCATTAAGGTGAAGGTAAGGCTTATCAATAAAGAAACCGGCGAAGTCAAAGAGCAGGAAGTGTTCATGGGTGATTTTCCCATTATGACTGAGACGGGGACCTTTATTATCAATGGTGCTGAACGTGTCATTGTCAGTCAGTTGGTTCGTTCTCCCGGGGTTTATTACCATTCAGAATATGACAAAGCCGGCACCATGCTTTTCTCCTCGACACTGATCCCTAACCGGGGTGCCTGGCTGGAATACGAAACAGATTCAAATGGTGTGGTATCGGTGCGTATCGACCGTACCCGAAAGCAACCCATTACCATTTTGCTTCGAGCGCTGGGCTACTCAAAAGATCAACAAATCATTGATCTGCTGGGTGAAGATGAGCGTTTGTTGGCGACACTTGAAAAAGACAACACCACCACAACAGAAGAAGCATTGCTGGAAATCTATAAGCGTCTACGCCCTGGTGAGCCGCCGACTGTCGAAAGTGCCACTTCGCTGCTGAACTCCCTGTTCTTTGATCCGAAGCGGTATGATCTGGCAAAGGTTGGGCGTTATAAATTCAATAAAAAGCTGGCACTTGCAACACGCATCATGTACCGCAAGGCAGCAGAAAATATCGTTGATCCCCGAACCGGCGAAGTGCTGGTGGAGTCCGGCAAGAAAATCACCCGGCATGTTGCCGAAGCTATTCAGAATACAGGACTTAACCAGGCGCTGGTTTATTCCGAGGAAAATCAGGTGATCAAGGTCATCGGCAATCATTTTGTGGATGTTAAAGTACATGTACCCTTTGACCTCTCAGGCATTCGCCTGCGTGACAAAGTGTACTATCCAGTCCTGAAGGAAATACTGGATAGCTTTAAAACAGAAGATGAGATTCGACAGGCACTGAAAGAGCGTGTGCGGGAACTGAATCCGAAGCACATCATTGTGGCCGATATCATTGCCTCCATCAGCTATGTGTTCAATTTGGCGCATGAAATCGGACGGGTGGATGACATTGACCATCTGGGCAACCGGCGTCTGCGTTCGGTGGGCGAGTTGCTCCAGAATCAATTTCGCATCGGGCTCTCCCGCATGGAGCGTGTGGTTAAGGAAAGAATGACCATTCAGGATGTTGATCTGGTAACCCCCCAGGCGCTCATTAATATTCGTCCCGTGGTCGCTGCCATCAAGGAATTTTTTGGCAGTTCACAGCTGTCACAGTTTATGGATCAAACCAACCCATTGGCTGAACTGACTCACAAACGACGGCTTTCAGCTCTTGGACCTGGCGGACTGTCCCGGGAACGTGCCGGATTTGAAGTTCGGGACGTACATCACTCCCACTATGGACGCATGTGCCCCATTGAAACACCTGAGGGACCAAACATTGGACTAATCAACTCGCTGAGTACCTTTGCCCGTGTCAATGAATATGGGTTTATTGAAGTTCCCTATCGTAAAATCATCCAGGAAGAAGGCCGGGTTACCAAAGAAGTGGAATATCTGACGGCCGATGAGGAAGACATGCTCACCATCGCACAGGCGAATGAGCCGCTGGATGAAGAAGGTCATTTCATCAACAAACGGGTTGCTTCCAGAACAATTGAAGGCGCCATTGACATGGTTCCCCGGGAAGAAGCCGATTACATGGACGTTTCTCCGAAGCAGATTGTTTCGGTGGCAACCGCCATGATTCCTTTTCTGGAGAACGACGATGCCAACCGTGCCCTTATGGGATCGAATATGCAGCGGCAGGCGGTACCCTTGTTAATTGCAGAGCCTCCGGTTATTGGAACGGGGATGGAGTATAAGGCAGCCAGAGATTCTGGCGTTGTGGTGATTGCTAAAATCGATGGCGTGATTGAACGGGTGACTGGTACTGAAATCCTCATCAGGCGGGATGCTGACGGTCAGATCGACCGCCATAACCTGTTGAAATTCAAGCGCTCCAACCAGGGAACCTGCGTCAATCAAAAACCGATTATTGTCAAAGGACAACGGGTGAAAGCAGGCGACGTCATTGCAGACGGTCCTTCCACTCACCAGGGAGAAATCGCCCTTGGGCGCAATTGTCTGATTGGTTTTATGACCTGGGAAGGTTATAACTATGAAGATGCAATTCTCATCAATGAACGCCTGGTTAAAGAAGATGTGCTGACATCCATTCACATCGAAGAGTATGAAGCGGATGCACGCGACACAAAACTGGGACCGGAAGAAATCACACGAGATATTCCCAATGTGGGAGAAGATGCTCTGAAAGACCTGGATGAACGCGGCATTATCCGCATTGGCGCAGAAGTTCTGTCCGGTGACATTCTGGTGGGTAAAGTCACTCCTAAAGGGGAGACGGAACTGACGGCAGAAGAGAGGTTGTTGCGGGCTATTTTTGGAGAAAAGGCCCGAGAGGTAAGAGACACCTCGTTGAAAGTACCCCACGGTGAATCGGGTATCATTGTCGACGTGAAAGTGTTCACCCGGGAAAATGGCGACGAGCTTTCTCCAGGAGTTAACGAACTGGTGCGTGTGTACATTGCTAAAAAACGAAAAATCAACGTCGGTGATAAAATTGCCGGACGACATGGTAACAAAGGGGTTATTTCCAGAATTCTGCCGGAAGAAGATATGCCCTTCCTGGCGGATGGAACTCCCCTCGATATTGTATTGAATCCCCTGGGCGTTCCTTCCCGAATGAATATTGGACAGGTGCTGGAAGTGCACTTGGGTCTGGCAGCCAAAGCCCTTGGGTGGGAAGTGGCAACACCGGTATTCGACGGTGCCAATGAACATGATGTCATGGAGGCCCTGGAACTGGCGGGTTATCCGCGATCAGGAAAAATCCAGCTGCAGGATGGCCGCACCGGCGAGTTTTTTGACAACCCGGTTACCGTGGGTTACATGTACATGCTGAAACTTCACCATCTGGTGGATGATAAAATCCATGCACGCAGCACGGGCCCCTACTCACTGGTAACACAGCAGCCCCTGGGCGGTAAGGCTCAGTTTGGCGGTCAGCGATTTGGTGAAATGGAGGTCTGGGCACTGGAAGCATACGGTGCTGCCCACACCCTTCAGGAAATTCTGACGGTGAAATCCGATGATGTGGTGGGTCGTGTGAAAACCTACGAATGCATCGTCAAAGGTGAAACCATTCCGGAACCTGGTGTGCCTGAGTCTTTCAAAGTACTGATTAAGGAGCTTCAGAGTCTGTGCCTGAACATTCAGGTGATGACAGATGACAATCATGAAATAGAAATCAAGGACGCCGCTGATGATGAAATAGAATCTCTGGATACCGATCGCAAGGATCTTTTGCCGGAGCGCGAGACTGATCCGGAGCCCCTGGAAGATGAGGAAGATGCAGGTCCGGCAATCAGCGAATCGCGTGATGTGGATGAAGAAGAGCTGGAGTCGTCCATGATGTCCATTACCGGATTTGAAGAAGATGATGCCGAGGCATTGACACATGAAGTTATTGAAGATGACGAAGATCTGTAATCAACTGCTTTCGGCAACAGGTTCAGACCAGCAAGAACTGAAAGGGGAGAAGCTCCTTGTTTGAATTGAATCATTTTAAATCACTGCGAATATCCCTGGCCTCGCCTGAGAAAATCCGGCAATGGTCAAAGGGAGAAGTCAAAAAACCAGAAACCATCAATTACCGTACCCTTAAGCCAGAGAAAGAAGGCCTTTTCTGCGAAAAGATCTTTGGTCCCACGAAAGACTGGGAATGTCACTGCGGAAAATACAAACGGGTGCGATATAAAGGCGTTATTTGTGATCGGTGCGGCGTAGAAGTCACCAAGTCAAAAGTGCGTCGTGATCGAATGGGCCACATTGAACTGGCGGCACCGGTGTCTCATATCTGGTACTTTAAGGGAATTCCCAGTCGAATGGGTCTGCTGCTGGACATGTCGCCCCGTTCCCTTGAAAAAGTGCTGTACTTTGCGGCATATGTGGTGACAGATCCCGGCGACAGCCACCTGAGCCACAAGCAGATTCTGACAGAAAAAGAATTTGGCGAAGCCATGGATCACGCCCGTAAATCAGGGCAATATTTTACGGCGGCCATGGGTGCAGAAGCCATTAAAGAATTATTGGTGCAAATTGACCTGGAAGAACTGAACCAAGACTTGAGACAACGCCTGCAGGATAGTTCGGGGCAAAAAAGAGTGCGAACCATTCGGCGTCTGGAAGTGGTGGAAGCCTTCAGGAGATCAGGAAATCAACCAGACTGGATGATTCTGGATGTGGTACCGGTGATTCCGCCGGATCTGCGACCGATGGTACAGCTGGATGGCGGCAGATTTGCCACCTCTGATCTTAATGATTTGTACCGCCGGGTGATTAACCGCAATAATCGTCTCAAAAGATTGCTGGACCTTGGCGCGCCTGATATCATTGTACGCAATGAAAAACGCATGCTTCAGGAGGCGGTGGACGCGCTCATCGACAATGGCCGACGGGGCAAACCTGTAACTGGACCAGGCAACCGCCCGTTGAAATCGCTGTCAGATATGCTGAAAGGAAAACAGGGGCGTTTTCGTCAGAATTTGCTGGGGAAACGTGTGGACTATTCTGGACGTTCTGTCATCGTGGTAGGACCGGAGCTGAAATTCCATCAGTGTGGTCTGCCGAAAAAGATGGCTCTGGAACTCTTTAAACCTTTCGTCATGAAAACGCTGGTGGCAGATGGGCATGCCCATAACATCAAAAGTGCCAAGCGCATGGTGGAAAAAGTGCGACCCGAGGTGTGGGATGTGCTTGAAGAGGTCATTAAAAATCATCCGGTGCTTTTAAACCGGGCCCCAACCCTTCACAGACTTGGAATTCAGGCGTTCGAGCCGGTACTGGTGGAAGGAAAGGCGATTAAACTCCATCCTCTGGTGTGCACTGCGTATAACGCTGATTTCGATGGTGACCAGATGGCGGTACACGTTCCGCTATCGGCAAAGGCCCAGGCAGAAGCCCACGATCTCATGCTGTCAGTCAACAACATTCTGGCACCCAAAGATGGTCAGCCTATTACCACGCCTACTCAGGATATGGTACTGGGAAGCTACTACCTGACCATCGATATTCCCGGATCAAAAGGGGAAGGGATGATTTTCAAAGATTTTGAAGAGATGCTAATGGCGTATGACACCGGCAAAGTTGACTTGCATGCCATGGTGAAGGTGCGCATGAAGCACCCTGAAAAAGCAGAGAGAGCATTGGTTGAAAGTACGGTGGGACGCTTCATTTTCAATGAAAAACTGCCCCAGTCCCTGGGTTTTGTGGATCGTGAAGAAGACGCATATTCCCTTGAAGTGGATTTCGTCTGCGACAAAAAGGCGCTGGGTAAGATTATTTCCAAGTGCTATCGCAAATATGGGAATCTTGCAACCGCAGAAATGCTGGATTATATCAAATTTATCGGATTCAAATTCTCCACCCGGGGTGCTGTCACCATCGCTGTTTCAGATATGGAGGTTCCCGAAGAAAAAGCCGGCTTAATCGCTCAGGCAGAAGAGAAAGTGGATCAGTACGAGCAGGTTTTCCGTCGGGGACTGATTTCCAATGACGAACGTTACGAGAAAGTTATGGCTGTTTGGGAAGAAACGACCGGAAAAGTGACAGATGCCTTGATGAACGGACTTGACCGGATGAACAACGTCTTTATCATGGCTCAATCAGGCGCCCGGGGAAGTAAAAACCAGATTCGACAGCTGGGCGGTATGCGTGGATTGATGTCAAATGCAAGTGGACACACAGTGGAAGTTCCCATTAAATCAAACTTTCGTGAAGGTCTGACCGTGCTGGAATATTTTATTTCAACCCATGGTGCCCGAAAAGGACTTGCCGATACGGCTCTTCGAACAGCGGATTCAGGTTATCTGACCCGCCGCCTGGTGGATGTATCTCAGGATGTGATTATTCGTGAAGAGGATTGCGGCTCTGAAGTGGGCATGACAGTGGAAGCCTTCAAAGACGGCAACGAGATGATTGAAGAGTTGTACGATCGACTGGTGGGCCGTTATCTTCTAAAAGATATTCTTCATCCTGAAACCGGCGCGGTGCTGCTGGAAAAAGGCAAAATGGTCATGGAAGAGGATGCCGAGCGCATTATTGAAGCAGGTGTTCAGCGGGCTGAAATCCGATCCATCCTTGACTGCAAAACCAAGTACGGTATCTGCAAAGTCTGCTATGGCCGCAATCTGGCCACCGGCAAGCAGGTGGAAGTGGGAGAAGCTGTTGGTATTATTGCCGCCCAGTCCATTGGAGAACCTGGAACTCAGTTGACCATGAGAACCTTCCATACCGGTGGTGTTGCTGGAGCAGATATCACCCAGGGTCTTCCCCGTGTCGAAGAACTCTTTGAAGCCCGAAAGCCAAAAGGACTGGCTATCATCAGCGAGATTGACGGTGCGGTGAGTCTGGTTGAAAGTAAAAAGAAACGGGAAGTACATGTACGCAACGCAGAAGAAGAAAAGGTGTATGAGATTCCCTATGGTTCCCGCATACGGGTTAAAGAAGGGCAAATGATTGAGGCTGCTGAAGAAATTACAGACGGTTCAGTCAACCCTCATGATATCCTGCGTATCAAAGATGTGGGCGGCGTGCAGAACTATATCATTAAAGAAGTGCAGCGCGTTTACCGAATGCAGGGTGTTGATATTAACGATAAACACATTGAAGTGATTGTGCGACAAATGCTGGGTAAAGTGAGAATCGAAGATGACGGTGATGCTGACCTGCTGCCAGGCACTCTGGAAAGTGTTTACACCCTCGAAGATATTAACAAGAAGGCCGTTGAAGAGGGGCGGGAACCGGTTCAAAGCAAGCGCGTGCTGCTGGGAATCACTAAAGCTTCTCTGGCAACTGAGTCCTTTTTGTCAGCAGCGTCATTCCAGGAAACCACTCGAGTGCTCACTGAAGCGGCCATTAAAGGGAAAGAGGATTTCCTCATCGGCCTGAAAGAAAATGTGATTATTGGCAAGCTAATACCGGCAGGAACGGGTATGAAACGGTATATGGATGTGGCTCTTGATCTGAAAGAAACAGATATATCGGAGATGGATGCAGATTCAGCAGATACGTTTTAACACAATCTTCATCAACTTATTGTTGACACTCATTTTGCCAAGTGTTAGAATAATTAAGTGTGTTAGCTGGTAAAAGGGCTTAAACCCTTCAAAAGACAGGACTTCGCCGGAGTTGAGGCTCCGGCGGCCTTCCTGATGTGTCTGGTTCACCCGCATAAGCATGTGGTGTATTCGGCAGATCAGGAGCACGGAGGAGGAGAAAAAAGTGTTGGAGTTGCTTCAACATGAAAAAAAAGTGGTGGGGATTAAACAGGTTACCCGCTCACTCACAGAGGGCCAGGACGTCAAGTGTGTGTACCTGGCATCAGATGCGGAAACGCACCTGCTGGATAAAATGCGCCAATTGGCACTGGAAAAGCAAGTGGAAGTTGTGCCGGTGGAAAGCCGAAAAAAACTGGGCAAGTTTTGCGGCATTGATGTGGGAGCAACCGTGGTTGCGGTTCTAAAATAAATGAGAATCAAATGATCAAATGAAAAGGAGGTGAAAACATGCCAACCATTAACCAACTGGTTCGAAAAGGCCGAAAAGTTGAAATGGAAAAGTCAGATGCCCCTGCGTTGCTGAAAGGTTTTAATTCTTTGAACAGAACATCCACAGATCAGAGTGCTCCACAAAAACGAGGTGTCTGCACATCCGTTAAAACAGTGACGCCTAAGAAACCAAACTCTGCACTTCGAAAAGTGGCAAGGGTACGTCTCACAAACCAGATCGAGGTTTCTGCTTATATTCCCGGAATGGGACACAACCTGCAGGAACATAGTGTCGTTCTGATTCGTGGGGGAAGAGTGAAAGACCTTCCTGGTGTTCGTTACCACATTGTTCGTGGTACTCTGGATACCGCTGGCGTTGCCAACAGAATGCAGGGCCGTTCCAAGTACGGAGCGAAACGACCCAAAAAGAAATAATGACGTGATCGCGTTTTAGCATAGATGATCAATAGGAGTCATTTCCTGAGTCTCATCACGCTGAGAACGCACAACGGCATTCAATGAATGTCGAGTACCGGTGAATTCTGGCTGAATTCACAGATAAGGAGGGAAGAAACGTGCCGAGAAAAGGAAATGTACCGAAGCGATTGGTACTTCCGGATCCCATGTATGGAAGCAAGGTTGTCACCAAGCTGATCAACGGCATTATGTTGGACGGTAAAAAAGGGGTGGCCCAGCGGATCGTATATGATGCCTTCGATATCATCAAGGAAAAATCCGGACAGGACCCAATGGAAACATTTGAGAAAGCCATGAACAACATCATGCCTGTTCTCGAAGTAAAGGCCAGACGTGTGGGAGGTGCCAACTACCAGGTGCCGGTGGAAGTTAGACCTGAGCGTCGTCAGACACTGGGAATTCGCTGGTTGGTTAAGTACACCCGTCTCCGTGGCGAAAAACGCATGGAAGAGAGACTGGCGAAAGAATTGATGGATGCGGCCAACAGCATGGGAGCATCTGTTAAAAAACGTGAAGACACACATAAAATGGCAGAAGCCAACAAAGCTTTTGCGCATTATCGTTGGTAATACCGGCAATCAGGGAATCATCTGTGCATTTGCATCGGTAAAATGGCGAATGCACAGTTCATTTCAGAGTTTTTGTTTGTCGGCATGTTGGAAGGAGGATCACGGTGCCAAGGCAGTTTACGCTTGAAAAAACAAGAAACATTGGAATCATGGCACATATTGACGCAGGTAAAACCACCACCACTGAACGGATTCTGTTTTATGCAGGCCGCATCAGAAAACTTGGTGAAACCCATGACGGGGCCTCGCAAATGGACTGGATGGAGCAAGAAAAGGAGCGCGGTATTACTATCACCTCCGCGGCCACCAGTTGTGAATGGAATGGCCATGGTATCAACATAATTGACACACCAGGACACGTTGACTTTACGGTTGAAGTTGAACGGTCTTTGCGAGTGCTTGATGGTGCCGTTGCAGTTTTCTGTGCTAAAGGCGGCGTTGAACCTCAATCAGAAACAGTCTGGCGTCAGGCTGATAAATATAAGGTTCCCCGCATGGCTTTCGTCAACAAAATGGACATTATGGGTGCAGACTTTTACCAGGCAGTGAGCATGATGAAAGAACGTCTGGGAACCAATGCGGTACCCATTCAGCTGCCCATCGGCAGTGAAGCTGATTTCGTCGGTATTATCGATCTGGTGGATATGAAAGCGCACATTTTCCTGGATGATTTGGGTCAAGACATTCGAGTGGAAGACATTCCAGCCGAAATGGAAGAAAAGGCACAGATGTATCGTGAAAAAATGCTGGAAGCTGTTGCAGAAACCAGCGAAGAGCTGATGATGAAATATCTGGAAGGTGAAGCCCTCACTTTGGAAGAGGTGGTTCAAGGTCTCAGAAGAGGCACTGTTCAAACCTCCATGACACCTGTACTGTGCGGCTCTTCCTACAAGAACAAAGGCGTCACCATGCTGCTGGACAGAATTGTCCAACTCATGCCTTCACCGCTGGATGTTGAAGCCATTCGAGGTACTGACCTTGATGGTGAAGCGGAAATGGAGCGCCACCCCAGTGATGAAGAACCCTTCTCTGCCCTGGCCTTTAAAATCATGGCAGACCCCTTTGTGGGTAAACTGGCTTTCTTCCGGGTTTATTCCGGAGTTCTGAAGTCGGGTTCTTATGTTTACAATGCAACAAAAGGGAAAAAAGAACGTGTTGGCCGCATTCTTCAAATGCATGCCAACACCCGAAAAGAGATTTCTGAAGTGTATGCCGGCGACATTGCCGCCATCGTGGGATTGAAAGATACTTCCACGGGGGATACCCTGTGCGATCCTGATCATCAGATTCTCCTGGAATCCATGGAGTTTCCTGAGCCGGTTATTAATGTTGCCATCGAGCCAAAAACAAAAGCAGGCCAGGAAAAAATGGGGATTGCACTGCAGAAACTGGCAGAAGAGGATCCCACTTTCCGAACCTATACAGACACCGAAACCGGCCAGACTATTATTGCCGGAATGGGAGAGCTGCATCTTGAAATCATTGTTGACCGAATGATGCGCGAGTTTAAAGTGGAAGCCAATGTGGGCAAACCACAGGTGGCTTACAAAGAAACCATCACTGAAACTGTTGATGTGGAAGCCAAATACGCTCGTCAGTCTGGTGGTAAAGGTCAGTACGGTCATGTTAAGATGCGAATGATTCCCCAGGAACCTGGAGCCGGATACCTGTTCGAAAGCAAGGTTGTCGGCGGATCAATTCCCAAAGAGTACATTCCTGCAGTAGATCAGGGGATTCAGGGCAGTATGAGCAATGGTATTCTAGCTGGCTACGAAGTGGTGGATTTCCGGGTTGAACTGCTGGATGGTTCCTACCACGAAGTGGATTCTTCTGAAATGGCCTTTAAAATTGCAGGATCCATGGCTTTCAAAGACGGTATGAAGAAAGCCAAGCCGGTATTGCTGGAACCTTACATGCGTGTGGAAGTGGTAACCCCTGAAGAATATATGGGCGACGTGATCGGCGACCTGAACTCCCGACGCGGCAGAATTGAAGGAATGATACCGCGTGCCAATGGCATTCAGGTGATCAAGTCTCAGGTGCCGCTGGCGGAAATGTTTGGATATGCCACAGACCTTCGTTCAAAATCACAGGGACGTGCCAATTACACCATGCACTTTGATCACTTTGAGCAGGTGCCCAACAGCATTGCAGAAAAGATTATGAAGGGCTAGCCTGTTGCATTTCAAACTATGAATAAACAATTTAGGGAGGAACGAAAATGGGAAAAGCAAAATTTGAAAGAACAAAACCCCACGTAAACATTGGAACCATTGGTCACGTTGACCATGGCAAAACCACGCTGACAGCGGCCATCACATCAGTACTGAACAAGCGATTCGGCACCGGATCAGCAGTGGCCTTCGACATGATCGACAAAGCGCCTGAAGAAAGAGAAAGAGGAATCACCATCTCAACAGCACATGTTGAGTACGAAACCCCGAACCGCCACTACGCCCACGTAGACTGCCCCGGCCATGCCGACTATGTTAAAAACATGATCACCGGAGCCGCCCAAATGGACGGAGCCATCCTGGTGGTATCCGCAGCCGACGGCCCCATGCCCCAAACCAGAGAGCACATCCTGCTGTCCAGACAGGTAGGCGTACCCTACATCGTGGTCTTCATGAACAAATGCGACATGGTGGATGACGAAGAACTGCTGGAACTGGTTGAGCTGGAAATCCGCGACCTGTTGAGCGCGTACGAGTTCCCAGGCGACGACACCCCCATCTTCAAAGGCAGCGCATTAAAAGCACTGGAAGATCCGGACAGCGAATGGGCAGATAAAATCGTTGAAATGTTTGAAGGCATCGACGAGTATATTCCACAGCCCGAGCGAGACGTGGACAAACCCTTCCTGATGCCCGTAGAGGACGTCTTCTCCATCACCGGCCGAGGCACAGTAGCCACCGGACGTGTGGAAAGAGGAACCGTTAAAGTACAGGAAGAAGTACAATTGGTGGGCCTCTCCGAAGAGCCCCGCAAACTGATTGTAACCGGCGTGGAAATGTTCCGCAAACTGTTGGATTTCGCCCAGGCAGGCGACAACATCGGCCTGTTGCTTCGCGGCATTCAGCGAACAGAAATTGAGCGTGGACAAGTACTGGCCAAGACCGGCAGCATCCATCCCCACACCAAGTTCAAAGCAGAAGTCTACGTACTGAAAAAAGAAGAAGGCGGCCGACACACCCCCTTCTTTGACGGCTACCGTCCCCAGTTCTACTTCAGAACCACCGACGTTACCGGAAGCATCAAACTGCCGGATGGCGTAGAGATGGTTATGCCTGGAGACAACATCACCATGGACATCGAACTGATCAGCCCCATCGCCACCGAAGAAGGCCTGCGATTTGCCATTCGTGAAGGCGGCCGAACAGTAGGAGCCGGTGTTGTCGCTCAGATCATCGAGTAATTGCTGTAGCCGATCACAATGTGAAGCAGCTTAGGGACCAGGCAAAAGCCTGGTCCTTTTTTGCCTTAATTGCTGATAATGCGCAGGTATATAAAAAAAGGAGTCAATAAAGATGGTTTTTGCAGAAAAAAATAGTCAAACCATCTTGCTTTTCTTGCAATTGTATTATAAAATACTTAAGTGTCCCATTTTATGCGATGAAGCGGAAGGTGGCCTTTCGAAGGGGAATTTCCGTGGAGAATGTCGGATCTAAGAATCAGGCGACTGGATAGAAATGTTTCGGATTTAAAAAAATGCAACACACCCGGAGCAGTGTTCATGTCCTGTCGCACGAAAACGTGCGAATGGAGGAGGTTAGCAAATGGCTAAAGCAAAACAAAAAATCAGAATCAGATTGAAGGCGTATGATCACAAGGTGCTGGACCAATCGGCAGAAAAGATTGTCGACACTGCTAAAAGAAGTGGTGCAGATGTGTCAGGGCCAATCCCCCTGCCTACTGAAAAGCAGATCGTTACCATCCTGCGCTCAGTACACAAACACAAAGATTCAAGAGAACAGTTTGAAATGCGCACTCACAAACGTCTCATTGACATTCTGAGCCCCACACCCAAAACCGTTGATTCACTGATGAAACTGGATCTGCCGGCGGGCGTGGATATTGAAATCAAGTTATAGGAAAGCAGCGATTGTTTGATCGATCTTTTATAGAGGATCAATCTTAGTATGATTGCTGACGCAATCCGCTGTAAGATTAACAGGAGGTGTTTTGAACATGAAAGCATTAATGGGTAGAAAAGTTGGTATGACCCAGGTGTTTGATGAACTGGGGAACGTGATCCCGGTGACTGTCATCGCTGTCGAAACCAACCAGGTCACACAGATCAAAACAAAAGAAAAAGAAGGCTATACTGCAGTTCAAATAGCTTTCAGCACCACCAAAGAGAATCGCACCATTAAACCGGCCAAAGGCCACTTTGATAAAGCGGGCGTTGCTTATCGCAAGTACCTGCGTGAACTCAAAGTGAAAGACCCATCCACCTACACAGTTGGACAGGAATTAAATGCTGATGTCTTTGTGGCGGGTGACAAGGTTGACATTACCGGTACTTCCAAAGGTAAAGGCTTCCAGGGTGTTATCAAACGGCACAACCAAAGCCGCGGCCCCATGACCCACGGTTCTCACTATCACAGAAATCCAGGTTCCATGGGAGCATCTTCTTCTCCCAGCCGCGTATTTAAAGGTAAAAAGTTACCAGGACAAATGGGTTCCGTACGCGTTACAATGCAAAATCTGGAAGTGGTTCGAGTCGATGCTGAAAGAAACGCCATTCTGGTTAAAGGTGCCGTTCCCGGCCCCAAAAAAGGCATGGTATTCATGAAAGAAGCTCGAAAAACTCAGGAAAAATAGGTTGGAAAGGAGGAGCTTAAATGCCTACAGTACCCGTTTACAATGTATCTGGAGAAAAAGTCAGTGAAATTCAGCTGAACGACAGCATTTTCGGCGTAGAGATTAACACGCATGTCATGCATGCTGTTGTTAAGAATCAGCTAGCCAATAAGCGACAAGGAACACAGTCTGCCAAAACCCGCGCAGAAGTAAGAGGCGGCGGCAGAAAGCCCTGGCGTCAAAAGGGAACCGGTCGTGCCCGTCATGGGTCCAGCCGTTCACCCATCTGGGTTGGTGGAGGAACTGTCTTTGCACCCAAACCCAGGGATTACAGCTATAAGCTGCCCAAAAAGGTGAGACGTTTGGCGCTGAAATCGGCACTTTCATCAAAAGTACTCAGTGAAACGCTGATTGTTTTGGATGATCTGCAAATGGAACAGCCCAAAACAAAAGAAATGACCAACATTCTTAAAAACCTTAAAGTTGACGGCAAAGCGCTCATCGTTATGGAGCAGGTAAATGACAGTGTAATCCGTTCAGCCAGAAATATTCCCGGCGTACAAACAACACTGGTGAATACCCTGAACGTCTACGACATTCTGAAGTATGACCGCTTCATCATCACCAGAAATGCCGTTGAGAAAGTGGAGGAGGTGTACGCATAATGTTTGATCCGTACAGCGTGATTTTAAGACCTCTGGTCACTGAACAGAGCATGAGCGGCCTGGCTGATAAAAAATACGCCTTTGTGGTTCGCAAAAATGCCAACAAGACCGAGATTAAAAATGCCATCGAAAAAATCTTTTCGGTGAAGGTTGACAGCGTCAACACCATGAACATGAAAGGCAAAACCAAAAGAATGGGCCGCCACGTTGGCAAACGCCCAGACTGGAAAAAAGCCATTGTTCAACTGACAGCAGAAAGCAAAGAAATTGAATTCTTTGAAGGCATGTAATTAACGGCTTTGTGGAGGAGGTAAAGTTATGGCGATAAAAAAATACAAACCCACTTCCCCGGCCAGAAGACATATGTCCGTATCCACCTTTGAGGAGCTTTCAAAAGTAGAACCGGAAAAATCTCTTCTGGCACCCCTGAAAAAGAGTGGGGGAAGAAATGCACAGGGTAAAATCACGGTTCGCCATCGCGGTGGCGGTGCCATGAGAAAATACAGAATCATTGATTTTAAAAGAAACAAAGATGGTGTGCCGGCAAAAGTGGCTACCATTGAGTATGATCCCAATCGTAGTGCCAACATTGCGTTGCTGCATTATGCGGATGGTGACAAGCGTTACATTCTGGCTCCAAACCACTTGAAAGTGGGAGACAAAGTTGAGTCAGGTGAAGGTGCCGATATTAAAGTTGGCAATGCGCTTCCATTGAAAAGCATTCCCGTCGGTACTGTGTTGCACAACATTGAAATGAAACCCGGAAAAGGCGGGCAGATTGCCCGTGCTGCCGGCAACTCAGCTCAGTTGATGGCAAAAGAAGGGAAGTACGCGCTGTTGCGTTTGCCTTCCGGAGAAATTCGTTATATTTTGATTGAGTGTCGTGCAACCATCGGGCAGGTGGGCAACCTTGATCATGAGAATATCAGCATCGGTAAAGCGGGACGTACCAGGCATATGGGCATTCGTCCAACAGTGCGCGGTTCTGCCATGAACCCCAATGACCATCCTCACGGTGGTGGTGAAGGTCGAGCACCCATTGGACGTCCAGGGCCGGTAACTCCTTGGGGAAAACCAGCTTTGGGATACAAAACCCGCCAAAAGAACAAAGCATCTGACAAGATGATTGTCAAACGGCGCAAGAAGTAAGCAGAGCGCACGTTAAGCTGCCGAAGGGAGGAACAAGAATGAGCAGATCTTCAAAAAAAGGACCTTTTGTCCATGAAAAACTGTTGAAAAAAATTGAAGAAATGAACGATGGCGGATCCAAAAAAGTAATCAAAACATGGTCCCGGGCATCCACTATTTTTCCGCAAATGATCGGACACACCATTGCGGTGCATGATGGGCGCAAACACATCCCCGTGTACATAACGGAGGATATGGTCGGTCATAAGCTGGGAGAATTTGCGTTGACACGTACCTACCGTGGCCATGACGATTCCGAAAAAAGCAGCAAACGGAAATAGATAAACTGAAAGCGACGAAAGGAGGTTTATGGCTATGGAAGCAAAAGCAGTAGCCAGACATGTACGCATTGCTCCGAGAAAAGCAAAGCTGGTTGCCGATCTGATCAGAGGCAAAAAGGTAGATGAAGCGTTGGCCATTTTGAAGTTTACCCCCCGTGGTGCTTCGCCGGTCATTGAAAAAATTGTGAAATCTGCCATTGCCAATGCAGAGAACAATCACCAGATGAATAAAGACAGCCTGTATGTGGCAGAAATTTATGCAAATCAGGGCCCCACGCTGAAGCGTTTCAGACCCCGCGCTCAGGGAAGGGCTTCACAGATCCTGAAACGAACCAGCCATATTGGTGTCGTATTACGGGAAAAACCGGGTAAGGAGGGATAGAATGGGTCAAAAGGTAAATCCTCATGGGTTACGAGTTGGCATTATTAAAGACTGGGATAGCAAATGGTATGCCAACAAAAAAGATTTTGGCGACATTCTGATTGAAGACTGCAACATTCGAAAGTATGTCAAAGACAAACTGTTTACTTCAGGCGTGTCAAAGATTGAAATTGAACGTGCAGCCAACAATCGGGTGAAAGTTAACATTCATACAGCAAAACCGGGCATGGTTATCGGCAAAGGTGGACAGGGTGTTGAAGAGCTGCGCAAAGACCTGGAGAAAATGACAGGGAAAAGCACGCTGATCAACGTAGTTGAAATCAAGTACCCCGAAATCGATGCACAGCTTGTAGCTGAGAACATTGCGTTATCACTTGAGCGTCGTGTTGCTTTCCGCCGAGCCATGAAGCAGGCAATGCAACGGGCATTCCGTGCTGGAGCAAAAGGTGTTAAGGTTGCAACCGCAGGTCGTTTGGGCGGTGCTGAAATTGCTCGTACTGAGGGCTATAATCAAGGAAATGTGCCGCTGCACACATTGCGGGCAGACATTGATTATGGATTTCACGAAGCCACTACCACTTATGGAAAACTGGGTGTGAAAGTCTGGATCTACAAGGGTGAAATACTTCCTGAAAAGAAAACAGACAAAAAAAAGGAAGCTGCGGCTCAATAACTGACGCAGCGTCATCATGATACAGGTGTCAGCCTGAGCAACATGTGACAGGAAGGAGGAATCGTGCATGTTAATGCCTAAACGTGTTAAACGCCGCCGTGTTTTCCGGGGTAAAATGGAAGGCCGCGCGATGAAAGGAAATACAGTCTCATACGGTGATTTTGGCCTGATGGCAACTGAAGCCTCGTGGATCACCTCCAATCAGATTGAAGCAGCACGTATTGCCATGACCCGATCCATCAAACGTGGTGGTAAGGTATGGATCAAAATTTTCCCACATAAGCCGGTAACCAAGAAGCCAGCTGAAACCCGCATGGGTGCTGGTAAAGGTGCTCCCGAGTTTTGGGTTGCAGTTGTTAAGCCGGGCCGGGTAATGTTTGAAATTGCCGGCGTATCTGAAGAAAAAGCCCGGGAAGCAATGCGTCTGGCAATGCATAAATTGCCGGTGAAATGCAAAGTTGTTTCCAGAAGAGAATTAGAAGGAATAGGTGGTGAAGCTGATGAAAGCTAATGCTTTGAAAGATATGACAAGTGCAGAATTGACACAGAAACTGACCGATCATAAAGGTGAACTGTTTAACCTGCGCTTTCAGTTAGCAACCGGTCAGCTGGAAAACCCTTTGCGGATCCGCCATGTCAAAAGAGATATCGCACGTGTGAAAACTGTTTTGCGTGAGCGTGAAATCAACGAAGGATAGTCCGCTTTGATCCCATACGGAGTTTACGTGAAAGGAGGCCCTTGTCTTGGAAAGAAAAGCCAGAAAAACAAGAGTCGGTATGGTTACCAGCGATAAAATGGATAAGACCATTGTCGTATCCGTTGTGAATAAAGAAAGACATCCGCTGTACGGAAAAGCAGTGAAGCGGACCAAAAAATTCAAAGCCCATGACGAACTGAACCAGTGTCAAGCTGGTGATCGCGTTCGAATCATGGAAACCAGACCCATGTCAAAAGATAAAAGATGGCGGTTGGTTCAAATCATCGAAAAAGCGAAGTAAGACTTACATTGGAAGGAGGGGCCGCAATGATTCAACAGGAATCCAGGCTGAAAGCTGCTGACAACTCAGGTGCAAAAGAACTGCTTTGCATTCGTGTGCTTGGCGGTACCAGAAGAAGATATGCAAGAATTGGTGACGTTATCGTTTGTTCTGTTAAAAGCGCAACACCCGGCGGAGTTGTCAAAAAAGGAACGGTTGTCAAAGCTGTGGTTGTTCGCACCAATGCCACTGTACGTCGTAAAGACGGAACTCATATCCGTTTTGACGAGAATGCGGCAGTCATTATTAAAGACGACAAACAACCTGTGGGAACCCGTATTTTCGGACCCGTGGCCAGAGAACTTCGGGACAAGGAATTCATGAAAATTGTCTCGCTGGCACCGGAAGTATTATAAAAGGAGGTGTGCTGCATGCGAGTAAAAAAAGGAGACACCGTTGTGGTGATCGCCGGTAAGGATAAAGGCAAAAAAGGCCAGATTCTCCAAGTGTTCCCGAAAGAGCAACGGGTTATCGTTGAAGGTGTCAACATGGTTAAAAAGCACCAGAAAGCGACTCAAAAAATCCAGCAGGGTGGTATTGTTACCCAGGAAGCTCCCGTTCATGTATCAAACGTCATGTATTTTGAAAAGAAAGCCAACCAAGGCGTTCGGGTTGGATTCAAAATGCTCAATAGCGGTGAGAAAGTGCGTGTAAGCAAAAAAACCGGAGAAGTACTTGATTAATTTGATGGAGAAGGGAGGTACGACCACCGATGGCAAGATTGAAAGAAAAGTATAACACCGAAGTTACCGTTGCGATGAAAGAGAAATTTCAATATAAATCAGTCATGGAAATTCCAAGACTTGAAAAGATTGTAGTCAACATGGGGCTTGGCGATGCAAAAGACAATGCCAAGGCACTGGAGTCGGCAGTCGGTGAACTAACACTCATCGTTGGACAAAAACCTGTTGTCACCCGGGCAAAAAAATCAGTTTCAAACTTTAAAGTACGTGAAGGAATGCCGGTGGGAGCAAAAGTAACCCTGAGGGGCCAAAAGATGTATGAGTTTGCTGATCGCCTGATGAACATTGCCCTTCCCCGCGTACGAGATTTCCGAGGTGTCAGTGCAAAAGCGTTTGACGGACGGGGTAACTACTCACTGGGAATCAAAGAGCATCTGATCTTCCCGGAAATTGACTATGATAAAGTGGAAACCACCCGCGGCATGGATATTATCTTTGTCACCACATCCAAAACAGATGAAGAGTGTCGTGAACTGCTTCGATTAATGGGTATGCCGTTTGCAAAGTAGTAATTAAAGGAGGGACAAGCCGGTGGCTAAAACATCGCTTAAAGTGAAGCAATCGAGACAACCGAAATATTCCACACGTGCCTATACACGTTGCAAGCGTTGCGGAAGACCGCACGCAGTACTACGCAAGTTCGGCATTTGTCGGATTTGTTTCAGAGAACTGGCATACAAAGGACAAATACCAGGGGTTCGCAAAGCCAGCTGGTAAACCAGGAAGGAGGGTAATGCCATGACAATGACTGATCCATTGGCGGATATGCTGACAAGAGTCAGAAATGCGAGTGCAGTAAAGCATGAATCGGTAGACGTTCCTGCTTCCAACATCAAAAAGGAAGTTGCGCGAATTTTGCTGGCGGAAGGCTTCATTAAAAGCTTTGACGTCATCGAAGACGGCAAACAGGGAATCATCCGCATTCAGTTGAAATACAGCCGTGAAAACGAAAAAGTCATCACCGGCATCAAGCGAATTTCAAAACCGGGACTCCGGGTTTATGCCAACAAAGATGACGTTCCCAAAGTACTTGGAGGCCTGGGTGTTGCCATTATCTCAACATCAAAAGGTCTGATTACTGACAAACAAGCCAGAGAGCAAGGTGTAGGCGGCGAAGTCATCGCTTACGTCTGGTAATCTCCGGCGATCGAACAGGAGGTGGAAGCATGTCCAGAATTGGAAAGAAACCAATTGATTTGCCACAGGGCGTTGAGATTAAAGTCGACGAAAAAAACCTGGTAACGGTTAAAGGACCTATGGGAATACTTTCCCAGCAAATCAGCAAAGAGATTTCGGTCGAAGTGGCAGATGGTGTCGTTACCATTACCCGGCCATCCGATCTTAAAAAACATAAATCCCTGCATGGCCTTTCGCGGTCACTGGTGGCCAACATGGTTGAAGGTGTCACCAAAGGATTTGAAAAGAAGCTGGAAATTGTTGGTGTTGGATATCGTGCCAACAAGCAGGGCAGTCAGGTTGTTTTGAGCCTCGGTTACTCTCATCCCGTTGAGTTGACAGAGCCAGACGGCATTACACTTGATGTGCCTTCTCAAACAGAAATTATTGTTAAAGGAATTGATAAGCAACTGGTCGGCAACTATGCCGCTAAAATCAGAGCTTACCGCAAGCCTGAGCCATACAAAGGCAAAGGTGTTCGATATGCCGGCGAAATCATTCGTCGTAAAGAAGGAAAAACCGGCAAATAGTCAATGAAAGGGGTGTCACACGTTGCTTAAGAAGCCCAGTAAAAATAGCTTACGTTTAAAAAGGCATATGCGCCTGCGCAACAAGGTTGCCGGTACGGCACAACGGCCTAGATTAAATGTTTATCGCAGCCTGAGCCACATTTATGCACAGGTAATTGATGATGCAAGAGGCATTACACTGGTATCCGCCTCTTCCATGGAACAACCGGTAAAAGGACAGGTGAAGTCCACGGGTTCCAAAGAAGCAGCCGCAATTGTCGGAAAGCTGGTGGCAGAACGCGCCAAAGAAAAAGGCATTGAGACCGTTACCTTTGACCGTGGCGGTTACATCTATCATGGACGGGTGCAAGCCCTCGCCGAAGGCGCACGGGAATCCGGTCTGAAGTTTTAGGAGGGAGGGAAAACCATGCAGAAAGTTCGAATTGATGCTTCACAACTTGACATTAAAGAGCAAGTTGTTGATATTAGACGCGTCACCAAAGTTGTCAAAGGTGGTCGGAACTTCCGTTTCGCAGCCATTGTTGTCGTCGGTGATGAAAACGGTCGTGTAGGCATTGGATCCGGTAAAGCAATGGAAATTCCGGATGCCATTCGAAAAGGCATTGAAGATGCCAAGAAGAACATGATTCAGGTGCCAATTCTGGGAACCACCATACCCCACGAAGTCAAAGGCCACTTTGGTGCAGGCAGAGTCCTAATTATGCCTGCGGTTGAAGGTACCGGAATCATTGCCGGCGGCCCTGTACGTGCAGTATTGGAACTGGCTGGACTTAAAGATGTTCGAGCCAAATCTCTGGGATCAAATAACTCCCGCAATATGGTAAATGCAACCATGGCAGGATTAAAACAGCTGAAGCGGGCCGAAGACGTCGCTCGTCTGCGGGGTAAAACCGTAGAAGAAATTATGGGTTAGGAGTGAAACATCATGGCGACAGTGAGAATTAAACTGACCAAAAGCCTGATCGGAAGACTGCCCAAGCAGCGTAAAACCGTGGCGGCCCTTGGCCTGAAAAAGATTGGGCAATCAGTGGAAAAAGAAATGACCCCATCTTTGAATGGGATGATAGAAGTTATTAAGCACATGGTTCAAGTGGAAGAGATTTAAGCACAGGAGGTGTGACCATGAAACTGCATGAACTCAGACCTGCCAAAGGCAGTGTTCATAAAACCAAGCGTAAAGGCCGTGGAACCGGATCAGGACTTGGAAAAAGTGCCGGCCGAGGCGGCGACGGACAGCGTTCCCGTAGCGGCGGCGGCGTTCGTATTGGATTCGAGGGTGGCCAAATGCCCCTGGCAAGACGAATTCCCAAAAGAGGCTTTACAAACATCTTCAAAAAGCAGTACAATCTTATCAATGTGGACGATCTCAACCGTTTTGAAGATCAGACAGAAGTCAGTGCTGAACTGCTGAAAGAAATTGGCGCCATCAAAAAAATCGAAAAAGACGGATTGAAAGTGCTTGGCGATGGCGAACTGACAAAAAAAGTGACGGTAAAAGCTGCCAAGTTTACCAAATCCGCCATTGAGAAGATCGAAAATGCCGGCGGAAAGGCTGAGGTGATTTAATTGCTCGCTACCCTGAGAAATGCCTGGAAAATCCCGGACCTGCGCAAAAAAATGACTTTCACAATGTTGATGCTGATGATCTTCCGCCTCGGGGCAGTTATTCCGGTGCCAGGTGTGAACATTGACTATGTTCGAGATATCGTTCAGAATGCAGGGCTCCTGTCAATGTTTGATATGTTTTCCGGCGGAGCTTTTGGAAACATGACCATTTTTGCTCTCAGTATCACACCTTACATCACCGCTTCCATTATCATGCAACTTTTGACCATTGCGATCCCTGCATTGGAAGAGTTGTCAAAGGAAGGCGAAGAGGGAAGAAAGAAAATTGCCCAGTATATCCGTTATGGAACAGTGGTCCTTGCGTTGATCCAGGCTACTGGTATCAGTGTGGGACTGTTCCGGGGAGCCCTGATTCGGCGTGACACCTTCAGCATTATCGTGGTGATCTTAACTCTGACGGCTGGAACAGCGTTCCTCATGTGGTTAGGTGAGCAGATTACAGAGCATGGCATTGGAAACGGAATTTCTCTTCTGATCTTCACTGGTATTGTGGCAGGGATTCCTGACGGGGTGTACCGCACCTTTATGCTTACCAGACAGGGAGAAATTCACATCATCACACTTGTCATTTTTGCCATTGTGGCGATGTTCATCGTTGCAGGTGTTGTAGCTATTCAGGAAGGCCAGCGCAAGATTCCTGTACAGTACGCAAAACGCGTTGTTGGCCGAAAAATGTACGGCGGACAAAGCACTCATATTCCGCTGAAGGTGAATCAGGCAGGTGTTATTCCTGTGATCTTTGCCATGTCAATTCTGGCATTTCCACAGACCATTGCGTTCTTTGTGGGTGAAAACAGTGGGTTTGCCCTGTTCATTGCCAAATGGCTTTCACCCAGTGGCAACCCGGGGATTTACATTTATGCGCTGATGAGTGCGCTGCTGATTATCTTCTTTACTTATTTTTACACAGCAGTCACTTTTAATCCTGTTGAAATTGCATCTAATATGAAGAAAAATGGTGGTTTTATCCCAGGCATTCGCCCTGGAAAACCCACTTCCGATTACCTGGCAAAAGTGCTGAATCGCATTACACTGGCTGGAGCTGTCTTTTTGGCTGCCATTGCCATGATGCCGATGATCATTCTTAATTTCACAGGCATGCCGGTATCTTTCGGAGGCACAGCCTTACTGATTGTTGTCGGGGTTGCCCTTGAAACGGTGAAGCAAATCGAAGCGCAAATGATGATGCGTCACTACCAGGGTTTTCTGAAGTAATTCCTTGTGCCTCGATTGTCAACAGACTCCATGGGAGATGATAAGATGAGACTCATTCTGCTGGGACCGCCCAACGCAGGAAAAGGAACACAGGCACAATCGTTGATAAACAAGTATCACATTCCACAAATTTCCACCGGTGATATCTTCCGGGCCAACATCAAGCAGGAAACCCCCCTGGGTAAAGAAGCAAAGAGCTATCTGGATCAGGGGCTGCTGGTGCCCGATGAGCTGGTGGTTGCCATCGTCCAGGACCGGTTAAAGCAGGAGGACTGCCAGAAGGGATTTTTACTGGATGGCTTTCCACGCACTGTTGTTCAGGCGGAGGCGCTGGAACGGTTTTTAAAGGAAGATGGCAGTGCCCTTAACAGGGTGATCAACATACATGTGGCCAGAGAAACTCTCATTGAGAGGGCGATCGGCCGGCGTGTGTGTCAACGGTGTGGCGCAACTTATCATGTTGCCTTTAAACCAACAGCCGCCGAGGGGATCTGCGATTCCTGCGGGGGCGAAGTGATTCAACGCAAGGATGATCAGCGGGAAACGGCTGAAAAACGCATCCAGGTTTATGAGAACGAAACAGCTCCGCTCATTGAATTCTACCAGTCACAGAATTTATTGGTCACCATCGATGGAGAACAGAGCATTGAAGCGGTAACAACAGCCATATACGAAGCATTAAAGGACGCTTGATCATGATAAACATCCGATCTCGACAGGAAATTGAACAGATCAGAAAGGCCGGGGTCATTGTGGCAGAAGTCCACGACCTCATGAAACAGATGGTACGGCCGGGAATTACCACCATAGAACTGGACGAAGCGGCGGAAGCCCACATACGTTCCAGAGGTGGTGTGCCTGCTTTTAAGGGTTACAGCGGTTTTCCAGCCTCCATCTGCAGCTCCATTAACCACCAGGTGGTCCACGGAATCCCAGGCCAAGTTCAACTTGTGGAAGGCGACATGATCAGCATTGATACAGGCGTTCAACTTAACGGATACTTTGCAGATGCTGCCAAAACCTATCCGGTGGGTACCATCAGTACCCAGACACAACGGCTCATCGACATCACAAGGAACAGCTTTTATGAGGGAATCCGATATGCCCGGGAAGGGTATCGATTGTCAGATATTTCCCATGCGATCCAGTCTTATGTAGAAGCAGCAGGCTTTTCAGTGGTTCGAAATTATGTGGGACATGGCATTGGGACAGCGCTGCACGAAGAACCCCAGATTCCCAATTTCGGGTTGGCGGGAAAAGGACCGAGACTTAAATCAGGTATGGTTTTGGCCATTGAGCCCATGATCAATCAGGGAACATACCAAGTAAACGTCATGCCTGACGGATGGACGGTCATCACTGCAGATGGCGAATGCTCCTCACATCATGAGCATACCATCGCCATCACTGATGGAGAACCAGAATTGCTGACAGTGCTGAATGCCGGGTAAAGAGGTGACATTGTGAAACAGGAACCACTTCAAATTGGGCAGGTAGTCAGGTCGATTCAGGGTCGGGACAAAGGAAGATATCTGGTTGTCATCGATGTACTGGATGAAACCCACGCTTTGCTGGTTGACGGCAAGCTGCGAAGACTTGACAGGCCCAAGAAGAAAAAGAGCAAGCATTTCGTCTCGGCGGGCCTGATCTCCGAAGAGATTCGACAACGCATTCTGTCGGAGAAGAAAATGAACAATGCCCTGATAAGAGTTGAACTGGAAAGATTGACGGACAACGAGCCGGGGAAGAATGGAGGGTGATGGCTGCATGTCAAAGAAAGATGTCATTGAAGTAGAAGGTACCGTCAAAGAAGCATTACCGAATGCCATGTTTATTGTACAGCTGGAAAACGGTCATGAAATTTTGGCCCATATCTCCGGAAAACTCCGAATGCATTTTATCCGAATTCTTCCGGGAGATCAGGTGACTGTGGAACTGTCTCCTTATGACCTAAAGAGAGGCCGCATCACCTGGCGTAAAAAGTAACCGGCTAATCCACAAGTGAACGTTGAAGAAGGAGGGATTAGGTTGAAAGTGAGAGCTTCCGTAAAACCTATCTGTGAAAAATGTCAGGTGATTCGCCGCAGTGGGAAAGTTATGGTGATTTGCCAGAACCCCAAGCATAAACAAAAACAAGGATAACCCTATGGATTTCAGGGAGCGGCTGTCAGGTTTACCTGATTCCCTGTGCAATAGAGCGAAGGACACTTCGCAGTTATCACCGTCACATATAAATTAACGTTGAATAAACTTAAGGAACTGATTTAGGAGGTGTATTTGTTAATGGCACGTATTGCTGGTGTGGATTTACCCAGAGATAAACGCGTTGAAATTGGACTGACCTATATTTTTGGAATCGGACGCAACACATCCAATAAAATTCTGGCAAGCTGCAACATTAACCCGGATACCCGCATTAAGGATCTGACCGAAGAAGAAGTTAGCTCACTTCGTAAGACCATTGACACCGACTACCATGTAGAAGGTGATCTGCGCCGGGAAATTGCGCTGAACATTAAACGTCTAAAAGAAATTCGATGCTATCGTGGGATCCGACACATTAAAGGATTGCCGGTGCATGGACAAAAGACCAAAACCAATGCGAGAACACGTAAAGGTCCCAAAAAGACTGTTGGACGCAAGAAGAAAAAATAGTTAAGTAAGGAGGGAAGAGCGAATGGCAAAAGCAGTACGCAAGAAAGTCAGCCGAAGAAGAAAAGAACGCAAGAATATCGAACGTGGTCATGCACATATTCAGTCCACTTTTAATAATTCAATCATCACACTGACAGACACCAGCGGCAACACCATTGCCTGGGCCAGTGCAGGCCAGCTGGGATTCAAAGGCTCCCGAAAATCCACTCCTTTTGCTGCCCAGATGGCAGCAGAATCTGCAGCTAAAGCAGCCATGGAACATGGGCTGAAAACTGTGGAAGTTTTTGTGCGAGGACCCGGAGCGGGCCGAGAAGCAGCCATCCGCTCACTGCAGGCAGCAGGCCTTGAAGTGAGCATGATTAAGGATGAAACACCGATTCCGCATAATGGCTGCAGACCACCGAAACGACGAAGAGTCTAATTGATATTTAAGGAGGTGTCATGAACCGATGGCAAGATATACCGAAGCTGTGTGCAGACTATGCCGCAGAGAAGGAATGAAGCTTTACTTAAAAGGCGACCGGTGCTATACCGATAAATGTGCAATCAACAAGCGCAACATGGCGCCTGGACAACATGGAACCAGCCGTAAAAAGCTGTCTAACTATGGAATCCAGCTGCGTGAAAAACAGAAAGCCAAGCGCCATTATGGTGTTTTGGAAACTCAGTTTAGAAAATATTATGAAATGGCTGATCATCAGAAAGGGATTACTGGTGAGAATCTGCTTCGAATCCTGGAAACGAGACTGGACAATGTGGTATTCCGACTGGGTTTTGCCGCTTCACGGGCACAAGCCAGACAACTGGTAGTCCACGGTCATTTCACGGTAAATGGTAAGAAGGTAGATATTCCTTCCTACCTGGTATCTGTAGGTGATGAAATTAAAGCATCTGAAAGATCCAAAGGCCTTCCCAAGTTCAAGGCCCAGGTGGAAGAAGCAAAAGGAAACGCGCCTGAGTGGCTGTCTGCTGATCTTGAAAACCTGCAGGGGAAAGTGGTTTCCATGCCGAACCGCGAAGATATTGACCTGCCGATTTCCGAGAACCTGATTGTTGAGCTATACTCCAGATAATCCGTTAGAACGGATACTGATCCCCTCAACGAGCCAGAGTGACCAGGGAGTCAAAAGGAGGGTACGAGTCGAATGATCGAAATGGAAAAACCTAAGATTGAGATTGTGGAAGTCAGCGAGGACAACACGTATGGCAAGTTTGTTGTTGAACCGCTGGAACGCGGATACGGCACAACGCTGGGCAACTCAATGCGACGCATTATGCTGTCTTCCCTGCCGGGAGCAGCAGTGACATCTGTCCACATTGAGGGTATTCTGCATGAGTTTGACAATGTTGAAGGGGTAAAAGAAGACATCACAGAGATCATTCTGAACATTAAAGACCTTTCAATCCGGGTACATGGAAATGAACCCAAAACCCTGCGTATCGAAGCGGAAGGCGAAGGAGCTGTTACGGCAGGTGACTTGATTGCAGACGCGGATGTTGAAATACTCAATCCGGAAATGCACATCGCCACTTTAGCAGCAGGCGCGCGCTTAAACATGGAAATGAATGTGTTACAGGGCAGAGGCTACGTGGCGGCAGAAAGCAATAAAACGCCAGCCATGCCCATCGGCGTCATTCCGGTGGATTCCATCTTTACTCCGGTGAAGAAGGTCAGTTATACCGTGGGCAACACCCGTGTGGGTCAAATGACCGACTACGACAAACTGACCATGGAAGTGTACACTGATGGCAGCATCAAACCTGAAGAAGCCCTGTCTCTTTCTGCGAAAGTTATGACGGAGCATCTGAATCTGTTCATTCACCTGACTGAGCACGTGAGTGCTGTTGAAATCATGGTGCAGAAGGAAGACGATGAAAAGGAAAAAGTACTGGAAATGACCATTGAAGAACTGGATCTTTCCGTACGTTCCTATAACTGTCTGAAGCGGGCAGGCATCAATACGGTGGAAGAGCTGACCCAAAAGAATGATGAAGAAATGATGAAAGTTCGCAACCTGGGCAAGAAATCTTTGGAAGAAGTTCAGAAAAAGCTGATTGCATTGGGCCTGGGTCTGAAATCCAAAGAAGAATAGTCAGGTGCATCGATTTGATACTGTATCGTAAGGAGGGAAAAGCATGGCAGCATATCGAAAGCTGGGACGTGTCAGTGCGCACCGCGATCTGATGCTCAGAAATATGGTGACAAGTCTGTTGAAGCACGGCAAGATTCAAACAACTGTCACCAGAGCGAAAGAAGCCCGCAGACTGGCTGAAAAAATGATCACCCTTGGAAAACGTGGCGACTTACATGCCCGTCGACAGGCACTTGCCTTCATCACAGAAGAAACCATTGTCAAAAACCTTTTTGATGAAATTGCACCCAAGTATCAGGAACGCAATGGCGGATATACCCGTATTTTAAGATTGGAACCGCGCAAAGGTGACGGTGCAGAAATGGTCGTATTGGAACTGGTATAAACACTAACTCGGGATTAAGTCATCATGCTTAGTCCCTGTTTTTTTAGGGTATAGGAGAATCGTCGATGGAAATGAATCAACAGAAACCCATCATAGAAGTCAAAGGTTTGACCTTTGAATACAGAAGTCATGATGAAGCCGATCTGATTGCCCTTAAAGAGGTAACCCTGAACGTTTCAAAGGGTGAGCACCTTGTGGTGATTGGCCACAATGGATCAGGAAAATCCACGCTGGCAAAGCATCTAAATGCACTGTTGCTCCCGACTGCCGGAACGGTTCTGGTAGCTGGCATGGACACGAAAAAACAGGAACTGCTCTGGGAAATACGACAGACGGCAGGCATGGTCTTTCAAAATCCGGATAATCAGATTGTGGCCACCATTGTGGAAGAAGACGTTGCCTTCGGGCCTGAAAATCTGGGGATTGATCCTGCTGAAATTGGAATCAGGGTAACCAATGCCCTGCACCGGGTAGACATGAGCGACTACAGGCATAAAGCACCACACCTCTTGTCAGGGGGGCAAAAGCAGCGCATTGCCATCGCCGGTGTGATAGCCATGAAACCGGCCTGCATCATATTTGATGAACCGACGGCCATGCTGGATCCTTCCGGGAGAAGAGAAGTGGTGAACGCCATTAGAAACCTCAATCGGGAAGAAGGCATTACGGTGATTCATATCACTCACTTTATGGAAGAAGCCGTTGAAGCACACCGGGTGGTGGTCATGGAAGACGGACAGCTGGTGATGCAGGGTACTCCCCGGGAAGTGTTTGCACGGGTGGATGAGTTGAAAGCCCTGGGGTTGGATGTGCCTCAGATGACAGATTTGGCAGCTGAACTCCGAAGTGAAGGCATTGATTTGCCTGAGGATGTGCTGACGGTGGAAGAGATGGTGAACCATTTATGTCAATTAAAATCCAAGAACTGACACATACCTATAACCCTGGAAGCCCGTTTGAAACCCATGCCCTGAAGAATATCAATTTGACCATTGAGCCCGGAGAGTTCATAGGGCTCATAGGTCACACCGGATCAGGGAAATCCACCCTCATTCAGCACCTGAACGGTCTTTTGAAGCCCACTTCCGGCAGTATCTGGATAGACGGGACGGATATTACGAAACCAGGGATTAAACTGAAAGATATTCGCAAAAAAGTGGGACTGGTTTTTCAGTACCCGGAATATCAGCTTTTTGAAGAGACGGTTGCAAAAGACATTGCCTTTGGACCGGCCAATCTAAACCTTGATGAGCAGGAGATTCAGAAGCGTGTCAAAGAAGCAATGGAAATGGTCAAGCTCCCCTATGAAGGTCTGAAAGACCGATCTCCCTTTGATTTGAGCGGAGGGCAGCGTCGCCGGGTGGCCATTGCAGGTGTGCTGGCCATGAAACCGGACATATTGATTCTGGACGAACCGACGGCCAGCCTGGACCCACGGGGCAGGGATGAAATTCTGGACCAGATAAAAACCCTGCATCGCCAGCAACAATTGACGGTCATCTTGGTTTCTCACAGCATGGAAGACATCGGGCGATTAGTGGATCGTATCATTGTCATGCATCAGGGAACCGTTGCCTTGACAGGCAGCCCCCGCACCATCTTTCAACAGGCAGAAATGCTGGAGGAAATTGGATTGGGAGTGCCGCAGATCACTCATTTAATGAAATCCATGAACCAACGGGGATGCGCATTGCCAGAAGATGTGTTTACCGTTGAAGAGGCAAAAGAAGTCATTCTGAGTTATTTGAGAGGGAGTCAGCATGCTTAAAGACATCACCATCGGACAACATTATCCCACGGGATCCCTGATTCACAGACTGGATCCCCGGACAAAGATCATCGGTACCTTTGTGTTCATGGCCGGGCTCTTTATGATCCGCGACTTTAAAGCCTACCTGGTGGTGATGGCACTTCTGCTGATGGTTATCACGGGTTCCAAAGTGCCCTTGCGGTATGTGCTCAAAGGACTTCGACCACTGATGGTGCTGATTATGGTTACCTTTTTCATCAATCTGTTTATGACCAGAGGAACCGTTTTTTTTCAGCTGGGACCAGTCAACATGACATGGGAAGGCTTGCGTCAAGGGGTTTTTATGGCCTTGCGCCTGATCTTTTTGATCATGGGAACCTCTATGTTGACCCTCACCACTTCACCCATCACCCTCACAGATGGCATTGAACATTTGCTGAATCCACTGAAAAGAGTGGGGGTACCTGCTCACGAGCTGGCCATGATGATGACCATCGCTCTCAGATTTATCCCCACACTCCTGGAAGAAACAGATAAAATCATGAAAGCACAGATGGCACGAGGCGCCGATTTTGAAAGTGGAAATCTCATTCACCGGGCGCAAAGCCTGGTGCCTCTGTTGGTGCCGCTGTTCATCAGCTCTTTCAGACGTGCTGATGACCTGGCAATGGCCATGGAAGCGCGGTGCTACCGGGGAGGCGAAAACCGTACCCGGATGAAAGCGTTGAAGTGGCAACAGGCAGATGCAGCAGGACTGGTGCTGATGAGTGCCTTTATGGGCATCATGCTCTGGCTCCGGTGGTATTAGAGCCCGTGAGCAGGAGGTTGCAGAAGAGATGCAGACCATTCGGATGATCATTGAATATGATGGAACAGGTTATTGCGGCTGGCAGATACAACCCAATGGGATCAGCATACAGGAAAAACTGACAGATGCTCTGACAGCTGTTACAGGAGAAAAAGTCACTGTTCATGGCTCAGGACGCACAGATGCAGGTGTTCATGCCCGGGGGCAGTGTGCCAGTTTCAAAACCAAAAGCCGCATCCCGGCGAACCGGTTTGCGCCGGCACTGAACACACATCTTCCGCCAGACATTTGTGTGCTGGAAACCCGTGAGGCATCACCAGACTTTCATGCCCGATACAGTGCCCTGGGCAAGGCATACAGTTATCATCTTCATGTGCATCCCCAAGGAAGCGCCCTGTTGAGAAATGCCGCATGGCAGCTGCGCCAGTGGCCAGATACAGCAAAGATGGAAGCTGCGTTGGAGATGATCACAGGCACTCATGATTTTGCGGCTTTTCGGGCTGCCAACAGCGATGTGAAAGACACGGTGCGTACAATTTGGAAAGCAAGCCTATATCACAGAGAACCGCATCTGAGGATCACCTACCAGGGTAACGGATTCCTTTACAAGATGGTGCGCATGTTGTCAGCGGCTGTGGTACAGGTTGGCCTGGGGAAAATGCCCCTGGAAGCGATCCGGGAGCGATTAAACCATCCGGCAGCAGACTACCGGAAGCTGACGGCACCGCCACAGGGACTCTTTTTGGACAAGGTGTATTATGAGGCCGAAGAATTGCCATTATTTTAGCGTTCCACTATTGACACAGCAGGATCCGTGTATTAGAATATGAGAGTGTGTCTAAAAGATCCCGCCCCGGGTCTTTAGTATAAAGCAACACAGCAGCGTCGGTGAAGCGCTGCAAGAGATGCCAGGTATCACACAGAATGATACCATTCAGCAGTCTTTATAAGGGAGGTTAATCATGAAGTCATATATGGCAAAAGCAAATGAAATTGAAAAAAAATGGTTTGTCGTTGATGCCGAAGGCAAAACCCTCGGTCGTTTGTCAACTCAAATCGCCATGATTCTGATGGGAAAACACAAGCCTGAATATACCAGCCACGTGGATACCGGTGATTATGTGATTGTCATCAATGCAGACAAAGTCACACTTACCGGTAAAAAATGGGACCAGGAGTTTCATGTACGTCACACTGGATATCCCGGCGGGCAGAGAAAGGTTTCTTTGCGAACAGTGCTGCAGAAACATCCGGAGCGTTTGATCGAGCATTCTGTGAAAGGCATGCTCCCCAAAAACCGGTTGGGTCGGCAAATGTACAAAAAGCTGAAAGTCTATGCCGGCACCGAACATCAGCATCAGGCACAAAAGCCTGAAATGCTGGAACTGTAGTCATTTTTCAGGAAAGGAGCGAATATAATGTCAAATGTTGTTTACTGGGGAACAGGCCGTCGTAAAACCTCTGTGGCCAGAGTTCGACTGGTTCCTGGACAAGGCAAAATCACCATTAATGATCAAGATCTTGAAGAATACATGGATTATGAAACTCTTCGCCGTGAAGTGAGAAGCCCGCTGACCATCACCAATACACTGAACAAGTACGACGTACTTGCCCGCGTACACGGTGGCGGTTTCACCGGTCAATCAGGTGCTCTGCGCCATGGGATCTCCCGTGCGCTGGTAAGAGCAGACGGTGAACTGAAAGATATTCTTAAGAAAGCCGGATTCCTGACACGTGATGCCAGAATGGTTGAACGTAAGAAATACGGTCTTAAGAAAGCCCGGCGTGCGCCACAGTTCTCCAAGCGCTAAGCCTATCAGACAAAACAAAACCCTCAACCTGTATCGGTTGGGGGTTTTCGATTTTGATGACTTTCGTTTCATATTATCAATGTATAGGCGCATCGTTGATTTAGTTTTCGATGCCTTTGCGGGCGTTGACACCTTTGGTATAATAGTGTTTGACTTCCTTCATTTCGGTTACCAGATCTGCTGCGTTCATGATGGTTTCCGGTGCATATCTTCCGGTAAGCACCAACTCCACATGGGCTGGTTTTTCAGCCATGAGAGCCAATACGGCCTCTTGAGTAAACAGCTGGTAATAGAGGGCCACATTGATTTCATCCAGAATGACCACATCGTATTCGCCGGCTTTAAGTATTTCCCGGGCTCTTTCCAGCCCTTGAAGTGCAATGCGTGTATCTTCCTCGGTGGGGTTGTTGCGAATGAAGCAGTCTCGCCCAAACTGTTCAATGACAAGCCCTGGAAGCCACTGAACGGCATTTAATTCACTGTAGACCATCCCCTTGATAAACTGACCCATAAACACTTTTTTTCCCGCGCAAATGGCGCGCAGGGCCAGTCCAAGAGCGGCGGTGGTTTTCCCTTTTCCGTTTCCGGTATACACCTGAATATAACCTTGATCTTTAACGGGCTCACGTTCGTTGGTAGACATGATATTCCTCCTTGATGATCTTTCCTGAATGAGCAATCACGAGTATTCATATTCATTATAGCCTGATCCGGGCAGGAAATCAAAAGAAGGTAATACAACGCGCCTGCATGAAGAAAACAAGGGATTCATCATGAGCCGGAATGCCAAGAGAACCGCATGAACATCGACAGCAATCCAAGGAGGGAGGAACCACATGATTGAACTGAATCTGACCACCCGGCATCGGGATCACTGGCTGGAAATCACCGGCGAAGTGGAAAGAATCATTGAGCAGCATCAATGGAAAGACGGGACAGTGATCATTTATGTGCCCCATACCACTGCTGGTGTGACCATCAATGAAAATGCAGATGCACATGTGACTGCCGATCTGATTCAAGTGCTGCAAAAACTTGTTCCCTGGGAAGACAACTACCGTCACGCCGAAGGTAATACAGCGGCCCATCTGAAGGCCAGCCTAATGGGCGCATCACAGACCCTGCTGGTGAAAAATGGCAGATGGCAGCGGGGAACCTGGCAGGGCCTTTACTTTTGTGAGTTTGACGGACCGCGGCAACGGAAAATATGGATTCAGTTTCAGCCAGTCATCAACAACTGACATACTGACTAATAGGAGGATTATTCATGGCATTATGGAAAGCGATTGTTTTGGGAATTGTTCAGGGATTGACAGAATTTTTACCAGTGAGCAGTTCCGGCCATTTGGCCATCACCCAACTGCTGTTAAATGTACCTGAAGACCGAATTTTCTTTTTAACCGTGATGCTTCATGTGGGAACGCTTTTTTCGGTATTGGTGGTTTACCGCCAGGATCTTTATCGTATCGTGGTGGCTTTTTTTCAGATGTGCAACGATCTGGTTCATCGACGGGGTTTGGGCCTTGAAAATGAATACCGCCGCCTGGGACTCTTTATCATTGTGGGAACCATTCCAACGGGAGTAATGGGACTTTTGCTGAAAGACGTTTTTTCAGCCTTTTACACTTCTCGGCTGGTGATTGGATTTTCGCTGCTGATCACCGGAACCTTGCTGTGGATGGCAGAAAGGTCGCAGCCAATCAAAACCCGAACCCGCAAATCGTTGCAGCAAATGACATGGAAAAATGCTTTTGCAGTGGGTGTCTTCCAGGGTTTTGCCATCACTCCGGGAATTTCCCGTTCAGGATCCACCATTGCCGGTGCGCTTTTTCAGGGAATCAATAAAGAAACGGCCACGCGCTATTCTTTCCTGCTGTCTTTTCCGGCGATTCTGGCGGCGACGCTGCTGGAAACCAAAGATGCTTTTACCTACGGCATGGGGGATGTGACAGTGCCGGTGCTGTTGGCGGGAATTCTGGCTTCTTTCCTGGCGGGGGTCTTTGCCATACGGGCACTGATTAATCTCATTAAAAAAGAGCGTTTGTACTATTTCTCCTTTTATACATGGGCCATCGGCTTGGGGACCATTGCTGCAGCGCTGATGTGGCGATAAAGAACTGCCGGGTGTGCTGCTGTGAAAATGAATCTTCACATAGGGTGCTGGCCGGTGAAACAGCTTAAATGCAATTAATGTAAGTGAATGTTGCATATTATTTTTCTCGCCAAATAAAATAGGTAAAAAGTACTGGAATGATGATTCGATTCACCGTATAATGGATATATAATTCCCTAGGGGTCTAAATGCCCTGCAGAGATAAACGGCGAAATGAAAGATAGACCGGTACGGAGGTGTACCCAGTTGAAGGAGTCTACAAAGATGCAACAGTCCACAGATGGTCATCATCTGGATAGATATGCCGAAAAATCTGTTGGCGAGCTGAATGCACTGGCGGAAAAAGTGGAAAGAAGCAACCCTGCTGATTCTTTGGCCTATGCACAGAAAGCCTATGCACTGGCAGTGGAAAGCGGCGATCTTTCCGGGCAAATGAAGAGCTTGCTGAACATAGGGCGCAGCTATTGGCTGGGTGGGAAGCTTAATCAAGCTGTTCAGGAGCTGACAAAAGGGCTGGAACTTGCAAAAGCGGTTGAAGAACACCGGTTGGAAGTAGAGATTCTAAATGCCCTGGGGAATGTTTATTTATATATGCAAAACTTTGATCGTACCCTGGAATTCTACGGCCAAGGTTTAAAGTTGGCAGATGCCATTCATTATGAACGGATGGCTGCCGGGTTGCTGAACAACTTTGGAGAAGTGTACAAAATACTCAAAGACTACGGCACGGCCCTGATGTATTACCATGAAAGTTTATCCCGTCATAAACGTCATCAGCGAAGAGCTGACATGGCATTCCCTTTGGTGAACATTGGGATGGTTTATTGTGAGATGGGAGATCTGGAAAAAGCCCGGCAGTACGCCGGGGAAAGTCTTCAGGTAAGCAGGCTGGAAGATCATTTTGTGGGGGAGGGCTACAGCCTTCATCTCATGGGAAAGATCGCCCACCGTCAAGGCTTGCTGGAGGAGTCAATTGAACTATACCAGCGATGTTTAAATATCCTCTCTGAAACAGCAGACGTGAACCTTCGCCTTGATCTATGCGTTGATTTGTATCATGCAACAAAAGAGGCCGGCGATTCGCATCAGGCACTTACTTATCTTCTTCGCGGATTAAGTATTGCCAAAGGGCTTGAGATTGATATTCTCATAGTGAAGTTTTACAGCCTGATTGCCACACATTATGAGGCAGAGGGCGACTTGGGCAAAAGCGTGCTTTATTATAAGAAATATCATAACATCCATAAACAAATGGCAGAGGTTGAGCAACAGAATAAGCTGAGAAGCATTGCCTTCCAAATGGAAGCTGATGAATATCTGGAGAAGCACCGGGCCTACGAGGTTTTGACCGAACAATTGAAAGAACAGGCCAGTAGATTGGAACTGCAGTCGAAAGCATTGAAGCAGTCCTATGAGCAAATGCAGATTATCAGTGAAATTGGTCAAAAGATCACGGCAACTTTGAACATTAACCATGTTTTTGAACAGATATACCAACACACCAATAGCCTTATGGAGGCGGATGTGCTGGGGATTGGTGTTTACCGGAATAATGAAGATGTGTTGGAATACCCTTTTTACATGGAAAAAGGACAAGTGATCCCCACGTTTTCCATCCCGCTGTCCAGTGAAACAAGTTATGCAGTCTGGTGTTTAAAAAATCGTCGGGAAGTTTTTGTCAACGACCTTGAAAATGAGTATCAGCACTATATCAAGGGGTATGAAAGCACCAGCGGAGAACTCATGCCCTCGCTGTTATTCTGCCCGTTGATGGTCAACGAACAGGTGATTGGTGTGATGACAGTACAAAGCCGGCGAAAAGATGCCTATACGCAATATAATCTTGACACTTTGCGCATACTGGCATCTTATGCTGCCATCGCCATTAACAATGCCAGACAGTCTCAGGAACTGGCTCAGGAAGTGACCATTCGCCAAAAGACACAACAAGAACTTGAAAAACTGAATCGCCAGCTGAAAGAACTGTCAGAGATCGACAGTCTGACAGGTATTGCAAACCGCCGAAAATTAGATGCGTATCTGCAAGAGGAATGGGAACGCTCTCGGCGTGATCAGCTGCCAGTTTCTTTGATATTGGTAGATGTGGATTATTTTAAAGCTTTCAACGATCAGTTTGGACACCAGACGGGTGACCGTATTCTGGTGGATGTGGCAAAAACATTGGAACAATCACTGCGGCGGAAAACAGATTTTATTGGGCGCTACGGCGGTGACGAGTTTGCTGTGGTATTACATAATACCGACAGAGGAGGTGCGGTTCAGCTGGCAGAGAAAATCGTTGATAACATTGATGATCTGGCCATCCCTCTGGGAGAAAAGCACGAGCAAAACTGTTTGACGGTGACGCTGGGTGTGGCCACGCTCATACCATCAAGCTTGTATTTTCCGGATCAACTGATTCATGCGGCTGATCTGGCCCTCTATCAGGCGAAGGATCGAGGAAGAAACTGCGCGGTTCACTTTGATGAGCTGAGTGCTGGAAACAACGATCGCAAAGCTTCTCTTTTTTGCAAACCTTCATAGACCGACATCGGCGGTTTCTTCAAAAAACAATTGATTAAGCCTGCAAGAATGTGGTATTATATGAGTAAGGAAAGGTGGCCGAAGCCTTGAGGCCAATACCTTAACTGCAGAGACGTCTGAAGATGCGAATTGGCGTTCGCAGATAAGACACATGAAGTTCGTCACTTCCTTAAAATGACGAAAACGCATATCTGGTTTTAAGCACCATCAAAGCAAGATCCGAGCAACACCAAAGCAGCATCGGTTATTTGATCCTAACTGAAAAGTCAGGAGGTATGTGATATCCTGGATACAAACCTGGACACAACTGAATACAAAGGCAATAGAAGAGGTCTCTGCAGTTGACAGGGTTTGTTGTACCAACAATGAATCCTGTTCCTTTTTTTTGTCCTTTTCTTTTTTGCCTTTTATGAAACCGGTGGAAATGATGGGGTTTACTGCCGGCTTTTGTGTTTTTTGAAGGTGATTGGGTAAAAGGACCATAGTTGATGACGATGAAAGAACCATGGAAAATGAGAAGCGATGATACTTTTGGGCTTCTCGTTTGTGGGAACCTGTTTCAAGATCAGAGGGATTTCAGGAAAGAGAAGGTGGATCACTTCTTGGCGGATGAATTGACATTTTCGCAGCAACCATTGGAAAGGAATGAAGAATGATGGTGGCAACAGATAAGCCGAAACGACATGGCGAACCATACGAAAAAGATAAATACATCGCTTACTTTTGTATGGAATATGGACTGGCATCCCATTTCAAGATTTATTCCGGTGGCTTGGGCATTTTGGCTGGAGATCACCTGAAAGCAGCAAAAGATGCGGGAGTTCCGTTGGTGGGTATTGGCATTAAATGGCAGCAGGGTTATGTGGAACAACGCATGACGCCGGAGGGCCAGGTGGTTGACTGCTACCGATCGTTAGAAGGATCATCCCTTGAAGATACGGGGATCATTGTGCATGTCACCATCAGAGAAGACCGGGTACCGGTGAAAGTATGGAAAACAGAAGCCTTTGGCAATGTTCCCCTCTATCTTCTGGATACAGCGGTTTCTGAATCGCCCTACCACTGGGTGACCCGACAGCTTTATGGTGGCACCGAAGAAGAACGGGTGGCCCAGGAAATCGTATTGGGAGTAGGTGGTCTGCGGGCTTTGCAGGCGCTTAAAATACCAGTGATAACTTATCATTTCAATGAAGGTCATGCGGTGCTGGCGGGGCTGGCGCTGCTACGGGACAAAATGGATAGGGGAGCAGATTTTCATAGTGCATGGAGTGACACCCGGCAACAAATCGTGTTTACCACCCATACCCCCATACCTGCAGGCAATGAATCCCATCCACTTGCCCGGCTGAGGTACATGAGTGCCCATCAGGGACTCACCATTGAGCAACTGGCAGAAATTGGAGGTACTCCTTTCAACATGACCGTTGCAGGTCTGCGTCTTTCGCGACAGGCAAATTCGGTGGCAGCGTTGCATCTGGAAACGACGAAATCCATGTGGCGCAGCGTCAAAGGAAAAGCACCCCTTATCAACATCACGAATGGTGTTCATGTGCCCACCTGGATGGATGAGCGTCTGAATCGTTCCTCACTGACGGTGGCCCATGTCAAGCGGGTTCATTCAGAAAATCGCAGTGAACTGCTGGAGCTGGTGAAAGAACGAAAGGGCATCCAGTTGAACCCACAGGGACTGGTGGTGGGTTTTGCCAGACGGGCAGCCCCTTATAAACGAAGCGATCTGATTTTTTCACAGATGGAACGCATTGAACCTTTACTGAAGCAGCAGCGGCTGCAACTGATTTTTTCCGGCAAGGCACATCCCATGGACAGTAAAGGAAAGGAAATGTTGAAGAAACTGGCGAAGGTTCAACAACAGCATCCCCAGTCGGTGGTGTTTCTGGAAGACTATGACATGGCACTGGGGGCTCTCCTCACACGAGGGTGCGATATCTGGCTTAATAATCCACAAAGACCCAAGGAAGCCTGTGGCACGTCTGGAATGAAGGCAGCCATGAACGGCGTGATGAACGTGAGCATACTTGACGGCTGGTGGCCCGAAGCCTGTCGCCATGGTGTGAATGGCTGGGCTATTGGTGATGAACAGGTGCCTGCCACAGAAACAGCCCAGGACCAGCGGGATGCGGAAGCGCTTTATCAGGTGCTGTTGGAAGAGGTGCTCCCCTGTTTCGAAGACCAGCATGAACGATGGTCGGAAATGATGGTGGCCAGTATCATGGATACCAGAGAAGCTTTTTCAGCGGAACGCATGATCAAGGCCTACTGCAGGGAGCTGTATCACTTGGCTCAAGAATAATATGCCAGGCTATTGCCAATAGCAACAAGACATGAATATAAACGAAGATAACATCACCCGAGGACTGAATGACATTAAACAGCTGGTAAAAAATGGAAGCAAAGGGCTGACAACAGATGACCAAAGACGCTAATGCAGGATTGCTGCTGCATATCTCTTCACTCCCGTCACCCCATGGTGTGGGTGACATCGGCGCTGCAGAAAGAATGCTCCTCCCTTTTCTGAAAAAGACAGGGAATCGTTTCTGGCAGATACTGCCTTTGAATCCGGTGGGGTACGGTGATTCTCCTTACCAGAGTTTTTCTGCCTTTGCAGGCAACGAAGATTTTATCAGCCCTGAGAAGTTGACCGCTCGGGGCTGGTTGCACTGTGAGGAGATGGCAGAACCGCCTGACTTTCCTGAAACCAGAGTAGATTTTCTCCGAATGAGAGAATGGAAAAGTCAGCTGTATCATCTGGCCTATCAACGATTCAAGAGACAAAATAAGCCCAACGACTACCACCGGTTTATTGAAGAACAACGATGGTGGCTGGAGGACTATGCGCTCTTCGCGGTCATTAAAAAAAATCAAAAACTGCGACCCTGGCAAGAGTGGCCTGAAGAGTTGAGAAACCGGTCGGTGAAGGGGTTGCGCCTTTTTCAGGAACAACACCTGAATGAACTGGAATACGTTGAATTTCTGCAATATTGTTTTCACACCCAGTGGCAGGAAATGAAGAAGGTTTTCTGGGAGAACAACATACGGCTCATTGGTGATCTTCCCATCTTTGTTGCTCATGACAGTGCGGATGTGTGGGCTGACCCACAACTTTTTCAACTGAATCCAGATGGCACACCGGCGGTGGTTGCAGGAGTTCCTCCCGACTATTTTTCCAGAACAGGACAGCGGTGGGGCAACCCCCACTATCGGTGGGATAAAATGATGAAAGACGATTTTAGCTGGTGGCGAAAGCGCTTGCAACATTTGATGGAATCTGTGGATATGATTCGCATCGATCATTTCCGGGGATTTGAAGCTTACTGGGAAATTCATGCAACTGAACCCACGGCAGTAAGAGGCCGTTGGGTGAAGGCGCCGGGGATGGCACTCTTTCGCTCGCTGGAAAAGCACCTGGGGGAACTGCCGCTGATTGCTGAAGATCTGGGAGTCATTACTCCGGAAGTGGAGGCGCTGAAAAAAACCTTTGGATTTCCTGGCATGAAAATTCTGCAGTTTTCTTTCGGTAAAAAGACAAAAAAGAAAGAAAGGCCGGCATACTACGAAAAACACACGGTGGCCTACACAGGCACCCACGATAATGACACCCTGGTCGGCTGGCTGAAAGAAAAAGCATTTTCGGATGTGGGGATTCGGGAAATATTGAAACGCTATCATCGCATTAATCCGGAAAAAACATCTGAAGAAAACTGTCAACAACTGATTCGGCTGCTGATGCATACAAATGCAAAAACGGTTGTCATTCCACTGCAGGACTACCTTTGCCTGGGAACGGCTGCCAGAATGAATTATCCCGGAACCATTGGTGGAACCAACTGGCAATGGCGGGCGACAGAAGAGCAACTGTCAGATTCAGCCTTGCAGCATTTCATTTACCAAGTGATCGAAGAAGCACAGCGTCATTCGAAAAGTGGCGTTAACGGAAGACAATAAAAAGCAACCGCTTCCCCGATGATTAGGGGCAAGCGGTTGCCTGTTTTGAGAGTATTTGTGAGGCTGGTGATGGTACTTGCGTGTGAGACGTGCTTACGCATCATGTTGAATACCTGGCGACAAAATGACTGAAACAGCTGCATGATTATCAAGTCTTTAAAGACAAGACACTTGCGGGCACCAGGTTGGAACGCTGAAAGCTTTTAATCAATGCATACGTCAGCACGGTATTGATGATTGTGACAATGCCATGACTGGCTAATCGTGCCGGGAATAAGATGCTGAAACCCGTTCCCAACAGGTGAGTCAACCAGATGGTGTTGAGTAAGCCGGAAATCAGCAGATACACCAACAGGTTGGCAACCACCACATTCAGCAGAGAAAACCGGCTTTTTCCAACTTTAAGACTCCAAAGCATGACCAGCCCTGGAATTAAACCGGTTAAGCCGGCACTGAGAGTGAATCCCGGATGATAGGCGCCGCCGTGGGAGTTAATGAGAAAACCCAGCAAATCACTGACGATACCGGTCATCAAACCGGCGGCAGGCCCCAGCAATAACCCTGACAGAATCAGTGGAATGTTGCCAAAACTAAGCCGGACGCTGTTGTTAAAGAGCATGATTGCGCCGACCCGGGAGAGGATAATGTTAATCCCCACAAAAAACGAAGCCAGCACCAGTGCCTTTGTCGAAATGCGAAAACCGTTTGATTGAACCATGTGCACACCTCCTTTCACTGTAGTGAGGCGATGACCCCACATCAGAGAAAGAAGTACAAAAACGACACTGCTTCTCAAATGTGGCAGCGGATGCAACATTATACCGCGAATCATGTCATTCTTCGTTTGAGAGCAACTTCCCATCTCCCAACACTTAACGCATAATGTCTACTCTGCCTCTGTCCTTATCTTATCGTATCCGTCATCATATGTAAAGAGGACTGCTGGTTGTCGAAAGCAGATGTCGTGAAGCGCTAAACGACTTGGAGAAATGAAGAAAAAGAAATCCAAAATGAAAAATAAATCAATACCTTCCTTTTAATGTTAAATTATATGGGTATTAACCATATGCGGCATGAATACAAAGTCAAATACCAGGCAAAAAAATCGATAGAATCAGTTGACACCCCCAGGTAAAAATGGTATATTAAATGAGCCGCTAAAAACGCTTTGGCGGACGAAGCCCAAAGCGATAAGCGGCTTTAACGTTCTTTGAAAACTGAACAGCAGGAAGAAGCGAAGAGAACCAAAAGAAGCCAGAATCTGAAAAGAGACTGGGTTTGGGAAAAAAATTCTAATAAGAGTTTGATCCTGGCTCAGGATGAACGCTGGCGGCGTGCCTAACACA
>NZ_FXUF01000018.1 GCF_900182905.1 Anoxynatronum buryatiense | reverse complement strand
TTCTAAATACCCTAACATTCCAGAGTAGCTCAATGGTGGAGCACCCGGCTGTTAACCGGTAGGTTGGAGGTTCGAGTCCTCTCTCTGGAGCCAATTTCATGGCCCCTTGGTCAAGCGGTTAAGACACCGCCCTTTCACGGCGGTAACAGGGGTTCGATTCCCCTAGGGGTCACCAATGTGGGAGCATAGCTCAGCTGGGAGAGCACCTGCCTTACAAGCAGGGGGTCACAGGTTCGAGCCCTGTTGCTCCCACCAATATCCGGCCCGGTAGTTCAGTTGGTTAGAATGCCAGCCTGTCACGCTGGAGGTCGAGGGTTCGAGCCCCTTCCGGGTCGCCATCTTTTTTAATATTGGTGTGAATCACTTGCATCACAATTTCATGCTGGTGTAGCTCAATTGGCATAAGTAGAGAACCCGAATCTTGATTCGGCGTGAATCACTTAGTTAATTAGGGGAACTGGTACAAAGGTTTATTACAGCGTAGATATCACAATTTCATGCTGGTGTAGCTCAATTGGCATAAGTAGAGAACCCGAATCTTGATTCGGTGTGAATCACTTAGTTAATTAGGGGGAACTGGTACAAAGGTTTATTACAGCGTAGATATCACAATTTCATGCTGGTGTAGCTCAATTGGCAGAGCAGCTGATTTGTAATCAGCAGGTTGCGGGTTCGAGTCCCATCACCAGCTCCATTTTTTCATCCTAACATGGAGGGATTCCCGAGTGGCCAAAGGGGGCAGACTGTAAATCTGTTGTCAACGACTTCGGAGGTTCGAATCCTCCTCCCTCCACCATCAGATAAATAATGCGGGTGTGGCGGAACTGGCAGACGCACTAGGTTCAGGGTCTAGCGGGAAACCGTGGGGGTTCGAATCCCTTCACCCGCACCACTTTTTATCTGGAAAGGTGTCCGAGCGGCTTAAGGAACTGGTCTCGAAAACCAGCGCTCTCTTATCGGGAGCCGTGGGTTCAAATCCCACCCTTTCCGCCAGTAAATTTTAGGCTTATCCGTCACAGCCAACATACATAGCATGCCCAGATAGCTCAGTCGGTAGAGCAGAGGACTGAAAATCCTCGTGTCGCTGGTTCGATTCCGGCTCTGGGCACCAAAGAATCGGCTTTTTGCAAACAGTTGCAGAGGGTCGGTTTTTTCCGTTTTTGCATGAAGTTTACAAAAAGTCTTAAAAAAAGTCTTGCTAAATTATTTGGTTCCACATATCAGCCATTTCACGTCTTTTCTCTTTTATCATGGGGCGAAAGTAGCTGTGATCCGTGAGAACGCTCACAAATACTCAGTATCATAAGAACCTTTCACCGAACTGGTGATTCGAGTCTTTCGAGAAAGCCGCAACAACTACGGTGCCCGACGAATCAAGGCAGCCCTATTAAGAAAAGGACATCGCTTATCACCAAAGCGTATTCGACGGATCATGAAGGCAAACGGTCTGGTGTCAAACGACACCGTTGCCCAGTATAAGGTCCATAGCCGTAAAGCCAAAGAATCCAGCGTTCCCAACAGATTAAATCGACAGTTTGATGAACACAGCCCCTACTCTGTCATTGTCAGCGACCTGACCTATGTCCGGGTAGGAAGTAAATGGCATTGCATCTGCTTATTAGCAAACCTGTTCAACCGGGAGATCGTGGGCTACAGTGTCGGCTCTCGTATGACCGCCGAATTAGTGCATCAGGCCCTGAGTACCGTCAAAGAAAACTTGAACCAAGTGCAGTTATTCCATAGCGACCAAATTTTTTTGTTCAAAAAAAGGGTTGCCATTCCAAGAATAGGGATTGAAGTGAAGGCTAAATCGGCGTCACAGGCTAAAAGCACCAGGAAGACAGGGCTTTTTTTATTGTTATATACATGATAAAATGACTAAGCAATCAACTTAATATTGAGAAAAGCAAATTCAGCGAAAGTTGGAGACGCAAAGCCACGGGCCTAAAGCAATTATGCGATGGCAGCCGGTTGCCGCACTATAGTAGGGATTTTCCCTGTTATTTAGCCTGTTCTCAACCGGAGGACAGGCTTTGTGTTTTAAAAATCTTTATGACATTCCTCTTGTGAAAATGTAAAAGATCGAAACAACAAGCTAAAGACGAAAGGATAATGAAAATGTTTAAAAAAATGATTCTAACAGTGCTGCTACTGGCCCTACTGACTGCCACCTTAACCGCCAACGCATCGTCACCCGTCCACATCACCATTGACGGCGCCCGACTACAAATCCCTGCCGGAGAGCCGGGGGCCTACATCAGCTCCGAAGGCCGGACACTAATTCCCGTCAGCTTTGTTGCCCGCGGACTGGGAGCGGAGGTGGACTGGTTTGAAGAAACTAAAAACGTGGTCATCACCGGCAACGGCCAGATGGTATCGTTGGTCATCGGCGACAGAGATGCCATGGTAAACCAACACCTTGTCAAGCTAGACACCCCGGCAATGATCACCCAAAGAAGAACCTTCGTACCCCTGCGATTCGTCTCCGAAGGTTTGGGCGCTAACGTGGCATGGGACGGCCCCAACAGAACAGTGGTCATCACCACCGACGGAAGCGAACCCCAAGTAACTGAAGGACCAAAGTCAGTCCAGGAAGAAGGAATTACCTTCACTTATGAACATGAAGAAACCAGCAGCCTGCCACCCATGATCCGGGAGATCACACAGGAAGACATCGACAGGATTAGAGCGTATCTGCCGTTGGAAGGGCTGACGATGGATTACAGCACTGTGCCAAATGCTGCTGAGTGGATTGCGAGACATAGAAACAAAGCTCCTGATATGATACCTTATGATATGATATTATCTCCTGATATAGTATATGAAACGCACACAGGACATGCATTTCGTGGTGTCTGGACAAAAATTGAAAACGGAAAAATCTATCAAGCTGACGGAGAAATTGGCCTGAGGGCCAGTAGATACCCACCGAACTGGGAAGAAGTCACGGAAAACTGCCTTGATGATCGTCAACTATCCGAATGGAGGGAAGTCCGGCCATGAAAAGAATAACACTACTTCTATTAACGTTACTGCTGACGGCATCTGCCGTCGGCACTCATAGCAATACAGCATCAGCCATCACCACTGGCGTCCTTGCAGAACCCATCCTGTCCCAAGAACCAGTGAGCATCGTTCAGGAAACGGTCATCCTGGAAGCCGACGACCCTACCACCCATTTTCGCCATTCCAACGATGAAAACAACTACCTGGACATCACCCTTGATGATACAAGGTTGAAGATTGAAGGAAAAACCATCCATACCGAAAGAACCTACCTGTGGTTCCAGATCCGCCGACCCGGAAGCGAGAGCAAGGTAAAAGATGAAATCTTTACCATGAACAGTGACGGAAGCTATACATACGAAACAAATCTTTCGTTAAGCAACGGCACATATGAAATCTATATTTACCACTGTGAACAGCGATATTCAACCTATTGGAGCCTTTACAACGGCATCCGGTTTGAGAAAACCAGCAAAGACGGCTACCGGTTTGTCCTAAGCCCCTACTACCAGGAAGCCATTGAGTTTTTGCAAAACCTGGATCCAATATCACCTAAGGACACAAATTACTCTTGGTACGACCAGCACGAACAAGACGCTTTCCAGGAAGTGCTAAAAGCAATCATAAAGCCCGGCATGACAGATTATGAAAAGATGATGGCCATAAGCACCTGGGTTTCCAACACCGTCCATTACGATTATGACTGCCTCTACGGACGATCAAACCCAAACCCTTCAACAAGTAACGTCAGCGGCTCCTACGCCTTCATGACCCTTTATGCCCGACGTTCAGTCTGCCAGGGTTACGCCGAATTGAGCAATGTTCTGTTCAGGATGGCAGGCATACCCTCCCGGGTCGTCTCCGGGGCAACGGTTTACAACAGAGACAAAGACACCTTTTGGGACAAGCCAGTTACAGATCCATCACAAGCCGTTAGCAGCCACTCTTGGAACGTGGTATTTGTAGATGGCAGATGGCGTTACATAGACACCACCTGGAACACCAGCAACAAATACGAGCATGGCAAATACATCGAAGGCGACACGGTGTTTCGCTACTTTGACCAAACCTTGGCTTCCTTTAGCCGCACCCACCGCTCGCTGCGAGTTTCAACCCACTAATCTTAGCGACAAAAAGCGTTCAACAGGGCGTTTTTGTGTCATAAAGTCTATTGAGCTTACCTTGTAATATCGACAGCACTTACCGATAGTTGCCCCATAAACTTCATTAGAGTTATAAATCCAATGGCCGAAGAGACCGTCTATCCAAACGTCAGGCGGCGTTGGAAACTCAAAAATGAGTTTATTAGTACTGTAAAAGGTTAACCGAAAAAACACTATGGAGGCGTTAAAATGACGATGAAAGCAAACAAGAAATACATACTGGCGGCACTTCTTATTATCCTCATATCCTGTAGCTTTGTCAGTGCTAATTCACAATACAACGATGTTCAAAACCATTGGGCATCAGCACATATAATAAACCTGTCCACAGCTGGCACAATCAGCGGCTATCCAGACGGGTCTTTTGGTCCTGACAACGCCATTACTGTGGCGGAGTTCAATGTTTTGGCATTAAAAGCCATGGATGTATCTTATGGCAGTGCGCCTTCCGGTCAGCCCTGGTACATGGGTTCCATTAACGAATCCATTTCGCGGAGCATCATCCGACAGGGTGAATTTGGCGACTATAACCGCAGTATCAACCGTGGCGAAATGGCCCGAATTATTGTGTGCAGCATGGGACAGTCGCCAACAAGCGGAAACACTTCTTTTTCTGATAATGGGTCCATCCCAGCCAGCGTGCGGGGTTATGTGAAAAGAGCCAGTGATCTGGGAATTATCAGCGGGTATCCAGACGGATCCTTTGGTGCTTCTCGGAACGCTACAAGAGCAGAGGCCAGTGTGATGATTGCTAAGATGGTGGACTTAGGTGGAACACCGCCCCCGGCAGTCGTACCTGAAGTTGGAAAGAAGACAACTTCTTTGTCTGATGCCGATATTCAGCGGCTACAGGCGTATCCTTTTCCTTGGGGGAAAGGTGCTCTGTTTTTGGATTTCTATGAAGTGGATGAACACAACCGCATTGGCTGGACAAACCGGGTTAATGGCGAGTTCCGGCATCTTTACGAGTATATACCCCTTGTCAGCGCCGAAACAGTTTTCAGGGACCCAGTTGGATCGACCGGTCTCCGGGGGATAGCTCAAAAACAGGAAAATGGGAAATGGTACGAAGCGGACGCAACTTTTTATATAGAAGATATTCTTACGACGGAGGGCCGGGTTATCAGGCGGCCCCATCCCACAGAAATTCACAGTCAATGGCGGGAGGTGCAGTAACTCATGAGAAAGCAGTGGTTGATTTGCTGGTTGGCCGTTATGGTGTTCTTGTCAGGCTGTGTTCGCGGTGAGCCAGCAAAGGTGGAATCGGTTTCTGAAGAAAGCGATGCTACCGTGGTGGAAGCGATTGCATAAGCTACGGAAAGCACAAAAGAAATGAAAAGTTTTTCCTCGTAGAAACAGGAAGCAGCCATCATTCGGTTCATGGCTGAAATGAAAAATAGAATGGAATAGTTTGAAGGTGTAACAAGACACATTGGAACAATGCTAAAATGAACGAAAGATGAAGAAGTGAAAGAGAAGAGGATTGGGACCGTTTGTTTTAAATCAACGAACACTTTGGCGCTTATTTTTGAGGTAAACGTTATGAACACTGTAATAACATGTAAAAAAAGGGTTTGCAGAAACTTGCGCCATGCATAGGTGAGATCTTTTAAAAACCGGTAGTGAGTATCGCGACTTGGCAAATCTGATCTTTTTGGGTTTTCAAGAAACCGAGACAAAATATCTTATTTTTGTCTCAAACTACATATGATAACTCAACACTTAACAACACTTAATGGGAGATCAAAATCCCTGAACTAATTGCAGTATCTGACTTTGAAGTACTAAGTAACACCAAGGAAGAGTTGATAAAGTTCGCAAGAATCATGAAATCTATTACTGAAAATCCTCGTGTCGCTGGTTCGATTCCGGCTCTGGGCACCAAAGAATCGGCTTTTTGCAAACAGTTGCAGGGGGTCGGTTTTTTCCGTTTTTGAAAAAATGAAACAACAGATGATAATAATAGATAGATTCCAGATGGTGACAGGTGTACTTATTAACGCAAAGTAATTTCCCAAATTAACATTGTTAATACGGGAGAAGATTTCAGCAATTCCAATGACGAATGATTGCATTACTGGGTTATAAATGATTGCATTACTGGGTTATAAATGATTGCAAAGCAGATGGAAGAGGATGACGGGAAAGCAGATGAAATTGGTTCATTGATGAAGCATGGATTCAAAAACATGTGAAAATCAAGTGAGTTCATCGTAGTCATCTGGGTAAAAGCATCTATAAGAATTTGTCAAGAGAGAAGGTGATGATATGAAGGCAACGACGATGATATGGGTGATGATGAGCGTGATAATAACACTGACTGGTTGCAGCAGCGCCTCAGAAGTTAAAGAATCAGCTGTCTATCAAAGCATATCTCCAGAAGAAGCTTTTCAGCGACTGGAAAATGAAGAACAGATTACGCTGCTGGATGTACGGACGGAGTCAGAGTTTGAAGAAGGACACATTCCAGGCAGTATTTTAATCCCGTTACAAGTTTTGGAGGAAGAAGCTCTTCTGCAGTTATCAGACAAAGATGCGCCCATTTTCATCTATTGCAGGAGCGGCCGTCGAAGTCTTGAAGCAGCAGAAATAATGCTGGAACTGGGATATACCCGGATTTACGATCTGGGAGGGATCCTTGATTGGCCCTATGATGTTGTGAAATAGATGGTTTCCATAGATTACGGCATTTATTAGTCAGAAGCCAATTTGACAGGCAGGCAGATGCACATCATGCTGTGAAGCGGGAAGAGAAAGAGATGCTTTGTGTGGCAAGAGTCACCAAAACCTGGGAAGAAGACCAAAAGAGGAAGGTGATGCAAATGAAAACGGTGGAAGAAAGTGTTGTGACGGCATTGGATGGGGGTAATAATCTGGAAATATTTCCCTATTTACCCTATATTCTTCAGGATCTGTGGGAGATTGGAACAGATCCCAAAACAGTGATCTCGATCATCGGCAGGCATTTCCAATTGCCGGAACAGGTCACCATGCTGGATTTGGGATGCGGCAAAGGAGCTGTTTCGGTAAAAGTGGCCCATCGGCACGGTTCGTCCTGTCATGGTATTGACGCAGTGCCCGCCTTTATTCAGTATGCCGTGGAGAAAGCGGTTGAATTTGGGGTGGAAAAGCTGTGCCGCTTTGAGGTGGGAGATATCAGAAAAGCGGTCAAAGACATGCCGGCTGCTGATGTTATTTTGCTGGGAGCCATCGGGCCGGTGCTGGGTAATTATGAAAGCACATTGAGCCTTTTGCAGCTTCATTTGAAAGAGAACGGCCTGATCATCATCGACGATGCCTACATTGCTGAAGACAGTGAGTTTCGCCACCCATTGATCCTTCCTTACCTGGAAATGAAACGACAGATTGAAAACGCTGGGTTCCAGATTGTTGAAAATTTTTCTTTGACAGAAGAAGAGGTGGCAGAATCTGAAGTTCCTCTTTTTGAGCCGCTTAAAAAGCGATGTCTTGAACTGGCAGCACAGTACCCGGAAAAGCAGTCGTTGTTTCTGGATTATATCAAACAACAGGAAACTGAAGGTGATGTGAATGCACATCATGCCGTGTGCACCACCCTGGTGTTGAAACGACGTCATGAATAGAAGACCGAACAGGCCGTATATAAAGGCTGTATGTAACGCAGCAAACCCGTGTCAAAATGGATGTGAAAGATCCCTTGACAGGGTTTTCTTTTTTGGTTAATATATAACTATAGTAATGTAACATAAGTAATTTAATCTACAGTGCAGCGTGGACCATCCAAAAACATGACAGCCAATGCTTGCAATCATGGATAAAGAAGTTATTTATTGAACATCATTCATCAAAGAAAGGCGGATGAGAATGCCCCCCAAAACCAAATTTGATAAAGAAACCGTGGTAGAGGCAGCACTGGAGATTGCGAAAGAAAAGGGACTCTCTGGAATTACTGCCCGAAGTGTGGCAACAAAGCTGAAAGCTTCAGTGGCTCCCATTTACGTCAATTTTTCGACCATAGAGGAACTGGTGGAAACAGTGGTTCACCGAGTCTTCGCCATGACGGATGAATTGCTGGAAGAACAGCAGGGAAGCAACGTCTTCGAAAACATCGGGAGAGCCAGCCTGGCATTCGCCCGAATGTACCCGGCACTTTATAGAGAAATGACCATTGAGCCCAATCCCTACATGGCCTCTTACGATACAGTGGAGCAGGCGATGATTGAAGCTATGGGGGAAGATGAACACCTGAAGGAATGGTCTTTGGAAGAACGCAAGCGGCTCTTGCTGAAAATGCGCGTCTTTCAGATGGGACTGACCACCATGGTGGTCAGCGGCCATGTTCCCTCATGGGTGGCTGAAGGAGAACTGGAAGAAATTCTCATGGAAGTGGGAGAAGAATTAATGAAAGTGAAGAATGAATCATGAAATGGAGTGGCGGAAAACGGTTAAGAGGACTGAAGATGTAAGCAAACTGGCGGAAAAATAGGAAAGTGATCTTTTATTGAAAAAGAAATAAGCAAAGGAGTGCCATTATGAGTCGATTGAAAAACAGCGTGAAGGGATTCGTCATCATAGGGATGATCCTGACATTGTTGGGGAATCCGATCACTGTCGTTGCTTCACCAATTACCCTGGAAACACAAGAGTTCACAGTCTTTTTGGATGATGTGATTCAGAGGGAAATGGAAGCTCATCACATACCGAATCTTTCAGTGGCCGTGGTGCACAACGGCAGCGCTTTGACGGCCAAAGGGTATGGGTTCACTGATTTGGAAACGAATACGGCTGTTGATCCTGAAAAGAGTCTCTTTCGCATTGGCTCCACTTCCAAGTTGTTTGCCTGGACGGCGGTGATGCAGCTGGTGGAACAGGGTAAGCTGGATCTTGACACCGATATAAATGAGTACCTTGATTTTGAAATTCCCAACCGGTTGGAAAGAAGGTGGCATCAAGAAAAAGCGGGCCCGATCACCCTGCGCCATTTCATGGCGCATACTCCAGGCTTTGAAGACTATATGACTGCTGTTTTTTCCATATCAGAAGACAGCCTGAAACCTCTTTCCCAACAGGTTCGGGAGAATCGTCCGGCCCGGGTGTTTCTGCCTGGCGAAGTCACTGCTTATTCCAATTATGGCGTTTCTCTGGCGGGTTACGTTGTTCAGATGGTGTCAGGCATGCCTTTTGAAGAGTATGTGGAAAAACACATCTTTAAACCACTGGGGATGGGCAACAGCACTTTCCGGCAACCTGTGCCGGAGGCAATGACCCAACAGACAGCTAAGCCTTACCGGTATGTGAATGGAGAATATGTGGCAGCCGACTTCGAATTCGTGTCGGGGCCGGCGGGGGGCATGAGCAGTTCCGCCTACGATATGGCCCGTTTTATGTTGGCCTATCTTCAGGGTGGGCAGGGAGTGGAAGGTCAAATTCTTCAGGAAGAGACAATTGATCAGATCTTCGGAGAAACGACCACTCCTCACCCACAGCTTGACGGTATGGCTCACGGTTTCATTAAAGCCACCATTAACGGGAGAGAGGTATTCCATCATCCGGGCGGCACCATGCTTTATGATACAGGCTTATACCTGATTCCGGAAGAGAATATCGGATTTTTCATTTCCCACAGTGGGGGGAGCGCACTGGTCAATAACACGATCTTTCTCCAATTGATGGACCGCTATTTTCCATGGGAGTCACAGATTGATTTAAAAACACCGGAGGGAATGGCCGACCGTGCAGCGGGCTATAGAGGTGAATACTATCAAAACAGGCGTTCTTTCACCGATACAGATGCGGTCTTAAGCCTTATTTTTGGCCGAATTCAGGTGACGACAGACGAAACGGGACATCTTCTGGTAACGAATATGGGGGAAACCCACCGGTTTGTTGAGATGGAACCCGGCGTTTACCGGAACTTTCAGGAGCGTCATGCTCAGAAACATGGCGGCGATTTTCACACCATTGTTTTTGGTACCGATTCCCTGGGGAAAACCATGCTCATCACCAGTGGGCCCATGAGTTATTCCCGGGCCGCCTGGTATGAGAGTATCGGACCCACCCTGGCAATACTCATGAGTTCCCTGTTGGTAATCATAGGCAGCCTGGCATTCTGGGGAGGTCAGTCACTGACAGGAAAATTTCGAAAGAGTAAAGGGCTGAAACCGGTGGCAGCATCAGGTTCGCGGTGGGCTAAAAGAGCAGCAGTGGCACTTGGATTGTTGGTGTTCGTTTTTTTACTGGGGGTTATGGCAGCCGGCGACATCGATCCGGTCTATCAGTTGCCGCAAGAAGCCTACACGCTGCCATCTCAGTTGAGTGTGATGATGGATGCCACTATTCCCTATGTGATTGTGGCACTGGCAGCAGTGGTTCTATTCCAGGCAGTGGGTTCATGGAAAAAAGGCTATTGGAAAACGGTCGGAAGAATCCATTTCACGCTTTTTGCCCTGGCATCGGGGGCTTTGTCCTGGCTGTTCATTTTCTGGAATATTGTTTGATGAATTGTTTGGTGATCAAAAGAAAACAACTTACATCTTATACAAAAACCACTTACAGGTACTCAGCTCATATTTCAGTTCATACACCTTCTCAAGGTCGTGAATCACACTCTGGCAGCGGTAAACCAGCATCCGGTTCCCTGCCAGTTTTTCTTCGTGGTGCTGAAGAATCCGATCCACTTTAATCACCACAGGCTCCTGATGGGGTTGATCTTTCCCATTCCAGCGGTACCGCAGCGGCCGGGGAAGACCCTGAGAATCAAAAAAAGCAATGACTTCAATGGGATGCATCCATACCTTCATCAACATTCGCCTCCCAGCGAGAAAATGAGAAATCTTAAGGAAAATGCCAGCCATTTTTCTTTTTTGTTGTGCAAAGCGTTTGGTTGGAAAATTTGCCACAACAGTTGTCGCAACAGTCAGCACATCACTGAAGTCAACCGGTCATTACAGATAACTGGCCATCATGGGGTAATCCACCTCCTGGTCCTGCAGTACTCCGCCCATGAGGGGCTGAATGGAAGAGTGGGAGAAACAACCCCGAAAAACCGCCCGGGTGCCAAATCGTAATCGGAGGGCATCAATGGTCCTGTCCAGTTGATGGTGTTTTTCCAGATGTTGATGAAAGAGTGACAACTGGTAATACTCATTGCTGCAAAGATCAGAAAGATGCACCCCCATGTGCCGCAGGGGTTCTTTCTTCCAAACATTATCAAAAAGACGGCAGCTTTCTTGCCAGATGAGGGAAGTGACATCGGTGGGGGATGCCAGACGACACTGGTGACGGTAGGTGATGAGTTCGCTGGACCGAAGGGTCACAGATACCACCTGGGCACAGCGCCGGATTTTTCGAAGGCGCATGGCTGTAGTCTCACAGAGGGCCAGCAGAATCTGATGGGCCGTGGCCCGGTCGGTCACATCAAAAGGCAGGGTGCTGGAGTTGCCGATACTCTTGATGGGCATGGGTTCATCCGTCACCCGAGAATCATCCAGCCCATTGGCATACTGCCAGATAAGCAGCCCCGGTTTTTTTAACCAGCAGTGAATTAACTGGGGGTCAGCCGCCGCCAGCTGGCCAATGGTGAAAATATTGTACCCGCGCAGCTTTCGGGCGGTGGCCCGGCCCACGAAAAATAACTCCTGCACCGGCAGGGGCCACATTTTCTCAGGCACCTCATGGCGAAAAAGAGTGTGCACCTGGTCTGGTTTCTGAAACTCCGAAGCCATTTTTGCCAACAGCTTATTGGGGCCGATGCCCACATTCACCGTAAAGCCCAGTTCCTGTCGAATTTGGGCTTTCAGCCGCAAGGCTGCCGCCACAGCGGCGGCTTCTGCTCCTTGTCCCTGTATCATACTCGGGGGAAGCTGGTAATGCAAAAAGGCCTCGTCAATGGAATACCGTTGAATCAGGGGTGCATACTGGTTCATGATGGCCACCATGGCCTCACTGCACTGCATGTACAATCCATAACGGGGAGGCACCACCACCAGGCCCGGACACTTTTGTCGGGCACCGTAGAGGGTTTCTCCCGTATGAATCCCAAATTTCTTGGCGGGAATGGATTTGGCCAGCACAATCCCATGGCGGTCAGCTTCGCTGCCCCCCACCACTGCGGGAATGGTGCGCAGATCGATAGAATCGCCCTGTTGCAGACGGTATACCGCCTCCCAGGACAAATAAGCACTGTTCACATCTACATGAAAGACATAGAACATTAGTTTCGCCTCCACCTTCATCATACACGGAACGTGAGTTCGGTGTCAATAAGAGGCATGGCGGCGAAGTGACATATTGTTACAGGCGAGCCATGCCCTGTCAGAGCTGGCAGATGAAATGAATCAGGCAATTCTTCAGTTCAAGCTGTAAAACGGATAGAATAGTGAAGGACAAGGGATGATTTCCCTTGTCCAAAGTAAAAGCAGCCGGTTAATCAAAGACCGGCTGCTTTTCATCATTCTTTTGAGGAGAAGGCGGCAAGAAATTCGCCGTAACCTTCGTTTTCAAGCTCATCCACCGGTATAAACCGAAAGGCGGCAGAGTTGGTACAATAACGAAGCCCGGTGGGTGGAGGTCCGTCGGGAAAAACATGACCCAAATGGGATCCGCCGTGCAGGCTCCGAATTTCGATGCGCTTCATGCCGAAGCTGCTGTCATGTTCCTCAACAATCAACTCTGGCACTAAAGGACGGGTAAAGCTGGGCCACCCCGATCCTGAGTCATATTTATCAAGTGAGCTGAAAAGCGGCTCGCCGGAAACCACATCCACATAGATGCCCGCTTCTTTATGGTTCCAAAATTCATTTTGAAAGGGCCGTTCAGTTCCTTTATGCTGGGTTACTTCATATTGCAGAGGAGTCAGCGACGCTTTCAGCTGGTCATCTGAGGGCTTTTCAAATCCCTGCCACTGATCTGTGCTGAAATAAACGACAGGCGGTGGCGGCAGGACACCACTCTCAACCCCTGCTATTTCGGCAGCAGGGTCTTGTTGACGCTGAAAACGCCAGAACAGTAAGGTCATCAACAAAAGCACACCTAAAAGGGATAAACGGCGCGAATGAAATACATACAAAGCGATCACCTCCATCAAAATCTGGGTAAAGCCATTAAGGGCTTTCAAAGCCGGTAATGACGCTTCGGGACTGCTTAATGCAGGTCTGTTGAAAGCCCGCCGCAGGCGGTTTCTTTCAGGATACATAATACATTGTATTGATACCCAGGAGAATGATTCTCAAATAAAAAATGTCAAAATAGACAGGATAACGAAGGGTTCGCTACTAAAAAACCACTAAAAAACCACCATAAAACCCCTTGAAAAGGGGACAAATGACCTGGAGACAGCTGTTTTGTAGGACTATTGGGCAAAAAAAGAAAGACAATCGTCGGTTTACATAAAAAACCACCTGTGATATACTGCAAGAGGGTTGAAACCATGAACTTCAACCACCTCCTATAAAGAGACGACCTCAAAATATTCAGGAAAAGGCAAACTGCGGGAAACTGCAGGACGCAAAGCTACAGGGCCTGTTTAGGGCAGCCAGTTACCGATGAATGTTTTTTTGTTTTTTTGCAGCAGTTCGGTTGTTGGCGGATTGGAAATCAATGAGGAAACGGGAGTGGAAATGTGGGGAAGAAAATGGCGGGAGTTATTTTGGGAGTGACACTGAGTGTCTTGACAAGCGGAGGCCTGCAGGTATGGGCGATGCCGGAAATGACGTTTTCAGATATCAAGCCGACAGATTGGCATGCCGGTTATGTGATGACCCTATCCAGTATGGATGTGGTCAGAGGGTACAGTGACAGTACCTTTAAGCCCAATGAGATCATTAGTAAAGCCGAATTTATTGTGCTGGCCGTTAAGGCGCGCCATGATGACATTATGCCGGCATCGGGCGAACACTGGGCAATGAATTATATGCGAAAAGCAGAAGCGCTGGGAGCCATTGGTCCGGGAGAAGCTGCTGTGATGAAAATGAATGCTTCCATTACCAGGGAAGAAGCTGCCCGGATTCTGGTAGGAACCGCGGGAGAAGAGGGACTGGAGCAGCCGGCGGATCCTTTGACCGTTTTTTCGGATATGGAAGATGTGAAAGAGGCGAATCGGCCTTACGTGCATCAGGCAGTTGCCCAGGGGTGGCTTTCCGGTTACCCTGGTGGTGAGTTCAGACCGGCCAATGAAGTCACCCGGGCGGAGGCATCGGTGATGCTGACCAAATCACTGGGAGATGGGGCCATGAGCCGGGTGGAAGAAATGAAAGCAGCGGCGGCACGTTACATGGAAACCCAGGAGGCAGAAGCGGAAAAGCTCCGGGAAAGCATCCTGGAAACAGCGCTGGAGCTGCAGGGAATTCCTTACCGGAGGGGCGGCAGCACACCTGCAGGTTTCGACTGTTCTGGTTTTGTCACTTACGTACTGGAACAGCACGGCATTTCACTGCCCCGCAGCAGTGCGGCCATGTATCGGGCGACGGAACGGATTTCCATGGATGAACTGGAACCGGGAGACCTGGTATTTTTTCAGGGATATCAGTCAGGACCCTCCCATGTGGGAATTTACGTAGGCAACAATGAATTCATTCACGCGCCTTCTTCAGGAAGAACGGTTTCTTTCGACCAGGTGGACGACCCCTCTTACTGGGGTCCCCGGCAGTATGGAGCAGCCCGGATTTTATAACATCAAAAAACAGCCAGTTAACCCGTTCTTTTGAGCGGGTCGACTGGCTGTTTTGTTGCAATTCTTTAGGTGTAAACCAGCTTTCCAGTCAGGGAAAGAATCAGTTCAGCATCCTTTGGCCAGCGTTCCATCAGTGTTTCCCGGCTGCCAATGGTGTAGTCATCGGGATGATACCCCGGTGCCATGGTGGTGCCCAGCAGAGCCCAGGTGCCGCCGGGCTTCAGGCGAAGCCCCTGCCAGATGCCGGCGGGTACCACCTGCTGCAAAGTCATCCCTTCCAAAAGCTGATTTCCCAGAAGGGTCACAGAGCTTGAACCGTCTTCGTGAAGCTGGCATAGTTCCACGGGGTCACCCAGATAAAAATGGTAGACCTCATCGGCTTTCAGCTGGTGAAAATGGGAAAAGCTGTCGGCGGTGAGGAGGTAATAAATGGCGGTGCCAAAGGGGCGTTCTGCTGCCGGCGTACTTTCAACTGCCGGCATACTTTCAACTGTCGGTGTCTTTTCTGCAAGACTGCTTTCTGACGACTCGCCGGACCTGCCTTCGGCCTGAGAGGGTTTTGAACGAAACCGGAGAGGGAGACAATGGAGGGGCAGGGTCTCTGTCGAAGTGTAGGTATTCCGGTACATGCCACCTTCGTCTTCCAGCGGTTCCAGGTTCAGCAGGTGAATGAGCTCTTGGGCAGTGAACGCAGGGGCGGAAACAAGACGGTGCTGTGGGGTGGTATTGATTTCATCAGAAGGTTTCATGAACGGTCACCCACTTTCCTGCCTCGCTGGCGCTGGTTTCAATGGCGTTGGACAGGGCCACGATTCGTGAGGCCTCCCGAAAGGTGGGATAAGGGTGGCCTTTTGAACGACTTGAAACCCCGGTATGTTTTCTGGCGCGAAGATCAGCATAAACTTCCTGAAAAAGACGGGTAAAACTGTCGGTGAAACCGCCGCCAAAGGCCATCACCTCTGTTTGAATGCCGCTGCCCTTCTCCGCCTGATGAAGTTTTCCCGGCGCTTCCGAATTCCACCAGAGATTCCGGCGTGTACCGGTGATTTCCATGGTCAGGTGATTCATACGCCCCTGGGAAACTTCAGAAAGCACCATGGAGCCAATGGCCCCGTTCTCGAAACGCAGGTGCACACAGGCGGCGTCCTCAGAATCAACACGGATGATCTGGGGAGTCTCCTCAGAAGGAATGGGCAAACCCTGAGGGGCTTCCTCAGAAGCAGAAGTGGTTGAAGGCGATGTCATCAGGCCTTCTTTGAGCTGGCGCTCCGGGCGAAAACAGCCAAACACAGCAGCGACAGCCTGAATTCGCTGTCCGCTGAGGTGTTGGGCCAGGTCCAGCCAATGAGATCCAATCTCTGTCACTGCCCGCATGCTGCCGGCCAGTTCCGGCTGGTAACGCCAGTCCAGAGGTGCGGGAAGGGCGTGAAACTCCTGGAGATAGGTGCCGTGAATCAGCAACATGTTTCCAAAATCAGGGGCCTGAACAATTTCCCTGGCTTTTTGGCAGGCATCATGGTACCGCACATTGAAATTGACAGCACAGATACTGTCCCTGCTTTCCGCCAGCGCCACCAGATCTCTTGCTTCATCGGTTGTCAGGGTCAGGGGTTTTTCGCAAATAAGAGCCTTTCCCTTTTCCAGCAGCATCCGAATCATGGGAGCGTGAAGGGTTGGCGGTGTGCAAATGTGAACACAGTCAATCTCATCGGCCAATAGTACGCTGGGGTCCTGAGTGATCACAGGCACCTGCCAGGTTTCGCCAAAAGCCTGGGCTTTACTCAGATGACGGTTGACCACCGCCTGAATGTCAATGCCGCTGGACCGGAGAGCGGCCGCGTGGGTATGGGCGATGGTTCCGGTGCCTAAAATAGCTGCTTTCAAGGTTTTTCACCTGCTTTCCCGTATTTGGTCAGAAGGGGTGTCATGCTTCATTTTATCAGTAAAGGACAAATAATTCAGAAAAACCTGCACATGATGGATGAAAAAAAACACCTTTCATGGTATGATGATATCAGGTTGTCACTTGTCTGACAACAGACAATCAAAAAACGTAGAGACAAATGATTAAGGGGGTTTATTAATGAAAGCAAAACGAAGCAAGTGGATGTTAGTAACAGTACTGTTGTTGGCGGCCATGTTGGTCACAGCCTGTGGCGGCGGTTCAGAACCGGCAGCAGGCAATGGCGGCCAGGCAGAGGCAGATGGAGAGGCACTGCGCATTGCCATTGTCACCAGCCCTTCCGGTGTTGATGACGGCAGCTTCAATCAAGACAACTACAACGGAATTCTGGCTTTTGTGGAAAACCACGGCAATGCCACGGTGAATGCGGTTCAGGAAACCACCGGTGATGTGGCGGCGGCTGTACAGGCAGTGGCTGATGTGGTGGCAGATTATGATGTCATCGTCACACCCGGCTTCCAGTTTGCCGACATTTCCAGTATTGCCAAAGACAATCCTGAAAAGAAATTCATTCTGGTGGATGCCAACCCGACACCTCAGGATGGGCAGGAGCTTTTTGACAATGTCTATGCCATGACCTTTGCAGAAGAAGAAAGTGGTTTCTTTGCAGGTGTGGCAGCAGCCCTTGAAACCAAGACAGGCAAAGTGTCCGTGGTCAACGGTATTGCCTTTCCTTCCAATGTGAACTATCAGTGGGGATTTGAATCGGGCGTTATGTATGCCAACAAGCATTTCGGTACCAGTGCCCAGGTGGTGGAGCTGCCCTCCTATGCCGGCACAGACGTGACCAACACCAATGTGGGTGGCAACTATGTGGGTAACTTTGCTGATCCGGCCACCGGCAAGGTGGTGGGCAATGCCCTCATCAACGAAGGGGTTGACATTCTCTTTGTGGCTGCCGGCGGTTCCGGTATGGGCGTGTTCACCGCCGCCATGGAAGCAGAAGGCATCTATGTGATTGGTTGTGATGTGGATCAGTTTGACGACGGCGTTTACAGCGGCGGCAATGTGATTCTCACCTCGGTGCTTAAAAATATGTCCATCAACGTAGAACGTCAGCTGAATGCCATTGTGGAAGGATCTTTCCAGGGATCCAATGAATTACTGCGGGCCAACACCGATTCCACCGGATTTGTATGGGGTGACGACCGGCATCAGCTGTCGGCAGAAACCATGGAGAAACTGGAAGAGGTTTATGAGCTGGTACAGGCCGGCACCATTGTGCCTTCAGCCAACTTCAACGGCCACAGCCCTGATAATTTCCCCGGTCTCTAATCACTCAGACAATTCATCGCATCACCGGCAGGAGAAAAATGACAACCGTTTTTCTCCTGCTTTCTGTTCATCTCAGGTATGCTGTACCTTTGGCAAAGGAGCTGTCCCATGAAAGATGCAATGATCAGCATCAGGAACGTGACCAAGCGGTTTCCCGGCATTGTGGCCAACGACAACATTTCACTGGAGATCCGGAAAGGGGAGATTTTTGCCCTGCTGGGTGAGAATGGTGCCGGAAAATCCGTGTTGATGAGCATGATTTTTGGGCTCTATGAGCCCGACGAGGGTGACATATGGATTAAAGGCCAGCGGGTGACAGATTACTCTCCCCGTCAGGCAGCCCGCATGGGAGTAGGCATGGTGCACCAACATTTCAAACTGGTGGAAAACTACACCATTGCCCAAAACATTGTGCTGGGCATGGAGCCGGTGAAGAAAACGCTGGGATTTCTGCCTCTCGTGAACCTGACAGAGAGTGAAAAGGAAATTGAGGCTCTGTCACACCGGTATAAGCTGGATGTGAATCCCCGGGCCCGGATTGAGCAGGTGAATGTGGCCACCCGTCAAAAGGTGGAGATTCTTAAAATGCTTTACCGGGAAGCGGACATTCTGATTTTTGACGAACCCACAGCCATTCTCACCCCTCAGGAAATCGAATACCTGCTGGAAATCATCCGCGAACTCCGTGAAAACGGTAAAACCATCATTCTGGTCAGTCACAAGCTGGAAGAAATCAAGGAAGTGGCCGACCGCTGTGCGATTTTAAATCGGGGACGCCTGGTGGATATCAGAGACGTTGCCACCACATCAACCCGGGAAATGGCCAATCTCATGGTGGGCCGGGAAGTGATGCTGGAGGTTAACAAGCCGGCTCCCGCCTTTGGAGAAGTGGTGTTGGAAGTGGAAAACCTTCGGGTGAAAAACCAGGACCAGGTGGAGGTGGTGAAGGGGGTCTCTTTCCAGATTCGGGGCGGAGAAATCTTTGCCATTGCCGGTGTCTCCGGAAACGGACAGGCAGAAATTGCCGAAGCCATCACTGGCCTTAAGCCTGTCACAGACGGAACCATCCGGCTGAATCAGGTGGAGATCACCCATTACCCGGTGCGTCAGCGCAACCTGGAAGGCATCGCCTATATTCCGGAGGACCGCCAGGCTTACGGACTGATTTTGGAAGATCCCATCACCGATAACCTGGCACTGAAGCGGTATTTTCAGGAGCCTTTCTCAACGCCGGGCGGAAAGTTAAGACCAGAAGCCTTCGTCAGTTACGCACGACGCCTGATTGACACCTACGACATTCGCAGCAACAGAGGCGAAGCCAGTATCACCCGCAGTCTCAGCGGCGGTAACCAGCAAAAAATGATCATTGCCCGGGAAATCGAACAGGATACCCCCCTCATCATTTTTGTGCAGCCCACCCGAGGGCTTGATGTGGGTGCCATCGAAAACACTTGGCAGCAAATTCTAAGGGAGCGGGAGAAGGGAAAGGCCATTCTGCTGATCTCTCTGGAGCTGGACGAAATCATGGCCCTGGCAGATACCATTGGCGTCATCTATAATGGTGAAATGCTGGAAATTCAGCCGGCATCTGCCCTGACGGCCATGGAGATCGGCGCCTATATGATGGGGGTGAAAGAGCATGAATAAAAAAAATCCACTGACCGCCTTCCTGGGCAACGAAAAATGGCAGTGGCTTTCCATCCCCGTTTTTGCCGTGGTGCTTTCCATAGTGGCCGGCAGTGTGGTGATGCTTCTTATGGGAAAAAATCCCCTGGCAGCTTATGTGGGCATTCTTCAGGGAGCGGGCCTGGTGCCCAAACCCAATTATGCAGGCGGTACGGGCATGCTCACCGATTTCACCAGCTTTCTTGATGCCCTGGCGCCCATGATTTTTGCCGCGCTGGCGGTGACGGTTGGCTTCCGTGCAGGCCTTTTCAACATCGGTATCGCCGGACAAATGCTGCTGGCCGGTTTTTTTGCCACACTGCTGGTGGGTTACAGTGATCTGCCCTGGTATCTGGCAAAGCCGCTGGTGCTCATCATAGCCGTGACGGCAGGCGCACTGGCGGCAGGCCTGGTGGGCTACCTGAAGCATCGTTTCAACATCAGTGAGGTTGTCTCCACGATTATGATGAACTACATTATTGCCTATGTCACCAGTTATTATATCAAAAGCTATTTTGTCAACCCGGTGTCCCGCCAGTCGGAATACATTCAGCCGGCGGCCTCCCTCACCCTCAAGAATCTTCGGGTGGGAGGTGTTCGCATCGATGTGTCCATTGGCATTGTGCTGGCCGTGGCAGCTGCCCTGCTGGTGTACTATTTACTGTATAAAACCCGCCTGGGGTTTGAAATCAAGGCAGTGGGAGCCAACAAGCAGGCGGCGGAATACGCGGGCATTCACATCGGAAAAACTACGGTGACAGCCATGATGATCAGCGGCGGCCTGGCGGGTTTGGCAGGCGCCACCTTCTATCTGGGTCATTATGCTTCCATGCAGCCAGGGGTATTGGCGGGTCTTGGCTACGACGCCATTGCCACTTCTCTCTTGGGGAACAATCATCCCCTGGGGGTGTTGCTGGCATCGGTGCTCATCACCACACTTGATAAAGGCGCCACCTACATGAGCTCAAAGGTGGGGGTGGTGCGGGAAATCTCCGGCGTGATCACCAGCCTGATTCTTCTCTTCAGCGCTACCGGCACCTATATTCGGTACCGGGTGAACCGCCAGCGGCAGGAACAAAAAGAGCAGCAGGAACACCGGGAGCCGCCTGAAGAACAATCCGCTTCACCTGCACCGGGTGAAGTGTCGGCCCAGCAGGTGGAAAAAAGCCGGGAGGCCAACCTGAAAGAAGGGGGCGATGAAGCATGATGGATCGGATGATCATTGACGGACTGGCGTTTGCACTCCCCCTGTTCATTATTGCTGTGGGAGGCATCTATAGTGAGCGCAGCGGCATCATCAACCTGGCACTGGAAGGCCTGATGGGCTTTGGTGCTTTTTCAGGAGCCCTGGCGGTGGTACTGGTGCTGCGGTCCTTTCCCGGGCTGCAACCCCAGGGAATTTACATTGCCATGATATTTGCCATGGTGGGAGGGGCTTTGTTTGCCACCATTCATGCCGCCCTGTGTATCTATTTCAAGGCCAATCAGGTGATCTCAGGTGTGGTCATCAATATTCTCAGCGTCTCCCTCACCGCCTTTCTGACCCGGCAACTGAACAGCCTGATTTTCAAAGCCCCTTCAGACCGGTTTCAGCTGGGCGTGGCCAACCGCATCACCATCCCCGGTCTTTCGGAAATACCCGTGCTGGGAGCTGCTTTCAGAAATCTGTACCCCTTTCAGATTGCCATTATCCTGGTGGCGGTCGCCGCCTATGTCCTCTTTGAAAAAAGTCGTTATGGAATGCGGCTGCGGGCCTGCGGCGACAATCCTCATGCGGTGGCAGCAGCAGGAGTGGACGTGGAACGCATTCGTTTTTCAGCGGTGGTAATTTCGGGAGCACTGGCAGGCTTGGGGGGCATCAGCTTTGCCTATTCCATTTCAGCCAACTTTTCACCCATGATCTACATGGGCTACGGCTATTTGGCCATTGCCGCCCTCATTTTTGGCAACTGGGGGATGACCACCACACTGGGAGCGGCACTTCTGTTTGGTTTTGCCCGATCCGGAGGATATGAGCTGGCCCGGGCACTGGAGATGAGCAGCACCTTCAACGATATCACCATGACCCTGCCCTATGTGCTGACATTGATATTGCTCATCTTTTTCTCAAAAACCAACCGTGTTCCCCGGTCTTTGGGAGAAATCTATGACAAAGGAAAACGATAAATAAAACCAATCAATCAAATATAATGGATTTAACAGCAGTAAACAGGCAGCATCATACAGAAGGCTGGCCGCGGGGGGAGTCGTGAACCATGAAAATCAAGGAAAAAACCGTCTCATTGAGCACACAGGCAAAAAAGAAAATTCTGGAATATATTCAGGAAAAAGAACTAAAAGGTGATGACCAGCTGCCACCGGAGGCCGTTCTCATGGAAAGCATGGGCGTCAGTCGCCACACTGTTCGAGAAGCATTGGCCTTACTGGAACAGGAACGCATTATTTACAAAATACAGGGAAAAGGCACTTTTGTCAGTATTCCACCGGTACCCATTGAAGGCGGCCTGGAAAAGCTGGAAAGCATCACCCGCATGATTGAAAACGCCGGTTATGAGCCGGGAACAAGGTGGCTCAGCATCGCAGAGGTGAGTCCCACTCAGGACATGGTGGAAAAACTGGCGTTAAAGCCTGGAGAAACCGTGGTCACTTTCACCCGGCTGCGCACAGCCAGCGGCCGTGTGGCCGCCTATTGTGTCGATTCGGTACGCCGGTCGGCGATCAGCGGCCCTGTACCCCTGGAAGTCACAGAAGAATCCATGTTTGAGTACCTGGAAGAACACTGTCAGCTCTATCCGGCCTATGCGGTTGCAGAAATAGTCCCCACGCTGACAGATCAGCGCATGATGCTGGACGCCGGCATGCAGAAAAATCAGCTGCTGCTGTTATTGCACCAGATTCATTATGACCGCCAGCGTGAGCCGTTGATCTATTCCATGGATTATTTCAACCCGGAACTGTTCAAATTTCGGGTGAATCGTATGAAATAGCGGCTGAAGCCACTTAGGCAGACAGAGGAAATCAGATAACAGGAGGAAATAGAATGAAGGAAATCATTGCATTGGAATATAAGCAGGGTGAGCTGCACATGATTGATCAGCGGAAACTGCCCCAGGTTTTTGAAATGTTCGTCTGCAAAACCTGGAAAGAGGTGGATTTTGCCATACAGGACATGGTGGTGCGGGGAGCACCGGCCATTGGAGCGGCAGCAGCTTACGGCGCAGCCCTGGCAGCCAGAGAGTACGAACAGGAAAGCAAGGATGTTTTTTTGTCGAAAATGGAAGAGAGCCTGGCGGCCCTCAACGAATCCCGTCCCACAGCAGTGAATTTAATGTGGGCGGTCAAACGTATGCGTAACCTGTTGGACAGGCATCAACAGGAAAACGTTGAACAACTGGTGGAACGCATTGAAGCAGAGGCCCATGCAGTGGTGGCGGCAGATCAGGCCATTAACATTGCCATGGGTAACCATGGTAACACCATTATTCCTGAGAAAGCCACCATTCTCACCCACTGCAACACCGGTGCCCTGGCAACGGTGGGAATCGGCACTGCTTTGGGAGTGGTGCGTCAGGCCTTCCGCAGCGGCAAGAACATCTTTGTGTATGCAGATGAAACCCGGCCCCGGCTCCAGGGCGGGCGCCTCACTGCCTGGGAGCTGATGCAGGAGGGAATTCCCGCAAACCTCATAGCAGACAGTGTGGCCGCCACACTGATCCGTGATGGTAAAATCGATGTGATTCTGGTGGGTGCTGACCGCATTGCCACCAATGGCGATACCGCCAATAAAATCGGCACCTTTATGCTTTCGGTGCTGGCAAAAACCTACAATGTACCCTTCTATGTGGTGGCCCCCACCACCACCATCGACTTTGATATGGTAAGCGGCAGTGAGATTGTCATTGAAGAACGCAGCAGTGAAGAGGTGACCCATATTGACGGCCACCGCACAGCCCCCGAAGGCATCGGAGTATATAACCCGGCCTTTGATGTTACCCCCCACGAGAACATTACCGGTATCATCACTGAAAAAGGCATCGTCAGAGCGCCTTTCAACGAGCAGATTCCAAAGTTGAAATAAGGAGGTGCAGTCATGAAAAAAGCCATTATCGGCGGTACCGGTGTTTACGGCATGGGGGGAGAAGCCCGCATTGAGACAGTAACAACCCCCTACGGCCCTGTGGAAGTTGACCTGGTGACCCTGGGGAACGAAGAGGTTGTTTTTCTGGCCCGTCACGGTAAAAAGCACTCGGTACCTCCCCATCTCATCAACTATCGGGCCAACATGAAAGCACTGGAACAACTGGGCGTAAAGTGGATCTATGCCACGGCGGCAGTGGGTTCCTGCAATGAAGATTTTGCCCCGGGAGACCTGGTGGTGATCAACGATTTTCTGGATTTCACCAAAAATCGGCCCGTCACTTTTTTTGAAGGCGGCGGTGAACCGGTGGGGCATGTGGATATGACCACCCCCTATTGCCCCATGCTCCGGGATCATTTCATGGCGGCTGCAAAGGTGGAGAACATCACCGTTAAAGGAGAAGGGGTCTATGTATGCACCGAAGGGCCCCGGTTTGAATCCCATCAGGAAATTCGCATGTTTCGGATGCTGGGAGGCGATGTGGTGGGAATGACCAATATACCCGAAGCCATTTTTGCCAAAGAGCTGGGGATGTGCTACGCCACAGTGGGGATGATCAGCAACTGGTGCACCGGTATGCAACAGGAGCAGATCGCCCTGCATGATATTGAAACGGCACTGGGAAACAACAAGGAAAAGCTGACCCGGGCATTTCTCAGGGTATTTGACCAGTCGCTGGATCAACAGCAGTGTACCTGCAATCGTTCGGTGGTCACTTTGTAAAAGAATCCCAAAAGCATGTTTCTCATGCGAAATACTTATCATGACAAGGCCCGTGATCAGGGGAACACCCTGATTAACGGGCTTTGTTGTGTGCTTGGGAGATTTGCCGGTGACTATTTTAAGGCTAAAGCCATTTCAAATCCAATAACAGAAAAATCACAAAATAGAAATGATAGAGAGAATAGAGACTATAACTTTTATTCGAGAAAGGGTTGCTTTTTGACGCAATAATGTTAAAATATTAACGAAATGAGTTTTCGATAAATTTATAAAAATACATCCAGGGTAATGAAACAGATCCATCCAAAAAAAGTACATGCAGGAAATAAAGGAAATCCGGAGAGTGATGCGACGGCAGATGGTGTCAGAATGACAGAAAAAGAAGCGTATCAATCAGAAAATAGAGAAACACACAAGGAAATATAGTTAAAAAAATAACTTAGTTTTTGAAGAAAATAACCATCAATTTTCAGATTATCGCGTGGACACAAAATGAATGAATCAACTATCAGAACTGGAGGGCGGTCACGATGGATCAGGCAAAAAATCAGCAGGCATTGGTTTCGCAGATTGGCTCCGTCGATACACAGCAGCAATGGTTAACAGAGAAAGAAAACGATTGCACAGATACCCGCATTGAAATGGATTCGCTGGGTGCCAAGGAAGTGCCGGCAGCGGCTTATTACGGTGTGCAGTCCATTCGTGCGCAGGAAAACTTTCCCCTCACCGGGAACCGGGTACACCCGCAGCTCATCAGAGCCATGGGAATGGTAAAACTGGCCTGTACCGAAGCCAATCAAGCAACTGACAGCCTGGAGCCCCGCATTGCAGAAGCCATCAAGCAAGCCTGTATTGAGTTCATTGCCGGGCAGTACCAGCAGGACATGATTGTGGAAGCCATTCAGGGAGGCGCCGGTACCTCCATCAATATGAATGTCAATGAAATTTTGGCAAACCGGGCGATTGAAATACTGGGAGGCAGGAAAGGCGACTATGGAGTGGTTTCTCCCAACACCCATGTGAACATGGCCCAGTCAACCAATGATGTGGTACCCACTGCCTTCAAAGTGGCGGTGCTCATGATGCATGAAGCGTTGATTTCAAGCCTGGTAAAACTGCATGAAACTTTACAGCGCAAAGAAATGGATTTCGATGAAATCGTCACCATCGGACGCACACATCTGCAGGATGCCATCCCCATTCGCCTGGGCCAGCGTTTCGGTGCCTATGCCAAATTCGTCAAACGGGATATCGAACGCATCAAAGAGTCCATGGAAGACCTGAAGACGGTTAACCTGGGTGCCACCGCCGTGGGGACGGGCCTCAATGCCGATATGGCATACATTGAAAAAGCCATTGAAGAACTGGCTTTAATCACCGGATTCGACATTCGGCTGGCAGAAGACCTGGTGGACGGCACACAGAACACAGATGCCTATGTGCATGTTTCCGGAGCGCTGCGCACCTGTGCGCTCAATCTGTCAAAAATGTGTAATGACTTACGCCTCATGGCCTCCGGTCCCATCTGCGGTCTTATGGATATTCACCTGCCTGCCATGCAGCCCGGATCTTCCATCATGCCGGGCAAGGTGAACCCTGTGATGCCAGAAATGATGAACCAGATCTGTTTCCAGGTACAGGGAAATGACCATGCCATTGCCATGGCGTCAGAAGCCGGTCAGTTTGAACTCAATGTCATGGGGCCGGTACTCTTCAAGAACCTTTTTGAATCCATGGAACTGATCACCAACGGGGTGGATGCACTGGTGGAGAAATGCATTCGCGACCTCCAGGCCAATGAAGCCCGCTGCACCCAGCAGGTGAACCGAAGTGTGGGACTGGTAACAGCACTGAATCCACACATTGGTTATGAAAAAAGCGCTGAAATAGCCAAAGAAGCCCTTGACAGCAAACGCAGTGTCCGGGAAGTGGTGCTGGAAAAAGGCATTTTGACCGAAGCACAGCTGGATCGTATTCTTCAGCCCCGGGAAATGACTGAACCAGGCATTGCCGGTGGTCGCATGGATCATTAAAAGAGAATAAGAACGGGATGATGCCCGCCGTCATAAGAGGCGGGCCTACCTTTGTGATAAGGAGGCCACTGTTATGGAAGAAATTCGCACCACATCTGAAGCAGCCCCCCCAAGTGCCATTGAAAAGGAATCTGTGAATATTTTCATCATGGGAAAGCACTATGAGGTGCCTGCATCCCTCACCATTATGAAAGCTTTTGAGTATGCTGGATACACGCTGATACGCGGGTGTGGGTGCCGGGCAGGCTTCTGCGGTGCCTGTTCCACCGTTTACCGCATTGGAAACCGGCATGAACTGAAAGTGGGATTGGCTTGTCAGACCAAGGTGGAAGAAGCCATGTACCTGACCCAGATTCCATTTTTTCCAGCTCATCAAGTGACGTATGATCTGCAGGAGCTGCAGCCCAGCGGCAATCAGGTGGTTGCCATTTACCCTGAAATTACCAAATGCCTGGGCTGCAACTCCTGTTCCAATGTATGCCCTCAGGATCTGAAGGTGATGAAATATGTCTCCCACGCCATTCGGGGAGAAATTAGCAAGGCGGCCGATGAATCCTTTGATTGCCTTATGTGTGGGCTGTGTGCTTCCCGATGTCCTGCCAATATAGTTCAGTATAAAGTGGCCCTTCTCTGTCGGCGGTTGCATGGCAAGCACCTGTCTCCCCAAAACAGCCATGTGAAAGACCGGGTGGCTGAAATTCAAGCCCAACACTATGAAGCAGACCTGCAGCAATTAATGGAAGCAGATCGCCAAAGTCTGGCAGAACGCTACGACAATCGGGATATCGAATAAGAGGAGGCAATGCCATGAGCTACACACAGGCCATGAGAGAACTAATCAAGCGTGTTGAAGAAACCCGTCATCAGCGATTGGGGTACTATTTTCCCCGCATGACACCGGAAGAAAAGCAGGAAGTGCTGCGCAGCTACCATCCTGATTATATTGAAAGCCAGTTTCGTCAGGTGAAGGTGGGGGTAAATGAAGGTGATCGCTTTCCCCACGAACTGTGTGATGTGTTGGAAGCCCATCCCCGCATCAGCCCCCTGGCCATCCCGCCCACAGTGAATGACCAGGAGGTGGATGTGCTGATTATCGGCGGCGGCGGTGCCGGTGCTTCAGCGGCTCTCCTGGCCCATGAGGCGGGTGCCAATGTGCTTCTGGCAACGAAGCTGCGCTTTGGAGATGCCAATACGGTGATGGCTCAGGGAGGCATTCAGGCAGCCGACAAACCCCAGGACTCTCCGCCAACCCACTACATTGATGTGATGGGAGGCGGGCATTATACCAATATTCCAGAGCTGGTTAAAGCGCTGGTGAGTGATGCGCCAGCTGTCATTGACTGGCTGGAGTCTCTGGGCACCATGTTTGATAAAGACACCGACGGAAGCATGCACACCAATCATGGTGGCGGCACCTCCCGTAAACGGATGCATTCTGCCCGGGATTACACCGGCGCAGAAATCATGCGGGTGTTGCGTGATGAAGTACTTTGCCGCAATATTCCGGTGGTGGAATTCAGCCCGGCAGTGGAATTGTTGCTGGACGAACAGGGTCGGGCAGCAGGGGCGATTCTTTACAATATGGAAACCCAGGAATATCAGATGGTGCGGGCGAAAACAGTGGTGCTGGCCACCGGCGGTTTGGGACGGCTGCATACCCAGGGTTTTCCCACCTCCAACCACTACGGGGCCACTGCAGACGGCCTGGTGATGGCCTACCGGGCAGGAGCAAAGCTGGCTTTTATGGATACGGTCCAGTACCATCCCACAGGAGCCTCTTATCCAGAGCAGGTGGAAGGATTTCTCATCACAGAAAAAGTGAGAGGGCTGGGAGCAACACCTCTTAACATAGAAGGTGAACAGTTTGTGTATCATCTGGAAACACGGGATGTGGAAGCTTCTGCCATCATCAGGGAATGCGCCCGGGGCAAGGGAATCACAGCGCCCTCAGGCATGCAGGGTGTCTGGCTTGATTCCCCCATCATTGAAACAATTCATGGAGAGGGTACCATCGAAAAGGAACTGCCGGCCATGTTGCGCCAGTTCATCAGATTTGGCGTGGACATCCGTAAAGATCCCATTTTAGTCTACCCCACCCTCCATTATCAGAATGGCGGCGTTCTCATCAATGACCAGGCAGAAAGCACGGTGGAAAACCTCTTTGTTGCAGGTGAGGTATCCGGCGGTGTTCACGGCCGCAATCGACTCATGGGTAATTCCCTGCTGGATATCCTGGTTTTTGGCCGCCGGGCAGGTCGCAACGCAGCGGCCCGGGCGCTTGAAACCAGCCGCCAGCCAGTGGATCTCACACTTTCCCATGTGACAGCTTATGTTCAGGAACTGAATGAACAGGAACTTAGTGGGCACTTGACATCGCCCATACTCATTCCGCTGAAGAAAAATTTAAATCCGCGGTTTCAGGACTAAACTGCCACAGAACAAAGACAGGAGCTGATGTCATGTTAAGTTATTATCCCGGATGTACCGTTCGGGCTCAACAAGATGACGGATTCGAAAGGGAAGCACTTGCCCTTTTGGCCAGCCTGGACATTCAGACTCACGAGCTGGAAGAGTGGGAATGCTGCGGTGCGGTTTATCCTGAAGCCCGGGATGAATATGTGGGACTGCTGTCTTCGGTGAGAGCTTTGCAACGCACTTGGGACGCAGGTTCCCAGGGGATGTTGACACTTTGCAGTGCCTGCTTTCATGTGATGAGACGGGTCAACCACAGAATGAAGCGGGATGAAGAGGCACAGCGACGGGTGGGTGGTTATCTGGGAAACATGTACCAGGGCGAAACGAAAGTGTTTCACCTGTTGGAAGTACTCCGCGATCTGGTGGGTTATCCGCGTATTCAGGAGGCGGTGGTGACCCCTTTAAAAGGAGAAAAAATGGCCTGTTACTACGGGTGTATGCTGCTTCGTCCCAAAGAAGAACTGGGACTGGTTGACAGTGAAAACCCCCGGCTCATGGAAGCCCTCATGGAAACACTTGGAGCAACAACAGTTCGGTTTCCTTATCAGACAGACTGCTGTGGCGCCTATCATGTTTATCGGGAAGCTCCCCTGGCAGCCGCTGCCAGCCTAAAGGTGATCACAGCGGCCCGGGAAGCGGGTGCCACTCAAATTATCACAGCCTGCCCCTTGTGCAAGCATAACCTGGAAGCCTGTCAGGCTTCATTGCCTCAAAAGGAACGTCTGCCGGTGGCATATATGACAGCCCCCCTGGTAAAGGCGCTGGGAGGCGTGCAGCGTCTGGAGCAAATGGCCTTCCAGAATGGTGAGAAAGGAGATCCGTCCCATGCGTTTTCCGGAGAAAACAGCCAGTAATTCCCAGCGGGAAGATGTGAAGCACATGACTGGCAAAGAAGTGAAAGACTGTTACCAGTGCATGAAATGCAGTGCCGGATGCCCCATGGCATCCCACATGGATCGGTTGCCCCATGAAATGATGCAATTGGCCAAGCTGGGACTGCTGGAAGAGGTATATGCCAGCAAAAGCCTGTGGATTTGCGCTTCCTGCATGGCCTGTTCCAGCCGCTGTCCCCGGGATTTGGAACCGGCCAGTGTGATGGAGAGTTTTCGGGTCACCTTGTTAAGAGAAACGCCCAATCGTGAAGAAACCTGCGACGGTGATCTGACTGTTCCCCGGCAGGCCATGATTGCATCCATGAGAAAGCATCGCCGATAAATGCCAACAACTGGCGGGGAGGGAAACCATGAGAATCGGAGTATTTGTATGCTGGTGTGGCAGTAACATTAAAAACACAGTGGATGTGGATGCGGTAACAGCCCGGGCGAAAACCATGCCACAGGTCGTCTATGCCCAGGATGTCCAGTATCTGTGTTCAGAAGTGGGGCAGTCGGAAATTGGCCAGGCCATCGACACCCACCGGCTCGACAGAGTGGTGGTGGCCGCCTGTTCACCGCGTATGCATGAAACCACTTTTCAAAAATTGATGGCCGCCAAAGGTCTCAACCCCTATTATGTTGAAATTGCCAACATTCGGGAGCATTGCTCCTGGGTGCATACTGATAAAGAAAAAGCCACCGTAAAGGCCATTGACCTGGTGAAAAAAGCGGTTGCCAAGACGGCCTTTGCCATTCCCCTCACATCAGACCAGCTTCCTGTTACCAAGCGGGCGCTGGTCATTGGCGGGGGCATCGCAGGTATTCAGGCGGCGCTGGACATCGCTGATGCCGGCTATCCGGTGGATCTGGTGGAAAAAGAATCGTCCATTGGAGGAAAGATGGCACAGTTTGACAAAACCTTTCCCACATTGGATTGTTCCGCCTGTATTCTCACACCTAAAATGGTGGAAGCCGCCACCCATGAAAATATCCGCCTGTACACCTATGCAGAAGTGGCGGCAGTTTCTGGCTATGTGGGCAACTTCAATGTCACCATTAAACAGAAAGCCACCAGTGTGAACCCTGAAAAATGCAATGGTTGCGGTGATTGTGTCACCAAGTGCCCTAAAAAAGTACCCAATGAGTTCGACTGTGGCAGCAGCAAGCGAAAGGCTGTGTACACCCTGTTTCCCCAGGCGGTACCCAATAAGCCGGTGATCGACAGGGACAACTGTATTTATTTTGCCACGGGAAAATGTGGTCTTTGCGCCAAAGTATGCCAAACAGGTGCCATTGAATACCAGCAGCAGGACGAAATGATCGAAAACCAGTATGGTGCCATTGTGGTGGCCACCGGTTATGAACTGAAAGTACCCGACCACCTGGGAGAGTATGCCTATGGGCAGCATCCCGATGTGATCACCAGCCTTGAACTGGAACGAATGCTGAATGCCTCCGGTCCCACCAGTGGCAAAGTGATACGTCCCTCCAATGGGAAAATGCCCCGGCGCATTGTTTTTATCCAGTGTGTGGGTTCCCGTGACAGGCATGACGGCAACCCGTACTGCTCAAAGGTATGCTGCCTTTACACCGCCAAGCATACCCTGCTGTTGAACGAAAAATTTCCGGGCACAGAAAGCTATGTCTTTTACATGGACGTGCGCACCGCCGGTAAGAACTATGAAGAGTTTTATGAGCGGGCGCGGCAGCAAGGGGCCATGTACCTCAGGGGGCAGGTATCAAAGGTGGAACCCCTGGGAGACGCAGACAACCGGGTGCTGGTGAGAGGTTTTGACGGTTCCCTGCAACGACAGGTGGAGATAGCCGCTGATTTGGTGGTGCTGGCCACCAGCATGGAAGCTCAACCCAATGCCAAAACCCTGGGAGGCATGCTGGGCATATCCACCGATTTGAACGGTTTCTACACCGAAGCTCACGCCAAGTTGCGCCCCGTGGAAACCCAGGCCCAGGGGGTGTACCTGGCAGGTGTCTGTCATGGCCCCAAAGATATTCCGGAAGCGGTATCCCAGGCCAGCGGGGCAGCGGTCAAAGCCATCATCCTCTTTAACAAGGGGCAGGTGAAAAGTGTTCCCACCACGGCCATGGTGGAAAAAGACCGGTGCAGCGGATGCATGCAGTGTCAGCCCGTGTGCCCCTACGAAGCCATCAGTCAGGAAATGGTGGTGGAGCGGGTTCATGGTAAAGAGCGGCAGCGTGCCGTTGCTACAGTGAACCGGGCGCTTTGCCAGGGATGTGGTGCCTGCGCCGGGTTATGCCGCAGCGGGGCCATGGATCTGGGCGGCTTCACCAGCCGACAATTAATGGCGGAGGTGGACAGCTTATGATGAACGAAATCTATGAACCTAAAATAGTGGCTTTCTGCTGTAACTGGTGCAGTTATGCAGGGGCTGATCTGGCGGGTACCGGCCGCCTGAAATACCCGGAGAACATTCGCATTATCCGTGTACCCTGTTCCAGCCGGGTAGAGGTGGCCATGATTCTTCGTGCCTTCCAGAACGGTGCCGACGGTGTGCTCATTGCAGGCTGCCATCCGGGAGACTGTCACTACGATACGGGTAACTACCACACCCGCAAACGCATACATCTGCTAACCAGCCTCATGGATTTCATGGGACTGTCACCGGAACGTCTCTGGCTTCGATGGATATCAGGCAATGAAGCCGATAAATTTCAGGCAACTGTGACAGCCTTTACCCAGGAGTTGAGGGCCATGGGAGCTTCAGACAAAGTGAGGGATCTCAGATGCAGTCGATAATGGCGTCAATCACTCAGTCAATTCAGCAAACAGCCGCAGCGTTACTGGCTGCAGGAGAAGTGGATCTGGTACTGGGATACACCAGAGGAGAACGGCCTCATCAGTCGGTGCCTTTTGTGGCCACCACACCGGCGGCAGCAGCCCAGCTTCACTGGGACCCTTTCTGTGAAAAAGCCCTGGCACCATACCTGATGGAAGAAAGCTACCAGAATAAGCGGGTGGCCGTGGTGATGAAAGGCTGCGACGCAAGGGCGCTGCGCCTGATGATCAGCGAAAGCCGTGTTGATCGGGAAAAATTGGTGGTGTTGGGGGTTCAGTGTCAGGGGATGATACCCCGGGAAAAACTGGAAGCAGCGGCAGGGGAGCCTCTCCATCAACTGACACTCACCTGGCAGTCGGAAGGCGTGGAACTGACGGGCAGAAAAGGGAGCCAAACCCTTTCCTATGAAGCGGTTCTTTCCCCCTTTTGTCTGACCTGCCAGCATGCCACCCCGGCGGTGACAGAAGTGGATCAGATCATTGCCGGAAGCGGTGAAAAAGCCTTGGTTAAGGGAAAAAACATCCCGCCGAAAGAAGCGTTCAGTGATATCGAAACCATTGAAAAAATGGGGGCAGAAGAACGCCATGCATTTTGGATGCAACAGCTGAACCGGTGCATTCGATGCTACAGCTGCCGAAATGCCTGCCCTGTATGCACCTGCCGCAGTTGTATTTTCGACAGGGAAAACCCGGATTATCTGGATGCTGCCAAGAATCAGCCGGCACAACATCAGTTCTATCACGTTATTCGGGCCTTTCATGTGGCAGACCGCTGTGTTGGCTGCGGTGAGTGCGCCAGAGTGTGTCCCGAAGGGATTCCCCTTCACCTGCTGAATCAAAAGTTGATTCAGGATCTGACACAGCATTATGGTGCCTTTACACCAGGTGTTGATGAAGTTCCCAATCCCCTGTCCTGTGCCGGTGCCCATGAAGTTGATCCCTTCGGAAAGGAGGCAAAGAAATGATGATGGTGAAACTGCCCGGGTATGAAATGTTGATTCATTACCTGCAACAAGGGCTGGGGGAAAAGCAGGTATTTGTTCCCGTTTCAGAAGAGGGAAAAGAAGGTCATGTGCCGCTGGGGTCCCTGAACAAAGTGGATCTGGCTCAAATGACGGCCCTCACATTCCAGGAAAAACCCCTGAGAAACAGCATCAAATCTTTGTTCTTTCCTGATACCGAAACCTATCTCACCTACCGAAAAGAAGAAGGCCGCATGGTGATGGAAACACCGGGAGAGATGATGTCGCAAATTTTGGTGGGGGCAAAAGCCTGCGACTTGGAAAGTTTGAATCTCATCGACAGGGTGTTTCTGGCAGATCCGGTGGATACACTGTATGCAGAAAAAAGAGCCAAAACCTTGATTCTGGCGGCTCCCTGCCGACAGCAGGGAACCTATTGCCGATGTGAATCCTTTGGTGTTGACCGCATCAATCCGGCGGCAGATGTGACCATGTACCAGGAGACGGCAGATGCCGCCGAACCCCTGTATCTTAAATCCCTGACGCCGGCCGGGGAAACCTTTCTTGAAGAAATGATGAAGTGTGGCACTGAAGGAGAGGCAGTGGCGGTAACAGAGATTCCCTGGCAGGCGGTGCCGCCTGGGGAGAAGCCCCTTTCTCCTCAGGAAGTAAAAGATCAGATGGACACCCTTTTTGAACATCCCCTCTGGGAAGAACTGGCCATGCGCTGCCTGGGCTGTGCCACCTGTACCTATTACTGCCCCACCTGCCATTGTTATGATATCCGCGACTTCAGCAGACAGGGGCAGGAAGCCGGTGAACGATACCGCACCTGGGATTCCTGCATGTTCACCAGTTTCACCAATATGGCCGGTGGTCACAACCCGCGGCCGCACCGAAAAGACAGGATTCAAAACCGTTTCTTCCATAAACTCAACTATTTTGTCAAAAAGCAGGGTCCCTTGGCCTGTGTGGGCTGCGGACGCTGTGGTGACGCCTGTCCGGTGGGTATATCCATGGACACGGTGCTGAATCGGATAGGAGGCGACCGCCATGACGCATAATCCCCTGGTACCCATTAATGGAGAAGTGATCACCATTCTCACAGAAAGTCACGATGTCAAAACCTTTCAGGTGCGTCCTGAAGTTCCCATGGCACACATGCCGGGACAATGCGCCATGCTCTCTCTGTTGGGAGTGGGCGAGGCACTGTTTTCCATCACGTCTCCCCCCGGCAGAGATTATCTGGAGTTCAGCATTAAGCGGGTGGGAAAACTGACAGAGGCCCTGCATCAGATGGAAGTGGGGCACCAGGTGGGCATTCGGGGCCCCTACGGCAACCATTTTCCCGTGGAAGACTTAAAGGGAAAACGGCTCCTGTTCATTGGCGGCGGCATTGGCCTGGCACCCCTTCGGTCGTTGGTGCAGTACACCCTTGACCGTCGTGAGGAGTACCCGGATGCTTTTCAACTGGTGTATGGATCCCGGTCTGCCGATGATCTTCTTTTTCGCCGTGATATCCTGAACCAGTGGCCGGAAGCCCCCGATTTTAAAGTGGATCTGACCGTTGATGTGGCAAGTTCCGGGTGGGATGGTCATGTGGGTTTTGTTCCCGCCTATCTGGAAGCCCTGGCACCCAGTCCTGAAAACACCATCGGCATCACCTGCGGCCCTCCCATTATGATCAAATACGTGCTGCAAACCCTTGAAAAGCTTGGATTTAAACCGAATCAAATTGTCACCACCCTGGAATACAAGATGAAATGCGGTGTGGGTAAATGCGGGCGATGCAATCTGGACGAGCATTACATCTGCAAAGACGGCCCCGTGTTTTATCTGTCGGAACTGGAACAAATCAAGTGTGATTTCTGTTAAAATAGAAATAGTCCTTTGTCAGAAGCATTGACCGTGGTAAGACGCCGTGAAAGAATCAGCAAATGGAGGAATTCACATGAATCACTCTGAACGCATGAAATGCGAAGCACTGAAAGACCGCATCACCACAGCGGAAGCCGCTGCCACCCTGATTCGCTCGGGGATGACTCTGGGAACCAGCGGGTTTACACCGACGGGTTACCCCAAGGCCGTACCTGCGGCTCTGGCAGCCAGGTTCCAAAAGGAAAAAGGCTGCTGCATCAACCTGTACACCGGTGCCTCGGTGGGCAAAGGGCTGGACGGCGCCCTGGCGGAAGCCGGTGCCATTAACCGGCGCATGCCCTATCAAACCAACACAACGGTTCGAAAAAAATTAAACCAGCGTGACATTCGCTACAGCGACATCCATCTCAGTCATTTTGCCCAGGAAGTCCGCTATGGATTTTATGGAAAAGTGGATGTGGCGCTGGTGGAAGCCCTGGAAATAACCGAAGAGGGACATATTGTGCCCACCACCTCTGTGGGAGCCAGCCCGGTGTTTATCAGCCAGGCAGAGACGGTGATCGTGGAAATCAACACCCGCAAGCCCCTGTCGCTGAAAGGGATGCATGACATCTACCAGCCCCAGGATCCACCCCACCGGCAGCCCATCCCGCTGGTGAATCCGGAAGACCGCATCGGCACCACTGCCATTCCCTGTGACCCCACCAAAATCAAAGCCATTGTGTTCACTGATCTGGATGATGATCCCATCAGTTTTACCCCTGCCGATGAAGACAGTCAGCAAATTGCCCGTCACCTCATCAGCTTTTTTCAGCAGGAAGTCATGGCAGGTCGTCTGCCGGAACAGCTGCTGCCCCTTCAGTCTGGTGTGGGCAGTGTGGCCAACGCGGTGCTGAAAGGGATGTCAGACAGTCCTTTTAAAAACCTGGTGTTTTATTCAGAAGTCATCCAGGATAATGTGCTGGACCTGCTTGACAACGGCACCTTCCGGTTTGCATCGGGAACATCTTTCACCCTCTCACCAGATGGATTTGATCGGTTATATGCCAATATGGAAAAGTACCGGAATCAGATCATGCTCCGTCCCATGGAAATCAGCAACAACCCGGAAATCATCCGCCGTATTGGTTCCATCGCCATGAATACCGCCATTGAGGCTGATATTTTTGGCAATGTGAACTCCACCCATATCATGGGCCGCCGCATGATGAACGGTATCGGCGGGTCCGGCGATTTTGCCCGGGCCGGGTATCTGAGCATTTTTGCCACGCCTTCCATGGCCAAAGGCGGCGCCATCTCCGCCATTGTTCCCATGGTATCCCATGTGGACCACACAGAGCATGACGTGAAGGTGATTGTGACTGAACAGGGGCTGGCAGATCTGCGGGGCCTCAGCCCCTGGGAGCGGGCAGAAAGTGTCATCGAAAACTGCGCCCATCCTGATTACCGTCCCGCTCTGCGGGATTATCTGGCAGCCGGCATGAAAGAACCCGGGCATACGGCCCAGCTCATGCACGAAGCCCTCAGCTGGCACCAGCGTTTTGAAGAGACAGGCACCATGAAACCCTGATTAACTCAAACATAAAAAACCGGCACCTGCTGAAGGTGTCGGTTTTAGCATGTGCTGTCGACATTCCGGGCAGAGAAGAATCAGCCAATGATGCTTCTCTGCCTTTTGAAATGGAACACAGCAGAATTTTTAGTCAAAATTGTTTGACAAATAGTGATAATCGGTATATGATAATAACATGCAAAATATGGAACATGTTTCATTCATTATGGAACATGTTCCACAGGAGGTGAAACAGTGGCATCCATCAGAGATATTGCAAAATCCACAGGTCTCAGCATCTCCACCATATCCAGATACATCAATTCATCAGGCTATGTGAGTAAAGACTCTGCTGAACTCATTCAGAAAGTCATTGATGAAATGGATTATGTTCCCAACAGAAATGCCCAGGCGATTTTCAACAAGAAATCTGGCAGCATCGGCCTGGTCATTCCAAGTCTGGTGAACCCGTTTTTTTCGGAAATGGCAACCATTATCGGCAACAAAATTCAGGATGATGGTTACGGCTGCGTTTTATGCTTTACCGAAGATATTCCCGAGAAAGAGGAGGATGCGCTGGATCTTCTGAAAGGATACCGGGTCGATGGCATCATCGTTGCAAGGGGTAGGTCAGTGGATAAAATTCAGAAGCTTTCCATTCCGGTGATTTCCTTTGAGTCCATTATCTCAGATGAGATTATCACAGTCAGTGCAGACAACTACCAGGGGGGCCGAATGGCCTTTGAACATCTGTATGAAGAGGGCTGCAGAAAGATGATCCACATTAAGGGACCCAAAGGATTTATTGCACCTGAGGAAAGATGCAAAGGTTTTCTCGATGCATCGGCAGATAAAGACGTCGCAGTTGAAGTGCTGGAGCTGAGCACCGACTATCTTTTGGAGGAAGACCTGGATAAAGCACTGAATCAAGTGGATTTCAGAATGTATGACGGACTGTTTGTGTTCAATGATATCAACTGTATTCACGTGATCAGTTATTTAAGGAGACAGGGATTCGCCATTCCCGGAGATCTTCAGGTCATTGGATTCGATAACTCCTATTTGTCGGAAATGAATTTGCCCAGACTGACCACCATTGAGCAGTCACCACAGGAAATCGCCCAGGTAAGCTATCATTGCCTGAAAGATCTGATGGATGGAACCTGCCGTTCCACTGCGAATAGAATTATACCGGTGAAACTGATCAGGCGGGACACAACAGGATCAACCTAAGGGTGATTCAAAGCAATAAAATGACAGAAAGTGCCAGAAAAAAATTAAAACAGCCTGTTATAAGGCGTAATCCATTCCATGGAAAACCAATGGGAGGTGCACCATGAGGGGGAAAGTGAAGTTGAAGGTTTCAGGAATTGAGAAATCCTTTCCTGGCGTTAAAGCCCTTGACAGTGTTCATTTTGAAGTAAAAGAAGGAACAGTGCATGCACTTTGCGGCGAAAACGGAGCCGGCAAATCCACCCTGATGAAAATCATCAACGGAATTCATCGTCAGGATGCAGGGGATATCCACATAGATGGTGAAAAAGTGGCCATCAATCATCCCCAACATGCACAACAGTTGGGAATTGCCATGATTGCCCAAGAGCTTAACTTTGTTCCGGAACTCACCGTGGAGGAAAACCTGTTTCTCGGAAGGCTCCCTGGGAGTTCTGCACGTGTCGACTGGAAACAAGTGAGAAAAAGCACCATTGAGTTGCTTGAGAGAGAAAACCTCCCCTTCAAACCAACCCAACTGATGAAAACGTTGTCCATTTCAGAAATCCAGCAACTGGAAATATTAAAGGCCCTGTCCATTGACGCCCAGATCATCATCATGGATGAGCCGACATCTTCCATATCCAATAAAGAAGTGGAAACACTTTTCCAAAAAATTGAACAGCTGAGAAATCAGGGACGGTCAATCATCTATATTTCTCACAAACTTGATGAAATTTTCAGGATTGCCGATGAAGTAACCATTCTCAGAGACGGAACTGTCGTGGGCAGCTATCCCATCGAAGAGATGGATGAGGAGAATATCATACGCCTGATGGTGGGCAGAAAGCTTGATAACGTCTATCCCAAGGAAGCGGTTGCGGTGGGGCAGACCATTTTCGAAGTCAAAGACTTTACGAGTGAAGGTGAGTTTAAGGGAATCACATTCAATGTAAAAAGAGGCGAAATTGTAGGTTTTGCAGGACTTGTGGGTTCGGGAAGAACAGAGGTGATGCGGGCGCTGTTTGGCCTTGATCCACATACCTCAGGATCAGTTTACCTGAAGGAACAGGAGATCAACATCAATCACCCGCGGGACGCCATCGCAGCAGGCATTGGAATGATAACAGAAGACAGAAAGCGCTCAGGAATCGTGCCTGTCAGAAGTATCAAAGAAAACGGTTCTCTGGCGAGTCTTGAAAAATTTTTCACTGGTGGAAGACTTCAATGGAAAAAAGAAGAAGAAACCAACAGAGATTACTTCGAAAAAATGGATGTCAAAGCACCCTCTCTTGAAACACTGATCCAAACACTGAGCGGGGGGAATCAACAAAAGGTGATTCTTGCCAAATGGATGATGCGGGAACCTGACCTGCTGATCATGGATGAGCCCACGAGAGGAATTGATGTGGGAAACAAATTTGCCATCTACCAACTGATGCAGCAAATCGCAAGAGAAGGGAAGGCCATTCTCATTGTCTCATCAGAGTTGCCGGAGCTTTTGGGTATGTGTGACAGAATCTACGTCATGAATCAGGGAACCATCACCGGAGAGCTGAAAAGAGAAGCCTTCGACCAGGAAGTAATTATGAAATACGCAACAATGTAACATAAGGAGGGGGAGCATGTTCTCATTTAAAAAAAGCAGTGTCGATATAAGTAAGTTTTCCATCTTTCTGATATTGGTATTCTTCATCATTGTTTCCAGCTTTCTGAACCCGAATTTTCTTTCCAGCGGAAACATCATTAACATCTTAAGACAGCTGGCGGTCCCTGTATTGCTGTCCTTTGGAGCCATGATGCTGGTCATCAGCGGCATGATAGATCTTTCAGCAGGTTCTGTTCTGGCCCTGGCAGGAGTGCTGTCAGTCAGTTCGTACAAAATAACCGGATCACTGGCAGTGGCTGTGGTTGTAGGTTTGGCAGTAGGCGTGTTTGCAAATCTCATCAATGCTCTCATGGTGGTGGAGTTTAAAGTGCCGGCGTTTATTGCCACACTGGCCATGCAAATGGTGGCCAGAGGCGCGGCCCTTCATTATACCGGCGGACAAAACATTCTGCAAATTGGCAGTTACACTGTGTTTGGCCAGGGGCATATTGGCCCCATTCCCATATCGGTCATCATCATGACGGCGGTCACCGGAATCATTTACTACATTATGAAGCACACCAAACTGGGAAGGTCAATGTATGCCATTGGCGGCAACGAAGAAGCCGCAATTGCTTCCGGCATCAATGTGAAGAAAAACAAATATCTGACCTACATGATCAACGGACTTCTTGTGGGAGCGGCGGGAATCCTCTTTATGTCCCGTGTCAATGCCGGTCTTTCCAACGGAGCCATTGGCTATGAAATGGAAGGATTAACCGCAACCATTGTCGGCGGCACCAGTTTTTCAGGCGGAGCAGGTTCCACCTTTGGCACATTGATAGGTGCACTGATCATCGGTGTTTTGAACAACATCATGAATCTGACAAGTGTCAATACGTATATACAGCAAATTGTGAAGGGTACTATCATTGCTGTTGCTGTTGTATGGGACATTAAATCCAAGAGGGGAGGTAGAAAAACAACCAGAAAAATAAGAGGTGAGAAGAATCCTGAACAGTCAGTGGAAGGTTAGTCTGGTGTTGAATCATTGAAAATCAACAACAAGGGAGAAAAGGAGAATGAGCATGAACATGAAGAAAATGATCGCGGTATTCTTGATGGTGGCAATGATGATCGTCAGTTTGGCAGGTTGCAACAGCGGTGGATCATCTTCAGGCGGCGCCGAAACAGACACATACCGAGTGGCATTTGTGGCACGTACACAGGCAGATTCATTTGCTGCATGGCTCGTTAATGAAATGAAATCAGCGGCAGAGCAATATCCGGATTTAACACTGGATGTCTTCGACGGACAGGCTGATGATGAAAAAGTGAACGCTGCAATTGAAAATGCCATCACCAACGGATACGATGCCATTATTGTGCAGCCCAACAATGGAGAAGCACAAAGGCCGTACGTTGAAAGCATCGTCGAAGCCGGCATTATTGCCATTACAACCAATGCCAGAATTGAAGGAATCGACGGAGCCTCTTCAGTGGATGCAGATCCATATGTACAGGCAAAGGTGAATGCGGATATCGCCATTGATCAAATTCCTCAGAATGCAAAAGTCGTTGTATTGAACGGGCCGTCAGGCAACTTCCATGCAGACGAACGGCGCCGGGCGTGGGAAGTGGAATTCTTTGAAAAACGCCCTGATGTTCAAATTGTTGGAGAACAGATTGCAGGCTGGAACAAGGATGAAGCCGTTCGGTATATGGAAGACTGGGTAACAGCCAACAGTGAAATCCACGCCATCATCTCAATGAACGACAACATGGCTGCAGGAGCACTGGAAGTGGTGAAGAACAACCCTGCTCTTAGCGATATACTGTCCTATGGAGTGGACGGAACTCCAGAGGCAACACTTCTGATCAATGAAGGAACGATGACATCCACATGCTTACAATCAGCCATTGACCTGGCCGAAGCAAACATAAGCACCGTGCACAAGCTTCTCACAGGAGAAGAAGATGAAATTCACATGGACATCGATGCCATCCTCATTACAGGGGAAAACGCACAGGCATATGTTGATATGTATACAGAAAGAGGTCTGATTAACTAATTCGGTTCACACAACAGGGATGGCATCATCGTGTGCCATCCCAACGCTTCCAGGAGGAGATCCAATGAGCGAAAAAATGAAAGTCGCTGTGATGACAGCCTTAAATGAATTGGAAATGCAGGAAAGAGATGTGCCAACGCCACAAGCAGACGAAGTGCTTGTCAAAGTGGATTATGTGGGAATCTGCGGCTCAGACCTTCACTATCTGGAACATGGAAGAATCGGGAACTTCATCGTGGAATACCCCTTTGTGCTGGGACACGAAGTGGGAGGAACTGTGGTTGCCCTGGGAGATGAAGTGAAGCACTTGCAGGTGAATGACAGGGTAGCCCTTGAGCCGCAGATCACTTGTGGTGAATGTGAATTTTGTAAAAGTGGGAAGTACAATCTGTGCAGTGATGTGGTCTTTTTTGCCACTCCTCCCGTTGACGGTGTTTTTCAGGAATATGTGGCCCACAAGGCCAACCTGTGCTTTAAGCTCCCTGAAAATGTGAGCACCATGGAAGGGGCACTGATGGAACCCCTGTCGGTGGGACTGCATGCCGTATTTCAGGGAGGAGCCACCATCGGCCAGACGGCTGTGGTGACTGGCACCGGTTGCATCGGCCTCACTTCAATGCTGGCCCTGAAGGCCATGGGGGTTTCAACCGTCATTGTTGTGGATTTGGTGGACCAGCGGCTTGAAAAAGCAAAGGAACTTGGAGCAGACTACACTATCAACGGAAAAAATGAAGATACTGTCAGGCGCATTTTTGAGATAACAGGAGGAAAAGGGTTTGACATCGGAATCGAGACAGCAGGTTCGGAAATCACCACCCGGCAGCTCATCGAAAGTGCTAAAAAGGGCGCAAATCTTGTTTTGGTGGGTTACAGTCCAACGGGTGAAGAAACCCTTCCAATTGGAATGGCCCTCGACAAAGAACTGACTTTCAAAACAGTTTTCCGGTACAGAAACAGCTATCCCACAGCGATTAATGCCGTTTCATCAGGAGATATCAATGTCAAAGACATCGTAACACATACCTATGATTTTGAAGATATCAAAACGGCGCTTTCAGACGCCATCAACAAGAAAGACGAAGTCGTCAAAGCCGTTGTGAGAATAGGAAGGGAATAAGACATGTACTATATTGGAGCTGACTTGGGAACCACAGGGCTTAAAATGATCTTGATAGATGAAACCGGCAGAATCACCGCTTCGCGAACAGAAAAATACCCCATTGCCTATCCTTTTCAAAGCTGGGCGGAGCAGGAACCCACAGATTGGTTCAATGCGCTTGTTAAAGGCATCCGGAAGCTGACAAAAGGAATTGCTCCTGAAGCGGTTAAAGCCATTGGCATTGATGGCCAGATGCACGGCCTTGTGATGCTTGATTCACAGGATCAGGTGATCAGGCCGGCCATTCTATGGAATGATACCAGAACCACAGAAGAAGTAACCTATCTAAACGATGAAATCGGAAAGAGCAAGCTTTCAGAACTCACAGGAAACATCGCTTTCGCAGGGTTTACAGCTCCTAAAATCATGTGGGTAAGGAAGAATGAACCTGAGAACTTTGAAAAAATGAAGCGTGTCATGCTTCCGAAAGACTACCTGAACTACATGTTGACAGGAATCCTCTCATCAGATTACTCCGATGCCTCTGGTATGTTGCTTTTGGATGTGGAGAAGAAGCAGTGGTCACAGGAAATGATGGCAATTTGCCACATTACTGAAGCAAATTTACCAAAGCTATATGAAAGCTATCAAGTGGTGGGAACCCTTAAAAGCGACATGGCGGAGAAGCTGGGTCTCGGAAATCATGTGAAGGTAGTTGCAGGTGCGGGAGACAATGCAGCGGCGGCAATCGGAGCTGGAACCGTTGGTGACGGAAGGTGCAATATTTCCATCGGAACCAGCGGAACTGTATTTGTGGCAAGCAAGGACTTTAAGGAAGGAAAGAATCATGCGGTCCACAATTTTGCCCATGCTGACGGCACTTATCATTTTCTTGGCTGCATGCTCAGTGCAGCATCCTGCAACGATTGGTGGATGGAGAAAATTCTGGGAACCAATGACTATTCAATGGAACAGAATGCCATTGAAGACTTGGGGCATAATCACCTGATTTATCTGCCGTATCTCATGGGCGAACGGTCACCTCATAATGATCCCAATGCACGCGGGGCTTTTCTGGGTCTTTCCATGGGAACCACAAGACAGCAGATGACCCAGGCAGTGCTTGAGGGTGTCGCCTTTGGTCTTCGGGATTCCCTTGAGGTTATCAGGGAAGCGGGGGTGGTGGTGACGTTTGCCACATTCTGCGGCGGCGGAGCCAAAAGCAAACTATGGCAGCAAATGGTTGCCAATATTCTGGGCATCGAAGTGGGAATACTGGACAATGAGGAAGGCCCTGCTCTGGGTTCTGCCATACTGGCGGCAGTGGGAGACGGACTTTATGAAAATGTGGAAGAGGCTTGTCAGGCCATTGTCACTGTTAAGGAAGTCGTGAAGCCTGATCAGGAAATTGTTGAAAAATACAATCGTCTATATCAAGTTTACAAAAATAGTTACCATGCCGTGAAGGGACTGCATGACCAGTTGAGCAGCCTGGCAAAAGGGTGATATGCCAGAGTCAAAAAACAGAAAAAGACGGGCGGGGATCAATGAATGGACCCCTGCCCGTCTTTTGGTGTAAATCCGTTTATCTCAATCAAGGCGTTAATGAATACCGGTAAGCCCGTTTTCGGTGCCGTTGGGTTCGTCGAAGAAAACGCCGGGATTCAAGATCATCGCCGGATCAAAGGCCCGCTTCACCAGCTGCATGATCTGTATTTCCCGGGGGCTGAACTGCAGTGACATAAAGGCCTTGCGGGTACGGCCGGTGCCGTGCTCCGCACTCACGGTGCCGCCGAAGCGGATGGCCACCTCATACATGGCCTGGCGCATTTCCTCAAAATAGTCCGGGAGTTTGCCATCCACCATGAGGATGATGTTATGAATATTACCGTCTCCAATATGCCCCACGGTGGGTGACTGGGTGCCGTACTGGTCAACCACTTGCATCAGCTCGTCAAGAAAAGCCGGGAAGTGAGCCGGGGGAACGGCCATATCGATGGCATCGGCTGCTTTTTCCTTAAAGGAAGTGTAGACATTGCTGCGGATATCCAGGATCACTTTCTGCTCCTTGCCTGTTTCGGCAATGAGGCTGTCCACGGCACCATTGGCATCGCAGATATCCACTATTTTTTCCGTGTTGTCGAAAAGGTCGTCTTCAGTGGATTCTTCCAGAATCAGCATCAGATCCACCGATCCTTTTTCTGCCGGCCAGGTGAGGCCCAGATGATCTGCCGCCTCCTGGGAAGCTGACCGGTCAATGTACTCCATGGCCAAAGGGACCATTCCCTGCTTTAAAATCTGAGAAACCGACTTGGCGGCAGCCTGTCGGGTTTCGAAAGAAATCAGCAGGGTGCCCTTGTATGCCAATCGGGGGTAGAGGCGCAGAATCACTTTGGTGACAACGCCCAGGGTGCCTTCGCTGCCAATCATCAGATGAAGCAGGTCATACCCCATGTTGTTTTTCAGCAGCTTGCCTCCCATCATCACCACCTCGCCGGTGGGCAGCACCACTTCCATTCCCTTGATGTGGTTGCGCATGATGCCGTGTTTCACCGCACCCACGCCGCCGGCGTTTTCCACCGCCATGCCGCCCACCTGGGCGCCTTCATCACCGGGGTGCACCGGGAAAAACAGGTCGTTTTCTTTGGAAAGAAAGGCATTCAGTTGTTCCAGGGTAACACCGGCTTCCACGGTAATCATCAGATTGTCTTCGTCCAGTTCCACAATTTTATTCAGCCTCTCCAGGCTTAAGACAATCCCCGGCAGTGTGGGAATGGCTGCACCGCAAAGGCCTGTGCCGCCACCCCGGGGAAATACGGGTACACTGCTTTCGGTGGCGTAGGTCATGATGGCGGCGATTTCTTCCGGTGTTCCCGGTTTTACCACCAGGCAGGTTTCATCCGCCTGGGGGCGCAGCAGGGGCTCGGTTTCGTCATACAGATAGCCCAGGGTTTGTTCCAGCTCGGTGAGTACCCAGTCGGGGCCGGTGATGGATTTCATTTTTTCGATGACAGCTTCACGATTTTTCATGGCACCTTCTCCTTAATATTTTTTCTGATATATATTTATCTGACAGGAAATTAAAAGATGTTAAAACAATCTGATTTTAGTATGGCGGGACAAACCGGTCTCAGGCATCGGTGCCGGGAGCCGGAGCGGGGACAGACTTGAACAGCCCGGGCAGAAACCCTTTCAGCAGGACCGGAATGATGATGACCACAATTCCCACATAGCCCAAGAATCCGTAACCACGGGCCACCAGGGGAATCAGGCCGAACTGTGCAATGGACCAGGTAAGCAGTACATAGACAGAAGAACTGGCGATGCTTCGTTTGCGAAGCAGGGCGGGGGAAGCGGGGGTGGCATCACGGTTTCCCAGCCAGGTGACAATCCGGTTGGTCATGCCATAAATAAAGTTGACACCGGTGGAAACAGCTCCCAACACGATGAGCACAGAAATCAGCGGCACCATCCAGGCGGCACCGATGCCGTTTTGTACAATGTAAAGTGCCGGCACGGCTTCAGCGGCGATCCCTTCATGGTAGTAGATCAAAATGCCGAAGGTGGCCAGGGCCAACAGGCCATAGTTGAGAATGAACCCGCCGATGGCGGCTTTTTTGGCTTCAGCAGCGTCTTTAATGGCGTCGGAGTGGGCCAGGTAAGCACCCAGGGCACAGGTTTGGAAGGCGGCATAGAGAATGGCACTCCACAGAGCACCGCCAAAGGTGCCGGGATTTTCCAGGGCACCACTTTGGAGTGCTCCAATATTTTCCCAGATTTGAGACCAGGAAACAATCACGTTGGGAATATAGATCACCAGAAGACCGGCAATAATTAAATAGGCAATGTACTTGGCAGCTTTGCGCACCACCCCGGCTCCAAATATGGTGAGGAGGAGAAGGGCTGCGGCAATGACGAAGGTGTTCAGCAGATAGGGGCTTCCAGTGACCGTGGTGATGGTGGCTCCTCCGGTGGCGAAGGCCACGGCAGTGGCAGTGAGCAGCACCAGCAGGTACATCACTTCAAAGAGACTGGAAAACAGCCCTTCCATCGGACGGTAGAAAGAGAGTGCCCAGCTGCGGTAGTCATAGAGTCGGTGCTCCACTGCATACCGCCAGGCAAAGTAAAAGACCACCGCCTGCAGCCCAATGGCAACAACGGGCATGAGTGCCGCATACCAGCCATACTCCACAAAGAAGGAGATAATCTGACGGCCGGAGGCAAATCCGCCGCCAAAATGGGTGGTAAACCAGACGAACACCAGGGTTAATACGCCGGACTTTGCTGCCTGTTGATTCATTCATGACACCTCGCTTTTTTAATTTCCGGATCAGGCGGTGAGCCTGATCACTGGATGAAATTCCCTGCCGAAGGCAGAGAAGGTGATCCGATCATGTGTGGCACCTGTGATGGCCTGCCCCGGCTAAAGAACCGGCCAGATGCCGCCGTAACGGCGAATCATCTGGGGCACCACCTCATAAAGGTCTCCCACAATACCCACATCAGCCACCTGAAAAATGGGGGCAGAAGGGTCGGTGTTGATGGCCACGATGACATCGGCTTCTTTCATACCGGCCAGATGCTGGGGAGAACCTGAAATGCCGCAGGCAATGTATACCTGAGGTTTCACCCGGTGGCCGGAATAGCCCACCTGATGATCTTTGGAAATGAAGCCGTCTTCCACCACCGTGCGGCTGGCACCCACTTCGCCGCCCAAAGTCCGGGCCAGTTCCCGGAGCATGGCAAAATCATCCTGCTGTTTCAGGCCGCGGCCGCCGGAGACCACCACAGAAGCTTTGGTGATGTCCACTTCCAGCTGTCGGAGTTTTTCAATGAGGACTCCTGTATCGGGTACAGGAAGGGGGAGCGGCAGGCGCACCACTTCTCCCTGATGTTCCGGGTCCGGCATCGCCTGGGGAAATTCCTGGTAACGGACAGTGGCCATTTGAGGCAGGGTGTCGGTCATGATGTTGGCCAGAATATTCTCGCTGAAGGCGGGGCGGGTTTGTACCAGCCGGCCGTTTTCATCCATGTGAAGATCGGTGCAGTCTGCCGTCAGGCCGGTGTTCAGGGCCGCCGCCAGCCGGGGGGCCAGGGAACGGCCAAAAGAAGTGGCACCGGTGAGGATCACTTCCGGTTTCAGCTCCTTGAGGAAAGCAGTCATTTGGGCAACGAAGATCTGTTCCTCCGGCAGGGCGAAGCAGGGGTCTTCCATCAGATACACCCGGGTTGCCCCCCGGTGAATCAGTGCGGCTGTTTCCATGCCCGGCGTGCCGCAGAGCAGTACATCTAGGGAGGCCTGACGGGCATCTGCCAGCTGGCGGCCTTTGTGCAGCAGTTCATAAGCAACAGGATGGGGCTGCTGTCCCTGAGGTTCTGCCACAATGAGGATGCTTGGTTGAGCGGGGCTCATGCCTCCACCTCCTTCAACAGATGTTTTGATTTCAGCAAGGTTTCCAGATGGTCCAGCGCTTCAGGCAGGGCGTCCCGATAGCATTGCCCCTGACGCTGAGGTGCAGGAGGAATGACAATTCGTTTCACTTTAGTGGGTGAGCCGGAAAAACCGGTTTCAGAAGCATCCAAATGGCCCGCCAGATCTGCCAGTTTCCAGCAGGGGATGACAGCTTTCCGGGCTTTCATTTTATCCCTGACACCCGGCAGGCGAGGGGTGTTGGCGGTTTTTGTGAAGGTAAAGAGGCCTTTGCCTGTCACAGTTTTACGGTAGAATCCATCCCATAGAGAGACCACTGCTGCCAGTCTCTTCCCTTCCTCCCAGCACAGTGACTCCACATAGCTCACCAGCGGCAGGGCCAGCAGCTGGGCCACCTGGGCACCTACTTGTCCCGTATCACCATCCACCGTTTTTTCCCCGGCAAAAATGGCATCATAAGCGCCGATTTTTCCAATGGCAGCCGCCAGCGTACGGGCAGTAGCCCAGGTATCAGAACCGCCAAAGGCGGCGTCGCTGAGAAGCAGGGCTTCATCTGCCCCCCGTGACAGGGCTTCCTTCAAGCTTTTTTCTGCCTGGGGGGGCCCCATGCAGAGGGCGGTGACCGTTGCACCCGCAGACTCCTTCAGCTGAACGGCGGCTTCCAATGCATTTAAATCAAAGGGATTCACCTCTGTTCCCGCAGATTTCCGGTCAATGACCCCTTTTTCAGTATCAAATCGAACTTTCTCCATATCCGGCACTTCTTTCATTAAAACAATGATATGCACCGGAACACCTCCTTTAGTCTGATCTCTATATGGCTTTGATGATGGTGTGGCTTCGTTTCAGCCGTTTCCCGAACGTTGAACTCGATTCGGCAAGTGGTTCATTTGTCAAACAAAATGGAGGCAGATGCCGGCAATTTACCAATTCGCCGCACTGCCTGATAAAAGCGATGAGAATAAAAAAACAGGCAAATGAAAAAAAATTCACCTGGTGGGTTTAGACCAGTATAATGTAGGAAGAATCACTGGTCAACTGTTTCTGTTAATTCGGTAAAAAGTTGTAAAGCCGCCATGTTCTTTGAGGGCATTCTGACAATTCGCAGAGTGTTCACAGAAACGAGCAACGATTCTTCGGGCAGCGTTTGACAAAAAACCACTGTGTCAAAAACAGCGGCTGGGGTTGGAGAGGGTATGATTCATTTTATGTCTGAGCATCCTGGTTTGCCGGCAGGGTGAGACAAATACGGGTGCCCTGTCCCGGTTCGCTGTAGGCTTTCAGACTTCCCCGATTTTTTTCCACCATCAATCGGGTCAGCACCAGCCCGAAACCAGCTCCCTGCTCGCCGGAAACCCCTGGGGTTGACTTATTGGCTTTGATGTCAAAAAGTGAATCCAGTCGATGGGCAGGTATACCCACGCCGGTGTCAATAACACTAAACTGACAATACTGGCCATCGCCCCGGTATTCGACTGTGATACTTCCCCCGGATTCGGTGTATTTGATGGCGTTGGACACCAGGTTGCGAAGTGCCGCGGCAATCATTTGCCGATCTGCATACACGCTGGTATCGTTACCGAACACCTTCAATCGAACCTGCTTGCGGTCGGCTTCTTCCTTAAAGTGAGACAGGGCTTCATTTGCAAGTTCGCCGGCATCCATCTGTAAGGGTTGCACCAGGTCATTATTCTGAGAATAGCGATACCATTGAAGCAAATCCTCCAAAAACTGCATTGTCTTGGCAGTGGTTTGTTGAACGGTTCGAAAAAGGCCTGCTTTCATGGCATCCTCATAACTGCCTTGATCAATGGAAACAAGGCTCATCAAATTGATGACGCTGGATAAGGGGGAGCGGAGGTCGTGGGCAATGATGGAGAAGAGAAGGTCCCTGGTATCAATAAGCTCCTGCAGTTGTGAGTTAAGTGCTTCTTTTTGATCCAGCAACCGGGAGATGGCTGCATTTTTTTTCATCAGCTCCCGTTTCATGTTGATGAGCTCGTTGTTAAGGCCGCTCATTTGCTCCATATAATCGGCAGGAGGCACTTCGGTCTTTATTCTGTTTCGAAGTGTTTGAGTCAGCTCATGATTGATTTGGACAAGTTCTTCACAAAGATCCATTTCTCTTGAAGTTCCCGCCACCAGATAAAGATCATTATGGCAGATGCAGCTGAAATCGAGGAGTAAAGGTTTGTTCTCACTGTCGATGACAGGTATCTCATGAAAAAAAACAGATTTCTTATTTTGTGCTTCATGAATAAAGGTGAAGTATCGTTCCAGACAATCGGGAGCAATGATCTGTGCCATAGAATCGCCGGGTCGAAGGGAGAAAGAGATCTCTTGCAGACCCAGAATATGGTTGATGTGAAACGCCGCATCGCAGAGAAAAACACACCATTGGTGACCTGATTGGTTTTCAGATCTCAAGAACTTCGCCTCCTGTCAGTGTTTCGATGGTATCGTAAATGGCATCAAAGCTGCCGGCAGTGCCATTGGCGCCGGTTTTATGCCACAGCAGGGGATCGATGTTGAAGGGATACCCGCCCACCAGTATGGGAATGGGAATATCAGCCTTCCTTAAACGCTGTATCAAATGACTTGCTTTGGGTATGTGGTACATCATGGTGCAGGAAATGGCTATCACGTCAGGCTGATTTTCCATGACCGCCTGAATCACAGCTGACTCAGGCATGTTGGCTCCCAGATAGTGGGTGTTCCAATGGAGGCATTCCAGATAATCACAAACCATTCGGATGCCCATTTCATGAAGTTCACCGGAAACACAGGTGGCCAGAAAAACTTTGTCGCCTTTGGGAAGAGAAAGAATATGGTCGTACAATAATGACATAATATACTGGGTGGCTGCAGTGGCGAAGTGTTCCTGTGCGACGTTGATTTTATTTGCCTGCCACAGGCGCCCCAGTTCAATTTGAAAAGGATGGAAAAGGTGGCGATAAAGGTCTTTCACATCCACGCCATTCTGAAGCAACTGCTGAACCAGTTTGGCCGCTCCGGATCGGTCGGAAGCCAGTAAATGCCGGGTGTATCGTGTCAGCTCATCCTGGAGAGGCGTTGCTGGTGCTTCTGCGGCAGACGCTGAACCAGTGTTTGACTTCATGTGAGCAAAACCCTGGGAAATGATTTCTTTGATGCGTTGGTAATGGGCGGTGGTAAAATGAATGTCGTCCACTTCCTGCAACAAAACTTCCATGACCACTTCAAAAAAATCAGTAGGTGTGATGAAAGAAGAGTTTGGGTGAGTCATCAACTCAGCGGCCCATTGGGCGTAGGCATTGAAAAGAGCTTGACTTTCAATTTCGATTGATGTGAATAGATTGTCCAGGTGAAAATTGGCATCATTCGTCGCCTGAAGATGGGTCTCATCATCCATGAGGTGAAAATCCGATTGATACATATGGCGGAGAATGGTAGTCACAATTCGGGAACGCTGGCTGCGAAGATGTTCCAGCCAGAGAAATCGATTAATCATCGGATAAGCTCCTTTCACGGAAGCCAAGGATTAACCTCATCATAACATTTTCCTGTCATGAAAACCATATCATTCAACCGATGGGAATGTCATTATGGTAGAATAACAGCAGTGACAGTGTCTGGCGTCGGCCGGGTTAGTTGTCAGATGAGATGCGAAAAAATCATTTAAGGCAGGAGGCAACAGCATGAAGATCTTTGACGGTCACACAGATATTCCCGCAGACATTGCGGATAAGAGAAGTCGGGGTGAAGAAACGGTTATCAGGAGATACCATTGGGATAAGTTGCAGCAGGGGGGTGTGACTGCTGCCAACTTTGCCCTGTGGCTTGAGCCGGGAAAGGCCGGGCCGGAGGACATTCAACAGGCACTGACGCATGTCAATAATGAGTTGACACAGGCAGCATTGGATGTGCAGATGGTGAAGCATTCGGTTGACTTCCGCCTTGCAGAGCAACAACAGAAACTGGCGCTGGTGATGGGCATGGAAGGATTGTCGGCCATTGGGAAGGATCTTAACTGGATGAGCAGGCTTTACGAGGCGGGTGTTCGTTGTGCCAGCCTCACATGGAATGAGGAGAATCTGCTGGCAACGGGAGTGGAAGGAACCCCGCAGCGGGGATTGACCGACCGGGGAAAAGAAGTGGTGAGTTTCATGGAGGCTGTGGGGATGCTGGTGGACGTCTCCCATCTAAATGAAACCAGTTTCTGGGACTTGATGAAGATCACCCAAAAACCGGTGATGGCTTCGCATTCCAATGCATGGACCCTGTGCCGGCATCCCCGGAATTTGAAAGATGATCAGATCAAAGCCATTGGAGAGGCCGGAGGGGTGATAGGGGTGAATGCCTGGCCAGATTTTCTTCATGAAAAGCATCCCAGTCTGAACCACTACATCGATCAGATTGAATACCTGGTGGAGCTGGTTGGTATCAGTCAGGTGGCACTGGGTTTCGATTTTTGTGATTTTCTTCCGCTTGACCCCGGCAAAGATCCCGCAGATGTTCTGGAAACCTGCGGGCTTGAAAACGTGTCTGCTGCCGGAGCTGTGCTGCAGCAACTGAAAAAAAGGGGCTATCAGACAAGTGACATCGAAAAAATTGCCTACGAAAACTTTGTGAGTCTGTATGAAAAGGTTCTTGCAGGATAGCTGGAATCCCCCAAAAGAGGTTCACCACGCCGTTTTAATGGCCGTCAATGGCCGGCGGAAAAAGCGAAACAAGGTGTAAAAAAGCGGGAAGCCCTCGATGTGAAGGGCTTCCCGCTTTTAAGAAGGGAGGACTACTGAGATTTTTTTTCGTTCATGATGGCGCGAATTTTCAGTGGCAGCGAGAACAGGTTGATAAAGCCTTCTGCATCATACTGGTTATACACTTCATCCTCACCAAAAGTAACAAACTCTTCATTATAAAGAGAGTTGGGAGAAGAAGAACCTGCGTTCATGCAGCTACCCTTGTAAAGCTTCAGCTTCACTTTTCCGGTGACGGTTTCCTGAGTGCTGTCAACAAACTTATCCAGCGCATCTTTCAGGGGTGTAAACCAAAGACCATCATATACCATCTGGGCATACTTCTCTGCCACTGTCTTTTTGAAGCTCAGGGTCATGCGATCCAGCGTCAGTTTTTCGAGAATTTTATGGGCCTCGAAAAGCAGGGTGCCGCCAGGAGTCTCGTAAACCCCGCGGGATTTCATGCCCACCAGTCGGTTTTCAACGATATCAATGACACCAACGCCGTTGGCACCGCCAATTTTATTCAGCTTCTTCAGCATTGTCACCGGGTCCAGCTTTTCGCCGTCAACGGCTACTGGAATACCGGCTTCGAACTCAATTTCCACGTAGGTGGGCTCGTCGGGGGCCTGCTCGGGAGGGGTGGTCATTTTATAGATGGACTGTTCGTGTTCGTTCCACGGATCTTCCAGATTGCCACCCTCATGGCTGAGATGCCAAATATTGCGGTCGCGGCTGTAAATGTCTTTCTTCGTCACAGGAATGGGAATACCATGCTCGGTGGCAAAATCAATGCAGTCTTCACGGGATTTCAAATCCCAGGTTCGCCAGGGAGCAATAATTTTCAAATGGGGATTCAACGCTTTCACAGTGGTTTCAAAACGTACCTGGTCATTTCCTTTTCCGGTGCAGCCATGTGCGATGCCGACGGCGCCTTCTTTTTCAGCAATTTCCACCAGCACTTTACCCATTAATGGCCGGGCGAAAGAAGTTCCCAGTAGATAGTCATCTTCGTAAATGGCCCCGGCTTTCAGGGTGGGGTATACATAATCGGTGATGAACTCTTTTGTGACATCGGCTGTATAGGCTTTAATGGCACCGGTGTTTAGGGCCTTTTGGTACACTTCTTCCAGATCCTCTTCCTGACCCACATCCACACAAACAGTGATAACATCATAGTTATAATGGGTTTGCAGCCACTTTAGAATAACAGATGTATCAAGGCCGCCGGAATAGGCCAGAACAATTTTTTCTTTTGACATGGTAGTCCCTCCTCATCAATCTTTCAAATGTTTATGGATATTATACGTGAATATGAATAAAAATGCAATACCTTTTATAAAAATACTTTTCGGAATCTGTGGAGACGCGGATTGGCCGGTGAAAGAGGTGGGATCACAAGCGATGAGGTAGTCAAATGATCTCATTTATTCAGCCACGCATGGTGATGGGGAAACAGACAAGTAAACCAGCTAAGCGTCCTTTACAGAGATGGTGGAGTGGACTACAAGCGAAGTTCGTTCGGGCGCAGTGGGTACAATCACGTTAACTGGACGGGCAATACAGGAGGAGAGAGAATGACACGGTTAATTGATAAGTTGGCATAGTGATGTCAGTTTTATGCATTTTTTCATCACCCTTATCTTTTTGTACGGTAGATGTTATAATGAAAGGGCAGTCATGGCATCATGACCGATTCGTGACACCAAGAAAACCAGAGGTGGACTCCATGCAGGATATCATCAACATTTTTCGAAATATTGGCATCTGGGATATTGTCGATATGGCCATTGTGGCCTTTGTTTTTTACAAGCTCTATACTTTGATTCGTGAAACCCGGGCAGAACAGCTGATCAAGGGTATATTAGTGTTGCTTGTTGCCACGCCCCTCAGCGAAGTGCTGCAGCTCCATGTGATTCATTGGATTTTAAGGAACACCATGACAGTGGGGCTGATTGCCCTTCTGATTGTATTCCAGCCTGAAATGCGCCGGGCGCTGGAGTATATCGGCCGCACCAAGTTTTTGACAAAATCCATTGCGGATATTGAGCAGGAAGAAATTCAACGGCTGGTGGAAGAGGTGGGAGAAGCGGCGGCTTCCCTTTCCCGCCAAAAAATCGGGGCACTGATTGTGATTGAGAAAGATACCGGGCTTAATGAAGTGGTGGAAACCGGCACGCTGATCACCGGACTGGTGTCCCGTGCACTTTTAATTAATATTTTCATTCCCAACACCCCTCTGCACGATGGGGCGGTGGTGATTCGAAAAAACAAAATCATGGCAGCGGGCTGTTTTCTGCCCCTCACTGAAAATACCTACCTGAACAAAGAACTGGGCACCCGTCACCGGGCCGGCCTGGGGATCACCGAAAAATCAGATTCGCTGGTGGTCATTGTTTCTGAAGAAACCGGGGCTATTTCCATTGCTGAAAATGGCAAACTTACCCGCTACCTGGATGTGGATACTCTAAAAAAACGTATTGACAGCAGCTTCGAAATGAAAGACAACCAACAGTGGAAGTTCTGGAAGTATAAGTGGAGGCGTAAAAATGACTAAGCTCATGAATCGAAATTTGGCAGCCAAGCTCGTTGCGGTGTTTTTTGCGATGATTCTCTGGTTGTATGTGATGAGTGTCATTAATCCCCGGGTGACATCAGAACAACTGAATATACCGGTGCAGCTGGTGAATGAGTCGGTGATTCGGCAATCGGGGCTGGTGGTTTTCGGACAACCGGAGCCCACTATTCGGGTGCGTCTGACAGGCAATCGGGATCAGGTGCATCGTATTTCCCGGGAACAGATTGAAGCACGTCTTGACCTGAGGGGGTATACTGAAGGCGTCAACTCCATACCCATTGAGGTGAACGTACCTGGAGGGGTGGAAGTGGACTGGAGTCCCAAGTTCGCCACCATCGAACTGGAAAGGATCATCAGCCGTCAGAAAGAAGTCTCTGTCGAAATTGAAGGCCAGGCAGCCTCGGGGTATGTACTGGGAGAACCGGAGCTGCGGCCCAGCCTGGTGTGGATAGAGGGGCCTGAAAGCTACGTGAATTCTGTGGAACGGGTGTTGGCTCAGCTAACACTGGAAGACCAGCAGGAAAACCTGTCGGTGAGTCTGCCCCTGCGGGCGGTGAACAGCCGGGGTGAAGAAGTGAACCAGGTGGATGTGCGCAGCACATCAGTTGACTTGTTTGTTGCCGTTGACCAGTTGAAGTCGGTGGCGGTGGATATGAACCTGGACATTGAAACAGCCGAAAATTATCAAGTGGTCAGCACGGTGATCGAACCAATCAATGTGACCATACAGGGACAGGCAGGCCTTCTTTCCGGTATCAATCGTATCTCCACAGAATCACTGGTGTTGGAAGAACTTTCTGAAAGTCAGGAAATTGAAGTGTTTCTGGCATTCCCTGAAGGGGTGCGAGGTTTTGAACGCCAGTCGGTGATTGTTCGCATCAATGTGGAAGAGGTGCTGGAAGAGACCTATGTGGTGCAACGGGAAAGCTATCGGATCATGAATCTGTCTGCCGATTTGGTGCTGGAGCAGGAAACATTGCCGGAACGGATGGAAATAACGGTTCGTGCACTGGAAAGCATCATTGAAAATCTGGACCCCCGCACCATTCAGGTCTATGTCGATCTGGATGACCTTGAAGCCGGGATTCATCTCATTGAACCTGATGTGCGACTGCCCATGAATATGGAAATGAGTATTGCCACAACGGCGATTTCACCGGAATCTTTTTCAGTGGAATTAACCCCCCGTGAATGACAAAGAGGAACAGGCGAAAGGGTGCGGTGACCAGGGTATCGCATGACAGGATAACGCCCATGTACATTGATGCCGCCAGATGAAAGCCGTGGTGGATTAAGCCAGGGAAACCCTGGCAACCACAGGCCATAAGGAGACTGAATCTGCCATGGACCGGATGATTGAAACCATCTTGAAAACCACCAAAGAAGCGGTGATGGCCACCGACCGCCATCACCGAATCGTTCTTTTCAACCAGGCTGCAGAAATCATCACAGGATGGCATGCTGCGAGCGTTTTGCAGCAGTCGGTTACCACCGTTTTTCCAGAAAGCCGGCTGCCTGAAGTCATGGAAACAGGTGTTGCCGAGCTGGAGCAGCGTCAGCGTCTCAGTGGTGTGGAAATCATCGTGAACCGGGTGCCGGTGGTGCGGGACGGCCAGGTGACAGGGGCAGTGGCGGTGTTCCGTGATGTCAGTGAAGTGGCTGATCTCAGCCGCCAGATTGACCGTTTGAAGGAAATGCAAAGTCTTCTGGAAGGCATTCTGCATTCTACGCAGGATGCCATTTCTGTCTGTGATGAAAACGGCATTCATGTCATCATTAACCCGGCGTATACCCGGCTGACAGGCCTTTCTCAGGAAGAAATTATCGGGAAGCCGGTGACTGTTGATATTGTCGACGGCGAAAGCATTCACTTGCGGGTCCTCAAAGAAAAAAAACCAATATCCAATGCCCGCCTGACTGTGGGCAGACATCAAAAAGAAATTATAGCCAGTGCCGCTCCCATCATTGTTGATGGTGAGCTGAGGGGAAGCGTGGGTATCTTACAGGATTTGACAGAAATGAAGAAGTTGAGCCGGGAACTGATGCTGGCCCGTCAGATCATCAGAAAACTGGAAGCAAAGTATACTTTTGACGACATCATTGCCCTGGATCCCAAAACGCGCCTTCAGGTGGAAAAAGGGAAACAGGCGGCTATGACGCCGGCCAGCATTCTGCTTCGGGGAGAAAGCGGCACCGGCAAAGAACTCTTTGCCCATGCCATTCACAACCTTTCAGACAGGCGATACAATCAGTTTATTCGGGTGAACTGCGCAGCCATCAATGAAAATCTGTTGGAAAGCGAATTATTTGGCTATGAAGAGGGAGCGTTTACAGGCGCGCGGAAGGGCGGCAAAAACGGCTTATTTTTGGAGGCGCACAATGGCACTATTTTCCTGGATGAAATTGCTGAAATACCAGTGAGTACCCAGGTAAAGCTGCTCAGAGTGCTTCAGGAAAAAGAAATCATGCCGGTGGGCTCCACACGCACCATCAACGTGGATGTCCGGGTGATTGCTGCCACTAATGCAAATTTGGAAAAGGCGGTGGAGGCAGGTCGTTTCAGAGAAGATCTCTATTACCGTCTCAATGTGATTCCCATTGTTATTCCACCTCTGAGAGACCGAAGAAAAGATATCCAGCCGCTGGTCATGAGCATGGTTCAGAAATACAATCAGGAATACGGGCGCAGTGCCCAGGCGGTTTCGCCACGGGTGATGGAACGTCTGCTGGCCTACCACTGGCCAGGTAATGTGAGAGAGCTTCAAAACTACGTGGGGCGAGCCATGGTGAACATGAAAGTCACTGATTCAGAGCTTGAGGAACGGCATCTGCCCAAGTTTTTTGACAACGATCTGGCGCCTGCCGCAGTTAAATCTGACATTGAACTCACCCCGGCTAAAACTGCCGTCACACTGGCAGAAGCGGTGGAGGCCACTGAACGTGAACTCATTCTGGCAACGCTTGGAAGTTATCACGGAAACCGAAGCAAAACAGCGAGTGCCCTGGGCATTTCCATTCGAAATCTCTACTATAAAATGGAAAAGTACCAGATCGGTGACCCGGTAGAATTATAAAGAAAGTTGACAGGAACCGATGGAAGAGGAGATGCAATATTTTGCATAGTTAAATGCAAAATATTGCATGCAAAATATTGCACGACTAACCCGGCTGGTCACCCTTCTGCAGCTTATCTGAAAGTTCGATAGAGTAAAAGCACTGCAAATACAACATCTAAATTTAGATTCATGCAATCATTAACCATGGCACATCCTTTGCATAGATATATGAAGGATGTGTTTTTTCGTGTCAAAAACCAAATTTGGGAGAAAGAGGTGCAAACTGGATGATTAGAACATTAGCACAAGTCATGGAGATTGCCAGAGAACGGGGACCCAAAACAGTATCTGTAGCCTGTGCCCAGGATTCAGATGTGTTGACAGCTGTTACGAAAGCGAAAGCGGCAGGTGTGGCTGATGCTATTCTGGTAGGTGACAAAGAACAGATTGAAGCCATTGCTGCAGAACACCAACTTGATTTAACCGGTTTTGAAATTGTTGACATTAAAGACCCGGCGGAAGCCTCTCTGAAAGCGGTTGAACTGGTTTCCAGCGGAAAAGCACATATGGTCATGAAGGGAATGGTGGATACTTCTGTCATTCTTAAAGCCGTTTTGAACAAAGAAGTCGGTCTGCGAACCGGCAATGTATTGAGCCACATAGCTGCCTTTGAGGTGAAAGGGTTTGACCGGCTGTTCCTGGTGACAGATGCCGCCATGAACATCGCGCCTGACCTGCAAACTAAAAAACAAATCATTGAAAACGCGGTAGTGGTTGCCAAGGCGCTGGATATCGAAGAACCCAAAGTAGCGGTGATTTGTGCCAAGGAAAAGGCTAATGAAGCCATGCCGGATACCATGGATGCAGCAGCATTGACAGAAATGAACGTAAAAGGAGAAATCACCGGCTGCATCGTGGGCGGTCCCTTCGCCATTGATAATGCCGTGTCTGTTGAAGCAGCCAAACATAAGGGCATTAACCACCCCGTCGCCGGTTACGCTGACGTTCTGGTGGCGCCTGACATCGAAGGCGGCAACATTCTTTATAAAACCCTGGGCTTTATGGCTTTTGCCCAAAGTGCGGCCGTGATTCTGGGAGCCAAAGCTCCCATCGTTCTCACCTCCCGGGCAGACAGCGATGAGTCAAAACTCAACTCCATCGCTTTGGGTGTGTTATGTGCGGCAAAACTATTCTAAATTACAGGATGTGACCACTTATGGATGTATATCGAATTCTGGCCATTAACCCGGGTTCCACCTCAACGAAAATAGCGATTTTCGACAACGAAAAGCCCCTTTTTGAAGAGGTGCTGCGTCACTCGGCAGAAGAAATCGGTCGTTATAAAACCATCTTCGATCAATACAGCTTTCGGAAGGAAGTTATTCTGGAGACGCTAAGCCAGAAAGACATTAATATTACCAAACTGGCAGCAGTGGTGGGCCGGGGCGGTTTGCTTCATCCCATCCCCGGCGGTACCTATCAGGTGAATGACGCCATGCTGAAAGATTTGAAAACGGGGGTACAGGGAGAGCATGCTTCAAATCTGGGAGGCGTATTGGCCTTCGAGATTGCAGCTCAGCTAAATATTCCCGCCTTTATCGTCGACCCGGTGGTGGTGGATGAAATGGAGCCGGTGGCCCGTTTTTCGGGGATTCCAGAATTCCCCCGCAAAAGTATTTTCCACGCTCTGAACCAGAAGGCCGTTGGTCGCCGGGCCGCCCGTGATTTGGGCAAAGGCTACGACGAAGTGCGGTTGATTGTGGCCCATTTGGGCGGCGGTATCTCAGTGGGTGCCCACGCAAACAGTCGGATCATTGATGTGAACAATGCACTGGATGGGGACGGCCCTTTCTCACCTGAAAGAGCAGGCGGCGTGCCGGCGGGAGATTTGATGCGGGCAGCCTTCAGCGGAGAATTTACCCAGGCTGAACTGTATAAAAAAATCCTTGGTCGGGGCGGCTTGGTGGCTTACCTGGGAACCAACGACGGCCGGGATGTGGTGGCTCGCATCAAAGAGGGAGACAAAGAAGCTGAACTGGTTTACCAGGCAATGGCATATCAGGTCTCCAAGGAAATCGGCAGTGCCGCGGCAGTGCTGAAAGGCCGGGTGGATGCCGTTGTGCTCACCGGCGGTCTGGCGTATGACCAGATTCTCACCGGATGGATTCAGGAACGTGTATCGTTCATTGCCCCGGTAAAGGTGTACCCCGGCGAAGATGAAATGATTGCTTTGGCTGAAGGTGCCCTGCGCATTCTGCGGGGTGAAGAAAACTCAAAGGAATATCAGATAGAAGAGGACACGCTCCATGCTGAATGATAACCGCATTCGCGTGATCACCGGCAGTTACGGCACTGGAAAAACCGAGTTTTCCGTGAATTATGCCCTGAAAATGGCGGCGGCGGGAAACAAAACCGCGCTGGTGGATCTGGATGTGATCAATCTATACTTCAGAAGCCGCGAAAAACAGCAAGAGCTGGAAGCTGCCGGTGTGCGGGTGATTTCCAGCTCCATCAAGGGACGGGGGGCTGACCTGCCGGCAGTATCGGCAGAAGCCGCCGCGCCCCTGCAGGATACCAGCTGGCAGGTGGTGCTGGATGTGGGTGGTGATGCCATGGGAGCAAGAGTTTTGAGCCGCTACCGCACCTACTTACAGCCTGGTGAATATGACATGTTTTTTGTGGTGAATGCCAACCGGCCTGAAACCGCCACTTTAGATGGTGCCCTGGAACAATTGGAGGCCATTCAGCGGGTGTCTCAAATCCCTGTCACGGCATTGGTCAACAATACTCACCTGGTGAAAGAAACCACACTTGAAGATGTGATAAGGGGGCAGGCGCTGTGCCGTCAGCTGTCTGAGGCCACGGGCCTTCCCCTCCGGTACACAAGTTTACTGGAAACCCTGGTACCACAATTGAAAACAACTGAGATACTTGATGGCATTATTTTTCCGTTATCACTTATGATGCGGGAAACGTGGATGTCTTAGTCCCTTTTCCCGCTGAATGAATACTATGAAAGCAGGAGGTTTAAACATGGTAAAAGCAAAAGGCCGCGTCGAATTTGATGTCGAACGCTGTAAAGGGTGTGGGTTGTGTGTCACAGCCTGTCCCGTGAAGATCGTTGAAATGGATCAGACACAGATCAACAGCAAAGGCTATCACCCGGCTGGCGTTCAGGAAATGGATAAATGCATCGCCTGTGCCAACTGTGCCACCATTTGTCCAGACCTGATCATCACCGTTTATAAAGAAGATTAATCTGATCTCAAGGAGGATATCACCATGAGCAAGGTATTGATGAAAGGGAACGAAGCCATTGGTGCAGCTGCCATTAAGGCTGGATGTAAGGCTTTCTTTGGTTATCCCATCACACCACAAAATGAAATTCCCGAATATATGTCCCGGGAAATGGCAAAAAGTGGGGGTGTTTTTGTTCAGGCTGAGTCTGAAGTGGCGGCCATTAATATGGTTTATGGCGCAGCGGGCGCAGGCGTTCGGGTCATGACATCCTCGTCTTCGCCAGGGATTGCCCTGAAACAGGAAGGCATCACTTATATTGCAGGAGCCGAGCTTCCCTGTGTGATTGTGGACGTGAGCCGCGGCGGCCCGGGGCTGGGCAGCATTCAGCCGTCCCAGGGAGATTATTTCATTGCCACCCGGGGTGGTGGAAACGGCGACTACCGCCACATTGCCCTGGCGCCTGCCAGCATACAGGAAGCGGTTGACCTGGTGACAGAAGCATTTGATATTGCAGACTATTACCGAAACCCGGTATTTGTTCTGGCTGACGGAATGATTGGTCAGATGATGGAACCTGTTGAGTTCCGCGACATGCCTTCCCGGGAACTACCGGAAAAAACCTGGGCCACCGATGGCACTAAAAACAGCCGAAAGCCCAACATTATCAACTCATTGGCCCTTGACCCCGCGGTGTTGGAAGAGCACAACATTAAACTGGACAAGAAGTACCAGCAAATGGAAAAAAATGAAGTGCGTGTGGAAGTCTTCAACATGGAAGAGGCTGAAGTGGTACTGACAGCCTATGGCACCACAGCCCGTGTTGCCAAGAATGCCATTGAACTGCTGGAAGCAGAGGGCATTAAAGCGGGTCTTATTCGTCCCATCACTCTGTGGCCATTTCCCCATCAGGCATTCCGGGAAATCCCCGGGACAGCCAAAGCCATTCTGACGGTGGAAATGAGCATGGGTCAAATGATTGATGATGTGAAAATTGCCAATGAAGGCCGTCTGCCGGTTCATTTCTATGGACGATCCGGCGGTATGTGCCCTGAGCCTCAGGCCATCGTTGACAAAGTGAAAGAAATTCTGGGAGGTGTGAAGTAATGGCGACACCTGTATTTGAAAAAACCAAGGGTCTGACTGATAAACAGTTCCATTACTGCCCCGGGTGTACCCACGGCATTATCCACCGACTGGTGGCAGAGGTGCTGGAAGAGTTGGGTGTTACCGGTGAAACCATTGGGGTGGCACCTGTTGGCTGTTCTGTATTGGCCTACGACTATTTTAACTGTGATATGCATGAAGCTGCCCATGGCCGTGCACCGGCAGTGGCCACCGGCATTAAGCGGGTGCGGCCGGATAACACGGTGTTCACTTACCAGGGTGATGGCGATCTGGCAGCCATTGGGACGGCAGAAATCGTCCATGTGGCGTTGCGTGCAGAAAAAATCACCACTATTTTTGTCAATAACGCTATTTATGGTATGACAGGCGGCCAAATGGCTCCCACCACTCTCATTGGCCAGAAAGCAACCACCTCTCCCTATGGCCGCAGCGAAGCCGACACAGGAAAACCCCTGCGTGTGTGTGAAATGCTGGCTACCATTGATGGAGCAGTCTTTGTGGAGCGGGTATCTGTACATGATGTTCCCCACATTCGAAAAGCCAAAAAAGCCATCAAGAAGGCGTTTGAAGTGCAGCTGAGGGGCGAAGGATTCGCCCTGGTGGAAGTACTTTCCACATGTCCCACCAACTGGGGAATCACACCCGTTGATTCACTGGCCTGGTTGAAGGATAATATGCTGCCCTATTTTCCGCTTGGCAATTTCCGGACACCAGAGGAGGGGAAATAAATGGCCACTGAACGAATTATTATGGCAGGTTTCGGCGGTCAGGGCGTCATGTCCATGGGACAGCTGCTCACCTATGCCGGTATGATTGAAAACAAACAGGTTTCATGGCTGCCAGCTTATGGGCCTGAAATGCGTGGCGGAACAGCCAACTGCTCCGTTATTGTTTCAGACAGCCTGGTGGGATCGCCCATCATCACTCAGGATGCTACCTGCGCCATTGTCATGAACCTGCCCTCTATGTTGAAATTTGAACAGAATCTGGTTCCTGGCGGCAAACTGATCATCAACACCTCGCTGGTTGACCGGGAGCCGTCAAGAGACGATATTGAAGTGTACAAACTCCCGGCCAATGCCATTGCCGACCAGGTGGGAAATCCCCGGGTGGCCAACATGGTGATGCTGGGAGCGTACCTGGCGCTGACTGGCCTTGTTTCCACCGATTCAGTGGTGGAAGCCTTTAAAAAAGTGTATGGTGCCGGTAAAGAGCATTTTATACCCATGAACCAGCAGGCGCTGGCAGAAGGCGCCAAAGCAGTATTGGAAGTACAGTAGTCAAATGATGATCTGATAATCATCACCTGATCACCATATGGTCATCATCTGCTCGTCGGTTCATTACGAAACGAAAGTTGATTCAAGTTCACGAGGTACCAACCACAGAAGAGGAGGGCAGCGGCTGGCCGCTACTATCCTCTTCTTTTTTGTGATAGAATAGAGGTATTAGAATATAACCTGTGCCATGGCACTGGAAGAAGGAGGAGCAGCATGGGAAAAGTAAATGTGTATATAGTGGATACAACAGGCAACAAGGAACAACAGGCCAGTTTACCCGATGATGTGCCGGTAAATCGGATTTTGGTGAAACTGGCAGAGAAAATGGAACTTCCGATGACCGGTCCCGACGGGAATCCCATCAGCTACAAATTTATTCATAAAGCCTCAGGCAAACAGCTAACGGATGAACAGACCCTTGAAGAAGCCGGCGTGGCTGAAGATGACGTGTTGCGTTTGCAGCCTGAGATTACAGCCGGATCATAGGCTTTAGCCGGGAGGAAACCCATTGAAACCCATTGAAATTGACTTGGAAAGGGAAGATCGCTATGCGCGGCTGCGGCTGATTCCCTGGTGGGATCAGGAAAAACTGCGGCAGGCCCGGGTCATGGTGGTGGGAGCCGGTGCCATCGGTAACGAAATACTTAAAAACCTGGCGCTTTTGGGTGTGGGAACCATCCTGGTGGTGGATATGGATCGTATCGAAAACTCCAACCTATCCCGGGCCGTGCTCTACCGGGAAACCGATGAAGGTGCCCTGAAAGCTGAAACAGCTGCCCGGCAGGTGATGGCCCTTAACCCGGATGTGAAGGCCATTCCCATGACGGGAAATATCATTACTGATGTGGGAAATGGTTTTTTTCGCCATGTGGATGTGGTGCTGGGCGGTCTGGATAACCGGGAAGCCCGGCTGGCCATCAACCAGAAATGCTGGAAAGCGGGCACCCCCTGGATTGACGGTGCCATTGAAGTGTTTCAGGGATTTGCCCGGGTGTTCATACCCCCTGCAAGTGCCTGCTATGAATGCACCATGAATGAAACAGACTATCGTCTGCTGAATTTCAGAAAATCCTGCTCACTGCTTACCCGGCAGGAAATGCTCTCAGGCAAGGTGCCCACCACCCCCACCACGGCCTCTGTCATTGCCGGCATTCAGGTGCAGGAGGCAGTGAAACTGATTCATGGTGACCCTGCCTTGAGACCCTTGTCAGGCCAGGGCTTTGTCTTTAATGGGCTCACCCATGATTCCTACACGGTTACCTATACAAGGCGGGAGGACTGCTTCAGTCATGAAAACTGGGAACCGGTGACAGAGCGTCTTTTCACAGCGGCAAACACCACACTGGCACAGGCTGTTGAAGCATTGCAGCAACAGCTCACGCCGAAAACCGTTCTGGAAACCCCTCAGGAATGGGTGCTCACAGGTACATGTCTTTGTGGCGGGGAGAAGTCTTTTTACAGACCGCTCATTCAGGTGGCCCAGGAAGAGGCTCGTTGCAGTGCTTGCGGAGATGAAATGAGCCTGGAAATGACCCATCGCTTTACAGGAACCGAGGTCTTTGCCAATGAAACACTTCAAGCTCTGGGCTTTGCCCCGGGGGAGATCCTACATGGCAGAGATGGTCTCCAAAACGTGTATATTGAATTAACCGGCGATATTCAGCGGGTCTTCAGCAGCCCGGCTGAATTTTCCGCAACAGAACAGACAGGGAGGAAATGCCCATGAGTGCGCGATTACGGCGACTGGCGTCGGATTATGATAATCTGAAGCTGGAATTTGCCCGACATCCCCATATTGATATTGAGCCCATTTCAGGCGACCCGCCAGATAAGTATCTGGTCACATATAAGGTGAAGGGATTCAAGTTGGACGAAAGAACGGGAAAGCCGGTACTGACCAACCGTCATCAGGTGGAGGTTTACCTGCATGCCGCCTATCCCAGGGAAAAGCCCCGCTGCCAGATGAAAACACCTATTTTTCACCCTAATTTCCGTTTTCAGGTGTGTATCGGCGATTATTGGGGTGCCGGTGAGCGGTTGACAGATATCATCATTCAGATAGGTGACATGATTCAGTATAAAAACTACAATCCCAAAAGTCCGCTGAATATCGAAGCCTCTCATTGGGCCCGCGAAAATACCCATCTATTTCCGGCGGATAATGTGGACTTGTGGCAGCCTGAACCGGAGATTCTCATGGGCAACCGGGAACAGGATGACTTTTCCATCACCCTAAAACCGGCGAAGCGGAAGCTGGAGAAGCCCGATGATGTGGATATCAAGCTTTGGTGATCCGGCAACCATTCTTTGAAGAGGAGGAACCAACATGACGGCTACCCCCCGGGAGACCGGTGATCAGTCCCTGGATTTTGACATTGAGCTGGGTGAAGTGCGGGCATTGCCGCCCCGGCATCAACAGGTGCGTATCTCTCTTGATCCCCAGGTGTATCAGCAGATTTATGATTATGCATCATCGGACACCGGTAAGGAGTTGGGGGGTATATTGCTGGGAATCCCTCAGGAAACAGAAGAGCAGGTGATGCTGGAAGTGACGGCAATGCTGAAGGCGAAAAAAACGTCAGCCAATAAAACATCCCTCACCTTCACACATGAAACATGGGATCAGATTCACCATGAGAAAGAAATCCTTTATCCCGAGCTGAAAATCGTCGGCTGGTTTCATACTCATCCCGGTTTTGGGATTTTTCTGTCTGCCTACGATCTGTTCATCCAGCAAAACTTTTTCAACTTGCCATGGCAGGTGGCTTATGTCATTGATCCGGTGAAGCATGAGCAGGGTTTTTTTGCCTGGGAAGGGTCGGAAATCAAGCCGGCTGTGTATCGTTTGGGAGAGACTGATCACTGGCAAGAGGCAGATACAGAAGAGTCGATGGATTTGCAACAGAACAAAAATGTATCGGCATATCAAACGCAGAAGCAAGTCAGGAGAAGCAGCCATCAAAAGCCCATCACAGGCACCAAATCTACGGGCAGCAGAAAATCGGTGCCTTTGTGGATGAACCTGCTGATGGTGTTGCTGGTATTGTTACTGGCAGCTTCCAATGCCCATCGATTGGTCACGCCGGACGAAGCTCCGCCGGTTATGGAACAGCAACTATACCAGGAGCAGGCGACGGCATTGGCAGATCAGGTGGATCGACTTGAACAGCAGTTGCTTGAAATACAGCAGGAAAATCAGGAGATGGGCGAACTGGTGGTCCAGCTATCCGGCGAGCGGTTTTTCCTGTATACTGTCAATCCGGGGGATACACTGTGGTCCATCAGCCGGCGATTCTATCAAGACCCCATGGAGTACGAACATGTCATGCGATTGAACAATTTGGAGAATCCGGACAATCTGGAAGTGGGGCAGTACTTATTATTATACAAAACTGGTGATTAATATGCAAAAACGTCAACAACAGCATGTCTTCGAAAATGCAATCTGTCCCTATTGTCAGGCCCCGATTCGAATGGGAGAAAACACGGTGGTTTGTTCCTGCTGCAAAATGCCCCACCATTTACAATGCTGGATGGAAAATGGACGCTGCACCACCTACGGCTGCAAGGGACATCGACTGGCGAACCCATCCATATCGCCCCACCGACGCCAGAAACTGCCGATTATTGAAATTGATTTTGATGACCCCTCTCCGGTTTCAAGCGGTATGTTTCGGCGGTGGAAGGCATGGATGATAGCGGCAGCAGTGGTGCTGATTTTGAGCGGCGGCATTTATATTGTCAAGTTTTTGTGAATAATTTCCCACTTTTTTGTTGCGCTTTAAAGCGAAAAAGTTTACAATAAGCATAGAGTCATAATTGTAATGATCACATTCAAAAAACCTTTTCACTCAGGGAGGTACCCATGGAAGAAACTGCCTATCTCGACTTGATTGAAGGCAGGCTGGCAGCCTATTTTGATATTGAGAGGCCTGCTGAATATCAGCGGCATCCGCTGGCAATGTATGCCAGTTCATCGATTCGAAATGAACGCTATTTTGCCTCAAAAAAAATTAAAGTATATGCCATTGAGAATATGGAACACGTTTTCATCAAAACGATTGACAGATTGACAGAGCGAAACCTTGAAGATTTCTGGCAGATGCTGGTAAAAGCGGCAGATGAATTGCCGGTGCCACATGAAGAACATATGTCGACCATTATTAACGGAATCATCCTTACCACGGAAAGTCCAGATCTTTTACTTCAGCAAATCATACAGAAGAAAAAATATGAAAAGTCATTTCTTTTCGGCCTCAAAGGCTGGGTTTATGTTCGGCTGGTTATTGTGAACCTGCATGACGTCTCGCTGGTTCACAACAAACGAGGGAAGGAGGTGAACGAGCTTTACGGTCCGGCGAAACCCACTTTAACATAATTGCCATTATTCATGAAGGAGGGTCAACATGAACGCATTAGTATTAATTCTTATTTCTATCGTGGCTTTTTCCATTGCTTATGTCACTTATGGTGCATGGCTCACCAAGCAGTGGGGTGTCGATGATTCCAGGGCAACTCCGGCCCATACCCGCCCCGACGGTGTTGACTATGTGCCGGCTTCCGCTCCTGTACTGCTGGGGCATCACTTTGCCTCCATCGCAGGTGCCGGCCCCATCACAGGTCCCATCGCCGCAGCTGTTTTCGGTTGGGTACCGGTGCTGCTGTGGATCATTGTAGGAAGTATCTTCTTCGGCGGCGTGCAAGACTACAGTTCTCTGTTTGCCTCCATCCGTCACGAAGGCAAATCCATCGGTGAGGTAATTCACCTGAACATGGGAACAAAAGGAAAACGTTTGTTCTCCATCTTTGCCTGGTTGACATTGCTGTTGGTGGTGGCTGCATTCACCAACATCGTGGCCAATACCTTTGTCAGTGTGCCGGCAGCGGCCTCCGCTTCCATGATGTTCATCGTGCTGGCCATCGTATTTGGTTTTGCCGTTTATCGAAAGGGTGTCTCCCTGAAAATTGGTACAGTGATCGGCGTTGCAATGCTGATCGCCTGTATTGCTCTTGGCAATGTGTTCCCACTGGTCCTTTCCCGCAACGTATGGATTGGTTTCCTGTTGGTGTACATCTTCATTGCTTCCACCACCCCTGTGTGGATTCTGCTTCAACCCCGTGATTACCTGAACTCATTCCTGCTGTACGCTATGATCGGTGGTGCAGTATTGGGTCTTATTATCACCCGGCCCACCATGCAACTAACCCCATATGCCGGATTTGTGGTGAACGGCCAGTTTCTGTTCCCCATCCTCTTTATCACCATCGCCTGCGGCGCCATCTCCGGGTTTCACTCCCTGGTAGGCTCCGGAACATCTGCCAAGCAGCTGGACAAAGAAAGTGATGCAAAGATCGTGGGATATGGCGGTATGCTCATTGAAGGTGTACTGGCAACCATCGCCATCATCACCGCTGCATATATCACAGGCGACAAACTGGCAGAACTGCTGGCTGCCGGCGGCCCCACCAACGTATTCTCAGACGGAATCGGGGTCTTCATGACCAGCTTCGGCATTCCATTTGAAATTGGCAAATCTTTCGTAGCGCTGGCTGTATCAGCTTTTGCACTCACCAGCTTAGATACTGGAACCCGTCTTGGTCGCTTCATTCTTCAAGAATTCTTTGAGCCCGAAGATGTGAATGCACCGAAACCAATTATGACCAACATGTATGTTGCAACCGGAATCACAGTGGTACTGGGTGGTCTGTTGGCAACCACCAGCTGGCAGCAAATCTGGCCGGTGTTCGGTTCTGCCAACCAGTTATTGGCAGCCCTTGCACTGATGGCTGTTGCGGTTTGGCTGAAGAAGTCTGGTAAAAACAATAAAATGTTCACCATTCCCATTATCTTCATGTTTTCAGCCACGCTCATCGCACTGATATTGCTGGCCCGCACCAACCTGGCATCTGGCAACTTGATTCTGGTTCTTTTCCCGGTTGTGCTTTTTGTTCTGGCCATTGTTCTGCTGATTCAGGGCTTCGGGATTCTGTTCAAAGCAGAAAGCAAATAACAGCTGCTTTATCGGCAAATCGTTTCAAAGTACATCATTTCAATGCTGGGAGAAGCCAATGGCTTCTCCCTTTTCATATTGATGCTGCACCATGCACAGGGTGGTTTCATCATAAAAAAGGCTGAGCCGGCACCATAAGCACAGATAAGCAGGGCAAAGGGCTTTGTTGTCAAGGATGCACCAATATGGTACAATGAATCCAATATTTCGAAGTGTTATCAGAATAGGAGCGAATGTGTGTGGGCAGACTTTTTGGAACAGACGGGGTAAGGGGCATTGCCAATCAGGATTTGACAGCAACACTGGCATTTCAGCTGGCGCAGGCCAGTGCAGTGGTGCTGCGTCAGGATCATCCTTCACAGGTGGTGCTCATCGGTAAAGACACCCGCCAATCCTGTGATATGCTGGAAGCAGCACTGAGTGCCGGTTTTCTATCCATGGGTTTATCAGTGATTCGACTGGGTGTGATTCCCACACCTGGAGTCGCCTGGCTGACACGGTCAACCGATGCCGTCTGCGGTGTCATGATCTCAGCATCCCATAACCCGGCAGAATATAATGGTATTAAGTTTTTCAGCCATGATGGATATAAGCTGCCAGATGAAACAGAAGATGCCATTGAAGCGCTGATACAGGAAGGACAATGGAAGTTCACTGAGCCCCAGACAGTTGGTGTATGGCGGGAAGACAGGCAGTTGCCAGCCCGCTATGAGGCGCATTTAAAGCAAACTATTGAAGGTGACCTGGAAGGCCTTACCATGGTACTGGATACAGCCAACGGAGCAGCCAGCTATCTGGCACCGGCGATATTCCAATCACTGGGGGCAACCGTTCATGTGATTCACCATGAGCCGGACGGCCAGAACATTAACCGGAACTGTGGCTCAACCCACACCCATGATTTGCAGCAAAAGGTGGTTGAAACCGGCAGTCAGCTGGGTTTTGCCTTTGATGGTGACGCCGACCGCCTGATTGCTGTTGATGAAACAGGTTGCCAGGTGGACGGCGACCGCATCATGGCCATGCTGGCCCTGAAAATGAAAGAAGCCGGTAAGCTTCCTGAGAACACACTGGTGTCGACCGTCATGAGCAATCTGGGACTTGAACTGGCTATGAAAGATGCAGGATGCAGGCTGATGCGCACCAAAGTGGGTGACCGATATGTGCTGGAAGAGATGAAAAAAAACCAGTATACCCTGGGTGGCGAACAGTCCGGGCATATTATTATGGCTGAACACACCACCACAGGTGACGGTATTTTAACAGCCCTGCATCTGGCGGCGCTGGTGAGGGAAAAACAGGAAACACTTTCTCAGATGGCAAGAGTCATGACATCCTACCCCCAGGTGCTGGTAAATGCCCGGGTGCACCAGCATTTGAAAGAAGCCTATCTGAAAGACCCTGAGATAGTTCGTGAGATTAAATACCTGGAAGACCGCATGGCTGGTCAGGGGCGGGTGTTGATACGTCCTTCAGGCACAGAGGCGCTGGTACGCGTAATGCTGGAGGGTGCCGATCAGCAGCAGCTCAACACCATGGCTGCCAGTCTGGCCGGCCTCATTGAGCAGCGATTGGGATCATAGAAACATTAACACTAAAGCAGCATTATCAAAAGGATATGATCCAACGGCCGTGAAACTTTTATGGACAGGCAGCGTCATTAATTAAAGGATGATCTGAAACGGACCGTCCATTTTCAGATCATCCTTCTTAAAAAACCACTGAGAGGGGGAATGCCACTGGAAGAGAATACAACTGAATAGTCATACAAGCGCCTGAACTCATTAAAATGAGTTGACGAGGAACAGGGAGAATCGAAAATTCGGCGGATGCCCTGCGGTGACTTCACCACCGAGAAAGAGCCCACAAAACTGGCAAGTGATTGGCAGTACAAAAGGCTTAAGTGAAAGACCTGTGACATGAATCAGAGGTCTTGTTGGTGTGCCTATTTTTTAGACGACAGCAACTTCGTCGGCATCAACAAAGATTTATCAGCATTAACCTAATAGAATCGGCAACGGCACCATGATGACGCAAGCTTTATACCAGCGGGTGTGACCAGTGGCCAATCACAGTAAAATCACAAAAGCGCAGGCTTAACCAAAAATAGAAGACCGAGAGGAGAGATCCGCTTATGTGCGGTATCGTTGGATATATTGGGCAACAACAAACAGTTCCCATTTTAATGGAGGGGCTTCAAAAACTGGAGTACCGGGGGTATGACTCTGCTGGTGTGGCCATTTACAGCGGTAATGATATTCTGGTTAAAAAATTTAAAGGACGGTTGTCAGTTCTGGCAGATCATCTGGCTGAAAATCCGCTGCCAGGCAAGGTGGGTATCGGACATACGCGTTGGGCCACCCATGGTGAACCCAACGACATCAATGCGCATCCCCATACCAGTCACCACGGCAAAATTGCTGTAGTTCACAATGGAATCGTTGAAAACTACCTGAAGCTGAAAGACTGGCTCACCACGAAGGGCACCGTTTTTCACACCGAAACTGACACCGAAATCATCGCCCACCTCATTGAATACTATTATGAAGGGGATCTGGTGAAGGCTGTGCAAAAGGCCATTCTTCGCATGGAGGGTGCCTATGCCATCGGCGTCATCTGCAAAGACCAGCCAGATACACTCATTGGCTACCGTAAAGATAACCCACTGGTGGTGGGCATCGGCCAGGGAGAAAACTTCATTGCCTCCGACATCCCTGCACTTCTGAAATATACCCGGGATGTATATTTCCTGGAGGATGGCGAAATGGCTGTGTTAACAGAGGGAAATATCCAGATTCTTAATGAGCTGGGAGAAACCATGATTCGGGAGCCTTTCCATGTCACCTGGGATATCGAAGCAGCTGAAAAAGGCGGCTATCAGCACTTTATGCTCAAAGAAATGCACGAGCAGCCAAAAGCTGTAAAAGATACGCTGTCTCCCCGGATTGATGACGAAAACCGGATTCTGCTGGATGAACTTCGTCTCACCGGTGAAGAACTGAACCACTTCAATAAAATCACTATTGTCGCCTGCGGTACTGCCATGCATGCCGGCCTGGTGGGCAAGCATGCCATCGAAACCTTTGCCCGTATTCCTGTGGAAGTGGAAATTGCCTCTGAGTTCCGGTACCGGGATCCCTTTGTTGACGAACGAACCCTTCTCATTGCGGTCAGCCAGTCAGGAGAAACTGCCGACACCCTGGCAGCCCTGCGGGAAGCCAAAGCAAGAGGCGCTCATGTACTGACCATTACCAATGTGGTGGGGAGTCGCATTTCCCGTGAAGCCCACGACGTTTTCTATACCTGGGCAGGACCTGAAATAGCTGTGGCCAGCACCAAGGCCTACATCACCCAAGTGGTGGCACTCTATCTCATAGGGCTGTATCTGGCAGAACTTAAAGGCACCATGACCCGTCAACAGGTGGGTGAAAAAGTGGCCGAGCTGAAAACCCTGCCTGACAAAATCCAGCAGATTCTGGACCAGCAGGAAACCATTCAGGAGCTTGCCAACAAACAGTTCAACCAGCAAAGCGTCTTCTTTATTGGCCGGGGCATTGATGATTATACCGCCAAAGAAGGTTCCTTGAAACTCAAGGAAATTTCCTACATTCATTCAGAAGCCATTGCTGCCGGCGAACTGAAACATGGTACCATCGCCCTGTTGGAGGAAGGTACTCTGGTGGTGGCGCTGGCAACCCAGGAACAACTCTACGACAAAATGCTTTCCAACATGAAAGAAGTGAAAGCAAGGGGCGCCTATGTGGTGGCCGTTACCGAAGAGCCCCGGGCAGCAGAGGTGGCGCTTTCTGCCGATGTGGTGCTTACCATTCCCGATACACACAATGAGTTTACACCCGCTCTGGCAGTGGTTCCGTTACAGCTTTTTGCCTACTATACTGCCGTGGCCCGTGGAGCAGATGTGGATAAGCCCAAAAATCTGGCCAAATCCGTGACAGTGGAATAGCAGAAATATGACAGCCCCAGGCACATGTCCCATTACACAAAACATCTACACTGCCGTAAAAACATTTACACTGTGACAATAAACATTTACTCTGGCATGATCACAATTAAAAGGAAGAAACATTA
>NZ_FXUF01000017.1 GCF_900182905.1 Anoxynatronum buryatiense | reverse complement strand
ATACACTAAGGGGTCGGTTACTTGCAAGTACATAACTTTCAGCCACTTACAGACAGGTTATCCGTCAAAAGTTGGTGGGAAAGTTGAGTTAATTATTAAATAAAGGAATTGTGCCAATTCAATATTATCAACTGTTATCCGAGGTTGATCTTCACATGTGATAATTAAATCTTTCTGTTCAGAATTTTCGAGACTTAAATCCCAAGTTGAAATCCCGTATACAAAGCAATCTTGAATTTTAGAATCTGAGAAATCATTGTTTATAAAGCTAATATGCTCAAGTTTAGAATTCTGAAATTTTGATCCTGAAAAAGAAGTATCTTGTGCAGAACAATATGATAAATCAGAATCGATAAATGTACAATTATGAAATGATGCAGATCCAATTTTTGTTACTCGCATTGTCACATCATTAAATGTACAAGAGTCAAAATATGCATCAACTAAATCTGCAAAATTAATACTTGATCCATCAAAATTACATCTTGTATAGAATCCGTTACGTAGAGATACTCCATGAAGATCAGTATTTGAGAAGTCACAATCTTCAATATTTGGAAGATTATATATTTCATTGTGATTTGGGAATTTATCTGTAAAATTAACGTCTCTAAGGCTTGGCTTTAATCCTGGATTCTTTTCACGCCATGAATTCCAGTTTTTAACACCACTTTGCAATATTTCGATATGTTCTGCGCTTGCCATATTTTTCTCCTTTCTTCTGAGCCATGGATGGCGAAGATTTCTGTAGAGCGTTGTCGAATATGTTGTCTAACGTTTCCGTGTTTGCGACGTCCCTGAACCGGACCCTAAAGATAGGACGTCCTGGTGGAACTTTGTTCCCGGTGAGGGGATGTGGTGCGCTGACCTTTCCTAAAAGCGTGCTTCACGCACCTTTATGCAAACACATTGTTATCTGCTGTCCGTCAACTAAAGATCCCTCTTTAACAACAAACCAGTATCTAGCTAACTACAATACCTATTGACTAACGCCTCTGTTAGACTAACCTAACATGACCTTAACTCGTAATCACTTTATACTAATAGAAATAAACATTGAGGCATCTTGATTCATAAAAATTCGATTTCCATGATAGAACGTCTTAATTTCATTCGATTTAAAACCAACTTCGGTTAACCTTCTTCTCAATTCTTCATGCGAAAAACCATTATGCACTTTCGGATGGTTTATTTTATCGTTTTTGTCAAAATCAATAATAATTAACTTGCCATCATTATTTAAAATGTTGAATAACTCTTGTAAAATCTTTTTAGTATCCGGAATGTGGAGAAGAACTAATGACATTATAATTATATCTGCCTTAAGTTCAGAGGTTTCTTGGGTAAAATCTGAATAAAGCACTTTTGCGTTTGTAATTCCTTTGTCAGAAATCTTAAATTTAGCAACATCCAACATATGATTTGATGAGTCTACCAACAAAATAGAATTAACTAAATCTGATAAATCCAAACTAATTAAACCAGTACCACTCCCATAATCTATTAATGATTTCGACTTACTATTTCCTAACTCTGGTCTTACTTCCTTAACTATAACTTTAGCTAATTTGATTCTTTCTTCTGTATCATATCTTTTAGCCATCTGTTCAAAAACGTTATTTTCCATAAACTACTCTCCTATTACTAAAAAATTTAAACCATTTAGTGGTCATGATTCCAAAAAATCAAAAATTGAAGACGCTACTCTTCTATTTTCGTAGGCTTGATGTACAATTACCCTGCACTTTAGTTTAATACTCTTTTAACTTCAATACATAATTCTTCTAATTCGTACTAACCTCATCATCCATAAACAATTTAGCTACCAGCCAATATTATGTTAAGGATTGCAGATAACGTCTTATTCCCGCCACTCAGTTCGCTTTACCTCCCATTTCAGTAGGTATTTGCGAACCTTGGTTCGGCAATATCGACTTCTTTCTGTAACAATGCAGAGTCCCTTTTCTTTATTCTTCCAACAACCTATCCAACGGACTCTGAATTTTTCTAAGGCTCTTATTGCTCACATGCGTGGATATTTCAGTTGTTTTAGAACTCTTATGTCCCAACAACTCCTGTATGTACCGCAAATCTGTTCCACCTTCCAGTAAGTGCGTTGCAAAAGAATGTCTCAGCGTATGGACCGATGCCTTCTTTTTAATTTTCGCTTCCTGGCATGCTTTATTAAATACTTTTTGCACAGATCTTTCAGTTAGAAAACTGCTTTCTTTCCCTCCAGGAAAAAGCCAGTCTGTCGGCTTCTCCATTGCTGCATATTTTCTAAGCGCTTTTAATGCCACCTCCGATAAGATCGTATATCGATCATTTCTTCCCTTCCCTTGCTTAATATGAATCATCATTCTTTGTGCGTCAATGTTTTCGACTTTAAGCCGCACCACTTCACCCACTCTGAGTCCTGATGCGTCAATGCGTTATTTGAATCGGTTGGCTGAACTGCAAGTTCTTTTTCATCTTTTGTTTTCTCCTGTGTCATGGAGTCCCAAATAATTTCTTCTTCTTGAAACTCATGCTTTAGCTGCGATTGACTGCCCGAAGTGTTGGGCACCAGCCAGCACTTGCTTTTTGGATCCCATCTTCTTCCACTGATTCTCTTGATGTGCTTTACCCTCTCAGGTGTGTAAGGAAAGGAAACTGATAGTTCGTCTGCACTTTTTTGAAAAACGGTTATCAAGTATGACGCCCCCCTCCTGTCTCATGCTGAGCCAGCTCTCTTAAAAGCGGGTATATATCTCTTGCCCATACGACCACTGTCTTTATTATGCCTTAGTTATACCTGCAAATCCAGCAAATATGGTGTAAAATTCTGTGTTTTACTAAAATTTTATCCAACTTATGAGATTTTCTGTAAGTTCTTCTCACCCCATCCGTTTTGCCACACACAAAAACACCCCTTCACGCTGCCTGAATAAGGCAGATGCGAAGGGGTGCTTGTTGATCGCTGTGGGCTTTTTGAGCCTCTTATTGCTTTATGCAGTTTTTGTTTCCAAATATTCGTCGTAGGTTTTGCGGTAGTCCAGTACGCCGTTGGGGGTGATTTCGATGATGCGGTTGGCGATGGTCTGGATGAACTGGTGGTCATGGGAGGTGAACAGCACGTTGCTGCTGTAGTCTCGCAGGCCGTTGTTCAGGGCGGTGATGGATTCAAGGTCAAGGTGGTTGGTGGGTTGATCCAGTAGCAGCACGTTGGCATCGGTGAGCAGCATGCGGGAAAGCATGCAGCGCACTCGCTCACCGCCGGAAAGCACGTCCACCTGTTTCAGCGCATCTTCACCAGAGAAGAGCATTTTCCCCAGGTATCCCCGAATGTAGATTTCTGATTTTTCTTCGGAAAACTGGCGCAGCCAGTCGATGAGGTTCAGCTTCACGTCATTGAAATAGGATGAGTTGTCTTTGGGAAGCGCAGCGGTGGTAATGGTGATGCCCCATTTCACAGTGCCGCTGTCTGGCTCCATTTCGCCTGCCAGGATTTTCATCAGGGTGGAGTTCACCAGTTCATTCTCTCCCACAAAGGCGATTTTGTCGCCCTTGCCCACCATGAAGCTGACGTTATCCAGCACTTTTTCGCCGTTGATGGTTTTGCTCAGGCCTTCCACCATGAGGATGTCGTTGCCCACTTCCCGATGGGGTTTGAAGCCCACGAAGGGGTAGCGGCGGGTGGAGGGTTGGATGTCGTCCAGGGTGATTTTTTCCAGCACTTTTTTACGGGAGGTGGCCTGTTTTGATTTGGAGGCGTTGGCGCTGAACCGGGCAACGAACTCCTGAAGCTGCTTGATTTTTTCTTCCTTTTTCCGGTTCTGGTCTTTCATCATTTGCAGGGCCAGTTGGCTGGACTCATACCAGAAGTCGTAGTTACCGGTGAAAATTTTAATTTTGCCAAAGTCTACATCCACCATGTGGGTGCAGGTTTTATTGAGAAAGTACCGGTCATGGGAGACGAAGATGACGATGCCGTCGAAGTTCATGAGAAATTCTTCCAGCCAGTGGATGGACTGAATATCCAGATGGTTGGTGGGCTCGTCCAGCACCAGAATATCCGGGTGGCCGAAAAGGGCCTGGGCCAGGAGTACTTTCACTTTTTGGGCGCCTTTCAGGTCAGCCATGCGGTGGCCGTGCAGGCCAGTACCGATGCCCAGCCCCTGAAGAAGGGAAGAAGCTTCTGCTTCGGCTTCCCAACCGTTAAGTTCTCCAAATTCTGCCTCCAGATCGGCGGCTTTCATGCCGTCTTCATCACTGAAGTCTTCTTTGGCATAGAGGGCGTCTTTTTCTTTCATGATTTCATGAAGGCGGGCGTTGCCCATGATGACGGTCTCCATGACTTCCACGCTGTCATACTGGTAGTGATCCTGCTTCAATACTGACATGCGCAGGTTGGGGCCCACGTGTACTTCTCCTTTGTTGGCTTCCACGTCTCCTGCCAGCACTCTCAGAAAGGTGCTTTTGCCGGCTCCGTTGGCACCGATGACGCCGTAGCAGTTGCCCGGGGTAAACCGGAGGTTGACATCTTCAAATAATTTTTGTCCGCCAAAGCTGACGGCCAGGTTGGTTACATTAATCACGTTTTCTTCGTTCCCTTCTCTCGATCCTCGCGCATTGATATGTTGACACAAGTGTTGATAGGTGTTGATATATTGACGCTGGTGTTGATATGTTTACACGATTTTGGTGGTCCAGTCTTCGCAGTTCCAGATTTCTGTCACCACTTCCCGGTAGAACTCGGGTTCGTGGCTGATGAGAAGAATGCTTCCCTTGAAGGCTTTCAGGGCTCTTTTCAGCTCTTCTTTGGCGTCCACATCCAGATGGTTGGTGGGTTCGTCCAGCACCAGCAGGTTGGTTTCTTTATTGATGAGCTTGCACAGGCGCACCTTTGCCTGTTCGCCGCCGCTGAGCACCCGCACCTGGCTTTCAATGTGCTTGGTGGTGAGGCCGCATTTGGCCAGGATGCCCCGCACTTCTCCCTGGTTCAGGGCGGGGAAGGCTTCCCAGACTTCTTCGATGCAGGTGCGCTGGTTTTCTTCTTTAATCTCCTGTTCAAAGTAGCCGATGTGCAGGTAATCGCCTTCTTCCACCACGCCTTCAATGGGGGTGATTTCTCCCAGCAGGCTGCGGAGCAGGGTGGTTTTGCCTAGGCCGTTGGCTCCCACCAGGGCGATTTTCTGGCCCCGTTCCATTTTCAGGTTCAGGGGACGGGAAAGGGGTTCATCGTAGCCGATGACCAGCTCCTGGGTTTGAAAAATCAGCTTGCCGGAGGTGCGGGCGACTTTGAAATTGAACTCTGGCTTGGGTTTTTCCCTGGCCAGTTCAATGACATCCATTTTATCCAGTTTTTTCTGCCGCGACATGGCCATGTTCCGGGTGGCCACCCGGGCTTTGTTGCGAGCCACGAAATCTTTCAGCTCGCCGATTTCCTGCTGCTGCCGCTTGTAGGCGGATTCCAACTGGGATTTTTTCACTTCGTACACCTGGAGAAAGTTCTCGTATGTGCCGGTGTAGCGATCAAGCTTCTGGTTTTCCATGTGATAAATCACATTCACCACGCTGTCGAGAAAGGGCATGTCGTGGGTGATGAGGATAAAGGCGTTTTCGTAGGCCTGGAAGTACCGGCGCAACCACTCGATGTGGGTTTCGTCCAGGTAGTTGGTGGGTTCGTCCAGCAACAGGATTTCCGGTTTTTCCAGCAGGAGTTTTGCCAGCAGAATTTTGCTGCGCTGGCCGCCGCTGAGGTCGTTGACTTCTTTGTCCAGCCCGATATCTGTCAGCCCCAGGCCCCGGGCCACTTCTTCCACCTTGGCGTCGATGATGTAGAAGTCGTTGTGGTCCAGCATGTCCTGTATCACGCCCACTTCTTCCAGCATGGCGTTCAGCTGGTTTTCATCCACGTCTCCCATTTTTTCGTAAAGGCTGTTCATTTCTGCTTCCATATCAAAGAGGTATTTGAAAGCACTTTTCAGTACGTCCCGAATGGTCATGCCTTTTTCCAGCACGGTGTGCTGGTCCAGGTAGCCCACCCGCACCCGTTTGGACCACTCCACCGTGCCGGCGTCTGGCTCCAGCTTGCCGGTGATGATGTTCATGAAGGTGGATTTGCCTTCGCCGTTGGCACCAATAAGGCCCACGTGCTCTCCCTTCAGCAGCCGGAAAGACACATCGTCGAAGATGGCCCGGTCGCCAAAGCCGTGGCTCAGGTTTTTAACCGTTAACAAACTCATGATTGCTGTTCTCCTTTTTCCCTGGTTCACTGTTGATGACATGTTTCGTGCTGTTGTCATGCCGTTGTCAGACTGTGGTTATACTGTTGTCAGACTGTCTTGATCCTGTTATGGTTATCATCTGACGACATGTGAGGATGATCATCTACTCACACGAAAACACGCTGCCTGTGCCGGTGAAGCGCGGCATCCTGCAGCGTGTGCCCGATTCAAATCCCATTTGCCGGCAGCAAAAGAACCTCATGGGTCTTCCTGCCCGGCTCTTGCGAGTTTCCTGTTGGTCTTGTAAATATTTACACAGCGGTTCCTTTGAAACGCTTGCCATTGTCGCGTATATTATAGCACACAATCATCATTCGTTAAAGGTACTTTCTTTTTTATCACCACTGCCGGTGAAAAGACCTTTTCTGAGAGTATACCGCGATCACCTGGTATTGGGGTATAATGAAGTAGCTGAACCAGCCGAATCGACTGAACCGACTGAACCGACTAAAAAATCTTCCTTTAACGGTGGTGCTCATGGAATGGTGATGTTTATGAAATGGTGGTACTTATGAAAAAGCGAATCTATTGGCTGCGCTTGTTCTGTTTGCTCAGTTTGTCTTTTTTGCTCTGTGCCCTTTTTTCCACCCCCGTTTATGCCGCCGCTGAAGTATACCGGGTGGCGGGAGACAGGGATTTCCCCCCCTACGAATATGTGGATGCCGACGGGAATTTCAAAGGCTTTAATGTGGATTTGCTGAAAGCCATCAGCCTTGTCACCGGAATGGAGTTTGAGTTTATCCCCATGAAATGGGAGCATGCGTATGTGTCGGTGCATCAGGGCCAGGCTGATTTAATACAGGGAATGAAGGAATCGGAACAGCGGAAAAGCATTTTCTTGTTTTCAGAATCACTCCTCACCAGTTCTCAGTCCATCTTTGTCTTGGATCAAAACAACACTGTTCGAAATGAAAGTGATTTGAAGGGAAAAACCATCGCTCTGAACAAAGAAGATATCAGTTATCGGGAAATCAGTGAAATTGAAAATGTCATCATCGCTGAGTATGATTCCCTGGGGGAAGCGCTTCAGGGTTTATTGGACGGGGAGGTGGATGCCTTAATCGGCAATACCCTCACTGTCAACTATTTATCCAAAGAAAAAAATGCCATCGACCTTGTGAAGATTGTCGGCAGGTCGATGAACGAACAGAAATACGCCATCGCCGTTCATCGAAGCAACCCGGAGCTGCTGAAGAAGCTGAATGATGGTATTCTGGAGATTCAAAACAACGGCATGTATGATTCATTATATCGAAAATGGTTTGGTGCACCCATTAAAAATGCCACCTCCAATTACGAAGTTCTTTGGAAATATACCCTGGGCATTATCGGCGCACTGGTTGCCTTGGTGACCATGATTAAAAGCGCCAACAACAAGTTGAAACGGATGATCGCCGTCAAAACCGAAGAACAGAAAGCCCTGATGCATGAGCTTCGGCATTATGATAAGCTGCAGTTCATGAACAAAATCATTTCGTCCATCGCTCATGAAATTCGAAATCCGCTGACCTCCATTAAAATATATACCAATCAGATGCCCCAAAAAATCGACAACCGCGCCTTTCTGCTGGCCGCCTCTGAAGATATTCCCCAGGAAATTGACCGGGTTGACCGCCTGCTGAAAGAATTTATGGAGTATGCCTCTCCCAAAAAACCTGTTATTGCCACCATCAACTTATATGATGAGTTGATGAGCGCCATCAAGCTGGCAAAATTTCACATGGATCACATGCGCATTCGGGTGTCGGTGGACAGGCAGCTGTTCGTAACCTTTGATGTCTCCCAGTTTAAACAGGTTGTCTTGAACTTGCTGCTGAACAGTCACGAGGCCCTGCGAAACGCCGATGATGCTGTCGTTGAAATAACGGCCCAGGAAAGGGGCCATGAAATCGTACTCACTTTTCAGGATAACGGCTGCGGCATGAGCCGGGAAAACCTGCCCCATATTTTCGAGCCTTTTTACACCACCAAGGAGTTCGGCAACGGGGTGGGCATGTTTGTGGTGAAACAGATCATTGATGACAACGGCGGCCGGATCACCGCCGAAAGTGACGGTCCCCACCAGGGAATGCGCATTCACATGAGCCTTAAAAGGGGTGATGAAGATGAAGCATAAACTATTGATTGTAGATGACGAACCTAAAATACTCAGATCTCTCACATTTTTGCTGGAGGAGCACTTCGAGGTTTACACCAGCGATAACTCAAAAGATGCCCTTGCCATTTTCAAAAAAGAAGCCATTTTCCTCATGCTCCTGGATTTAAGGCTGAATGACGAAAGCGGCCTGCAGCTCATGAACCAGTGTCTCAATCACCAGCCAAAGGCCTGCATTATCATGATGACGGCCTATTCCACCCTGGAAAACTCCATTAACGCCATTAAATCGGGGGCTTATTATTTCATTCCCAAGCCCATTAACAATGACCAGCTGCTGCTACTGCTGAACACCGCCACTGAAAAGCTGGAAATGTTCAGGAAAATTGACCACCTTGAAGGTCACCTGAAAAAGGAACTCATTGGCAGCTCCCCCTGTATTCAGAAAATCACCGAGATGATCGACAAGGTGAAAGATACCGATGCCACCATTCTCATCACGGGTGAGAGCGGTACGGGAAAAGAACTCATCGCCCATCAGATTCACCGGTCCAGTAATCGCTCTGCCTACCCTTACGTGGCCATTAACTGTGCCGCCATGCCGGGAGAACTGCTGGAAAGCGAGCTTTTCGGCTACCGTAAGGGGGCCTTTACCGGCGCCCAGAGAGATGAAATGGGCATTATCAGAAGGGCCCACAAAGGCACTCTTCTTTTGGATGAAATCGGAGAAATGGATTTACGCCTGCAGTCTAAACTGCTGCGGTTTCTCCAGGATAAAGAGGTGCGGCACATTGGCTATGCCCAGACACACCAGGTTGATGTGAGAATCATTGGCATCACCAACCGGGACCTGACCAGGGAAGTGGAAAAGGGCACCTTCAGGGAAGACCTCTATTATCGTATTAACGTGATCAACATTGTGTCGCCCCCTTTAAGGGAACGCATTGATGATTTGCCCCATCTGGCAACCCATTTCATCGACAAATACAACATTGCCTACAACAAAAACGTACGGGGGTTTTCTGATGAAGCCTTTGAAGTGCTTCGAAAAAACCCCTTTAAGGGCAATGTGCGGGAGCTGGAGAATATTGTGCAGCGAGCTGTGCTGCTGAACACAGGGGATTTCATCGAACCCCATGTGCTGCATATCGGCCAGCCCAAAGAAACCCAGACGGCCAGTCATGCGTCAGACCCCTATTTAACGATTTTTGAAGGCGAGAGCATGAAAGAAATTGAGAGAAAAGTGATTGCCTTTGCCCTGAAGAACAACGATCACAACAGAAAATGGACTGCCGACAGCCTGGGCATCAGCGAAAGAACCCTGCGGTACAAGATAAAAGAGTATCACTTATAATACAGCCCTGATCCCACGGCCATCGACCGATACAAACAACGCGTGACCGGCAGCACAACCCTCCCCAGACGATCAAACCATCATTCAGCAACCCTGCAGATTTTGCACCGTGCAAATTTTGCAGGGTTGTTTTCTGCCTGAACCGCATTGCCATCTTTTCGCCGCGCCCCGCATGCCTTGCCATTGGGGCGTTGTTTGATGGGGTGATCCTTGGCATGAATCATGCAGTAGATCACCTAAGAAGCGGCTGCCATAAAGAGGGAATGAAGGAATACGGGAGGGGGAAGAGAACAGGGAGGGAGAAGAAAAAAGAGAGAAAGAACGTATTTGCCGGAAATTGCCGGGATGGGTGACCACAGAAAATGATGCTACCGGCGATGTTAGCAATGATGTTACCAATGATATTACTAAGGAGGATACCGATGAGCTTTGAACTAATTGATGGTCTTTCAATGATCAATGTGAATTCCACTGTTACGTTGGCGTTTGCCGCAATCTTATTACTTTTAGGGTATTATACAAAAGACAAAGTGAAGCTGCTGGACAAATATTGTATCCCTGCACCCGTTATCGGCGGCTTCATCTTCATGTTTGTCACCTGGGTTGGTCACCTGACAGGCTCTTTTGCCTTCACCTTTGACAACATGTTTCAAAACACCTTTATGCTGGCCTTCTTTACCACAGTGGGCCTTGGCGCCAGCTACAAACTGCTTGTAAAAGGCGGCAAACTCCTGATTGTCTACTGGCTCATCGCCGGCGTGGTTTCCATCTTTCAAAACACCCTGGGCGTTACCCTTGCCAAAATCATTGGACTGGAAACCCCTTATGCTTTGCTGGCCAGTGCCATTTCCATGATCGGCGGCCACGGTGCAGCTCTTTCCTACGGAACCACTTTCGGTGAAATGGGCTATGAAGTGGCCCCCTTGGTGGGAGCAGCTGCCGCCACCTTTGGTCTGATTTCTGCCGTGCTTGTGGGCGGCCCCCTGGGAAGAAGATTGATTGAAAAGCACAATCTGAAACCCGATGAAGATGCAGCGTTCGATACCTCTGTCACTGATATTAACGTGGGTCTGGCTGAAAAACTCAGTTCCCTTGATGTCATTAAGAATGTGTCTGTCATCCTTATCAGCATGGCCCTGGGAACCATTGTTTCCGGCTGGATCAGCAACATCATCAACATGGGCTTTCCTTCCTATGTTGGCGCCATGTTTGTGGCGGTTATACTCCGAAACCTCAATGAAAAGCTTCACTTCTACCGATTTGACTTTGCCCTGGTTGATGAAATTGGCAATGTGATGCTGACCCTGTATCTCTCTTTAGCACTGATGACGCTGAAACTTTGGGAACTCTCCGGCCTGATTGGCGGGGTCTTCATTGTTGTCATGGCCCAGGTGTTATTGGTTTCACTGCTGGCGTACTTTGTCGTATTCAGAATCCTTGGCAAAAATTACGATGCTGCCGTGATGTGCGCCGGTTTATGTGGCCACGGTCTGGGAGCCACTCCCTCAGCCATTGTGAACATGACAGCCGTCAATGAAAAATACGGCATGAGCCGTAAAGCCATGATGATTGTTCCCATCGTCGGCGCATTTTTAGTAGATGTGATTTACCAGCCCCAAACCATCTGGTTTATTAAAACCTTTATTCAAAGCTTAAATTAGAGAGGAGCCACGAACCATGAAAAAACTGATGGAATGTATTCCCAACTTTAGCGAAGGCAGAAACCAGGCACTGGTGGAGCAAATCATTGATGAAGCAAGAAAAGTGGCCGGCATCACGATCCTGGACTACTCATCGGACAAGGACCATAATCGGACGGTGCTGACAATGATCGGATCACCTGAGCAGGTGAAAGAAGCCGCCATTAATACCGCCCAAAAAGCCGCTGAGCTGATTGACATGACCAAGCACGAAGGGGCCCATCCCCGCATGGGTGCCACCGATGTGATTCCTTTTACACCTGTATCCAATGTGACCATTGACGAGTGCATTCAGGTGGCCAAAGAAGTGGGTGCCGCATTGGGAAGCTGGGGAATTCCCGTCTACCTCTATGAAGATGCAGCTTCAAAGCCTGAGCGCACCAACCTGGCCCAGGTTCGAAAGGGCCAATATGAAGGTTTTTTTGAAAAAATCAGTGACGAAGCCTGGAAGCCTGATTTCGGCCCCCAGGAAATGAATGCCAAAAGCGGTTGCACTGCCGTTGGCGCTCGAGTACCACTGGTGGCTTTCAACATTAATCTGGATACCCCCGATGTGGAAATTGCCGATAAGATCGCCAAAAAAGTCAGACACATTGGCGGCGGCCTGCGCTTTGTGAAGGGCATCGGTTTAAAGCTGGAGGAACGCAACCAGACACAGGTTTCCATGAACCTGGTGAATTTTGAGAAGTCATCCGTCTATCAGGCTTTTGAGATGGTGAGAATCGAAGCAAAAAGATACGGCGTCAATATCGTTGGCAGTGAAGTCATCGGTACCATTCCCATGAAGTCGCTTTTGGATGCCGCCGAGTATTATTTGCAGATTGAGAACTTCAACATGGATCAGATATTGGAAAAAAGACTGCTGGATGAAAAGTAAATCAGACGGAGGTATATCATGAACTATATTGATGTGTTGGATTTGATTTTGGACACCGACGACGTGACTGTGGGAGGCGGCAGTGCTTCTGCTTTGGCAGGCGCAACCGCCTGCGGACTTATTGGCATGGTCTGCAAGCTGTCCACTAAAAAAGATTATGGGGTTGCACCAGAGGCTCAATTGGCATATGCTGTTGAGTTGGAAGAGCTGCGGGAGCAGCTGCTTGCCGGCGTGGTCACCGATGCCAACGCTTACGGTGTTATCAGAGATGCTTATAAGCTGCCCAAGGAAACCGATGAAGAGAAGGCAGCCCGGGCCCAGGCCATTGCCAATGCGGGAATCGTTGGCGCCACTGCCCCCATGGAAAACGCCACGCTTTGCCACCGGGTGTATCACATCGGTCTTGCCCTGGTGAATCAGTCCAACCCCAATTGCCACTCTGACCTGATCATCGGCTGCGAGTTGGCTAAAATTGGCGCCAATGGCTGCGTGATGAACATTGAAGCGAATTTGTCTCTGGTAAAGGATCAGGAAAAAATCAACGCTTTTAACGCGGCTATTACCGAATTAAAAATCAGTTAAATGCGATGATCCACCGACAGCAGTCTCCCGGAATGCCAACTTGACTGAAGGGGAAGGTGCTTTCTCATGAAGGAAACCATTGTTCATCGTGACGCATTCATCACCACTCAGTGGGCCGGGGGCGAAACCACCCAGCTGGCCATCCATCCTGAAAATGCCCTTTTTTCTGAAAGAGATTTTTTATGGCGCATTTCGTCGGCCACCTTCACCACCACTCAGTCTGTTTTCTCGGATTTCAGCGGTTACCAGCGGTACCTGCTGCCCCTGAGAGGGAACCTGCGACTGTCCCACGAAAGATTGTTTGCCCGGGAGCTGGCGGCCTATGAGCCGGCGTACTTTGACGGCGCCTGGCCGACGGCTTCAGAAAACTCCCCCGACTGCATTGACTATAACTTTATTGTGAAAAATGGCACCACCGCGTTGTTACAGGTGCTGCAAGAGGGGGATGAACACCTGGTTGATGTGCCGGCCATGATCACCTGCTTTTCAGTTGACGATATGGTCATTCATCTGAAAAAGGCCGGTGTTCAAAGGGAGATCAGTGGATTTTCCCTGTATATGCTGGAAACGGAGGCAGGAGAAAGTGTGTCTGTTGCCAGGGCCAGCGCACCGGTGATTCTCACCAAGTGTGCCGCCGGGTAGTGAGAAACGGTTGTTGTGATGAAAAATCGAAAGCGCCCGAAAGCGCTGCTTCTATCCTCCCGGGGGTGAAGCAGCGCTTTCTTTCATGCCTGTTTTTTATTGAATGTTTCTCATATTTTTGGTATGCTTCCCTAGGTCTGGGGTATGAATTAACAGCTGGACACTCATTCGGGAGGCGATGCAGCCATGGGGTTTCGATGGCACCACACACATAACAATCAGCTGGAGGAGATGAAAAACAGTATCGTGGCTGCCGTACTGGGCATCAGTGTGCTGGTGTTTGCGGCAACCGTGATCATTAACCTATTAAATCATCGTCCCTGGGAAAATGTGGTGCTTCCGCTTGTGGCAGCCATCATCATGTACAGTGCGTACCGCCTCTATCGTAAAAACCGTCTCCGCCGCTTCATCAAACCTTTTTTTCTAACCTTTCTATGTTTTGTTTACCTGCCTGCTGCCTGGCTTACCTCTCCCGGCTCTTACAGTGCCATGTCTTTTTACGGGATGACCATTCTGTTTGTCAGCATCATCGTTGCCAACGAGTGGTGGGAGTACCTCTTTCCCCTGGGCACCGCTCTTATCACCATTTTTCTTTTGCTTTACGAACCTTTTCGGCCATTCCAGTACACCCTTTATGCTGATCCGTCGCTGCGGGCACTGGACCTCTCCATCAACTATCTCATTGCCGCCGCCACTTTTTTTGTGGTGATCATGGTGATGAACCGATCTTTCACCAGTGAGCACCAGCGTATTTTTGATGCCTCCATTACCGACACGCTGACAGGACTCTACAACCGGCGTTACCTGTATCACTTGCTGGGAACCCTTACCGGCGAGAATGCCGCTCCACACTCAGCCTTTACACTGCTGATGATGGATCTGAACCATTTTAAAAAAATCAATGACACCTTCGGCCATTCAGAGGGCGATGTTGTCTTAAAGGCCTTTGCGGAGGTACTGCGCCAGGCTTCCCGTAAAAGCGACATTGCCATTCGTTATGGCGGTGATGAGTTTATTCTGCTGCTCATGGGCACCGCCGATGCCGACGCCGTTCAGGTGGAGGAACGGGTTGCCCAGCTTTTTCAGCCCATTTGTGACCAGTACCCTGCCGTCGGTCTTTCTGTCAGTTTTGGCCGGGCGGACAGCGAAGCGGGAACAGCCGATGAGATTATCAAGCTGGCGGATGACCTGCTTTATCAGAATAAAAGCAGCAGGTCGCAGATACCGGCTGATTAGCATGATGATCCTGCTGATTTAAAAATCACTCTCTTTTAAAGGATTATGCTTTTGGGTGATTTTCACAGAGGTATACTTTGAGTGATTTTCACATAAATTTGCTTTGAGTGGCTTTATAAAAGGAGACAGCTGTTTGACCCGGCTGTCTCCTTCTTGATTTAACTGATTTTTAGTTGTTTAGTTTTGGGTTTCCGAGATATACGCGGCTGCTTCACGGCCTGCAATTCTACCGCTGCCAAATGCATACATCATGGTTGTGCCGCAAATATCATAGTAGGGTTTATGGAACATGCTGCCACCATCGATTCCGGCTACATACAACCCGGGAACAGGCGCATTTTTCGCATCTACTGCTTCCAGCTTTTCGTTAACCTTGACACCACCCAGTGTGCTGAAAACACCCGGCATAAATTTAACAGCGTAGAAAGGGCCTTCTTCAATCTCAACTAAGTACACGTCTCGTTTGAAGAGATCTGTGTCTTCTTTAGCAACCACCAGTTCACTGTAACGGTCAACTGTTTTTTCAAGATTATGAAGGCTTGTCATCTGCTGTAGTTCGGCAATGCTGTCTGCTTTCCAAACGTACCCGTTCTCCATGCCAAATGCCATTTCCCGCTCAAGGTCGGCAAGGGGTTCGTTGGCACCTGCAAACATGGGTGGAACGCCAGAGGTCGAGCCGTAGAAGCTCAACTTTTCAAGCTGGGATGTCTGTCGCTTGGCTTCTTCTTCCGGCAGTAGTCCTTTAAGACCGTTACTCACAAGTGTCTCGAGGGTTTCCTGATCGAAGATCACATAGTAAGCACCCATTGAAGCGCTGGCGGCACCGCCCTGATTGAGGGGTTGCTCTCGGAACAAACCCTCATTGAAATACCGGTCTCCGTTGGAGTTCACAAATAAGAGGGCGGAACTGGACAACAAATTAATGTGAAAACTGGGTTCGGGAGCTATTCCAGGCGTCATGCCAATTTCTGAAACTTGAGTAAAGAGTTCATTGGCTAAAACAGCGCCTGCTTCCTGGGCCATGCGCAGACCTGCACCGTCGCTTAATGATGGTTGCATGGTAATGTACTCCGCTGTACCCGTACTTTCGAAGACCATCGCTTCATTTGCAATGGCGCCACCAGTGGCCAGCACCACTGCCTCTGCATGAATATGCACTTCTGTGCCATTCGGCTTTTCAGCAATAACACCCGCTGCTTTACCATTTTCCATGATCATTGACTTGCCTTCCGTTTCAAGCAGCAGCGTGCCACCGTTCTTTTCGAAATCTGCTATCAGAGGGTTAAACCGCTCCAGTCCGTAAGGGTATACGAGATGATAGGTGTCAAACACCTCGCCTTCCCAAATGTTGGGTGTCACAACGTTGATATCCCAGCCAAACTGTTCTGCCAGCCACTCGGCTGTATCGGCAGATTGCTCCAGTATGGTTCGCAAAAGAGGTGCATAGACTACGGCGTTTGAATATTCCATCATGTGATCATACACTTCTTTTGTCGTAAAGGTTAGGCCTGCTTCTTTTTGCATGGAACTTTCCACAGCGCCGATGCCTGCTCCATAGGCACTGATGCCCCCCGGCGTGGCTGATTTTTCAATGACGATGACTTCAATACCTGCACGTGCCGCTTCCACTGCGGCCATCATGCCGCTTCCTCCCGCTCCAACCACAACGAGTTGTGTATGATATTCTTCTGTGTCACCTGCTGTTTTTTCAACCATGGTGGAATAATCCTCCACCTTGCCGCCTGCCTGCACAATGGCATCGGCCACTGCCTCGCAAATGGCTTTGCTGGTGAGGGTTGCACCGCTCACAGCATCCACCGCCACAGACTGATGGGCCACGATTTCCAGTGGAATGCGCTCAATGGCCGGATCAGCAAGCCCGGCGGTTTCGTTATGCTCACCCACATTCACGGAAGCAATGCCGGTTTCATCAATCAGAACTTCCACATGAACCGGACCACTGTTGCCATGCCCGACAGCCTGATAGGCTCCGGGGGTTAAACTGCTTTCTGGGGCGGTGGTGGCTGCAGGTGTTTCGTTCTGCGGTGCTGCATCATTTTGCGGGGTACAGCCTGTGACAGAAAAGAGCAACATGCACACTAAAAAAATACTGAACCACTGTAAACGTTTCATAAAATCCCTCCATTTTTTTGTTTTTTTATTGTCTGTCGGACGTCCGTCCGACGAGAGGTAAAAAAAAGAAGCTGCCGTCTTGCTTTATTTTTTAATCATGTTCCAAATCATTTCAGCAGAGGCCTTGATGTAGGCTTCATTGTTGATAAACTCAGGGCATGCGATGGCATATTTACAGACATGGGTAAGTGTTTTGCCAACAAGAAAGTTTAAGAGCTCCAACGGGAGATCGTCTCTTAAAGCATTTCGCATGGCAGGTGTCACATTTTCTTCACAGAGCATATCAAACAGAAAAAGTGAATAGGCTTTCTTTTCATAGAAATACAGACTAATGTAACTATCCATAAAGCGAAGCTGTTCCGGATACGTTAACGGCCACCGAAAGGATGCATGCACAAATTCCCTGATCAGCTGTTCTGGTGGCAGTGACATGTCTAAGTGAAGAAAAGTGATTTCTTTCGCATTCTGTTTAACGATGGAGAAACAATCATGAATAAGACTGTCCTTTGACTGGTAATAATAGTAAAGCGTTCCCTTTGAAATTCCGGCTTCGGCGGCAATGGCAGAAATGCTTGCCCCCTGTATGCCCTGCGTATTAAATTGATTGATAGCGGCCTGCACTATTTTTTCCCGGTTAAGTTCCACGGTTGCCTCCCTTGTCGGACGGTCGTCCGCCCTATAGCTTTGTGAATAGACTATCAGTTTGCTATAAGTTTGTCAATATAGGATTTCATTGATGTGGAACACGGCACCTTTCAGAAAATCAAAACAGCCTCAACCCCTTCATTTACAAAGAGGCAAGGCTGCTTTCTGTCGATTGAAAAGTTGTCCTGTGGTACCTTTACCCTTCGCCGTGTCCGGCAATTTCTGCGATTTCTGCAATTCTTTCATCCAGGGTTTCTCCCAGTCCTTCAATTTCTGCTCCCAAAAATCCCCTGATCAGCAATGAAATGGCTTCCCGTTCTTCCAGCCCCCGGGACATCAGGTATTCCACCTGCTCCGGGGCAATTTTTCCCACGCTTGCTTCGTGGCTCATGCGGGCATCTGGGTGCAGTGACTGTAAACCCGGCACTGATTCAATGTAACCCCGCTCTCCCGGATCAAGAAGCATGCCGGCACAATCAACGTGTGCTTTGCACGGGGCGGCACCAATCAGCATACCTCCCTGGTTCATGATGCCACCGGTGCTGACACCCCGGTGAGCCAGCTCAGCGCTTGTATTTTCTGCATTCAGATAGACACTGCCACCCGTATCGACCACTGATCCGGGCCCAGCAATCACCACTGTCACATATTTCGCAGAGGCGCCTCTTCCATTGAGCCATGTGCGGGGATTGCTGACAACATGGCCGGCGGCACGCAGCAACACGTAGTTGCTCTCGAACCGTCCCCCTTCTTCCACAATGGTGCCCGTATGGGGATATACCATGATTTCAGGCCCCCATGAATGCACCATGGTGCTCACCAGTCTGGCATTCCTGCCAATATAATGCTCTTCCACCGCGACATGCATCCCGGAACGAACGTGATGCCGGGTCAGGCAGCCGGTGATCAGCTGCAGCTCTGCCTCTTCTTCCAGAATCACCACGTTATGAACCATTTGGGCCAGTTTGTCACTTGCCATATACATGGCCGCCTGGCAGGGCAGTGTGACCTTTACTCCTTTTTCAACATGAATGAAAAATCCCAGCGGATTTTCCTGTTTGGCGCAGCTTGCAACCGCTTCATTATCATCTTCCGGTACCGCTTTGAAAAAGTACTTTTCTCTAAGCCAATCATATTGTTTTAAGGCTGCGGCAATGGGCAGCATTTCAAACCCCTTGGAATCATTTTGCAGGCAGATGGGCTGATGATCGCGCACCACCATGGTGGCTGAACGCTTTTCACTTCCAAGAAATACCCCCGCACCCGCAAGTGCCGCTGTGTCACTCTTTCCAATGTGTGTCTCAGCGACTTTATCCGTTTGAGCATCTCTCTGAGACGCCCGGTACTGATCTAACCTCCCCATGTCCATGTGTCCATGCACCGGGTTGTTTGAAGAGTTCATTTAAATCACCTCGTTTCCATGCAGCGAACGCACGCTTCATAACCAGAGGCGCCAATAGCCTCTATGATCATGGCCGGATTTCCCGAACAACCGATCTTCCCGTCGTGCATGACATGTGCCTTATCGATGGGATACTGGTTCAGCACATGACCCCCGTGGGTGATGATCAGCCCTGCCTTTCTTTTCACCGGGTGCTTTTCATCCGGTGAGAACAGCCGATGAATCAGTTTTCCCACCAGTGAGAGTGCTTCAATGTCCACTCCCGAATCTGGTTCGTCCATCATGGAAAACGCCGGCGACATTGCCAGAAGCTGTGCCAGCTCTGCCCGCTTGATTTCTCCGCCTGAAAGCCCGTCATTGATGCTGCGGTTCAAAAACGGTTCTATTTCAGCGATTTTGGCCAGTTCTGCCATATCAGCAGGCGCCCTTGTATGTTCCAGTTCATATGCCAACAGCTTGCTCAGTGTCACTCCCTGAATGGTTGGCGGGCGCTGCATGGCAATACCGATGCCCAGCCGGGCCCGCTGGGTGACATTAAGCGCTGTGATATCCTGGCCTTTAAAGCGAATTTCACCATGGGTTACCTGATAGCCTGAATAGCCCATAATGGTCATCATCAGTGTTGTTTTTCCACTGCCATTTTGCCCTAAAAGTGCATGTACCTCCCCTTCCGGAATCGCAAGATCAAGATGATGCAACAGTTCTTTGCCCCCTGCTTCAACGCAGAGTGCTTCTATTTCAAGGATATTCGTATCGGCCGGCATGACCGTCACCTTTCCTTTCTATCGTGTTCTATCGTTTTATCGTGTTCTATCGTTTTATCGTGTTCTATCGTGTTCTTTTGTATCCCATGACAGGGGTGACACTCAGGTGCGGGGTGTTACATCTGTCATTTCAGCACTTAATGGCCCACAGCCCTTGCCACCACAGCCTCTATCTCCACAGGTTCTGAAGACACCGTGCCGCTTCCAAAAAAGGCTTTCAGTTTGTTGACGCCAACTCCATTCAGTGGATAGCTGTCGGTCACCCGCCCTTTTTCAAGGCAAACCACATGGGTGCAGCTTTTTAAGATGAGTTCCAGGTCATGGGAGATGATCAGGATGGTTTTCCCCATGCGCCGCAGCTGGGCCAGCACCGCCGCCACCTCTTTCATGTGAACGAGATCCAGCCCGCTGGTGGGCTCATCAAAAATAAGGATGTCTTTATGGGAAGCAACGGCACCGGCAATGGCCACCCGCTGCTTCTGACCACCTGAAAGAGACATGGGATGCCGTTCTTTCAGATGCAGCAGGTTCAAACTCTTTAAAATAATTTCTGCCTTTGCTTCTGGTGTTTCTGTTGCTTTTGTTATTTTTGTTGCTTCTTTCGTTTTCTGCCGCTGCATGCTCAGCAACACTTCCTCCATCACGCTTTCGGCAAATAACTGGTGGTTCACATCCTGCATCACCATGTAGCATCGTTTCAGACGTTCTCTTCCACCCCAGTGTATGCCCCCCATGGTGACCAGGCCGGAGCAGCGCTTTTCCAGGCCGCACAGGCACCGGGCAAAGGTGGATTTTCCTGCGCCATTATCCCCAATGATGGCGGTGACGCCGGTTTTAGGTATGGTTAAGTTCTCCATCCGAAGTACCGGCTCTGACGAATGATAGGCAAATTCAAAACGGGACAGGCACAGGTGGTGATTCTCCTCCGCCAAGGGGGTGCTCTCTTGCGCCTCTGTCAGCCGCTGATCTGCACCAGCCGGCTGGGCTGCTTTTAGTTCTTTCAGGCAGAGGGGGCGCATTCCCATGGTTTCCAATTCGTCGGCAGATAAGGCGCGGAACTGCCGGGCAGTGAATTCCCGCACAATACTGCCATTTTTCAGGTACACCGCCCGGTCCACCAGGTTTCGGAGGAAGGCAAGCCGGTGTTCTGCAATGATGATGGTTTTTCCCAGGGCCTTCCATTGCTCCATGAACCGCCGCAAATCTTCAATGGCAGCGGTGTCAAGATTGGATGAGGGTTCATCCAGCACAAATTTCTCCGGGTGACACGCCGTCACCGAGGCGCAGGCAATTTTCTGCTTTTCACCACCCGAGAGGTGAAACAGGCTGCGGTTCATCAGCGAATGCAGCTTAAAATCAGATACTGTTGTGTGCAGTCTGGCTTCGATAACTTCCCGGGGAAGCCCCTGGTTTTCGCAGCCAAAGGCAAGTTCGCTGGTGGTATCCACGTTGAAAAACTGAGATCGGGGATTTTGGAAAACAGAGCCCACCATTTTTGCCAGTTCATAAAGGGGCAGCTGCGAAACGGCCTGGCCGTTGATCGTCACCTCACCCTCGAGCATTCCTTCATAATAATGGGGAATCAGTCCGTTGATGAGCCGGGTCAGGGTGGTTTTTCCGCAGCCTGATGTGCCGCACAGCAGTACCACCTCTCCCCGTTCCACTTTCAGGTTAATCCCCTGCAGGCCGTTTTCCCCGTCTCCCCGGGCGTATGTGAAGGAGACATTTTTCAGCTCAATCATGGAAAAGCAAGCCTCCTTTCTTTGTTTTGCTGCCGTCTTTCTTTGCTTTGTTTTTCTGCCACCTTTAAACCGTTGTGAGAAAGCAGGCAAACGCCGCCACTGCCATGGCTGACAGCAGGGCATCCACCACACCGAACCGAAGACGGCAGATGTTGGTGCGGGCCACCGGGTTTCCCAGCCCCCGGGTAAGGGCCGATGCCGAGAGTTCTTCTCCTATTTTCACCGTTGTCATCATCATGGGAACCAGGCGATATTCCAGCATTGTCAACGGGTTTTTCAACAGTCTGATACCGCCGATGCCCCGCATGCGCATGGCATCACCAATGGCCCGGGATTCTTCCAGCACTGTTGGAAAAAACCGGAACATCACGGCAAAGGGAATCACCACCTGCCGGGGAATACGCATGCGTTCCATGGCGGCGATAAATTCGCTGACAGTGGTGGTGGACACCATATAGTACCCCAGGGCCAGGCTGGGAATGAAGCGGGTGAGAATGCCCAGCACCGCCACCAGCAGAAAGCCCCCCAGGCCGCTGACCAGGGGGAGGAGCACCTGCTCTGCCAGCAGGGCCGCCAGATAGATGAGGGCGAACCGCCCGGCCACCCGGCTGCGGCCCGACAGAAACAAGAGTGCCAGCGGCAGCAGCACAAAGACCGGCCGGATATAGGTCATGATTCCCTGGGGTGAACCGGCAATGAGAATGGTGCTTCCCGTCAGCAGCAAGAGTAATTTTGACCGGGGATCAAGGGAGAAGCGCCCCTGGGCAGGGCTGCTTTGCATCAGCTCCCGCGGCATTACACCAGCCCCGCCCTGATAAAGTGTTTTTTCAGCACCGACTTGCCCAGCAGGGCACCGAAGAGCCCTCCCAATGCCGCTGTCACTGTCAGGGCATAAAATGACCAGGCTGGGGTATAGGCCATGAGGATGTCCACATATTCCTGTCCATAGGTGGGAATCATGGCTGCAAAGTAGCTGTCCCGCATGAAATACAGGGGCAGCATGGCTCCCATGAGCCAAATACTGAAGACAGTATAGGCCAGCACTGTTTTTCCGGCGCTTTGGTAGCGGCCGGACTTAAGAATGAAATCTGCCAGCAGGCCAAAGCCGATGCCAGTGAAGATGGGCGGCCAGGACATACCTGTGAGAAACATCATGATCCCGCAGATCAGGCCGGTGATGGTGACCATGCCAAAGCGGTCCACCTTTGTCAGGTACAGCATAAAGGGAATGCCTGCCACAAAGGGGCAGATGAAGGGGATGAGCAGCATAAACACGGGAATGTACCCCAGCATGCCGCACATAAAAAACACCACAAAATAAATGGCTGTATAGACCCCGATGGTAATCAGGTCTTTGACTTCCAGCTTACGATTCATGTGCGCAACGCCTCCTGTTTATTCCAGTTGATGTTTTTTTACATTCATGATGCGCTTTATGCAATGACCCACTCTTTTGCCTGCACCATCGACCGGTACATGTGCTCATAGGTACCTTGCTGTTTCATCAGTTCATCGTGGGAACCCTTCTCCAGAATTTCGCCTTCATCAAACACGATGATTTGCTCCGCATCCTGAATGGTGTGCAACCGATGGGCTATGACCACCACGGTTTTGTTGCTGGTGAGGGTGCGGATCGCCTGTTGAATTTCAAACTCGTTGTCGGCATCCAGGGAAGCCGTGGCTTCGTCCAGCAAAATAATGGGTGCGTCTTTCAGCAGGGCACGGGCAATGGATACCCGCTGTTTTTCTCCGCCGGAAAGGGTGCTTCCCCCTTCGTGAATCACCGTGTTGTAGCCATCAGGCAGGGCCTGTATGAAGGTGTGGCAGTGAGCCAGCCGGGCTGCCCGGTACACATCTTCTTCGGTGGCACGGGGATTGCCCATGCGAATGTTTTCGTAAATGGTGTCCCGAATCAGGTAAACGTCTTGAAAAACCATGCTGATTTGCGCCATAAGGCTGTCTGGGTATACCTTGCGAATATCGGTGCCGCCGATGGTGATGCGCCCTTCCCGGGGATCCCAGAAACGGGCAATGAGGTTCATCACCGTGGATTTGCCGCTGCCGCTGGCTCCCACCAGTGCCGTCATTTCATTGCGTTTTGCTGTAAAGGAGATGTTTTTCAGTACTTCCTGATCTTCCCGGTAGGCAAAGTTGACGCCTTCAAACACAATGTCGTGATGCCGGGGCTGAAAGACGGTGGTGGTAAAGGGCATGGGTTCGGCATCCACCACTGCCAGCAGTTTATCAACGGAAAGGGTATAGTACCGGGTTTCCACATAAAGCTGGGAAAAACCCTTGCTGACGGTGGTCAGGGCCAGTGACACCACCAGAATCATCACCAGTTGCTGGGCGTCCATGCCACCGGCGGAAAAATCCAGGTAGGCCAGGTAAAGCGCCACCGGCAGTGACAGTCCGATGAGAATTTGCATGGGGGCAATGAAGGGAACCCCTGCCAGTTCCATACGGATGGACTCCACCTTCAGTTCATCCACCGACCGGCGCATTTTGGGGAACCGGTCTCCCAGCATGTGGCACGACTTGAACACTTCAATACCTGAGGCATACTCAATGATGCGGGACAGCATCTGGGCCCGGATGGTTTTGGCCTGCCTCCCCGCCGCTTTCACCCGCTTACCGGCATAATAGCCCAGGGGAATGCACGCCAGGAGCAGCGCCACCTGAATGATGCCGATGCGGGGATTCAGGTACACCATCACCAGCGCCAGATACACGCTGAGAATGGCCTGCTTGGTAATGCCGGGAATCATATGGGTAATCAGCTGTTCAAAATCCCGAAGGTCGTTGGTCATGATATTGGTCAGTTCGCCAATGTTATTCTGGTTGAAATAGCCCATGTGCAGGTTTCGAACCGTATCGCCCATGCGAATACGCAGGTCGGCGATGATTTTGGCTCCCTCCACCTGAAGACCGGTGTACCCTTTGTTCAGCACCATGAACCGAACGACGCTGGCTGTCACCATAATGACCGTGTAGTTCCGGAGTTTTTCAAAAGTCACCGTGCCGGTGACCAGATCCACCAGTGCGAAAAAGAGCATGCCATACACAAAGGCATGAAAGATGGCATCCAGCAGCACCTGGTAGACATGAGAACGATACTTGCGGTAGCTTTCGGGACTTGTTAAGCGTTGTACTTTTTTAAGCACTGCGCACACCTCCTTCACCCTTATACCACAGGGAATGATATATCTTTCTTTTCGCCATGAGCACTTCGTGGGTGCCTTGTTCGATGATGCGCCCGTGATCCAGCACCACAATCTGGTCCACATTTTTAATGGTGTAGAGACGGTGGGCGATGATGATTGCCGTACGGTTTTCCAGCAGCTTTTGCATGGCCTGCTGAATGCGGGCTTCGTTGTCGATGTCTGAATACGAAGTGATTTCATCCAGCACCACCAGGGGGGCATCTTTCAGAAACACCCGGGCAATGGAAATCCGCTGTTTTTCACCGCCGGAGAGTTTAATGCCGGTTCCTTCTCCCAGCACGGTTTCATATCCATTTTCCAGGGACATGATGAAGTCATGAATCTGGGCTTTTTGGGCGGCGGCCTCCACTTCTTCCCGGGTTTTATCCATGCCCAGCCTGATATTGTTGAAAATGGTGTCATTGAGCATGAACACATCCTGAAAGACAAAGGCCGTTTGGTCCATCAGGGTTTTCACGGGAATGTCGTCAATGGGAATACCGTCAATGGTGATGGCCCCGTGAGGTGCATCATAAAACCGTCCCAACAGAAGCCCCAGTGTGGTTTTGCCAGACCCGGAGGGGCCCACCAGTGCAACGGACGAACCGGCGGGAATCTGCAGATTCACCTGTTTCAGCACATCTTCGTTTTCATAGGCAAAGCTGAGATTGTTGATGGCGACGTTTCCCGACAACTCCGACAAGGCTCCCTGCTGTTGATCTCTCTGGGGTTCGGCTTCCAGAATTCCCCTGATCTGATTGGCCCCGGCCAGAAGCATGGACAGGTTCATTCCCAGCTCCAGCAGCTTTCTGAAGGATTGAAGAAAGACAGATGACAGCAGCAGGAACATCACATAGGCCGCGCCGCTGAGACTGCCCCGCAGGAAGAGAATGCCCCCGGCGGGAATGGTGAAGATCAGCCCGGAATCAATGAGAAGCAAGCCGACGGTATAGTAGGACATGGTGTCGTAGGTACATTTAATCCAGAACTCCAGGTATTTTTTGGTGGTTTCTGTGTACTGATGAAACGATCTTGCCGTCAGGTTAAAGGCCTTGAAAACAGCAATACCCCGAATATATTCCACAATGGTGCTATGTAGCTTTCCCTGCAGGGTGGTATATTCCCGCATCATATCTGCCCGTCCCTGATACATCAACATCTGGGACAAAAAACTGAAGATCAGCGGAATCAGCAGGAACAATGCCATGGGCCAGTGGAGTGACACCAGGTAGATGATCACCAGGAGGGGAGTCACCACCGCCTCGGCCAGGTCTGGTATTTGATGGGCGATGAACAGCTCCAGTTTTTCCACATCTTCGTCAATGGCTTTTTTAATGTGGCCGGTACTGTGTTTTCTGAAAAATCCCAGGGGCAGTTTTCCCATATGATCCATGGCCTTCACCCGAATTTCGTGGAGAATGGAAAAGGCGGCCATGTGGGAAAAGGCCAGCGAGAGAAGGAGGAAGATCATGTGCAGCACTGCCGCCAGGGCCGTCCAGGCCACCAGCCTGCCCACACCGTCGGTCTGTCCTCCGCCGCCCAAAAGGGTTTCCAGTATTTTGTAAATGAGAATGAAGGGAACCAGATTCATAAGAGCGGTCAACACACTGAAAACCACTGATGCGTACATTTTGTATTTCTGCTTGCCTGCATGGGATAAAATGAAAGACAGGTTGGATGATTTCATAAGTGTCTCCTTTCAAAACCCGATGTCACACTTTCCATTCAAGAATCGCTAAAACACCGCTCAATTGCTGCTAAACCGCCGCTCAAGCGCTGTTAAACTGCCGTCACCTTGGCGGCCGCCGGGTTTGTTGTTGTTGTTGATGCGGTCTTGATTGCACGGTTTTCCTGCTGTAAAAACACCTGCAGCTGCTGCCGGATCATCTGCCGCACCTCTTCCTGATGACTAGTCAGCAGTTCCGGGTAAGGCAGGATGTTCTGAAACAGGGTGAAACCGTTGATCATCCGGCTGATAGACCGGAGTTGCAGTTGCTGCTGCGGGTCACCCTCAATCCCCAGACGGTGGCACAGCCCCCGGAGAAAATAATCTTCCAGCTTCAGAAACACTTCCTGAATCTCGGCATCATGCACCATTTGAGACATGAAGATGGCAAAGAGCCGACGTTCTGGCGTTGTGCGGCACATTTTGTCCACAATGGCGTCCAGCATCAGTTCCATCTGCTGCTGGAAACTGATCTTTTTTTCCAGAATTTCCTGATGAATGTTGATTTCCAAATAGGTTTCATTGTGAGACCACAAAATATCGAAGAGAATATCTTTGGTGCGGCTGTAGTAATGATACATGCCCCCCTTTGACAGGCTGGTTCTGGCAATGATATCTTCCATGGTGGTTCGCTCATAACCCTTTTCCAGAAACACCTCCTTGGCTGCCAGCCAAATTTCTTTTTTACGTTCTTCACTGCTTTTGCGCGGAATATGAATCCCCTCCTCTTTCAATGCTGCCCCAACGTCAGCGACTATGACAGTGACTGCGGCTGCGGCTGTAACTGCAACTGTAACTGTACTAAACCGACGCCAACGTCGGTTTAAGGCTAAATAAAAAAGCCCTTGCCGGATCGCTTCGTGTTATTTGATAACGATTTTCATCATCATTCTATTCTTCTTCATTTTATCTGTCAATGGTTTTTTGTATTTTGATTCACCGCTATGATCTTTATCGGTTTAACGCGTTAATATTTTCGCTTAATTCGGATAATTGGCTTTTATCGACACGCGTGTTGCATTTATGCAGTTGCCCGTTTTGTAAGAAGGGCACTTTCATTCATGAAATATTCCATCTCGATTCTTTCTTTTTGCTTTCTTCTCGATAAAAGATTGAAAATTGAGTATCTTTCTTCTGGTGTTGTATTCAACCTGCTATACGGCAATTTTTTTCTCCATAAATTAATTGCACCCGATTCAAAATAATGTTGATTCAACACACAATTTTTTCATTTCGAATAATTCCGGGAATATTTTCCACTCTTTACAACTCTTTCTTTTGGGATTACTGTTGAATTGAAAAACTGTCAGAAGATTTTAACTCATTTAAAGGAGGCATCATCAATGGAATTGTTGGAAAAAGTGGTTGGGTGGTTGTGGGGCCTTCCCCTCATCGTCACAATTCTTGGCACCGGGATTTATTTCACAGTGGCAACCGGATTTTTTCAATTTCTCAAGTTTGGACACATCTGGCAGCAAACCTTCGGAAAGCTGTTGAAGCGGCATGAAGGCGAAGGGACAGACGGACTTTTATCTCCTTTTGAAGCGGTTTCCACCGCCATTGGCGGATCAGTGGGCGTAGGTAACATTGGCGGCGTAGCCACTGCCATTGCCGTTGGCGGCCCCGGCGCTGTCTTTTGGATGTGGATCGCCGCACTGGTGGGCATGGTCATTAAAATGGCGGAAGTCACCCTGGCCGTCTACTACCGCTCAAAGGATGAAGTGGGCAACCCCTACGGCGGCCCCACTTTCTACATGGAAAAAGGCCTGGGCATCGAAAAGCATTTCAAAGGCTGGCCCATTCTGGCCTTCATCTTCGGCGCCGGCATTTTTTCCACCTTTTTCATTACCATGCAAAACTACACCGTTTCCGAAGCCGTCGGAAACACCTTTGGCATTCCTCTGCTGGCGGTTTCAGTCGCCTACATTGCCCTTGTTTATCTGATCATCAGCGGCGGAATTCCCAGCCTGGGCAAGGTAGCCGGCCGGTTGGTGCCTTTCATGACAGTCTTTTATGTTCTCGCGGGCCTCTTTATCATCATTAAAGACATTGCCAACCTGCCTGGGGCGATGGCTCAAATTGTCACCGGTGCCTTCACCGGTACCGCCGCCGTGGGCGGCTTCGCCGGAGCTGCCATGGCCAGAGCCATTCAGATGGGCATGGCCAGAAGTGTCTATTCCAACGAGGCCGGCTGGGGTACTTCTCCAATGATCCATTCCACCGCCCGCACCGACCACCCGGTTCGCCAGGGACTGTGGGGAGCCTTCGAAGTGTTCGTGGATACCATCATTGTGTGTACCATCACTTCGCTGGTAATCGTTATGACCGGGGCCTGGACCTCCGGCGCTTCCGGTGCCACCCTGACCCTTTCAGCCTTTGAAATGGAAATCGGCACCCCGGGCCGTTATCTCATTGCGGTATCCGTCTTCCTCTTTGGTCTGACCACCACCACCGGCTGGTATGCTTACTACGAGATTCTGCTGCGCCACCTGTTCCGCAACAATGTGAGCGCGAAAGACAACATCCTGAAGATCTACCGCTGGACTTATCCTGTTCCCGGCATTATTATGGTGCTGTTGGCAGTATATGGCGAGCTTCCCGGGGCCACCCTCTGGTTATTTGCCGATTTAACCTCTGCCATTCCCACCTTTATCAACGTGCTGGTGATCCTCGTGCTCAGCCCCACTTTCATTCACCTGGTGAAGGATTACCGGGGGCGTCATCTGGGCGACGGGGACTTCGACCGCAACTTCAAGGTATTTTACGAGGATGACCCGGCCAAGCGCTCCTGATCCTGTTCCATAGCACCCTGCAGCGGCCAGAAGCGTTCAACACATCTGGCCGCTCTCGTTTATCATTTACAGGAGGTGATTTTCATGGACTTGCTATTGATCAACGGACGCATTCATACCATGAACCCCCGGCAGCCACAGGTGGAAGCGCTGGGAATCAGCGGGCAGCGCATCGCCGCCCTGGGCAGCACCGAGGCGCTGCTGGCAGAAAAAACCAGCCAGACCCAGGTGATTGACCTGAAGGGCCAGGCAGTTTTTCCCGGCTTCAATGACAGCCACATGCATCTTCTCAGCTACGGCTATTCCCTCACCATGGCAAACCTTGCCGGCACCGATTCCCTGAACGCCCTGCTGAACCGGGTGGGGGATTTCATGGATCAGCAGGTGATCTCTCCCGGCACCTGGGTGCGGGGCCGGGGATGGAATCAGGATCATTTTTCCGGCGAAAAGGTCTTTCCCACCCGTTACGACCTTGACCGCATCTCCACCCAGCACCCCATTTGCCTCACCCGCACCTGCGGCCATGTGCTGGTGGTGAACTCAAAGGCGCTGGCTCTGCTGGGCATCACCCGTGAAACACCCCAGTTTCCCGGCGGCCACTTTGATGTGGATGCCAGCGGCGAGCCTCTGGGAATTTTTCGGGAAGACGCCATGCGGGTGGTGTACAATGCCATTCCCACCCCCTCCATGAAAGCCATCAAGCAGATGATTCTCTCGGCTTCTAAGGCTCTCAATGCCTGCGGCATCACCTCTGTGGGCAGCGACGATTTCGAGGCTCTGCCCCAGAGCGATTATGAAAAGGTGATCGCCGCTTACCAGGAGCTGGCAGCCGATGGCCAGTGCACCGTCCGGGTGTACGAACAGTGCCTGCTTCCAGAAAAAAAGCGGCTCCAGGACTTCATCGACAAGGGTTATGTCACCGGCTGGGGTGACCCGTACTTTAAAATCGGCCCGTTGAAGCTGCTCATTGACGGCTCTCTGGGAGCGCGAACCGCAGCCCTGCACCAGCCTTACAGCGATGATCCCGACAACCGGGGCATCACCACTGCCAGCCAGGAAACCCTGAATGAACTGGTGGCCATGGCCCATGATGCGGGTTTTCAGACAGCCATCCACGGCATCGGCGACCGGGGCATGTCCATGGCTTTCGAAGCCATTGAGAAGGCACTGGCCAATCATCCCCGAGCAGACCACCGCCACGGCATTGTGCATGCCCAGATCACCAACGAAACCCTGCTGAATCAGTTTGTCTCTCTGAATGCTTTGGCCTATATTCAGCCGATTTTTCTGGATTATGACTGGACCATTGTGCGGGACAGGGTGGGGGAAGAGCGGGAACAGACTTCTTACAACTGGAAGGAGATGGCGCGCCGGGGCATCCATGCGCCATGCGGTTCCGACGCCCCCGTGGAAACCTTCAATGTGATGCAGGGAATTTACGAAGCTGTCACACGAAAAGACCTGCAGGGAAACCCGGCAGGCGGCTGGCTGCCCCAGCAGGCACTGACTCTCCAAGAGGCTGTTTACGGCTATACCATGGAAGGGGCCTTCGCCACTTTCGAGGAGTCGGAGAAGGGCTCTTTGGAAGTGGGCAAGCTGGCAGATCTGGCAGTGCTTGACCAGGATCCCTTCGACGTATCCCCCGACGACATCAAGGATATTCAGGTGACCATGACCATTTTTGATGGCAGGGTACTGTAACGACTTTCGTTCGTTGATCATAAACCACCATATTGCTTCGATAAGTTTGCGAAAGAAAAATATTCCAGTTGAAGACAAAGGGATTTGGTAAGGGCTGCCCTTTAGCAAATCCCTTGCCTTCATCTTCTTATAGCTGCCGTCTGAAGTCTACGAAAGTAGACTTTTTTTGATGAATGGAAATGACTTCGTCCTTGCGAAGCATTTAAATCAGCCATCTCCCCATTCTCTTCGACACCTCTGAGCATGCTTTTTTCCGACATTCAAAAGACTTGCGTCGTTTTTTTGTTGAATTTGGGGTATCATTAATGATAGCACTTACTATGCCTGTGCAAATATCTAAAGGGTATGACCTGCAGCCATAAATGGACGCCTTAAGCTGCAATGATCAAGTGGCGTCACCGGCAGTTTCTTTGTGCGCCTATTCTATTGTCCTACCAGTGTGACTTGACGATGCTCTCCGCTTCATTTTCCCCCTGCTTCCAATACCACTTCGGAAAGGAGCCGATGCAACTTTTTGCGATTCCGTATTTTTAAACAGTTTAGCGATTTAAAAAGGTTGTCTGATTACTCAATTGAAGGAGGTATAGTATGTCGATTAAACAAAAACTCCCCTTGATTGTGATTGGAATTCTATTGGTTAGTTTTCTGACACTCGGGTTACTGACCGCTTCTATGGTGCGTAACCTGGTGACCGAAGGACAGTTTTCTGTCACAGAAGGCGTAGCTTCCTCCGTCACCATTGAGATCAATGATTTTATTGCACAGCAAATGGTATTCATGGACGAAACCGCTCAAACAACTCTCATCCTTGAACAGAACAATATTGAACTGCTCCCCTACATGCAGCAGCAAACCAGCCGCAATCCCCACACAATGACAGTCTATTTTGGGTACGACAACAAATCCGGCTTTTTCTCCGGTGACGGCTGGGTTCCTGATGCAACCTGGGACTGGACGGGCCGCCCCTGGTACATTGCCGCCGCCCAGTCACAGGATACCATTTTTACCTCACCTTACATCGACGCCCAAACAGGGGATATGGTCATCACTGCTGCCAAAGCTGTTCGCACTCCCCAAGGCGGCCTGTTGGGCGTGACTGCCTCTGACATCACCATCGACACCGTTACTAACATCATTCAAAGCGCCAATACATCAGACTTCATGACAGTTTTTCTGGCTGAAGGCAACGGGAGTCTGGTGGCACACCCTGATGCCGCTCTCATCACCCCAGACCATGTGGCAAGCGTCTCCGAAGTGTATGGCGGCGAGCTGAATGAAATCATCAGCAGTGATGCCCAGCTGACTTTCGTTGAAGAAGCGGGCGACCGCCGCTTTGTCATCGCCAGCCCCGTGAACCACATCGACTGGCAGGTGGTTACCACCGTGAGTCAGTCCATTATTGGCCAGGCTGTCACTCGCGCTTTGACCGCTCTCATCATTTTGCTGATAGTCATCTTCCTCATTGCTGCCATCATCGCTTTTGTTCTCGGCAAATCCATCGCCACTCCCATCGTGGCTTTGTCCGACACCATCCAGCGATTATCTCAGTATGACCTGACTACTCAGGAGAGTGATCTTGCCAGCCGGTATGTGAATCGAAAAGATGAGATCGGCATTATTTCCCGATCACTTTCAGCGATGCAGGAAAACTTCATTACGCTGATTCGCAGTATTGCCGACAGTTCTCAGCATGTTGCCGCTTCATCAGAAGAATTAACAGCCACCACAGAACAGTCTGCCACCGCCGCCATGGAAGTGGCCAAAACCATTGAAGAAATTGCCCGGGGTGCATCTGACCAGGCGCAGGACACCGAATCCGGCGTCAATCTCATTACTGATTTGGGCAAACTCATTGAACAGGATCAACAGCACATGCATTCACTGAATGACTCAACCAATCATGTGGTCACCCTCAAAGAAGAAGGCCTGGAGAATTTAAACCTTGTGGTGACAAAATCCCGCCAAAACCAGGAAGCCTCCAAAGAAGTGACGGAAATCGTGAAGACCACCAATGAAAGCGCTCATCAGATTCAATCTGCCAGTGCCATGATCAAGAGCATCGCCGAACAAACCAATCTGCTGGCCCTGAATGCAGCCATTGAGTCTGCCCGGGCCGGAGAAGCCGGCAGAGGCTTTGCCGTCGTGGCAGACGAAATCCGCAAACTGGCAGAGCAGTCCAGCGAGTTCACCAAAGAAATCGACACGATCATCAACGTCCTCACCGACAAAACCGCCCACGCCGTCACCACCATGCAAGAGGTGGAATCCATGGCCGATGAGCAGAATGACAGCGTTCGAAAAACCCACGAGAAGTTCCTTGGCATTAGTGATGCCATCGCTCATATGCAGCAAGTCATTGGCGATCTCAACAACGCAAGTCATCAGATGGCCGACAAGAAAGATGAAATCATTGCAGTCATGGAAAACCTGTCGGCGATTTCTGAAGAAAATGCCGCGGGAACCCAGGAAGCTTCTGCATCTGTTGAGGAGCAAACTGCTGCCATGGACGATATCTCACGAGCCAGCGAAACCCTGGCCGATCTTGCTGAAGAAATGCAGCATCACATCAAAAAATTTAGATTCTAGACATTCCACAAACCTTCCGCAAGTACTCTCATGAAAAAGAACCGGGTTATTTTTCCCGGTTCTTTTATTGGAATCAGCTGGCCGGGCCAAAGCCCTTTGTCTTCAGCTATTCTCCCGGTAAGTTTTCAGCGAAAGAATGTGCCAGGTGACGGCACTGCCGATGATCACCAGCATGACCGCCACCCAGGGTTTGCCCACCAAATACATGGAAAACAGCAGCGACGGCCACAGCAATGCAATAGCCGTTATTTTGGCGCTTTTTTTCACTGCCCCGTGCTCCAGATAGTGGTAAATGTACCGGCCAAAGAGGGGATGGTGCAGCAACCAGTGATGAAGTCGTTCCGAGCTGCGGAGAAAGCAGTAAGAGGACAGCAGTAAAAACGGCGTGGTGGGCAGCACCGGCAGTAAAATGCCAATGGTGCCCAACACCAGCGAAAGAAGCCCCGCCGCAATGAGCAGGCCCCTTTTAAATCCGGTCATCATGAAAATTCGTCCTTTCCAACAACGCATACATTCATGCGACTTTTTCATTTTACACCCGCTCAAGGGTGTATTGAAGCATTTCGCTACTATTATACCTTTTTCAGGACTATTTAACCAGATTCTTTTCTCGTTCCACAGGCATGTCGCCAATGCCAGCTTCTTCTCCATCACCTCTTCCGGTATTGTCAGCATATTATTCTATATTCATCTTATTGGTGTTGTTTTTTTCCTGTGATGGGTATGATGTGAATGTATTTAAGTATTTGAGTGATGATTTGCTGTATCGCTTTCAATTTTGTACAGGAGGTGGGTTCAAACAGACGAAAGACACCTGTGAACAAAACACACACGTAACGGTACCCTTTTCACGAAAACCGAAAAAGGAGGATTTCATTCATGAGTATGTTCTGTTATCAGTGTCAGGAAACCGTCAATAATACCGGATGTACCAAGGTGGGGGTCTGCGGAAAGAAGCCGGATGTGGCCAACATTCAGGACCTGATGATCCACACCATCAAAGGTATTTCCCTCTACAGCAGCGAACTGAACAAGCTGGGCCACCGGTCTGAAGAAGTAGACCACTTTGTTCTCTATGGTCTTTTTGCCACCATCACCAACGCCAACTTTGACAAGGCTGTTTTTATGGAAAAAATACGCCAGGGACTGGCCCTGCGGGACAGCCTGAAACAACAACTGGCGAAAGTGGCTCCCGATGTGAAGGTGCCTGAACGGGATGAGACCACCTGGTTCGCCGATACCGAAGAAGCCATGGAAGCCAAGGCGGCCACAGTGGGCGTACTGGCCATGGAGCCGGAGGACATTCGCTCCCTGAAACAGATGATCACCTATGGATTAAAGGGAATGGCTGCCTATACCCACCATGCCAACAATCTGAAATATGAGGACCCCCAGGTGGATGACTTTATGCAGGAAACCCTGGCCAAGCTGACAGATGTCACCCTGACAGTGGATGATCTGGTGGCCCTTACCCTGGAGACGGGACGCGTGGGCGTGCAGGCCATGAAACTGCTGGATGACGCCAACACCGGCTCCTATGGTCACCCCGAAATCACCAAGGTGAACATCGGCGTGGGTCAGAACCCGGGAATTCTCATCAGCGGCCACGACCTGAAAGACATGGAAGAGCTGCTGGAGCAGACCAAAGGCACCGGGGTGGATGTGTACACCCACAGTGAAATGCTGCCGGCCAACTCCTACCCTGCCTTTAAAAAATATGACCATTTCGTGGGCAACTACGGCGGTTCCTGGTGGCATCAGAATGTGGAGTTCGAAAAGTTTAACGGCCCCATTCTGTTGACATCCAACTGCCTGGTACCGCCCCGAGACAGCTACAAAGACCGGGTTTACAATACCAATGCTGTGGGATTCCCCGACTGCGCCTTTATCCCCGACAGGGTGAACGGCCAGCCCAAGGATTTCTCAGCCCTCATTGAGCATGCCAAAAAGTGTGCACCACCGGAGGAACTGGAAACCGGTGAAATTTATGGCGGCTTCGCCCATCATCAGGTGCTGCAACTGGCAGACAAGGTGATTGACGCCGTGAAGAGCGGTGCCATCAAGCGTTTCTTTGTCATGGGGGGCTGTGATGCCCGCCAGAATCCCCGCAAATACTATACCGACTTTGCCGCAGCCCTGCCAAAAGATACTGTGATCCTCACCGCCGGCTGCGCCAAGTACCGTTACAACAAGCTGGATCTGGGCGATATTGGCGGTATTCCAAGGGTATTGGATGCCGGCCAGTGCAACGACTCTTATTCACTGGTAATGATTGCTTTGGCACTGAAAGATGCCTTTGGCCTGGAAGATGTGAATGAACTGCCTATTTCCTACAACATTGCCTGGTATGAGCAGAAGGCCGTACTGGTGCTGCTGGCCCTGCTTTCCCTGGGCATCAAGAACATTCACCTGGGTCCCACGCTTCCCGGCTTCCTGTCCCCCAATGTGGCACAGGTGATCGTAGACAACTTCGACCTGGCACCCATCAGCAGTGTGGACGAAGACCTGCAAGCCTTCATGCAGTAAGACCGCCGCTGTTCCCCGCATACTGCTGCGGCATCCTGCGAAAACCCGGCACCCTGTTTGGCACCGCCTGCAGAAACCGCCTCATTAAAAAACTGCCCGACGTGGGCAGTTTTTTTGTGGAACTTTCATTAAGTGGTTAGATTTGCTTCACCGGCGGCATGTCTTTTGGATTGGGAGACTTCAGCACGAAAAACTCCAACACCTCATCATGCTGATTGGCCACTTCCATCTTGGTGTTGAAGGGAATAGCCAATATTTCGCCCGCCTGGTGCAGGTTGGCGGGTTCATCGTCCAGACCAATGGTCATGGCACCTCTTACAATCACCATATATACGTTGGAATTGGATACATGCACCGGCAGACCCGTATCTTTGATCAACACCATGTGATTGATATTCACATGCTCATCGTCCACAATCCGTTCAACGGTTTTATCGTTTGTCATCGTCACCTGATACACTTTTTCAATCATTCAACTCATCCTTTCATTTTTGGTATAATCAGCTCATCCACCTTAACCTTCATCCAGTGGTGGGTAGCAGGGTCTTTCATCAGGTATTCAATCAAAAAGCCACCAAACCAATGATGGCAATCAGGCTTGGAGCCAGCTTCAGCGCTGCTTTTCCTGCCACTTTGAATGCCATCAGCGTTTTCTTGCGACTTTTAACCAAAGACAACCCCAGCCCTATGGCCAATATACTGTAGATCACCATGAGTGTTGACATCTTACGCTTCACCTCTTCCATAGATGATGGCATTGGTTGGACAGGCCTGGGCGCAGGCGGTGCAGGCAAGGCATTCGGAAGGGCTGATGATTGCCTTCTTCGGCGCACCAGAAATTTCAACGGCTTCTGCAGGGCAGGCCCGTTGGCAAATACTGCAGCCCGTACAGTTATCCACTACCACCAAAAACCTCTTTCTGGCAACAGACCCCGGGAAGGTTAACAGGGTGCCATAAGGACACAGGTACCTGTGCCACAGTTCAGGCACATAAAACAAGGTTAAGACAACACCCAGCACCAGCATCAAGGGTAGAACAGGCACTCTGATCCCCAGTCGGAGGGTTAACCCGATCATGATAACGAACGCCGCCAGGATCATGAAACGCAGCAGGGGTGATTTTACCCATGCGGGAACCTGTTTTCGTGTGATGCCCTTTTTCTTGTAATACCAATTTACTGCTTCTGTTAATGTGTTAATGGGGCAAACCCATCCGCAGTAAAAACGGCTGAAAAAAGCTGCTGCCACAAAACTGGCGCCAAAAATCAGCATCCAAACCGGAAGTTTACCAGAAATCATCACACCGATAAAAACGACCAAAAATAATATCTGAATCCATTTTTGCTTCTTCAATGATGAACCCTCCTTCCATTGGCCAGAACAGAAGCCCTTGACCTATGTACCTCCATCATAGTATGCTGAAGGCAATACATCGGTAACGCAAGTTACCAAAAGAGGCTTTTATATTCTCTTTTTTTCATATGGGAGGTATTCTTCATGGAAGCCAAGCTTCTCATTAACACTTTTTCCCCGGTGTTGCAACATTGCTCTTTGTTCCAGGCTATTCCCCAGGAGCAGATTTCAACCATCCTAAATTCCATGGTTTATGAACTTCTGCCTGTTCAGCGGGACAGTTTCATCGCCTTGGAAGGAGATGCCTATCGACAAATCAGTATCATCTTGTCGGGTGAAGTGGCCATCAAGAAAATTTATGGATCCGGTAAAGCCGTCACAGTCACTACCCTGAGATCCGGAGATATTTTTGGAGAGTTGATGGTATTTACTCAGCGCAGCCTTCCCTCCACCGTGTCTGCTCAAACAGATGTTACCCTGCTTCAAATTCCCCAGCAGGAAGTACTTCGGCTATGTCAGCAACACCCCTTGTTTCTGCAAAACCTGATGAGGCTTTTGTCAGATAAAATCTGGATGCTCAACGAAAAGCTGAAACTCCTTTCCTATGGCAGTCTCCGGCAGAAAATCGCCAGTTTTTTGCTGGAATATCACCATCAACAAGAAACCCCAGACTTGAACCTGCCCTTTACACGTCAGGAAATGGCAGATCAGCTGGGGGTGCCCCGCCCTTCTCTGTCCCGGGAACTGGCGGCCATGAAAAGGGATGGGTTAATTGATTATTGGAAACATCATGTGCGCTTATTGCAACTTGAAAAGTTGGAGAACATCATGCTGGAATGAATCAGGGCAACAGGCTCATGGCTTCATTGATCATGGCTTCAGCTTCATTGAGGTAGCTCATGGCTTTATCGTAGTGGTGGAATCCCTGGCTGTTTTCCACGAAAACAAAGTCCCAGCGAATCTGGGCGCTGCGGTGGAGCTGATAAACTTCTTCCAGCGTGGCTTCCGGCAGGGTGTCTCTGGCACCGGCAATGGCTTCGATGAGGGCCACCAGCTGTCGGCTGACTTCCACGGTTTTGTTTTCCACAGTGCCCTGGAGGCGTTCCACTTCTGCCACCAGCTCAGCCTCTGATTCGCCGTGGCAGCCCAGACAGGAGGCCTCCACCGTTTTCAGGGGGCTTGTCCAGTGATGGGAAGGGAACTGCTCGCCGGCATCATTGGTGATGCGGGGCATATGACAGTCCACACAGCTGATGCCAAACTGCTGATGGGTGCTGCCCAGGTAGGTTTCAAATTCAGGATGCTGGATCTTGTAAAGCTCACCGCCGGTTTGGGGATGCACCCAGTCAATGTAGTTCCATTCCATGAAAGTGGCTTCAACCTCGGCCACATCGGTGCCATATTTCCAGGGAACCGTGACTTCCTTTGTTTCCGGGTCAAGGAAGTATTCGATGTGGCACTGGGCACAAACCAGATTTTTCATCTGATACTCTTCTTCCAGATGGGAGAGACCCTTTTCCAAATGCCCCCGGGTGATATGAAGCACGCCGGGTTCGTTGCGGTGGCAGTCATAACAGCTGACGCCGCTGTGGGCCTGGGCGGCCATTTCATTAAAGTCCATGGCATAAAGAGCGCTGCCGTGGGTGGCCTCCATGGCCACATAGTCAGGTGTTTTACAGGCCAGGCAGCTGGCTCCCGGCTTGCCCCGTTCTGTGTGAATCACATCTTCCAAAGCGTAGACGTGCCCCCGGGCCCGCAGATACTCAATGCTGAAGCCCACGCCGTCATAGATGGTGAGCAGCTCCGGGTATTTTTCCAGGTAATCGATGGGTTCTGAGCCGCCAAAGGTGGTGCGCACCATTTCTTCATTCTGCAGGTAGGTGCGGTACTGGTCGGGGTACTGCTCTGCCCAGGCTTCGGCCCTGATGATTTCAATTTCCACCGTTCGGTCCTGATGCACAGCGATGGCAAAAATAGCAACAATGGTGGCCATAGCCAGAATGATGATGCTGGTTCTGCGGTTTAACTTTCCCCTCATGTTGTTTCGCCCCCTTCATTTGACATTTCCGCTTCTGTTCTTTCCCATTTTTTCTTGTCCTTTTCTCGTCGCTTTTCAACTGTTCTATTGTTTTTTTGCATTCTTGCTTTCTTGCATTTTTGCTTCTTTTGATTTTCCATTTTCTTATGATTCTTTGCTTTTGCTGTTCCTTTTCCTTCTCCTGCTTCATTTTCATTAAGACGCTATAGAAACAATCACTCCATTCGTTTTGTTAATTAATTAACATTTTGGATCGAACATAACCATACCCTTCGTCCGATCTTATTGAGGTATTACCCGCTATTTCGTTACCAAAACACCTAATTCAACGACTGGACACACCTCTTTTGGTCAAGGCGGTAAAGGCCATCTATCTTTCTGCTACATGCCACAGCGGACGCTTACGGTTCCTGGAGTCTGCCCTTGATTTTATGATATTCTTCTGCTTCCAACTCGATGGTTTCGCCACAATGAGTGCACATCAGGTGATGGCTTTTTGCCAGTTTAATCAGTGGAACAACCCCGCCCAGAAGCGGTCGATAAGCCATTGACACCTGAAAGGGGTGGCCGCCTCCACAGTTTTCGCATCGGGGACTGATGCGGGGCAGCAGCCATTCGGTAGTGCCCGGAATAAAAAGTGCTGCTTCTGTAACGATTCCCAGTATTTGTTGTTGCTTTGGAATTTTAGAAAAATCCGGATCAAGTTTACCACTGCCGGTAATACGCATTGTTGACGCCTCCTCTTAAGGGTATTTTACCCGCTCGTTTCCAAAATACCACTCATTTTTCACCCGAACTTCACATCAACTTCATCTAACAGTAGTATACTTTGTAACAGCATCACCTTCCATGGTGGTGCTGTTGTCTTTCCAGCCACCACTTTCAGACTTCTTAGGCAAGCTGTCAAAATGTTGGAATGGCAAGGCTGCAGAAAATGTTCTGCGGCAGAGTGAAACATAATGGCATACACACGCGTATATTAGGAATAGTTCTCAAGACCGATTTACAAATTAGCACACTTAATTTATAGGAGGTTATTCATCATGGAAAAGAAAGTCCGCAAAGTATCGATTCAAAGAAAGCTGATTGTGATCCCCTTATTGGTTATTCTTATTTCGATGGCGATTCTCAGTGCCACATCAGCCCGAACTGCCAGAATCAGTCTGATCAATCAAATGCAGGAAAACGGACTGGAAGTGGCGGCACTGGCAACCAAGTATATTCAGCTGGAAGCCACCACTCAGGCTCAACGGGCCGGCATTTCCAACGATTCATCTGATTTCACAGAATTACAGACTTTCATGGAAGATTTAGCCGACGATGAAAGTATTGTTTTTGCCACCTTCATCAACTCAGACCTGACGGCCGTTGCCCATTCCAACCATGACCGCATTGGCATTACATTATCTGATGACGGCAGCTATGCAGGTGCTGTAGCAGGAGAAACCTATACCTCTGAATACGTTTATCCCGTGGGGAATGTGCGGGTTTATGAAGTGGTGTACCCGGTGTCCATTGAAGGCCAGCATATCGGTGCCGTCAACCTGGGCTTCTCCATGGAGCGGGTGCACGCCACTGTCGCCGCCACCCTGATGCAGATCATCCTCACCAGTGTGGTGATCTTTCTGGTGTTGGGCACCATTCTCTTTTTCATTTCCCGGTACATCATGAAGGCTGTCAAAAGCACCCAGCAGCAACTGAACACCATTGCTCAGGGAACCCTCACCATGGAAACCGACCCGGTGCTGCTGGCCTCTCGCGATGAGTTTGGCGACATGGCCCAATCCATTGAACATATGCGAAAAACCCTGCTGGCAATGGTGGGGCAAATTGCCGAATATGCCGGATCTCTCACCGCTTCTTCACAGGAACTGAGCGCCACCAGTCAGCAGTCTTCTGCCGCTGCCGAGGCCGTCAGTCGTACCATTGAAGAAATCGCTGAAAGCGCCGTGCGCCAGGCCAAAGATACCGAGGCAGGCGCTGTTTACGGCCATGACTTGGGAACGCTCATCGAAAAAAATCAACAGGATGTGACCCACCTCAGCCAGTCTGCCAACCAGGTGAACCGCCTAAAAGAGGAAAGCATGGTCACCTTCCAGGAACTGTTGAACAGCAATGACACCAACCAGAAGGCATCAAAAGAAATAGGCACCATTATTTACACCACCAATGAAAGCGCCGAAAAAATTCAGGCTGCCAGCGGCATGATTCGCAACATCGCCAGTCAAACCAATCTCCTGGCACTGAACGCCACCATCGAAGCGGCCCGGGCAGGAGAAGCCGGCAGCGGTTTTGCCGTGGTGGCTGATGAAATTCGAAAGCTGGCGGAGGATTCCAGCCGCTTCACCGAAGAAATCACCACCATTATTCAGGAGCTGTCTGCCAAAACCAGCGCCGCTGTTGACACAGTAAAAGTGATGGAGACCACCGTGGCCTCCCAGGCCGGCCATCTGGAAACCACCTCTCACAATTTCATGGGCATCGGTGCCGCCATTGAAAAGATCAATGAAGCGGTGACAGGCATTGATGCCTCCAGCAAAACCATGGGCACGAAAAAGGACGAAATGATTCGGGTAGTGGAAAGCCTGTCAGCCATTTCACAGGAAAACGCCGCCGGCACCGAAGAAGCTTCCGCTTCTGTCGAAGAACAGACGGCATCGCTTGAAGAAATTTCCAGCGCCAGTGAATCGTTGGCGTTGCTGGCATTAGACCTTCAGAAGAGCATTCAGTTCTTCCGGGTATAGTGCGCCCCTGGCATCATACCGCATCACTTCACTTCACCCGGCAACACTGCCATCTGATGGCAACATCTCTGTAACGGGTGACAGGTAATCACGAATCACAACAGCCCTGCGCCAGCCTTCAAAAGGCACCGGTTCAGGGCTGTTTTCTGTGCTTCTATTCAAAGGTGGCGGTTAGTACATAGGCCACATCATACAGGGCCAGAGGATTGTCAACATCAGCTTCATCACCACCGAAAATCACCCCCGGTGATCGAAGGGCACCACTTCGGGTACCCACAACCGCCGCCAGCATCACCGTCTCTCCCGGAGTGACGTCTTCGATGCTTTCTGCCTGGGTCCAAGACCAACCCATCATGTCATCAGCATTTTCATGCTTCACCCGATGGGTACCGCCCGCAAATGATAACACCCATACTTCTTCCCCCGTTATTCCTGCTCCAATATGGCTCCAGATCAGCCGCTGGGTATTCTTTTCCAAAAACCCACTCATGCCAAAATCCATGGTGGTATTCGTCAGTTCTCCCGATTCGTAGACCTGCACCTTAAAATTCACAGCCTCTGAAGGCAGTTGATCCAGGCGCACATCAAAAGCGAAGGTACGCTCAACTCCCACCGCCTGCAGCAGCGCTTCTTCCGATGTTGTCAGCGAACTCTTCTGAATCACAGGGATTTGAATGATTTCAGGAAAAGTCGCGCAGGCCGTCAGCAGGCTGGTGAAAAGGATGACAGCCATCAGACAACTGGCATATCGCAAAAACCTGCTGCCGCATCTTCCCTTTTGGCTTCTTCTCCGTTGCTTCCCCGTTTTCTCTGATTGATGCGGTTGATGCGATTGATGCAGCGATTGTAATTGATGCGAAAGATGTGAATGACTTTGATGCTGGTCTGGCTGCATGTAACTGATCTCACCTTTCCAAAGATGGTTGTTTTGCCATGGCGTCATAAAAGCGTTTCAGGTTTTCAGGCAGCTCATAAGGTTTTCCCGCCACCGCCTTTGCCGGCGTTCCGCAGCAGGCATTACCGCCGTATACTTCTTTCAACAATGCTTCCATAATCATAGCCCGGGGCGGCGCTTCATAGATCTGCCCCCGGTAAAGCCACACCCGGCAGTCCACTTCATCGCCGCACAAGTCGCCACAGCAGTGGCACTGGCTTTCCTGCACCAGCTGCTGAATGTCGCTGCCGTTGATGCGAATGGTGGGAGAGCTGACAAAGCGGTGTTGCCGGGCCAGGGCTTCAGTGTTCACGTTCACCCGGTTCACCGTCACCTGTATGCCGGCAACTTTCAGCGTCTCCTCCACTTCTGCCAGGGCTTCTTCCAGATTGGTTTCCGCTTCCTGACAACGGTTGCAGATGGTTAAGTCAAGGTAGAGAAAATCCACTTGAAAATGCCGGTCAGTTCCACTGGCTGTTTCATGAGCCGGTCCATTCGTCTGTTCATTAATCGGTTGCTCTGGGTTGGTCATTTTCCCACTCCTCTACAATCATCATACCTTGCCACATCTTAATTAACTGTGTTGCAGTTTGATTAGTTTCAGTTCACTTTGCACCAATCTTTATCAAGTTCTATGGTAAGCCTCTTTTCAGCAAAAGGCAAGTCTGCCCAGAATTAATAACACACAAAGCACGTTTAGGTACATTTAGCAGCGAAACCGAGTGCTTATTCATGCAAAAAATCTTAAAGCGAGAGCGTTGCGATAGCACTTTTCGATGGAGATCTGCGCTAACTCTCTGATAGTACAAGAATGGCCTGAATAGCGTAAAATCCATATGGTTAAGTGTATTTTCAATATTTATCAGACATTTTCACTATTTTGTAGTATCAATTAGAGGAGGTGAAGCACATGAGAAAAACGCTTCCGGATGTGGCAAGCTATTTGAAGGAAATACTGGTGCCCGAAACCCACGAAGCATATGCAATCAATCCCGCATATGCACATATTTCAGTTGAAGAGAGCATTCCCGAGAGCGTTCTGGCGTTCAGGGCCTTTTTGGTTCGGCTTTACGATGTCTTGTACACGAAAGGCGATGTCTATGATAACAGCACAAAAGTTGCCCATGAATATGAAAACCGCACCACGCTTTCAGTATACTATCCTTTCTTGCACCATGTAAGCACCTTGCTAATGAACATGGGTTATCATGGTATTCCAGTTGAAAACGCCCAATCTCTCGCCTGTGGAAATACCATATTCAATGGAAAGCTTTCTGTTACCAAAAACCTTGAATGCCTGCGGTTTCTGGCGGATTGCGGTATTTGTATTGACGGCATTGATATGAATGATAAAAAGCAAAACTTGTCAGGCGTCCGAACCATAACGATTGCATATCCAGACAACCCCGCCATGTTGACAGGCCTGAAGGTTATGGCAATCGCCGAAAAAGACCATGGCACCCTCGTCAATCAGAACGTTTTTTTGCGCTGTGATTACAGGGCATTGAAAAAGAATGAAACTGATGTGATTTCCATCGTGCAAGATACGATAAAGCCTTTATCGGCAAATGTGCAAAATTTCATTCTGGAGCTGCATCAGCGCTATCTGAATAAAGGGCTTACCTGCGTTGTGGAAATAAAAGGGTTTCATATCTATGTGAAATATTGTTATAAGCGGAAAGATTTATGGGGTATTAACGCTTCCCTTAACAACGGCTATCATATCAACGTGAAGACGACAAAAATGCACGAATACACCGACACTATCAAAAAATTCCCTCCAGTTTTACAGGAACTGATTGCAAAAGGATATGGCTGCGGCAGAAAAAGAGAAATCGGCGAGTGTGATGGCGGTTGCCGCGGCCTTCCCATCTCCTTGGATGATTCTGTTTTAGATATACGAGATGGCATTGTAACGTGGTTTGATCAAGAATTGTCATGCCTGCAAAAGAAAAAGCATTAAATACATGATGTCTTTCTATCATACACACAGCAACCTTCTGCTTGTGGGTAATGGGAGATTCGACAAGAAGTTTATACTGCAGTATTACGTTTGGCAGTAAATGAGAAAGTAAAATAACAGCAAGTAAAGTCAAGCATTAATCTCTCAATTTCTTTATAGTGAAGACAGAGTGGTTGAAACGAGGTGAACAGGCAAATGTACGAGTGGCAAAAGCAAATTCAAATAATCGTTGATGAAATTGACAAGTGTATTAAAAATTATAATGATGAAGCCTTGACACTACGCTTTCTTTCTCGCAGGCTGGGCTATTCCGAATACTATACCACGAGAAAATTCAAAGAAATATCGGGTATGCAATATAGGAATTATCTACGCCTTAGAAAACTAGCCTTTGCTCTAAAGGAGGTGCGCGATAGCGAGAAAAGCCTTTTAGATATTGCTTTTGATTATGGTTTTTCTTCACACGAAGCTTTTACCCGAGCTTTTAAAGGAACCTATGGTGTCACTCCAAGCGAATACCGAAAAAAGCCTAAGCCTGTCGTTCTTCGCACAAAAATACACCCTTTCGACCGCTACTTTTTAGGATTAGGAGAGATTGGGATGATGAAATCTGCAGATGATGTTAAAATTTATTTTGTAACCATTCCCGCACACAAATTCTTGCACATAAAAAACTATGAGAGTAATGGGTATTGGGATTTTTGGCAAAAACAAAGTCTTATTCCGGGAGAGGACTGCGAAACAATTTGCGGCTTACTCGATAGTATCAAGGGTAAATTGGATGATGATGGTGAGAGCGAATCTAACAGCGGTAATGGTCAGATTATGGCGTACATGAATGACCCGGACGGCAGACTCTGTGATTGGGGTATTCCGCGCACAGAATGTTATGGTGCACGTCTTCCTTTTGATTATGAAGGCGAAATACCACCACAAATGCTTATGATTGATGTTCCCGAAGCCGAATATATTGTTTTTGAACATGGGCCATTCAATTATGAGCAGGAAAATCGCAGTGTAGAGGAAAAGATGGAAAAGACGATGGCAACTTTTGATTTTACAGGCACTGGTTACTGCTTTGATACCGCTCCCGGCAGGTTAATTTACTTCTATTTTAATCCGGAGCGTTTTTGGAAGTATATCAGACCGGTGCGGAAGTGAATTAATCAAATCGATTGCTTATCTCCATTGTTTCTAACGAGAAAATGAAAGCACCCGGATTGCATGGAAGGCCTATGTTTTAACTGCGCTCGCAGGCGGATGAACATTGCCCTGCGAGCTCAATGCCTTCCTTCCTGCAAATCATCGGCATCATAAAAATTAAAAGAAAATATGGAAAAGATCTGCCGGATATACATCAATATCAAAGCAGCATTCAATATGATTTGCCATTTAAGGACTTTTCTCATTCGCGGGGTATTCCGGCGCAAAGATATGCCTATGATCTTTTGATACTTGATGAAAATGGTCAATCATATCGTGGTAACCCAAAGGATGTTGAAAGCTATTATTGTTATGATCAGGCGATTCTGTCTCCCGCCGATGGTGAAGTAGTGGAAGTTGTGGCTCATGAGGATGAAACTAATTTGCCTTCCCAAAATATCTAACGATGAAACCGGCAATGAACATTGATGTTTCAATAATCCGAGGCCGTTTTCCGTAGCGATCGATCGGAGAAGGTGTATAACCGACAGGAATATGGCCACCGGAAAATTGATGCCGTTATCGGTAAACGCTCAGAAAACCAGGTTCTCCTCATCCTCATTTATTGCATTTACTCTTGTAATTCAAGGGTTTTAATATTGTGAATTGACTTAAATGCTTCTATTTTTCCTTCTATTAGACTGTATAGTACTGGAATAATTACTAAAGTTAATAGGGTGGCAACCATTAGCCCCCCCATGAAAGCAATTGCCATGGGTCTAAATAAGTCACTGCCAAATAAAGCTAATGGAGATAAGCCAAATACTGTAGTGGTGGTACTTAATATTACTGGTCTGAATCTTGCACTTACTGCTTTACTACAAGCCTCATCTATAGCCATACCGTTCTTTCTTTGTCCGTTGATATAGTCTATTAGGATGATGGCATTATTAATAACAACCCCCATTAAACTCACCACCCCCAACACGCTAAATAGGGACAGGGGCTGTCTTAATACTGCCAGAGCCACCATCGAGCCTATAAGTGATAAAGGAATTGAAGCTAATATAATACCCGGTTGAATGACAGAATTGAACTGGATCATAAGAATGATAAAGAGCAAAAATAATGCAAATATTGCTGATATTCCCATGCTCCCTAAATCCCCCTCCAGATCGGCTTTTTCACCCTCTGGGACAATGGTGACATTAGGAAAATCGATATCCCTAATCTTTTCTTCCAAGATTGTTTGTATTTCAATTGCATTATATCCTTCAGCAACATTTCCCTGTACTGCTATAGCCCGTTCTCCTTTATATCGGTTAATCTGTCCAACAACGGGCTCAAAATTTACACTCGCTACATCCTTCAATAGCACCTGTAATCCTGTAGCTGCAGATTTAATCTTCAAATTTTCCAGTTCTTCAAGTCTCGATATATTCCCCTTTACCAGAATATCAAATTCTTCTCCTTCTTCCCTAAACACAGACGCTCTTTTTCCCATTAGAGCCATGTTTACTTCATTTTGTATCTCGTGTTTTGTTAATCCATAGGCCAGAGCTCTATTTCCATCTATTGTCATTCTGAATTGGTAATCTAACAACGGTAAATCATCTCTTACATTGGTACTCCCCTCTATATTTATGAGAGCATCTTTAATTGTTTCCTTTGCTTCAATAATGTCTTCCATTTCTTTTCCTTTAACTTTAATTTGAATTGGTGCTCCTAAAAACCCTTCCATCTCCAGTTCTTTTACAATCACATTTGCCCCTACAATTTTTTTATCATATATTCTCTGAAGATGTCTTACTAGCTCTTCATTAGTCTTAAATACTTCTCCCTTTAATAAATTTACCCGCATGACAATCTGTGCTGAGTTCGGAGCATTTGATTGAGGCATAATGGATAAATCAAACTTAGGCAGACCTCCACCTATAGAGGATGTATAGGCGGTGATTTCCGTTTGTTCTCGCAACACTGCTTCAATTTCCTTTACTAAATCATCTGTCTTATCCAGGTTACTAAGGTATTCTGTTTGTATATCAATATAGATCATATCCTTGTCTGATGTTGGAAAAAGTTCTTGGGGTAAGGTGCTCACTAAGGTTAATGATAGCACCAGAATAATAAAAGCAACAAGAAGAGTCCGAGCTTTATATTTCATCCCTAAAACCAATAACCTTTCAAACATCCTTTTGATTTTGCCGTCTTTTTTCCTGTTGCTCTTACTTTTTCTGAAAAATAAATAAGCCATTAGAGGGGTTATAAAGATTGCAATGCCATAGGAGGCAATCAATGATATAATAATCATCTGAGGTATACCTCCAAAGAAGGCTCCTACCGACTTAGGTAATAATAGTAAAGGTGAGAAGGCTGCAATGGTTGTAAGGGTAGAGGATAATACTGGTATAGCAACCTCTTTTGTTCCTTCTACACAAGCCGTTAGCTGATCTATATCTTCGTCAATTTTATTTTGAATGGAATCACTCACAACAATGGCATTATCCACCAGCATCCCCAGTGCCATAATAAGACCTGTGATAGTAATCATATGGATCTTAATCCCCAATAGCCCCATGGTAATAAAGGTGATAAACATCGATAAGGGGATGGCAAAGGAAACTGTTGTAGCATTTCTGATTCCCATTCCCACCATCACCACGAGAATAACAATGAATACTCCACCTATAAGGTTTTTAACAAAATCATTAACAGATTTCCCAACCTCCTCTGGCTGATAAACAATCTCATCAATACTTATATCCTCTGGCAGTTGTGTTTTGAAATCCTCCAACGCTTCTCTCACTTCTTTACCTGCCGCTACTACATTCACATCCCCTTTAAAATATCCCGCGAGTAATAATCCGCTTTCTCCATTGTTTCTTATCTTGTAATTCGAGTCCTTCAACCCCATGTATACCTCAGCTACGTCCTTCAGTCGTACAATTATTTTGTCTTCCCTAATATATATGATAGTATTTTCAATTTCTTCCAAGGACTTAAATAATCCCTCTTGATTGACATGAAATTTCATCGTATTATCCTGGATCGTTCCCGAAGGTAATTGAATATTTTGGGCGGCCAAGACATTGCTAATTTCACCAATAGACATATTGTATAAATCTAATTTTTGAAGATCTACCTCTACCTTCAATTCTTTTTCTTGCTCCCCAATTATTTCAAACCGATTAATTCCTCCTAAACCCATGAGGTTATTTTTCAATCTTTCCCCGTAGGCCACCAACCGTTCATAGCTGTAGTTGTCACCGGATAGGCCAATCAATATCCCGGAAGTCTCTAATAAATTTGTGTCAATATTTATATCAGCTACTCCTGCCGGCAGATTTCTTTTCACATCCTCCATCATACGATATAACTCATTCCAGGTTTGCTCCAGTTCAGCTTGAGAAATGTTCCCATCCAACACAAGAATAATCGCTGCTGCACTGTTTAGTGTAGTAGAAGTGGTGTAATCATAATTTCTTAATTCAGCGAGCTTTTCCTCAAGCCTTTCAGTTACCAAGACTTCAACTTCCTCAGCTGAAGCGCCAGGGTAAATCACTGTTATCATGGCAAAAGGGGCAGGAAATTCAGGGTATTCTTGCTTTGGAGTCGTGTTGTAGCTATAAAATCCAAATAGGATGATCATAATCATTGAAAATATAGTAACTGTTTTATTTTTTATGGGTAGTTTAATCATATTCTTAAACAATTGAAGCCCCCTCTCTATTCATTAATCTCCACATTATCATTATTTTTTACACTCCTCATACCTTCCACAATTACTTGATCTCCCGGATTAATTCCCTCCAGAATCTTTATTTCGTTTCCAAAAACCTCGCCTAAGAGAACTTCCCGCATTACAGCCCTTTCATCTTGAACAATATATACAAAATCAATGCCTTCATTCAAAAGAATATTCATCGGAAGAAATATCCCTTCCTCTTCCCCTAAGAGAAAGTCGATATTTACGAATGATCCTATGGGGATTGTATTTGGCTCCAGGTCTATTTTTACTTCATAAAGATTACTTTGATTTTTAGGAATAGAGGATACGGTTTCTACAATTCCCTTAACCGCTTCGTTATGATGTCTTACAATCACATCCATTCCCAAAGCTATTATACTTGCATCTTCATTGCTAACGCCTACCGTTACCGTGGTTTCTTCTCCCTTGATAATAACAACTGGCATCCCTTGGGATATATAATCTCCTTCTGTCACCTGTATCTGCAAAACAACTCCATCTATGTCACTTCTAAGGATACTCTCTTCAAGCAGGTCTTGACTTTGCTGATAGGTGACCTGGGCAATATCTATCTGACTTTTTAATATTTGAAGCTCATCATCTCCCGCTCCTTTTAATATCCGGTTATAGGCTTCCATCTCACTATTAAGCTGCTTTTCTTCCAAGTCCAATTTGAGCTTAATTTCTTGTAGCTGTTGGAGAGATACTGCCCCTGCCTCTACTAATTTTTGATATTTTCCATATAGATCTTTCGTATTTTCTAAGTTTCTTTCTGCCACTTCCACCCTGATTTTTGCTTGATTTATTTCCTCCTCTGTTGCTCCCTTCATCGCCATATTATATTGAGTTTCTGCCACTTCATACTGGGCCTTGGCCACACTTACTGCTGATCTTAAATCCTCTTCATTCAATCGGATCAGTTGATCTCCCTTATTAATCTGTTGCCCTGGTTTTACGTATATTTCTTCTATTTTTCCTCCTGTTTTAAAGGCCGATGACCTTGTATCCTCAGTATCCACAATTCCCATATACTCCAGAGTTACGGGATATTTGCGGATTTCAGCCTCGACTATCCTCACATTTTTTCCTGCTACCTCTATTGCAGCTTGAGTTTGACAACCCGTTAGTACCAGTACTCCTAAAATCATTAATGCCAATAATTTTTTCATGTTCTGCCTCCTTATGTTAAATACCGAGTAGTCGGTTTTTTTTATTGCAAAAAAAAATGGAAATTATTTTCCATTTTAAAATTTGTAATGGAATCTTCAATAATCATCTGCTTTACATTTCAACACTTCATAAAAACCATCCCAAAGAGCTATCCACATATTTTTTACATCTTCATTGCTATACCCCATATAAATAATATGCAGTGATAATCCATCTCCAGAGTTGATAAACATATTAGCTATTTCTTCATCCTTCATAACAGAGGAGATTTCTCCATTAGCCCTCGCCTTCGAAACCACCGACTTCCAACTATTTAATTCAATTTCATGAATGTCAGATAACCTGCGTTTAAAATCAGGAAAAATTTTCACTGCTTCAAAGTAGAGTGAAAAATAATTCATCACAGAATTTCCATCCTCTGTCGAAATGATTTCAGGCAAAAAGTTATCTAAAAAAGACTGTATATATTGTCTATAAAATTGCTGTAGGGAGTCTTTGGCAAGACTATTATAATAGTCTCCAGCGGAGGATACGGCTTTTCCAATTACTTCCAAAAATAAATCTTCTTTTGTTTTGAAATAATGAAAAAAAGCCCCCTGTGACACTCCAGTTTTCTCAACTATCTCTTTTATAGTAACTTCCTTAAAGCTCTTTTGCATAAAAAGCTTAAAAGCGGTTCCTACTATACGTTCTCTTGTATCAGTCATCTTTCAGCACCTTCCTTGAAACATAGTGTTCACTCGGTTTTTTATCATACTACTCTTTATTAACGGATTTGTCAAGAATCTCTCTGTTTTTTTGAGTGCTTTTTTCATACAATATACCATGCCGATATGCTTAACTCCTTGCTATCGGCTTCTGCCAATTATATAATTGACTGATCAGATCGAATTTCATATTGACAAGAAGTCATTCAGCACTTTTACAGGTTATCTTTTGCAGGCTTTAGGAAATCATTAAATTTTCAGCAGAAGATACCCTCAGGAATTGTAACAACACTGTTTGAGCAACAGCAAAAAAGGTTTTTGCGGTGTATGCTGAATAGTTATGTCATAAGCATTCTATACCGACTGTAATATGCACTCAATCAACCATAATATGAACTCATGCACGCAGTAATTGTCTTTGAAAAATCTGAGGCTCTTAAGCAATCTGGCGGATGAGTTTATCAAGAAATTAGGACTAGAAAATTCGACAAGAAGTACATATTTCCGAAACCATGTTCGTAAATACCGCTAGTTTTAAGGGATAACACGAACTTGGTGACGGTAATACGACGTTATATAAAATCGCGCACAAGACTGCCACATCATGTCGTCGATAAAAGAGAACCGAAATTTCTTTTGGGGAGGAATCTCATTGTTTACGAATAGAGAGTTAGCAATTAGCTTCTGGCTAATAGTGTTGTTTGTCTTTTTCTTAGTAAATAAAGGGACAAGAGAATCTTTGTCCAATGTTTTTAAAGTATTATGTTCAAAGATTATTCTTTGTGTTTTTTCCATTATGTTTATCTATATAGCTGGCATTATTTATTTTTTATTTATACTTGGATATTGGGATACCAATCTAACTAAAGATACTTTAATATGGGTAACTTTTACTGCATTTGCGTTATTGTTTAATTCGACAGATAAGGCGTTACAAGAAGGTTTTTTTAAAAGGAAAGTCATTGAAAGTATTAAAATAATTGTTGTTATCCAGTTTATTGCAAACGCGTATACTTTTAGGTTATTGCCAGAAATAATATTGACTTTTGTGTTAGTGTTTTTAGGAGCGTTACAAGCAGTAGCTAGTTTTGAGGAAAAATACAAGCAAGTGGAGAAATTAATTACAACACTAATTAGTATTTTAGGGCTAATGATATTCGCTAATGCAATACATTTAACTGTAAAAGACTTTCATACGTTTGGCAGTTTGGATACTTTAAAATCATTTTTATTGCCTATTATATTAACTGTCTTGTACTTGCCGTTAGTCTACTGTATGTCATTATATACAATCTATGATCATATAAATGCTAGACTTAAAATGAAATCCTACATAGATAAGAAGTTGAGAAGATATATTATAAGAAATATTTTTTTGAAATACCATTTTAAACTTCACTCTTTAAGAAAGTTTCAAACACATAGTTTGCTTAATCTAGTTAAATTCCGTTCTAGGGAGGAAGTAAAGCAATACTTTCATAAAAATGTTGTAAGAATATAATCATTTCAAGGCGCCGGCAACCATTGAGATCTCACAGACAAGAGGCACGCGACTTAACATAACACGAGGATTTGCGGCTCCGGCTAGCGCCTACGTCCTAACTTGACGATTGTCATGATTTTTGCAAGGGGAAAAAGCTTTGGGGTCAAAAATCGCGCCAACCGCCAAGTTCGCAAATCCCGAGACCGTTATCAAAAAGCGATGTATGGATGTGGTCGTCCATGGCTGCAGGAATAATACGTTTGAAGGCAGTTAAAAAACCAGAATAGATGTAGTGAATGTATACAAGACAAAAGAAACGAGGAGAACTTTATTATGTTTGAGCTGAGATTTTTTCAATTTTCAGATTTTGAACAACTTATAAATTGGATTAAAACTCCGGAAATTTTACTTCAATGGGGAGGACCTAACTTTAGTTTCCCCTTAGATAAACAACAACTAGAAAGCTACCTTAAAGATGCAAATAAGTACAATTCCAATACTTTGATTTACAGTGTTAAAGAAAAGGAAACTGGGAAAATTATTGGACATATAACGCTAGGAAATATAGATAGAAAAAACAAATCAGCAAGAGTTGGGAAAGTATTAGTTGGTGATATGAGTGTAAGGGGAAAAGGGATAGGACAACAAATGATGACAGAAATTCTTAAAGTTGCTTTTGATGAACTACACTTACATAGAGTAAGTCTTGGAGTGTTTGATTTTAACTCTTCAGCAATTACTTGTTATGAAAAGTCAGGATTTAAAAAAGAGGGTTTGCTCAGAGACGCAAGAAAAATTGGAGACGAATATTGGAGTTTATGGGAAATGAGTATTTTAGAGAATGAATGGGTTGAAAGGCATAAAGGTTAATTTTATTGCGCTAACTCGCTTTAGTTTTACATATAAAAAGAAAGGGCTTGTCTTGGAGCACTCAAATCAAAGTTTGAGAGCTATACAATATTATTTGATGCATATTCCAAACTGACAGCAAAAAGCATAAAAAATCATCCTTCCTTGAAAAAAACGGGGCAACGATTAATTGGGGAGTTGATAACCCGCGTGAAATTGAAGGTTACGCCCAAACTGCGAAGCATATGAAACCGCTATACTTGACTGATAAAAATGTAATTGAAATGCTGCCATTAAACTACCAGCTAATGTTTATGCTTGCAGGTCTTTTTAAAAGCGCAAGGGAGGCGCATCGAGTTTTTGTTATGAACGTTGGAGATAAAGGAATGATATGCAAGAAGATTAAATACAAGAATTTATTGAAAGTAATTGGAAATCAAGATTTAGGTTATACGCCAGCAGCAACTGATGAGTTGGCCGAAATATTATAAAGTTGTGAGAGTTAAGAGCGAGGTGCTTACAAAATGAATTTTAAAAGACATTTAATCATAAAGAATTTACTTATATTTTGTTTGCTTATTATCATAGGGTATCTATATTTCGAATTGAACTCCTTTAAGAATCACTATCAAATTGAAAGTGAAAAAGAAAAACAACTGCTGGAAACAGTTGTTAGGCTGGAAGAAGAGATTGATTATCTTAATAAAAGGCAGATTAAAGAGGCGGAAGTTTTATACTTAATAGAAAAACTTAAAGACAGCGGATTTACAAGATCATATGGTGATGGGCATACATGGTATATAGCTGCAGAAGAATTAGGCATGATAGGTAAGCCAGCTATACCATATTTAATTGAAAATATTGAAACACAGGACGATTATGAGAGGGCATTAACTTTTTATGCACTACTTTTGGCTTCTCAACATGAAAATGTAAAAGAATTCGCAGGAAGGGATTATATCATTACATATCTTGACTTTGATGTTGAGCGCCATGAGGAAATGAAGAAAGTTGCTTATCAGTGGTGGAAAAAGCATAGGCACAATTGGGACTAACAAATATACTGGCTATCCTTCGGCTAACATGAGGATCTGCGAATCGCCGGACTTCAAAGCTGGCTATTATTGAAGATTAAAGGGTTAGGAGATCGTTTTATGAAACATGGTAAAATAATTGGAATAGGTAATACTGCAACTGTATATGAACTCAAAGAAGGAAAAGTGCTCAAGCTTTTTGGCACAGGCTATCCCCTGAAAGCAGTAGAAAGAGAATTTTTCAATGCTAAGGCCATACGCCATATGATTTTTGCAAAACCACATGCATATGAGATAGTTTTTTACGAAGAGCAGATGGGCATTATTTATGACAAAGTTGAAGGAGAATCTTTGTTGGATTGGGTTATAAAAACAGGTGATGTCGAGAAATGTGCAGTATATATGGCAGAGATCCATAAGTCAATTGGTCGGAATGAGATTTCGACTGTTCCAAATTACAAAGAATTTTTAGAATATCATATCGTAAAGGGATTACCTGATCACCTGGAAACGCGAAAAAAGGCATTGCAAATGTTGGAAAAGCTAGGTGATGGGAACAGGCTATGTCATGGAGATTTTCACCCAGGTAATCTATTCTTATCGAATGGACAAATTGTGGTTATAGATTTCATGAATTTATGTCATGGAGATTTTCTGTATGATGTTGCAAAAACCGTATTTCTACTGGAATACACACCTGTACCGGCGGGAATGGAGAATAAGGAAATCGTTTATCAATTAAAGAAAACACTGGCAGACTTATATCTTATACAAATGAATGTTACCAGAGACATGATACAGGATTATCTATCTGTTATCAGCACTGCTAGAGTAGGTGAATGTCCGAATGAGCAGTTAAATGAAGCGATAAAGCCGCGATGTCCTGCCGCGGATGGTGTAAGAAGGAGTTAAAAATGATGCACACAGTTTATGTCATCCCTCATAGGAGGAACCCGCTATGTACGATATCATAATAATTGGTGCAGGCCCGACAGGCTGTACTGCTGCACGGGAATTGACTTGTCATGGCTATAAAGTATTATTGGTTGAAAAATTTAAGATGCCAAGAAACAAATCTTGTTCAGGTATTCTTATTAAAAAGTCCATGGATTTGGTGAAACGATACTTTGACGAGGATACACCAGAGTTTACGATGTGTATGCCGAAGGATAATCGAGGTATGGTTTTTACCAACGACAAGGGTCAAGAGTACCGATTTGAACAGGAAGGATTAAACATATGGCGGAGTTCCTTTGATTATTGGTTGGCAACAAAAGCTACCGAAGCTGGTGCGGAATTGCGCGATGAAACAACTGCTCTATCATGTTTTGAACAAGAAAATTGTGTTGTTGTGAATTTGAAAGGCACTTCATTCTACTCTGAAAAAGCAAAGTTAGTTATTGTATGTGACGGTGTGGCAGGTTCTGTTAAGCGAAAACTTATTCATGCACCTCAAAATTATATCACCACTTATCAAACTTTCAACAAAGGTTCCGTCGAATTGGATCATCATTATTTTTATGCCTATTTGCAGCCCTACCTATCGGAATATGATGCGTGGTTTAATGTAAAAGATGATTATCTTATTTTCGGTGTGTCTGTTAAGGATACAAGTAAACTTGAACATTATTATTCCGAATTTATGGTTTATATGGAAAAACATCATAACGCAAAAATCGAAAAGCAAGAGAAAGCCGAAAAATGGCTTATACCACATATTCTGCCCAAATGTCCTGTACAATACGGAAAAGGGAAAGTGCTGTTTGCAGGTGAAACCGCAGGATTTCTTAACCCTATGGGCGAGGGTATTTCAGCCGCAATGGAAAGTGGGCGTGCGGCTTCATAGAACAATGCATTTCATAAAAATAGCCCCGAGGCCTGCACAGTGGCAGGCTGAGGCTAAAAAAAGGGAGACAAAGTGAGTGTACCGGCAAAACGCAACTGGCCTTACACCGGATGCGTCTTCTCTTCTTCATTGTAGAGGGTGGTTTCAATCTGATACTTCTTCGACCAGCGGTCTTTGAAGAAGTTCATGGCAATCTGGGGGAAGAGGGCATAAGAGAGCACGTCTTCAGGCTGCTCTTCGTATTCTTTCATTTCTTCCCGTATTTTTGCCAGCTGTGGCGGAATGTCGTCTGCAGGCCGGTGGGTGATGACGGCTTCGCTGCCAATGATCTTTTGGATCATGGCGGGGTCGATTTCTTTGGCGGGTTTTCCGTAGAGGCCCTTGACGTAGTCTTTGACTTCTTTGGGGACCATTTTATACCGTTCGCCGGCCAGTACGTTGAAGAGGGCCTGGGTGCCCACGATTTGGCTGGTGGGGGTGACCAGGGGTGGATAGCCCAGTTCTTCTCTGACCCGGGGCACTTCTGCCAGTACTTCGTCCATTTTTTCCATCTTCTTCTGTTCTTTCAACTGGGAAATGAAGTTGGACAGCATGCCGCCGGGGATTTGGTTAATGAGGGTGCGGGTGTCGACGCTCATGACTTTCAGGTCGATGAGGCCTTCATTGAAGTATTTTTCCCGCAGGGGCCGGAAGTACTGGGCGATTTCGTCCAGGTGTACCAGGTCCATGTGGGTGTCGTACTGGGTGCCCTGCAGGGCGGCCACCAGGGGTTCGGCGGCGGGCTGGGAGGTTCCCAGGGCCATGGGGGAGATGGCGGTGTCGACGATGTCGGCGCCGGCTTCGATGGCTTTGATGTAGGTCATGCTTCCCAGGCCGCAGGTGTCGTGGGTGTGTACCTGGATGGGCAGGTCAACGGTCTTTTTCAGGGCTGACACCAGTTCGTAGGCGACGTAGGGGGGCAGGATGCCGGACATGTCTTTGATGCAGATGGAATCGGCTCCCATCTGGGCCATGGCTTTGGCCTGCTCCAGGTAGTAGGTGGTGTTGTGTACGGGGCTGATGGTGTAGGAGATGCAGCACTGGGCGTGACCGCCTTCTTTGTTGATGGCTTTGACGGCGGTTTCCAGGTTGCGCACGTCGTTGAGGGCGTCGAAAACGCGGATGATGTCAATGCCATTGCCGATGGCCCGTTTGACGAATTCTTCCACCACGTCGTCGGCATAGTGTTTGTATCCCAGAATGTTCTGACCTCGCAGCAGCATTTGCAGTTTGGTGTTTTTAATGGCTTTTCGGATGATGCGCAGTCGTTCCCAGGGGTCTTCGTTCAGGTAACGCAGGCAGGAGTCAAAGGTGGCTCCGCCCCACATTTCAAGGGAGTGGTAGCCGGCTGCGTCCATTTTTTCTGCGATGGGCAGCATCACGTCTGTTGGCATTCGGGTGGCCATTAATGACTGGTGGGCGTCCCGATAGGTTGTATCTGTTAGTTTTACCTGTCCCATTGTTGTACCTCCTTTTTTATCCGCTGCTGTTTATCGCTGGTGCCTGTCTGGCACCATTTTTTCTTTTGGAATGGGGCCGTTTTCCATGATCCAGAGGGCAATGGTCATGGCCAGCAGGTCTGCCGACCCGCCGGGGCTGATGCGCCGCGTTTCGAAAAAGCGGCTTACCCGCTCCATGGCCTGTTGGCCGCGTTCAGTCTGAATACCTCCCAGTCCAATCACTTCTGAAGCTGTTGACTTCACCAGGTTCAGGCCTTCCAGCCCTGCCCGTGCCAGCACAGTGGTGTCTTCCACCACGGTCATAAGGTGCAGCAGGGTGTGCACCATGGCGGTTTTAAGGGAAAACAGCCGCAGGGCTTCGCTGAATACGGGCAACCCTGTCTGGCGCACGGCGGGCAGCCCTGCTTCCACTTCTCCCCGAACGCCGGTGATGCCGGCCTGCCGGTACCAGTATTCGCCCTGGGTAAGGGTTTCTTTTTTTGGTAAGGGGGCGTTCTCTAGTTCACGCTGAACCAGCCCCCGGCACATTTCTTTTATTTCACGGCAAACTGCCGTTGCTTTCACATAGGGGGTATTTTCAAAAGCGCTTTCATGGTCTTTTTGCATGGCGACGCCTGCCGCTGCGGCGGTGATGCCTCCCAGAAAGATCATGCCCTTGTGGGTATTCACGCCACCGGTGGCTTCCAGCATGGCCTTTTCTGCCTGCAGCCCCAGGGGGCGCAATTTTAAAAGCAGGTTTTCTCCGGGGGGCTCCTGGTATCCCACACGGGTGCAGGCTTGTATGTAAGCGGCGATGGCGGCTGTGCTGAGCATAAAGCTGTAGTGGTTCATGTCTTCATGGGCACCCATTGAAAAAGGGCTGACCAACCCAGGAGAGGGGTGGCAGGCGACTTCCAGCAGAATTCCCGAAAGGAGGCTGCGACCGATGATTTCGGCCGGTTCGCACTGGTTGATGGGTGCCGTCAGATTGTCCATGATCTCAGTCCTTCTTCAATGATGGTTTCCACTGCCTTCATCAGTTCTTCCAGGGAGTGGGCCCGGTTCAAATAACATTCAATGGCCGGTTTTTCGCAGATCAGACAGCTGCGGGCCGGTTTACCCAGCTGTTTTCGGGAGACTGGGTTTCCTGCCAGGTCAATCACATCAATATCAAACAGCCTGCCCAGGGGATGCCGTTCTTCAATGGTGGTGGTAATCACCTTGACCGCCAGGGGGCCCATGCCCACTGCCATGAAGGTCTCCGGCCCCCACAGGCCTTCCCGGGAGGTGTGATGTTTTTCAACTGATTCCAGCACCTCCAAGGCCCGGCGGGCTTCATGCCACACCTGTTGCCAGCGGTCATAGCGTCGGTAGCCTCCCGGCAGGTTCAGTGTTAAAGAAATGACGGTGCTGCCATACACCCTGAGAAGCCGGTGCTGGCGGGCGGCCCGTCGTTCCTTTGCTGTCATTATTTGGTTGATCTGTTTTTCAAGTTTGGTATCCATCTTTTTATTCTACCACTTTTTTGATGGTGTCGATGATGGTACCGTCACGATATTCCACCAGGCCGATCACTTCATCGGTGACCACCGGTTTGGTGGGTTTTCCGGTGACTTTTTCGGCTCTTTCTTTCAGTTCATGGATCTCGACGGTTTTCAGCCCATTTTCACGGAACCGGTCTTTGAGATCTGTGCGGGCCGGATTCACTGCCACCCCGTACTCGGTCACCAGCACGTCAATGGATTCTCCCGGTGTGACCACCGTGGTGACCTGATCGACCACGATGGGCAGCCGGCCTCTGAAGAGGGGCGCCACCACAATGGCCAGCTTTGAGCCGGCGGCAGTGTCACAGTGGCCTCCGGAAGCGCCCATGATGATTCCGTTTGACCCGGTGATGACGTTCACATTGAACTGCACGTCTATTTCAGTGGCGCTGAGCACCATCACATCCAATTGATGGGCCACACACCCCTTGTTATGGGGGTTGGCGTAATAGGAAGCTGACATTTCCATATGGTTGGGGTTTTTTCGGATGGATTCAATGGCTTTCAGGTCAAAACACTGCACATCCATGAGGGTTCTGAACAGCCCTTCTTCCAGCATGTCCACCAGATAGCCGTTGATGCCCCCGGAGGCGAAACTGCCCTTGATGTTGTTTTCCCGCATATGTTGTCTTAAAAAGTGGGCCACTGCCAGGGATGACCCGCCGGTGCCTGCCTGAAAGGAGAAATCCTGCTGAACCAGCCCTGATGCCAAAATTGCTTCGTTGGCTTTTTCGGCAATGAGAAGTTCCATGGGATTTCGGGTGATGCGGGTGGCTCCCGAGACGATGCCCTGGGGATCACCAATGCCTTCGGCCACCACCACATAGTCCACCAGGGTTTGGGGAATGCTCACGGGACAGGCGGGGTAGGGGATGAGGTAGTCGGTGACCACCACCGTATGGGTGGCACAGGTGGCATCGGCTATGGCATACCCCAGAGAACCGCAGGCGTTGGGGCCTTCCACCCCGTTCACGTTGCCAAAGGCATCGGCGGCAGGTGCTCCGATGATGGCAATGTCAATTTTGGTGTCACCAGACTCAATGGCTCGGGGGCGTCCCCCGTGGGAACGGATGATGATGGGGGTTTTCAGCAGGTTTTCTGTTGACAGCACCCGGGCAATTTCTCCCCGAATCCCGCTGGTCTGAATGCCGGTGATAACACCGCTGCGAATATGGGGAATCAGTTTTTCATGGATGGATTGCAGTGAACTGGGGGCAATGGTGATATCCCGCACTCCCATGGCGGCCACTTCGTCCATGACCATGTTCACCAGGTGATCCCCGTTTCTGAAATGATGATGAAAGGACAGGGTCATACCGTCTGCCAGACCACAGTTTTCAAGCGCCTGACGAATGGTTTCTGTCATCTTGGACTGTCCCGGTTTGTGCCAGGCCGCCCGGGGAGTCATGTTCATCGGACCGGGTGTATGGGCAAAGGCACCTTTAAACGGTGTCAGATCACCCATTCCTTTGATGTGTGTTGGAATGGCTCTTCCAACAGCATTTAGTACCATTTTTGTCATGCTTCCCCACCTCCCGGTAACAAATTGGCGCCCTTGGCCAGGTCGAGCACACGCTGTGCTTTCAGAACCACGGGGCTGTCCACCATTTTGCCGTCCACCACAATCACCCCTGACCCATTGGCTTCTGCCGCATGCATGGCATTGATAATGCGCTGGGCATGAATGATCTCATCATTCGCAGGTGTGAAGATACGGTGGACCGTTTTAATCTGACTGGGATGTATAACGGATTTTCCCGAGAATCCCAGTTGTTTCGCCATGCTCACTTCTCTGTCAAACCCTTCTTCATCTCCAAGGGCTGTGAAGACCGTATCAATGGCGTCAATCCCGGCGGCTCTGGCGGCCAGCACCACATGGGACCGTGCCCAGAAAAGCTCTTCTCCGGTTTGGCTTCTTTCGGTGGTCATGCTGCGGGTAAAATCTTCTGCTCCAAAGGATATTCCGATGAGCCGCGGACTGGCTGTGGCAATGGCGGGTGCATTGATCACACCCTTAGCGGTCTCGATGGCTCCCAGAATTTTCAGTTCTCCCCGGGGTAATTCATGCTCTTTTTCCAAGGCTGTCAGCAGCTGATCCAACCGCAGAATATCTTCCGGCGATTCTGTCATGGGCAGCCGGAAGTTTTGTAACCCTGCCGGCACCAGCCGCCGGACGTCTTTCTCTCCAAAAGGGGTGTAGAGGGGATTGATTCTGGCGAAGACTTCACAGTTTCCAAAATCGATGGCTTTCAGTGCTTCCACCAGCAGGTTTCGGGCACTGTCTTTTTCTTTCAGGGAAATGGCGTCTTCCAGATCAAAAATAATGCAATCCGGTTGAAATACCGGCGCTTCAAACATCATGCCGGGATGATCGGCGGGAACAAAAAGCATGGTTCTTCTTAACTGTTTCATAGGGCCTCCCCTCCCCGGGCACGGTTAACGGCGGTGATGACTCTGGCCCGGATGGCGAAATCCAATGCGCCCTTGTCGATGATTCGTATGGTGCCACCTGCCACTCCCAGGTTTTTCAGTGTGGTGGTGACCGTATGCATCAGCTGGCTGCCGAATTGGGCTTTCACAATGCTTTCCAACTCAATTTCCAGCGGTTTTTCTTCATTCAGCTCCACCGTTACCAGCACATCGTTGGATTCAAGTGTACCGGCCTTGCCGAATGGTGCTTTCTTCATGGTGATTCCTCCTCTGACTCAAGACCCCCACAACCAGTCATGCACTGTGCGAATCCTGTTGCATCTGTTCGCTGCCCGCTTTGCTCACCTGTCACCTTCTCTGTGAGCTTAACTGGCAACTTCACTTTCTTTCTGCATCTGTCTGGCACGAAGCTTGCTTTGAACCACCGGATACAGCAGTGACAGAATGGTGAGGGCAATGAGCACCATGGCAACGGAGGATTTGAAGAAAATGGCAGGACTGCCATTGGAAATGGTCAGGGCCTGACGAAAAGACTGTTCCATTTTATTGCCGACGATGACAGCCAGAATCAGTGGTGCTGTGGGGATGCCGGCTTTGTGCATGAAATATCCCACCAGACCGAAGATAACCAGAATGTAAAAGCTGATGACGGTATGAGCGATGGCGTAGGTGCCGACAAAGGCCAGCGCCATGACCACGGGGTACAGAATGCGGGGCGGAATGGCCAGCAGACGCACCAGCACACCTGCCAGGGGGATGTTGATAACGGCGAGAATGATATTGCCAATGAACATACTGGCGATGAGTCCCCAGGCAACCTCCGGATGCTGTTGAAACAGCATGGGGCCTGGTTGAAGTCCCAGCATCAGAAGCGCACCCATCATAACGGCGGTGGTTCCGGAACCGGGAATACCCAGCGTCATCATGGGAATCAATGCGCCCACAGATGCGGCGTTGTTGGCGGCTTCAGGTGCTGCCAGACCCACAATGTCACCTTTTCCAAAGTTATCAGGGTTTTTTGACAGCTGTTTTTCATTGTTGTAGGCCATGAGAGATGCCATGGTGGCTCCGGCTCCCGGCAATGCGCCCACAAAAAAACCAATGGGGGTGCTGCGCAGGATGGGTTTCCATGATTTTTTCCAGTCGTCTTTGGTAATCCAGATTTTACCGAACTTTGTCTGCATTTTTTTCTTGCCTTCTTTGATGACCTGGAAGGTACCAAAGACTTCACCCAACGCATACATGGCAATGATGACCACCAGAAAATCAATGCCGCCCTGCAGTTCCATGATACCGAAGGTGAACCGCTGCACCCCTGACTGAGCGTCAATGCCCACGGTGGCTACCATCAGCCCCACCAATAGGGAAATGAAGCCCTTCATCAGGTTCCCTTTGGACATGGAGGCGGTGGCTGACAAGGCGAACACCATGAGCAGAAAGTATTCTGCCGGCCCAAACCGCAGGCCAAACCGGGCCACGGGCTGTGCCACAAAAACCATGATAATGGCGGCGATAATCCCTCCTATGAAGGAGGCAATGGCCGACATGGCCAGGGCAGCCTCGGCCCGCCCGTTCTGAGCCATGGGGTATCCGTCAAAGGTGGCGGCGATGGCGGCTCCATCACCCGGTGTGTTGATCAAAATGGAACTTCTGGAACCGCCGAACATGGCACCGTAGTAAACGCCGCACATGGTAATCAGGGCAGCGGTGGGGCCCATGGTATACGTGAGGGGTAACAGCACTGCCACGCCTGTGGCCGGGCCAAGGCCGGGGAGCATTCCAATGATGGTGCCCAGTAATCCGCCGATGGTGACCCACATTAAGTTGGCCGGCGTTAGTGCCACACCAAATCCTTCAATCAAATGCTGTAAGGCTTCCATTTATATAACCTCCCGTCAAAATCCAATGAAGGGCATTCTTGGCAGAATCAGCCCCAATAGTTTGGAGAAAAGAATGTACACACTCAAACTGAATACAATGGCCACTGCCAGGTTGGTTTTCCAGCGGGCCACACCATTAATGGCAAACAGCATGGAACCCAGAAAGAAAATCGTTGAAAAGACGTATCCGATTCGATGGAATAATAAGGCATAAATAATAGCAACCACGCAGGTGAAGGTAATGATTTTGGCCGAATAGGTCACTGTGGGTTTTTGTCCCTTCATGGCTCCAAAGCCGGCAAACTCACCAACACGCACCGACCGGATAATTTGAAGCGTCCCAAACAGAATCATCAAGCTACCCAGTCCCAGGGGAAACACCAGGGGTGCCAAGGGTTTACCAATGGCCGCCCGGGGCAGCATGTATGCCTGTACTGTATAAATAATACCGATCATCACCGAAACAACGCCTGATAATGCAGAATAATTCACCCGATTCACCTCTCAATCTGATTCTTTAATAGCGGGAGAGCTGCCTGTCAGCAGCCCTCCCTGATATGCAATTACTCAGCCAGCATACCAATTTCATCCAAAATCATTTTGTAGGATTCATTGGCAATTTCAAGGAATGATTTAAATCCGGCGGCATCCAGGTAGGCATCATCCCACCCATTGGAGACCAAAGCAGCCTGCCATTCGTCGGTGGTCACCATTTCTGCCAGCACTTCTGACCAGTAGTCTACTGCGTAACCGGGCATTTCCGGTGGTCCAAACAGGCCGCGCCAGTTTTCAAAGGTGGCGTTGATACCTTCTTCAATGCATGTGGGGATTTCACCCATGACGCCGGTGCCCACACGGTGAGGGGCAGTTTGAGCCAATACCACCAGGTCGCCGCTTTCAATCAAACCACTTACCTGACTGAGACTGGTGGAAAGCAAGTCCACATGGCCGCCCATCAGCTGAGAGGCGGAAGAACCATCCTGGAAGGCAATGTAATCAATTTCTGACAAGTTTTCAACGCCCGCCTCTTTGGCAATGATCAAGAAGGCAATGTGGTCCATGCTGCCTGCTGCAGAAGTCCCGGCCACTTTCACGCTTTTGGGATCTGCCTTCAATGCTTCCATCACTTCATGAATGTTACTGTATTGCGAGTTTTGACCCACCATAAATGCTTGGTAGTCTGTAATGAGCCGTGCCAGGGGTGTGGTATTCTCGTAGCTCAGCTGTGTAGAGCCGTTGAGATTGATCAATAGTAGTGGTGGTGAGTAAACGGCAATATAATCGTCGCTGCCGGCTTTTTCCTGCATATAAGCCAGATTCACACCGCCACCGCCACCTTCACGATTGGTCACCGGCATGGGCACTTCAACAATTCCGGTTTCCTGAAGTATTCTGCCCACGGTACGAATGGTTAAATCCCAGCCGCCGCCAGCACCTGCCGGCGCAACAAATTCCATGGCTCTTGCAGGATAGTTGGATGGCGCTTCCGCCGGTGCTGATGATTGCCCTGATGCCGGTTCGGCTGGTTGACTCCCTGACTGTCCACCGCAACCGCTCAACACCATTGAGACCAACAGTAAAAAGATGACGCCTGTGAGTAACTTGTTTCTTAGAACACGTTTTTTCATGATTACCCTCCCATTTCTCTTATGTTTGTGAAATCATTCACCGATCCACCTTCATGTCGGGAACGATGGCCGACCTTTGTGGGTTGCTTCAGCATCTTTTGGGACTCACGTTGAGCTCACTTTGAGCTTACTTTTGACTCGCGTTGAGCTCACTTTAAGCTCACTCGGTTGTCTTTTGATTGCTGATGCGTTTGTTTTGGATCGTTATGCTGAATTGCACTCTTGAAAATACAATTTGTATACCTGTATACAATCGAACACGCATTAAGTTCCTGCCAACGTTTTCCTGAGACCCCTCATGGTACTGCCTGCTGCCCTTTTCAGGTCATCCAGCATCACCCCCTAATGGTGCCCCTGCGTAAAAACGCTTCCCGCGCTTTCTGGACGTGAATTCGCGCTTTTGCTTCGCCTTCTTCTGTCCTTCTTTCTTCAATGGCTTTGACAATTTCACGATGCTCTTGCAGGGCGTCTTCCTGTCTTTCAGTGCTTTCAAGGGATACGGTTCGCATGCTGGCAAGGTACTCGTGCAGATGTTTCACCATTCCTGAAAGTCTCTTGGACTGAGCGGCCTGTAAAATCTCATCATTAAACTCATGATGCAGTTCCATCAATTTTTCATAGGCATTCCCATGAATGGCTGTTTCCATTTGCTCGATGTATTTATGTAGGTTTTCCACCTCTGCCTCGCTGCGTCTTTCACAGGCCAGTCTGACAACCAGCCCCTCCAGCACTTCCCGAATGTTGTAAATATCCAGGGCATCTTCCCGGGTAATTCCCTGTACAACGGTTCCCCGCCGGGGCATGTGCACCACAAGACCTTCTGATTCCAGTTGACGAAGTGCTTCGCGCACCGGCGTGCGGCTGATATTCATTTTTTCGGCGATGGTATTTTCAACGAGACGTTCGCCTCGTTTCAGCCGCTGCTCCATAATGGCATTTCTTAAATTCTCATAGACGATATCGCGGATGGGCCTTAGATCAAAATCATCAATCAATCCCAGCTCAATATTCATTCTCTTAACTCCTATCTAAAAAAGATGGGTAAACCTTTTCCCTCATGTCGAAAACTTGATGGAAAGGCCTTTTCTTTTTGTCTGCGTACTGGTATACTCGTATACAATCATTATAGTCGAAACATTTACTAATTTCAATCCCTTTTTTGCGGCTTTTCTTTCATTTTTCTGTTTATTTTTTAGTACAATATTTATTTTTTAGTACAATAGATGTGTGTTTGTTTTTTGCTCATATTCGTTTTTGCTCATAAAAGAGAACTTTTAAGGAGGTTATTCGGTGAATCCTTACCAGTACCATGAAACCATCCTGCTTCCCGATGACACCGAGGCTCTTGCACCCATCATTTCTCTGGTGAAATCCCAGGGGCTGCATTTTGAAACCGATGTGGAACTCACCGTGGCCCTTTATGAAGGTACTTCACTGGTGGGGACGGGTTCACTCGCAGGTAATGTTTTCAAATGCCTGGCGGTTCGGTGCACCCATCAGGGAAAGGGAATTGCCGCTGCCATTGTTTCCCGTTTGATCAGTGAGGCCTTTGACCGGGGCCGCACCCATCTTTTTGTGTTCACGCCGTCCAACAACCGGGCCATGTTCAGTGAACTCGGTTTCTTTGAGGTCGTTACCGTTGCCCCCGGCGTCACACTGCTGGAGAACCGGCGGCATGGTCTTGCTGCCTACGTGGATCAGCTCAAACAAAATCAGTCTCTTCAGCCTCTTAAGAACTGCCAGAATCCTGATGCTGTCGACCTTCCTCCACCGGCATCTTCTGGAAGTAAAGAAGTTGATGCCATCGCAGCCATTGTGATGAATGCCAATCCTTTTACTTTGGGGCACCAGTATTTGGTGGAAACAGCCGCCAATGACTGCGACACCCTTCACCTTTTTGTGCTCTCAGAAGAACGGTCCAGTTTTCCGGCAGAAGTGCGTTATCAACTGGTAAAGGAAGGAACGGCTCATTTGAACAATGTGGTGGTTCACCGGGGTGGCCCTTACCTGATTTCATCAGCCACCTTTCCTTCTTACTTTATTAAAGATGCCTCTGCCGTGAATGAGATTCACTGCCGTCTGGATCTCACGCTGTTTGGCAGCCGTATTGCACCACCCCTGGGAATCTCAAAGCGGTTTATTGGAGAGGAACCCTACTGCCTCACCACCCGCCATTACAACGAAACCATGAAAAGCCTGTTGCCTGAAATGGGCATTGAAGTCGTTGAGATTCCCCGGTTGACCGATACCGATACCAACGGCTGGATCAGCGCTTCAAGGGTGCGCGCCGCTTTGCTGGAGAATCAGATTGACCTGATTTCTCAGATGGTACCGGCGAGCACGTTGACTTTTTTGCTGTCTGATGAAGGCAGGCATCTTGTTGACACGATGCAGAAAAAGATGCAAAAGAACCACCGCCATTAATGATCAGAAGGTGACAATATGAAAGAGCTGTTGATTTACCCGGCGTTGGCCGGTGTTGGTTATACCGGTTACCGGGCATTTAAAAGGGGAAGCATTCCGGCGGCAGCCATGCTGGGGTCTATGCTGCTGGTGGCTGTCACCCTGGGTTTTGGCGTCCCCTGGCCGGATCTGCCTTTATGGACTCGTCAGTTTTTTCAAATTATCATTGGCACCATGATTGGGTCCCGTTTTTCAAGGGAACTGCTTCGGGTGCTGAAAAAGCTAGTGGCTCCAGCCGTACTGGTGGCTGTCTGGATGGTGATGACCGGGCTTCTCAATGGTTATGTGCTGGCGCGGGTGAGTCCCCTCGACAGTGCCACCGCATTAATCAGTGCCACTCCCGGCGGCCTTGCTGAGATGACTATTTTAGCTTTTTCTTATCATATGGACGCTTCCAAGGTTGCTTTTTTTCACTCTCTGCGCATTATTCTGGTGTATGCCACCATTCCCATGACCATGAAATGGTTTCAGGCTCATCCGCCTGCTTTTCAGCGAGAGGATGCCTCGGCCACTCTCATTCATTTGAGCGACGCCCAGACGGCTCCGCTTCCCTGGTACAGCCTGCCCGTTCTTCGGGGCATTCTGCTGGGAATCGTTGGCGGTACACTTGGCTATTATCTGGGGCTTCCCGCCGGCGGTATGCTGGGAGCACTTTTGCTGATCGCGTCACTGCGAATTGCCGGTTTTCAGATGCCCGCACCGCCGCCTCAAATCGTCACTTTCGCACAAATCGGCATGGGGGTGGTGCTGGGGCTGACCTTTAATCAACCCTTCATGCACTATCTCAAGGCTCTTTGGCTGCCGCTGCTGGTCATTTCAGTAATGCAGCTGCTGAGTGGATTTTTGCTGGCCTATTTCATTCACCGTATTTTTCGGTGGGACTTACTCACCGCGCTGTGTGCCTGCTCCCCCGCCGGCCTGTCTCAAATGAGCGCCATCGCCCTTGAGCTGGATGCCGACCCTGTGAAAGTCAGCCTCATGCATTTGGTGCGCCTGCTGGCCATTGTGCTGGTGATTCCTTTTTTTCTTTCATATCAGTTTCTGTAAGGTGGCCAGTCAGTACCCCGCAGCACTTTTCAGTTTCGTCAAAAAAAGCAGGCACTCGGAAGGATTTCCAAGTGCCTTTTCAAGTGCCTGCTTAGTTTGTCACTGGGTAAATCACGGTATGGGCAAAGCCCTTGACCACTTCGATGTACCCGGACAGCTCTTTGTCCAGTGCCAAGTCGCCGGTGTCCACCACCAGGGGAGCCTGGTACAGGGCATTCAGCTTGGAGGCGGTGGCCGTCACAATGATGTTCTTTTTCCCCACCCGACGAAGGATGCGGGGGCTGATTTGCTGGTTTCCCCGGCCAAAGAGGTTTCCCTGACCGCCGATGATGGTGACGATGATCTTCACGGGTACCTCCGGGTCTTTCACCAGCTCCCAGAGCTGGTTTTCGGTGACATCCGCCGCCAGCAGCCGGCTGTTTTCCACCACATCCACTCCCAGCAGGGTTCCTGACAGGCCCAGTTCGTCTGTGATGGCCCTGGTGGTGGTTCCGGGGCCAATAATATAGCGCGTCTTCTCCTCCATTTTGGTGATCACGTGACCCACCACACCCATGAGTTCATCATGCTCTGACACACTGCTTGATTTGGTGTGCTGCATATGACTGCCGGAAACAGGCACTTTCATATAGCCATACAGCCGGGCACTGAGACGCCCCTGGCGAAACATGTCTTCGTCAATGTCCATCACTTCTGCCAGGGCCACTTCTGCCTCCAGCCCCTGCAGGTACTCCTTTACTGCCAGCCCGGCATTGCGGGCATTGGTGGCATACACAGCCGAGTGGATTTTCACCCCGGCGGGAATGCCGATCACCGGCACATCTTCGCCGATGGCCTGGCAGATATTGCGGGCAGTCCCATCACCACCGGCAAAGAGAATGAGTGCCACGCCGGCATCCCGCAGTTTTTGGGCTGCTTCCATGGTGTCTTGGGCGGTGGTGCGCCCCGCAGCCGGCGTTCCCGCCAGACTGACGGTAAACCCCATGGAGGTGAGGAGATGCTCACCCATGTCGCCACTGTAGGTATGCACGATGAGGCTTTCTTTTATTTCTTCCAGTTCAGCCAGGGCGTTGGCTGCCCGTTGTGCCGCTTCAGGCTGCGCTCCCAGGGCCAGCGCTTTTTCCACCACATCGGGCCCGTCGCTTCCTTTGAGTCCCACACGCCCTCCCAGGCCGGCGATGGGGTTGATGATGACACCAATGGCGATTGTTTTCCCTTCCCTCTCCATGATCTGCCACCTCTCGTCTGATTTGATGCCATCATACCAGTGTTTCAGGTGAGAATCAATAGCAGAAACTCCCGACAGCCGGTTGAAAAACAGGACCATTTGTGATATGAACAGAATGAGACGACCGCCATCAACCGACATTGACCGCAGGAGATGAGACCTTTGATTAAGCGAATTATCCGAAAATGGATCAACAATCATGAAGACGTCAGCAATCATGACGTGCGCGAACAGTATATTTCCCTCTCAGGCTACCTGGGCATTTTTTGCAATGTGCTTCTTTTTGCCGTGAAGTTAGCCCTGGGGCTGTTCATCAACAGCATCGCCGTCATTACCGATGCCTTCAATAACATGACAGACATCAGCTCGTCGGTGATTTCCATCATCAGTGCCAAGATCTCCAATAAACCCCCTGACGGCAATCACCCCCACGGCCACGGCCGGGTGGAATACATTGGTTCCCTTGTGGTGGCCGCCCTGATTTTTTTGGTGGGCTTTCAGCTGCTGCAAAAGTCTTTCCAGCGGCTGATGAACCCGGAAGTCGTTCAGTATCACCTGGTGATTGTGGTGATTTTGATCCTCTCCATTCTGGTGAAGCTTTGGATGTTTTCTTATAACCGTTACATTGCCCGCACCATTAATTCCAGCATTAACAAGGCCGCCGCCTATGACAGTATCAGCGATGTGGCCGCCACCTCTCTGGTGGTGGTTTCCATGATCTTGGGCCAGTACACGGCTTTTCCCGTGGATGGTGCCATGGGCCTGCTCATTTCGCTGTTAATCATGTATTCCGGTTTTGACGCCGCCAAAGACACCGCCACCAGTCTGCTGGGAAAAGCCCCGGAGGACCACGTGGTGGATGCAATCTATGACATTGTTGATGGAAGTGCCCTTGTGCTGAAAGCCCATGACTTGGAGGTGCATGAGTATGGCCCGGGAAGGGTAGTGGCCTCCATTCACGCGGAAATGCCGGATACCACCCATATTGTGGATGCCCACACTGTCATTGACCAGCTGGAAAAAGAGGTGAAAAGCCAGATGGGTATTGAACTGACAGTGCACATTGACCCCGTCTCCATCGACACGGCAAAAACAGAGGCGGCGAAGGATCAGGTGCTGGCCTGCCTTAACGAAGCTGTAACCGGTGTCAAGGTGAAGGTGATTCGGGTGGCTCAGGGGGAAAAGAAAACCATGGTCACCGTTGAGGTGACCATGGCAGAACCTGCCGATGAAGACAAAATTGCGGCCATTAAACAGATACTGCATGATCGGATTGAATCTGAATGCAACGATTACCAGCTGGTGATTAATGAGGTTCAGTAGAAGGCGCAAAGGAAGATGGGAGCTTCGCCACACACAAGTGCCATATTAAACTGGGGCAGCTTGGCATCTTCCTTTTCCTGCCGTACTGAACGTGTTTGATCCCTTCTGATACGGGTTGAGACTGTCCCCAACGACGTTTTTCCCTTCTGTTTAATCAAAGCTCGGAAATATTCCCTGCATTGCGATCATATAGTTTAATCCTAAACTGGGCATCATATTATTGACTGGCTGTCCTCCGCCTACCGCACTCGTCGAAATTTGCGGATCTATTGTCACCTCAAGGTTAATGCCATCTGTTGGCGTAGCATTATCGGAATAAATTCTTTCATTTTTATCTCCCCTAGCCAGCATATGGCCTCCTGGTAGTGGCGTATTTCCTTCATTGTTGGTGTATTCAATGGTTCCAGTTACATCAGCCGTTACCTCAGCAGTATGACTGTGGGCAGGTAGATTTGCTGGTATAAGGGTTACGGTGGCACTGCCACCCTTATCGCCTACATTATACCCATCTCCAGCACCAATGGCTACCCGATCCCTTAAGTCAGGTAACGCAAATGTGGTTACTCCATCGCCTCCATAGGTGGTACCCAGCAGTGCAAAAAGTGCTTGGTTCTGATTAATGGGTAGCAGCTGTCCATTACAAAGAGCCCAGCCTTTTGGGGCAAAATTTCCTGCAAATATCCTAATTTCTCCAAGATAGGCCTCATTTGCCCAGGTTTGTAAGGTAAAAAGGCTGCACAGGAGAATGGTGATGATGATCATTCCTGAAATCTTTTTTTTCATTTTTTCCACCTTCCTTCTTTATTATTTTACTTAAGGTCTTTGAGGATATATGCCCTGTAAAGCAATGATGTATCGAACTGTTATATAGGGCTGCATGTTGCTCACAGGCAGGCTTTCGCCGGCATCTGTAAAGGTAACCAACGCATCTGTTCCTGTCTCATTTACTGTTGCAGTCTCTACCGCAGCACCCACACCATCGGAGTAAATTCTTTCATTTTCATTTCCCCTGGACAACACGTGGTTTGCCTGGGGCTCAGGGCTATTTCCCATGGCATCCGAAACTTTAATGGTTCCCTCTACCTCCAGATCCATCGTTATCTCATGCCGATGGGCGGGCATTTGAGCTTCTATAAGGGTTACTTCCTTTGTTCCCATCTCTTCTCCTAATGACCTGTCTGTTAAGCCTGTTCCCTGACCTGGATGCACAGGTACCCTTCCCCTCAAATCTGGCAGCGCAAAGGTAGTTTTTCCATCGCCGCCATAGGTGGTACCCAGTAGTGAAAATAATGCTGTATTTTGACTAATGGGTAATAGCTGCCCTTCACAAAAGGCCCAGCCTGCTGGAGGTTTATCTCCTGAACCGGCAAAAATGGTAATTTCTCCAATAAATGGATCCCTTGCCCAGCTTTGCATGGTAAAGAAACTGCAAAGGATAAGGGTCACCATGATGATTTTCATCATTTTTCTTTTCATTATATATCCAATCCTTTCCATTATCTTCTTTTAGGATTCTATTGCTTGCTATCAGTTAAGCTTCTTGCCGATGCATGCCTCTTTAAAACTGAGATGGATAAATGCCCTGTAGGGATATAATATAGTTGATATGGAGAACAGGCTGTATGTTTTCAACAGGCTGTGACTGCCCTACCATATTGGTAAGGGCAGTAGTGTCCACCTTTACCTCAATATGTGTCCCTCCCAGTGCTTCATTTGCAGAAGCTGCAGGGGCATATATTTTTTCGTTTTTTGCCGTCTTTGCCAGTAGAAGCATGGCTGACATAGGCACATTTCCAACATCGGGGGTGGTTTTAAGGAGATCAAAAACCGTTAGTTTTGTGGTTGTATGCACATGAGGCGGTATATTTTGTACTGTCAGCGTGACCGTTTCCATACCCCTCATTTCACCTAATGAGACTACGTTTCCAGCATGTACTGGTCCACGGCCCCTTAGGTCGGGAAGGGCAAAATTAGTTTCTCCATCGCCGCCATAGGTGGTGCCGATTATCTGAAATAGAGTGTCGTTTTCAGAAATCGATATCAGCTGCCCTTCACAAAATGCCCAACCAACTGGTGCAAAGTTACCGGCAAACATTCTAATTTCTCCGATATATGGGTCAGAAGCCCAGCTCTGTATCATAAACATGGGACATAAGATGAGTGTGATCACGAAGACCCGCAAGTATTTTATTTTCATGACTTTCATTTCTCCTCTCTAAAGACCTGATTAAAGACCTGATTTTAAATGGTTGTGATGCCTTTTTTTCTATTACAGCTGCCCAGGATCGACGATCACAAAACCTTTAATGACTGAACTCGAAGATGGCGTCCAAAAAAGTTTCCTGTCACTGCCATCAAGCTTTGATGAATAAATGGTTCCAGTAGAATCGGTTATCCAGTACAACCGCTCCTTCGTGATGGCGATTCTCTTCACCCCGGGGTAGCTGCTGCCTTCATCTGCTGTAGAAACAACCGCTTCTTTACCTGTTCCATCCAGATTGGCATTGTTTATCTGATTGTTATGATAGTCGCTCCAATAGACTTTTCCGTTGCTTTGGTCTATGGCGATGGTATCGACGCTTTGGGGGCTGCCCGTAGTTGCGATTACCGTTTCTCTTTCACTTCCATCGAGATGTGATCTTTCAATCACCAGGCTGCTATCCCCCACCCAGTAGAGCTTGTCTCCACTGATGGCCAATGCAAAGGGTCCTTTATAGGTGGCAGTACTTGTATCTGCCTGTGAAATGATGGTGCTTACTTCTGTTCCATCAATGTTGGCCCTCTTTATGGCATTGTTGCCATAGTCTCCCCAGTAAACCCAACCATTGATTGGATCTACGGCGATGCCGGTGACATTGCTTATCCCTGTGTTGACCAAGGTTCTTCTGTCGGAGCCATTTAAATTAGCGGATTCTATTTTTTGAGAATCCTGTCCTGCCCAATAAACCCGCCCCCCTGCTACAGTGATTGCCTGTGGTCCAGAATAGGGGCTGTCATCCACTTGAGAGACAACCGTGGTTTTTTCCCCGGTGGTGATGCCTAATTTTTCAATCGCATTTTCTGTGTAGCTTGCATAATACAGCTCATATTCAAAGGTTTTCTCAGAGGTCATCGTATAAGCTGCTTTGTTTCCCGATTGATCCCTGACAATCACATTGACATAATAATGCGTATCGGCCTCCAGCCCAGATATCACGATGCTGTCAATATCTGCTGTGTAGTCTCCTGCAGGGGTTCCGTTGGCTTCCATTTCTGCAACGGTGCTTATATTGTTTGTCTCTGAGTGATAAGCTGCGTATTCTAATTGAGAAACCGCTGTTTTGTCATCAGCTGCCTTGGTCCAACTCAGCTTCATACCATTTGTCTTGACCTCTGATATTGTCAGCATGCCTCCATCTCCTGGGGCAGGCGGCGTATTATCAGGGTGTATGGTAATGATTTTGCTGCCCGTTACACTTGAATGGTGCTTTGCGGTCGCCCTTACGTTGACAGTTCCTGCTGTTGTTGCGGTTAATAGGCCGTCTTCATCAATGGTTGCCGTCCCTGTCATGGCGTCTACTGACCATAGGATCTCTTGATTACTTGCATTGGCTGGCGAAACCGCTGCCCGCATCTGTAACGTGTTGCCTTCTTCGATTTCGGTTATATCTCCCGCTGACGTTACGATGATTTCTGTGATCTCGATGGTTAATGTCGTCACTAGGAAACTGGTGGTCGCACTGCCGCCTCTGCCATCCGTTGCGGTAATCACGACTGTCCTTGCTTCTGCTATTGTGGGTGTATACCGCCACACCTCATTATCGATGGTTCCTACGTTAGCGCTTAATGTCAATGGGTCGCCATCGATATCTTCAAACACATTGCTTAAATCGACCATTATCTCTATTCCTACAAAGGCATCTGATATGGCATATACGGTACTTGTGACTGTTGGCGGATTGTTGGTGGGATCCGTTACTGCTGTTACTGTCACCTTGAAGGTTGTGGTCGCACTGCCACCCTTGCCATCCGCTGCAGTAATGACGACTGTCATGGTTCCCGATGCTGTTGGTGTATAGCTCCATATACCATTTTCAACTTTTCCCAGATTTGTACTTATGATTAAAGGATCTCCATCCTTGTCTTCAAAGGTATTTCTCAAATCCACTGTTAGTTGGATTCCCAGAGCAGCGTTGTTGATATCTTGTACTGGCTGTACTACCTTCGGTGGATTGTTGGGTATGCTTCCACCGCCATTGTCGTCAGGAGTACCACTGTCGCCGCCAGAATTACCTCCACCGGAGTTATTGCCGGAGTTGCCACCGGAGCCACCGCCTCCTGTAGTGATGGTTGTCGTGATGGTTGTACTGCGATTGACTGTCTTTCCTCCTACCCTTGATGTGATCCCTTCTCCTATATTGATGATAGATGGAACCGGAGCAATCATAACGTCATTGCTGTTAATCTGTGCGGTTTCTATGTTGCCTGAGCCAGTTACTTGGGTAGGTGCATGGATATTTAAATGTGTTACGGTTGTTCCGTTGCTTAGGTTAATCATCGCATCGGCAGCAGCTTCTTCTACCACCAGGGTATTGATGGATCCAGTTTGCATATGTAGCGTTGCGTTGCCGGCACCTACATTGACACTTTCAAAAGCGCCTATCAAGGTTATGGTGGCTCCCTGATAAATGTTGATTGTTGTAAATCCATCTTCGGTAAGGCTCTGAGCTTCCTCAAGAATGGCATCCGAATAAGCAACGACTTCCCCAACGTGGGTGTCTCCATATGCTACCAGTCTGACAGCACTGTTGTCTGGAAGATCAATTATGATCTGACTTCCATTGAAATCAATCAGTATAATACTGTTTGGCCCGCCACCATATACGATGGTTTTTCCCTTTACTGTTATATTCTCCAGGGTTACGTCTCCATCTCCGATGGCGGCCGCTAATATTAAATCTCCTTCTATCACCATGTTTTTCAGCGCTGCCTGCTGGGCACTTATGGTGACATTTCCTTTGATTGTTTTTGTTTCTTCAGCGGTTCCATAAATTCCCTTCCTGCTTATTAATTCTCCAACGACCTTATCCAGCATCACGACCACTTCTGCCCTTGTTATATCTCCCGCCGGTCTTAATGTCGCATCAGGATAACCGCTTACATACCCCCCTTTTACGACTGCATCCATATAGCTTCTGCTCCAGGTTGGCACTGTCTCTTTGTCGTTAAATCCTTCTATTGCTGTCAGATCTTCTGAGGCATTTAGTTTTAAAATCTGTGTGATAACAGCAGCTGCTTCTTGTCTGGTAATTGGCTGATTTGGATACAGCTTGTCTTCTTTATACCAATCAAAATACTTGTTATGCTTTGCTATTGCTGTTGCCTGGTGATACCAGCTTTCTTTCTCTATGTCTTCATAGTTTTCTTCTGTTGTCGCGTCGTAGCCATAGAGCTTGTTGATCAACGTGATAAATTCTGCCCGGGTTATTTTTCCGTCAGGTCTGTAGCTTCCATCTGGATAACCTTTCATCCATCCCCCTGCAATCCACTGTCTCATGTTTTTCTCTGCCCAATGCCCCTGTAAATCGTCCTTGCTATTGCCCTCTCCAAAAACAACTGTGGGGAAAATCATTACTACAATGAGGATCATCGCTAAGATTTTCTTTGTTTTGCTGTTCATAGGTGCACCTCCTCATTAAGTTTCTGTTTATAATGTCGCTTCATTTCTTTTATTTTTCTATGCGAATCTCTCTTGTTCCCTCATCATATGTCACCGTTGCTCCCAGCAGCTCTCCGATAACCCTCAGGGGTACAAAGGTGCGACCGGGAGGGATAATTCTTGGTTCGGTATCTATCAGGATCATTTCGCCATTCACCAGGACTTCTTTAGAGCCGATGGTCAGCAGGATTTCTGTGTCTCCTTCTGTGATCAGTACCTGTCTTGTCTCTGGCAGCCAGGCCACCGTTGCTCCCAGGGCTTCGCTGATGAATTTGAGAGGTACCAGGATTCTGTTGGTTTCACCATCAATAAAAGGCATGGCATCCAGCTGATGGGTTTCATTATTTAGTACAATCTCCCGTTTTCCGATGGTGAGAAGGATCCTTTTTTGAGGAGGGCTTGCTTCCTGTGTGTCTTTTGAGCCTTCAATTTCTTTTATTTCTTCTGTTTTTTCGGTTTCGTTTGTCTGCTGTTGTTTATCCCGGTTGCTTCCTGAGGTGCCGCCGCCGGATCCACCGCCTCCACTTGCTGCCGCTCTATTCATATGAATCGCATAAGTCTTAGTACTTCCATTCTCAGCTGTTATTAAGATGGTGATCATGTTATTTCCTGTGTTCAGACTTATTGGTATCACATTCCCACTAATGACTTTTGTTCCATTGATTGTTACTGTTGCGTTACTATCTGCCGTAACTGTGGTCAGCTTTATGCTGGTGACCCGGTTATCTACATTAACACTGTATTGCAATGCATTTTCACTAAACCCAGGGTTCAACGTACCTGCGCTGATTGTCAGTGATTTTAAGTTAGCGTTATCTGAGGGAATAGACCCTTTTACAACATGAACTGTCAGGGTTTCCGTGCTGTTATTGTTGAACCATATGCTGAATTCCATCACTTCTCCCGCTGTTAAGGTTAAGGCCTCCAAATAATCAGCCTGTAGCGTCAGCTTATTTCCATTGACTGTATAATCTGTACCCAGCACCAAATTTTCACTTCCATGAACTACCGCTGTGACACTAGCGGCACTTCCCCATGTGATTGTAGTGAATCTATCCGTTGGCGCTGTCAAATCATAGTTCACTGATGCAGGATGAATGGTGGGCATCACCGGGGCTGCGATGTTTACTGTCACTGTTGTCGAAACGGCGCTGAAATATGTGTCTCCCTCTTTAGTAACTGTAATGGCAGCTGTTCCTGCCTCCACTGCAGTAACAATCCCTTCATGGCTCACATCCACGCCGCTTCCGCTCACACTGTAGGTGATGGCACCGGTGGTGCTTCCACCACTGATTAAGCTGCTGAGGTTACAGGTTTCACCAATTATCAGGCTGGTGGGCGCACCGGTGACGATCAGGGGCGCCTGGTCTTTTGCCTCAGGGCCATAGGCACCGTCTATCATGACACCATTTTTGTCTCTTGCCCCGGCACCTTCTATTGTGCAATAGGTATAGGGTTTTTCCACCCCTTCAGGGATACCAGCATCGACACCGTAGGTTGTGAAGATGACAGTAGGGTTCTGGTTGCCATCACCCTGAATTCTCAAGGTGCCATTACTTGTATTGTCGCTGCCTGAACCAATATCCCAGCCATTTTGACGTTCCAGTATTGGGCCGCCGCCTGTTGCTGTCACTCGGGCATTTCCTGAAATGCTGACTGTCCCACTGCCTCCGTTAAGGCCGCCGCCGATGCCTGCTGCAGCCCTGCCCCCTGCGGCACTAACAGTTCCTCCCGTGATATTGATGATACCACCGCTGCCGCCAGTGCCGCCACCAATACCTGCTCCATAATCTCCGCCTATGGCCGTAACCGTTCCCCCTGAAATATTGATTGTACCACCGTTACCAAGCCCGCCACCCCCAAGGCCTGCTCCACTGTTTCCTCCCATGGCTGTTATTGTGCCGCCTATTATGTTGATTATACCACCTGCTTGATTATTACTCCCGCCAATACCTGCACTGGAACTACCTGTAAAAGCATTCTCGGCTTTTAGACTGCCCGGTCCCTTTATCGTCAAGGTTGCTCCCTCGGGTACCTTTAACCCAGGTTGAAGCGAATTGCTCCTCAAGAAATTGTCTCCTACTAAAGTGAGATTGACAATTGCACCAGACATGTCAAAGACACATATGCTCAAGCTGAAACTTGTTCTGCTTATATTTGCATCAGATAAAGTGATATTTGCCGTTACGCCACTATTCACCACAACCCTGTTGGTTGTGGTGGTACCGGTGATGATGATGTTATCCGCTGCATAGACAAACGCTGTCACACTTGGCGATGATTGATGTGTGACTGCAATCTTGCCAGCATGCTCTCCTGTTCCTGATGCTATCGTGATATTCCCTTCATTGATGTGAAAGGTATGATTGGCAGCAGCACTACCTCCAGCATCCCCATATACCGGCAAACCTGCTGGGGCGATCACTGATAATACCAGTGCCAGAATAATAACCAGGGCCAGTCTTTGTTTCATTTTCATCTTTATCCGCTCCTCACTTTTCCTTAAATGTCAAAACGCTCCTGTTGTAAAATAAGTTCACGATAGAGGATGATTCTAAAGAACAACTCTATTGTTATCTTGATTATACTAAAGCCCTCTGACACGATTCTGACAAACACCAGCCATTGACCACAGCTTTAAAAAAACCAAGGCCCCAGAAAATGTTCTGGGGCCTTGGCAAAAAGGGGCTTATCTTTCTATACTGATTTCTCTTGTTACCTCATCATACACCACCGTTGCTCCCAGCAGCTCTCCGATAACCCGCAGGGGTACAAAGGTGCGCCCGGGAGGGATAATCCTTGGTTCAGTATCTATCAGGATCATTTCGCCATTCACCAGGACTTCTTTAGAGCCGATGGTCAACAGGATTTCTGTGTCTCCTTCTGTGATCAGTACCTGTCTTGTCTCCGGCAGCCAGGTCACCGTTGCTCCCAGGGCTTCGCTGATGAACTTGAGTGGTACCAAGGTTCTGTTGGTTTCGCCGTCGATAAAGGGCATGGCATCCAGCTGATGGATTTCATTACCTATCGTGATATCTTGCTTTCCTATGGTGAGAAGGATCTTCTTTTTAGGTGTCTCTTCTCCCTCTGAGGTTTCCTGATTGGATTCTTCTGCATCTTCTGCATCACTTTCTGCATCATCTTCTCCAATCACCAGGGTGAAGCTATGCCTTGATACGCTGCCATTTCTATCGGTTACAGAGATGGTGTATTGGTAGGTGCCTGCCTTGGTGGGAGTCCCGCTGATGACCCCATCCTTTGAAAGGGTTAAACCCTCTGGCAATGCGCCACTGGTAACTTCAAAGCTGTGACCGCCACTACCGCCTGTGGCTCTTAGGCTATAGGTGTAGGGGGTGCCTGTCGTTCCTTCAGTGGGATTGCTTTTGCCGATGTTTAGGCTGTTGGAGCTGCCACCGCCACCGCTGCCACCGCTACTATTGGAGGCGCTGGGTGTTCCTTTGACTTCATTAGAGTTCACACTCTCTCCGATTAAATCGGCTGCTTTCACCACAAAGTAGTAGGTTGTGCCATTGATTAATCCTGTTGCATTAAAACTGTGAACCGGGGCTGTCACTGTGGCAATTGGTGTCGTATAAGCCCCTGAGGTTGTACTTTGGTAAATCTTATAGCTTTCTGCTCCTTCAACTGAATTCCAGCTTATGCTGATCTGTCTGTCCCTCGCTGTTACCGATTGCACCACTGGTGCCATCGGCACGGGCAGATTAATTGCATTCTCTACCTCATCGAATACAGTAAGGCCAAAACCTGCTACAACAAAATCTGTTGAAGGATTTATCAAATGTTGTTGATAGTCACCACCTGTTTTTAGCTGATAGATTGTGTTGGGTGGTACTGTAAAAGCAATCGAGTTGTATTCTGTCGTTGGAGTAAAGCTGGTATATGGATTTAAACCGCCTTTAACATGAATACTCGTGGCAGTACCTCCATTTTGGATTGCTGAAAAATGTGCCATTAATACTGCTGCTGTACTTGTATCTTCAATGCTTCCCGATAGTGTATGTATCGCTGGCCACATGATACTGTCTGAAACGGCTTTCACGATTGCAGCTGAATTTATGGTGATATTACCGCCTTCTCCCATAACACCACCACCGACGCCTGCACTATACCATCCACCTGCTGTTGTCACCTCTCCACCTGAAATAGTGATGCTGCCTCCTGATCCAGAATTTCCACCGCCGGTACCTGCGCCAAAATTTCCACCTGTTGTTGTCACCACTCCACCTGAAATGGTGATGCTGCCTCCTGCTCCAAAATTTCCACCGCCGGTGCCTGCGCCACCACTTCCACCTGTGGCTGTCACCGTTCCTCCTGAAATCGTGATAGTACCGCCGTCTCCCACATGTCCACCACCGATGCCTGCGCCACTATTTCCACCTCTTGCTGTCACCGCTCCACTTGAAATAGTGATAGTACCTCCCTCTCCCTGCTTACCACCGCCGATGCCTGCTCCCCAATACCCTCCTGCGGCTTCTACTGTTCCGCCTTCTATCTTGATGCTGCCTCCTGACCTTTCAGATCCACCACCAATACCTGCGCCATCACTTCCACCTGTGGCTGTCACCGTTCCACCTGAAATCGTGATGGTGCCGCCTTCTCCCTCCCAAGCACCACCGATGCCTGCTGCCTCACTTCCACCTGTTGCTATAACCGTTCCTCCTGCTATAGCGATGGTACCGCCTGTTTCACCCCATCCGCCGCCGATCCCCGCTGCATAATCACCACCGATTGCATGAAGAGAACCAGTTCCATTAATCGTAATCTTATTGCCACTAGGCACCTGCAAACCAGCAAAATACAGATCCCTTTTAAGGTTATTAACACCTTCCAAAGTTAGTGTCACATCTGCATTGTTTTTCAACCCAAAGGCAGCATCAATGATGTACGCATTTATTTGAATATCAACATCCCGAAGGGTTATATTTGCCTTAACACCATCCACCACAACCCTGTTGGTTGTGGTGGTACCGGTGATGATGATGTTATCCGCTGCATAGACAAACGCTGTCACACTTGGCGATGATTGATGTGTGACTGCAATCTTGCCAGCATGCTCTCCTGTTCCTGATGCTATCGTGATATTCCCTTCATTGATGTGAAAGGTATGATTGGCAGCAGCACTACCTCCAGCATCCCCATATACCGGCATACCTGCTGGGGCGATCACTGATAGTACCAGTGCCAGAATAATAACCAGGGCCAGTCTTTGTTTCATTTTCATCTTTATCCGCTCCTCACTTTTCCTTAAATGTCAAAACGTTCCTGTTGTAAAATAAGTTCACGATAGAGAATGCTTCTAAAGGACGACTCTATTGTTATCTTGATTATACTAAAGCCCTCTGACACGATTCTGACAAACAATGGTTACTGGCAAACGTTATAAATCTTCCTTCACATAAAAAAACAAGGCCCCAGAAACAGATTCCAGTTCCGGGGTCTTGGAAGGTCCTGCAAGGAAGCATCGTTTTTGCACTACTCGTGAGTTTGACAGCAAAACCGAAAAGTTGAATCCATAAGATCCTTTGAAAGTAAGCCTTGCGGCTACTTTTTTTGTCAAATTTTTATTCTT
>NZ_FXUF01000016.1 GCF_900182905.1 Anoxynatronum buryatiense | reverse complement strand
ATACCACTTACAGGGGGTTCTCTATATGTTTTTTATGAATGTTTATTAAATATTTTTCTAGGTTTTATGCTTTCCCTTGGGTGGGAAAGTTGAGTAAATAACATTAACGACGCTATTGAACATATAATGCGAATCACTTTTGTGAATTAAGAAAGCAGTTGGTGATGCACTATTTTTAGAAGTACTAAATTAGCAACAGATCACCCAAAGTACAATCGATGCATATTCCGAATTTTACAATCCACATTGTGTTAATTAAAATGGGTTCCATAAAAGTGTAAGAGAACTCGTGAAGAACGTTTTAAAATTAACAAGATCTTGCGGCGGGTATTGAGACTGGAAGGCTGTTGTTTTTTGCCCAACGATGAAAACGTTAACACGATGATAGTGAACAATTGCAATAGACAGATTTCATAACATGACGTATGTGGAAGCTGCAAATATGAAAGGTAGGGAGGCGGGTACAACTTGATGGTAGCGATTGTCTTTCGCAGAGGTGAACAGAGAAATGAACACAGGGCATAGGGTGGAAAAGTTGACATAGGATAAAGGCGGTGAAGAAAAAATTGAAGTCGATGGGTGTGGTGTTTGAAAAAGCAGACAAAGTGATAGAAAAAACGATCAAAGGCATTTCCTATTTATCGGGTATTTGCCTGATAGGCATTATGCTTGTGGCTTTTTTCAATGTACTGGGAGAAAAGCTGCGAATGTGGGGGTTTTCTGTCAGTGGGGTGCCTGCATCCACTGAAATAATACAGTATTTACATATTCCAGTTGTATTTTTAGCTGCGGCCCATGTCACCTTAGAAAGAGGGCATACGAAAATTGATTTACTGTCATGCAAGTTTCCCAAAGAAGTTCAAAAGATATTCAATACCTTTGGAAATATCTGTGGAATGGCTATTTGTGCGTTTATTAGTCAGCGGGGATTTGTTCAAATGACACGATTCAAAATGCGAAATCAGATGAGTTCCATTTCTGGAGTCGGATTCCCCCTGTGGCCGTTTGCTATGATTCTAGCGGTGGGATTCGCAATGCTTTCATTTACTTTCTTTTGGTCTATCATCAGAGAATTTGCAATCAAGTCTGACAAAAGAGGTGAAGAATTATGATTGACCCTTGGATAGTGGGTATCATCACCTTTCTTGGCATGATGCTAATGGTATTTGTAGGGGTGCCCATTTTTGTATCTATGATGGTAGCTTCACTTGGAGGATTTGCGGTCTTGTACAGCGGGGATATGACCATGGCTATTACACAATTTACCAATGCGCCGTTTAACCTTGGAGCAAACTATAACTATGCAGTACTTCCCATGTTTATGCTGTTGGGAGGGTTGACTGGAGAAACGGGGATCGCACGAGGTGCATTTACATCAATGAAGGCCTTTTTAGGACGGATTAAAGGAGGGCTGCTGTATACGGTCATTGGCGCGAATGCTGTGTTTGGTGCCTGTTCAGGCTCTTCGATTGCAGGGAATATTGTATTTGGAAAGCTGGCACTTCCAGAATTGGAAGAAGCGGGTTATTGCAAAAGGTATTCTCTTGGATGTATTGCTGCATCTGGTGCACTTTCAACACTGATTCCCCCATCAATGGGTATCATTATGTTTTGTCTGATTGCGCCTTCGCCATTAATTTATAAAGGGCAGAACATTACCTTATCGGTTGGATCAGCATTAATGGGAGGCATTGGTCTTGGAATATTTACGATGGTGGCACTTGGTATAACTGTATATCTCATTGGAAGATTTAAACCAGGCACCTTGCCGCCTGGTGGCGGTGAAAAGATAAGCTTTAATAAGAAAATCAAATCACTCAAGTTATTGGTGCCAATTGTATGCCTCTTTGGACTTATTATGGGAGGTACCTTGGCGGGCTGGTTTACGGCGACCGTGGCAGGAGCTATTGGGGCAACAGTAATTTGCATCTATGCGTTGATAAAACGTGTTCCATTTAAAAAAATTTGCCATAGTATTTGGGATGCAGCTGTCATGGAAGCGGGGATTTTTCCAATTATCATAGGAGGACAAATATTTGGGCGGTTCATTGCAGATACCCAACTGGCCAGCTATATATCGGTAGCTATTTCAAATGTGAATGCACCTCCATTTATTATATTTATGCTTGTAATGCTTCTTTATATACTTTGTGGATCTGTGATGGATATTGTATCGATCATTATTATAACGGTTCCAATTGTATTTCCGATTCTGACGGATATCGGATATAACCCCTACGTGCTGGTCATTGCATTGTGTTTTATGACAGAAATAGCTGGGTTAACACCACCTGTTGGCATGAACGTTTTTGCAACGGCCAATGCGCTGAGAGTCAATCCATCGGAAATATTTAAAGGAGTAACACCATATTTTCTGACAGAAGTCACGGTGGTAATTCTTATAGGATTATTTCCTCAAATTGTAACGTTTGTGCCTCGCTTAATGGGAATTCCTGGATTCAATTAGCAATGACCATATGAAAGGAAAGGTTGCGGCGTATCAATTAGAACATGAGGAGGGCATGAGATGAAAATGAAAAGAAGATTAATCACAGTAACACTATTATGTGTAGGGCTGCTGGTCAGTGGATGCAGTGGGACGGCAGACAGATCGGAACCAACTGTTCAACCCAAAAGCGAAAATGCCAATGCGGTAGAACCCCTTGAGATTCGGTTGAGTTCAACTTTTCAGCAAACAGAAACGGGTGGAGAGCTGTTGAGCTTCTTCGCCGATCAGGTTGGAGTTCTTTCAGAAGGTGCGATCACTGTTCAAACTTACTGGGGGGGAACGCTTTTTACTGCACAGGATGAATTGGATGCGGTCATTGACAACGCTGTGGACATGGTCGCTTTGGCACATATGCCACATCTGAACACGGTTACATATCTTGCGTTTCCAGGATTTGCACCAGGTGGACCAGAAGTTGCATTGGAATATTTCGATGATCTGGTATTTAAAAATGCCGAAACCTCAGCGCTTATTCAGGGAGAAGCCGAAGCGTTAGGGATTAAATATCTTAATGTCATTGCAGGCGGTGCCAATGCTTTTTGTGCAAAATACGATTTTGATGATTTGGATTCTCTAGTCAGAGGATCATCTTCTTTCGGAAATATGGATGCTGCTATGTTTGAGCATCTTGGATTTCAGGTGACATCCCTGTTTCCGCCTGAAACATATGATGCGCTTGGTCGGGGACTTGTTGATGCGACACAAATGGCACTTAAGCCAATGGTGGCAATGAGCTGGTATGAACCGGCACCATATTGGGCGTTGGATGGCACTTACACAGCAGGCAACTTTTTCACGGTCAACCTGGACTGGTGGAACGGGTTGTCAGAAGGACAAAGAGAAATCATACAAGCCGCAGCACAAGAGACGCAGCAATATTCCGGCGGGCTATACACTGATGAAATTGCGGACGATGTGGCAATGGTGGTTGAAAAGACTGGAAATGAGTTTGTTGAGTTCACCAAAGCAGATATTGATCAAATTTGGATGGCTGTTTTTGAATCCAAAGCAGATTCAGCACTGCGTATTGCTGAAAGTGCCGGAAAAGTTGATGGTATGGTGACGATACTTCAGCGGGCAGCAGCCTTAACAGGTTACGAATGGGAGTATTCGCGTTAATCATATTGATCATTGAATTACCAAAGTGCAGTTGGTATAGCAGCTCTCCCCTTGACATCGACGATGATATTGAGGGGCGAGTTGTTCCGTTACGGGAATATCTAATATAGATCTCATGGAGGCGTGAATTTATGAAATCACACTATCAACATCTTCTTGCCCCGTTGGAAATAAGAGGATATATTCTTAAAAACCGAATGGCAGCCTGCAACTCCCTGCCCCATTTTTTGCAAGGGCCGGAGCCGTTTCCGGCTGATTCCGTTATCGCCCATTTTGCCAATAAAGCCAAAAGTGGAGCGGCAATTGTCACCTGTATGGGGATCAATAACTTCAGCAGAGGTGCTGGCCTGCCAATGGAACTGGATATTGCCCATTTTCCTGATTATGATCTTTATGATCCGGCAAGTCAAAACTACTTGATGCAACTTGCTGATACCATCCACTTTTATGGATCGATAGCATGTATGGGTTTTTTTGTGGGGCCCCAATCAGGATACCCTTTAATGGAAAATAACAAACTTCGGATTGTTGATGTCAACAAGGCTGTGGAAGATTTTGAAGAAGAAACACTTCAACTCATTGCAAAAAGCTATGCAGAACAAATTGGCATCTTAAAATTTCTGGGGTTTGACATGGCATCCATTCATTACGCATATCGCGGACAGATACCGGCCAAGTTTTTGTCGCCCTTAACAAATCATCGAGGAGATGCATATGGCGGTTCTTTGGAAAATAGGGCGAGATTTCCGTTGATGGTTTTGGAAAAAGTGAGAGAAACGGTGGGGAATCATTTTTTGATTGAGTTGGTGATGAGTGCGGAAGAACCGAAGGGTGGATATACCATTGAGGAGGCTGCTGCGTTTATTAAAATGGCCGAACCATATATCGATATTGTTCAGTTGCGTGCTGCTGATGTTGAACAGGCCCATCCCACAGGGTTTAATTTAATTGAAACCCCTTTTATACACTATGCTCAGTATATCAAAAATACTGGCACCAAGGTTAAAATTGCAACAGTTGGAGGATACCATGATTTTGATACCTGTGAAGAAGTGATCAAATCAGGAAAAGCAGATATTATCTCAATGGCGAGAAGTTGGATTAGTAATCCCAATTATGGTGAGTTGGCTTATAATGGTAATAAAGAGGATCTTGTACCTTGCCTGAGGTGTAATAAATGCCATGGCAGAGGGAAAAATGATCCGTTTGTGAGTATTTGTTCGGTGAATCCCATCATCGGAATTGAACATAGAGTAGATCAGTTGGTGACAACTTCGACCACTCATAAAAAAGTGGCAGTGATCGGTGGGGGTCCAACAGGGATGAAAACAGCGATGGATTTACATGATCGGGGACATCAGGTAACCTTGTATGAAGCCGGTGAATCGTTGGGTGGAATGATCAGGCATGCTGATCATGTGGACTTTAAGTGGCCATTGAAGCAGTTCAAAGATTTTCTTATCAGACAAATTGAAAAGCGCAGGATTAATGTGATGATATCGACAAAAGCGAGCCCCGATATGATCAGAGAGCAAGGATATGATGCGGTTGTCGTTGCGATAGGGGCACAGCCTTTCAAACCCCCTATTCCCGGCGTCGAAAAAGAACATGTTCTTTATGGTGAGGAAATATTCGAAAAGCCTGATGCTGTCGGTCACCGCGTGGTTGTGATAGGAGGCGGAGAAGTTGGCGTTGAGGCGGGCATGTATTTGGCCAAAAGAGGACATGATGTAACGGTGTTGGAAATGCGTGATGAATTGGCGGCAGATTCAACACTGATTCATTACCGGGAAATGTTTAGAGAAGCTTGGGAATCTATACCAAATTTCAAGTGCATTCTGAATGCACGTTGTTCTGCCATTGAAAATGAACGAGTTATTTTTTATGATAAAATGGGCAAAGAGAACAGCGTGATGGCGGAAAGTGTAGTGATTTCGGTGGGGATGGTGCCGCTAAAAGCAGAAGCCCTTGAATTCTATGGGACAGCTCATCGTTTCTATATGGCAGGTGACTGTCAAAAACCAGCTACAATCCAACAAGCAATGCGGAGTGCTTTTTCAACAGCGTCCAACATATAGTCGGAAGAACCATTCGACGATGAACAGATGAATAGATGAATAGATTAAGCACAAATGCCGGAACCACTCAGGTTCCGGCATTTGTTTTGACATCAGTAAGGTTCGGATGGGCATCATGAGACGGCATCGTCATTGGCATTGCCGCTGCCGGGTGCTATGGTGGGATGGCCTGTTTGCAAGAGGGGTGACCGCAGCAGCATCAGCGTCATTCCCGCCATCAGGGTTCCTTTAATCCATGAACTGCCGGTGATGGTCCACCAGACACCGTCAAGGCCCAGCAGGGATTCCCGGGCCAGCAGATAAGCTGCCGGAACCCGCAGGCCAGTGAAGAGGATGCTCACCAGTGCCGGCGGAGTGGTTTTCCGAAGTCCGTTGAAGCCGCCGGAAAAAGTGATTTCCAGGCACATGAACAACTGTGAAAAACCGAGAATGCGCACATACCGCGTGCCGATGACCACGGTGGCCTCTTCCCGGATAAAAATCATGAACAGCTCACGGGCAAAGACGACAAGAATCAGTGAGGTGATCACGCCGAAAACGAACATCACGCCACCGGCGGTTTTGATCCCTTGCTTCACCCGGCCGGGTTTGCCCGCACCCATGTTTTGGCCGGTAAAAGAACTGAGGGCGATGGCAAAGCCGTGAGCCGTCATGTAGGAAATGGATTCAATCTGCACCCCCACCTTTTGAGCAGCCATGGCGGCAGGTCCGTAACCGGCCACAATACGAGCCAGTAAGACAGAGTAGACAGAAAAAAGACCGCTTTGAAGCGCCACGGGAGCACCCAGGCGTCCAATCTCCCGCATCAGGCCGGAGCTCCAGCCACCCCGGAACCGAAACTGCGGAAAGGGGCGGTTTCGTATGAGCATGCGCACCAACACCAGTGTCACCAGCATTTGAGAAAACACCGTCGCCAAGGCGGCTCCCCGAACTCCCAGGTTTAAGCCAAAGATCATCAGCGGGTCCAGTACCATATTGGCTGCCATCCCCATGGCATTCACCTTGAAGGGAGCCTTGCTGTAACCGGCACCATTGTAAATGCAGGTAATAATGGGATTAAGAAAAACAAAAACCATTCCCAGAGACATGATCATCAGATAATGCCGGGCATCGCGCTCCACCAGTGGGTGATCGATTCTGAAAAAACCAATGAGCTGCCGATTAAAAAGATAGAGTACCAGCCCGTAGATCAAGGCGATGCCGACAGCCATACGCAGGGCAGTGCCGGCATAATAATTGGCACGGTCGCCATTCTCAGCCCCAATGGATTGGGCAATGTTCACTTCGGTACCCACCTGAACCAGGCGCACCAGGGCCATGCTGAAAGTGATGAAGTAACCGGCGATGCCAATGGAAGCGACGGCACCACTGCCAAGAATGCCAATCCAGACCATATCAACCAGGTGATAGGCCATATTTAAAAAAGACGTGCCCATAATGGGCAATGCCAGTGCTGTTAAAGAGCTGAAAATGGAACCGGAAAGCAGATTTTTTTTATCCGACATTGATGGAACCCTCCCCACAACGATCATACATGAATTAAACCTGTTTGAAAAGATGATGAGAAGACTGAAAAGAGCGGAGAGGCTAAGTGCGGTTATTTTGTCGAAAGACTGGGGGAGTCAAACGCTGTAAAATGAGATATAATGATTTCAAGACAAAAAAATAACGGAAAATTAATTTAACAGAACGCTGTTGCTTGCAGCGTTCGCCAGAAAGGGGATCACAGCATGAAACCAACCGTTGCGGTGGTGTTCACCGGCGGCACTATTTCCATGTCCATCGATGAGAGACTGGGGGCAGCCATCCCTTCCCTGTCTGCAGCCCAGATTCTTTCCATGGTCACCAATATTGACCGTTTCGCCCACATTGAGCCGATTACCTTCTCCTCATTGCCCGGCCCGCACATGGATCCACAACTGATGATGAAGCTGCGGGCGCAGGTGCAGCAACTGTTGACCCGCGATGACATTGCCGGGGTGGTGGTGACCCATGGAACAGACACCCTGGAAGAAACTGCCTATTTACTGGATTTAACCCTGGATACCACCAAACCGGTGGTGATGGTGGGCGCCATGCGAAACAGCTCTGAGCTGGGTTATGATGGTCCCAGCAATCTTGCGGCGGCAGTGTGCACTGCCATTTCGCCGGAATCCCGGAACAAAGGGGTGCTGGTGGTGATGAATAATGAAGTGAATGCAGCCAGTGAAGTGACCAAAACCAACACACTCCGGTTGAACACCTTTCAATCCCTTGAATTTGGTGCATTGGGGATTGTGGACAATGATGAAGTGATTTTTCACCGGGAAGTGGTTCATCGCCAGGTGTTACAGCCGGAAGCCCTGGAAGAGCGGGTTTCGTTGATTAAGTGTGTGGCGGGGATGGATCATCGCTTAATTGAATTCTGTGTGGAGCAGCAAGACAAGGGACTTGTCATTGAAGCCATGGGGCGGGGGAATGTGCCGCCGGCCATGATGCAGGGAGTTCGTCGCGCCATCGATAACGGTCTGGTGGTGGTGTTGGTGTCCCGGTGTCCCACCGGCCGTGTGCTGGGTACTTACGGGTATCCAGGCGGAGGCAAGGAGCTTCGGGATTTGGGAGTTATTTTTGGCGGTGACCTGCCGGGCCAGAAGGCCAGAATTAAACTGATGCTGGCACTGGGAGTGAGCCGGGAACAGGCAGTCATCCGGCATATTTTTGAACAGGAGCAATACCGTACACCCGTTACGGGGCAGGAGGAATCAACCCATGGGCAGTAAGAAGAAACAGACAAAGACGCAAGACAGTCAGAAGAAGCAGCAATGGAATGATACAGAATTGAAACTGGCATCAGGGGCGTTAACACTGGCGGTGGCCTTTGGGCTTTCACAGATCACCGGTATCACCCACGAACATTTTTACGGCAGTTTTCAGCGGTTTATCAGTGGTTTTTTCATTCTCATGGCTATTTATCTGGTGGTATATCTGATTCTTTACAAAAAGTACAGTGCTTCCTAAAAGGAAAAAACAATCTCAGACGGGCGATGAACCCGTCTTTTTTCTTGAAAGGCTTTTTCATTTATGGTAGTATGTATCTGTTGAAAATACATTTGTATTTGCGGAGAAAACAACGGAGGTGTCATCATGGAGCAGGAAAAGCATACTTATTATCTGGTGCACCATCAGGCGCTGCCTGAGGTGCTTCTTAAAACCGTTCAGGTGAATGAAATGCTCAGTAAAGGAAAGGCCAACACCATTTATGAGGCAGTGGAGCAGGCGGGAATCAGTCGCAGTGCCTATTATAAATACAGGCATCATGTCTTTCCATTTTATGAAATGAGCAAAGGCAGAATTATCACCCTGGCCATGCTGCTGGATCATGTTTCAGGCTGCCTGTTGGAAGTGCTGAAAGAAATTGCCCGGGTGAACGGGAGTGTGGTAACCATTAACCAGAATATCCCTTATTTACAGGTGGCCAATGTCACCGTCTCACTGGAAACCATGGACTTGACGGTGAATATTGAAACCCTGATTCAGCGACTGCGAAAAATTAACGGCATCCACGAAGTGAAGATTGTCGGGAAAGAATAGGTGATCATAATGAAAACAGTACACATCGGCCTGTTGGGGTTTGGGGTTGTTGGTCAGGGTGTCTGGCAGCTGCTTCAGACCAATCAGGAAGAGATCAGTCATCAAACGGGTAACAAAGTGACAGTGAAAAAAATTCTTGTGCGTGATCCTGAAAAGAACCGGGTATTACCGGCGGCAGACCCCCGTCTGACAACATCCTGGCAGACTATATTGCAGGATGCTGAAATTGATGTGATCGTCGAATTGATGGGCGGCATTGAACCGGCCAAACAGTATATCACAGAAGCTCTTTCTGCCGGCAAGCATGTGGTGACAGCCAATAAAGCGCTTCTGGCCCAGCATGGCAGTGAATTGAGCAGGCTTGCCGCCCGCCGGGGCGTTCAGTTGCGGTATGAAGCCAGTGTGGCTGGCGGCATTCCCATTCTCCAGGCCATTCGGGAGAGCCTTTGCGCCAACAGGCTGACCTCCATCATGGGTATTGTGAACGGTACCACCAACTATATTCTCAGTAAAATGACCCAGGAAAAAACCACCTATGAGGAAGCTTTGGCGGAAGCCCAGGCCAAAGGGTATGCAGAAGCCGACCCCACAGCAGATGTGGAAGGTTTCGATGCAGCCCATAAGTTGACCATTCTGGCTTCGCTGGGCTTTCAAACCACTGTGGAATTTGGTCAGGTGTATCGGGAAGGGATCAACAGCATCACGCCTTTGGACATTGAGTATGCGGCAGAGCTGGGGTATGTGATTAAATTGCTGGCCATTGCCCGGGACCTTGAAGGTAAAATTGAACTGCGGGTGCACCCCACCATGATAGCGGCCGGGCACCCGCTGGCATCGGTACAGGATGCTTATAATGCAGTTTACATTCAGGGAAATGCAGTGGGTGATCTGATGTTTTATGGAAAGGGAGCAGGTGACCTGCCCACGGCAAGTGCTGTGATGGGAGATGTGCTCAATGTGGCTCAGCATCGCAACAATGACCATGCCCCCACCTATCCGCTGGCCTACCAACCAAATGGCAGAAAAGTACAGTCGATGGATGAAACCACCACCGCCTACTATGTTCGCTTGCTGGTAAAAGATATTCCCGGCGTTTTGGGGCGCATTGCCACCACTTTTGGCAATTGCGGTGTCAGCCTTTCCTCTGTGATTCAAAAGGGTGATGCGGATCCGGTATCACTGGTATTTGTGACTCATCGTACCCGTGAAATTGCTGTTCAACAGGCCATCAAAGACATCAGGCTCATGGATGAACTGGTGGAAGTGGCGGGAATTATTCGGGTGGAAGATATTTAATACATCAGGGAGGAACAGCATATGGCGATGATGCGCGTCAGGGTGCCTGCCACCATGGCCAACATTGGCCCTGGATTTGACTGTATGGGCATGGCTCTAAACCTGTATAATGAGTTGGAAGTGGAAGAACTGGAAAGCGGCCTCATTATTGAAAACATTGGAAGAGATGCGAAGGGACTTCCCACGGATGAAACCCATCTGGTGGTGCGCAGCATGCAGCGGGTTTTTGACGCCGTTGGACGGAAGCCCGGAGGCATTCATCTGCGAGTAACCACTGCCATTCCCGTTTCAAGGGGGCTGGGCAGCAGTGCAGCCTGCATTGTGGGAGGGTTGGTGGCGGCCAATGAGTTAATCAAAGGAAATTTGAACCGCCAGGAGTTGTTGGAACTGGCAGTGGAGCTGGAAGGGCATCCGGATAACGTGGCTCCGGCGCTGTTGGGCGGTATTGTGGTGTCAGCGGGTGAAGCCGGTGACACCAGCTATATCCGGTTTCCTGTGCCGGCCGAACTGCAAACACTGACGGCGATTCCCAATATTGAGCTGAGTACCAGTGCTGCCAGACAGGCGCTTCCCAAAGAAGTATCCTATGCCGATGCCGTTCACAATGTGGGACGGGCGGCCTTGCTGGTGGCTGCACTGATGCAGGAAAACTACACAGTGGTGGAGAAGGCCCTTGACGACCGGTTGCACCAGCCCTACCGAAGCCGGCTGTTGCCTTCACTGGACCACATTTATCAGCAATCAAGAAAAAAAGGACTGAAAGCATTAATCATCAGTGGTGCCGGCCCCACACTGGCCTATCTGTTAATGCCCCAGACACGGGGCGGCCAGCAGGTCTTCCTTGACCTGCTGGCGGAAACATCGGAAGAATGGGAAGTGTTAACTCTCTCAGGCGATAATGAAGGGGCTGTCTGCCTGCGCTAATACCACACCTGTTTGCGAAAAGAGTGGACTGAAGCAGAACATCATACAGAAACAGATTCACATCACTGTCAACAGACAAGGACGTTTGCGGTCATAACCAAAACGTCCTTGTCTGTTGTTGATTAAGAGCGTGATCAGAAGACGGTTACTTTCGTCAAGAGTGCAGGGTCAACTCCCTGCCAACGATCTTTCGTCCAGTAACTGTTGACGGAAACCACGCTGAATGCCGCTGAAGGTGGGTAGTTGTTCAGAATTAACAGCATGTTGATGACAAACAGGCACAAATCGGATACAGTGATAATAAGCCAGCAGTTTCAGTATGATTGTTTTCGTGAATTTTTTGGCGATTAGGTGTTTTCTGCCACTTCCTTCGTGTGACATCCCATTAAAATGGGTAGGTAATCATTGTGGAAATTAGATAACCATGACTATAGTACGAAATCAATCTTCAAACATAAACTGAAGGAGGCGTGACTATGTACAAACAAGAATGCATTGCCATGCTCCTGGCCGGTGGCCAGGGAACCCGGCTGGGAATCCTCACCCGAAAACTGGCGAAGCCTGCCGTTCCTTTTGGGGGAAAGTATCGCATCATCGACTTCACCCTCAGCAATTGTTCAAACTCCGGCATTTACACCGTTGGGGTGCTGACCCAGTACCAACCCCTGATTCTCAACTCCTACATTGGCATCGGCAGTCATTGGGATCTGGATAAAAAACGGGGCGGTGTCACGGTGCTGCCACCTTACGTGCGTCATGACGGCGGGCACTGGTATTTGGGAACGGCCAATGCCGTTTACCAAAACATTGAGTTTGTGGATCAGTATGACCCGGAATATGTGTTGATCCTTTCTGGCGACCATATCTACAAAATGGACTATTCTCTCATGCTGGATTATCACAAGGAAAAAGCGGCAGATGCCACCATTGCAGTGATCGAAGTTCCCTGGGAGGAAACCCACCGGTTTGGCATTATGAACACCAACCTGGATAATGCCATTGTGGAGTTTCAGGAAAAACCCAGAGAAGCTAAAAACAACCTGGCTTCCATGGGCGTCTATGTGTTCAACTGGCAATTGCTGCGTAAAATACTGATTGAGGATGAAATGGATAAATCTTCTGACCATGATTTCGGAAAGAACCTGATTCCACGACTGCTGGAGGAGGGGAAACGAATTTACGCCTATCCCTTCAGGCATTACTGGAAAGACGTGGGAACCATAGAAAGCTTGTGGCAGGCTAACATGGATCTGCTCCACGATCAGCCCGAACTGGATCTCTACGAAAAAGACTGGAAAATTTACTCAGTCAACCCCAACCAGCCGGTCCAGTTCATTGCTCCCAATGCCCAGGTGAAAAAATCACTGGTGAACGAAGGATGCCAAATATATGGATCAGTGGAAAACTCGGTGTTATTCCCGGGAGTGGTGGTAGGTGAAGGCAGTGTGATTAAGGATTCGGTGATCATGTCGGACACTGTCATTGGAAAGAATGTGACCATTGAGAGAGCCATTATCGGTGAAGAATGCACGGTTGAAGATGACTGCATCATTGGTCAACCGGGAGAAGGACAGGAGGAAATCACGGTACTGGGGGAAAATGTGGTGACGGTTAAGGCCAAAAACATTCCCGGGGGCGTGGAGATCAACATTGAAAACTGTCATGAATTTGGCTGTTGTCCCAATGGTCTCACGAAACAGGAGGTGATCTCATGATGAGAGATGTGATGGGCATCATCAATGACACAGATATCGAACATAAGTTAAAAGACCTCACCCGGGTGCGCTCCACTGCAGCGGTGCCTTTTGGTGGTCGCTACCGTATCATCGACTTTGTTCTCTCCAACATGGCCAACGCGGGAATCAAGAACATTGGTATTCTCACTCAGAGCTACAACCGCTCGTTGCTTGACCACGTGGATTCAGGGAAAGAATGGGACCTCTTGAGCAAGCGAGACGGCCTGTTCATACTACCCCCCATCTTTCGGTATGATCAGTTCACCGGAAACCTGGGAGATGTGGATCACTATTACAACCATATGGATTATTTCACCCGAAGCAGGCAGCAATATGTGCTGATTTCCAGCAGCAATGTCGTTTATAACATGGATTTCCGGGACATTCAGCAGTGTTATGAAGAGAAACAGGCAGATATTGTGCTTGTCTATAAAAATGCGGTTACTGAAGAAAATAACAATTTTCGCGTATTGTCACTTCTCATTGACAACAATGGACGGATCCGGGATATGGCAGCCAGCAGAGAAAAAAAGCTGAGTCCGGCGGTTGCACTGGAAATTGCCTTTATGAAAAAATCGTTGTTCATGCAAATTATCGACGACTGCATTGCCAGAGGGTACAGGGATTTTACCAAAGACGGGCTCATCAAAAATCTGGAAAAGTACCGGATTTTTGGATGCGAACATCAGGGATTCGCTGCCAAAATTGATTCCATTCACACCTATTACCGCCACAGCATGGGCCTGTTAAACCCGGAAGTATGGAAAGAACTTTTCTTCAGGCACGGCAGTATTTACACGAAAGTGAAAGATGAACCGCCGGTTAAATATCAGGCCAGTGCCATGGTGAGCAACTCACTCCTGGCCAACGGATGTCACATTGCCGGAACGGTGGAAAACAGTATTTTAGGACGGGGCGTCACGGTGCATCCTGGTGCGGTGGTGCGGGATTCCATTATCATGCAGAAAGGCCAGATTCACCGGGGGGCCGTGGTGGAGAACGCCATCCTGGATAAAGATGTGGTGATTACACCGGGTAAACAGATACGGGGGGAAAAAGAGTACCCGCTGGTGGTGGAAAAACAGGCTGTCATTTAGGAAACAGAGCGTGGCAGAACATAAAATCAGCGAAAGAGATGAGGTGTCAAACGTGTTAAAAGTGCTATTTGCTGCTTCGGAGGCTGCACCTTTCATTAAAACAGGCGGATTGGGAGATGTCATCGGATCTCTTCCAAAAGCATTGAAACGGGAAAATGTGGATGTGCGGGTGGTCATGCCCAAATACCAGGAAATTTCCCCGGGAATTCAGGAAAAAATGCAGTGGCAGGAAAGTATCTATGTGCCGGTTGGCTGGCGCAATCAGTTTTGTGGATTGGAATATATGGTGTACGAAGGCATCCCCTTCTATTTTTTAGATAACAAATACTATTATAATCGACCGGGCTACTACGGTTATCCAGACGATGGCGAACGATACGCCTTCTTCAGTCGTGCAGTGCTGGAAATGCTTCCGTTTTTCGACTTTCAGCCAGATGTGATCCATTGTCATGACTGGCAGACGGGGATGGTGCCGGCCCTGCACAAGATTGCCTATCAGCAGAAACCGTACTACCAGAACATGAAAACCATGTTCACCATCCATAACCTGCGGTATCAGGGCGTATTTCCGCCGGAAGTACTGCGGGAACTGTTTAATCTGGGGCATGAACACCTGACCCGGGAAGGCCTGGAGTTTCATGGGAATATGAGCTATATGAAAGGGGGGATCAACTATGCGGACCTCATCACCACTGTCAGTCCCACCTACGCCCAGGAAATTCAAACCCCCTACTACGGGGAACAGTTGGACGGGCTGCTGCGCAGCCACAACCAAAAGCTGAGAGGCGTGCTCAATGGGCTGGATTACGAGGAGTATAACCCGGAAACAGATCCACTGATCCCCCAGACATATTCAGCGGCAAACCCTGAGAAAAAAATGGCCAACAAAAAATGGCTGCAGGAGCATCTTGGTTTGCCGGTGAAGCAGGTGCCCCTCATTGCCATGATCACCCGCCTGGTGCCTCAAAAAGGGCTTGATCTGGTGCAGCATGTATTGGATGAAATCATGGAAATGGATGTGCAACTGGTCATTATCGGAACGGGAGACCATCAATATGAGCAGATGTTGCAGCATGCCGCCCATCGTCATCCCGACAAATGCAGTGTTCAGCTGAAATTTGACAATCATCTGGCCCGGCAGGTATATGCCGCTTCCGATTTATTTCTGATGCCCTCTCAGTTCGAGCCCTGTGGGTTGGGACAACTCATTGCACTTCGCTACGGCAGCCTGCCCGTGGTGAGGGAAACCGGAGGGCTGAAAGATACGGTCTTCCATCACCGACACCCATCAGGAAAAGGAAACGGATTCACTTTTGCCAATTACAATGCCCACGAAATGCTCGGCGTCATTCAGGAAGCAGTCACCCTTTACCTGAGTGATCCGCCCGGGTGGCAGCAGTTGGTGAAACATGCCATGACCTGCGATTACAGCTGGGATCAGTCAGCCAATACCTACAAGGAACTTTATGAAGTCATGACACTGAAAAACAGATCACCGCTGTTGTAAACACACTTTCATAACAGGACTTGAAAGGTGAAGCTGATCAGTGAAAAAGGAGTTAAGCCAATGGATACGAAAGAAGCAAAAAAAGCAGTTGCCACAAAGGAAAAGGAAGTGCCTCAGGTTGACCGGGTACTGGTTAACCAAATTAAAGAAAATGTGGAAATGAAACTTCAGACCCTCTACGCCCGCACCTTGAAAACAGCCTCTGATGGTCAGATATACAAAGCCATGTCCATGGCATTGAGAGACCGGGTCATGGAAAAATGGGCCTACTCCAAAGAGCAGGAAAATGAAACCAATGGTCGGCAACTCTATTATCTGTCCATGGAATTTCTGATGGGCCGGCTTTTTGGGAACAATCTGATGAACCTGGGGTTGGAGGCACCGGTGATGCAGGCTTGTCAGGAACTGGGCATCGATCTGGAAAAAGTGCGTAACAGCGAGCCTGATGCCGGCCTGGGCAACGGAGGACTGGGGAGACTGGCTGCCTGCTTTTTGGATTCCCTGGCCACTCTGGGAATGGAGGGCCATGGCAATGGCATTCGCTATGAATATGGCCTGTTTAAGCAGAAAATCGTGAATGGCTTTCAGGTGGAGGTGCCGGATCCCTGGTTGGAAGACGGAAATGTGTGGGAAGTGGCCAAGCCGGAAGAACCGGAAATCATCTGTTTTGGCGGGAAAGTGGAACGGAAGATAAAAAACGGCAAAGAATATGTGATGCTGGAAGATGCCCAGTGCGTGAAGGCAATCCCCTACGATGTCCCGGTACTGGGATATGATTCTGAAGTGGTGAACACCCTGAGACTATGGGGAGCACGGGCGCTGAAACCAATGGATATGGGTCTTTTTGGTCAGGGACGCTATGTGGACTCTTTGGCAGAAAAAGAGCTGGCTGAGGTGATTTCCAAAGTGCTGTATCCCGAGGATAACCATCCGGAAGGAAAAGCACTTCGCCTGAAGCAGCAGTATTTCTTTGTATCAGCTTCCATTCAGAGCATCCACCGGAAATTCAAGGATGCCGGCAACAATATCTTTGATTTTCATAAAAAAGTGGTGGTTCATGTCAATGACACCCATCCGGCCCTGGCGATCCCTGAGCTGATGCGCATTCTTATGGACAAAGAAGGCCTGGACTGGGAAGATGCCTGGAGTATCACCCGTCAGACCTTCGCGTATACCAACCACACGATTCTGGAAGAGGCCCTGGAACGCTGGCCGGAAGAAATGCTTCGAAACCTGCTGCCACGCATTTATGAAATTGTCTATGAAATCAACGAGAACTTCTGCAAGGATCTTTGGAAACTGCACCCCGGTGGATGGGATCATATTGCCCGCATGGCCATCATATCTTACGGTGAAGTACACATGGCCCGTTTGTGTATCGCCGGTTCTTTCTCTGTGAATGGTGTGGCGAAGCTGCATACAGATATTCTAAAAAGAGAAGTATTCAAAGATTTTTACCAGGTGGAACCCCAGAAGTTTAAAGCCATCACCAATGGCGTCACCCACCGCCGGTTCTTGCTGAAAGCCAATCCCAAACTGGCACATCTCATCACTGAACATATCGGGGATGGTTGGATCAAGCATCCGGGAGAACTGACACACTTTAAAGAGCAGGCTGACAACAAGGATGTTCAGGAACGGTTGGCGGCCATTCGTCATGAAAACAAAGCAAAGCTGGCAGACCACATTTTTCACAAATACGCCATCACCGTTGATCCGGATTCCATTTTCGATGTGCATGTGAAACGGCTCCATGAATACAAACGGCAGCTGCTGAACGTGATGCACATCATGTTTCTGTATAATAAAGTTCTGGATAATCCTGATTTTCCCATGCATCCCCGCACCTTCATTTTTGGAGCCAAGGCGGCCCCCGGTTATCATAACGCCAAGATGATCATTAAACTGATTCATGCCCTGGCTAAAAAAGTCAACAACGACCCCCGGGTAAAAGATAAAATCAAGGTGGTATTCATGGAAAACTACCGGGTTTCCCTGGCCGAGCGAATCATTCCTGCCTCTGATGTGAGTGAGCAGATTTCCACTGCGGGAAAAGAAGCCTCGGGAACAGGCAACATGAAATTTATGCTCAACGGTGCTCTCACCATTGGAACGCTGGACGGTGCCAATGTGGAAATGAAGGAAGCTGTTGGAACCGACAATATCTATATCTTTGGCTTAACAGCGGAGGAAGTGTCCAATTATTACCAGCTGGGCCATTACCGGCCCTATGAACTGTACCAGAGACAGCCGGAACTGCGCCAGGTACTGGATCAACTGGTGAACGGATTTCTTGAAGAAGAACATCCCGATATGTTCCAGGGGCTCTATAATGGGTTGCTGTACGGTCACTATGGCATGGCTGATCCGTATTTCCTCCTGAAAGATTTCGAGCCATACTGCCAGGCACAGACCCGTTTGGGCCTGGAGTACAAAAAGCCGGAAATCTGGTGGAAAAAAGCCATTCTCAATATTTCCCACGCCGGTGAATTTTCCAGTGATCGCACCATTCGCGACTATAACGAACAGGTGTGGCACCTGCCGATTTACAGCAAATAAGAGTCGAATGTATGAATAAACAGGAAAGAAGGGATTAGTCATGATGCGGGATCAGCTGTTCCATCACTCCCACCAGCCCTTTTATCGCAGCCCCTTTGGGGCTGTTCCTGTCTCTCAGGAGGTTACACTGCGCCTTGGGGGCACGTTGATGCCCACGGCAGTGAAAGCAAGTGTGCGCCTGTGGCGGGAAGGGCTGGGAGAAGAAATCATTGCCATGAACCCCGTTGAAGGCTCCGAAACGCCGAAAGCCGTATGGGAAGCCTGTTTCATTGCTTTAAAAAAACCGGGGCTTGCCTGGTACTACTTTGTGGTGGAACACGAGGAAGGAGTTCGCTACTACGGCAACAATTCACAGCGGCTGGGAGGGTTGGGGCAAATGCAGATGGAAGCACCCTACTCCTGGCAACTGACGGTTCACCGAGACCAGTTTCATGTGCCCGCTTGGTACAAAGAAGGCATTATGTATCAGATTTTTCCGGACCGTTTTTACAACGGCCTTTCCCGGAATAAGATCAGAAGCCCCAAGAAAAACAGCTTTCTTTATGCGCACTGGGAAGATGATCCGGTATATGTGAAGGATCCGGTGACGGGCAGTATTTTACGTTGGGATTTTCATGGCGGTAACCTGGAAGGCATCATTGAAAAACTGCCTTACCTGCAGTCCTTGGGAATTTCCATTCTGTATTTAAATCCCATTTTTGAAGCCGCCAGCAACCATCGGTACGACACAGGTGATTATAAAAAAATCGACCCAATGCTGGGATCGGAAGCCACTTTTGAAGCGCTTTGCCAAAAAGCAGAAGCCTTGGGAATGCGGATCATTCTGGATGGGGTTTTCAGCCATACAGGCAGTGACAGCAGGTATTTCAACCGGGAAGGCAACTATGCCACCCTGGGAGCTTATCACAGCAAGAACTCTCCCTACTTCCCCTGGTATCGATTTAAAAATTACCCGGAGGAGTACGATTGCTGGTGGGGGATTGACAACATGCCCAACACCAATGAAATGGAGCACTCTTTCCGCAATTTCATCATTGACGAGGAAGACAGTGTGATCCGCAGGTGGCTGCGCAAGGGTGCTTCCGGGTGGCGACTGGATGTGGCCGATGAACTGCCGGACCCCTTTATCCGGGCACTGCGGCAGGCCATGAAAGAAACCAACCCCGAGAGTGTGCTCATTGGTGAAGTCTGGGAAGACGCCACCAACAAGGTGGCCTACGGAGAACGGCGGGAGTACCTGTTGGGAGATGAGTTGGATGCAGTAATGAATTATCCATTCAGAGAGGCAGTGATCCGTTTCTTCACTGAAAAAGACAGTGGTTCTGAAACTGCCATGCAGTTAATGAGCCTATACGAAAATTACCCCCGGGAGGCTTTCTACAGTTGCATGAACCTGGTGGGAAGTCATGACCGAACACGCATTTTAACGGTGCTGGGAGAGGCGCCGGATGAAGTTAAAATGGGTACTCAGGAAAAAATCAGCTATCGTCTTCCCAAAAAGAAACGCCGCCGGGCAGAAAATCGGTTTTGCTTGCTCACGGCATTTCAGATGACGTTCCCTGGTGTTCCTGTGATTTACTACGGGGATGAAGCGGGTATGGAAGGATTCAGCGATCCCCTGAACCGGCGCACCTTCCCCTGGGGCTCTGAAAACCAGACCCTGCTGGACTGGGTTAAAAAAATGACCGCTATCCGCAACGGTCATGAAGTATTTTTAAAAGGAGACTGGCAATGGCTGAGCACCGGTGAAAATCACATAGCCTTCACCCGATGTGTCCGTTCCGGTGATCAAGGTGAAATGGCCGTGGTGGCGCTGAATCGCCATGAGAAACAATCGGTGGTTTTTCAGGAGAAAATGCCCCATTTAACAGAAGCGCCACTGACAGATCTTATCAGCGGCTACCAGGTGACGCCGGAGGGTGAGTGGCTGACGCTTGAACTGGCACCTCAAACAGTGATGATTTTGCTGGCGCCGCTGAAAATCACTGCCTGTAAAGACGACAAAGTGGTATAATGAGGGTATTATGAAAAGGGGTGAGCCTGTGTCCTACGAGTCCAAACTGAAAGATCCTTTTGCCGATGCGTTATTTGAAGCTGTACTGGCACTGGAAACTGTCGAGGAATGCTACCGCTTTTTCGAAGACATCTGTACCATCAAAGAGGTTCAGTCCATCTCTCAGAGGCTGGCAGTGGCCCGCCTGCTGAAAGAAGGAAAAACCTACAGTGAAATTGAAAAGACCACCGGTGCCAGCACAGCCACCATCAGTCGGGTTAACCGGTGCCTTCTTTACGGAGCAGATGGTTATCAGCTGATTCTGAAACGGCTGAATGATAAGCAGGAGTCAGACAAACAGGAATAATGAAGCTGGCGGTTGTCAGCTGTTTGACTTGCGACGGTCAAGGCCAAAAGCCTGGTGGAGAGCCTGCACCGCCCGGTGGGCTTCAGAGCTGGGAACCAGACAGGAGATCGTGGCATGCGAATCAGAGCTCTGCAGCAGGGGGATCCCCTGATCTGTCAGGGCCCGCATGACCGTGGCCATCACACCGGGAATGCCGGTCATCCGATTGCCGATGATGGTGACCTTGCTTACCTGGGGAAACAGTTCGCAGGTGAAGGGCCGGCTGTCCATCAACTGATGAAAACGGGAGACACTGCTGTTATCAATGACAAAGGCTTTTTGGTCGGTGGAGAAGTTGATCATATCAATGCTGATCCCGCCGGCGGCAAGATCATCAAAAAAAAGACTCTCAGTTGCTGCATCTCCCTGGGAAACCAAGACGACCCGGGTCAGCCCATCTTTCTGGGTAATGGCAGTCAGCAGCTCCTCTCTCTGGGTGGTGTAGGCCGTGTTAAAAGTCTGGTGCCGGCCACAGATCAGCGTGCCGGGGTGGTCACTCATGGTATTGCGGATTCGCAGAGTGACCCCGTTTTGGCGGGCGATTTCAACTGCCCGGGGATGAATGACCTTGGCACCCTGATCGGCCATCTGAAAAATTTCATCATAATGAATTTCGTCCAACATACAGGCCTGGGGAACCACCCGTGGATCTGCCGTCATGATACCATTCACATCAGTGTAAATTTCCACACATTCGGCCTTCAGGGCTGCACCCAGAGCCACAGCTGTTGTGTCGCTGCCGCCACGGCCCAGTGTGGTGATTTCCTGGCGTGCATTGATTCCCTGGAAACCAGTGACCACAGGGATGATTCCCTGCTCCAGATACCCCAGCAGTTTTTCGTTTTCGATGTTTAGAATATCTGCCTCACCAAAATGATCGTCTGTCACAATGCCGGCCTGCCAGCCGGTGAGTGCCACTGCGGGGTGGCCGGCGGCTTCCAGAAGATCCGAGACCACCACAGCCGAAATAATCTCACCGCAGGAAAGCAGCAGATCAAGATTTTTCTGACTGGTGGGAGTACCTTCCATGGCCACCAGGTTCTTCAGGGTATCTGTGGCGTAGGGAGCTCCGTTGCGTCCCATGGCCGACACCACCACCACAGGCATCAGGTCTTTCTGCCGCGCCTGCCTAATTTTAATAAGTGCCTGTTCCCGGGCTTCCGGGGCAGCTAAAGAAGTACCACCAAATTTTTGCACAATAATGTTCACTGATCCACGTCCTTCCAATGGCTATCCTGCGGTATGTCTCTATCCTACTACAGGTGACAGGTCTTTCACAAGAGTCAACTCATCGGAAAAGAGGTGCCGGTTCCATGATTTTTGAAACAGATACTCACTGCCATACCCTCTCCAGCGGGCACGCTTACAGCACCATTGGAGAAATGGCTGCCTGCGCAGCTGAAAGGGGTCTGAGGCTCATCGCCATGACCGACCACGCCCCTGCCATGCCCGATGCACCGGGCACCACCCACTTTCGAAACCTGCGCATTTTACCGAAAACCCTCTCAGGAGTGGAGATTCTAAAGGGAGCAGAAGTCAATATTTTAAGTCATGAGGGTGATCTTGATTTGCCCGACGGTGTGCTGGCAGATCTGGACCTGGTGATTGCCAGCCTCCATCTGCCCTGTATCAAACCTGGCAGCCGGGAGGAAAATACCCAGGCGTTGATTAAGGCAGTTGCCAATCCCCATGTCCATGTACTGGGGCATATTGGCAATCCTCTTTTTCCCATTCATGCAGAAACAGTGGTCAAAGCAGTGCACGCATTTCGCAAATTAATTGAAATTAACAACAGCTCGTTGCAGCCCCACAGTTTTCGGAAGGGAAGTCTGGAAAACTGCCGAAAAATTCTTGAGATCTGCCGCGATATGAAACAGCCGGTGGTGCTGGGCAGTGATGCCCACGGAGCCTGGGATGTGGGCCGGTTTGACAAAGCGAAAATACTTATTGAAGAGCTGCAGGTGCCTGAAGAGCTGGTGCTGAGCACCAGTGCCCATCGTCTGAAGCATTACCTCTCAACAGGGGAGTGTTTGCCCCCTGAACCACAGTGAAGATGAGCAACCCTGGAAATCCAGGCACCCTGCTTATGCCCTGCAATATTGCGTAAGGTTGATCGGAGAACCTGACCGGCAAGATCAATTTCGGTTTTTTTCAGATTTTTTCATATTTTTGCATGAATATGATTGACAGACTTGTCACAGGCGATTATAATAACCATAACTTCCCGCCGGTAAGATTGCGGGCAGGCGGATTGCCTGCAGGGAAGCATGATAAGCCGAAGGAATGTGAATAATATGCCGTCACTGAAACTGAACCGACAATTCCATGAAGTATTTGGCTATTACTTTTTTAGCTGGGGCTATTTTTACTTTAGCGCCGGTACTTTTACGTGGCCAAAACTTCACAGACTGTGGTTCAATCTAAGTGCTCCCGCCCTCACATAGGGTGGCATACACATCTTTCAATGGCCTCTGCCTCAATACCAGACAGGGAAACCGGGAGACTCTTAGAGAGTCTCTTTTTTATTTGGCGGCAAAGGCACCATCATCAAAATCTGGCAGGAGACGTCCTGTTGAGATAAATGGCAGGCTGCTTAACCACTTTCAATTTCTTGTGTCCAATATCAACCAACCAACCAGTTAACAGGAGGGAAATAAATGGTTATTGTGATGAAACCTTCAGCACCAACAGCCATCATCGAAAAAATCAAGCAAAAAATGCTCAGCCTGGGCTGTGAAGTTCATGAATCCAAAGGCACTGACAGAACACTGCTGGGCCTGGTGGGTGACACCCGACGAATCAACCCCAGTCAGATTGAAGCCAATGAACATGTGGAGCGTTTGATTCGGGTGATGCACCCCTTCAAACTGGCCTCCCGGGATTTTCACCCGAAAGATACCGTGGTTGAACTGGATGGTGTTACCATCGGCAATGGAAGCCTGGTGATGATGGCCGGCCCTTGCGCGGTTGAAAGCGAAGACCAGTTGATGGACATTGCCCTCAATGTACGGCAGTTGGGTGCCCGCATGCTTCGGGGCGGCGCTTTCAAACCCCGCACCTCCCCCTACAGTTTTCAGGGAATGGGTGAAGAAGGCCTGAAACTGCTGAAAAAGGCAAAAGAAGTCACCGGTATGCCGGTGGTGTCAGAGGCCATGGATCAGGAAAACTTTGACATGGTGGCAGAATATGTGGATCTGATTCAGATCGGGGCCCGGAACATGCAGAACTTTGCGCTCTTGAAACAAGCGGGTAAAAGCGGTAAGCCCATTTTGCTGAAACGGGGAATGAGTGCCACGGTGGAAGAGTTCCTTATGTCGGCAGAGTACGTGCTGGCCCAGGGGAATCCCAACGTGGTGCTGTGCGAGCGGGGTATTCGAACCTTTGAAACATACACCCGCAATACCCTTGACTTAAGTGCCGTGCCGGTGATCAAAGAACTGAGCCATTTGCCTGTGGTGGTGGATCCCAGCCATGGCACCGGTAAATGGACGCTGGTGGAACCCATGTCCAAGGCAGCGGTGGCTGTTGGTGCCGACGGTCTTATCGTCGAGGTTCATAACCAGCCGGAAGAAGCGCTGTCAGATGGTTCTCAGTCCCTGAAATACGATAATTTTCAACGGCTGATGGATACTGTTCAGAAAATATACGCCGTTCGGTAATGACAACAGATACCGACGGAAGGAGACGACACCATGAATGACTTTCACCAAATTACCGTTATTGGCCTGGGACTCATGGGAGGAAGCATGGCCATGGCGCTTAAAGAGCGCATTCCCTGCAAAGTGGTGGGATATGATACTCATCCTGAAACCTGTCGCCTGGCGCGCGAGACGGCACTGGTGGATCAGGTGGCAGAGAATATGGCCGCGGCAGTGGCCCAGGCTGATCTGGTGATTCTGGCAACTCCTGTGGGCAGCTACACCACTCTTTTCGAGGCAATGGCACCTGTTCTTAAACCGGGAACCATGGTCACTGACCTGGGAAGTGTGAAAGTGCCGGCGATGACAGCGGCAACTGAGTACCTGTTGCCAGAAACCGTTTTTGTCGGCGGGCATCCCCTGGCAGGATCAGAAAAAGGCGGTTTACCGGCAGCGACGCCCACCCTCTTTGAAAATGCCTATTATTTTCTGACACCAGACGAAAAAACTCCGGAAACCGCCATTAACCGGCTGAAAACGTTGGTTTCCACCCTGGGAGCCTTTCCCGTGACACTGGAAGCCGGCCGCCATGACGAAATTCTGGCCAACACCAGTCATCTTCCCCATATGATGGCGTCATTGCTGGCAGCCATTGTGGGAGAAAAAGCCGATGAAAGCATGACCGCTTTCACCGGCAGCGGATTTCGAGATACCACCCGGATTGCCGCCGGAAGCCCGGCCCTTTGGGAAGAAATATTCCACCTGAACCGGCGACAACTGCTGGTATGCCTGGAAGATCTGGAAAAGAAAGTGCAGGCAGTTGCCCGGGCACTGAAGCAGGAAGACAGAAAATGGATGCAGGATTTTCTTGAAAAAGGCAAAGTCTTTCGGGACCAGTTGCCGGCGGCGGGAAAAGACTATCTGCCTGCCTGGTATGAACTGTATGTGGATATCAAAGACGAACCGGGGGCGTTGGCCACTATCACGGGTGTTCTGGCGAAAGCCGGTGTCAACATTCGGGAGATTGAAATTCTTCATGCCCGGGAAGGCGAAAAAGGCGCTGTGCGGCTGGCTTTCCTCAGCGCCGAAGCAGAACAGCAGGCAATGAAAGCACTCAGCGGGGAAGGCTGTTCCTTCGCCCGAAGTAAAGGAGAGAAACAAGATGCTCACCATCAATCAAGCCATTAAACTCAACGGAACCTGCCGTGTTCCCGGTGACAAGTCCATCAGTCACCGGGCGGTCATGCTGGCGGGAATCAGTGAAGGCACCACCGAAATCACCGGATTTTTAGAAGGCGAAGACTGTCTGTCCACCCTGCGTTGCTTTCAGCAAATGGGCATTCAGGTGGTGCATCGCGGTGATGCCATGGTCATCACCGGAAGAGGCACAGAAGGCCTGTTAGAGTCCCAGGATATCCTGGACGCCGGTAATTCCGGCACCACCATTCGTCTCATGTCCGGTATTCTCAGCGGCCAGTCTTTTCTTTCAGTCATTACCGGCGACAGTTCACTGAGAAGCCGCCCCATGGACCGAATTTCTGTGCCCTTGCGCCAAATGGGTGCTGTTATTGACGGGCGTGAAGGCGGTCGCAAGGCACCTCTGGTGATTCGAGGAGGCGGTTTGAAAGCCATCGATTACGCCATGCCGGTGGCCAGTGCCCAGGTGAAATCGGCAGTGCTCCTGGCCGGTCTTTATGCTGAAGGAGTCACCAGCGTCACTGAACCCCGGGCCAGCCGGGATCATACAGAACGGATGCTCCAGGCTTTTGGGGCTGATGTTCGTTCTGAAGGTCTTGTGCGCAGTATCCGCCCCTCTCAATTAAAGGGTACCCGGGTGGAGGTGCCGGGAGATATTTCCTCAGCCGCATTCCTCATGGTGGCAGCGGCCTGCCTTCCCGGTTCCAGATTAACCCTGGAGGGCGTGGGACTTAATCCGACCCGCGCGGGAATCATCACCGTGCTTCAGCAAATGGGGGCATCCATTGAAATTCTCAACCAGCGGGAAGCCGGCGGGGAACCCATTGGCGATATCATCATTGCCGGAAGCACCTTGAAGGGCATTGAGATTGGAGAAGAACTGGTGCCAAGTCTCATCGACGAAATCCCTGTGATTGCCGTGGCAGCCGCCTGCGCCCAGGGAGAAACCCGCATCACCGGTGCCCGGGAACTGCGGGTGAAGGAAACAGATCGGATCAGCGCCATGGCCCAGGAGCTATCCCGGGTGGGAGTTCAGGTGGAAACCCTTGAAGACGGCATGGTGATTCAGGGGCCTCAGCGAATTCAGGGTGGGACGGTGGAAAGCCACGGTGACCACCGCATTGCCATGGCCATGGCTGTGGCTGGTCTTATGGCAGAATCGCCGGTACACATTCAGCAACCGGAGTGCATGGCGGTCTCTTTCCCCGGCTTCGAGCAGACATTGAAGCAACTGGTGGTGAACCGATGATCTGTGGGTATTTGGGCCCCCAGGGCTCTTACAGTTATCTGGCTTTAACGGAAGGTTTTCCGGAAATGACACCGGAAGCCTGCGATACTTTCTCTGAAATCATTGAAAAGGTGGATACGGGTGCCATTGCCGCGGGGCTGCTTCCTGTTGAAAACTCCACCGAAGGTGCGGTGACTGCCGTGATGGACAGCCTCCTCACGTTGCAACACGGTGCCATCCAGGCGGAGGTGATTTATACCGTCTGCCATCATCTGTTTATGGCAGAAAAAGATGAGGCAGCCATGAATACAGCCTATTCCCACCCCCAGGCCATTGAACAGTGCCGTCATTTTTTCCGCACCCATTATCCCGGTGTCAAGCTGGTGCCCTGCGAAAGCACTTCAACAGCCTGCCTGTTGGCCAAAGAAGCCGGTAACGGCACGGCAGCCATCGCCAGCCGCTGGGCCGGACTGCACCATGGGCTGAAACCAGTGAGGGGCAACATTCAGGACAACCGGTTCAACCAAACCCGCTTTGTGTTGCTGGGAACCGGCACACCTCAGCCTACGGGAAATGATAAAACGGCCATTGCTTTTTCTTTTCACCGGGACACGGCTGGGAACTTATATGAAATTTTAAAAATTTTTGCCGAAGCCAATGTGAATCTGACACGCATTGAGTCTAGACCTGCTAAAATGGAACTGGGACAATATGTGTTTTTCATCGACTTTGAAGGGCATCAGCAAGAACCTGCCATCGGTGCTATTCTTGAAAAACTTCGGCTGCTGACCCGCACGTTTATCATTTTTGGCTCATTTCCAAGGGCTCAGCGGGTGCTGGGGGAAGACTAAGTATTTCAGCCTGAAGACAGGGAAGTCAATACCAAGATGCTTCTTCATGTCATATGGGATGGATTAATGCATGTCAAGACAGTTTTACAAGTGGTTTCTGCGGGAGCAACATTTATCATAAGATGACAGGAAGGTGAAAACATGCTGCGGTATCTGACAGCAGGAGAATCCCACGGGCAAGCACTGGTGGGTATTCTGGAAGGTTTACCGGCGGGAATGCCCGTCAATCGGGAAGGCATTGACGAAGATCTGGCACGGCGACAGCAGGGGTACGGCAGAGGCGGCCGTATGGCCATTGAACAAGACCGGATTCACGTGTTATCAGGCCTTCGTGGGGGGGTGACACTGGCGAGTCCCCTGGCTTTTACCATCGAAAACCGGGATTATCAAAACTGGCAGCAAGGAATGGACCCCTTCCAGGGAGATGTGACCTACCGACAGGTGGTGCATCCCCGGCCGGGCCATGCGGATCTTCCTGGTGCCCTGAAATACGGATTTGATGACATGCGCCCCATTCTGGAGCGGAGCAGTGCCCGGGAAACTGCCGCCAGGGTGGCGGTGGGCAGTATCACCCGTCAGATGCTGCAACCCTTTGGTATTGAGGCGGCCTGCCATGTGGTTTCCATTGGATCGGCTGCCATCCAGCATCAACCCCTTACATTTGAAAGCCTGACGGGTGCTGAAAACTCTCCCGTACGCTGCATCGATGAGTCAGCAGCGACGAAAATGATGGCTGCCATTGACCAGGCCAAAGCACAGGGCGATTCTCTGGGAGGCGTGGTGGAGGTGCGGGTCAAAGGCCTTCCGGTGGGGTTGGGCAGTCATGTGCAATGGGACCGGAAGCTGGATGCCCGACTGGCCTATGCTCTCATGAGCATTCAGGCAGTCAAGGGCGTGGAAATCGGCGACGGTTTTGAAACAGCCCGGCGGCCAGGGTCCCAGGTTCATGATGAAATTTATCATGACAAAGACCGGGGCATCCATCGAAAAACCAACCATGCCGGCGGCATTGAGGGCGGCATGAGCAATGGCGAAGAACTGGTGGTGCGTTGCGGGGTGAAGCCAATCCCAACGTTGATGCAGCCGCTGCAAACCATCGACATGCGCACCAAAGAACCCTTTGAAGCGGTGAAGGAGCGCAGTGACACCTGTGCCGTTCCGGCGGCGGCAGTGGTGGCAGAACTGGTGACTCTCTTTGTGGTGGCCCAGGCTTTTCTGGAAACCTTTGGACGAGATTCCTTTGAGGAGATGAAACGATGCTGGAAACCATCCAGGTAACCACTGGCACCGGCAGCTATGACATTCATATTGGGGAGGGATGTGTCACATCCCTTCTGAATGATGAAATGCAGGGTTTCTTGCAGCAACGGCGATGGGCGGTTATTACTGATGAAAAGGTGGGTGCCTGTTATTCCCAGCTAATATCTCATTTGTCGACAGCGGTGGTCACCGTGATCACCCTTCCTGCCGGCGAATCTTCCAAAACCATGGAACAGGCGGCAATAGTGCTGGAGGCGCTGGCCGCTGCCGGAATAACCCGTGAAGACGGATTGATGGCTCTGGGCGGCGGTGTGGTGGGTGACATCACCGGCTTTTGTGCTGCCATTTACATGCGGGGAATTTCCTGGCTTCAAATTCCCACCACGTTACTGGCCCAAGTGGACAGCAGTGTGGGAGGCAAAACCGGGGTGAACCTTCGGGCGGGAAAAAACCTGGCAGGCAGCTTTTATCCGCCATCAGGGGTTTGGATTGATCCACTGTTTCTGAAAACCCTTCCAGAAGCTGAATTTTGGAGCGGTTGCAGTGAGGTGGTGAAATATGGCCTCATCGAAGGGCCATCTCTCCGGGAGTGGCTGGTCTTTCATTGGGAGAAGATTGCCGCCAGAGATCCCCGGGTAATGACAACCCTCATTGCCAAATGCCTTCAAAGCAAGGCGGCGATTGTCACCGCTGATGAACGGGAGGCAGGGTTGCGGAAAGTGCTGAATGTGGGCCACACTGCGGGTCACGCCATCGAAAAGCTCATGGCTTACCGCATCACCCACGGAGCCGCCCTGCGGGAAGGCATGCTGCTGGAACTGAAAATGGCCAGGGAGCTTCGCTGGCTGCTGCCGGAGCAGTACAATGAAATGAAGGTGTTGGTGGAACGCCTGCCGGTACTGGCCACGATACCGGAGTGGATGCCGGATGAGCTGGTGGCAGCGATGAAAGGTGATAAGAAAAACCGGCACCAGCAGATTTCTTTTATGCTGCCCCGAGGCCAGGGCAATGAAGAGATCCGTTTCATTGCCGAAGGGATCGAAGAAAAGCTGATGACGCCGGAAGAGACGACAGCGTTGCTGCATCGAGTTGCCAGTTCGAAAGACATCTAAAAAAGCCGCCTCCGTCGAAAGATGGAGGCGGCAATTCATTTTTTTGACAGACAGACCGCCCCATTGAAAGATGGAGGCGGTTTTTGGTTGGTTAATGATCAGAAAGGCGGCAGCTGGCTAAAGTTGAAACTCAGCAGCGATCCAGACCTTCCTGAGCCAGATAATCTGAGAAACGGCGATTCACGTAACGCGTGGAAGGCGAGTCCACAAAGAGGGGGGCATCTGCCACCACGGCCAGACGGGCCAGGCCGTCTTCGAAGGCAAAGCCGCTGTCGTAGAGCATCGGGTTCTGTCCCAGAGGCCAGTAAGCATCAGATGCCTGCAGCTGGTGCACCTGATCATAACCGTCCTGAGTGGTGCCAAGATCCCGGGCCACATCGGCCATGGATTCATACCCCAAAGGCATCCGCAGAACAGCCGCCAGCCGGGCAATGACCTGCCAGTTTTCCAGACCTGCCAGGGGTTTGAGAGCCTGAGCCAGGGGTTGAATGCGCCGTTCCAGGCTGGTGTAGGTACCCTGTGATTCAGCAAAGGATGCCGCCGGCAGTACCACCTGAGCCATTTGGGCGGTGGGGGTGAGATGGGTGTCCATCACTGCCAGGAACTCCAGCGATTTCAGTGATTCCTGGGGATAATCCTCTCCAAAGACAAGCAAGGCTTTGAGAGTCTTCTCAGCCAGCAGGGATTCAAGGTTGCGGGCATCACCGGTGATGTTCATGAGGCTGAGTGCCTGGCTGTTACTGCCTGGTTTCAGCTGAATCAGGCCCCGGCGGGGTTTGCCGATATGGCCTGAAATGACCGCCAGGTTAGCCAGCATTTGAGCGGCTTCCGGTGAGAGTGCCTTTTGATCAAAGACAATCATACCTGTTTTGGCATTACCGTAAAGAGCAGCAGCTTCTCTGGCAGCGTCACTGATGGTGAGGCCGGCCAAGCTGGCCTTCAGTGCTTCCAACCCGTCAGCTTTGGCGGGTGATTTGCCGGACTCCAACAGGGCAGCCGCCATTTCTTTGAGGAAGGTTACCTGGTTTTCAGGCTGGATGGTCAGGGTTGCCCATTCATCAGCCTTGGTGGCGCAGGGGTTGATGGTAATCAGTTTGGCACCGTTCTCCTGAACGGCTTCCTTGATTTTGAGTCCGGCAATGGCGTGGTCACGCATCACAGCAGAACCCACCAGGAGAATGACTTCTGTGCGCAGCAACTCGGTCAGTGTGTTGGGGGAAGCATCCAATCCCAGCACGTCACCGATGCCGGCGGCGGTGTTGTTGAGAGAGAACAGGTGAGGTGTTTTCATCACATCTTCGGCAAAGCGTTTCACAGCGAACAGGTCTTCGTTGGTCCATGTGTCTGAAACAGCGATTCCCACCGAGTCAGAGCCTTCCTGGAAGGCGAATCCCTGGGCTTTTTTGGCCACCAGCAGCAGGGCTTCTTCCCAGGTGGCTTCCTCTAAACGGCCGTTTTTACGGATAAGGGGAGTGGTAAGACGCTCCTGGCGTTGTGCCAGATCGTAACCAAAACGACCTTTCACACAGAGGAGGCCGCCATCCACCGGATTGCCGCTGATGGGCAGGGAGCGCACCACCATGCCGCCTTTGGTTTCCAGGCGGGTCTGGCAGCCCACACTACAGTAACTGCAGAGGGTGTCAGTGGTATGTGTCTCCACTGGAACAGATTTTTCCAGCAGCAGTTTTTCCTGCAATGCACCGGTGGGGCATACAGAAACACACTGGCCGCAGGAAATACAGTCGCTTTCTTTCAGCGGGCGGTCCATGGCGGGTTTCACCACCGCATCAAAGCCCCGGTCCACCAGCCCGAGGGCGGTGACATCCATGACTTCATGACAGACACGGACGCACAGACCGCAAAGAATGCACTTGTCCGGGTTGCGGTGAATAAAGGGATGGGAATCTTCGACGGTGCGGTGATGCATTTCTCCCGCCAGTCGTTCCGGTTCCACCTCATACTGATTGGAATAATCAATGAGCTTACACTCAAAATAATCATGGCAACCGCATTCCAGGCAGCGCTTCGCATCGGCAATGGCCTCTTCAGGGGTGAAACCGTGCACCACCTCTTTAAAGTTGTCACGTCGCTCTTCCGCAGAGAGGTGCCCCATATGGGAGCGCTTGGCGGTGGGGCGGTCTTCAAACTCTTCGGCAGTCACATCATCCCGGGTGACCAGATACGGTGCTTTGTAGGTGATATCCACTCCATTGAGGTAACCGTCGATGATTTTATAGGCATTTTTGCCATCGCCAATGGCCTGAATGGCAATTTTCAGGTTATCATTGATGGCATCGCCCCCGGCAAAGACACCGGGAAGGCTGGTGGAGAAGGTTTTTGGGTCAACGGAAATGGTGCTGTATTTGGTTTTGTCGATCTCTTCGAATCCATCCAGATTGACATACTGACCGATGGCCACGATGATGGAGTCAACTTCCAGGATCTCTTCGGCACCTTCAACGGGTACCGGACGTCGCCGGCCGCTGGCATCCGGCTCTCCCAGCTCCATTTTCTGAAGTCGGATAGCGGTGGCTTTGCCATTTTCACCCAGTACTTCAATGGGACTCACCAGAAACTTGAAGGTAACGCCTTCTTCTTCAGCTTCCACAATTTCGATTTCTTCAGCGGGCATCTCCTCCCGGGTGCGGCGATAGAGATTGATCACTTCTTTGGCTCCCAGCCTGATGGCAGTTCGACAGGCGTCCATGGCGGTGTTGCCGCCGCCCACCACAGCCACCCGTTGTCCGATGTGGGTAGGCCGGTTTTCCACCACATTGCGGAGAAAATGAATACCACCCATGACGCCCTCCAGCTCTTCGCCGGGGCAGCGCATGGGAGAACTCTCCCAGCATCCGATGGAAAGATATACAGCGTCAAAATGACTGCGCAGGTAATCCAGGGTGATGTGTTCTCCCACCCGTACGTTATTCACCATGCGGGCACCCATTTTTTCAATCACGGCAATTTCCTGATTCAGTACTTCCTTGGGCAGGCGGTACTGAGGAATTCCGTATTTTAACATACCCCCCATTTCCGGCATCATGTCGTAAATGGTGACGGCATGACCCTGGGTGAGCAGATAATAGGCGGTGGATAAGCCGCCGGGGCCGCCGCCCACAATGGCGACGCTTTTGCCGGTGGCCGGTTTGAGTTCCGGCATGAACACTTCAGGGTCCTGAAGATCCAGATCTGCCACAAACCGCTTGTGCCAGGCGATGGCAATGGGTTCATCCTTCAGTTGCCGGCGGCATTCGTCCTCACAAGGATGAGGACACACCCGGCCAATGGAAGCAGGCAAAGGCAGCTGTTCTTTAATAAGCTTCAGAGACTCCTTGTGTTCGCCGTTGGCGATGAGCCCCACATAGCCCTGACAGTCGGTTTTGCCGGGACAGGCCAGCACACAGGGAGGGCGGCAATCGCCGGTATGGTCGGACAACAGCAGTTCAAGCGCAATTTTTCGGTTGGCTTTCAGCTTTTCGGTATTGGTTTTGATCACCATATCCGGGCTGATTTCAGTGGCACAGGCCCGCAGCAGTTTGGGAATCCCTTCCGCTTCCACCACACAGAGGCCGCAGGAACCATATATTTTCATGCGGTCGTCATAGCAGAGTGTGGGAATGCTGATGTCATTTTCCCGGGCCACTTCCAAAATGGTTTGGCCGCGGCGGCCGGTGACTTCTTTTCCATTTATATTTAGTCTCAGTTCAGACATGTTTTCACCCCTCTTTCTTTAGTCCACGTCCACTGCCTTGAAGGGGCAGACGGTTTTACACTTGCCGCACTGAATACACAGCGCCTGGTCAATAACATACACTTCAGTCTTGCTGCCGGTGATGGCATCGGTGGGGCAGTTCTTTGCACAGATCCCACACTTTTTACAGGCAGTTTCTGAAATGGTGTAGGTGAGCAGCTGCTTACACTGGTGAGAAGGGCACTTGCGATCGTGGATGTGCGCCTCGTATTCGTGGCGGAAGTATTTCAGTGTGGTCAGCACCGGATTGGGAGCAGTGCCGCCCAAAGCACAAAGAGAGCCTTCCTTTACTCGTTCACACAACTCTTCCAAGAGCTCAATGTCGCCGTCCTTACCCTTGCCTTCCGTAATGCGGGTAAGAATTTCCAGCATGCGTTTGGTCCCCATGCGGCAGTGGATGCATTTGCCACAGGATTCTTTTCGGGTGAAGTCCAGGAAGAAACGGGCCATTTCCACCATACAGGTGGTTTCGTCCATGACAACCATTCCGCCGGAGCCCATAATGGCTCCTGTCTGAGTGATGGACTCATAGTCCACTGGTGTGTCCAGCAGATGGGCCGGAATACATCCGCCAGAGGGGCCGCCCATCTGAACGGCTTTAAAGCCTTTATCATCAAGGATGCCACCGCCAATGTCGTAGATGACTTCCCGGAGAGTCAGGCCCATGGGAATTTCCACCAGACCGCCTTTTTTAATCTTGCCTGTCAGGGCGAACACTTTGGTACCCTTACTTTTTTCAGTGCCCATGGCGGCAAAAGCGGCACCGCCGTTGCGGAAAATCCAGGGAACATTGGCCAGGGTTTCCACGTTATTGATATTGGTTGGTTTTTGCCAGAATCCTTTTTGAGCCGGGAAAGGCGGCTTCAGCCGGGGCATGCCTCGTTCCCCTTCAAGGGAAGCGATGAGGGCGGTTTCTTCACCACAGACAAAAGCACCGGCACCAGCTTTGATCCAGAGATCAAAATCAAAACCTGAGTCCATGATATTTTTCCCCAGGAGGCCCTTTTCTCTGGCTTGCTCAATAGCCTTTTCAAGGCGCTTGATGGCCAGGGGATACTCAGCCCGCACATAGAAAATGCCTTCACTGGCACCCATTGCGTAACCGCCAATCATCATACCTTCAATGACTCCATGGGGATCACCTTCCAGAATGCTTCGATCCATGAAAGCTCCCGGGTCACCTTCGTCGGCATTACAGACCATGTATTTGGGGGTTTCCTTTTGCTGATAAGCGGCATTCCACTTAAACCAGGTAGGAAATCCAGCCCCTCCCCGGCCGCGGAGACCGGAAATTTTGATCTCCTCAATCACCTGAACCGGCGTCATGGTTTTTAGCGCTTTTTCAATGGCCTTGTAACCGTCAATAGCCAGGTAATCATTGATGTCTTCCGGATTAATGGACCCGGCATTGCGCAGGGCCACTTTTTTTTGTTTTGCCTGAGCGGTCAGGTCTTCTTCGCTCATGAGATGACCTGCTGCCGGCTGTTTGCCGGTAAGGGTAAAATCGATGATTTCATCCACCATTTCAGGGGTTACCAACACAAAGGTGGTTTTTTCATGATGGCTGTCATAAACATCCACCACAGGCTCCAGGTAACAGGTGCCACAGCAGCCTGTAAGCTCCAGGGAAACAGGGGCATCTGTCTGGGAGAGTGCCTCCTGGAATGCAACACTGACTTTTCCGGCACCGGCGGCAATGCCGCAGCTGCCTTGTCCCACAACGATTCTCATGAGGTCGCCTCCTTTTCCTGCTGCTGATGCTGCTTGCGCAGATCCCTGAGAATTTTGCGAGTTTTCTCCGGGGTCAGTTTGGCGTAAGTTTCACCATTGATCATCATGACAGGTGATAAACTGCAACATCCTAAACAGGCAACATTGTTCAATGTAAAGAGATTGTCGGCGGTGGTTTCGCCGTCCTGAATTTTCAGTTCATCACAAATGGCATCTTCAATGGCACCGGCACCATTTACATGACAGGCCGTTCCCATGCAGAGCATGATCAGGTATTCACCCACCGGGTTAAGGCGAAACTGGGTATAGAAAGTGGCCACTCCATAGACATTGGGTGGTTTAATACCGGTTTGTGCCGCGATGTAATCCAATACATCCATGGGCAGATAGCCGTAGATCTCCTGAGCCTTCTGAAGAATTGTAATGAGGCTGCCGGGCTTCTGACCGTACTTTTTCAGCACGGGGGCCAGCAGGTTCAGGTCAAAATTGGAAGTGATTTCATTTGGGGCCTGCGGTCCCTGTCCTCCACAACATTGCATTCACATTCACTCCTTTTCTAATCAGTGGGAATCGCTGCATCAATGTTAAAAGTATACCATATTTTCGATGGTGAAGTCATCAGCCGAAACCATTAGAGATATATCCAGAGCGGCAAGGGGAGGAATGAGTGAGAAAAACAGAGAAAATAACCAAGAGTACAAAATAATCATGATTTAAATTGTCAGATTGACCATACGCACCAGGTATGCAAAAGCTTCAATACGGGGCGGACTGTCCAGGTAGATGGCATTGACAAACTGTGGAGATTTCAGTTGCTGAAACTTTTTCTCTGTCTGGCTTTGGGTTTTGTATTCCAATAACAGTTATGCTGCTGTGAGGCTGGTGTCATTACTGACCAGCACAAAGGTGCATTCCCAGATAAGGTAAGCGCTGATGACCTGTTCATCTTCGGCGATGGTGGGGTGCAGGTGATACACAGTCGCTGGTTCCTTTTGGGGAGACGGTCGGTCAGGTTTTCGTTTCTGGACGAGAGCAACGTCAAACTGCACTGTATGAAACTTCAGTTTCAGAAGGTCTTTGGTAAGCTTCTCTATTTCCAGCCGGGCGTCTGCTTCGCAGGCAAAACTGCGCTTGTCGTAGACGCGTGCTCAGCAAGCCGTTAATTGCTAACTGGTGAAAGTCCAGTCTGAGTAAATGCCAAGATGCTCAGTAGCTGACAGGCAACTGGTGGAGAAATCCTAAGGTTGAAGCCCTGTGAAAAAGTACCGATGAAAATCGGGCAAGCAAACCAGCAGGTTGTAACATGAAGTGAATTCTGCCGCTTCGTTAAAAGAAACCGAGAGAAAGGACAAGGAGAAGCCGAACCTCTTGTGCATAGGTGATGGCCATGGACGGTGCCATGAACTTGGAAGTCAGGACCAAAGAATCTCCCGGAGTAAGGGAAACGAAATGCTGGGAAAGTAATGAGCGGAACTGGGGAGACCCTCCCCGTCATGACCTGACGGCCGTAAAGAGGAACCTTATAAGGGGAACCGAAATGGGAACTTGACGGAAGGGAGTCAGAGGGGAACATAGTACCGAAGAACATCCGGACAACATAACCGGATGGAGGGCAGGATCTCTGCTATCACTCAAGGCTTGGAAAGGAGCGAACTAGCACATGAATGTCAGAAAAATGACTAATGCCGTGTTGAAAAAAAGCGGAACGCTTCTCGACGACACTATACCAATGTGCAAAGGCAAACCCCGAGCGAAAATTCCATGCATTGTACGACAAAATCTACCGGCCCGACATTCTGAAGAGCGTATGGCTCAGAGTCAAAGAAAACAAAGGAAGTGCCGGAATCATTCCTGCCCAGGTGAAAGTGGTGGAACATGTGCGCCATGTATACATCTGCCGGGCCTGTGAACAGGAGGGCATCACCACTCCCGTTATCACCGCTCCCATGCCGGCGCCGGTACTGCCAGGCAGTTTCGTCTCCCCCTCCTTCATGGTCTTTGTCATAAACCGGAAGTACAGGGAAGGATTACGCCTGTACCGCCAGGAACAGCAGCTTCGACATTTTGGCTGGGACATCTCCCGCCAGACCATGGCCAACTGGATGATTCGGGGTGCCCATGACTGACTGGACTCCCTTTATCAAGAGCTGCACCGGGAGCTGCTGGCAAAGGTCGTCCTCCATGCCGATGATTATCGAAACCACCGTTTTATCGAAACCAGCCCGCAGCAAACTATGTAAAATGAACTGCGAACCGTTAATTTGTTTCGATAATCCAGAGTGGATCTTACGAGCACATTTGATTCAATAATTTCATCAGATCACAATTTTCCTGCCAAGCAGGGACTGATTCCGCCAAGGAAGGGTAAGCCTGAACGATTGCCTCTCTTTTAGCTTGGCTGTTTACTCTCAGGTAAACCTGAGTAGTTGAGACGCTTGTGTGCCCAAGAAAATCCCGAATTGCGATGATGTTGACGCCGGACTCAAGAAGATGAATGGCTTTGCTGGCCCGAAAAGCATGAGGGTGGATATCATTAGGAAATGGGACTGATGAATTAGCTTGTTTTGCTATGAGAAAATGACGCTTGAGAATCTTTGATATCCCCGGCCTTGTAAACTGTGCCCTGTTCATAGAATTGAATAAATAAAGGTCTCCACAAGCAGATTGTTCCAGAAATCCCCGGTCACGCATATATACCTCCAAGATTCTTGCTGTCTCAGGCATGATTGGGATTGTTCGCATTTTTCTTCTTTTACCGAACAATGTTACTGTCTCCGGCTTCACAAGCCGCATATTTTTGACCTTTAGATTTATCAGCTCTTGAACCCGAGCCCCAGTGTCGTAAAGCAAAGCCATTATCGCAAGATCCCGCCTGCCACGGACGTTCTTTTGATCGGGAGTCGCCAATAAAGCTTTCATTGCGTCTTTCTCCAAATAGATGATCTCGTTTTCAGAACTCCGTTTCGATGGAATGGCAAGTATACGTTGCCCGTCAAGTATGAAGATTGGGTATTCCAGCATTGCATAACGAACAAAGGTTTTGAGCGCTGAAAGACGCTGGTTGTGAGTTTTTGGGCTGGATTCACCCATTGATGCCAGAAATCCCATGATGCTGCCTGCCAATATATCCTTTAGCTCTATTCGCTCAGGCTTAATCCCAGCAGAAGAATCAAGGTACCCAATGTACATTTTCAAAGCAAAGCTGTATGATTTAATGGTTTGCGGACTCAGATTCCTTTCACCTGGCAAGTGAATTGTGAGAAATCGAGTGACACATTTGGCAAAATCAGTCGGTATACTTTTAGTCCTCATGGTGAGCCACCTCCGGTATCAGCCATGAGCATCCTGTGCTGATTTTCTCCCTTAACGCCGGAAACATTTCCGTTGTCATTCTTAGATAACGCTCGGTACCAAGCAAATTCTCATGGCCCAAGTATGCAGATAAATATGGCAGTAATGTGTCGATATCCTTACCTTCGGTGCCCCATCTTACCAAGTTGTGTACAGCGAAAGAGTGGCGCAAAGAATGAACGGTCGGACCGTCATCGAAATGTGGTATTCCAGCAATTGCAAGGCATTGGCGAAAAGTGTATCCCACGGTGCTCCTGTTGTAAAACCCTCCTGAGGGTGACGGTAAAAATGGTGATTTAATATTGCCGGTCAGAATTGTTTTGGCAAAATATCGCTGACATCTTTGAAGAAGGATTTGAGCCATGGGAACATATCGATCTTTATTGAATTTAGCTGCACGCACAAGCAGGACGCCAGTTTGCAAGTCTACATCGTTGATCTGCAAACTACATGCCTCGGACACCCGCAAACCACAGCCATAAATTAATCTGAACATCATTGGCATCACGATGTGACGTCTTGGATAGTTTGCCCGATAGGGTAACGAATCAGCCACATTTATTAGACGCACCACTTCACCCGTACTCAACACATGAGGTATGAAGTCATACTTGGCAATGGGAAGTACACCATTGGGGAGAATATATGCGTCTATGCCGCAGCGAACAAGATATTTACCAAAACACCGTACGGTAGAAATTCTGTGGGTTTGCGTTGTCCGTTTCTCGCCGGGACGTCTGGCGATGTAGGCTTCAACCAATTCCTTTGTGAGAATGTTTGCCGTTATCGGTGAGGCTGCCGCATAAGAGTCAAATTGGCAGATATCATCTTCGCCGCTTTGAGATTTGTACCCGCGCATCCTTCTGTATTCGACATATTGTTCAAGCAAGTATCCAAGCTGGCTTTTGAAAACAGGAAAGCGATTCATGATTCGCCCTCCTCGATGTCAAGTGCGCACTGTCTCAGCCCCTCGACGTCACTATGCAGGTACACCATTGTTGATGCCGAAGAAGTATGGCCGAGAACTGATGAAATCACGGGAAGGGGCACACGCTCTGCTAGCATATTAGAAGCAAGGGCATGTCTTAGTGAGTGCGGTCCGGATTTTCCGTATCCGGAGTTTGATATACCCGCAGCTGCCATGTGTCTATTAAACACATTCCTTAAATTCTTCAAGCCGCAATATGGAGCCGTAAGGAGTATGAAAACGTGATTTGTGGTTGCTTGCTTGGGTCTTGCGTTGGTTAACCAGTCTGCTAATGCCCAACCGACATCATCCAAAATGGGCAGCGCATTCGGGACTGATGTTTTCTCTTGGCGAAATTGGATGATCATATTCTGCCAATTGATATCCGTTAATCTAAGGTTTAGGATGTCTCCTGTACGCATTCCATATCTGAGTACAAGCAGCATGAGCGCATAATCGCGTTTGCCAATGGAGTCTGATCTGTTAACAAACCCGAGAAGATCTTTGACCTCTTCACCAGTCCATAGTTTTTGTACAGTTTTTGTCGGATACCTTGATCCAGATGGGATGAAGAACGATAAATCAATTGCAATCACACCGTTTGAAAACATACAGCGAAAAAAGCAGCGGAGTGATGATAAAATCCGAGGTATCGCTCCCGGGGCTTGAGCGTTACGTTTCAGAAGGTACTTATCAAGGAATCCCTTTTCTACTTCAGTGATGCTTGAAAAGCCTTTGTCATGGGCAAATACAAGAAAATCATAAATGTCATCGGATCTGGTGGTGATTGTTTTGTTTGATAAGCCTCGGTCAACGCATTCAGAAATGTACATGTCATAACAATGCTTAAAGCAAGTCGGTATTTCTTTGGTACCGCATATCCTGCTTGGTATACTACCGAATTCCTCGTAAAACTGTAATACCCTAATCACCCGTAATTGACTGGTGACATGCGCCGTTGGTTTGCTCTGGTAATCAATGTCCCATCCGTGGTTGTCAAACAGATACCTTTTAGTCAGACTATCAGAGATGAAAGTCTCGCCGTTTTTTGTGGCGTACCTTTCAATCCTGTTAAAAGCCTGTCTAAAATGTGTGATGCTAATCTCCGCGTAGTGCATTTTTACTAACTCAGCTAAGACTCCTTGTGCTAATTGATTGATCGTTTGTCGTTCCATGTTTAATACCTCCAGATTTGAGATTTTTCGATTATCTCAATTCTAAGGTATTATGATTATCGAAACAAATTAACGGTTCGCAGTTCATTTTACATAGTTTGCTGCGGGCTGGTTTCGATAAAACGGTGGTTTCGATAATCATCATTATAGAAACGTTTCTATAATGATGAGATAGAACTCCAGGTCCTACGGGAAGAAGGCCGCGCCGCTGCCAACAAGTCCTACATTTGGCATTACGCCACCGGTCATACAGATGTTCCACCAGACCACCCGGGCCAGCAAACACCCGGCAGCCTTCCTGAAAGGCTTCAAGGGGTATCTGCACACCGATGGGTATCAGGGCTACAATCAGATTTCCGGGGTGAGAGTCATCGGCTGCTGGGTCCATGCCCAGCGTATGTTCACCAATGCCCTGAAGGTACTCACCAAGGAGAAGGAACCTCTCTCCCACACCAGGTCTGCAGAAGGGCTGGCCTTCTGCAACCGGCTCTTTGAGCTGGAAAGTGAGTTAAAAGACCTTTCTCCTCAGGAACGCTACACTGCCCACCTGGAACAGTCAAGGCCTGTGACAGAGGCTTTCTTGGCGCGGCTGAAAGAAAACAAACGCCCGCCCTCCCCAAATCACCTCTGGGAAAAGCCATCACTTACTGCTTAAATCAGTGGACCCGACTTGAAGGGATTCTCCTTGATGGCCGCCTTTTTGAGGCTTTACTTTCTTCGAAATGTACCTTGAGAGTTAATTATCTCGGAAGTTCAGGAAAACCACGAGGGCTTTTTCCATGTCCAAAAGGTGCGAAATGCCAAAGAAGACGAAAAGGAATTGGTATATAGTATAAAAGACATATAGTAAAATAAACTTGACATATAATCAAATAAATGATACTTTACATGTAGAAGAACTCTTGTGGTTTTAGTACTAAGATTCGGGGTGATACATTGAGTAAAAATTTAAGGTTGAAGTCTGCACGAGCGGCAAAAGATATGTCACAAAAGGATGTTGCTGATGCAGTAGGTGTAACAAGGCAAACTATTAATGCTATTGAGAACGGTGATTACAATCCAACGATAAATTTATGTGTATCGATCTGTAGAGTACTGGATAAGACTCTAAATGATATTTTTTGGGAGGATGATCAAAATGAATAAAAAAGGATTAGACGAAATGCAGGTTCAAAGAAAGAATAAAATTGGAAACCAGACATTCCTTATGCTTTTATATATGTTGATGCTTGATGTAGGTCTTCATGGGTTTGGGTTTAGATGGGTGAGCTATCCAGCGAATGTAATGATAGTTTTAACGATTTTCTCAGGAATCTATGTTGTAAGGCTAATATCAGCTAACGCCTATGTTGGACCGTCATCCGAAAAAGAAAAGCCTTTTTTAAAAGTGTTTCTTACTATGGGTCTTGCGGTCATGGTTTCTGTAGCCATTTTGGTTCTTGTAAAAAATGCAAGTTTCAGTAATTCTAGTCGGATTGATGAAATGGCAGCACCAATGTTATTTATAACGGCCGGTGTTGCTATCGTTATAGCAGTAACGACGATTATAATAAACAGATTTCAAAACAAGAAAGATGAGGATTAGCATTCTTTTGAATGCTCAGACCGAAGACAAAATGCTGGTTTCCCTGAATGGGAGCCAGCATTTTGCGTAGGAAAGCCACAAAGCGTTTGAAAGAAGACGGCCCAGGGCCCGTCAACTCCCTACGCCACTTCCAGGTGCCAGTTTTTTCAGGTTCATGGCAGCCGCCACAAGCATTTCTTCAGTGGCTACCCGTTTCATGCCTCTAAGGGTTGTCCACCGCATGCCATGCTTTTCTTTCATGTCCGCAAAGACTCGTTCGATGGTTTCCTTGCGTCTTTCGTAGATGGTTTTGTTCTGGGTCATGTGCCGCAGGTGTTCCGCTTCATCCAGGTAATCTTGCCATACATGACGCATGAGCCGTTTGGTATCGTCACTGCTTTCGTTACACTGGTCCAGATGAGGGCAGGTTCTACAGTTGGCTGGATTGGAATGGTATTCCCTGTACCCTTCCCGGTTGGTGGTGCGATAGGAGAGGATCTTATCTCGTGGACACAGGTAACAGTCATAGTACTCATCGTAGACGTATTCGCGTTTTCGGAAGGATCCTCTTTGCTTCAGAAGCCTTCTTGAGCTGACTTTTCTTAGCTGTAATATCAGTGACCTGACTGTTTTTATGGTAGTCTCGAATCCAATTAAGAATTTCTGATCTCGAAAATCCTGTCTTGCGAGCTAATAACCTGGTAGAGTATCCTTTTTCAAAATGGAGTTTCAAGATTTCATCTCTTTCGGCCTGAGTAGGGTGTGGTCCCATCCATTTCACCTCTTTCTGACACTATAACTGATGTGGTTCAGTTCTACTGTCCGATTTAGAGGTAGCAGTGCAGCTATTTCTGGCTCACTTTCAGAGTATCATTTACAGCCGTCATTGCACTTGACGAAGAGGATAGGAAAGCCGTATGAGGGAAAACCTCACGTACGGTTTGATGAGGGGAGGCTGAAAATAAATGGGCGACACGTAAAGGCCACCCATTGAAATCAGTTTTCTACTCTATTCTCTTTTGATTTGGCAAAAAGGTGAAGTATGCAATTCACTCACTTAATAGGCATTGTTAAGGTTTGGGCTGTCAATTACTTTTTTGTATTTCTCACTGCCGCTTAATGTATTCTCGGGTTACCAAATAAAAGTCAAGTAAATAGATGCACATATTTATTGTCGTACTTTAACACCATAAATGATAATTGGATATGAAGAAACGTTTCGTAGTCCGATAGATCCATTTTCATTATTTCGGCAATTTTTCTAATGCGGTAAATCATGGTATTTCGATGCATTTTCAGAGTATTAGCAGATGAAGTAATGCTTTTTGAACTTATAGTATAAACATACAGGCTTTTGGTGTAATCTGTATCATATTCAAGATCATAACGAATAAGAGCAAGTAAGGATGGATTGCAAAATTCCAGCAAATCATCTTGCTTTGAACACGTTTTTAAGATGTGATAAATGGCATAGTCATCGTATGGTATATAAATATTGTCGCTTTTCATGCGAACACCAAGAAATAAAGCTTCAAGGGACTGCAAATAAAAAGGATGAATGTGTTCAAGGTTGGTGAACGGACGACTTATTCCAATACGGATTTTATTATCTTTTAATAACTCTTTTGTCTTCTCCTCATAGCACTTTCGAAAATCTTTTTCCTGGTTATAACTTACAACAATGACAATGTGATCATTATAAATAATGGATTTGCTTTCGCCTATGATTCTCTCCAGCATACCTTGAATAAATGAGAGTGAAATACGTGTGCTGTCAAACTCGCTTACATCAGCAGTAAGGACATAAATGTGTTTCTTTAAGTTAAGATGAAGATAATTTTTCCTTTCTTCCATGACATTACTATTGGCAATTTTTTTGTCAAGCAAATCTTTAATGAAATCTTCATACAAGAGTCCTTTTGTAAAATGGATAAACTTATTTTTCTGCATTTCTGCAGATAATGCATCAGAAATGATCGATGCAATCTTGATATCGCTTTCTTTGAAAGGCCTGTTTTTATCCAATACTCCAATGGCAGCGATCGCTTTGTTTCCAATTGAGATTCTGCTCATGAGTCGACCATATTTCGTGTAGCCGTCATCCCAAAAAAATGGAGTAGGACTGTTGATCAGCTTTTGAGTAAAACTCACACTTAAGTAATGCGTTACGCTTTTAACTGACAAATAGCCTGTGGCATCAAACTCTTGCCATAAGCGATCATCATCAGCAATACAGTTTTTTGTATAAGCAAGACGCTTCCAGCTTAAGTCCACTACATGAAAGGGATTACCCAACATTTCATATCCAAGATCAACGATGTGTTGGAGACCTTTTCTTTCAGCTAAGGAATCCAAAAGCTTGATGGAGTAATAGCTCAAATGTTCGTCCTCTGTTGAAAAATTATTTTGATTATCGAGTGGGTTAGTATGTTCTTCAGACACATGCTTTGCCCCCTTCATTGTTATGCAAAGACATTAATGATATCGATACCGGCGTTTTAACTGTCAAGTTCAACATCGTGTGTCATTTCCCCGGCGGCGCCTCTAATCTATGTGAAGCAGCATACATGCCTGCGATTGATGCCTTCGAAAGCCTGCTGAAAGGACCGTGGAGTAAAAAGTCCGGTTTCCCATTTTTCGCTTTTTACATCAAGCGGGTGACCATGAACCGGGTGGCAGATTTTCATGGTGCTTTCCAGGTCAGCTGTTTCGTAAAGCTCCCGCAGGTCTTCCTTCATTGTTGATTGCAAGGTTTTTGGGGTATGATCCAGCATGTTTCTGGAAAAGCGGGTATGACAACGTTGTCATCCGGCATCTTGAAAGTGTTGATGGAGGGCTTGTACCAATCATTTATGGCTATCAGAGGTGACCAGGCGCACTTCCTTCAACCTTCTATTTTCTAAGGACTGGAATCTGCGCCAATTTGCTCCTTGAACCGGACCAGCAGCCCGTGGTTAAACGATTCCAAGAGTTTGGCTAATTCCTGTTAACGTCCATCACCAGTAAAAAGTGTGTGCAAATGCCCTTAAGTTAGGTAGTTTTGAACTGAGCCATGATTCATCCTCCTCGGTATGGTATTTGCTTGTCACGTATACGCTAACTGAGGATATGAGTTTTTGGCTCATTGTCTTTTGACACCATTATACGGACTCAACCCACCAATGTACAGGTTTAATTTTCGGCGGATTGCGAATTGTATGAAAATACAATTAATAGTCCGTTTTTTCGTGTTGGTATACAAAGACGTAAGATACTTAATACTATATGATAATTATAGACACTATACATTCATTGACATCCGGCAGCTTGAGTCGTTTAGCAGGACCATAAGGCTGGCAGATCTGTTCCGGGACTAGAAATGGAAAGGACAAGTATTGACAAAAAATTGATGAGGAGGAAAAAAATGAACAAAAAATTTCTTTTTGTTTTAGCTACAGTCGTCACAGTATTTATCTCGATCTTTTGTATCATCTGGGCTGCAGTATTCGGTTTTGATCCCGCTAATCCTCAAAACATGTCTCCGTTGTTTAGTTTGCTGTGGTGTGCATTTGCAGGGCTTGGATTAGTTGTTGCTCAGCAAGGAAGTTTTAAGACTTTGCCCAACATGCTTTGCAGTGCAGCCGTCGGGCCGTTGTATGGAATGCTTTTCTTTGGATTGCTTGATATTTTAATGAGTAATGGTGTGAGTGCGTTGGTTGCATTCGGAATATGTGCATTAGCGGTTACATACCTACTTGCACTCCTTCATGTAGTTGTTTTAGAAAAAACCTACTTTAATGCAGTAGCAATGACACTTGGAACTTATGGCATCTGGTTTGCTTTAAAAGATCCTGGTGACCCAACTAATTATAACTGGTTGTACGGGGCTGTTTTCTTTCTGATTGGCACAGCTTACGGCACAATATTTGTTCCTATAACAGTATTTGTTATGAGTAAAATTGCTAAGCCTGATGAAATGAGCATTGAAGCAGCTGAGTAATGCTTATCTTTTATGTCCACAGTAACAGGGTGTAGAAAAAGGAGGAAAATTAAATGGCAGCTAATTCGTTCGTTTGTTGGCCTAAAAGGGTTGTTACTGGAGCAGGATCATTACAAGAGCTGGGTGAAATCATTAAAGAAATGAAGAAAAGCAGAGTTCTTGTCATTACAGATACTGTCATGAAAGATTTTCCTGTAGTAAAGGATACGATGACCGACTTAAAAAAACAGGGTTTGGTTGTTAGTTTGTTTTGTGAAATTGGACCTAATCCTACCGAAGAAATGGTTCATAATGCTGTAGCTGTTATGAAGGAAGAAACTCCGGAAGTGATCGTGTGTATTGGTGGAGGAAGCCCAATTGATACAGGTAAAACAGCAAATGTCGTTTACACTCATGGCGGGACAGTGAATGACTACGATATAGCCATTGGTGGAATAATGAAAATAACGCCTAAGTTGCTGCCATTAATTGCCATTCCCACAACATCAGGAAGTGGTACGGAAGTAACATATGTTGGTGTTATCACAGACACCAAGAAACAAACGAAATTTGGCGTGTTAAGTCCTTTGCTAATACCGGATGTGGCAATCATTGACCCTGAGTTAACAGTTTCAATGCCGGCAAATCTTACAGCATTCACAGGAATTGATGCATTGACACATTGCATTGAGGCGTATACTTCAATTGTAGAATTCCCTCCGGCCGATGCTTTAGCGCTACATGGAGTGAGAATGATTAGTAGGACATTGAGAACAGCAGTTAATGAGCCGAACAATTTAAAAGCCAGAGAAGAGATGGCGACAGCTTCTATGATGGCTGGAACATCATTTAGTCTTAATGGTTTAGGAGCATGCCATGCTTTGGCACATCAGCTCAGTGCTTTTTTTGGAACGCCCCACGGTTTAGCTAATGCAGTACTGTTGCCTCTAATAATGAAATTCAATATGCCTGTACGTTTACAGAAATTTGCTGATATTGCGCAAGCTATGGGAGCTGATATCAATAACATGCCAGTCGAAGAGGCAGCTCAAAAAGCCCTTGAGATGGTTGAGAAGTTATGTGAGGATGTTGGCGTTCCAAAACATCTGGATGATGTTCAAGTAACGAAAGAGATGATACCTGATCTTGTTGAAAGAGCACTTGGTGACGGTGTGATCAATACCAATGCCAGACCTGCAGCCTACGAAGATGTTGAAAAGTTATTTTTGGATTTTTTTAATCTATAAATGAATGAACTGTTTTAATAAAATTATAAAACGAAAGGGATGAATGTGATGAAAGAGTACAAGATGTTTATTGGCGGTAAATGGGTTCCCTCTATATCAGGAGAAACATTTGATGATCTAAACCCATTTAACAATGAAGTGTATGCAAAAATTCCAAAAGCAGGAGTTCAAGATGTTGATGTCGTCATGGGTGCAGCTTTCGAAGCTCGCAAAGCATGGGCAGCCACACCAGCTGCAGAACGCGCTAAGATATTGTTAAAAGCTGCACGCATTATGGAAGAGAGCCAGATGGATATTGCAGAGGTTTTGATTAATGAAGGTGGGAGTTCTTTTGGAAAAGCAATGTTCGAGATTTCGCAAACAGTCGATTTGCTTAATACAGCGGCCGGAGATGCTAAAAGTGTGAAAGGTGAAACATACCATACTGATCCAACGTCACTGTCCATGAGCTTTCGAAAGCCAAGAGGAACCATTGTATGTATTTCACCATGGAATTTCCCGCTGATTTTGTCTATGTATAAAGTTGCATACGGTCTTGCAACGGGTAATACGATTGTCTTGAAGCCCGCTAGTGAAACTCCTGTAATCGGTTTGAAAATTGCAGAGGTTTTCGAAAAAGCAGATATTCCTGCGGGTGTGCTCAACGTCATTACAGGGCCGGGAAGCGTTTTAGGGGATGCACTTATTGACGATAAGCGATGTTCTTTTGTTGCCATTACCGGTGAAACCAAAACAGGAAGGCATGTGGCTCAAAGAGCTGCATCCAATTTGAAGGAATACTATCTCGAAATGGGCGGTAAGAACCCGCTTGTTGTTCTTGCTGATGCAGATATTGATTATGCTGTTAAAGTTGCGGCATTCAGCGCCTATCTTCACCAGGGAGAGATCTGTATGTCGGCAGACCGGATCATTGTGGAGAAGCCTATTGTGGAAGAGTTTACCAAGAAACTGGTTGAGCTGGCTTCTTCATTAACGGTTGGCGATCCAAATATCCCATCAACTTTTATTGGGCCAATCATTAGTGACAAACAAGTCAATGCAATTAATGATCAAGTTCAGGATGCTTTGGCAAAAGGAGCAAAACTTCTCACAGGCGGCACATATGAAGGGCGACTGTTTAAACCTACGCTTCTTGCAAATATAACAAAGGATATGAAGATATACTATGACGAAACATTTGGTCCTGTTGCTTCAATTATTCCTGTCAATGATGTACAGGAAGCCTTGGAAGTCGCAAATGATACTCAATATGGGCTTTCCGCAGGCCTGATTACCAATGATTATGAAAAAGCGTTATTCCTTGCTGAAAACATTGATGCAGGTATGGTTCATGTAAATGGCAGCTCTGTGGATGCAGATGCAGCATGTCCATTTGGCGGAACGAAAGAAAGTGGTCAGGGCAGAGAAGGCGGTGCACACTCGATACAAGAGCTCACGGAAGTAAAGTGGGTCACAATGGCAAAACGCAAAAAACAATATCCCATTTAGCTATAACCAAAACATACGCAGGTATTCACCATTGTGGTTTGCTGCACAAATTGCAGTAGTATTGTTCGTGTAAGCAATCGGGTAGATGGCTGACCTTTAATGGGCCAGCCGAACTCCATTTTTAAGTCTCTCAGAGGAGCGGGCTTAGGCAGCAATTGGGTTACGGGCACAGCGCCAGTAGCCCTTTTTCATGTGTGCGCATTCCCGTGCTTTTTTATTGCTGCTTAGCAGCAGCTGTATTTGGCGGAATATGCGATGTCTGAAAGGAAATATATCTGAAGAAGCATGAATCACCGCTTAATGCGGCACATTCGCCAGCCATCAGGCAAGTTGTGCAAGAAAAAGATGAAAGATAGAGGTTGCAGACGAAAAAATGACAAACGTCCTAAATATTGAAAACAGAAGGAAAAATCAGCTATTTCATGCAAAATGCTGTTTAGATTCATGGGAGGGAGGTATTATTGAATTAAAGATAATGATAATTATTATCACAGAAAAAGGCAAACCATTCGAAAGAATGGGACGCAAAGTCAAGAGTCTAACACACCGATATTCAGGTGTCATGATCGTCCGGCTGCCGAGATTATTTTCGGCAGTTTTTTTATTTTCAAAAAACGGCTGGCGTCAAGGGGGTCGATATAAAGGTGAAAAATAGAAGAAGTGATTCAGGGGTTCTGGTGACTGAAAACATTAGGAGAAGCGTGAACACATCTTGTGACCTGCGAAAGGAGTGAGTCGGATGAGAAGCAGAGAAAATATCAGAAAAAAAGGCGCCAAGCAATTATTCGTATGGATCGTCGTTATACTGGTAGCCTTTTATGGATTTATTCCCAGTATGGGAGTGGGCATGGTATTTGCTGATTCGGTGCCGGAGGAAACCGCGGCTGAAGAATCAAATGAAATGGCTGACGATGAGAGCAATGCGCCGGATAATGAAGATGGCGAAGCATCTGTGGGAGAACCGGACAACTCCGGCGAATCGACAGAAGCAAATGAGTCTGATGTCGGTGATGACACCATTCAGGAAGGATCATCAGTGGATGAGGAAGAAGAGGTCACTGATGAAGAATCTGCTGATGATGGCGTAAACGAAGATGCAAACGAAGAAGAAACTGCCAATCATGACACTGGGGGAGAAACCGCAGATGAAACCACTGGTGATACCGGGGAAGAAGAGGAAGAAACTGAAAATATCGACGAAGTTCCTGTTCCCCTGGGCGGTTTTCAGCAAGTGGTTCTGGAAGAAATTCGCGTTGAGCTCCACAGTCCTCACAGAAATGCATCCAGCACTGAATTTGAGAATGAGTCTGATTGCGGTGGACTGACAGATCCGGTGGTATGGCATTTCGTGGCCAATCAGCTTCAGGTGGATGAAGGACCTCTGATGCTGGAAGCAACTTTCCAGAATGCCGGCACCAAAATGGTTGCCGGACAGCCCGTGGGAAACGGTAACGTACAACACTTCTTTGTGGGCACACCGGATCACGACGTGCTGGTGGACGCATTTTTGGTTGTTCCAGCGGGCAGTGGTGGTGCCAAACTGGTACTCAGCCATGTATGCCTTGAAAATTACGTTGAACCCGATTGCATCATGGTTCCTCTGGATGCCGTCATCTACATTGAAAGCATACAGCTTAACCAGCCTTACAGCAACCAGTATTTTACAGTGACGTGGCTGGACAACAATCGTGTGGAAATCACCGTCAATGAGGGTTACTGCATTGGATTCCATCTTACCAGTTACCAGTACCCGCCGGGAACCGACGTGCAACCCAATGGTGAACCTTATGAGGTGCAAAGCTGGTTCGATGACGATCATCATCTCTTTGAAGGACCTGAAACCATTGTTCTACAGGTGCAGACCCCTCGTGACTGCGAACCTGTTCAAATCGATCTGTACACCTATCGACTGGTGGAAGGCGAATGGGAACCGGGTCTGGTGGAAATACCGCCACATCATGGTGAAGCCTTTGAAAGTGCTCAGCGTCTCCACAGTGCACGGGTGGTGCTGCCTGAAACACCCTGCGAAGAGGAACCGCCGACAGTGATTGTTGAAAAAAGAGTGATCGATGAAAATGACAATGTCGTTGAAAGCGATGAACAGGTATTCGAATTTGAAGTCAGGCTGACAGAAATGGATCTGGTATCCATTCTTGAAGAAGTGGAAGAAGAACTGGAAGACGAAGACGGGTTTCCAAAACTATTTGATGACCTGAGCCAACTCAATGATGTCACGGTGGAAGGATTGGATTTCGGAGCATATATCCTTGAAGAAATAAATGTGCCTGATGGTTACCAGCTTGTGGGTTACCAGATTGGTGAAAGTATCTGGTTGCTTGGTGAAGATGACGGTGTTGATGAGGGAATCATCTTCTTTATCAATCCAGGGATGGAAGACATGACGATTATTATCATCAATCGATTGATTCCCGAAGATCCCGAAGATCCTGAAGATCCTGAAGATCCTGAAGATCCTGAAGATCCTGAAGATCCTGAAGATCCTGAAGATCCTGAAGATCCTGAAGATCCTGAAGATCCCGAAGATCCCGAAGATCCCGAAGATCCCGTTGATGACCCTGATGACCCGGCAGATGATCCTGACGAACCGGCAGATGATCCTGACGACCCAGTGGTTGTTTTGACAGAAACTGTGACACTTGACGATCCTGTGATTCCTTTGGCAGCCCCGGTGGTTCCCCAGTCTGATCCAGATGAAGTGATTGTACTGGATGAAATGATTCCCCTGGGAGTTCCGGTGCTTCCACAGACTGGCGAAGGGAATCCTGTCTTCTACTATATTGCAGGCATATTGCTGGCGGCAGCAGGTTTTCTTTTCCGAAAGAATATCGAAGCGTAGCAGCATTGCAGTTTCCAAAAAAATGGATATAAATAATTAGTGAATGGCCGGAAAAGATAGACAACAAGGAGAATGGGTATACAATAAAGGAGAGATGAAACTGATCTCTCCTTTTTCGTCGCAAGTTGGAAAAACTGATCTGGCAGCACATTTAGAGTCATTAACGCCACACATTGCGTTTATCGAATTTGTCAAATCGGGGAGGGATGGCCATGCGCAAGTTTTCCACTATTTTGATCATTGCCGGGCTGGTGATCGCGCTTTATCCGGCAGTCAATCGTTATATTGAACAGCGGGAAGAAGCCAGACTGATGGCTGAACTGGAGGAGCAACTGACTCAGATGGAACTGGAACGGGAAACGGTGGAAGCATATCAGGAACTGCAGGAGATGTTCACGGCCTATGACGAGGAAGAACAGGGCTTTGAGGCATCACCGGAGGAAATAAGACCGGCGGAAGAAGGCGCGCTGCTGGGAAGTTTGGAAATCCCTGCAATTGATGCAAAGATGCCGGTGGTACAGGGAGCCAGTGATCATAATCTTAAAACGGCAGCAGCATTGCTGGACGGCACTTCACCCATTGGCAGTATTGGCAATGCTGCCATTGCAGCTCACCGAAGTCATACCTACGGGCGTTTTTTCAATCGGCTGAATGAGGTGAAACTGGGCGATACCATTCATATAACAACGCCTGAAGAAACCTATGTGTACCGGGTTTATGAAATAAAAGTGGTGGAACCCACTGACTTATCGGTGTTAAACCGGAACAGCCGGGATAAAGTGGTCACGCTGATTACCTGCGACCCCATCTACGTGGCATCCCATCGGCTGATCATACACGGTGTCATGGTGGAGTCTGAAGAGGAAGAAAACGATCAAACAACAGCAACAGCAGGCTTTTGAAGCCTGCTGTTGCTGTTTGAGGACTGAATATTATGGCTGGAAACAGGAAGGTTTAATCGGCAAAGGAAGAAGGGGATGCAGCAGCAAAGCCACCCGGGGGTAGCTGCGCCGGCGGCAAAATCAGATGACAGTGAGTCTTAATACGGGTCAAGTCATCCGGAGTTTCCCGGGGGAATTTTTGGATGACGCGTTGCAATACCGCCTCCATGGTTTCGGTATTAAGACCGGGAAGAAGCACCAGAAACTGAGAATCATTCCAACGGGTAATAGTATCGCCTTTTCGAAGCTGGTGCAGCAGGTGTTGCTGCAGTGCCTGCATGCGCTGTTGCTGTTTGCCGTGAGAAGCAGATGAGGGGTGACTCATGGTAACCATACCCACCATTGCCTGGGCACCACTGCGTTCGCTGCGGCGGCGCTCCAGCTCGTAGATGGATCTAAACACATCAGGATTACAAAAATAGGCATTTTCAAGGGGATCAATCCCATCCAGATCAGCATGAAGGGCATCCATGGAATCAAGGGTGGGCTGTGTTGAGAGCATGCGCTTATACAGCGACTTCAGAGCAGGTGTGGGTTTGAGGCCAAGTTCCTGATAATAGAAACCGGTGATGTATTCATAATGAGTAAGTGCCTGTTTGCGTTCTCCCAGTTGCAACAACGATTCCATCAGGCGAAGATGAAATTCTTCCTCGTAGACATCCAACTCAATGGCCTTCTCGCAAATTCGAAGTACTTCGGCAAACTGACCAAGTTCCATCAACAAACCTGTGGACGACAACACAGCTTTCAAATATTGGCGGCGATAGTGACTGCGTACCGGAAAAACCCATTGTTGATCGGTACATTCCGGCAAGTAATCACCATGGTACATTGAAAGGGCCTTCTGATAATGCAACAATGCTTTTTCTGGATGTTCATGCTGCAAAGCTTCTCCCAGCTGAACGGAAGATTCAAAAATATCCACGTCCACCCGGGCATCAACCTCCGGATTCCATCGATAGTAGCCGTTGACGTAGACAATGCTCATATAGGAAGCCTGGCTGTTTTCATTCTCTTCAAGAATTTGGCGAAGCCGATGCATCTGGCGGCGAAGGGTGCTTCGGGGATCATTATAATCTTCTGATGCCCACAAACCATCCAGCAATGCCTCGGGTGTGAAGGAACGTTGTCGGTGGGTCAGCATAAACTTGAAAAGTTCCCACAGCTTCCTGGACCCTGGGGAAGCTTCTACCAGAGACTGACGGTTTTTTTCCACATCAAAACAACCCAGAGTCTTTATGGTGATCACAGACTGATCCTTCGCTGTCGGTTCGTCAGTTACTGCATGATTCATGGGTGCCACCTTCTTTCTGTCCTCTCTGTCTCTAAATTACCCGATATTTTGGATTTCATGTCGAATGTTGATAAAAAAAATCAAAAAAGAGGACCTGAGACCTAAAAAAATGAAAAATCGGGAAGGATTAACATCAGGTGTTTGTCACAGGCAAAGAAGCTGCCGATATGTCAAAACGAATGTAACAGGCAGAATGGACGCCAATGACATTCAAAGGTACGTAAATATAACAGATGATCCTATCATACTAGAAATGCCAGGAATTTTCAATCATGGCCCAGAGTCACGAATGTGAATCAATCAAAGCAGAAGGCAGCCAGCACGGACTGGAAATGAATGGTTTACATAAAACTGAAAAAAAGGGAAATAAAGACCATTAAATTCAGGAAAAAAGGTTTACAAAAATATATTTGATGATATAATATCAGTATCAGCTCGTACATTTGAACGAGCAGGTAGGAAGCGAAACTTTTTACCGATAAAGGCAAACTTTGGGAAACCGGAGGACGCAAAGCTAAAGGGCCTGTAAAATGGCAGCCAGCTACCGAAGAAGAAGTTTTTTTATTTACCCCAAAACCGCTTTCCACCGATAAAGGCAAACTTCAGGAAACTGGAGGACGCAAAGCTAAAGGGCCTGTAAAATGGCAGCCAGCTACCGAAAGGGAGTCTTTTTTATGAAAAAAAGCCGGTTTATGGTGATGTTATTGATGGTTTTGGTTATTGCCAGTATGGGATCAGCCAGTGCGATGGAAGTGGCTTCACTTGATACCCGTTCACTGGAGACCGGACTTTTATCGGTTCAATACCAGGTGCCAGGACATACTGCCACCAAAATCATGCTTGAAAAAGGCGGTGAGCGGTCTGTTTTTGATCTTTCGGCAACAAGAACAGAAGAAACCATACCGCTGCTTTTAGGTGACGGACAGTACAAAGTTTCCATCCTTGAACATGTGAGTGGTAACCAGTACCGCCCCATCAAAACCGAAACCATTGAAGTGGCCATTGTTGATCCGACAGCCCGTTTCCTCAGTTCTGTTCAGGAAATTCGATGGGATCAAAACATGCAAGCCATTCAGAAAGCAGCAGTCTTGACTGCCGGATTAACCACAGACATGGAAAAAGTGACAGCCATCTACGATTATATTGTTGAAAATATCCGATATGATGACGCCAAGGCAGCTACGGTCACCAGTGGCTATCAACCAGATATCGACGCTACTTTATCAGCAGGCAGCGGCATCTGCTACGATTATGCCTCTCTCTTTGCAGCCATGATGCGGAGTGTGGGTGTGCCTGCCAGAATGGCAAAGGGGTACGCCCCGGGAATTGATGTGTATCATGCATGGAACGAAATACTGGTGGAAGGCGAATGGCAGACGATGGATACCACCATGGATGCTGCCTACCGACAGAGCAAGACACCTGTAAAGATGTTCAAGGATAGCACGGCTTTTACTAAAACCAGTGAAGTGTAGGATTGCATGGACGCATTTCAATTGAATGTCAATAATCACATAGCCTTTCCGATTTTCTTTCCATAAAAAGAAGCCTGTCCCAACTCTCCCGGGGCAGGCTTCTTTGCTGTTCTCAAATAAATACAGTGATTAGAGGCAATGTGACAGACCGCATGACGCTGACGATCATGTGAACGAAAAGTGCTTACGTATGGGTGGTGCTTGTATTTAGGGGTACTTCATTATGTTTGATGGGTTTTCTTTTGTGTTTTGCTTTTTCGGGCGGCCATTCCAATGCCGGCCAGCCCCAATCCAAGCAGGTAGAAAACAGCAGGAGGAAGATTTCCGGTTTGGGGCAGTAAGGGGAGAATTCCTGAACTGGAGGCCGCCATCAATAATTCTGGCTGCAACGCTCCGGCAGCTGTTTCGTCGACAGTTACGGAGGAGATGACTGCCGGTGTTGTGGCTGGAATCTGAGCCGCATGTGTGGCATCAGCTTCAAAGGTATTTTCAGTGGCAAAGGTGGTCAACAGTGACCCAACGGTCAGTAATGACACCAACCAGAAAACGAGCAACAGGCTTAATGTTTTTTTTGGTCGCCGCTTCATGGTCATGGTAATGGCTCCTTTCGAAAAATAACGAGGCGCTCAAACTCATGGATGGAATGGGGGTCAGCCGATTTCCGTCTCTCTGTTCCAGTGTCGAAACTGCGATTGTTGCTGATCTTTGCCGGCATGTAACACCAAAGCTTCTTCCATCAGGAGGATCATTTCAAGGGTACTACGAAAAGGGATGATTTTTCTGTTGTCCAGCCATTGAATCGTCCCCTGCCAACTGTTATTCTGCTGATACTGAATACGGATTAAAAAGTGTGTTCCACCGGGAATGGATTGACCATCTTCGGGACGTATTGGCGGATGCATCGGCTGTTCCTCCCTCTCTGGCAGTTGATGACCGCACATGATGATTCCATTTACATCATAACCTGCAACACCGTTCATGGAACATACAGGAATTTTTCACCAATGCATCAGAGTGGTTTCATAGTTGCTTCGTGGGCATTTCATGGCTGTTTCATGAGATTCATGCGTCACTGGATTCAAGAGAACGCGTAAAAATGCCAGGCGCTGTCATCGACAGTGCCTGGCTAAGTGGGAAAAGTGTGAAGGATATTGCGAAGGATATGAAGGAATATTTATTTTATCGTGGCAACGCATCCAATGATTCGGTGATGGAAGCGGACAAACGTGAACGAGGTATTAAAGGCGCGTCGTTGTAGCGAAGCAAGAGGCGTTCAATCACCTGGGGCAAACCGGTTTCTGCCAGGCAGTTGAAAAGCACTGCATAGGAAGCCTCTGACCATCGGGTGAGGACATCGCCCTGACGCAGATTGGACATCAGAAACAACTGCAACCGCTCATGGCCTCGATGAGGGAGATCGAGCCGATCATGCCTGGTGGAATCGTCATACGCTAATGAAAAAAAGCAGATGTAAAAAGGCCGGTTATCCCGCTGGTTACGGCGTGCTTCAATTTCTGCCAGTGAACGAAAAACATCAGGAGCACATAAATAAGCCTGATCAGAGGGGTGGTGAAGATTGTCGGAGGAATCAATGGCTATTGGTATTTCGAATGAGGAATCGCTGTTGTGCAGCTGACGGTATATTTGCTTCAGGGCATTGCTGGGAGACACTCCCAACTCCCGATACAGATAGGTGGTCACATACTGATAATGTGCCAGCGCTTCTCGCCGGTGGTTCAGACGCAGTAAAGTGTTCAGCAGCACCAGGTGAAATGATTCTTCACAGGGCTCTAAAGAAATGGCTTTCTCAGCGGTTTCCAGCACCTGTGTATATTGCTGGTATTGGGTGAGGAGGTGACACAGACTCAACACATTCTCGATAAATAACCGCCGATAATGAATGCGGGGAGGAATCACCCACTCCTCCTCAGCACATTCAGGCAAATAATCTCCAAGATAATAATCCAAAGCTTCGCGGAAGCATTCAACTGCTTCGCGGGGAGCTGTGTTACTGATGGAACGGGCTTCTTTGGACAATGATTCAAACTGCAGGATATCTATCAGGCAAGACGGTGTTTCATTCCAGAAATAGCAGCCATTTTGATATGCAATGGGGCCGGAACTGTCGTTGTGCTCTCCCAGCATTTTGCGAAGCCGGTGAGACTGGGTGCGCAGCAGGTTGCGGGGATTGCTGTAGTTCTGGTCGGGCCACAGGTGATCAGCGATGGTTTCGGGCAATAGGCTTTTGTTCCGAAAAGTGAGCAGGTATTTAAAAAGTGTCCAGATTTTTTTTGAACTGCGAGACTCTGCAGTGAGTGTGCATCCGTTTTTTTGAACACTAAACCGACCCAGTGTCCTGATGATAAGCACTGAATCTGAGCGGGAGGTTAATCTGTTTTCCTGGTGAACCATCAAGACATCTCCTCAAACCTTGGAATGGACAGGGTTGGAAACTAATAATATGTTACCCCGAAACCATTCGGCAAAACATATGCAGCGTTGGAAAATAAACCTTTACCCATTCCCTGTGTGAAAAGTGTTCTTAAAGTTGTTTAACGCTGCTTAACAGAGAAGGCATGCGATGTCATGATATGATGTTGTGAACAGAGAATAAGTGCAATTAAAAAAGGTTTAAGAATGAATGGAAAAGATAGATGGGTATGATAGAATATAACAATCATCATCAGTCAGCAATTTAGTACCCTAAAATGAAACCCAGTTTCGTATTTAATTTGCGAGGAGGTGGCAGCGTGCCATCGCTTCTGAAGCACATTCCATTTGGCAAAAAACTGGAAAAGCGGGTGATATCCGCTCAGTCCGGCAGTGAATCTGAGCGGAATATGCTGATTCGGGAATATGCTCCTTTCATCAAAAAAAATCTAAGCCAACAATTGGGGCGTTACATCGAAGAAGAAAACGATGATGTCTTTTCAATTGGCTTAATGGCTTTTAATGAAGCCATCGACCACTACCAGCTGGAACGGGGCAGTTTTTTGCCCTTTGCGGCAACGGTGATTCGTAACCGCGCCATTGATCACCTCAGAAAAAACAAAGGTGCTGTGAATGAGATGCCCTTTACGGCGCTTGGAGATGAAGGCATTGAGGGAGCTGCTGCCGGGCAGGTGCGTGTCCTGTGGCGTCCGCCTCCAGAAGAAACGCTTTCCATTCAGGAAGAGATGCAACAGTTGGTTAAACGACTGGCTCAGGTGGGATTGACACTGGATAATTTGGTGGAAAACGCCCCAAAACATGAAGATACAAGACGGAATGCCATTCGAATCGCCCGTTTCCTATATGAACAGCAAGATCTAAGGGAAGCAGCTCTGAAAAGTGGACGCATGCCGCTTAAACGTTTGCAGCAAGAGTACGGTGTGACTAAAAAAACGGTGGACCGGAGCAAGCAGTTTATTCTCGCGGTCATGATGATTCTTGACAGCGACCTGGAAACAATGAAAACGTACATTCGATCGGTGGAGGAGGGATCAAAATGAAAGAAAAAGGGTGTGTCATCGAAGTGCGTCAGCACACGTTAGTTGTGATGACCAGTTCCTGCGACTTCATTGAAATCCCCCATACGACGGATTCGGTTTTTGCCGGAACTGAAATTGAGTTTACCAGAATGCCGGCTGCAGAAAAAACCAGCCGGCGAAAGAAACGTTTTTCGGCGTTCGTGCCTGCAGCCATTGCTGCGGCCATCTTCATGCTGATCGGTATGAGCAGCTTTCTCTGGTGGGTTCGACCGGAGCCAGTGGCATATCTGGTATCCATTGACGTGAACCCCAGCCTCGAGATCACATTAGCGGCAGATGGAAAAGTTATTGCAGCAACAGCGCTTAATGATGATGCAGCTACCCTGCAGTTGAAATCTATGAAAAACCAGCCGGCGGAAGATGCGATGACCTTTCTCCTGGAACGATTGGAAGACCAGGGCTATTTGAACGGGGATGAAATGCATTATCTGGTGCTTTCCCTGGCAACTATGAGCTCTGGAGACGAAGCGGCAGAAGCTGTGGACCGGCTGCTGATGCTGATGGAAAACCGCCTGACTGAACAAATTGAAAGTCGGCAACTGACGTTGGAACTCTTGGCATTTAAAGGCACTCCCCAGCAGGTGGCACTGGCAAAACAGGAGGGAATTTCTCTGAATCAAGTTGTCCTGCGGGAAGCCTATTGGGAAATGCATCAAATTGAAAACAGTGACAACAACGTCAAATATGGTCATGGCGAACCTCCTGTACCCGAAATGGTGAAGGAACTGCTTCGCCATAAGCGTCCGGAAGAGATGCTGTCACCTGCTTCCACAGAAAGACAGCATCCTGTTTTTGAGTCGCACCCAGGCGGTCAGCAGGAGAAAACTGAGAATAACGGTGGAGCAGGAGAAAAGGAACATCCTGTGTTTGACACCCATCCGGGAACAACACAGCAGGAAAACAAGGGTGATATCCATCCGGTCTTTGAAGAACACCCGGGTCAGGGCAATCAGCCTGCAAAACGACCAGCAGAACCGGCTGAACCTGCGAAACCGAAAAAAGAGGATCAGGCAGACGACGACATATCAGCAGAAAAAGAACATCCTGTCTTTGAAGAACACCCGGGGCAGGGCAATGGACAAACTGAAAAACCAGAGACGCCCCAAGTAGGTAAGCCGCCGGTTGAAGAGGAAGAACCGCAGACTGATGGAAATCAAAATCATCCGGTTTTTGATGAACATCCCGGCCGGGGTACGGTAAATGATCCACAGCCAGAGAAGGAACATCCAGTGTTTGATGAAAATCCGGGCAAAGGCAATAAAACCGAAGAAAAACCGGATCAAACCCATCCGGTTTTTGACGAGAATCCGGGAAACTCCCAAGGTGTGCCCAATAACCAGGAGAACACCAGCGGTAGCCAGGGATCAGACAGCAATAGCAACAGTAACAACAGCAGCAACAGCAGCAACAGTAACAACAGTAGCAACAGTAACAACAGTAGCAACAGTAACAACAGTAGCAACAGTAACAACAGTAACAACAGTAACAACAGTAACAACTGATAAGTGGCGAAAAATGTTAAGTGACAACTGAAAAGAAGTCGATTAAATCCCATGGTGTCGGGTATTGATAACGAAAACCGGTCACAGGTTTTGCCTGACCCACGGGAGGAATGGCGATGACAGAACGATTGAAGCTCACCACCTGGCTATACCCAATAGTGATACCGTTGATACTGTTTATTCTGTTTAACACTTTTTACTCAGCCCCATTGCTTAAACGCAGCATGATCAGTGAAAAAGAAAGCCAGATTGAAGATCTGACCAATTTGGGAATTTCCATTCTTTCTCATTTTCATTCTATGGAAATGGACGGTAAATTAACCCGAAGTCAGGCCCAGGGGCAGGCTACCTCGCTGATTCGCGACCTGCGGTTTGGTCCGGAGGGAAAAGACTATTACTGGATCAATGACAAAACACCCACGTTGGTGGTGCATCCTTTTCGCCCGGATCTTGAAAGAGTGGATCTGGAGGGTGAAGCAACCGGTGAGTTTCTGGATCTTTTTGAAAATTTTGTTACCATTGCAGAGAGCAGACAGGAAGGCTTTACCCGTTATCAGTGGCAGTACTATGATGAAGCTGACAGAATGGAATCGAAAATTTCTTATATTAAGTATTTTGAGCCATGGGAGTGGATTATTGGAACAGGTCTTTACATTGACGATGTGGAGAAGGCCGCTCAGTCCCAGAGGAACATCAATGTGATATTTGTCATTACGGTGCTTCAGCTGTTACTGGCAGGATTTGTTCTTTATAAGCTATTGATGAAACGCAAATAGCGGAGGTAAGCAAAATAACTTGAAGCGCCCGGGAAATTTCCCGGGCGCTTCTTATGAGGATGTTCATCAATGACAGGAACTCCCGTTGCATTGACGGGAGTGGTATCAGTAGCGGTAAATGGCCGCTAAATGGCTGTCTGAAGGCATCTCATCCGGAGACAGCAGAAAAACGGTGCCGCCGTTGAGATAAGCCTGAAGGGCTGCCGTGTTTAGCAGATCTTCGTGATCAGGGCTGGGCGCATCCACCAAAACAACTTCTTGGGTTTCAGGTGAATAGGCTCCCCACTGCTGGGCACCTTTGGCCACAAAAAGGGTTTCAACGCGGCCATGTTGTGCAGCGGCCACGATATCACCGGTTTCACGGGCGGTGCGGCCTGTGCCATCCAGTTCAGCATACTGGGCCAGCCCCTTCAACTGGGCTTCTTTCAGCAGAGGTGCCACCAGTTCAAGGGCTTGTTGGTGGAGCTGTTGCGGCGTCAGCTCTTCCGGATTGCCGGCGATGCCGTTCTCCATCAGATGGGGATAGGTGTTGGCTTCCCGATAAATGGGAAAAAGATAATCCACACCAGCCAACATCAAGGGGGCACCGGGGGTGTTCATTTTTTGCTGAATACCGGCATCCACCTTATGGAAAAACTGCAACAGGTCTTTTTTTGTATTCTCCATACCGATTCCCTGCCCATGGAAAGCAGCAGCCCGCATTTCGCCGCCGCCGGACTGAGGAGTTCGGGTGCTGAACTGAAGCTGTTTTTCCGCCTGATCATATCGCATGGCTTCATCCAGACTTTCAGGAATCCCGTCCAGATCAAGGGGATAAATATGGGTGCTGGAACACTGGAACAGGCCGATTTGATTCTGGCTTAATGTGAGAAGGTAAAATTGAAAATCCTGTGTCAGCAAAGGCAGCAGGGGTTTTAAATGAAACTGACGCCCGGCTTCCGCCAGCTCTTCAAAGGCATGGGGAAGGCGATAATACCGGAAAAGCCTGCGATTGACAAAGGCTGCCAGTCCCTCCTGCTGATGACTCCAGAAAAGGCTTTCATTCAGCAGGGTATCCACCGGCTGTAACAATTTTTCAATATCCGACGGACGATACCCGTTCTCTTTCAGCTGATCTTCTGCCTGACGAAGGAGGTTTTTCAGTTTGATCCGGTTTTGCTGCGATTCGGTGCTTACCGGATTTGTGGGGAGGAAAAACGATACACTGGGCTCCTCGCCCATTTCCATCAGTTCCCGCAATTCTTCTTTGGTGAATGGTTTCATAGGGCTCCTCCTTTACCAAAAATCTTCCTGCCTGCCGCACATGTCGGCAAACCGGCCGGCTGTGAAACCGTATTCTTGGTGAGTACTTACCCTATAAACCATACAGCTAAACTGTCGGTTCAAAACAACCCTTCAACCACCCTCCATGGGTGGAAACACCATCAGATGATCACCTTCATCAAGCGTATCCTCCCGTTTTCGGATTTCCCTGTGGTTCACCACATACAGCCAGACGCGATGGTCTGACACGCCAAACTGATCCATGACCTGCCCGACGGTGGTGCCGTCGGGCAGATTCAGGGGGGTATTGCGAAGGGGTTTTTCATCTGGGAGAGGTAAAAAAACAGAAAGCAATATGTTCATCAGGCATCTGCCTCGTTATGCTGGTAATCGCAGGCTTCTTCTTCCAGAAGACCCAGCTTTGCCAGTGACCCCGGGGTGGGAACGCCTGCCTCATCCCAGCCCATCAGCTGATAATAGGCACTGCGGGCTTCCAGAAAATCTTCCTGAAGAATCGCCACACCTTTCAGCGGGCCTTCTTCAAAAGGTTCCAAAAATCGGGGGCATAACGCATCATCTTTGGCGCTAAAGCCTTCTCGAAGGTTGAAAAGGCGGGCATTCACAATACTTCGTTCAGAAACCGCCATCATTTCTGCGGTGGTGGTGTTCCAGCCAGTCACTGCCTGAATCAGTTGTTGAAGCTGGTTTGTTGTCCAGGGAATGAAAAAGCAGGTAACCAGACAATCTGCTAAATAACGGGAAAAAGATGCATAGTGGAACAGGCGGGCTTTTTTAGCGTTGAGAGTGGATGCGGGCAAGGGGGTTGCAGTATACCCCAGGGCCCGAAGTTCGTCGAAAGCGGGCGTCTCTTTCACATACAGCGTGTCGTGGAGGTTGTGGGTATGGTCGGCGCCTGTGGGAGACAGGGCATAGCCCAGGCCGAGTCCCTGCTTCAGCCTGGCTTCGTGCAGGGGCATTTCCTGCCCCTTGATCTGAACAGCCAGAGGCAGGGTAGCCTCGCCCCATTGCGCAGCAGCACTTCGGGTGCCTTCAGCCAGTACTTCTCCCACACCCTGGCGCAGGGCAATGTCATGGATCACATCCAGGCAAATGGCATCTCCAAAAGCCAGTTGTCGACCATGGGTTTCCACTGTGCTGATGAGTCCTTTTTCAAAGGCTTCGGTGGCAAAGCTGATGCACATGCCTGTGGCAATGCTGTCCAGACCGTAGGCGTTACAAAGCTCGTTGGCTTTCTGAATCACTTCAAAATCACTGATGCCCAGATTTGAACCGAAAGCGGCAACTGTCTCGTATTCAGGACCTTTGTAGCGGGCATCCACTTCATAAGGGCCGCCGCCACGCACTTTGATGCCACAGCGTACAGGGCAGGCATAACAACCGGATCGTTCTGTCATATAAGCATCCCGAACTGTCTGAGGAAAAAACTTTTCGGCTTCCTCAAACTGGCCCTGGGTGAAGTTTCTGGTGGGTAATCCTCCGGCGGCATTCAGGGGCGGCAGTACCATCAGGGTACCGTTTTCGTAGATGTTGGAGGCCAGCGTCTGATAGTGCTGTGCCATAAAGCGGGTGAGAGACTTCATGGTATCCGGGTCATGAACTGGGGGTGTGCTGGAGCCTGAAACGGTCACTGCCCGCAGGTTCTTGGAGCCCATCACGGCACCGATGCCACAGCGTCCCACAAAGTGTTCCAGATCATGGACCACACAGGCGTACTTCACCAGATTCTCGCCGGCTTGGCCAATTTGAGCAATACGTACTTTTCCTTCTGCCTGGGTCAGCAGTTCCTGTACATCTGCGGTGGATTGGCCCCAGAGATGACGGGCATCCTTGATGGTGACGGTGTCGTTATGGATGGCCAGGTAAACGGGGTGCGCTGCCCGGCCTTCCACGATCAGGGCATCATAACCGGCTCGCTTCAGTTCGGCTCCCCAGAATCCGCCCGCCTCACCGTCGCCATAACCACCGGTAACCGGTGATTTAGCACCCACGCTGTGGCGGCCGCTGCCGGGAATGGGATTCCCGGTGAGAATGCCGGTGGCAAAAATAACCTTATTGTCCGGCCCCAGGGCATCGATGCCGGGTGCCAGTTCTTTCAGCAGCAGGGCAGAAATCATGCCCCGGCCGCCATAATACTTTCTGTAAAATGCAGGGCTTACCGCTTCTCGGGTGATGCTTCCTGTGGTGAGATTCACCCGCAAAAAACACCCATTGCTTCCATACATCATGGGATCCTCCTCCTAACCTGTGTTGATGCCTCTCTAACCGCGGCGGGGTTGCTGCACTGGTTGTATCAATCGGTTCCGTTGCCGGCATAAGCATGTTGAAAAACTGCCAGATAGTCTTCTTTGGTCATGGGGCGGGGGTTGCTTTCGGTGGAGATATTGTTGGCAGACAGGGCGGCCATTTCTTCAAAGTCATCAGGGCTGATCCGCAAATGGCTGAAGGGCGGGAGCTCCACCAATTGTGACAATTCCTTCACCCGTGAGATAGCTGCGGCGGCTCCGGCTTCATCAGAGCTGAAGCGGCAGCCCATGGCCTGTGCCAGCCGGGCATAACGCGCTGTGCAGGCAGGCTGGTTGAAGGCCATTACATAAGGCAGGAGAATGGCATTACAGAGACCGTGGGGCAGGTCCAGCCGTCCTCCGAGAGACTCGGCCATGCAATGGACGGCACCCACATCTGAGTGGCTGAAGGCCAAACCGGCCAACAGACTGCCCAACATCATGGCGCTGCGGGCCTCCAAATGATCTCCCTGTTGATATGCTTTCACCAGTGAAGCGCTGATCAGTTCAGTGGCTTGAAGGGCCAGGGCATCACTGATGGGATTAGCCACATTCACCGTATAGGCTTCGATGGCATGGGTGAGAGCATCCATGCCGGTGGCGGCTGTGACAGGGCCCGGAAGATCCAGAGTCATCTCGGGGTCCACCAGGGCTGCCCGGGGTGCCATATAGGGACTCTTGACAGTCATTTTATACTGATTCAAAGTGTCATTGATCACTGAAGAAAAGGTAACTTCACTGCCGGTGCCTGATGTTGTGGGGATGGTGTAGAGGGGCAACAGGGGGCGGGGAACTTTTCCTTTCCCTTCAAAGGGCTTGATTCGCTCTTCGCCGAGGCTTAAAAGAACATTGACTGCCTTGGCACAATCAATGGGACTGCCGCCGCCAAGGGCAATCACTGCCTGGGCACCGGTTTCCCGACCCATCCGGGCAGCGGTCTCCACCTCTGTATCCCGGGGATTGGGAGACACCTGCTCATAAACGGCATAGTTGACAGCGGCTTCCGTCAGCAGCAGATCCAGCACGTCCAGAAGGCTGGCTTTGATGATGCCAGGGTCGGTGACCACCAACACCTGGCGGATGCCTTCGGATTTGAGAAGTCCAGGCAGTTCTTTCACGACACCGGGACCAAAATGAATGTCAGTGGGCAACGTAAAGGTAAAAGGCTTTGTCGTTGTTAACATGGTTCATACCTCCCTGATTTCAATGCGTTAAGTGGCTTGGTTTGCGATTCGTTCACACTGTTCACACAGAAGAGTATTCGACACTGAGCACCTCAGTTCCTGCCTGTCGGAAAAAGAAAGTGAAAACAATTGACCATAAGAAGCTATTTGCATGTGAGAGGCCATCCTTCATCAAAACCGACGGAAGCTTGTACATACAATTACAGTCTCACAGCAAAATACATAAAAGCAGGAAAATGGCGTGGATTCAGAAAAAACAGTGAATGATTTTTGGTTTTGCGGTATAATGGATAATAAATGCCGGAAGTTGACGAAGGGGGACGATGAGTGTCATGGAACAAGACAAACTGAACGACAATATCTCAACCTCCACAAGTATCGGTACGGCAGTTATTCAACCGAATGTTTTTCTCGAAGGCACTCATGACGCAGTCGTATTGCTTGCAGTGACGCCAGGCGGAGATTTCTTCTACCAGGCGGCAAATCGTCGCTACCTGGAGGTAACGGGACTTTCACTGGAAGAACTGCTGGGAAAAACTCCCGGAGAGGTACACGGCGAAAAAACAGGCAGACATATCATCAAAAACTTAATCAATTGCGTTGACGCCTGTCAGCCCATTCAATATGAAGAAACCCTGATGCTGGCCGGGCAGCTGCGTTCAGCACTGGTACAACTTTCGCCGGTGATGGATGAAACAGGAGAAGTAAGGCAGATACTCGGTTCCACCCGGGATATCACTGACCAGAAACGCATTGAACAGCAGTTGAAAGAGCAGAATAAAAATCTGGAAGCGCTTTTCACCAACTCATCCGACGGGATCGTATTCTTTGACCGGGACCACCGTATAGTCAATATTAACCAGCGATTCCAGGAAATTTTTGGTTATTCCCCTGAGGATGTTCGGGGGAAATGTGTGGATGATCTCATCACCCGCTCCCATAACCATCAGGAAGCAGAAGAACTGACAAGCCGCCTTATGAGCGGCGAGCTGGTGAACACTCAGGCAGTGCGTTACCACCGTGATGGCTTTCCATTAACCGTTGATATCAGGGGACTGGTGGTGAAGGTGGAAGGTGAAATAACCGGGGGGTATGGCATTTACACTGATATCACAAGAGAAAAACAGGTGCAGGAGGCGCTGGCCTTAAGCGAAGAACGGTGGCAGTTTGCCCTGGAAGGCAGCGATCAAGGTGTCTGGGACTGGAATATGGAAAGTGGTGAAGTATTCTACTCATCTCAGTATCTGCGCATCCTCGGCTACCAGCCCGGTGATTTGGAAGGCAGCTACGCCACCTTTCAGCGGTTGGTACATCCGGAAGACTGGGAAAAACTGATTTCAGATCATGAACAGCATGTTGCAGGCGAAATACCGGTGGTTGCCATGGAATACCGGATGCATTGTCAGGATGGTCGCTGGAAATGGGTATTATCCAAGGGAAAAGTGATGCAGCGGGATCAAAATGGCACCCCTTTGCGGATGACAGGGACAATTAACGACATTACTGAACGGAAGCTGGCTGAGGAAAAAATACGTTTTCTCAGTTATCATGATAAACTGACGGGGTTGTACAACCGCGCATTCTTTGAAGAAGAAATGTATCGAATGGACACACCCCGCAACTGGCCCCTCACCATTATCATCGGCGATGTTGACGGGTTGAAAATGGCCAATGATTTTCATGGGCATCATGTGGGTGATCGATTGCTGACGCGCATTGCAGAAATTCTGACCAGTGCCTGCAGGGCAGACGATGTTATCGCCCGATGGGGTGGTGATGAATTTGCCATTCTGCTGCCCGGCACAGGGGAAGAAGGCGGCCGAAAAATTGGCGAGCGGATTACCAGACTGTGCAGCCTCTATGAGGATCTGCCGGTGAAACCCAGTCTTTCCTGGGGAAGTGCGACAAAAGACAGTGCATCGCCTTCGCTGGAAGCGCTGATTCGAAAAGCAGAGCTGGAGATGTACAAAAAGAAAGTCAATAGCAGTCAAAGTACCCGGCAGCAGTTGCGCAAGCGTTACGCAGTGCCGGATCTGGATAAAGCCTTTCAACATATTATAAAGCAGGGAGGAATCAACATGATCAGAGAACTGGTGGAAAAAAACAGGACCTACCGGCGGTTTGATGAAACCAGGGAGATATCAGAAGAACAACTGCGGGAGTGGGTGGATCTTGCCCGGATCACCAGCAGCGGCGCAAACTTACAACCCTTGAAATACCATCTCTCATGGCAGTCGGAAAAAAATGAGCGCATTTTTCCGCACCTGCGCTGGGCAGGATACCTGAAAGACTGGGAAGGACCCGTTTCTGGCGAAAGACCCACAGCGTACATTGTGGTACTGGGCGACACTCTTGTCAGCAAAAACTACTGGTGGGATCATGGACTGGCCAGTCAGTCAATTCTCCTGGCTGCCGTTGAAGAAGGCTTTGGCGGTTGTATGTTCGGCTCCATTGATCGTGACGGCCTGAGGGAAGCACTGAATCTGGACCCGCGGTTTGAGATTCTGCTGGTCATTGCTCTCGGAAAGCCTGTGGAAAAAGTGATATTGGAACCATTGAAGCCAGATGGTGACATCAAGTACTACCGGGATGATAATCAGGTACACCATGTGCCTAAACGTTCGTTGGAAGAAGTAATTGTTCCATAAAGGCGGTACCAATCAATGATTGCTGGAGGTCGGATATGTCGGAAATTGTCTATGTGACATCAAAAAACATATTTTTGGAAGAGTTGAAGCAGGGGATGATGATAGACCAGGATGTATACTCGGCACAGGGAATGGTGCTGCTTCCGCGGGGGCACATTTTGGACGAGATTGACAGAGTCAAGCATGTACTGACGACTCACGGTATCATGATGCTGAAAGTTCGGATCCCTGAAGAGATAGCCGGGACTGAAGTCGAGACACACCGCCCCCCAAAGCAGGAAACCCTTCAGGAACGCCAGGCGAAGGTGTTTCTGGAGACCATTGATGAAAAATGCGACCGGTTGAAAATGGAGTTTCAGCGAATGATGATGGACGGCGAAGTCAACAAAGAAACACTGGGAGAACGGCTGGATGAAACCCTTACCGCTTTTGATGCGGACATTAATGTGATGCAGTTGATGCAGAAAGTACGAGATCTGGATGACAGCACGTATGTCCATTCTCACAACGTGGCCCTCACCAGCCACCTCATTGGACGCTGGATGGAACTTCCCGACGATCAGCTGAAGGAACTGACGCAGACAGCTCTCTTTATTGACATAGGCAAGATGAAAGTTGATTCTGAAATCATGCAAAAAAAAGGGGTGTTCTCTGAACTGGAATTTGCTGAAGCCCGTAAACATGCCCAATACAGTTACGAAGCCATTAAAGATTACCACTTTCTGTCACATCAGGTGGCCATGGGTGTGTTGCATCATCATGAACGGATGGATGGCAGTGGATATCCCATGGGCCTGAAAGGAGAGGATATTCCCTTTTACGCACGAATTGTTGCCGTGGCAGATGTATATAACGCCCTGACATCAAAGCGTCCCCACCGGGATAAAATGACTCCCTTTGAAGCCATTCGCATTATGGAAACAGAATTCAACGAATTGCTGGATCCCAAAGTGCTCTACCTGTTCCTTAATCGAATCGGAACCCTGTTTACAGGTCAGCGGATTATCCTGCAGGACGGTCGCACCGGAGAGATTATCTTTGTTCCCCGGCAGAACATTCACCGTCCCATGGTGCGCATGGATGACTCTGAAGAAGTGGTGGATCTGAACCAGAATGAATACCGCCACCTCCAGATCCGCGACTTCGTGTAACCTCACGAATCAAAAACCCTGTGGCTCACATCGCATGTGTGAGCCGCAGGGTTTTTCTTGTGGCACTGGAAATCACAGGGAAAACAATGGAGCGGAGTCATTTACTGTTCGAAGAACGAGGGATATCTTTCGCGAAACCAGCCAATGATGGCCAGAATAAGTACGCGGACTACTGCGGCCGCCGGCACGGCAATAAGCAGTCCCACCAAACCCCAAAGCGCGCCTCCCGTGAGGAGGGCCAAAATCACCAGCGTGGGATGAAGACCCACCCGTTTTCCAACAATTCGGGGCGATATGACACTGCTCTCCACCTGCTGAATCACAGTAAAGGCAAGAATCACCCAGAGAGTTTGCAGCGGGCTGGTGAGCAGAGCCATTAACACAGCCGGTACTGCGCCAATGAAAGGTCCCAGATAGGGAATAATATTGGTGATACCGGCGACGATTCCCAGAATCAGGGCAAAATCAATGCCCAACAGCAACAGGGCCATGCCACTGAGTATCCCAACAAAAAGGGCCACAATCAACTGTCCCCGGATAAAGCCGCCCAGCACATCATCAATCTGACGGGCCAGTGGAAGCATCCACTGCCTGCTTCCGGGAGGCACTGAGCGTTTCACACTGCCGGCAATCTTATCACCGTCTTTCATAAAATAGAAGGTGAGCACCGGAACGGTCACCAGGGTCACCAGGCTGGATACCAGTGAACTGACACCCTTCATGAGAGAACCCAAAGATTGAAGCAGCCAGTTGCTGACTGTCTGAAAATCAAGGCCAAAGAAATCGGTTACCTGATCAAGGTTGTCTGGAAGAAATGCATAAGCAGCAAGGTGTTGGTTGTACCAGCTTTCCGCCTGCTTATACCACTGGAGGCTGTACTGGGGCAGTTGTTCTCCCAGATGCCTGATTTCACTTCCCAGACTCGGCAGCAGTGTCATTGACAATACCACCAGAAGGACGATTAAAGTGACAAAAAGAGCCGCCACCGCCTGAAGACGGCTGAGCTTTCGCCTCACCAGGTAAGCAACCACGGGATTCAGGGCATAAGCCAGCACGCCGGAGATGAAAAAAGGCGTCAGTAACGACAAAATGAGCGCGCGACGTGCAAAAATCCACAAAACAACCAGTGTACCCAGTACCATGAAAAAAATCAGTTTGAACTGGCCCGTATCGAACTTCAGCTGCCTGGGCTCTGGCACTTTCGAATTTCCAATGTGAATCAGATAATAAGCGCCAAGGGCCAGCAATATAAAGAGAGCCCCTAAAACCAGATTTCCCAGAAGTTCAGACAATGCACTGTTTTGAAGCCATTGACCCAGCTGAGTAGCATCCATCATGTCACCTGTCTTTCAATTTGTTGTTTCAGACATTTTACCATCTAACATATACCCCTGCAACCCGCGGCTAATCAATGTGCCCAGCCATCAGTGACTTCGAAATATATTTTTCGGTGACTGCAACTTCTTTTATATATGAACGTCATAATGGGTATCAATGCAACAGCAGAACAACCGTCATTGATCACAGGGAGGAATGGGAAATGAGTCAAAAACAACCCAAATGGCTGGTGTTGCTCCTGGTGGCAGCACTGGTTGCCGGTAGTCTCAACAGTGTCTTTGCGCTGACTGCGACAGAGCCGGTAATTGCGACAGAGGCGGCAGAGATGCCGGTGACAACACCGGAAGCAACGATGGATATGCCGTTAAATGGCGGTCAGGATTTCATCGAACCCGGCGTGACACCGGAAATGAGCAGGGAACATGCCGTTGAGATTGCGACAGAAGCATTGAGAAAACATGCCGGCATGGATGTCACCACCGGCAACTTTCAACTGAACACCGAATACCGGCGAGACTGGCAGTTAACAGACCGGTATGTGTGGAACCTCTACTGGTATCTAAGTGATCCCATGAACTATGCCAGCGCCAACGTCACATTGGATGCCGGCACCGGAGAGATTATGGATCTGAGCCAGGACAGAGGGAGTTACGGTGAAGTTCAAAGACCGCTGCTTCAATTGACACGCCACGAAGCCCGGCAAAAAGCAGAAAGTTTCATTCAACAGCTCTTTCCAGGGCGCCTGGCAGACATGCAGCTTCGGGAAAACCCTGAAAACTACATGGGAATGGCTGCCATGGGAACGTACCAGTATTCGTTTAACTATGTGCGTCAGATCGACGGGATTATCTATGATGCCAATTTTGTGAACATTAGTATTGATGGCAGTACCGGTGAAATCAAGTGGTTCGGTCAGCGATGGGAAACTGACCCCGAGTTGCCCGATGCCCAGGGAATCATCAGTGAGTCCCAGGCGCGAAGCCGTTTAACCGGCCTCATGCAGTCGGAGCTTTTTTACCTACCCCTGCGAAATGAATTTACCTATGAGTCGATTCCCAGCCAGTTCCGGCTGGCATACAGAATGGACGCCTCCATGGTGAGCATGATCAATGCCAAGACCGGTCAGCCGGTTGACTGGAGCGGACAGGATGATATCCTTGACATGCTGGAAAAAGATCTGACACCTGCCGATAAAGAAGCCATTGCAGCTCAGGCCGTACCGGTTTCTTCTTTGCCCCAGCCCTTGAATCAGCAACAGGCTGAAGAAATTGCGCTGAGCTATATTCGGGAACTGGCAGGAAAAGAGGCGGTCATCCAGGCAGCCAACTACATGGAAGGGGACCATTACTGGGAGACCGTGGGACGCAGTGCATGGAACCTGGACTTTACACTGACAGAATCGGAAGAACCCAGTGACAGCAATGACGATGAACGCATGATGATGCCTGGTTATACCAATGGGCGGGTAATGGTGAATGCACGTACCGGTGAACTGATTGCTTTCAATTGGTGGCAGTATATGGAAGGCCCCTATGGCAACACAGAAAAGCCTGCCCTGAGCTGGGAAGAGGGATACGATATGGCCATCGAGATGATCGCCGCCTATCACCCCGGCAGAATCAATGAAATTCGCACCTGGCAGCGCAGTCTGCAGCAACGTGAAATCATGGATGGTCAGGTAATGCAGCCCACAGAATACTACTATTATTTCCCCAGAATCATCGAAGGCATCGTATTCGATGAAAACAATCTGAGTGTGGGCATCAACGCCACCACCGGTACCGTCACCAATTACACCGACAGATGGAGTGACACACTGACACTTCCAAGAGCCGAAAACCTGATGACTGCCCGGCAAGGAATGGAAGCACTGCTGAAAAATTACCGCCTTGAACTGGCTTACCTGCGTTATAACACCAACTACGACAGCATGTATCCTGAATATGAAACCAAACTGGTATACCGGTGGATGTTCAACGAAGCCACCAGTAACTATCCCTACGTAGATGCACAGGACGGCACGCAGCTGGATTACAATGGTCGTGCTCTGCCCCAGCAGGATTCCCAGGGGTTTGATGCCCGCATCAGCGGCCACTGGGTTGAACGGACTGCCCGCCTGCTGGCCCAGCAGGGGATTTTGGACACCACCAGTTTTGATCCCGACGAGCCCGTTACCCGCATGGATGCGGTCAAAATGATGGTGAAGGCCCGGGGGATGGATTACTACGGCCCCATGATGGAAGCCGGTGGTGATGAAAAAGTACAGTTTGTGGATGTGTCGGAAGCAGATGAAGATTATCGTTACCTGCAGTGGGCCATTCGTTATGGCTATATTGATAACCAACCTCAGGAGTTCCAGCGGGAAGCCACCATCACCCGTGAAGATTTGGCTCTGTGGATGACTCGTTTCATGGGGTACCGGCAGCTGGCAGATGCCACCCATATTTTCCAGGTGCCCTATGCCGACGCTGACACCATTTCCCAGAAGGCGCTGGGAGCAGTGGCCATCAATTACGGATTAGGGATCATCAACGGCACGGGGCAGTTTCGTCCCCAAGATGAAGCCACCATGGCAGAAACCGCGGATATCCTTTATAAGGCAGTGGCTCAGCAACGAAGATAATGGTATAATGAAATCAGTCACGGAAGGCTGAGCATGCAAAGGCCAGGCCCCTGTCCATCAGGTGTGCCCGGCCTTTTTGCAAACTGCCTGAGCACGGTGATCTTAAATGAAAACAGAACAAGGATGTGACGGGATGAAAACTCGCATGGAACACGATGCTTTGGGGCGCATTGCCGTTCCGGCCCATCGGCGATGGGCCGCCCAGACACAGCGCAGTCTAGAAAATTTTCCCATCGGAGAAGAAAAAATGCCCTTGGCGCTGATTCATGCCCTGGCCCTCGTGAAAAAGACGGCAGCGGAAGTGAATCACCGCCTGGGAGTGCTGGATGAAAAAAGAAGCCGGCTGATCATCCAGGTGGCGGAAGAAGTGAGAACAGGGTTGTATGATGATGAATTTCCATTGTCGGTCTGGCAGACAGGCAGTGGTACTCAGACAAATATGAATGTGAACGAAGTCATTGCCCATCGGTGCAACGAACTGAGCGAGCCTGGACTGGTGCACCCCAATGACCATGTGAACTGCAGCCAGAGTTCCAATGATGTCTTTCCCACAGCCATGGCCATCGCCTCGGTTCTCGCGCTGGAAGAAGAACTGATTCCTGCCATTGAGGGACTGCGGAGAGTTATGGCTGAAAAATCCCTGCATTATCGGCACCTGGTGAAAATTGGACGAACCCACCTGCAGGATGCCACCCCACTCACTCTGGGACAGGAAATCAGTGGTTGGGAAGCCATGCTGGAAAACAACCTGCGGATGATCAGGTGCGGTGCCGATGAAATGAAAGCGCTGGCCATTGGTGGAACAGCAGTGGGAACGGGATTAAATGCACCTGAGGGATTTGGGGCAGCGGTGACTGTGGGCATCAGTGAAGCAACAGGAAAAACATTTGTGGAAGATACCAATAAGTTTCATGCCCTCACCAGTCACGACCGCCTGGTTTTCTCCCATGGCGCCCTGAAAGCGCTGGCGGCCAATCTCATGAAAATAGCCAACGATATCCGATGGCTGGCCAGTGGTCCCCGCTGCGGGATCGGTGAGCTGATTCTGCCCGCCAACGAACCAGGGAGCTCCATCATGCCGGGAAAGGTGAATCCCACCCAATGTGAGGCACTGAGCATGATTGCCTGCCAGGTCATGGGAAATGATACTGTGATCGGCCTTGCTGCCAGTCAGGGAAACTTTCAGCTGAACGTGTACATGCCGGTGATGATCCACAATTTTCTTCAGTCAGTGAGACTGCTCAGCGATGGCGTGCGTTCCTTTACCCTTCGCTGCGCTGCGGGACTAACTGCCAACGAAACCCGCATTCAGGAAGTTGTGGAACGCTCACTGATGCTGGTGACAGCACTAGTGCCGGTGATTGGCTACGAAACCGCAGCCCAGGCAGCACTGAAAGCCCATCAGGAAAACCTGACCCTCAAAGAAGCCGTCATGAATCTGCACCTCATGGACGAGTCCACTTACGATGAACTGATTCAACCGGCAGCCATGACCGGTATGACATAGAGCCATCCGTCACGGGAACTGACAAACAGGAGCTGATGACATTGACCCGCATGGACCGCAGAAAAGAGATACAGGCCAATCAAAAAAAAATTCGAATTAAACTGATACTGGTGCTCGCTTTTGTAACATCAACCCTCCTTTTCTATTTTTTTGGACCGGAGATGATGAGCCGCCTGTTTCACCGTGAAACACCGCCGCCGGCCCATACCCTGATCTATAACGGCGAACCGGGTCAGACAACCACTTTTACCCGACAGGGTGTGGCTTTTCTGCCCGTGGATTGGGTAAAATCGCACCTGCTGCCGGAACTGGAGATTTTGGAGCAAAGCGCCAAAGCTCGCTGGATTCCCCATAAAAACCATCTCCAGCTTGATCGCAGAGATTTGACAGATCTTCTGCACCAAGTTACTTTTCCCATTGAAATCAATCTGATGGAAGAGGGCGGTGTCCTGTATTTTCCCATCAGTGGTGTGGCTCCTCTGCTGGGCGTTACGGTGGAGTGGCGCCCGGAGTATCGGTTGCTGGTGGTCAACGACGCTCATCGTTCATGGCAACAGGGAGAAATCCTTAAAAAAACAACCCTGCGAACAGGCACCCGCCGCCTCGATCCGGGAACAGCCACCCTTGAAGCCGGAGAAACCCTTCAGGTACTGGCCATCTACGAAAACCATTACCAGGTACTCAGTGAATCAGGCCAGACAGGATTTGTGCCTCAGGCAGCCGTAGGCGGGTTGAAACGCCGTGAAACTGATTCAAGAGAACTGCAGCTGAAGTCTGCTGACCCTCATCCGCTGCCGCATCCCTTTGGGCTGGTGTGGGACTATGTCAGTGCCAATCACCCGGATCGAAGTGAAGAATTTCCCATCGATGCCCTTCATGTCTTTTCTCCCACCTGGTTCGAACTGAAAAATGAAGCCGGCGACCTGGAAAACCGTGGGCAGTTTCGCTATGCGCAAACCATGAAAAACCAGGGGTACCAGCTCTGGGGACTGGTGACCAATGCCTTTGATCCTGATCTGACAGAAAACTTCATGCTGAATCCCGAAGGCCGGCGACGGTTCATCAATCAGTTGATGGTCTATGCGGCTCTCTATGAACTGGATGGCATCAATATTGATTTTGAAAACATCCATTACCGCAATCAGGATCTCTTTACCGATTTTGTCGGTGAACTCTCCGAAACCATGCGGGAGCAGGGGCTCATCGTCTCCATCGATGTGACCATTCCCGGAGGCAGTCTCAACTGGTCGCAGGTCTATGACCGCAGCGCTTTGGAACCCCATGTGGATTATTTTGCAGTGATGACCTATGATGAACACTGGGGTTCAAGCCCTGTGGCCGGATCTGTTGCTTCTCTGGATTGGGTGGAACGGGGTATTGCCGCCACCCTGGAAGAAGTGCCGGCTTCAAAAGTATTATTGGGACTGCCTCTCTACACCCGCTTATGGGAAGAAACTCCCCGGGCAGGAGGAGGCGTCAGTGTCAGCTCCCGGGCCATGGGGATGCAGTTTATCCGCCGCACGCTGGAAGAAAACGGTGTGACGGAAGAAGACTGGGAGTGGCTGGAAGACATTGGCCAGTATTATGCCGAATATGAAGCAGAAGGCAAGCGTTACCGTGTTTGGCTGGAGGATGAGCGTTCGCTGGGGCTGAAAGCCGGCCTGATCCAACAGTACGAACTTGGTGGATTTGCCGGCTGGCGAAAGGACTTTGAACTTCCCGCTGTTTGGGACATGCTGGAAGAATCCCTGGAAGAAGCCCGACGAAGTGAAAATCCGTGATATCATCATCTGGAAGGAGTGGCATCATGAACTTTTCTGCCCAGCATTACCCCTACACCTCCCGCCGTACACTGGTTTATGGACAGCGGGGAATGGTGGCCACCTCACAACCACTGGCGGCCCAGGCGGGGCTTGACATCCTCAAAGCCGGTGGAAATGCCGTTGATGCAGCCATCGCCACGGCAGCCTGCCTCACTGTTACCGAGCCCACCTCCAATGGTATTGGCGGCGACGCTTTTGCCATTGTATGGTTGAAGGATGGCCTTCATGGGCTCAATGCAAGTGGCCCCGCACCGGCAGCATTGTCGCTGGAAGCTTTGCAACAGCGAGGCCTCCACGAAATGCCAGCCCACGGGCCTGTTCCCGTGACTGTTCCCGGAGCCCCCGCCGCCTGGGCAGCACTGGCTGAAGCCTTTGGCAGACTGCCCCTGACCTCAACGCTCAAGCCGGCCATTGATCTCGCACGCCATGGCTACCCGGTTTCTCCTGTGGCCGCCCGCAACTGGGAACGGGGTGTGACAAAAGCAGCGGCACATTATCAGGGAGCGGCACATCAGGCCTGGTTCAAAACCTTTGCCCCATCGGGGCGGGCACCAAAAGCCGGCGAAATATGGAGATCTGAAGATCATGCCCGTACGCTGGAAAAAATCGCTCAAAGCAATGCCCGGGACTTCTACGAAGGTGATCTGGCGTGTCAAATTCACGATTTCATGAAAGAAATCACCGGTTTTCTCACCAAAGATGACCTGGCCCGTTATGAAGTCAAGTGGGAAAAACCCCTCTCCATCAATTACCGGGGAGTCGATGTATGGGAGCTGCCACCCAACGGACACGGCATCGTAGCGCTCATGGCCTTAAATATTCTCGGGCAGTTTGAACTGGATCCCACAGAAACCTGCGAATCCCTTCATTTGTCAATGGAAGCCATGAAACTGGCCTATAGCGATGGCAAGGCCCATATCGCCGACCCTGCTCACATGAAGGTGACCGTGGAAGATCTTTTATCATTTGGCTATGCCAAAGAACGAAGCCGCCTCATTGGCAGTGAGGCCCTGTTACCTGCACCGGGAACCCCGCCCGCTTCCGGCACGGTCTATCTGGCCGCCGCTGATGGAGAAGGCAACATGGTTTCTTACATTCAAAGCAACTACATGGGATTTGGATCAGGGCTGGTGGTGCCGGGAACGGGAATTGCGCTTCACAACCGGGGCCACAACTTTTCCATGGACCCGTCCCATCCCAACTGTGTGGCGCCGGGAAAGCGTCCCTATCACACGATTATTCCCGGTTTTCTTACCCGCGATGGGAGCCCCCTGGGGCCCTTTGGCGTGATGGGCGGATTCATGCAGCCCCAGGGGCATCTGCAGGTGGTGTCCCGCCTGGTGGACTACGGGCTGAATCCTCAGGCAGCGCTGGATGCTCCCCGCTGGCAATGGCTGGGAGAAAAACGTTTCGAAATGGAACCCAGCATTTCAGAACTGTTGGTGGAAGCCCTTCGGAAGAAGGGCCATCAAATCGTCTACCAGTCTGACGCCGGAAGCTTTGGCAGAGGACAGATCATTCTTAGAAATGAAGCCGGCACCCTTTGCGGAGCCACTGAACCCCGTACCGACGGCATGGTGGCCGTGTGGTAAAAGTAATGTCAAGAAGGATGGCTGATGTTCCATGAAAGCGACTCACAAAAAAGAAGCATCAACTACCAGCTCAGCAAGGGTACCGACACCTGGTGCGGCAAACCGGATAACCTGTTTTCTGATGAAGCAGGTGAAATACCGTCATCTGCTGTTGCTCACCGGGATCTGGGTTTTGCTGGTACTCTACCCAAACCCCCTGAACCTGGCGCGCAGCATCCACCGAATCATTGCACCACCGGTGGAGCCGGCAAAGGTGGCCCGCCTGCTGGCGGAGGCCCCCAGCGAACCAGAAGCACTGGAACGTTTCGTGCTTGAAAAGTTTCCTTACCAGTATGACTGGGTGACCTATGGCATGCCCTGGTATTTTCCAACCCTTGACCAGGCACTGGCTCAGGAAACCGGTGACTGCAAAACAAGGTTCATCGTATTGGCCAGTCTTTTTGAAGCGTTGGAAATTCCCTATCAGCAGAGCTTTTCATTGAGTCATTTTTGGGTACATTATGAAGGAAAAGAAGAAAACTCCTGGGAAATGGAACAAAACGCTTTTTTGGTACGTGAAGATGATGGTGCCCTGCGGGTGCAGGTGCCCCGGGAAGAACGGCGACAAATCTACGAAAATTTTCGGGATGGCTTTTGGCGAGCCATGCCTGGCCATCGAAAAGCATTGTTGATGACAGGACCCCTTTTATTCATGGCAGCAGGGTTGTTGCTGGCCCTGATGCGGCACTCGGAAAAAACTCAGAAACACCCGCTGACAGTCGATGCATCCTGAAGCAACATATGATATAATGTCCCTATTAGTGCCCTACACGGGCCATACGATGAAAAACGCCGGGGGGAAAGACAAGATGTCCAACGAAATGCAACCAGTACCATCTCACTTCATCAAAAATATCATTAATGAAGACCTGAAAAACGGAAAAAATGACAGCCGTGTCCATACGCGTTTCCCGCCCGAGCCCAATGGGTATCTTCACATCGGTCATGCCAAGTCCATCTGCCTGAACTTTGGCCTGGCGTCGGAATACAACGGCCTGTGCAACCTGCGGTTTGATGATACCAATCCCATTAAGGAAGATGTGGAGTATGTGGAATCCATTCAGGAGGATGTGCGCTGGCTGGGTTTTGACTGGGAAGACCGGCTCTTTTATGCTTCCGACTATTTCCAGCAAATGTATGATTACGCCGAAGGGCTTATTGAGGCAGGCAAAGCCTATGTCTGCGATCTCAGTGCCGAAGAAATTCGCCGAACCCGGGGAACCCTCACAGAGCCTGGTACTGGAAGCCCTTTTCGCAACCGTTCCGCAGAAGAAAATCTGGACTTGTTCAGGCGGATGAAAGCCGGTGAATTTGAAGAAGGCAGCCGGGTGCTGCGGGCCAAGATCGACATGGCATCACCCAATATGAATATGCGCGACCCGGTGCTGTACCGCATCAGTTTCGCAGCTCATCATCGCACCGGAACCCAGTGGTGCATTTATCCCATGTATGATTACGCCCATCCCCTGTCAGATGCCTATGAAAGCATCACCCACTCCATCTGCACCCTGGAGTTTGAAGACCATCGTCCCCTCTATGACTGGACACTGAACGCGCTGGACTATAAGCCGCATCCTCAGCAAATTGAATTTGCACGGCTGAACCTGACCCGTACGGTGATGAGTAAGCGCCTGTTGCGCGCTCTGGTGGAAACCGGTGCCGTTGACGGCTGGGATGATCCCCGCATGCCTACCATTTCCGGCCTGCGACGGCGGGGGTATACCCCTGAAGCCATCAGGGATTTCTGTGACCGCATTGGGGTGGCCAAAAGCAACAGCGTGGTGGATATCGCCCTGTTGGAATATTGCATTCGGGAAGACCTAAAGCTGAAAGTGCCAAGGGTGATGGGGGTGCTGAATCCACTGAAGGTGATCATCACCAACTATCCTGAAGCAGGCGTTGAGGAACTGCGTGCTGAGAATAATCCGGAAAATCCGGAGATGGGCCATCGACCCCTCCAGTTCAGCCGGGAGATTTATATTGAACGGGAAGACTTTATGGAAGATCCGCCAAAAAAATTCTTCAGATTGGCCCCGGGAAGAGAAGTGCGCCTGAAATATGCCTATATCATTAAATGTGAAGCAGTGATTCGGGATGAAGCCACCGGTGAAATCGTGGAGCTTCACTGCACATATGACCCAAACACCCGCAGTGGTGAAGATAAAAGCGGTAAGAAAGTGAAGGGAACGCTTCACTGGGTGTCGGCCGAACATGGCATTCCAGCAGAAGTACGACTGTATGACCATTTGTATCTGGATGAATCGGAAACCGAAGGTGCCGAACCAGTGTTGAACCCGGATTCCCGTATCAAACTGGCGGCCATGGTGGAACCCTGCCTGCAGAAAACAGTCACTGGCGAACATTTCCAGTTTTTGCGTCATGGCTACTTCAGCGCAGACCCAGACAGCCGGGAGGGACATATTGTATTTAACCGAATTGTCTCCCTCCGCGACACCTGGGCGAAAATTCAAAAGGCGGAAAGTTAGAGAAGACAATTGCTGTAGGTTCTGTTGACTTATTCCTGGAAAGGATTGAAGTTCATGGCACAAACAAACTTAAGGGCAGTGAAAGCGGATTCAGGAGCCCTGCGGCTGGATGAAATGCGGGAAAAAATCCAGGAACAATCACTGGCGGTACTGGTGGTGGAAGATGACCCCATGAGTCGCACGTTTATGCAAAAAATCATGGGACGCCTGGGAGTCGAAGCAGATTTTGCCATCGACGGATTAGAAGCCATGCGACTCTATAACCGCAACACATACGACTTGATTTTCATGGATATTCAAATGCCGGTGATGAATGGATACGAAACCACGAAACTGATCCGGGAGCAGGAGCAACTGACGAATGTCCACACTCCCATTATTGCCATCACCGCCTACGCCCTGGAAGAAGACCGGGAAAAGTGTCTTAACGCAGGCATGGATGATTACCTCTCAAAGCCGGTATCGGTGGATCACCTTCTCCGGGTAATTGCTGAGCGCTGTTAACGGTCTGTTGTCAATGAAACACGGCTAACGCCATTGTCTGAAACCGGCTTTCAAATGGAAGCCGGTTTTTTGCAGGCTTTTCCTCCGCCAGAGGATTATTTATGAAAAATTGAGGTATGAATACAAGTAGACAGCGTAGAAGTATGGGAACCGAACCACAAAAGGAGGAATCATCATGACAGTGCATAAGCATCATTGGTCAGGCAAATTAGTGCTGATCCTGCTGCTGACAATACTGGTCCTGACAGCTTGCAACTCACAATCGTCAGAGACAGCACCGCCGGCGGCACCTGAAGAAACAGAAGCTCCAGAGACAGCGGCAGAGGCACCTGATGAATCTGAATCAGAGGAGGACTTGCCGGTATACACACTCGAAGAACTGGCTGCCTTCAACGGCCAGGATGGCAATCCCGCTTACGTTGCAGTGGATGGCCTGGTGTATGACTTTACAGAACTTGGCGGATGGCAGGGCGGCACTCACAACAGCTTTGAAGCCGGTCAGGATCTCACTGAAGCGCTTCACAATACATCACCACACGGAGACCGGGTACTGAGCCGGGCGCCGGTGGTGGGACGGCTTGCAGAATAAGTGATGAAAAAAGCAAAACAGGAGGTAACGGAATGAGTGAGACCAGAGAATCCGGTGACTACCGGGAGACACAGGAAATTGAACTTAAGCTGTTATTGCTGCAATCACCGGACCACTCTGTTTTCTGGCGTATTCCCCATCTTCGCCAGGGGCTCCAATCAAAACCGGTTACCGATATGTTGGTGAGCACCTATTACGATACCCCTGATCATGACTTGCTGCAGAAGGGATATACCTATCGGGTTCGGAGGGAGGCAACGGGGTGGATGGCAACCGTCAAGGGGATGGGAACCGTTGAAGGGGGCCTTCATCGGCGTGAGGAGTGGAACTCCCCGCTGCCGGAAGGGCAGCCGGATCTGACACTCCTTGAAGACGAAAAAATTAGATCTGTTCTTATGAAGCTGACAGATGATCAACCCCTTGTGCCTCTTATGACCACCCGATTTCAACGCACTCAGGCACTTTGGCAGCATTCGTCGGGTACACGGATTGAACTGGCACTGGATGAAGGGGTCATTGAGACCGAAACCAAAAAAATGCCAATCAATGAACTGGAGCTGGAACTAAAAGAAGGGTCATCACTGGTGTTGCTGGAGCTGGGGGAACATATATCCAAGTACATGGCGGTGGCCCCCGGTGATGACAGTAAGTTTCACAGGGGGCTTCAAATGCTGGAACTGGTCCCGGGCAGCCAGTCAAAAGAAGCCCGTTATCAAAAAAAAGCACTGCTGACAAAAGAGCAGGCCAAGACATCAACATTGGCCCAGGCCGTACCCAGAGTGCTTAAAGAAGGTTTTGCCGATGTGATCAGCAGTTTTCAGAACCTGCACCATGAACCTGAAATGCCGGAACACCTCCATCAGTTGCGGGTCAGCTTGCGGCGTCTTCGTTCACTTATTTCTTTTCTGCGACCCGCATTGAACAAGACCCAGGCAGAAGCACTCCAGACAAGCCTTCAGAGGTGGAGCAATCAATGGTCTCCACTGAGAGAGATTGATGTGCTGGCAGTTCATTTTCAGGAGTTTATCCATGCGTTTGAATCTGCAGATGAGCCGAAAGCGGCCCCGTTGATGCAGACGCTCGTGGATCAGCAGGTGGCACTGGCACGTCGGCCTTTGTATGATTCCCTCGGGAAGGGAGAAATGACAACCCGGCTGCTGGCCTGTTGGCGCCAGACGAAAGAACTGTCGGTGGATGATGACATGGGTGACCGTCTACTGGCCGACTTTGGAGAAAAGAGGCTTCGCCGCTGGGTGAAACGTTTTGAGACCAAGGGGCGCTGCACCGGGCTGGAAGATATTCAACAGCTCCATCGCCTGCGAATACAGGGCAAAAAAATCCGGTATGTGATGGAAAGCCTCTCACCGGCATTGCCAGACATCCCCAGAAAGACAGTCAAGACCATGAAAAAGCTGCAGACGCTGATGGGTGATCTGCACGATGTTCACTGTGAGATGAAACATATGAAACGCTGGGTATCGGATCATCCGGCTGATGTTGAGCTGATGCGCCAGGCCGGGCGATATGAAGGATGGCAGCAGCAACGGGAAACTGCCTTCAATCACCAACTGGCACGCTTCTGGAAAAAAACCAGCACCAGGCTCTGATGATCATTTATTAATCAGTCTTCGGTTACGATGAACAAGGCTTCATTAATCCAATGGAAAGAAGCGATTTCAATGGACAAAGAAAAATGGCTGTCACTGGAAAAGGCGCTGAAAGAATTTTTCGGCAGTGCATTTGATATGGAGGGTAAATCAACGGCTTTTCTGAAAAAAGAAGCCCTGGATGAAATGGATAATTTCATGTTGCTCTGCTATGCTGATCTTTTGGGCATTCCCCTGCCCCTGTCCTACTACACCATTGAGCTGCTGCCCTACATGGCAGAAGACCTGGAGGGCTGGGAGCGGCGCATTATGGAAAGAAAAAGTATTCTCTCAGAACGTTGGAGCACTTACGACTGGTGTTGTTAAGGAGGTGATGGGAATGGCCCGATTTGTCTTCTTTGGTGGTAAGGGCGGCGTGGGAAAAACCAGCTGCGCAGCTGCCTTCGCGTTACTGTGTGCCAAAAATCAGCAAAAAACCTTATTAGTTTCCACTGATCCGGCCCATTCGCTGGCGGATCTTTTTCATGCCCGTATTGGCTGTGAGGTGACTGAACTGGCACCCTTCCTTTTTGGAATGGAAATCAACCCGGCAGAGGAAAGCACCCGGTACATTAACCGGGTGAAAAACAACCTGATTCAAGTGGTCAGTCCGGTGATCCTGGAAGAAATCGAAAAACAGCTGGATGCAGCTTCCATATCGCCTGGGTCAGAGGAAGCCGCTCTTTTTGATAAGATGGTGGAAATTATCAATGAAAACGGGAACGATTTTGATCAGGTGGTTTTCGACACAGCTCCCACGGGACACACCCTGCGACTGATGGCCCTCCCTGAACTGCTGGGGGCATGGCTTGACAGGCTGATGGAGAAACGCCGACATGCCCTGAAACTTTCGGGAATGGCCATGCGTAAAGGGCATGAAGCGGAAGAAATCATGGCAAAGGATCCGGTGCTCACGCTGCTCAGCAACCGCAAAGCCAATCTGGAAAGGGCCCGGGAAGTGCTGCTGGACAGGCAGCGCCTTCGGTTTGTATTTGTACTGAATCCGGAACGTCTGCCAGTGGAAGAAACGGCCAAGGCGGTTGGTGTGCTGGCAAAGCATGGAATTCCAGTGAATGACCTGGTGGTAAATCGCATCTTACCTGATGATCAACCGCCCGGATTTTGGCAGAAACGCAAAGTGATTGAATCCAGCTACCTGAGTCAAATCAGCCAGAAGTTCCCTGCCCAGCGCATTCTTCATATCCCCCTTATGGAGATGGAAATCGATGAAACAACTCTGGAAAAAATGGCAGTTTGGTTGGCTCCGTTGTTGGAAATAAAAGAAGCAGACGGTGTGGAAGGAACAGCGTGAATCGGCAGAATGAATTGATGGAGGTGCTGAGGATATGAATGAAGTGATCCATTTACTGGAAAATCACCGATCAATCCGAAAATTTCTGGATCAGCCGGTGGAAGATGCCGTGGTGGAGAAGATCATAAGTTGCGGGCAACATGCTGCCACTTCCAGTTTTTTGCAAGCCTACAGCGTGATTCGGGTGCGGGACGCTGAAAAACGAGAGCAACTGGCAACCTGGTGCGGCGATCAGATGCATGTGAAAGAAGCACCTCTGTTTCTGATCTTTTGTGCTGACCTGCATCGCTGGCAAATGGCCTGTGAGGTACAGGGAGTGAAAATGGTGCCTGGCATGACAGAACAGTTCATTATTGCCAGTGTGGATGCGGGTATTTTCGGTCAGAATGTGCTGGTGGCCGCAGAATCACTGGGATTGGGAGGTGTCTATGTGGGAGGCATCCGCAATCACCCCCGTGAAGTATCGGATCTCCTCCAACTTCCGAAGCAGGTCTATCCCGTCTTTGGTATGTCGCTTGGATACCCGGCACAGGACCCTCAGGTGAAGCCGAGGCTGCCATTGCCCCTGGTATTAATGGAAGAAACCTATCATGAAGACGGTGAACTGTTAAAGGAGTATGACCACACTTTTCAGGCGTATCTAAACAGCCGGGGCAGCAATCAACGCAATCAAACATGGACTCAGACTGTGGCAGAAAAAGTGACCAGAGAAATGCGGCCCCATATGCGTAGGTATCTCACAGACCAGGGATTTGAGCTGAAATAGAAAAACAGTATGAACGAAAAATATAAAAAAACACAAAAATGACGTGACAACAGAAAGGATTTGATGCCATGAACAATGTTTCCATTAAAGCAAAAATCATTTTATCCCTGTTTATACTGGGGCTGGTCTCTGTGATACTGGGTGCCACCGCCTATTTTGGCAATCTGAATGTGGCTCACCTTGGCGGTGAAGTGGAAGACAATCTGCTGATGACCCGCTTTATCAGGGAACGGGAAATTGACCATTTGGACTGGAGTGCTGATTTAAGCCGCACCGTTTTTGAAGGAGACGATTTTCACGGTTCCCTGGACCATACCGCCTGCGGTCTTGGGCGATGGTATTACGAGTTCATTGAAACAGAAACATTCAGGTTGTTGCCTTCACACCTTCAGCAGCAGTTTCGCGATCTGGAGCAGCCTCATATTGAGTTACATAGAAGTGCCGAAACCATCATTGCTGCCATGAACCGGGGAGACGTTGAAACAGCTGTGAATACCTATGGCACAGTGACGCAGCTGCATTTGGGGGAAGTGAGGGCCATTATGACAGGGATTAACGATTCCTATGGAGTGCTTTCCGGTGATCTCCAGCAGCAATCCACCACGACACAGCAAACCCTGCTGACACTGACGCTGCTCCTGATCGCAGCAGCAGTGGTCATTGCCCTTGTGGTGGGTGTTTTTCTTAACCGAAATGCCATACGTCCCATTGGGCGCATGACGGCCATGCTGAAAGATATCTCCGAGGGTGAAGGAGATTTGACCACGCGTCTTGCGATTCAATCCAATGACGAAGTGGGGCTTATGGCACGATACTTCAACCAGTTTGTGGAAAAAATCCAGCATACAGTGCAGGATATTCAGGTTACCACCAATACCCTGCGCAAGTCTTCTGCCAATCTGGGCGAAGTGGCAGAAGTAATGGCCGCAAACAGTGAAGAACTGAACTCCAAGGTGGAGACGGTCAGTGCGGCGGTGGAAGAAATCACCGCCAGCATTGCAGGCACGGCCCAGGCTTCCGACGAAGTGAAAAGTAGTCTGGGAGTTGTCAGTGCAGCCATTGAAGAAATGAATGCCACGCTGAGAAACATGGCCTCTGCCTCCGAGCAAAGTTCGGTGGGTGTCAAAGATGTGGCAGCATTGGTCAATGACATCTCAGCCAAAATTCAAAGCACTTCCCAATCAACCGATCATGTTTCCAGTGCGGTGACCAGTGTGGTGACTGCCATTAAAGAAATTAATCTCTCTTTGAATGAAGTGAGCCGCAGCTGTGAACGTTCCATTCAAATTACTGCCAATGCTGAAGAAAAAGCCCATGAGACCAATGAGACCATTATCCAGTTAAACCGGCTCTCCAATGAAGTGGGAAAAATTGTTAATGTGATCAATGATATAGCTGATCAGACCAACATGCTGGCGCTGAACGCTGCCATCGAAGCTGCAGGTGCCGGCGAAGCAGGCAAGGGTTTTGCAGTGGTGGCCAATGAAGTGAAAGAATTGGCCCGACAAACAAGTGAAGCCACTGAAGAGATTCGCAATCAAATTGAGACCATGCAGGCGAGTACCAGCCATGCCGTTGGCTCGGTGAAAGAAATCGGTGATGTCATTACAGAAATCACTGAAATCACCAATTCCATTGCCGCCGCAGTGACACAACAGTCAGCAACCACCGGTGACATATCAGAGGCAGCCATCAATGCTTCCCAGGAGGTGGAGGCAGTGAACCGGGAAATGACACAGGTAGCCGGTAATGCGGAAGATGTTTCCCGAAGTGTGGCAGAAATTGCCGAGGGCGTCAATGAGCTGGCACGTTCCGCCGGTGAGATTGCAGTTGCTTCCAACGAGGTGGCCAGTAACGTGGAACAGGTTTCCCGAAAAGTGGAAGACGTGGCCCGTTCATCAGAAGAAATCGCCCAGGGTTCCAATGAAATTGCTGAAAATGTGGTGGATATCAACAGCGTGTCAGCAGATACAGCAGGCGGTGCTTCAGAAACCAGCCAGGCAGCCCGTGAAATGGCGCATATCACCGAAACCCTTGAAAATCTGGTGAATCAGTTTAAAATATAAACTGCAGAGAAGGCGGCCTGTTTCAAGGCTGCCTGAGGTTGAAGACAAAGGGCTTTGGCCAGGCCAGCTGATTTCAAAACAAGATTTCCAAGGCTGTCCTTTACCAAATCCCTTATATTCATTGTATTTTGTCTACAGTCTGAGGCAGCCTGTTGCCAGGCTGCCTCAGACTGTCATTTAATGAAACAGGAGGAAGCAACTATGAAGTATCAGGAAATCAGAAGCCAGGCCCGCAGTATTTTAAAAGAAAAATGTAAAGTATGTGAAGACTGCAATGGAATTGCCTGCCGGGGGCAGGTGCCGGGAGTGGGTGGCAAGGGGCTGGGCAGTTCTTTTATCCGCAACCGGGTGATGGTGCGTGAAACAAGTCTGAATCTGGACACCCTGGTACCGGCGACAGAAACTGACACCAGTGTGACTCTTTTTGGCAAGAAGTTTCGATTTCCATTCTTTGCTGCACCCATTGGTGCACTGGAAATCAACTACCACCCATCCCTCAATGATTTAACCTACAATGAGCATATGGTGGCCGGATGTCGTGAGGCCGGGATCATGGCCTTCACCGGAGACGGTGCCAAAATGGAGTACTATGAAGGGCCGCTGAAAATCATTCAGGATAATGAAGGTGTGGGAGCGCCCACCATCAAGCCCTGGGATAACGCCATGGCATTGCAGAAAATCCGCATGGCAGAAGCCCATGGGGTCACAGCCCTGGCCATGGATGTGGATGCCGCCGGTCTGGTGCTGCTGGCCATGGCCGGCACCCCGGTGTACAACAAATCGGTGGAAGAACTGAAAGAACTGTGTGACAGCACTGCACTCCCCATGATTCTAAAAGGTATCATGACTCCTGCAGGTGCACTGAAAGCGCTGGAAGCAGGAGCAGCAGGCATCGTGGTCTCCAACCATGGCGGCAGGGTCATGGATGACGCCCCATCCACCATTGAAGTACTGCCTGCCATTGCCGAAGCGGTCAAGGGAAAGCTGACCATCTTCATCGACGGTGGCTTCAGAAGCGGAGAAGATATCCTGAAAGCCCTGGCGCTGGGAGCAGATGCCGTTCTCATTGGCAGACCTTTTGCGGTTGCCGCCTATGGCGGCGGTACGGAGGGTGTGCGTGTTTATGCCGAAAAAATAGGCCAGGAACTGAAAGAAGCCATGATCATGACCGGCTGCCATTCCCTGGCAGATGCGACGCCTGACAAGTGCTGGAAGCGCTAAATCATATCAAGTGAAGAAAATAAACAACCCCGTTCCAGGAAGTTCTGGAACGGGGTTGTTGGTGATTGTATGGAATGTTGAAAGTGCTTCTTAGGCTGCCTTAAGCGGTTTTCTTTTGGTAAAAGGAATCGATGATCAGGGCAATGGCGCCGTCTCCGGTGACGTTGCAGGCGGTTCCAAAACTGTCCTGTGCCATATAAAGGGCAATCATCAGTCCCAGGTTGGCTTCCGAAAAACCAAGAATGGAAGAGAGTAATCCCAGGGCAGCCATAACAGCACCGCCGGGAACTCCGGGAGCAGCCACCATGGTAACGCCCAACAACACGATGAAGGGCAGGTAATCGCCAAAAACAGGTGCCATACCATTCATGGCCAGCACAGCGATGGAGCAGGCCACCAGGGTAATGGTACTGCCTGCCAGATGAATCGTGGCAGAAAGGGGGATCACGAAGTCGGCCACCTGTTCAGAAACCTGGTTGCTTTTGGCGCTGCGCAGCGTGACGGGAATGGTGGCGGCGCTGGACATGGTGCCCAGCGCAGTGGCGTAGGCAGGCAGCATATTTTTCAGTGCCACCAGGGGATTTTTACCTGCCCGGGAGCCGGCGATGGTGTAAAGCACCAGCAGGTAACCCACATGCATCAGAATAATCAGCACAAAGACTTGTCCAAATACACGCAGCGTGGTAAAAGCATCACCGGCAGCAGCCATGTCGGCAAATATACCGGCAATGTAAAAAGGCAGCAGGGGAATAATGACCTTGGTGATGACCCGTACAATGATGGTTCTAAATTCCTCCATAAAATTAAAAAGGGCTGTTTTTGATTCTTCGTGGCGAAGAAAGTTGATGCCAAGACCGAAAATAAAGGCTGTCACCAGGGCTGTCATCACACCCATGATCGGTGGGATACTCAGCTCGATGATGGGCGTCAGACCAACAGAATCGGTGGCGGCAACCCCTTCGGTGATGATAGCGGGAATAATCAGGCTGGAAATAAAGAAAGCAACAATCCCCGCTGCCAGGGTGGAAAGATAAGCAATACCAGCGGTGGCTCCCAGCAGTTTGCCGGCTTTTTCCCCCAGTTCAGCAATACCGGGAATAATAAAGCCAATGATAATGAGGGGAACAATGTAACCCAGCAACTGACCAAAAATCTGTGTGAAGGTGTAGAGCACACGCCCCACATGGCCAGGCATGGTCAGACCGATGATAATCCCTGCCACAATCCCCAGCAGCAGTTTGGGAATCAAACCCATGTTTTTCATGATACAAAAAACTCCTCTCTGATGTTAGATATATTGTTTTAATCACCGGTAAAACCGGTGTTATCACTGCTTTAATGCTTCAAAATGAGCATAGGCACCGCGGAAAGCATCCAGTGCCTGGTCAAGATCTTCCCGGCTGTGAGCTGCTGACACCTGGGTGCGAATCCGGGCTTTCCCCTCGGGCACCACCGGGTAAAAGAAACCAACCACATAGAGGCCGCGCTTTAAAAGATCTTCAGCCATGGTTTGTGCCAGCACCGCATCCCCCAGCATAACGGGAACAATGGGGTGCTCTCCGGGAATAATGGTATAACCTATATCGGTGAGTTGTTTACGAAAGTAGACAGTATTTTCATGCACCCGGTCCCGGTACTCGGTGGACTCTGAAAGCATTTTCAGAACCTCCAGTGATGCAGCGGCAATGGCCGGGGCCAGCGTGTTGGAAAAAAGATAGGGGCGGCTCCTCTGCCGCAGAAGCTCAATCAAGGCCTTGCGTCCACTGGTGTAGCCGCCACTGGCACCTCCCAGAGCCTTGCCCAGGGTGCCGGTAATGAGATCCACCCGGTCCATGACACCGCAGTGCTCATGGGTTCCCCTGCCGGTTTTTCCCATAAAACCGACGGCATGGCTGTCATCCACCATCACCAGAGCACCATAGGCATCTGCCAAATCACAGATTCCCTTGAGGTTGGCAATGATGCCATCCATGGAAAAAACACCGTCGGTGGCGATGAGGGTAATGCCTCCCGGCTGTCGCTCCTTCAGCTTGTTTTCAAGGTCTTCAAGGTTGTTGTTCTTGTAAATGAGTTTTTTGGCTTTGCACAGCCGCATACCATCAATGATACTGGCATGATTCAGTTCATCACTGATGATGGTATCTTTTTCGGAAAGCAGGGTTTCAAAAAGGCCGCCGTTGGCATCAAAGCAGGAAGAGTAGAGAATGGTGTCATCTGTTCCCAGAAACTGGGACAGTTCCGCCTCCAGCTCTTTATGAACCGACTGGGTACCGCAGATAAACCGCACTGATGACAGCCCGTAGCCCCACTGGTCATAGCTCGCTCTGGCAGCGGCCACCACTCGTGGATGGCTGGAGAGGCCCAGGTAGTTATTGGCACAGAGATTGATCACATCAGTTTCTGAAGTGGTGTTGATTCGTGAACTTTGTGCCCCTGAAAGTACCCGTTCAGTTTTCCAGAGCCCCTGGTGACGAATGCCGTCAAGAAGCTGGGAGTAGTGCTCTTGCGTAGCTGGTGTGAACATAAGACTCATCCTTTCTGTGGGGAAGAAGCACCCATGCCGGTTAATCTTCCCAGTTGAGTACGATTTTTCCTGAATGGCCGGATGCCATCAGTTCAAAAGCCTTCTCGTATTCAGTATAATGAAATTTATGGGTGATGACTTGAGAAATATCCAACCCGGACTGAATCATGGCTGTCATTTTATACCAGGTTTCATACATTTCACGGCCATAGATGCCCTTCAGTGTGAGACCGTTGAAAACAATGGTGTTCCAGTCAATGCAAGTTTCCGGCTGCTGAATTCCCAGCACTGCGATTTTACCGCCATGGCACATGTTTTGAATCATATCCTGAAAAGCCGAAGCGTTACCTGACATTTCGAGGCCCACATCAAAACCTTCTTTCATGCCCAAAGAATCCATCACATCCTTCAGCCGGGTGGTACGCACATTGACTGCCCGGCTGACTCCCATTTTTTGAGCCAGCTCAAGCCGGTAATCATTCACATCGGTGATCACCACATGGCGGGCACCGGCATGGCGGGCCACAGCGGCGGCCATGATGCCAATGGGGCCGGCACCTGTGATGAGGACATCCTCGCCCAGCAAATCAAAGCTGAGAGCAGTATGCACCGCATTTCCCAGTGGGTCAAAGCAGCTGAGAATATCCATGTCAATGGTAGGGTCGCAGTGCCACACGTTGGTAACGGGAATAGCCAGGTACTCGGCAAAAGCACCCGGACGGTTCACCCCCACACCACTGGTGCTGTTGCACAGGTGGCGTCTGCCTGCCAGGCAGTTACGGCAGCGGCCGCAGACAACATGACCTTCACCGGAGACCATTTCGCCTATGTGAACATCGTGGACATTTTCACCAATGGCCACCACTTCTCCCACAAACTCATGACCTATGGTCATGGGAACAGGAATGGTTTTTTGTGACCAGTCATCCCATTGGTAAATATGCACATCAGTACCGCACACAGAAGTGCGCTTGATCTTGATCAAAACGTCATTTTTGCCAACTTCGGGTTTTGGAACATCCTCAAGCCAGAGACCCGGCTCCCGGTGTTTTTTTACCAATGCTTTCATCATAGCATCATCCCTTCTTTTTCCTTCTCCCCCACAGGGGTCATTCGTTTTTCATTCCTGACTGAAATCATGAAGCTCATACCTTGACAGGCACCATCATTTGAAAGTAACACCAGGTCATTGAGGAAACGTTTACATGACGGTTTTGAAAAACCTATGATTAGCAAGTTGATTTACTTTGAGTATAATCAGCTTGCGTCCACTTGTCAAAGCACCCAAACAGCATAAAAAATAGCAATAAGTCTATTCGATAAAGCAATATCAACGAATACAAGAACTCAAGACAGGGAACCGTCTCATAAAATAATTCAAACGTCCTTACCAGAAGGACAAAAAAATAAAACAAATTAATATTGACAAATAGGTATTGAAATACTACAATAAAAGAAAACGTTGAACACGGAGGTTATCCAATGAACCGAAAAATTATTGAGATCAATGAGGCACTGTGTAATGGCTGCGAACTGTGTGTCACTGCCTGTCATGAAGGTGCCATCGAAATGGTGGACGGAAAAGCCCGCCTGATTAGTGATGTGTACTGTGACGGACTGGGCGACTGTTTGCCCGAATGCCCCACAGGTGCCATCAAGATGATCGAAAGGGAAGCGGCACCCTATGATGAAGCACTGGTGATGCAGCGCATCAGCGAACGTGAAGCCCGTGAGGCAGCTGTTGTGAAAGAGACGGCACCAGCGGGATCTCCCTGTGGATGTCCCGGAATGGCAGCAAAAGCTATCCAACGAGATCATACCACATCAACAGCATCATCTTCCCATGAGAGCTATGAACAAGTGCATGCTGATCACCATCAGGCACCCTCTGAACTATCCCAGTGGCCGGTGCAGTTGAACTTGGTGCACCCCCAGGCGCCATATCTTCAGGGGGCAGATATTCTCATTGCTGCTGACTGCACTGCCTACGCCTACGGAGATTTCCACCGGGATTTCATTAAAGGAAAGATCACGCTCATCGGATGCCCCAAACTGGATGATAACCAGCATTATCAGGAAAAATTAACGGAAATATTTCGGCTCAATAACCCGAAAAGCATTACCGTAACGCGTATGCAGGTGCCTTGCTGTGGGGGCATTGTGAGCGCAGTTCGTCAGGCCATGCTGGCAGCTCAGGTCATTGTGCCTTATCGAGAGGTCACCATCGGCACCGACGGCACCCTGCTTCAGGGATAGATGAAATGAAACCGGCTCATTGTCATGGCCGGTCTGCAGGAGCTGTATCAGCAAATATGACTATGGGAAAAGAAGAGATCAGCCCGATTCATCATGGTCTTGAGGTTGGAAAAACAGTGAAGGGAGGGCGTTAAGCCCTCCCTTCACTGTTTGATGGTTTTTTGTGACGCTAATGTTCCGGGCCTGCATAGTTCCGGGGATAGACGTAAGGAACATCGGGTTTTTCGCGAAGCTCAATGGTTTCCACCCGAACCACAGGAGCTTCGTAGGTTTTATCCACCCAGGGGTCATAATACGTGGTTTGATCAATGACGCCGGTGACCTGGACCCACGTATAGTCTTCAAAGGCATCTGCACCTTCATAATCGGCCAAAATACCTGTTATGAGGGAGTCGGCGGCACAACAGACAATTAAGAGGCGGGAAATGAAGAGAGTCTGTTCATCAAAATGATCCTGGCGGAAAACAAACCCATAAAGGGACACTTTCTGACCAATATAACGGGGAATATCATTGCGGATTTCGTTGAGGGCATCATCAAAGAACACATCGTCGATTTCCAGCACCTCGTACCGTGTATAGTCGATACGTCGGTTGGTGTCGGGTGAAAAAAGCGAAAACCCTGATCGGTCCTGGGCGGCGACGGTAATGCCTCTTGTCACGGCAATTTCTTCGGTGATTCCTTTGGGAGCCACCAGTGCGCCTGTCAGGAGAGGCAGCAGGAACAGCAAGTAGCCCCATTTAACAGGGCGACGGGAAGTGTCTGACAGCCGCTTCACCTGAAAGATGGTGAGGACAAAGAAAGCCAGCATGGTCAAGGTGGTGAACTTAACACTTCTGGGGTGCACAAAGTACAGAATTTCGCCGGAATACAGCAAATGATACAGATACACACTGAAACCAAGCAAGATTAAAAACCAGCAGCATTCGTTCCAATTGATTTTTTTCATATTTTCACCTACCATCCCACAAGGTTAATGAGGAGCGCAAACGAGAAACAGACAACAGTGGTGACGGCGATGAGGCGCACCACAAATCGGGTTTGAAAACCATCCAGCAGCATTAACGTGTTCTTCACATCAATCATGGGGCCGTAGATCATAAAGGCCACCACCGCGCCGGAGGTAAACTGCCCCACGAAGGTTCTGGCGATAAAGGCATCCGCCTCTGAACAGAGAGAAAGACCATAAGCCAGGGCCATGAGAATCAGGATGGAAACCACCGGGCGTTCTCCGATGGACATCAGCAGATTACGTGGCAGGAAGGTCTGCACAAAAGATGAAATAAAAGCGCCCATGATGAGAAAACGTCCCACGGCATAGAGTTCCAGGCTGGTGTGGTGAATAATGTTGGTCACATGTCCGAAAAAGCGGTTCAGTGTCGGATCTTTAAAGAAGCCGCCGACAGCAGATGCCTCGTGGGAATGATCACATCCACAGAGGGGTTCACTGTGAGAGGTATGGGTGTGAGACGGTTCGTGGGTATGATGATTCTCATGGGTTTGCTCATGCTCGTGGAGCGTAATATTGTCATGAGAAGCATGGGCCGGGATGGTGTGACCGTGATTTCCGGAACATGAGTCATCTGTATGATCACAGTCGTGTTCGAAGTGGTGTGTACGACCACAGTCGTGTTCTGTACTCTGTATATGGGTACAGGCATCACTGTGAACATGAGTGTCATGACCATGCAGGTGGCCATGATCATGGCCGCAGTCACATGAGGCGGTCTCTCCGCCTAAACGCAGCATTTTTTCAGGGTGTTTCATCAGGCTAACCACATAGCCGATGATGATGGCTCCCAGCATTCCCAGAAAACCTCTTAACAGGGCAATGTGCCACTGGCCGTTGAAGGCATAGTAAGTGGACAGCATGACCACCGGATTCATGATGGCCACTGACATGAGAAAAGTGATTCCCACATGAAGGGGGACACCCTTGGCAATGAGACGGCGGGTCAAAGGAACATTGGCACATTCGCAAATAGGGAAGAAAATGCCCATTAGGGAGGCTGCCAGTAGCGCAGGCAGCTTTTGAGGTGGAATCCAGCGGATCAGCATGTCTTCGGTGACAAAGATTTGAATCAGCGAGGAGACAAACACCCCAAAAAGAACAAAGGGGAAAGCTTCCAGTACAATACTGATAAAAATCGTGCTGAAGTTTTCAAGGGTTGAACGCTGCACCAGAAAAGAATCACTCCCGGACTGCACCATTGCCCAAATCAGTAATACCATTGCCAGAATCGCCAGAGTGATAATGAGGCTGCGACTGTCACGGCGGCCAGCCAGGGTGCTGGTTGTCATATGCATCATCCTTTACGCAAGAGATTGATTGATGAAGATGAATCTTTTCTGTTGCCCATTATACTACATATGCAATCCGTTTGCATATAGAACAGACAAGAATATCTCCCTGATTTTCCGAAATGCAGATTGTTGAGAGCTGAGTGCCCTTTTCAGCCCAGCTGCCGCGTGAGTTTGACAGCAAAACCGAAAAGTTGAATCCATAAGATCCTTTGAAAGTAAGCCTTGCGGCTACTTTTTTTGTCAAATTTTTATTCTTTTT
>NZ_FXUF01000015.1 GCF_900182905.1 Anoxynatronum buryatiense | reverse complement strand
TACTTGATCCCGATATATCAACCGGTTATTCAAACAATGCAGAAACTCTACTTTAATTTGGAAGGTTTTTCGGACAACTATCTTGACAATTACCGCTGACATACAATGATAAGCATTGGCTTCAAGTAGCCTAAAGGGAGTTATTGGAAATGACAAGAAATGTAGAAGTGTCTGTTGTGATGCCTGTCTATAACGCGAGCAAATATATCGAGGAAGCAATCGAGAGTGTGTTAAACCAAACACACAAAAATTTTGAGTTTATCATTATTGATGATGGGTCTGATGACGGGTCGACAGAAATGATAAAGAGATATGAAAAGCTGGATAATCGCATAATTGCTGTGTATCGGACCAACAAAGGGTTGGTTGAATCTCTCAACGAAGGTATAAGATTAGCTTCTTCACCACTTATTGCTCGTATGGATGCGGATGATGTATGTCTTGAAAAAAGACTTGAAGAACAAGTAGCGTACATGGAATCAAACCCAGATATTGATTTGCTAGGGACAAAAGTAGAAGTAATAGGCGAGTATGAGGAAGAGTATAAAAATGATATTCAGAGGAGATTTGGAAAAGTCGTTGGAAGCACTGAAAGTTTACCGGCGATGCTACTGAGAGAAAACATAATTTGTCATCCGTCATTAATGATCAAGAAGAGTGCTTTGGAGAAGTTGAACTACTACAGTCAAAGACCATCTGAAGATTATGATTTGTGGATGAGAGCTGTATTTGCAGGAATGGGAATTCAGAATCTAGATAAAACATTACTGAAGTACAGAGTGCATCGACAATCGAAAACTAGAACTGAGAATCATATCAATCTTTGCGATCAAATTCATGTCAGGTTAGAATATATGATGGCAAAAGAACTAGTAGATGTAAAAAAAGACTGTTATATTTGGGGAACCGGAGCAGGTGGTACACTTACTGCTGATAGCCTTAAGAGGGTAGTGAAGGGTGTTAGAATAAAGGGTTTTATTGATACATACAAAACTGGCACTTTTTTATCAAAAAAAATATATTCACCCAAAACCGCAGTTGATAACACGTCTTTTATCTTCATTGCGACAACTAAAGGAAAAGTTGAAGTGGAAGATTTTCTAAAAGATAATGGATATGAGCCGATGGTGGATTTTATTTGGTCTGTATGATTTAAGTGGAAGCCGAAAGGTGGGGGCTCATTGAGAAAGGTAATTACATATGGCACATTTGATCTGTTTCACGAAGGCCATATCAATCTGCTCAAACGAGCCAGGGAATATGGCGACTATTTGATTGTGGGAGTAACGACTGAGAGCTACGATGATTCAAGAGGCAAGCTGAATGTGCAGGAAAATTTGATGAAGCGCATTGAAAATGTTCGCAAAAGTGGTTTTGCAGATGAAATCATTATTGAAGAATACGAAGGTCAAAAGATTGAGGATATTCAAAATAGACAAGTAGATGCATTTGTCATTGGATCTGATTGGACGGGAAAATTCGATTATCTTAATGAGTATTGTGAAGTGGTATACCTGGAAAGAACAAAGGGTATTTCCAGTACAGACTTAAGAGCGAGGCAGAACGGAATTATACGTCTTGGAGTAGCAGGGTACGGCAGAATTGCTAATCGTTTTATTCCTGAATCGAAGTATGTTAGTGGGATAAATGTCGAAGGAGTCTTCGGTCGCGATGAATCGGCAGCAGATAGCTTTATAAAGACTCATGAGCTTAATTTTGCAGAAACAAATTATGCTGCTTTTTTAAATCGCGTGGATGCAGTTTATATTGCAACCCCGCATTTGACTCATGTCGATTATGCTCGTAAAGCTCTCGAAGAGAAGAAGCATGTGCTTTGTGAAAAGCCGATAGCACTGACGGCAAAAGAAACAAAAGACTTATACAATCTTGCCAAGAAACAAGGCTGTGTTTTTTTGGAGGCAATTAAGACGGCCTACGCGCCTGGGTTTTTACGTATGATTTCCATTGCAAAGAGTGGAGTTATAGGACAAGTAAGGAACATAGATGCAACCTTCACAAAACTGGTAGGCGGAGACGTCAGAGAACTGAAAAAAGAAACTGGGGGAGGGAGCATAACTGAACTGGCATCATACCCGCTCTTGGCGATTATCAAACTGCTTGGAGAAGATTATATAAGCATAAACCATTTTTCGGTAATGGACGAAAATCATGGTGTTGATGTGTTCACAAAAATTAGTATGGAGTATAAAAATGCAATCGCCACAGCTAAAGTTGGTTTGGGTGTTAAATCCGAAGGTGATTTGATTGTATCGGGCACCAAAGGATATCTATATGTTCCTGCACCATGGTGGAAAACAGATTACTTCGAAACTCGATTTGAAGACCCTAGTCAAAATAATAAGTACTATTTTAGATTCGATGGTGAAGGATTAAGATATGAGTTGGCAGAGTTTGTGAGGATTATTCAAAATGGTAAAACTGAAACATATAAACTTCGTATGGGTGATTCGGTTGCAATCAGCAGCGTAATTGAAAAACTACTTGCAGAACAAGAACGAAAGCAAGCATAAGAGAAAAAGATGGTGGTGAACCATAAATGAATGATCAAATAATTATTTTTGGCGCGTCAACATATGGAAAAAAACTGCTCAAATTGGTTGAAGAAGAGTATGCAAATATCGTATTCTGTGACAACGATAAGGCTAAGTGGGACCAAGTGTTTGAAGGAAAACGAGTCATATCACCTAATCAAATACTTAATCAAAAGAATGCAAGGATAATCATTGCCAGTCAATACAGCGGGCAGATAGCACAGCAGTTGATTAATATGGGATTTAAGAAATTTGAAGTTTTGTTATTAAACGAGATTAGAGAGGGTCGCAAATCAAGTGAGTTCCTGGCCCGGTATAACTATGAAGGTGTAACAGACTGGTCTATCCAGTCCAACAAAGTTTGTTTAATATCCAGGAATGACTCTGGTTCCAGTACAACAGCACTCTACAATAACCAACCGGATTTCATTAAAGATCGGTTCGAAGTTTACTTAGTTAAGGAAAATACAAGATGCAATGATTACTTTTATCATTTGCTGACAGCAAGTGTTGTTGTTACGACGCATGGACCTGTTGCATGTCTTGACGGACAACTGCTGGTTGAATGCTGGCATGGGTTTCCATTGAAAACCGTGGGGAACACTGTGGCGAATCATCAGGAGCAAAAAAAGACGCGTACGCAATGGAATCAACTGTCCTTGATGGCCAGTTACTCGTCATTATATGGAATGGCCATGAAGTTAAGCTTTGATGTTGATGAGACAGTTTTGAGGAACGTGGGTATGCCAAGAAACGATTGGCTGTTTCTATCTGAAGGCATGAACAACCTAAAAAAGCTTGTTGGTGTAAAATCATGCGATACAACAAAAGTACTCTTTGCGCCCACTTTCCGCAAGTCGTTCTATGGGTATGATGAAGAGACAACCACGAAACCTTGGTCAAATGTTTTTGGGTTCCACGATTATTCTGAAGAAAAGATGGAAGCATTTTTAAAGAAGTATCAAATAGAACTATTTGTTAAAGTACACCCTTTAGAAGAGCCTTTCTGGACTACGGTATTCACCAACCAAAAACACCCTTCGCAAGTAACACTGCTAAGAGATGAAGATTTTACGAAGAATTCTCTGGATTTCTATGAGATTCTTAATGCATTTGATATGCTCATTACAGATTATTCATCAGTCTATTTTGACTTTCTTCTCCTTGACAGACCATTAATATTCACACCTGTAGATATAGCAGAATATCAGCAGAAAAGAGGTTTTTTACTTGAACCGTACGATGTTTGGGCTCCAGGAGCAAAAGTGACCAGTCAGTCGGAGCTGATGATTGAGATGAAGAATTTGATTATAGGAGAAGACCATTATTCAAAACAAAGGGACTGGGTTAAGCGGGTTGTACATGAAAAAGAAGACGAAAAAGCTTCTTTGCGACTATGGCATGAAATCCAGCACATCATGATTTCTCGATGAGAAAATGTGAGATAATCATGATAATCTGATGTGGAGGTGAGTCGTGAAACCATTAGTTTCAGTAGTGATACCAGTATATAATGGCGAAAAATATGTCGCAAAAGCAATTAAATCAGTATTAAATCAAACATACACGCACTTAGAGCTGATCATTATAGATGATGGTTCACAGGATCGAACGTCTGACATAGTTTCGTCCATTAAAGACAAACGTATAAAATACTATTATCAAAAAAATGGAGGAGAAGCTTCGGCAAGAAATCTGGGTTTGAGGATGTCGAATAGTGAGCTGATAGCTTTTTTAGATGCAGACGATCTTTATAGGCAAGATAAATTGGAAAGGCAAGTTCAAGCATTGAGAGAAAATGCCGACTGTGGTTTTACTTATTGCTCAGTGGACATCATTGATGCGGATGATCATAAATGCTATAGCATAGATGCAGATGTCGATTTCAAACATAGACAAGATATGCTTGCATATTTACTATACAGACAGTTTATGCCAGCAACAGCTTCGATGATGATCAAGAGAGAATGTCTTAATGAAGACGTCTATTATTCTGAGCAGTACACACATGCAGTAGACTATTTTTTTTCCATTCGACTATTGATGAACACAAAAGGCTGCTATCAGGAAGATCGCCTTTATCAATATCGAAGGCATGGTGAGAACTTAACCAACAATCACATGAAGCAAAAATTATGCGAAAATAGCATTGTGAGAGAGTTGGGAGTTGAACGCATTGCAGAAATTGTTAACGAGTCTTTCTTTGACAAACAGGAAAAAGTGCTACTGCTGTCTAAAATATACTATAAGGTTGGGTTGACTGAGCTTTCAAGAAATCATCTAAGCAATATCCATAGAGACAAATGGGACTTTGAGTTTCACTTTCATGCAGGCGTATGTGCGTACTCTGACGGAGAATATGAAGAAGCTGCCCAATATTTTAAAGTGGCATTGTTAATAGATGCACAGAAGCCGGAAGCATTCAATAACTTGGGATGCTGTAAAATGAAGCTGGGTATGGTTAATGAGGCGACTGAAAGATTTAAAATGGCATATGATCTGAACAAAGATTATATTGATCCTCAGCAAAACCTAGTGAGCGTATCATTAAACGGCCAAGAGATGAGATTGACAGAGAGAGTACTGCGAAAGAGTTTAACGAAGTACTAGCAAACAAAAAAGTTGTCTTAAAGGCTACTGCTACTCTTATAGAATGTGAGGAAACTGAAATGAGTTGGAAGATGGAAGAAAGAGACAAAGAAAGGAAAACCTATATCATCGCCGAAATGTCTGCCAACCATGGCGGCGACTTTCAACATGCGAAAGATATTGTATATGCAGCTAAAGAAGCTGGGGCCGACGCCATCAAGCTGCAAACCTATACCCCAGACACCATGACCCTGAAAAGCGACAAAGCCCCTTTTCAGATTGGCAGCGGGCTATGGAAAGGGGAAAATCTCTATTCCCTTTACGAGAAGGCACAAACCCCTTGGGACTGGCAGGGGAAGCTGAAAGAAGAGGCGGTGGCTCTGGGATTGGGATTCCTCTCCACTCCTTTTGATGAAACCGCTGTGGATTTTCTGGAAAGTATCGGGGTGGATATGTACAAGGTGGCTTCTTTCGAACTGACAGATATCCCCCTCATTAAGTATATGGCCCGGCTTCAGAAACCCATGATCATGTCCACAGGCATGGGTACAGAACTGGAAATACAGGAGGCGGTGGACTGTGTTCGCGCGCAGGGGAATGAGCAGATGTGCCTCTTGAAATGCACCAGCGCCTACCCGGCCACCCTGGAAGACATGCATTTAAACACTATTCCGCATATGCGGAAAACCTATGGAGTGGCCGTTGGCCTTTCAGACCACTCTCTTGGAAGCATCGCCCCAATGACAGCTGTAGCCCTGGGAGCCCGTGTCATTGAAAAGCACCTGTGCCTTGACCGGAAAATCCCCACGCCGGATTCAGCTTTTTCCATGGAACCCGGAGAATTCGCCCAGATGGTGAAAGATGTGCGGGCTGTGGAGGCGGCTTTGGGTGAAGTGCGCTATGGAGCGGGTGAGGGGGAGGCTGTCAGTAAAAGTCACCGCCGGTCTCTGTTTGTGGCCTGCGAAATGGCACCGGGAGATGTTTTCACCCGGGAAAACCTGCGGGTCGTACGCCCCGCCCATGGACTGGCACCAAAACACTATGAAACGGTATTGGGGAAAAAGGCTGCAGCTGTGTTGGAGCCAGGTACACCCCTGACCTGGGAAATGGTGCAAGAATGAATAGATCCGAGTACCATATTCGAAACCTGCTCATGATGGAAGACCAGGTGAAATGGCACCTGCGGGAATGGCGGAACCAGCCTTTTGTGCGAAACCAAATGATCCAGTCCGAAGAAATCAGCGAATCAGCCCATGAAGCCTACCTTCAAAAGCTTCCCCACCACCCCACCCGGCAGGTGTACCTGCTCATGGAGGGCGAAACGCCTTTGGGGGTGATGAATCTGGACTGGTTTCGGGAGACAGATTCTCTGGAGTTTGGTTTTTTTGTCATTCGGGAACATGACCAGTACCGGGGACTGGGGGCGCTGATGGAATATGTGATTCTGGAACATGCCATCAACGAATTGGCAGTGAACGAAGTGTTTTGCCGCACATTGACCACCAATGAAAAAACCATCGCCCTTCACCGCAAGTTTGGTTTTCAGTCTCTGGGGAAGGAAACATTGGAGACCGGAAACCTGCTATTGCGCCAATCCATATCACCCCAGGAATGGCAGGATAAAAAAGATGGACTGAAGCGCATGCTGATGCGCATGGCACCGGTGACGGACATCCAGTGGCAGAATGGAGGGAGTTGATACGATGAAACAAATTGAACAGGGGGCGCTCAACCAATTGGTATGGGAAGGGCTGGAAGAGCTCAATGATACCCTTGAAGACGACCAGAAGCTGACCTTATCTCAGGACATGGCTCTTTTTGGAAAAGAAGGGGTGCTGGACTCTCTGGACTTTGTGAATCTTGTGATGATTTTAGAAGACCTGGTTCACGACAAGTATGGGGAAAGCATCACGTTAATGGATGAAAAAGCCTTTTCTCAAAAGCACAATCCCTTTCACAAGATTGATGCTTTAAGTATGTATATCAAAACGCTGCTGGCAGGTGACGGCCAATGATCATGGTGATCACAGGTACCCGTAAAGGCATTGGCAAAGGAATAGCGCTGCATTATTTGGAAAAAGGGCATATGGTGCTTGGCTGCAGTCGTGGCGAAGGAACCATTGAGCATCCCCGCTACCGTCACTATCAGGCAGATGTTTCCAATGATGAGCAGGTGCAGGCAATGGTGAAATCCATTCGGCAGCAGGAGAATCAAGTGGATGTGCTGATTAACAACGCCGGGGCAGCCGCTATGAATCACCTGCTGTTGACTCCCACTGCCAAAGCCAGGCAACTGCTGGAGGTCAACACTCTGGGAACAATGGTGATGACCCGGGAAATGTGTCGTTTACTGCGGCGATCCCCCGGCGGTCGCATCGTGAATTTCACCACAGTGGCAGTGCCTTTAAACCTGGAAGGGGAGGCAGTGTATGCCGCTTCAAAGGCGGCGGTGGAAACCCTGACCCGCATAGGCGCCAAAGAACTGGCTCCCTATGGGATTACAGTGAACGCCGTTGGGCCGGCACCGGTGAAAACCGATTTGATTGCCGGTGTACCAGAGGAGAAGATTCAAGGGCTCCTGAAGCAACAGGCTATTCATGCCTTCGGCACCATTGAAGATGTGATTCATGTGATTGATTTTTTTGTTAAACCTGAAAGCCGGATGATCACTGGTCAGGTGGTGTATCTGGGAGGGGTGTTTTAATGGAACTGACGATTCTTAAAAAACGATGGCAACAGCAACCGGAGCATGTGGTGCTGATTCATGACAATGACGCCTACACTCATGCCCAGCTGCTGGCGATGTGGGAATGCTGGGACACGAAGCTGTTGAAGTGTGACCTTGTCCCGGGAACCCCAGTGGCCATTGAAAGTGATTTTGGCCCGAAGGCCATCACGTTGATGCTGGCACTCATGGAGCACCATGCCATGATCGTCCCCCTGTCACCTCACATAAAAAATCGAGAACAGTTGCTGGGCATTGCCCAGGCTTCTTTGGTTTTCAACCTTTCTGAAGGTGAAGAACCGAGCCCATTGAATCCGCAGTCGGCGGGGCATCCCCTCTATGACCGATTGATCGCCCAGAAGAGTCCCGGGTTGGTGCTCTTCACTTCGGGTTCTACTGGAGAGCCTAAAGGAGCGGTGCATGATCTGGAGCGTTTGATGGCCAAGTTTCTGGTGCCAAGAAAAGCCCTGCGCACCATGACATTTTTACTGTTTGACCACATTGGCGGTTTTAACACGCTGATGCATGTCCTCTTTAACGGGGGAACGCTGGTGACTCCCACAGAACGCACGCCGGAATCTGTTTGCCATCTCATTGAAGCTCATCGGGTGGAGTTGCTTCCCACTTCTCCCACTTTTCTAAACCTGCTGCTGGTCAGTCGGGCCTATGAATCCCATGACCTTACCAGTCTGAAAATGATTACCTACGGCACGGAACCCATGCCTGAAAGCACGCTGCAACGGCTTCATCAAATTCTGCCCCCGGTGACACTGAAACAGACCTATGGATTATCGGAGCTGGGGATTATGCGCACCAAATCCAAATCCAATGATTCTTTGTGGGTTAAAATTGGAGGAGAGGATTACCAGACTAAGATTGTGGATGGAAAGCTGTGGATTAAGGCTGAGAGCGCCATGCTGGGATACCTTAACGCTCCATCCCCCTTTGATGAAGCGGGCTGGTTCAACACCCAGGACCGGGTGGAAGTGGAAGGGGAGTATGTTCGCTTTCTGGGACGCGATTCAGAAATAATCAATGTGGGCGGCGAAAAGGTCTATCCGGCAGAGGTGGAGAGCATCTTGCTGGAAGTGGAAGGTGTGAAGGATGCCTGGGTGTACGGCGTTTCCAATCCTCTTACGGGCCAGGTGGTGGCCGCCACGGTGGCGGTTGGCGGAGAGCATCATCACCGGGAATTCATCAAACAGTTGAAAACCCATTGTCGTCAACGTCTGGCCAAGTTTAAGTGTCCGGTTAAAATTGAACTGACAGAAAACACTTTTGAGAATCAGCGGTTCAAACGAAATCGCAGTCAAAGAGACGGCATGGTGTCATATGAAATCAAATAGCAACAAATAAAGCGTGAATGAGTGACCCTGGGTCACCCTTAATATGCATGAGAAAGCAGTGGTGTCCATGAAGCAGATTTACCTGATCACCGAAGGGAATCCGATTCTGGGAATGGGCCATGTGACCCGATGCGGTGCCCTGGCAGAAGCCTTCAGAGAAAAGGGGTGTCAGACCTTTCTGGTGGCAGGAGAATCGCCGGTTTCCATGGATTTTCCGGGCAGCCTTTTGAGCTATCCACTGGCGAAGGCGTGTCAACAGGGCGGATGGCAGCAGCAGGACACCCGTGATGCTTTGGCCAAAGTAATGGGGCTTATGGCCTTGCAGGCAGGTGATCCGGAAGAAAAGGTAATGGTGCTGGATCGCTACGACTTGTCGCCGGACTGGGTTCTCCAGTTGAAGCATACCGCTCATCAGGTGGGTTATCTGGATGATTATCATCATCGGATTTCAGAAGCTGATTTTTTAGTGAACCATCAGGTGGGTGCTGAAGAAGAACTGCAACCCGGTGGTTTTTACGAAAATCTCTCCATTCCAATGAAATTGGCAGGAGGGCAATACGCTCTTCTGCGCAATGATTTCAGAGATCTTCCGATTAAAGAACTGGGTGAGACTGTTTTAAACGTGCTCATTATGACAGGCGGCGGGAACCAGAAAGGCTGGCAGGAAAAACTGCTGCAATGGACGTGGGAGATTTACCCAAAACTGGAAGCTATGGCCTCCAAACCGGTGACCCTTCATCTCCTCACCGGGGCACAGGGGCCGCTTTTTCATACCTGGGAGCAACAGACACAGAACTTGCAGGGGATTCAGGTATACCCCCGCATGGCAGCCGACCAGGTGGCGGCCATGATGAAAAAGATGGACCTGGCAATCTCAGCTGGCGGAGGAACTGTATATGAGCTGGCGGCTTGGGGAGTGCCCACACTAGCGTTGGTGTTGGCGGAAAATCAGGAACCCTTTGTGAACGCCATGGAAAAAAGGGGTCTGGTGAGGTCTCTTGGCGGGCATAAAAGACTTGACAGTCAGTACTATCAAAAAATGTTGCTGTCGGCGACGGAAGACCTCCTTTGGCGTCAGACATCCAGCCGCAAAATGCAGCGGCTGGTGGATGGCCGCGGTCCGGAGCGAGTGGCGGCGGCGCTGCTGGCAAACAACAATCGATGAAGGAAATGAGGCGGGAAAATGAACCTTTGTATTGTCCAGGCCCGAATGGCTTCCACCAGACTTCCTGGAAAAGTATTGATGGAGCTGGCGGGTCAACCCATGATTTTACAAACCTTACAACGGCTTCAAGCATCAAAGTACGTGGACCAGCTGGTACTGGCTACTTCCCATCTCCCCCAGGACGATCCCCTGGCTGAAGCGGTGAAACAAGCTGGTTTCCAAGTCTTCCGGGGAGATGAGACGCATGTCCTCAGACGCTATGGTGACTGCAGTCGCCATTACGGAGCCAAGACGGTGATTCGCATCACCGGTGACTGTCCTTTTGTGGATCCTCAGCTGGTGGATTATGGAATTCTTTGTCACAGGATGCAGGAACTGGATTATGCGAGCGTCTCATCCATTCGGGGGCTGGATGTGGAAGTGGTCGCCGCGACGGCGTTGTATGAAGCCGAAGAAAAAGCAGATGAGCCAATGTATACAGAGCACGTCACATCTTATCTTTACACCCATCCGGAACAGTTTAGAGTAGGAAAAGCATCGCTGGGTACCCGCTATCAGCGACCCTACCGGCTGTGCGTGGATGAAGAAGCTGACTATGAAGTGGTGACAAAGGTGGCGGAGGGGATGGGGAACCGCCATGCCAGCGCCGGTGAAATCATCTTGTTTTTGGACCAACATCCTGAGATTGTTGCCATTAATGCGCAGGTACGGCAGAAAACCCTGGCGGATACATAGAAAAACGGAGCATTTTCCAGGTGGGAGCCTGTGAAGATCATCGACACAAAAAAGGAGCTGACCACATTGAATATACTTGTCACCGGCGGAGCCGGGTTTATCGGACGATGGGTGGTGAAAAAACTGTTGGAGGAACAGCACCGGGTATGGGTGCTGGATGATTTTTCCAACGGACGAAAAGAAAACCTGGCGGAGTTTCAGGGTCATCCTCTGTTGATGTCAGTGACTGAAGGGGACATCAAAGACCGTTCATTACTGGAAAGTCTTTTTGAAAACAGCTTCCACCGATGCTATCACCTGGGGGCCAGCATTAACGTGCAAGACAGCATCGACGATCCCCAAACCACCTTCGACAACGATGTGGTGGGCACCTTCAATGTGCTGGAATGCTGTCGAAAATGGAAAACACCCCTGGTTTTCATGAGCACCTGCATGGTGTATGATCAAGCCTCCCGCCCGGAGGGCATCAGCGAAACAGATCCCATCAAACCCGTTTCTCCCTACGCCGGCAGTAAGATTGCCGGGGAGAACATGGTGCTGTCCTACTGGCATGCTTACGGGTTGCCCACGGTGGTGGTGCGTCCCTTCAACACTTACGGGCCCTTCCAGAAAACCGGTGGGGAAGGGGGCGTGGTGGCCATTTTCATCAAACGTCATCTGGCAGGTGAGACCCTAAACATCTACGGCGACGGTACCCAAACCCGGGACCTTCTTTTTGTGGAAGACTGCGCCGATTTTGTGGTGAATGCCGGCATGTCGGATCAGGTACACGGAGAAATTCTCAATGCCGGTCTTGGCCGGGATATCACCATCAATGACCTGGCAGCCATGATTGAACCACAGGCAGACAGGATTCAACATGTTCCCCATATCCATCCCCAGAGTGAAATTGCTAAGCTGTTGTGCAATCATGAAAAAGCCAGCCGTCTGCTGGGATGGCACCCCCAGGTGACGCTGGAAGAGGGGATCTCCCGTACCAGGGAATGGATTCGACAAAATCCTTCCCTGGTGTAGCGCGATGTAGCGTGTAGCGGCAACAAGATCCCTCCCTTCAGCTGCAGAATAAGGAGCATGAAGAACAGCTACATCAGAAAAGAAGCAGTGCAGTGAATATGGTATGATACACAGCATGTATCAGGAGGAATCCTTTATGAAATCATCAATTGAAAGCCCGCTGGCCATTCACGGTGGTCAACCGGTGCGCAGCCAGTTACTGCCATATGGCAAGCAGTGGATTACCCCCGAAGACGAGGCAGTGGTGCACGCAGCATTGCAAAGTGACTACCTGACCACAGGCCCCTCGGTGGAGGCTTTTGAAAAAGCGCTGGCAGAAAAAGCAGGAGCAGCTTATGCCGTCAGTGTTTCCAACGGCACAGCCGCCCTCCATGCGGCCTGTCATGCAGCGGGAATCGGCCCGGGAGATGAAGTGATTACCACCCCCATCACCTTTGCGGCCTCTGCCAATGCCGTGCTGTATCAGGGAGGCACCCCGGTGTTTGCCGACATTGATCCCCTCACCTGGAACATTGACCCGACAGCCATTGAAAAAGCCATCACCCCCCGCACCAAAGCCATTATTCCGGTGGATTTCACTGGTCAGCCAGCCAATATGGAGGCCATTATGGCCATTGCCGAAAAGCATGGCCTGATAGTCATTGAAGACGCCGCCCATTCTTTGGGCGGGTCATGGAAGGGAACCCCCGTAGGATGCCTGGCCCATATGACCACCTGCAGCTTTCATCCGGTGAAACTGATTACCACCGGAGAAGGCGGCGCGGTGGTTACCAGTGATGCGCAGCTGGCTGAAAAATTAAGGCTGTTCCGCAGTCATGGGATCACCAAGGCGGCAGAGCAAAGTGGCACAGGTGAAGGTTTGGAAGAGGCTCATGGCCCTTGGTACCAGGCCCAAAGGCTTTTAGGCTACAATTACCGCCTCACCGACCTGCAAAGTGCTCTGGGAATCAGCCAACTGAAAAAAATCCACTTGTTTCTGGAACGACGGCAGCAGCTGGCGGCCTTTTATCAGCAGGCGTTTTCGCCATTGGAAGCTCTTCAGCTTCCTCACCTTTCTCCAGAAGCGATTTCTGCCTGGCATTTATACGTCATTCGGCTGAGAGGAAAAAACACCATGGACCGGCGCCGATGGTTCTTTGATGCCCTTCGGGCAGAAAATATTGGTGTGAACGTGCATTACCTGCCGGTGTACTGGCATCCTTATTACCAGCAACTGGGCTATCAGAAGGGGATTTGCCCCCAGGCAGAAGCCTATTATGAATCCTGCATCACGCTGCCTCTCTACCCCGCCATGTCAGATGAAGATGCCAGTGATGTGGTGACAGCGGTGAAAAAGGTGATGGCCTACGAAGGCAAGTGAAAGCAATGAAAGGCATCAAAACAAAGAAATATGAAAGAAAGAAATGAAGAAGCAAATGAATAAGGGAACAAAGAAGTAGTGAAGCAAAAAGAATAAAGCATCAGGTTCAACAGGTTCAATGGAGGCACCATTAAAAACAGGGAAAATGACCTAAAGTAGAAGCATTGGAGTGACGATACTCTTCATGAAAGGCAATTGTTAACGTCGATCATGTCGTTTAAGTCAACCAGGTTCCATTAAGATAATGAGGTGTTCCAGTGGCAATGAAAAATCCCTATGCAGCCTATCAAAAATTTGCAAAAAATAAGCCTGTAGTACAACCAACAGCTCAACCGAAGAAAGAAGAAGTGGATCCTGCAATCAGCAGTGCACAGGAAGAAGTTCAAGTGGACCAGGTGACCCAGAATGCAACTCCGGTTTCGGTGCCGCCTAAGGTGCGGGAAGGTTTTGTGCCTCCCCGGGAGAAGGTGCCCAACCCCAATTTGTACCAAATGAAAAAAACATTGGATTTGGAAGGTGAAAAGAAAAAAGCATCACAGCCTTCCAAAAACAATGTAAAGGCATCCAACCCCTACCTGGAATCCAAGATCAACACGGCCACACCGGAAGAACTGGTGCTCATGCTTTATGACGGTGCATTGCGCTTTCTGAAACAGACAGTGATCCATCTGGAAGTGGCGGATAAATCAAAGGCCCATGAAGCCAGTCTGCGAGCCCAGACCATTGTGGCAGAGCTTATGGGAGGGCTTGATAGAAACTATGGCATCTCAGAGCAATTTCACGCCATGTATGATTTCATCTACCGGCTGATGCGGGAAGCCAACGTGGAAAAATCAGCTTCAAAAACCCAAGAAGCGATTGAACTGCTCACCGATATGCGGACTACCTGGCAGGATGCCATGAAGAAAGCAAAGATGGAGCAGTGAGTGGAAACAGCCCCTAAAGGTTTCAGCGAAAGCCCAGGGGGATACAGGGAACCCCTGATGACAATTCGCTGAAGAGAGTGGCCGCAGGAGCGTGATGCAATGGAATGGAAGCTGCGACACCTACAGTCGCCAGACTACCCTTCAATTCAACAGTTAGTCAAAGAGGTCAACTCACACGATGAGTTGACCTATTCCCTTTCAAGAGAATGGTTCGATTATGTGCTGCAACAGGCACCCCACCGGGTGCTGACCGTCTTCAGCGGCGAAGAGCTGACAGGACTGGGAACTCTTTTTGATGAAGAACCAGCAGCAGACAGGAAAAGCACCATCAATATGGTGGTGAGGCCCAGGTGGCGGCATCAGGGCCAGGGAAGCCTGCTTTACAAAAGACTGATATCGGATGCCGTTCATTACAGACGCCGAACCCTTCAGGCAGTGGTCAAGGAAAGTCTTCAAGACTCTTTGGACTTTCTCCAGCGGCGATCCTTTGAAGTCGCGCAATATGCATGGGAAATGGAAAAGGAACTACCAAAAGTTCGCCAGGACCAAAGCGCCTCACAGGGAGGCGGAAGTTCATTGGGAGTTCTTCTGAATACCGGGAAACCTCCAGAAACACCAAGGCTGCGCCCCTTTACACATAGTGAAGCAGAAACCTACAGGCGCCTTTTTAGAGATGGCTTTGCTTATGAGCCTGAAGCTGAAAGCTTCCAAATGATGTGGCAGGATGCCACTGTCACCCCCTGGGTGCTGCTGGTTGACGGAGAGCCGGTGGCTATGGCCACCGTACAGGTGAAAGAACCCTTGTCAAAGGCGTACCTCTATGATATCGTTGTGGCAAAGGCATTTCGGGGCAGTGGGCTGGGAACTGCTCTGTTGGAAGAACTGCTGGTACAGGTTGGGCAGCTTGGCGTTGAAAGCGCCTCATTACTGGTGGCCGGCTCCAATGAAAATGCCTTGAGATTATACCAAAAGCAGGGCTTTTCAGTCACTGAAACACAGCTGGTGCTGGAAAAGCAACTGTGAAGCGCGCTTCTCCGAAGGAATGGATAAAAGACAATGTATCAAACCATGAATGGGGGAGCTCCCATGGAGAGCCTATATGGTTTAACCAAAAAAGAAATGTCAGCATTGACACGTATTTTTGAAAAGCGTGCCGCCATACTGGAAAAAGTCGTTTTATATGGCTCCCGTGCCAGAGGCGACTATCAGAATGCTTCAGATATTGATTTGGCAGTTATAACCAAAGATCAGGGGAAGGCGTTGCATGCGGTTAAGGAAGATTTGGAGAAGGCTGAAATCATTCATACGGTGGATTTAATTGACTATCAACAGATAACCAATGATGCCTTGCGAAATGAAATTGATACTCAGGGAAAGTTGCTTTTCTGCACAACTAAAGAAGGGGGGATTCTACTGACTGCCAACAAGCTTTTCTTCAAATGCAAGGATTTTCAAAAGGCCTTGGGAAAATTAAAAGACAGTCTGGCAAGAGATCCCCATGCAGATGATTTAGTATTGGATGCCACCATCAAGCGTTTCGAATTTACCTATGAGCTGGCATGGAAGCTGATGAAAGCGTATCTCCAGTATATGGGAAACAATGAAGCAACCAACCCCAGAAGTGCCATTAGGGAAGCCTATAAGGAAGGCCTGATTGCAGAGGGGGACGGATGGCTGCAAATGTTGCAGGATCGCAATATGACATCACACACATACGACGAAGAAACAGCCTGGACGATAAGGGACCATATAAAAGAGAAGTATCTTGATATTTTAATCGATTTTGAAACAACGATGACAAGACGGATAGATACCATTGAAAAACAGGAGTAGTCTGTCTGAAAGGAGGAAACCTTATGAATGTGGCAGCAGCTTCAACAGGTTTAAGCCAGGTGCAGGTGCAGCAGTCGGCCAATGTGAAGGTCATGAAAATGGCTATGGATTCGGTGGAAATGCAGCAGGAAATGTTGAAAGAAATGATTCGGGCAGATGCCTCCGTTTCCAACATGGAGCAGTCAGTGATGCCCCATTTGGGTGCTGCGTTGGATGTATACATTTAAGATGTGTCTTTCTGGTATCGGATGGATCTCTGCAACGGAAGACTTGCAGGGGTCCTTTTACATAAGGATGCAATATCATAACAATGAACTGAACCGGAGCATAACTGGGCATATTCCGGGTATAAATGACTAAACAATGCTTTTAACGGGAGGAGGAGGCAGTTGGAACCATTAACACTTGAAACCGTGGTGACGTACATGCATGAAGATCCCAATGGCAAGGGGATTTTCAGCCCCAACCATCATCTCAGAGCGGAGGCTCTGGGAGACCAGACCATTAACCTGGTATTTCGAGTCTGGTCAGAAGAAGACCCGGGCCGTTCAGTAGTGGTGAAGCAGGCCCTGCCCTACGTGCGCCGCATTGGCAAGGGCTGGCCCCTGACACCGGAGCGCCTCAATATTGAAGCAGCCGCCATGCAGCTTCACCATGTCTGCTGTCCGGAGCGTGTGCCAGAACTATACCGTCATGATCCCCAGGCCTATGTGATGATTATCCAGGATCTGCGGCCACGTCAGGAGGTGCGAAAAGCCCTGAATGCCGGCGAGCACTTCCCCCTGCTGGGCAAGCAAATGGGGCGCTATCTGGGGCAGGTATTGAGCAAAACCTCCGATTTCGGTCAGCCAACGGTGGAAAAACGGAAAAAACGGGCAAAATTTGCCAATCCTTATCTGGCCAGACTGACAGAAGACTTGATTCTCCTAAACCCCTTTAAAGATGGAGGCTGGGGAAATCGGGAAGAAGTGGATCAGCGAAAAGAAGTGCAGACCCTGCGGCAGGATCCCATTGTTCTGGAGCGCATGGCCACCCTTCGGTACCGTTTTCGTAACAGCGCCCAGGCATTGATTCATGGGGACCTTCACCTGGGCAGTATTCTGGCAGATCAAAGCACCGCCAAGGTTATTGACCTGGAGTTTGCCACTTATGGCCCCATGGGTTTTGACGTGGGCCTTCTCATGGGAAGCCTGCTGATTAACTGGATAGCACAGGGAAAACCGGAGAGGCATTTGAAAATGGTGGAAGACATGTGGGAGGCTTTTTCCCGGGAAATGAGGCTTTCCTGGCGTCGTTTGGATGCCCGGGAATGGCCCAAAGTATGGCTGGAAAAATTCCTTCATCAGGTGTGGGAGGATGCAGCGGGTTATGCCGCTGCTGAAATGGTGCGCCGGGTGGCGGGGATGACCACTGTCAGTGATTTGGAGCGAATTGATGACCCTGCCCAGCGCCGGGAGATCGACTGTGAGCTGATCTGTATGGCCACTGAGTTGCTCCGTGTGCCAGGGGACGGACCCGGCAGAATTCGGGAGTTGGCCCAGCAAACTGGTTGTCAGGGAATCTGATAATAGCGGCCTTTTTTTACACATAACCTGCCGGAATTCCCCGCAAATCGTAAAATACAACATATAAAAGTGGATCATACGAGATTTTGGGTGAAAAAACAGCCTGTAGCATGAGTTCTCTCACGCCGCAGGCTGTTTCTTTGTCATATAGGAAATAACATACACAAAAAGTTGTCAACTTAGCCTTTACAATGGTTTTAAGCTTCTTATTCACTATTCCCTATTACTTATTCCCTGCCCTGCCGCTAGACACTGGCAGGTTTCAGTTCTTTTGCGAAATGACAGGCCACATACCGCTCCGGCTCCAGCTCCCTTAGTTCAGGGGTGGTCGCTTTGCAGATTTCCTGTCGGTGTTGGCAACGGCCATAAAATCGGCAGCCATCCGGCGGGTTGATGGGGCTTGGAATATCCCCTTCCAGAATAATTTTTTCCTTGCTGGAGTGCAGCGAAGGAACAGGAATGGCCGATAACAATGCCTGGGTATAGGGGTGGAGGGGGTCTTTAAAGATGCTGTTGTACTCCGACAGTTCTACAATTTTCCCCAGGTACATGACGGCGATTCGGTTACTCACATGCTTCACCACGCTCAAATCATGAGAAATGAAGAGATACGTTAATCCAAACTCTGCCTGCAGGTCCATCATCAGGTTCAGAATTTGTGCCTGAATAGAGACGTCCAGCGCTGAGACAGGCTCATCCTGCACGATGAACTTTGGCTTCAGAGCCAGGGCCCGGGCAATGCCGATTCGCTGGCGGCGGCCGCCGTCCAGTTCGTGGGGGTAGGTGTTGATAAGGCGGCGGGCCAGCCCCACTGTGTCCATCAATTCTTCCACCCGTTGCTGCATATCTGTTTTAGCCCGGTAGACTTTATTTACCACCAGAGGCTCCGAGATGATTTCAGAGATGCTCATCCTAGGGTTCAGTGATGCAAAGGGGTCCTGAAACACAATCTGCATTTCCTGGCGCATTTTTCGCATTTGGTCCTTGTTGTAGGTGAGAATGTTCTCACCTTCAAACCAGATTTCTCCGGCGGTAGCCTCCAGCAGACGCAACAGCACACGGCCTGTGGTAGACTTGCCGCAGCCTGATTCACCAACCAGACCAAGGGTTTCACCCTTGTTAATGTAGAGGTTCACATCATCCACTGCATGCAGCAGGCCTTTTTTGGTGTGAAAATATTTTTTGAGATTTTTGGCTTCCAGCAGCTTTTCAGCCATTCAATTCACCTGCCTCTTCGGGGGTAATCGCTTCGTAAAGAAAACAACTCACCGCGTGGTCGGGTGCAATTTCTGTGCGGGCAGGCTCCCTCTGGGAGCATACGGGCATGGCTTTGGGACACCGGGGGTGGAAAGGACAGCCGGGTGGCAGATCAGTGGGGTCGGGCATTAATCCTTTGATGGGCTTCAGCCGGGCATCGTCTTCTTCAATATTGGGAATAGAGCCAAAGAGTCCCAGTGTGTAGGGATGCTTGGGGTCGGTGAAAAGTTTCTCTTTGGTGGTATTTTCAACAACGTTCCCCGCATACATAATGGCCACCTTGTCGCAGATTTCAGCCACGATTCCCAGGTCATGGGTGATCATAATCATGGAAGTGCGAAACTCCCTTTTCAGTTTATTCATCAGTTCAAGTACCTGGGCTTGAATGGTGACATCCAGCGCTGTGGTGGGCTCGTCAGAAATGAGCAGCTCCGGGTTACAGGCCAACGCGATGGCGATGATCACCCGCTGTTTCATGCCCCCCGAAAACTGATGAGGGTACTCGGTGGAGCGCTCCGGTGGAATACCAACGGTGGTGAGCATGTTAAGGGAACGCTTGGTGGCTTCGGCAGCGCTCACCTTTTGGTGCAGTTGGATCACCTCGGCAATCTGATCACCAACGGTCATCACCGGGTTCAGGGAAGTCATGGGATCCTGGAAAATCATGGAGATCTTATTTCCCCGAATCTTGCGGATTTCTGAAGGCCGCTTTTTCAGCAGATCTTCCCCCCGGTACAGAATTTCGCCGTTGAGAACCTTGCCCGGTGGGTCAGGCACCAACTGCATAATGCCCAAAGCAGTGGTGGTTTTACCGGCACCGGTTTCTCCCACCAGCCCCAGGGTCTCGCCCTCATTGATCTCCAGGCTCATGTTGTTAACAGCCTTGGTAGTACCCTCATGGGTGATATAGTGGATGGTTAAATCTTTTATTTCCAGCAATTTGGTTGCTTCACTCAATCAAATCAGCCCCTCTTAATTCTTGAGCCTTGGATCAAGGGCATCCCTTAATCCGTCGCCCAGCAGGTTCAAACCAAAAATGGTGGTCATAATGGCCAGACCAGGGAAGGTGGTCATGTGCCAGTAATCACGAATGTACTGGCGTCCCTGGGAAAGCATGGCTCCCCATTCAGGTGTGGGTGGTTGAAAGCCCAAGCCGATGAAGCTGAGGCCGGCAGCGGAAAGAATGGCATTGGCCACACCCAGGGTTCCCTGAACAATCAGGGGGGCCAGGGAATTGGGCATGATGTGCTTCGATATGATACGCATGTCATTGGCACCGACAGCCCGGGCAGCCTCAATGAACTCCTGGTCTTTGATGGTGATCACCGATGCCCGCACAATTCGGGCATAAGTGGGTATGGTGGCGATCCCCACGGCAATCATCACGTTGCGAAGGCCCGGCCCCAAAGAGGCCACAATGGAGATGGCCAGTAGTATGGAAGGAATGGCCATGAGGATGTCGATTCCCCGCATAATGATGTTATCCAAACGGCCTCCATAGTAGCCGGCCACTGCCCCCAAAAATCCACCTACGATGAGGGAAATACTCACGGCAATAAAGCCGACCATGAGAGAAATTCTGGAACCATAAATGATGCGGGACAGGATGTCACGGCCAAAGTTGTCGGTTCCCAGCAGGTGCTCCCGGCTGGGGCTCTGGAAGGTGCGCAGCAGATCCTGGTCGTCATAGTGATAGGGAGCGATCCAGGGGGCGAAAATAGCACTGAGGATGAGAATGGTTATAATGAACAGGCCCACCATGGCAGCTTTATTTTGCTTTAACCGGCGCCAGACTTCAAGCCACTGGCTCCGTTTTTTCTGGTTGGCGGGTTTCATGGCTGAACTGACAGTTGCGTTGACAGTAGATTCAATGGGGGCATCAATGGTTTGGCTATCATGATGAATCTGATGCTCCGGGTGCCGATGCTGATCCTCTTTAACAGGATCATCCCGCAGTTCTTGATCAAGGACAAGCTTTTCTTCGTGTTTTTCTTGCATCGTCGTAAGGCCTCCTCTTCGGCATCCAGGTTACTTGTACTGGGATCGGATCCGGGGATCCACATAAGCATACAGGATGTCGACTATCAAATTAACAAAACTGAAGGTGACGGCGATAAACAGAACGCCTCCCTGCACCATGGGAAAATCTCTGGTTCTGATGGACTGAACCATCAGGTTTCCCAGACCGGGAATGGAAAAAATGGTTTCTGTTAACACCGCGCCGCCCAGCAGATATCCAAACTGCAGGCCTACAACAGTCAAAATGGGGATCAACGCATTTTTAAGGGCGTGGCGGTTGATCACCTTGGACTCCACCTGTCCCTTTGCACGGGCGGTTCGTATGTAATCCTGGCGAACCACCTCAAGCATGCTGGAGCGGGTCATACGGGTAATCACCGCTGCTGTGGAAGTGCCGATGGTGAGAGCGGGGAGTACCATGTGCTTCCAGGTTGAGAAGCCTGATGAAGGGAACCAGCCCAGGTAGACGGAGAAGGCCAGGATCAGCATCATCCCCTGCCAGAAGTTTGGCATGGAGACCCCTACCAATGCCAGTACCATGGAGAAATTATCAAAAAATGAATATTGTTTGGTGGCCGATATTATACCGATGGGAATCCCCATGGCCACCGCCACCAACACCCCCAGACCAGCCAGTTTCAGGGTGGTGGGAAAACGGGCCACCAGTTCGCCGGTGACAGACCGGTTGCTTCGGTAAGACCGTCCAAGATCCTGATTCACCGCCACATCTTTTATGTAACGGCCAAACTGAATAAAAAAGGGATCATCCAGGCCCATTTCAGCGCGCAGGCGCTGTACATCCGTTTCAGATGCCTGTTCTCCCAGAATGATTCGTGCAGGGTCACCCGGTGTAAAGTACATCATAGTGAATATAATGAAGGTTACACCCAGGATCACCGGAATCAGTAAAAGCAGTCTTCTGAGAATATACTTATACATCGCCAGCCTCCTAGTTCTTTACCTGCCCTGCGGGCCAGGCATAAAAATAAATAGTGCGAATGATGAAATAATACCACCCATAAACAATCATGTAGAGCAAATGCCCTACATGATTGTTTGATCGCCTTGATTGTATGAAATGCCATGGTGTCAATGATCAGCATGAATGGCCGATTCAAATGGTAGATGTGTTAACAGGTGCTGTTTGTTTCCTATTCGAAGGAGACGTTGAACAGCTTGTGATGGCCGGCAGGGTGATTGCGGAAGCCCACCACATTGTTGGCCGTGGCTGTCAGGTCTTCGCCGGTCCAGGTAAAGATCCAGGGAGCGTCGTTGCGGATAAGCTCCTGCGCTTCAAGATAGGCGGCTTCGCGTTCTGCCGGATCGGTTGAGACTTTACCGATATCCAGGAGTTCATCAACCCGGGGGTTAGTGTAAAAAGTACGGTTGCCGGCTTCGCCATGCTGGCTGCTGTGGAACAGGGCATACAGACCGTAGTCTGGGTCGCCTGTGACGGTTACCCAGCCCAGAATGAACATTTGGTGTTCACCTGCAGCGGTGCCATCCAGGTAAGCGCCCCACTCCAGCACCTGAGCATCAGCATTGATGCCGATTTCACGAAGCTGGTTCTGAAGGATTTCAGCAATGTTGATACGCTGTTGGTTTTCGTTGGTCCAGATGGTGGTGGAGAAGCCATCGGCATAACCGGCTTCTGCCATCAGTTCTTTGGCTTTTTCAAGATCATAGCCATAAGGTTCCAGATTTTGGTTGGAAGCCCACACGTTGGGGCCCAGAGGACCTTTGGAGGGCGCACCAGTGCCCATGTAAACAGCGTTAACAATGGCATCCATGTTCACCGCGTAGTTGATGGCCTGGCGTACGCGCACATCATCAAAGGGAGCTTTGGCGGCGTTGAAACCAACGTAGGTGGTGGAGAAGTTGGGGCTGCGGATCATTTTCAGATCAGGATTGCCTTCAACACGGCTCACATCGTTGGGATCAATGTCGTAAGCGATGTGTGCGCCGCCGGTTTCAACTTCGATGGAACGGTTGGCATTTTCAGGTACATTTCTCATGATGACACGGGACACTTTGGCAGGTGTGCCATGATACTCATCGTAACGCACCAGTTCCACCCGGTCACCGGTGGTCCAGCTGTCATATTTGAAAGGGCCGGTTCCCACGGGGTTTTGACCGTAGTCTTCGCCGCCATCGGTAACAGCTTTCTCATTCAGAATGCTGGAAGCGGTGTGGGCCAGATGAGCCAGAATAGGACCAAAAGGCTCTTTGGTGGAGATGCGAATGGTGTAATCATCGATGACGTCAATCGTTTCGGGGTCAATTTGACCCACGATGTGCCCGATATGGGAAGATTCAAGGGCCCGCAGCAGTGTGAACTCGACGTCACTGGCTTTGAATTCTTCGCCATTGTGGAAAAGAACGCCCTGCTTCAGTTTGAATTCGTAAGTTCTTTCATCAATCACTTCCCATGATTCGGCCAGGCCGGGTTCGAGTTCCATTTCTTCATTTTGGACAATGAGACGCTCATAAATTTGTGCCATCACCCGGGATGAAGGTTGGTCGTTGGTGGCGTGGGGATCAAGAGAAACTGGGTCAGCCCCCTGTGCAACAATGAGGGTTTCGTCGGTCTGTGGTGCATCCACAACAGGCGCCTCTGCGCCTGGCTCGCTGGGTTCTGCAGGTGCCGGAGCGGGTTCGCTGCCGCCGCATGCAGTGACCATCAGGGCCAGTACCAACATAAGGCTTAGCAAAATGTACTTTTTCTTTTGGTTCATGATAAATCTCCCTTCTCTTCTTTTTTATTCAAACACGTTGAAGTTGCTGCCTCAGCGCGCTTAAATCTGGTGGACGGGGTTCATGAGATCAAAATACCCCCAATTAGAAATTCTAACCATGCGTCACCCTAAACAAAAACTAAACAGAATTTAGGGTAAAAAAAGAACAAACCTATAAATATTCGGCGAATCGAATATTTATGCGATGCCGGTGTTCAGCATGCGGTCTGTTTTTATCCGGGTTATAGAAACTGTAAAAAACCTTTCTGAAAACAATCAAACAAAATTCCAATTTTGTGGCAAGCTTCCACGAATCGTTAAAATGACAGACTGTTCGGTATCATTATAACGTAAGATTCGATAATGGGCAATCCTCTTTTTGGAGGACACTTGTCCACGGTGGAATGACAACCGTGGACAAGTGTCCTCCCATTCAGCACATTTGGTGGCAGGACCATTTAAAACACAACATGTAAACGACTACACATTGAAACGGAAATTCATGATATCCCCATCCTGCACCACATATTCCTTCCCTTCCAGGCGCACTTTTCCCAGCTCCTTCAGTTTGACCATGCTGGGATGCTCCCGGTAATCGGCAAAGGCAGTGACTTCAGCACGGATAAAGCCCTTTTCGATATCGGTATGGATCTTGCCTGCAGCGCGGCGGGCGATGGTTTCCCGTCTTATGGGCCAGGCACGCACTTCATCTTCACCGGCAGTAAGAAAAGAAATGAGGCCCAGCAGATCATAGGCGGTGCGCGCCACCTGGTGAATGCCCGGCTCCTGAATATGCAGTTCTTCCATGAACATATCCCGTTCATCGGCCTCCAGCTGGCTGATCTCCTGTTCTGCCTGGGCGCTGAGAACAATCAGCGGCAAGCGGTGGTCAGCACAGTATTCTTCCAGGGCTGCTTTCATGGGAAAGTCGCCGCTGGTTAATTGAGACTCATCAATGTTGGCCACCAGCATCATGGGCTTTTCTGAAAGAAAACCGAAATTTCGCAGCAGTTCCTGTTCTTCTTCATCCAGTTCCATTTCATGAAGAAGCTGGCCATTTTCAAGGGCTTCCTGGCATTTTTCCAGCACGGCTTTTTCTGCCTGATGCTCTTTGGTGATTTTCTTGCCGGCGTCAATACGGCCAATGCGGTTTTCGATGACACCCAGATCGGAAAACAAGAGTTCCATGGCAATGGTTTCCACATCCCGCAGGGGGTCGATGCTGCCTTCAGGGTGCATCACCTGGGGGTTGTCAAAGACCCGCACCAGATGGATGAGGGCGTCGGCTTTTCGAACAGCATCCAAAAACTGGTTACCCACACCTTTGCCGGTGCTGGCGCCTTTCACCAGGCCGGGCACATCCACCAGTTCAACGGTGGCATAAGTGGTTTTTTTAGGATGGTATTGACTGGCCAAAAAATCAATCCGTTCATCGGGGATTCTGGCCATGCCGGTATGGGCTTCCACCTTTCCTGTGGAAAACCCGCTGGTTTCAATATTTTGACCTGTCAACAAGTTAAAGAGTGTTGTTTTTCCGGTGGTGGGCAAGCCCACAATTCCCATTTTCATGATTGTTCCTCCCTGTTTTTCAATGCTTTGTTCTATTTGTTGGCTCCTTGTTGGTTCCTTTTGCTGGCTCCCTTTTTGGTTGTTTTTTGTTGGTCTTCCGCACACTCAGTCTGCGGAAGAACGGTGAATATCCACATAGGTTCGCACAAAATGGTGATAAAGTCCCTGCAAATTCTGAAGGGGTTCCAGAGTGACAGAAAATGAGTGACCATTCGCATTGCTGATGGGCAGCACGCCTGGAGAGGTGCCGGTAAGAAAAAGGGCATCGCCTTTTAGTAAGAAGGCGCGGGAAATGGAAGTTTCCTGAATCTGGTATCCCAGGCGATGTACCAGTCGCATCACCACCTGGCGGGTAATTCCCTGAAGCACCTGAGCTGCCGGCGGTGTGTAAAAAACATTCTGTTTGATGACAAAAAAATTGGAGCGGCTGCCTTCGGTAACTTCATCAGACTGATTCACCAGCAGGGCTTCATAAGCACCTGAGGATTCCAGGGCCTTCAGAATGGGTGCCCGAAAGCTGGTGGAAATGATTTTGGCATTGGGGTTTTTTCGTTCTGCCGGGTGCAGGATCACTGGAACTCCCTGATGCAGATCTTTGTCACTGGGGTATCGGGTAGTGATGAAGAATAGATAGGTATCAGGACTCAATGTGTTGTCCCAGTGATTCACCACCACTTTCAAATTATGATTCAATACCTGGTTTTTTTGGATCAGCAGGTCCATTTGGCTGCGGAGGTTTTCTCGATTCAGTTGAAAAGAGGCACCGGCCAGTGCCAGTGACTGCTGCATGCGATCCAAATGTGCCTCCCAGAAAAGAGGAACGCCGTCGATGACCCGAATCACTTCATACACGGAAGGATAGCGGATAGCCATATGAGGATCAAATTCTTCAACAGCATGCAGATGACCATTCAACAGAAAAAAAGATTTTTCGATTTCCCGGTGACTCATGGATGATTCCCCCTGTGGCTTGAAGCATGCCATATTCCGGACTTATTGTATCATACCGGAGGAAAATGAAAAAGCAGGAAGTTAACCTGAAGAAAAAACCTGTGGAAAACGGGCTCCAAAGGGTAAAGCATTGGTTAATAATACCGATAACTACATTAGAGAATGACGTATAGGAGGGAGCCTGAATGAAAATTGATGGAGCAGCAGTAGAGCGCATGCAGCCTGCTGAAAGAACAGCTCTGAGGCAGGGAAGCCAACAAGTTGAAGTGACGGATGTGAAAGTCGGACATTTTCCCAGACAGGCAGAAACGGTGCAACCGACTACCTTGAAAGAAAAGCATCAGGAAGATCAGGGGCGTCCCACTGATCTGAAAGAGTTGGAAAATGCCATAGAAAAAGCCAACAGAAGTTTTAAGAGCTTCAACCGACGTTTTGAGTATTCGATACATGACCAGCTGAACAAAGTGATGGTAAAGGTGATTGACAGCAGCAGCGACCAGGTGATTCGGGAGATTCCGCCGGAGAAGTTGCTGGATGTGGTTGCCAATATGCTGGAGGTAGCCGGTATCATTGTTGATGAAAAAGCATAAACGATGCGGCGGTTGGACACACTGATGAATGGAAATAACACCAGGGACACATGACAGAAAAGGCGGCGGTCGCCGGCTGAAAGGAGTGTTTGAGAATGACAATGCGATTAGGCGGACTCAGTTCCGGTATTGATGTGCAGGGAATGATTGATCAGATGATGCGGGTGGAGCGCATGAAGGTGGATCGCTATCTCCAGCAGGAGCAGCGTACCCAGTGGCGCCAGGAAGGCTTGCATGATATGACCAAAAGTCTGGCCAATTTTTTGCTGGACGCCCGAAAAGATTTTGGTCTGAATCAGGTAACCTACACCGGCCAGTTCAGAGCAACGAATGTGGATCAGTTCAACTGGGTGAAGAGTGCCCGGTCATCTAATACAACAGCGGTGACGGCAACGGCTAATGCCAACGCCATGCAGGGAACCCACCAGGTACAGGTGAAGCAGCTGGCGGAAGTGGCTCGCACCAACTCATTGAACCTGAAAGACGTGCAGGTGGGCGGTGAGGATCTTCTGAAGGCGGACGGCTATACTTTTAACCTGAGTGGAGAAGACACCCAGAACCTGGAGATTAACGGTGAAACCTTTACAGTGAAAGCAGGTGACACTGTCTTCACTTTGGTGAATCAGATTAACCGCGCCACAGACGCAGACGGAAAATCTCTGGGACTCAGCGCCTCTTATGACCGTGAAGTGGGCAGCTTGATGATCAGCAGCCGGACCACTGGCGCCAATCAAAAGATTGATATTGGAGTCGGCGGACTGGGCAGTGCTATTTTTGAGGCTGATGATCGCAACAAAACGGGAAAAGATGCAGAAATCACCTTCAATGGCCTGGATGTGAAACGAAGTACCAATAACTTTAGCGTCTATGGCATTAATCTCAATTTAAAAGAAACCACCTTGGTGGAGGGAACCACCGACGAATACGCCACCATCAACATCAACGTCAACACCAATGTGGATGGTATTGTGGACAAGATCAAAGGGTTTGTTGACCAATACAATGGATTGCTGGATTTAATCGGTGGGAAAACCAGTGAAGCTTATCATCAGAGCTACGCTCCCCTCACCGATGAGCAAAAGCTTTCCATGACAGAGCGGGACATCGAACAATGGGAAGAAAAATCGAAAAGTGGGTTGCTGCGTAACGACGAAACCCTGACCCGAATGGTTCAGAACATGCGAGGCCTGCTCTACGAGCCGGTCAAAAATACCACAGGCACCTTCAACCAAATCACTCAAATTGGCATCACCACCGGCAATTTTCGTGATGGAGGACGTTTGGTAATTGATGAAGATAAACTGCGGGAAGCCATTGCTGCTGATGCAGACGGTGTGATGAATTTGATCTTTAAAACCTCTGACGCCACCGATTCTAAGGAACGCTCACAAAACAGCGGTCTGTTCCAGCGAATCAACGACGAGATAGTCATCGGGATGAAAGATTTGGTGCGACGGGGAGGCACCGGTGAAAATGCCAGCCTGTACCGGTCGGTTCAGGGAAATATGCTCATCGACTATGTCACTAAAAACAGTTCCCGCAGCTTGATGGATCGAGAACTCAGCACTCTCAACACTCGTATTGCCCGGGAAGAACAGGCTTTGTTCCGAAAAGAAGAAGCATACTGGAAACGGTTCACAGCCATGGAGAAAGCCTTGAGTGAGTTGAACAACCAAGCCAGCTGGCTGGGAGCTCATATGGGAGCTATGTAAGGATTTCTTTCAGGAGGCAGTTATGGACATCAATGAAACAGTGAACAATCTGACGCAGTATTTAAATGAAAAGCAGGGGATCCTCAAAGATCTCCTGCGTTTTACCATGGAACAAAAGGATCTCCTGAACACATCGGAAAATCTTGATCTGGAAGCCTTCACCCTTCTTTTGACAGAAAGGGGTCAGCTGATGGAACAGGCAGACAAGGTGGATGCCCTGTTTCTCACCGCTTTTAATAGCTTGAAAGAGCATTTGGGAATCAAGTCGATGGAAGAGATTCCGGCGGGAGAAATTTCCCGTGAACAAGTGCATGGGCTGCAGGGTGCGGTTGACCAGGTGCAGCAGTTATTGAAGGCGATTCAACAGGTGGATGACGAAAACCGTGAATCCATGAAGAAGCAAATGGCCTCTTTAAAAAAAGAGATTACCCAGGTACAGCAGGGGAAAAAGGCCATTCATGGGTATGCCAATACCAAACAGCCCCAGCCCCCCCTCTTTATGGATCAAAAAGAAAAGCCTTCGCGAAGAAAATGAGCTGAGTGAGAAACTTGGTTCAAGCGATTTGAGAGTTGCGGAAGATGTTATAGCGGGCAACTCATCTGAAACTGTCGGTTGGCTGTTACCCAAGCACAAATGATAACAAACCCGTAACTGCTGTCTCTTATACCGGGACAGCAGTTTTTTGCAGTTTAATGGCTTTGTTGACGGGTTTTGGGAAGCATTGCATGCAAGCGCGGGTGAAAAGAGTGCCTGATTCAACAGATCCGCTTTCATTATTATATATAATGGCAGGATCATCTGGTATAATGACAAAAAGGAAATCTGGTTCAGAGATGGTCAGAATGAGTACATTGACGATGTTTTACCAGAGTAAACGCCTGCCCGGAGGGATACAATGAAACCAAGTTACTTGCGAATTCGCGACGAACTCAACCGCATGATTGAAGAAAAACAGCTGGAAGTGGGAGTAAGGCTGCCTTCTGAATACGAAATGGCCAGCCGGTTCAACGTTAGCCGGGAGACTTTTCGAGCAGCAGTTAAACTGCTGGAACAGGAGGGAAAACTCCTGGTGAAGCATGGCGTGGGCACCTTTATTATCAAACCTCTGGAGAGTATTCCCAGCAGCCTGGAGCAATTACAAAGCATGGGGGCCATGATTCGGCATGCGGGCATGCGTGAAAGTGAAAGTCGTGAATCGATTGGTAAACAGAATTGCCGGAAAGAGTGGGCACAGGCGTTGGGACTGAATGAGGGCGATGAAGTGCTGGTACTTGAAAGAGTACGTTTTGCAGATGATGAAGCAGTGGCTTTCTCAATCAACGTGATGCCCTATCAACTTGTGGGAGAAGCCTTCGAAAATGATGATTTTGCCGGATCCCTCTTCTCTTTTCTGGAGCAGCACTGTGAAATTTACGTCGCCCGCGCCGACTCGGAACTAATGGTTCCCGACAGTATTTCGCCGGAGATCAGAAAAATTGACCCCACAGGCAGCAAAACGGTTATGATTATGAAACAAGTGCATTATGATGAACGGAACAGAGCAGTTTTGTACTCAATTGATTACATGAGAAATGACGTTTTTCGATTCAGGGTTAGAAGACAGCGCGGTTAATGGCGGTTTAAAGCACTGAGCGGTTTAAAGCACTGCAAGGAATCAAAGAGTGAGTCTCAGCAAAATCCATACGGGCCGCAGCATTCATTGACGAAGCAACAGCTGGAAATATCCGGCTGTTTTTTTGATGAACAAAGTAGACTGAAAATTTACCCATTCTTAACACAAGAATGCGAACAATTATGGTATACTTGTCTTAGATGTATAGACATCTCAATCAGGTTTGCAACGCACCTTATACAGCAGGAAGGGAGCCGGAGTTCATGTCAATAACCCGTTTCGAAGAGAACCGACTTCATCAGGTTGAATCAAAATGGAAAATCATCGGAAACCGTGGACTATTTGCAGGAATCATGGCTTTTATTGTTGTGTGGTCGCTCTTCCCGGTTTACTGGATGGCCAATAATTCATTAAAAGGCAGACTGGAGCAGTTTTCAAGCATTCCCACCTTCTACCCGCATGCGCCCACCCTGGAAAATTATCATCGGCTGTTTCAGGAAATGGGATTTTTGGGAACTATTGGTAACAGCGCCATGGTGGCCTTTGTTTCTTCTGTTTTGGCAGTTGCCTTTGGAAGTCTGGCAGCTTACGCACTCTCTCGATACCAGTTTAAAGGAAAACAAGTGTTGCTGGCATGGATCCTTCTAACACGCATTTTTCCACCAGTTGCTTTTGTTATTCCCCTTTACAGTATCATGGGAAATGTGGGCCTGCTGAACACACGCATTGCATTGATCCTGGCTTATATTGTGTTCAACCTTCCCTTTGCCATTTGGATGCTCATCGGATTTTTCAGCGAGATACCCATTGAAATTGAACACAGCGCTCAGGTGGATGGTGCTTCACCCTTTCAGGTTTTTCGGCAGATTGTGCTGCCGCTGGTGGCGCCAGGTTTGGCTGCCACAGCCATTTTCAGTTTTGTCATGTCATGGAATGAGTTCATGTATGCCATGATCTTTATCCAGTCGCCTGATCTGGTGACCGTTCCCGTGGCATTATCAGGGCTGGTCACTGAGTACCTGGTGCTTTGGGGACCAATGAGTGCCGGGGGTATTTTATCAACCATTCCCATTCTGGTGTTTGTCATCTTTCTGCAGGATTATCTGATCAAGGGACTGACACTGGGAGCGGTGAAAGGATAAATGCTGGACAACCCAATGAAAAGATTCACTGTCAACGAAGATTGGTGAGATGAAAAGGAGGAACTAACGTGAAACGTATTTGGCAAAAGAAGCACTGGTGGGCACTGGTACTGGTTGGAGCCATGTTGTTGGCAGCTTGCGGACAGCCCGCTGCTCCAGCTCCAGCTCCGGCTCCCGCTTCCCCACCGGCGCAGGAAAGTGAAAACAATGATGCTGATCAGCCGGGTGTGGCCTCCATTGCCATTGCAGCCAGAGCCGGGGCCATGGCAGATGCACTGAAAGCTGTAGCAGCTCAGTACACACAGGAAACGGGTATCGATGTACAGGTTAACGACATGCCGTATGATAATTTAAAGGAAACCATTGTATTGGATGTTAGAAACAATTCAGGTGCCTATGACCTGGTGATGATGGATGATCCATGGATGCCGGAATTTGGACAGGCCAACCTCCTTGCCAATCTGGATGATTACTTCACTGAAGGAGTCGACCCGGATTTTGTGCCCACCACCATTAATCTCTCCCGGGAACCATACGGAACAGGTTCATTATACGCACTGCCACTGATCGGCAATGTGCAGATGTTTTTCTACCGGGAAGACCTGATTGAAAAATATGACCTGACACCGCCGGAAAACTGGGATGATGTGCTGGCCATAGCAGAAGTCATCACACGGGAAGAGCCGGATACTTTTGGCTATGCCTTGCGCGGGCAGCGTGGAAATCCCATTGTCTCCAATTATATGCCCCTCTTCTGGGCCTATGGCGGACGGGTGTTGGATGAAAATGGAGTGCCGCAGGTGAACTCAGAAGCAGGTGTGAAAGCCATGGAAACCTACATGAAGTTGAAAGACCTTGGCCCCGTTGGAGTTGAGGCCTTTGACAGCGACCAAATCGCAACTGCCTTGACACAGGGGCAGGCAGCCATGCTGGTGGCTTGGCCTTCATGGGTGGCGATGGTGGATAATGAAGAAGATTCACTGGTAGCGGGAAAAGTGGCTTTTGCAGCTGTGCCGGGGCAGGTGAACGAATCAGCAGCCATGATTGGAAACTGGTTGCTGGGAGTTCCCAGAACTTCATCAAAGATTGAGGCCGCCGTTGACTTTATGAAATGGGTCACCAGTGCAGAAGTGCAAAAAGAAATGGCCATGATCGGGGGAGGCGTTCCCACCCGAAGAAGCGTCTATCAAGACCCCGAATTAATTGAAAAGTATAGACATTATCCGGCGCAGCTGGAAGCTTTGGAGCGGTCGGTTGCCAGACCAAGAACCCCATATTGGAGCCAGATTGAAGATGTTTGGGGCATGTATCTTTCTCAGATTTTGGCAGGTCAGGTGGAAATTCAGGAAGGCCTTGACCGGGCCAATGAAGAAATTAAAAACATGCTTCCCTAACAGTACGTGTTTAAAGAAACGGGTGGAATCCACCGGTTCGGACGAATCACTTGCTTAGATATCTGAGCAAGTGATTCGCATACATAGTGCATTAAATTACCATTGATGGGGCTGATCATATGCGAAAGAGCGAACGAATGACATGGATTTTTTTAACGCCGACGGTGGTGCTGTTTTTGTTGCTGACGGTCTATCCTCTCTTTTATGCGGCGTATACCAGCTTCTTCAGGGTAGACTATATCCTTGATCAATCAACCTTTGTGGGCATACAAAACTATCAGCGGATCATAAGGGATATGAATTTTTGGAATGCAGTGAAGAACACACTGATTTTTGTGGTTTCAGCCGTTCTTTTTGAGTTGGTGCTGGGAACAGCCTTTGCTATCTTCTTTAATAAAGAGATGAAATACCGAAAACTGTTTCGTACCATCGTACTGATTCCCATGCTTTTACCGCCCATTACTGTGGCACTGACCTGGAAAATGATGTATGCCTATGACCAGGGGGTGTTGAATTACCTGCTGGAAGTGATCGGTTTGGGTAGAATTGAATGGTTAAGCAGCACCACCTGGGCTTTGACGGCTATTATCATAACAGATATCTGGCAGTGGACACCATTTGTTTTCTTAATGGTGCTGGCATCGCTTCAGGCCATTCCAGAGAGCCTGTACCAGAGTGCCCGTGTCAGTGGGGCCACCTCATGGCAATGCTTCAGGTATATCACCCTGCCACTGCTCAAACCCACATTAACCCTGGCGCTTCTCCTGAGAACCATCGATACCTTTCGCGTGTTTGACAAAATGTATGTGTTGACCGGAGGCGGACCGGGCAATGCCACTGAAACCATCACATTTTACATCTACAGGTATGGATTCAGATACTTTCACACAGGATATGCCGCTGCGGGATCCATCATTATGGTGATCATGGTATGCGGGGTATCGTTTCTTTACATCCGCAGAGCATTTCGTACAGCCAATGCCAAGTAAACAGCCGGATGATGATCATGAAGCCGGTGAACATGCCGGCAAGGATAAAGATGGCAATCACAGTGATGATAAAGAAAGAAAGTGGTGGTGTAAATGTACCTGGTGGAGTTCCTGAATGTGGGCTTTGGGTTAAGTGTTGTCATGCGAAAAGCAGACAACAGTCATGTGATTGTGGTTGATTGTGGAGATGACAAAGCTTCCATCTATGATCAGAAGGAGCGCCGGCGCGTGTCTGAATACCTATCCCAAACCGGGATTCGAACCGTCGACCTGCTGATCATTACCCATGAGCATGATGATCACATCGGAGGTCTTGAGAAGCTGTTGCAACAATGTGAGATCAGGGAATGCTGGCATGGCTGCTTGTCGCCGGTGCATCGGCACAACCTGCAGGCCCATCATATTGCCACAAAACTGATTGCTGATAAAGCAGCAATATCCATTGATACCTGGACTCTCACAGTGTTTCAGCCTGATCCCCTGAAGGCAGAAAGAATAAACCAAGTCATGCATGCGGGGACGCATGAGGGAGACGCGGCCATTGGAGAAAAACTAAATGAATGTTCATTGGGAGTGTTTCTTTCGGGCGATCAGGGTAAAGCACTGATCACTTCAGATATACCGTCAGACTACTGGGAAGAAAAAGCAGACTTGTATCATCAGGTACATGTGTTACAGGCGCCCCATCATGGGGATACACAGGCCTTGCCGGCAGTGCTGTTGACGTGTGCCCAACTGCAATGGATCGTGGTGTCGGCAGATGATGAAGGAACATGGGAGCTGCCCTCGGCAGATTTTGAAACGCATGTGAAAAAATACGCTCCCCATGCACAGGTGGTTAAAACAGCAGAAAAAAACAGCGGGTGTGATCATTCGGGGGTACGCTTTGTGTTCACAGAAAACGAAGCATGGCAGGAATCGCTGATCTGCGTGAAATCGTAACCGGTTCATGGGAGAGGCATCGAAAAAAGGTATAAAGGTATACGAGGGGATGTGCTGTCAGCAATGGATGGTCGACAGTTACATGCCTGATCAACGGAGGTGGTGTTGCAATGAAGATCACAATGAAAGAAGTGACCATGAAGTTCAATGATGTCACAGCATTGGATCAATTATCAGTGGATTTTGAGCCGGGGAATCTTATTTCACTGCTGGGACCCAGCGGTTGTGGAAAAAGTACCACCCTCTTTCTTCTGGCGGGACTACATCAGCCGACAGCAGGGGAGATCTATTTTGGCAGCCAGTTGATGAATCAGGTGCGGCCAGAAAATCGGGGCATAGGAATGGTTTTTCAGAATTATGCACTGTACCCACACATGACTGTTCAGGAAAACATCGAATTTCCTTTAAAGATAAAAAAAGCACCGGAAAAAGAGCGGGCCCGGCGAGCCATGGACATGGCGGAACTGGTGAAAATTGGAGAACTGCTAAAGCGGAAACCCCGACAGCTTTCAGGAGGCCAACAGCAACGGGTGGCCATTGCAAGAGCACTGGCCGGTAGTCCCAAACTGTTGTTGCTGGATGAGCCGCTGTCAAATCTGGACGCCAGGCTGCGGCTGGAAACCAGAGAAGAAATCAGACGTATTCAGCGTGAGACAGGCGTCACCACCATCTTTGTGACCCACGATCAGGAAGAAGCCATGAGTATATCAGACAAAATTCTCATCATGAACGCTGGACATCAGCAGCAATTCTGTCCCCCTCAGGAAATGTACGAAAAACCAGCCAATGCCTTTGTAGCCGCTTTTTTAGGGAATCCACCCATTAATCTGATGGAGGCGGTATGCACAGATGCTGGCATGCCGGGCATCAGGCTGCATACCATGGAGCATGCGGTTCCGCTGACAGATGTATTCAGAGAGGCATTGCCCACCGGGCAGCGGTGTCAGGCAGGTATACGGCCGGAAGACTGGTTCGTCACCAACGACACAGCGCACACTGCCTTTACAGGGAAGGTTATTCACAAAGAAACCATTGGCCGGGATACATTAATTCGAATTGAACGTGACGGTGTTTTTGTGCGGGCACTGGTTCAGCCTCAGGCCAACATTCTTCTGGGCGACAGCATTTCACTGGGTGTTCAGTCCGGTAAAATGAAGCTTTTCCATATCGACACAGGCAAAGCCTACGCATAAGGGTGCGAGACGGGGGGAACCATGAAAAAACGAAACTGTGACACGTTTATTATTGGACATGTGTCTTTAGACTGCAATATTTATCAGGGCCAGGAAAGCCGAAGCTTTGGAGGAGCGGTGGTTTACAGTTCTCATGCTGCTGTGGCTGGTGGCTGGCGGGTGGGAGTGCTGACAAAAACGTCAGAAGAAGATCAAAAGATGTTGGAAACCATTTTTAATGTCCCTAAAGAAAATTTATTTCACACGGCATCACCGGTGACCACCTCCATCCGAAACGAATACCTGACAGAAGACCGGGAGAGGAGAATCTGTACAGCTTTGCGGGTGGCAGCGCCTTTTACAGTGGCAGACCTGCCGCCGGTGACCTCCCGCATCTACCATTTAGGAGGTCTCATTGCCGGTGATTTTGACCCGGCACTGTTGCCGGAGCTGGCATCACGAGGGAAACTGGCGGTGGACGCACAGGCATTCCTTCGTCGAAATGAGGGCGGCAGCATGGTATTTCGCGACTGGGAAGAGAAACGCAAATGGCTGCCATACATTGACTATCTGAAAACAGATGCGGCAGAGGCCGAAATCATGACCGGGGAAACAGATCGTTCAAAAGCGGCGAAAGTGCTCCTGGAATGGGGCGCCAAAGAAGTGATGATTACCCACAACACAGAGGTGTTGGTGCAGAACCGTGACGAAGGGGCGGTGGTTCCATTGAAACCCCGCAACCTGACCGGGAGAACCGGCAGAGGCGACAGCTGCTTCAGTGCCTATATCACCGAAAGACTGGAAAAATCAGTACTGGAAGCCGCCCGCTATGCGGCAGCACTGGTATCGCTAAAAATGGAAAAGCCGGAACCCTTCAAGGGAAACCGGCAAGAAGTGGAAAACTATTTGCAGCAGTTTTACTAATGGGAGCCAGGCTGTTTCATCCGATAGCCTCAATCATTTTTACTTTCCATGGAAAGGACCTTTCTTGGATGAAAGGCTGAATCTGGTATATAATGGGAAGGTGAAAGGGGTGATGCATGGATGAAACAATACATCATGGCACTGGACCAGGGAACCACCAGTTCACGAGCCCTTCTGCTGAACCGCCAGGGAGACGTGTGCGGGGTGGCCCAAAAGGAATTTCTGCAACGATACCCTCAGCCTGGGTGGGTGGAACATGACCCCATGGAAATATGGGGAACCCAGAGCGGTGTTGCCCGGGAAGTGTTGGAAAAAACCGGGATTCGCCCCGAAGAAATTGCCGCCATTGGCATCACCAACCAACGGGAAACCACCGTGGTCTGGCACCGGGAAACAGGCCGGCCCGTGCATCACGCCATTGTATGGCAATGCCGCCGCACGGCAGAAATGTGCGACAGACTCAAAGAACAGGGCCTGGAAGAAACCATCAAAAGGAAAACCGGTCTTGTGGTGGATGCCTACTTTTCAGGCACCAAGATCAAATGGATTTTGGATCATGTGCCCGGAGCCCGGGAAATGGCCGCAAAAGGAGATCTTCTCTTTGGCACCATCGACACCTGGCTCATTTGGAACCTGACCCGGGGAGAAGTGCATGCCACTGATTATTCCAATGCTTCCCGCACCATGCTCTTCAATATCCACACCGGAGAATGGGATGAAGAGCTGCTGGCCTTGCTGGATATCCCGCCGGCCATGATGCCGGAGGTGAAAAATTCCAGCGGGATCTATGGCTATACAGACCCCCACACTTTCGGCGGCGCCCGTATTCCCATTAGCGGCGTGGCAGGTGACCAGCAGGCGGCTCTTTTTGGGCAAACCTGCTTTCGGCAGGGCATGGTGAAAAACACCTATGGCACCGGCTGTTTCTTGTTAATGAATACAGGCGAAACACCCATCCCTTCATCCCATGGGCTCTTAACCACCATCGCCTGGGGAATTGACGGGCAGCTTACGTATGCTCTGGAGGGCAGTATTTTCGTGGCAGGTGCTGTCATTCAGTGGCTTCGTGATGAACTGCGCCTGATTCGGGATGCGGCAGAAACAGAAGCCATGGCACTGAAAGTGCCTGACAATGGCGGTGTGTACCTGGTGCCTGCCTTTGTCGGTCTGGGAGCTCCCCACTGGGACATGTACGCCCGGGGCACCATGGTGGGACTTACCAGGGGAACCAAAGCCGAACATTTGGTGAGAGCAGCGCTGGAATCAATCGCCTACCAGACCTGCGACATACTGGAAGCCATGGCAGATGATGCGGACATCATCATTCCTGCCCTGAAGGTGGATGGGGGTGCGGCTCAGAATGATTTCCTGATGCAATTTCAGGCAGATATGCTGCAGGTCCCGGTGTTGCGCCCCTTAAAAGTGGAGAGTACTGCACAAGGCGCTGCTTTTCTGGCAGGGCTGGCCGTTGGTTTCTGGCAAAACCAGCAAGAATTGTCCCTATTACAGCAGGAAGATCACATCTTTGAACCCGCGATGGAACCGGTTGAAAGAAAGCAGCAACTCAGCCAGTGGCGTCGGGCGGTTCAGCGCTCCCTTCAGTGGGAACAAGCAGAATAAATGATCTGTACAAATGCTGGCAGCAGTATGGATCGTGGCGCATCCTGCTGTGATTGGTGAATCACTCTTCTGAAAAATCCGGGGACGGCTACTCAGATGGATGAAAATTTGATATAATAAAAGGGCAATAGAAGGTCTGTGGTTGAAAGTCCATGCCAGTCGCAGGCGAAAGGACCCACGTAACGCAGCCAAATGTGCTGCTGATCATGGTGCGGCTTAGGAGTAAGCCCTGCCGGGATCAAACCCGAGAGAAGCGGCGTGACGGCAAACCCGGAGCAAGGCTTCCAGCAGGCGAGTGTGGGGTCAAAGACCAGGTCAGCTTCTATTGTCCTTTTTTTTTGCCTTTTTCCATGGAATGACAGCATGCTTCTGACGGATGCCTGTGACATCCCCCTGGTTGGGAATTTTTACCAGCCCGTCGTTGATGAAGGTGGTGGTTTTGGTAAAAAAAACCAGATGATGCAGGGGAAAAAGACTGAAAATGCTGATTAAGCAACCGATTCCAACATTGGCACAGTCTTTGCAGTAGATCCATAAAGACCATGTGCTGTCAGCAGGGAAAGAAGAAACATTAATGGAGGTGCAGGGTTTTGGAGAATGAGCTGGTGATATTTGGGCATCGGGGATATTCGGGAGTGGCTCCGGAAAATACCATGGCTGCCTTTGAAAAAGCACTGAAAGCCGGTGCAGATGGGTTTGAGCTTGATGTTCACTTAACAAAAGAAGGTGAACTGGTGGTGTGCCACGATGAACTGCTGGATCGAACCACCAATGGAACCGGACTCATCATGGACAAGACCCTGGCAGAACTGAAACAGCTTGATGCAGGGGGGTGGTATGGTGAGGCTTACCGAAATCAATCGATACCAACCCTTCGGGAAGCGCTGCAATTGGTTGTGGGAAAAAAGTCTCTGGTGAACATTGAGCTGAAAAACAGTCTGATCTGGTATGAGGGCATTGAAGAGAAAGTGATTCAGATGATTCATGAAATGAATGTGCAGGATCAAATCATTCTTTCCTCCTTCAATCACAATTCCATTCTCAGAGTGAAGCAGCTGGACAACACCCTTCAGACCGGCGTCCTGTATTCATGTGTCCTGGTGGAGCCCTGGGAGTATGTGAGTCGAATAGGTGCCTCCTCAGTTCATCCCAGCCTGCTTTCCATTAATCGGGAAATCGTTGACAAATGTCACGAGAATGGCCTGAAAGTCTACCCCTTCTTCGATGGCGGCTATGAGGAAATGAGTCATGTCACAAAAGAAGAACTGATGGCGCTGGGAGTCGACGGTATTTTCACCAACTACATTCATCGCTACGCATCTGAGTAATAGAGCGGCATGGCCCCCTCTTCAGAGGATAAACGGCAGAGATAACAATCATCACAGGGGGTTGCCGCTGTCGGAACACAGCCAGTCTTGCAGTCAAAAACAGAACTGATCAGTTAACTGGAGGGAACGATATGGCACGATTAACCATCAACAACCTGGTGAAACGGTTTGGGGATTTCACCGCCATCGACAATCTGAGTCTGGACATCGCAGACGGTGAGTTCATTACGCTGCTGGGCCCGTCGGGGTGCGGCAAAACCACCACACTGAGAAGCATTGCCGGTTTCATTGAGCCGGATGAAGGTGACATTCTCTTTGACCAAAAGCGGGTGAATGACATACCGCCCAACAAGCGGTCCACCGCCATGGTGTTTCAGAGTTATGCCCTTTTTCCCCACATGACGGTGAAAAAGAACATTGCTTTCGGACTGAAAATGAAAAAAGTGAACAAGACAGAGGCTGAGAAGCGGATTTCAGAAGCCATTGAACTGGTAGGGCTTACCGGACTTGAAGGCCGTTTTCCAAAAGAGCTCAGCGGCGGGCAGCAACAGCGGGTGGCAGTGGCCAGAGCGTTGGTGATGCAACCCGACATTCTCCTGTTTGATGAACCACTCAGCAATCTGGACGCCAAGCTTCGGGAGAAAATGAGGGTGGAAATACGGGAGCTTCAGCGCAAGCTGAAGATCACAGCCATCTATGTCACCCACGACCAGGCAGAAGCGCTGGTGATTTCAGACAGAGTGGTCATCATGAACAAGGGCGTGATTCAGCAAATTGGCAAACCCACAGATGTCTACAACCGGCCCAATTCTGCCTTTGTGGCAGATTTCATTGGTACGGCCAACTTCATCGACGGTACCGTGAAGGAAAAGCTGGAGGCAGATACCTGGCTGCTGGAGACAGAAATTGGAAACATCAAAACCATGACAGAATACCAGTTGGCACTGGGTGATCAAGTGCTGTTGAGTGTTCGACCGGAAGATCTGCTGATGGAAAAAGGCAGTGAAAATACCTTTCAGGGTGTGATCACCACGCAAACCTACATGGGGAACTTTGTGGATTACCATGTGGAGGTGGCTGGAAAATCCCTGCGGATTCAGTCAAATGGCAAGCAACTTTTCGAAGAGGGAGACAGTGTTCAGGTACATTTCAGACCTGAGGACTGCACAATTGTTGAAATGAAGGATGTGAATCAGCATGAAACTGCCCATCAGTAAAAAGAACCGCGAACGGTTAAACATTTTCCTGCTGCTGCTTCCCGGTGTGGGGTTCATTGCCTTTTTTTTCATCTCTTCCCTGATGACCACCGTGATTCGCAGTTTTCAGATGGATGGCATTGACGGTTACACCATTGCCAACTATAGCAAAGTGTTACAGCCCTATTTTCTGGATTCCATCCTCTATTCCATTTGGATTGGAATCTCATCAGCTTTTGGTTCTTTGCTGTTTGCCTTGCCCCTCTGCTTTCTTATGCGCAATCATTTTCGCGGCAAGAACCTGCTCAACAGCCTCATCAAGATTCCCCTGTTTATACCGGCACTGGTGGCCACGTTTCTCATTGTCAACTTTCTGGCACCCCATGGCATGCTGAACCTGATCCTCATGCGGTTGAATCTCATCCGGGAGCCGTTGAAACTGGTGCAGGACAAATACGGGATAGGCATCATGATCATCCAGATTTGGAAAAACATTCCCTTTCAGATGCTGATTATCATGGCAGTCATGGAAAGCATCAACCCGGCACTGGTGGATGCGGCCCGCAATCTGGGAGCCAACCGCTGGCAGGTGGCCCGCCATGTGCTGATTCCCCTTTCCATGCCCGGTATTCTGGTATCGGTGATTCTGGTATTCATCAGGGCTTACGGCGGATTCGAAATACCCAAACTGGCAGGCCCGGTGTATCCCATTGCACTGCCGGTGCTGATGCATACCTCCATTACAGAAATGTTTGACTGGGACACAGGTTCAGTGGTGGGTACCGTCATCATTATTTCGGCGATGATCATGGTGGCCATTTACACCAAACTGGCCAAAAAAATTCAGGGAGGTGACATTGTCTGATGAACTCCGAAAAGAACAATCAACTTCCAGTGGAAAACCCTGATAACGAGCATCGGCCAGATGATGACAAAGCAGGCGGTCTGTTCTGGTTTTTAAAAGGAAAACCCTTCAAGTTCAGCAAAATCCTGATTGTACTGGTCTTTATTCTGGTATTGACCTCGGTGTTCATTCCGATTTTGGTGGCAGTTCTCTGGTCTTTTGTGGATCCGTCGGTGCCATGGTCTTACCCGGATATTTTTCCCAAGAGCTTTTCCCTCTACCACTGGCAGCATGTGCTGAAATATGGTGAAGTGATGCGGGCCATCACCACCAGCTTCATTGCGGCACCCATTACCACGGCGGTCTGTATTGTGTTGGCACTTCCCACCTCCTATGTACTTGGTCGCAAAAAGTTTCGGGGAAAAGGGCTGGCAAAACTCATTGTGCTGCTGCCCATCATCATGCCGGGGATTGTGGTGGCCATGAGCCTGGGACGCCTGCTGAATAACCTGCATTTGTCACAGACCTTTATCGGTCTGATCATTGCCCACACCCTCGTCGGCATTCCCTACATGATTCGCACGGTGACCACCACCTTTGAGGCAATTCCCCAGGAGGTCATTGATGCGGCCTATGACCTGGGTGCCAGCCACTTTGATGTGGTGAAGGAAATTTACATTCCGCTGGTGTTGCCGGGCATCTTTGCAGGCGGCGTGTTTACCTTTATTTACAGCCTGGAGGAATTTATCCTCACGTTTATTGTGGCCACTCCCACGTACCGGACAATCCCCACTCTGTTGTATTCTTACCTGGGGTATTTCTTTCAGCGCACCAATGCGTCAGTGGTGAGCATCATCTTAGTGGTGCCTGGCATTGTGATTTTGATGGTGGCAGAGCGTTTCCTGAAAAAAGAATACCTCTCTTCAGGATTCGGAAAAATATAGCGCTCGATCACTGAGAGGTGGAGGTGATGCATTAGCAGGCACATCTAGCAGTAACGGAAAGATGGTTATGAAGGGTCGCTTCAGCAGTTAACCTGTAAAGGATGAAGGGGCTTTTGCAAATGAACATCAATCAAGAAGGGGGAACAGAAATGACAAGAAAAACCAAGGTAATGGCAATAATTCTCGTAATGATGATGGCGGCAGGTCTTTTCGCAGGCTGCGGGCAGCAGGCAGCACCGGCACCGGTACCAGAAGGTGAACTGAGCGCAGCAGTGATGCTCATGGACTACGAGGCCAAGTGGGACCTCATCGTGGAACAGGCCAAACGTGAAGGAAAAGTCACTTTCTATTCCTATTCTGAAGAACCATTCTTTAAAGAAATGGCAGATCAGTTTCAGGCGGAGTACGGCATTTCTGTCGAGGTGATCATGGGCGATCAGAACGCCATTTTTGACAAAGTGGCGGCAGAAGGCAACCGTCCCCAGGGAACCGTGGATGCCATCCTCATGGGCGGCCAGAACCTGGGCAAGATGATCGATGAAGGCATGTTCTATGGGCCTTTTGCAGAAATGGTTCCTAACTACGAGTACCTGGATACCGTGGCCGCATACTTCACCGAAGGGATTGCCATTCGGGGGATGCTGGTTCCTTTCCGCCGTAATCAAACCGGCTTTGTCTTTAACCCCGAGCACATCTCCAATCCACCCCAAACCGTTGAAGAGCTGGAAAGCTGGATTGAAGCGAATCCTGGGCGATTCGGCTATGCCCCTCCCAACTCAGGCGGTTCCGGTCAGGCTTTTGTGACAGCGTTGATTTATGAACTGACGGGTGGAGCAGCCCAGTACAGCGGTGACTACGATGAATCAAAAACAGCGGTATGGAGTGACGTGTGGGACTGGCTGAATAAAATTGAACCCAACATCACCTATGGGAATTCCAACGCCGATATTCTTGACAAAATCAATCAGGGCGAAATCTGGCTGGCACCCAACTGGGAAGATATGACTTTCAAATACATGGAAGCCGGAAATCTTTTCCAGCATGCTGAAATTTACATTCCGGAAGGCATTGCCATGCTGGGTGGATCCGATGATTTCGCAGTGATTAAAAATGCTCCCAACAAGGCAGCAGCATTGGTGTGGATCAATTATCTCATCAGTGAAGGTGCTCAGGAGCAAATGAATGATATGATCGGTGCCAAACCCGCCAGACAAAACGTGGTAGCCGAGAAAAACCTCATCAGCGATGCAGAAATTTCAGCAAAAGGATCCACCTGGTTCAATGGTGATTATAAGACGTACATGATCAACACATGGATTGAGGAAGTGGGTCGACAGTAACAGATGGTAAGAGTGCATACCTTTCATGAGCAGCGGGCAAACCACTGCTGAAAGAAAGCAGTTTAGAAACCGTTTTGAAAGAAACATTTACAAAGTCTTCTGTTAATGCTATAATGACTGCAAAGCAAATAACTGGCTGAGATGCGGAGAGCCATACAGACCGACCTGGGAAAACAGGGCGGCGCTGTATGGCTTTTTTGTGAAGCAATATTCGCCGGCATGGCATTTTTAGGCGAGAGAGGGTGACGGAGATGACCGTGGGAAAAGTGACACACATTCAACGACTTCACATGGAGACAGGTGATCACAGCACTTATCAGCGACTGTTTCAGCTGCTTCCTGAAGGGGTTTGTGTGGTAAATGGCAGTGGGCGTGTGGACTACGTCAATGAGGCCTTCATCACCCTTTTTCAACTGGAAGTGCAGCAGATAATGGGAAAGAGTGTTTTTCAGGTGGCGGGGGATGAGTTAATGCTGGAAGCCTTCAAAAAAAAGAAACGTATGGTGGGAACGGTTCTGGATAAAACAAGGGGAACCCGCTTGACGGCAACGGTGGTGCCCATGTGGGAAGCAGACAGTTTTTGCGGAATCCTGGCTTTCTATCAAAGGGAGGGAAATACGCTGGGTTCACCAACAGGTGAAGTGGTGCCCCTGAAACAGGACCCGTCATGGGAAATCGAGCTGAACCCGCATTTTTCCACCATTATCGGGAATAATCAACGGTTTAAAAGAGTGCTGGCAAAAGCTCAAAAGGCCGCCGGCGTATCATCTACCGTGCTGCTGCGGGGAGAAAGTGGTACCGGAAAAGAACTGGTGGCAAAAGCCATTCATCGCTCCAGTGAACGAAAAGGAGAACCATTTGTAAAAATCAACTGTGGAGCAATTCCCCCTAATCTATTGGAATCAGAGCTTTTTGGCCACGAACAGGGAGCCTTTACCGGGGCCTTGCGACGGCGTATTGGAAAATTTGAAGAAGTGGGAAAAGGGACCCTTTTTCTGGATGAGATTGGCGATTTACCCCTGGAGATGCAGGTAAAATTGTTGAGAGCCCTTCAGGAAAAAGAATTTGAACGGGTGGGGGGAAATGAAGTACTGACCTGTGAAGCCCGCATCATTGCAGCGACACACCGTGATCTGGAGACAATGGTTGCCCAAGGCCTGTTCCGGGAAGATCTGTTTTACCGGCTACAGGTGATACCGGTGGAGATACCATCTCTGCGGGAGCGAAGGGAAGACATTCTTCTCCTCAGCACCTATTTCCTGGAACGAATGAGCAGGCAGCTGGAAAGTACGGTGACAAGCATGGAAAAAGAAGTGCAGGATGCTTTTGAAGCTTACCATTGGCCGGGCAATATTCGGGAGCTGGAAAATCTCATGGAGCGTATGCTGGTATTGGCAGAAGGAGAACAATTAACCCTGGCAGATGTACCTCCCCATATTTCAGAAATCTATGAACTACAGATGCCCGTAGCTGCCGCACCTTCGCTGATCAATTTAACCGCTGCAGGACAAATCGCCACTTGGGAAGAATACGAAAAACATATTGTTCAGCAGGCCATACGCACCTTTGGAAGCTTCAATGCTGCCGGCAAAGCACTGGGAGTCACGCATAAGACCATTGCCGCCAAAGCGCGGAAATATCGATTAGTGGAGTAAATTTTGCTTTAGTCAGCGATACCGGATATAATGGGCCTGTAAGTCTTGAAATGGAAGATTTAACTCAGGAGGGGAAAGATTGAAAGATACTTTTTTTCAGCGCATCCAGAACAATCCCATTATTGCGGCGGTAAATGATGTGAACTGCCTTGACGAAGCCATTGATTCTCCCGCAGATATGGTCTTTATGCTGACTGGCAATATCTTCAACCTGGCAGAGATGGTGGAACGGGTGAAGGCAGCCGACATGCAGATTTACATCCATTTGGACCTGATGGAGGGCTTTTCAAGAGACGCCATGGCCATGCGCTACATTGGTGAACGCATACAGCCCCATGGCATTATTACCACCAAAAGCAACCTGATCAAAATCGCCAGGGAAATGAACATTTTTGCCATCCAGCGCCTGTTCATACTGGATTCCCTGTCACTTGAGACGGGCATTAAATCCATTCATGCCAACCGTCCTGACGCAGTGGAAGTATTGCCAGGCATTATGCCCAAAGTGATTCGCCAGGTACGGGCAGAAACCAAGGCGGCAGTGATCGCCGGCGGACTGATCAACGACAAGGAAGATGTGATTGAGAGCCTGAAGGCAGGAGCCATTGGTGTTTCATCCAGCAATCAAGCCATCTGGAGTCTTTAAAGCAGCAAAACAGCAGGGGTGGTCAGCAGTCATAATTTGATATAGATGGTTGAGAAATGGAGAACCATGCCCGATAAAGCCGCTGCAGTGCAACGGCTCTGTCGGGCATGGTTTTTTGATAAATCAGCAGGGAGGAGACCCCATGAACGATTCGTATGATATTGCCATCATTGGCGCCGGTATCATCGGGACAGCCATTGCCAGAGAACTAAGCCGTTACCAACTGAATACCGTATTAATTGAAAAAGAGAATGATGTGGCCAATGGCACCACCAAAGCAAACAGTGCCATTGTGCACGCAGGCTATGACGCTGCCCCCGGTTCCCTGAAGGCTCGGTTCAATGTGATGGGAAACCGAATGTATGAAGCGCTGTGTCAGGATTTGCAGGTACCCTTTCAAAGGGTGGGATCCCTGGTGGTGGCCTACGACGAGACTGAAATGAAAACACTGGAGGGGTTATATCAGCGGGGAAATGCCAATGGTGTCCCACAGCTGACAATAATTGACGGCAAAACCCTGCTCGCCTGGGAGCCCCATCTATCGCCCCGGGCAGTTGGCGCCCTCCATGCTCCCACCGCCGGTATCGTAGGTCCCTGGGAACTGGCCATTGCGTTAGCAGAAAATGCAGTGGAAAATGGAGTGCATGTGTTGCTGCAAAGGCCGGTTACGGATATTAAGAAACTGAACAAAGGATATTTGCTGACCACTCCAGAGGGAACACTGAGCGCCCGCATGGTGATCAATGCAGCAGGAGTTGAGGCAGATCGCGTGTGTGCCATGGTGGCGGCACCCCCGTTCACCATCACCCCCAGCCGGGGAGAATACCAGCTTTTTGACAAGGCTGCCGGCAATTATGTAAACCGTGTGATTTTTCAGTGCCCCACCCCTCAGGGAAAAAATGTGGTGGTACTTCCCACGGTGCATGGCAACTTGCTGGTGGGTCCCACAGCCGCCTTTGTGGATGACAGAACCGGAGTGGAAACCACCGGGGAGGGTCTGGCAGAGCTGGAAGAAAGAACCAGGGATCGGTTTGTAAAGCTGCCCTGGCATCAGGTCATCACCAGCTTTTCAGGGCTGCGGGCCAAAACCCCGGCCAATGACTTTATCATTGGAGAACTCAGCCAGGCTCCCGGTTTCTTCAATGTGGCAGCCATCGATTCTCCTGGCCTGACAGCAGCGCCGGCCATTGGAGAATATGTGGCAACACTGGTAACAAAGTCGTGGGGAACGGTACCGGTTCGCGAAGATTTTCAGCCGAAGCGACGCGCGGTGGTTCATTTTGATCAACTCTCCACTGAAGAGAAAGCCGATTTAGTGCGGCAAGCACCCAGTTATGGGCGAATCATCTGTCGCTGTGAAACCATTACAGAGGGTGAAATAGTGGATGCTATTCACCGGCCGGTGGGCGCGGTGAGCCTGGACGGTGTCAAACGGCGGGTGCGCGCCGGCGGCGGACGGTGTCAGGGAGGTTTTTGCGGTCCCCGGGTGATGGAAATCATTGCCCGGGAGAAAAAGATCCCCCTGACAGCCGTCGTGAAAGACGGTCCCGAATCATGGATCCTTTCGGGTCAAACCAAAAGCCGGAAGGAGGAAGGCCGATGAAGCACTGGGATCTGGTGGTGATTGGCGGCGGACCGGCGGGTCTGGCAGCGGCCATTGAAGCCAACGAAGCGGGAATTTCCTCCATTCTCATTTTAGAACGGGATCAGGAACTGGGGGGGATTTTACAGCAGTGCATACACAATGGATTTGGGCTGCATATCTTCAAAGAAGAGCTCACAGGGCCAGAATATGCGGAACGCTTTATCGATGCCCTGAAAGGGCGCAGCATCGATGTCATGCTGGATACCATGGTGTTGTCGCTGACACCTGAAAAACAGATTACTGCTGTCAATACCCGAGAAGGTCTTCTTCAGATACAGGCTGGGGCTGTCATTCTGGCCATGGGCTGCCGGGAAAGAACCCGGGGTGCCGTCAGGATACCCGGCACCCGGCCGGCCGGTATTCTCACTGCAGGAGCAGCCCAGCGGTTTGTCAACATGGAAGGGTACATGGTGGGCCGTGAAGTGGTTGTTCTGGGGAGTGGCGACATTGGCCTCATTATGGCCCGGCGCATGACCCTGGAAGGGGCCTCGGTAAAAGCGGTGGTGGAGCTCATGCCCTATTCCGGCGGACTGACCCGTAACATTGTCCAGTGCCTGGATGATTTCCATATTCCCCTGCTGCTGGGCCACACCATTACCCAAATTGAAGGAAAGCAGCGTCTTGAGAGCGTGACCATTGCCCAGGTGGACGAAGAAAGGCGGCCTGTTGAGGGGACACAGCAGCGCATTTCCTGCGATACGCTGTTACTTTCTGTGGGGCTGATTCCTGAAAATGAGCTTTCTCAGCAGGCAGGCATTGAACTGGACAGTATTACCGGAGGTGCGGTGGTGAATCAAACCATGGAAACCTCAGAACCAGGTATTTATGCTTGTGGCAATGTGCTTCATGTCCACGATCTGGTGGATTGGGTGACAGAAGAGAGCCGCAGGGCAGGCCGTTATGCAGCAGCCTACCTTAAAAAACGGGAATCGCTGGTGAAAACACTTCTTCAAATGACTCCTGGCCCGGGTATTCGCTATTTAGTTCCTCAGCAGGTAAGCTGTCCCCACGAAGAACAGGATCTGAAGGTTTATTTCAGAGTTGCCCAGCCTTGCGCCAAAGGTGAACTGCAAGTGTGGAGCGGCGAAGAAGTCTTGATGAGTCGGAAGAAGACGCATATGACCCCGGGAGAGATGGAATGGATACAGATTCCTGCCGACATGCTCCACCAGGCAGCGGATACCTCCCGGGAAATCACCCTGACACTGAAATCCCACCCATAATCAGTATTTTCCACTTTGAAGAGCCATGAAAAGAACAGGAGACATGGAAATGAATAAAACGGACAACCAGCACAGTACCATGACATGCATCGTATGCCCCATGGGCTGTCATCTCGATATTGAACACACCACAAAAGAAGGAAACTACCAGGTGACGGGAAACCAGTGCCCCCGGGGAGAGCAATACGCCATTGAAGAAATCACCCATCCCACCCGGATGCTCACCACCACCGTAAAGCTGAATCATGGAAACGTCACCCGGCTGCCGGTGAAAACCGCTCAACCTGTTCCAAAAGCATTGCTGTATCAGTGTATGCAACAGTTGAACCAACTGGAAGTGGAGGCGCCGGTGAAACAGGGGCAGGTATTGATTAAAAACCTGCTGAACACCGGTGTGGATGTGATCGCCACCAGAAGTGCTTAAATCGCTTCCCCAATTGACCCGGCAGCTGTCAACCCCTCATCACTGGTATGGCTCTTCGAACTGACAGTTGCCGGGCTTTTTTTAAGGTAAAGAAACAGCATGCGCAAAAAAGTGAACAGAGTGCCATTGCAGACGTTTTTTTGAACAAAGAGACTCATTCCGGGCGAATGTGTTATATCATATTTATGTGTTATATCATATTTAATGAAAGGGGGACTGATCTTGATATCCACAACCGAGTTGATACTTCGGCTGGTGCTGTCAGCCGTCATCGGAGGTTTCATTGGCATGGAAAGGGAAGCCAATAACCGGCCGGCAGGTCTCAGAACCCATGTGCTGGTCACTGTCGGCTCAGCCTTGATCATGCTGCTTTCCATGTATGGCTTCACCCATCTCACCGCCGCCGACAGAGGCGATCCCGCCCGTTTGGCAGCGCAAGTGGTCAGCGGGATCGGTTTTCTGGGTGCGGGAACTATTCTGAGAACAGAGAATAAAGTCAGTGGGCTCACCACTGCTGCAAGTCTTTGGGTGTGTGGCGGCATTGGGCTGGCCATCGGCAACGGCTTCTATCTTGGTGGTTTGGTAACAGCAGTGGTGGTTCTCTTTACACTGCGCAGCCTTGGCGTCCTGGAAAAAAAGTTCTTTAAGAAGAAATACCGCGTTTTAATCATTCAGTTCTACGAACGTCCAGGCCTGATAGGTGATATTGGTCAGATCATGGGAAACAACAGCATTCTCATTAAAGACATTCGTATGGTATCAGAGGAAGAGCTGGAATCTGAAGATGAAGATGAAGGTCCTGGCATGATCACAGAAGCCTATTTTGCCGTTAAACTGCCGGCAAAGTATGTCGGTAAAAAATTTTTCAGTGAACTGATGGCTGTTTCGGGAATGATCAGCGCCCAGTGGGAAGGTGGCAAAAAACGTTTCCCGGCAAAGCCCTCCGAACCCATTGAAAAAGAAGACTTATAGGACCTGGGAAACTTATTTGTGACCCGCGGCGGATGGCATTTTTCTCATAGAGACTTTGGGGATGATTTCACACAGCCTGCAGAAAAAAGAATCCGCTGTTTTCAACTTATCAACAGACTTACCCACATTATCCACAGGGTGGGGTGAACTTTGTCCACAAATTTCAAGAGTTATCCACAGAAAAGGGCGTTCTTTGTTAAGAATGTGTAAAATCAATGCCTTTCATGTCAAGAGGGAACATACTTTTCTTTTTTTATCCACAGTCCTTTTGATAAAACTGACACGCCCCGAAAAAAAATCTGCTGCGGCCATGCAATTGGTAGGTCATCCAACTTATTTTGAACTGTTAATTTCCGGTTGTTTTGCCCCTGAGGAATCGGGTATATAGAAACATACCATCCTCCCCATCAATTAACACCATTCCGACCTCGCAGCTGGGGCGGATGTGTCAGTTACCGGCATCGCCGGACACTTGAGAGATGACAGCCGGCATGAGAAATAAATAGGGAAAGGGGCTGGAGTGATGAAAGTAACAGTTACCGGAAAGAACATTAATGTGACAGATGCTTTGAGAGATACCATTGTGGCTAAAATGGAGAAGCTGGATAAGTATTTCAGTAAGGAGGCTGAGGCGAAAGTCACCCTCTCGGTGCAAAAGGAACGTCAGATCATGGAGGCAACCATTCCCATCAGCGGATCAGTGCTGCGAGCAGAGGAAGCCACCATTGACATGTATAACACCATGGATAAAGTGGTTGATAAGCTTGCTGCCCAGTTGAGAAAGCATAAGACCAAACTGGAGCGTAACCGGATCAATCATTATGAAACCATCAGGTTTGAAAATATCCCCATGGATGAGACTGATGACAGCTTTGAAGCCCGCATCGTCAAGACCAAACGATTCCCGGTGAAGCCCATGAATCATGAAGAAGCCATTCTTCAAATGGAACTGGTGGGTCACAGCTTCTTTGTATTTGCCAATGATGAGACCAATGAAGTCAATGTGATTTATAAGCGGCGTGACGGCAACTACGGGCTGATTGAACCCAATGTGGAATAAGCACCCGCGGTTTTTCGTCGCCGATGATGAATAAACAGACAATCCCCGCCCTTTTTCCGGCGGGGATTGTTTTTTTCTGCGACAATAACTGATATAATGGTACTCGCAGACAAAGATGGGATTCATCCGTCTATCTGTTTAAGGTAAATATCAGTGAATCATTGTTGGAATCACATCGAAGGAAGTGATTGAATGTTCATCGAAGCCCTCATGCTGGGCATTGCCATCGGCCTGTTCCGCGGCGGCAATCTGAAAAGTTTGCGCAGCGCCCACATTCGCATGTCGGCACTGCTGGTACTGGCTTTTCTGATTCAGGCTGCCCTGTCGTTCATGATGCTGGCAGGAAGCCGGTTGTTTCTGGACTTCAGGCTGGTGTTTTATGCCGTCAGCTATGGTCTTCTATTCATTGCATTGTTTTTTAATTTGAATAACAAGGCCGTGTGGCTGCTGATTCTGGGGAGCCTGCTGAATTTTGCCGTGATCTTTCTCAATGGCGGCACAGTGCCCATTGCGGTTGAAGCCCTTGAAAAAGCCGGTTTCACCAACAGATTAGAATTGATTCAGTCAGGACGGCTGTTGCAATATCAGCTGACAGAAGGCCCCGGCGGATGGCTGGCATTTTTGGGTAAGCGCCTCACACCGCCTGCCGCCTATCCCATTCGCCAGGTGTTTTCCATTGGTGATCTGGTGATATCGATGGGTCTTTTCGTCTGGATTCAAAGCCTTCTAATGGGAGACGGCCACTATCAAAAAGCCCGGGTCATTCGGATTGACCACAAGGGAAAAATCTGGCGATAGTAAGCGCCACCAATTCATAAACGAGGTGAAAGAAATTGAAAGCATTATTTGAAAAAGTGTTCGGATCATACAGCGAGCGGGAGTTAAAACGCATGGATCCGCTGGTTAAAAAAATTGAAGCCCTTGACAGCACCTTTGCAGCCATGAGCAACGAAACCCTAAGGGCAAAAACCATTGAGTATAAAGCGCGGCTGGCCCAGGGAGAGACCCTGGACGATCTTTTGCCTGAAGCCTTCGCCACTGTTCGTGAAGCCGCCTGGCGGGTGCTGGGGCTGAAGCATTACCCGGTACAGCTTTATGGCGGTATTGTGCTTCATCAGGGGCGCATTTCTGAAATGAAAACCGGTGAAGGAAAAACCCTGATGGCCACCCTGCCGGTATACCTCAATGCCCTGTCAGACAAAGGGGTTCACGTGGTGACGGTGAATGATTATCTGGCCCGCCGTGACTGTGAATGGATGGGTAAGGTTTATGAATTTCTGGGAATGACCACGGGTGTCAATGTGCACGGTCTGTCTCCGGCAGAAAAAAAAGCCATCTACGAGGCAGACATCACCTACGGTACCAATAACGAGTTTGGGTTCGACTACCTGAGAGATAACATGGTAATCCAGAAAGACAACATGGTGCAGCGGGATCTCAACTATGTCATTGTGGATGAGGTGGACAGCATCCTCATTGATGAAGCCCGCACCCCCCTCATCATTTCAGGAGAAGGCGAAAAGTCCACTCAGCTCTATGCCCTGGTGGACCACTTTGTGCGGGGGCTTAAGAACGAAATCCACTACAATGTGGATGAAAAAGCAAATTCGGTGGCCCTGACAGAAGAAGGGGTGGAAATTGCCGAAAAGCATTTTTCCCTTGAAAATTTGTCAGATCCGGAAAACATGGAAATTTCCCACCACATCAACCAGGCCCTGAAGGCCAATAATTTGATGAAACGTGACAAAGACTATGTGGTGAAAGACGGCGAAGTGATCATTGTGGATGACTTCACCGGCCGCCTCATGTTTGGGCGCCGGTACAGTGACGGGCTGCACCAGGCCATTGAAGCCAAAGAAGGTCTGGATGTCCGCCGGGAATCCCGTACTTTGGCCACCATCACTTTCCAGAATTACTTCCGTATGTACCAGAAAATTGCCGGTATGACGGGTACCGCCAAAACTGAAGAAGAAGAATTCAAGGCCATTTACGGGATGGATGTGGTGGAGATTCCCACCAATGAACCGGTGGTGCGGGAAGACCATGCCGATGCCATTTACAAGAATGAACCGGGAAAATACGCAGCGGTGGTGGAAGAAATCATTGAACACCATGCCACGGGACAGCCGGTGCTGGTGGGTACCATTTCCATTGAACGGTCTGAACTTATTTCCCGTATGCTGCAGAAAAAAGGCGTGAAGCACGAAGTTCTTAATGCCAAACAGCACGAGCGGGAAGCTGAAATTGTGGCCCAGGCAGGCCGCAAGGGTGCGGTGACCATTGCCACCAATATGGCTGGCCGGGGTACAGACATTCTGCTGGGAGGTAATCCGGAGTTTCTGGCAAAGCGGGATCTGAAGGCAAAGGGTATTGACGATGAAGTGCTGGCAGCTGTCACAGCCCTCACCATTCCAGACGATCCTGAAATTCAGGCCGTTGCCCGGGAATATGAGCGGCTTCATCAGCAGTATAAACAGGAAACAGATACAGAGCACCAGGCGGTCATTGCCGCCGGCGGTCTGCATATCATCGGAACCGAACGCCATGAATCCCGGCGTATTGACAACCAGCTGCGCGGTCGTGCCGGCCGGCAGGGAGACCCGGGTTCTTCCCGCTTTTTCATCTCCCTTGAAGACGACCTCATGCGTCTTTTCGGCGGTGAGCGGATGCAGGGACTGGTGGAAAAACTGGGACTGGAAGACGACATGGCCATTGAACATGGCATGTTGTCCAGATCCATTGAAAATGCACAGAAAAAAGTGGAGGGGCGCAACTTTGGCATCCGCAAGCATGTCCTCCAGTATGATGACGTGATGAACAAACAGCGGGAAGTCATTTACAACGAACGCCGCAAGGTGCTGGATGGGGAAGACATGCGGGATCAAATCCTGGCCATGGTGGAAACCATCATCGACAGCGCCCTGGAACTATATACCGCCAACAGCGAATATCCCGAAGAATGGGAACTGGAAGACCTGAACCGGCATCTCCAGGCCCAGTTCAGCCTGGAAACTTTCTATGATGCGTCTGATGTGGAATCACTCACAAAGCATGGGCTGCGGGAGGAAATTCTGCAGCATTGCCTGGCTCATTATGAGGTGAAGGAACAGGAAATCAGCGCTGAACGCCTCCGTGAAATCGAACGGATCCTCATGCTCCGGGTGGTGGACACCAAGTGGATGGATCACATCGATGCCATGGATCAGTTGAAACAGGGCATCGGGCTACGGGCCATCGGGCAGGAAGACCCGGTGCGGGCTTACCAAAAAGAAGGCTTTGACATGTTCCAGGAGATGATCCGCAACATTCAGGAAGAAACGGTGAAAGTGCTCTTCCACCTCCAAAAGGACGCAGTGGTGCAGCGAAAAGCAGTGGTGAAGGTGAACCCTGTTCCTGGCAGTGACGGCAGCGTTTCCGGCAGCGGTACCGTGGTGAACAAAGAAAAAGTCGGTCGCAATGATCCCTGCCCCTGCGGCAGCGGTAAAAAATACAAAAAGTGTTGCGGTGTGTAATACTGAAGCACAGCGATAAGGAAGGTGAAAAGATGCTGAATCTGGAAAATCTCCGGGCAGAAGTGCAGGAACTGAAAGAAAACATCACTGAAATGGGGGCTTCTCTTTGACGTCCCAGGTCTGCAACAGCGAATGGAAGAACTGGAACTGAAAATGGCATCCCCTGGTTTCTGGGATGACCATGATGTTGCCCAGGAGGTGCTGAAAACCAGCAAAAACCTCCAGAACAAGGTGGCGGAATACCAGGGATTGGAAAAAGCCCACGATGATCTGATGACCCTGCTGTATTTTTTGGAAGAAGGGGAGTCGGAGTTTGAAAAAGATTTTGTGAAAGGGCTGGAAAGCCTGAAAAAACAGGTGGAAACCATCCAGCTGAAAACCCTCCTCAGTGGTGAGTACGATCACTTAAATGCCATTGTGTCCATTCATGCCGGTACCGGCGGACTGGACGCCCAGGACTGGGCGGAAATGCTGTACCGCATGTACACCCGTTGGGCAGATGCCAGCGGCTACGGACTGGATGTCTACGACCTCCAGAACGATCCGGAAGCCGGCATTAAGAGCGTTACCTTTACCGTTAAGGGGGAAAATGCTTACGGCTACTTAAAGGCCGAAAAAGGGGTTCACCGGCTGGTACGGCTGTCTCCGTTTGACACTGCCGGCAAACGTCACACCTCTTTTGCTTCGGTGGATGTCATGCCCGAACTGGACGACACCGTGGAAGTGGACATTCAGGTGTCAGACCTGCGTATCGACACCTACCGCTCCAGTGGTGCCGGAGGCCAGCACGTCAACAAAACAGATTCAGCGGTGCGCATCACCCACATCCCCACGGGAATTGTGGTACAGTGCCAGAACCAGCGTTCCCAGCATTCCAATAAGGAAACAGCTCTGAAAGTGCTGAAAGGCAAGCTCATCGAGCTGAAAATAGAAGAGAACAAAGAAAAAATCGAGGAACTACAGGGAGACTACAGCCAGATTGCCTGGGGAAGTCAAATTCGTTCCTATGTGTTCCACCCCTACAGCATGGTGAAAGATCACCGCACCAATGTGGAAGTGGGGAATGTGTACGGTGTCATGGATGGGGATCTGGATCCCTTTATATACGGGTATTTGCGGGAACAGATGAAAGCCTGACGGTGAGGGCATTATTGAAAACACCGTGGTGACATCTGCCAAGAATCCATTGCAGGATATTCATTCACAGCGGGGTATTCGGCAGTTGTTCACTAAATGATGAATTGATGATTAAATGAGTGAGTGAGGAGGCGTGATACATGTCAATGGAACAGTTATTGGAAAAATTTACTGAAGCCCAAAAAGAGCAGTTGGCCAAGTGTCAGACAGTTGAAGCGGTGAAAAAACTGGCAGATGACCAGGGAATCCAATTGACCGCCGAAGAAATGGCATTGGTGGAAGAAGTATTCAACCAGACGGGAGAACTGAATGAAGAGGAGTTGGACCATGTTGCCGGCGGCTGGTTTTTAGTCAACAACAGGTTGAAAGAAACTCCCCTGCCCGGCAGCGCTCGCATACTTCCCAAAGAATAAACTTCTGTTTCAATCATTTGGTGCATGTTATTTCCAAACCAACAAAGCTAACAATAAGCGGGTGGCTGTCCAAGAACTTGGACAGCCACCCGCTTATTGCGTACTTTCATAACCGGTGAAACAGCATCATGGTAAGGCTGTGAAAAAGGTTTTTCTGATGATTACATCATGATATCCAGCAGGAGCCCCCGAATGTCATCCAGTCGTTTTAAGACTTTAATCCGGTCTGTTTCCTGGTCCAGAAATTCTTTGGTGAGTTCGTCCAGCTCCCGGTCCACATTTTTCACAATGCAATAAACCCGGTGCCGTCCCCGGCGGTCAAGAAAATTTTGCTTGGAAAAATGGTGAGAATTTTTGGAAGCCACATCCAAAAACTCTTTCACCAGCTTCTTATAGTGAAGCACGTCATTCAAATAAAGGCGCTCGCCAATTTTTTCCGCTTGGGCGGTGATTTTTCCGTAGAGGTCCTGCAAATGTTCCCGCACATGCTCAGATTTCACATGATCCAGCTTCTCCATAAAGACCCGCTGGGCAGGTTTCAGATGCTCCTGCTCAAGGACTTCCGGCCGCGAGATTGCTTCTTTGGGTATGGTTTGTTCAATGCGTGATACCATGGGAATCGCTCCATCTCTATCAATTCACCACAATGGCGACATGGTGGCGGGGGGGACGCGTTACTGAATCTCTCCAATATATCAATCGGCGTAATGGCCATAAATCTTAAGAGGCGTGGCTGCTCTTTTCACAGTAACGAGCAGTTCATTTCATGGCAATGAAACAAAAGGATTGTCGCTGTGGGGATTTGTGAAGAAAAAAGGGTGGTGATGTCCCGTCAGACGAATCGACGGTTGTCGGTTAAGAGATGAGGAACCCATGTCGATAACTTTATAGAAACGGATTTGAAATCAACGATGAATGCAAAAAAATAACCATATTTCACCAGTGAAACGATTCAATAATCAATGGCCCAACCAATGAATCAGCCGATGAACCGATAAAGGAGAAAAGCCCATGATCAGCTCTTTTTTTGATAAAATCAATGCACCCGTGCGACAGCCCACCTATGGGCGCCCTGACAACCGGCAAGCCCTCACCGGCGTGCTTCTGGAAAAAAACGGGCGGGAAGTCAGTGTGCTGGTTTCTGACGCCCGGGTGGTGAAAGCCCTGCTGAAAGAACCCCTTCAACAGGAGCCGGGTGAAAAAGTGGCCATCGACCGGCGTCAGATCGAGCAGATGGAAACCCAGGAAAAGAAAACCGATGAGAAAATGCCCCAGGAAAAGATGACTGAGGAAAAAACAGCGGCCCACCCGGCGGATAAACTGCTGGAACGCCTTCAGGTGCCGGTGAATGAAGATACCCGAAAAGCACTTGAAAACCTGGAAAAGTTCGGGTTGGAAGTGAACCGCGGCAATCTCATGGCCCTGACCACCGCCAAAAGCTTACTGGAGCAGGTAACGGGCCAGTTGACCCATGAAAAAGCCCTGAAGCTGTTGGAACAACAGATCGATCTTGAACGCACCTCCTTACAGGAACTGGCCCAGCGTCTGCGTGAAATGCCGGAGGAAAAAGAAAAATTTTCATTCCTGAAATTTCTTGGGTTGAAAAAAGAGATGACCACCAGTGAGGCAGAAAAACAAGCCCAAAAAATCTACGGCCAAAAGATGGGAAAAGATGTGGCAGATGCCATCAAAGCTTTGGATAAACAGGGAATCACCATCAGCCGCCAGCAGGTGGACCGGCTCATTAACCTGCAGGAAAAAATCTTCGGGTTGAAAGACCTGAAAGATGAAACTCTGACAGAAGTCCTCAAGGGAAAAATCGAACCCAGCCTGGAAAACATCTATAAGCTTCATCGCGGCGTTCGTCAGGGCATGGTGGCATCTCAGGCTGCTGTTGGTTCCGGGAAAGGGTATGGCGACCCGGTGAGCGTGCCTTCGGCGGCGCTTCACCCCGCTGAACTGGCCAGAATGACGGATGAGATCGCCCGGCACTTGCAAACAGAGGGGATGGAAGTTAACGAAGAACGTATCCGCATGGCAGGGGTACTGCTCACCGGTGGAGTGGCTGTCACCGGCGACACCCTGGAGCAAATGGAATCGTTGAAAGCTGCCGTTCAACTGGTGACAGAAAAACTGGACGTTCATTTACTGGCAGCCCTTGAAAAAGCAGGCATACAGGTGGAAAAAGAAGATATTCGCCAGTTGGCGGAGTGGATTCGGGAACATGAAGCGTTGCAGGGAACCGGTAAAGAATCCGGTTCACAGGCATCAGACACAACCGCAGGCAGTGCAGCGACCAATGCCGAGGCAGTGAAAGCCACCATGGAACAGCTGGAACAGCAACTGGATAAACTGTCACAACTGGATGAGAAACAGCTGGCACAGCTGATTCGCCAGGGGGGCAGCCTGCGGCTGGAGCAACTGGCCCCTGTGGCGGAACGAATCACCCTCTCAGGCCTTTCTGAAACAGACCAACAGGCCCTGCGGCTGGCTCAGACGCTGGGAAGACTCTCAGAAATGAACCTGGATATGGCTGCCCTGCATCTGCGGCGCCAGGCTCCCATGACCCTTCAGCAACTGGTTGCCACCCAGGAGATGTGGAAGACCCAGCAACTGGAAGGAACAGTTTCCGGTGATGCAGGCAAAGAAGAAGCCCTTCCCATGGCAGATGCCTCCCGGGTAGATCAGGTGGTGGCCCAGTACCTGGCACAGCAGGGGATAGCCCCGGCAGCCGGCGGTGCCCACGAAGACCTGGAAGCCCTTCGGGCCCTTGGCCGGCAACACCTTCCCCTGGAAGAAAGCCGGGTGAGTCAGCTATACGCCATGCGGGGCGCAGTGGAAAATCTGCAACAGATGACCCTTGACGAAGCCCGGCAGTTGGTGACACCATCATCGGGCGTGGTGGAAGAAAAACCCCTTGCAGACCTGGTGCCCCAGGCCCTTCTCCAACCAGAGGGAGCTGGCAGCCTGGAAGCGGGATTCCAAAAAATAGAACTGTTGCAGCTTCTCCAGCAGCTCACCCCCGATGCATTGGCCCTGCATCTCAAACATGACCTGCCCCTGACGCCGGAAGCCCTCAAACTGACGTTGCAGCTTCTGGGCGGGCAGATAGATATGGAGAAGTACCGGCAGGAGATGGCACTTCATATAGGGCGATTGACGAATGAAAATCCCCTGACAGATAGAGAAAACATGGCGCATTCAACAGATACACGCCGGCAACTTGAAAACATCACAATGCCCCGGGAGATGGATGGGCGCATGGAGATGCTCCTGAACCGTCATGTCGCCGAACAGTTCCCCCACGCTTCTTCAGACCCTGAGACAGGTGCACTGATGAAGGCAGCGGCCCACGCTCTCATGGCCCAGCAAATGCCCGTGAAACGGGATAGTCTTCAGCAAATGATGCAGCTGATGCGGCTGGCAGACGATGTGGAACAGCGCCTTCATCAGCAAGGCACGCTTCCCGCTGATCGGGGCGGTGCGCCGGTGATGCAACAGTCCCTGGAAGAACTGATGAACAGCCTGAAAGTCACAGCAAAAGAAGAAACAGTGCTGCCAACAGCTCCCACCACATACCAGCTGGAGCAGATGGCGACAACCCTCAGCAGCCTTCAGGCACTGGCGGGTGAGACAGACCGGAAAGAAAGCCTGCTGTCTCTTTTGATCAAAAATGCGACCCCCCTCACCCTGCAGGAAGTGAAACAAATGGATCTTTTTTTGCAAAACCGTCATCAAACAGGCCAGTTGTTGGGTCAGATGATGGATTTACTGAAAGAACAGGGCAACTCCGGCAACCGATATGCCCAGGAGGCAGCCCAACAGCTTTCGCGTCTGATGGAACAGGCCACCGGTCAGCTTCGCAGCGGTCAGGGAGCCGATGAGCAGCTTTACCGGGAGGCTGCCCGCATTCTCCGCGATCTGGAGCCGGCACTTCAGCAAATGAATCCGGAGGCCAGGGAAAACCTGGGTCAGGCGGGGGAACGTCTCCTCAACTCCCTTGAACTGCAACAGCAGCTGAACCGGGAAGATACGGTATTTCAGCTTCCCTTCATGCTGGGAGGTCAGTTGCAGAACCTGCAGGTGTATTTCATGAACCAGCGAAAGAACAAAAAAATTGATCCTCAGGACATGACGGTGCTGTTAAACTTCGATACCCGGCACATGGGAAATCTCAACGTGTTTGTTGGGGTGAAGTACAAAAAAATAGTCATGAAAATTGGTGTGGCCAGGCAGGAAGATAAAGACTGGATCGACTCCCGCCGGGCCCAACTGGAAGAGATGCTGGCGGCCATGGACTTCGAAATCAAAGACCTCAGCTACCGGGTGGAAGAAGAGCAGCATTTGATGAGCTTGGCCGAAGACCTGCAGGCATTCAGAGGCTTGCGTCATGGCCGGCTTGATCTGCGGATTTAGGGGGCGCTTCCATGAAAAAGGAATCCAAATCATCGCCAAAACTGAAACATGCTGTGGCCCTGCGCTATGATTTGCAGAAAGACTTTGCCCCCCGCATCACCGCAAAGGGAAAGGGCATTGTGGCTGAGAATATTCTCCGACAGGCAGAAGATCATCAGGTGGCTGTGGTGGAAAACGAAAGGCTGGTGAAGGAATTGCTCCAGTTTGAGCTGGGAACAGAAATCCCCCCTGAGTTGTATGATATTGTGGCCCAGATTCTGGTGTTCGTGGAATCTGTGGATCAAGAAAAAGGGCTTGCAGCCCTAAAGCAGCAGAAACATTTATAAAGAATGCTTCTGCCTCTAAAGTCAGTGGAATTTCAAGTCGATATAAGTGTTGAAACCAATCATTATCAATGAATTTTGCTTCACTGCTGAATAGCACATCGCCCCAAAGATTCATCAGCCGGAACAACTGCAGGGAAACCTGATAAGCAGTCAAAGCAGTTCATTCAAACGATTTTTCAAGGAGTACAGGCAACATCGGCAAAGTGCCACGGAGGGCATCACCGCCGCGTCGGTACCATGGAGGGTTCAGACATCAAACTAAATTGAGTGGAGGGAATCACCCATGAGAATCAATCACAACATACCGGCACTGAATGCTCACCGAATTTTAAACCGTAACAATACCAGCGCAGCAGGCACCATGGAGCGTCTGTCTTCCGGCCGCCGTATCAACCGTGCCAAAGACGATGCCGCCGGCATGGCCATCAGTGAAAAAATGAAAACCCAGATTCGGGGACTTCGAAAAGCCAGCCAGAACACCCTGGACGGCATTTCCCTGATTCAGACAGCAGAAGGCGCCATGAACGAAGTGCATGCCATGCTGCAGCGTATGCGTGAACTGGCAGTGCAGTCTGCCAACGGTACCACCACCGATGAAGACCGGGAGGCCATTCAGGCTGAAGTGAACCAGTTGACTTCAGAAGTCAACCGAATTGCCAACGGCACCGAGTTCAATACCCGAAAGTTGCTGAGGGGGAATGAAGCACCCGATAGCAACACATTTGTACACCGAATGAGCACTGGTACAGCGGCAACCGTTTCGGGGTCAATTGACAATACAATTGACCTGTCTGCTGAATGGATGACCATCACAGTAGACGGGCAGGAAAGAACCGTGCGCCTGGGCAGTATCAATGGGGCAGCAACAGAAGAAAAAATGCTGGGTGTGCTGAATGATGCCCTGGGTAATCTGGGAAAAGCTATTTTCAGTGATAACACAGGTGGTTTTGAAATTGTTTCAACTTCCATCGGAGGCAGAAGTTCCATCTTAATTGAAGGTTCGGCCACTGCTTTGGGTGCCTACGGGTTGACACCGCCCAGCGTAAATGTGACAGGAACAGCAGAAGTGGATACTGGCCTGGCTTCGGGAACCATCTATTTTGCCGGAATGCCGGAACATGGGTCCACGCTGACGATCGGCGATGACAAAATAGAGTTTTATGACAGCAGCATTGAGCCCTATACCGGCTCCAATCGTCCCATTGATATTGCAGGACGTACCGTTGATGATATTTTAGATATTATTGTTGCCATGGATTTCGCAGGCGTGGGTTCCATTGTGAAGGATTTTGCTGTTGAAGACTATCCCAATACTGGAGACAGCAGCGGACGTTTGCGCTTTATAGCATCAGATGTAGGATTTGCCGGACAGACGGTCTTCCTGGAAGGAACGCCCAAAGAGTTTGTGGCAAATCTGCAGATTGGACCCAACCAGGGACAGGGGTTCCGCTTGTCTGTGGGAGATATTCGTGCGGTTCAGCTGGGAATCAGTTCAACTAATCCAGATGGCAATACAGGCGTTAAAGGTGCTTCCTATGTGGGAGACAGCAAAGATGTCACTGATGGTATGTCGGCAGGAGGCATTGAACACGCTTTGAATGTTTCCAATGAAGAAACGGCTGCCTCTGCCATCACTGTTTACAACAACGCCATTATCAAAGTGGCCCAGCTTCGCGGTGAACTGGGTGCCATTCAAAACAGGCTGGAGTACACCTCCGCCAACCTTGATAACACCCAGGAAAACATGACAGCCGCCCTTTCCCGCATTGAAGATACCGATATGGCCCTTGAAATGAGTGAATACACTAAGATGAACATCATGATGCAGGCAGGCACCAGCATGCTGGCCCAGGCCAACCAAATGCCTCAAATGGTGCTGCAGCTGTTGGGATAATCAACCGCTGATGTTGATGTGATAAAACGATGAGCCGGTCATCAGAAAAGATGATCGGCTCTTATGTGAATGGTTGACAAATGTGACCTGAAGGCAAGGGAGGTTTTAAGATGACGGAGCAGGAAAAGTTGGAACAACAAGTGGCCCAGGCCAGTGATGCAGAGCTGGTGGTGCTGTTATTGGAGGGGATCAACACCCGCCTGGATGAAGGAATTGGCGCTGTCACTTCCGGCGATCATGAATTACTGGAGACTGCTGTGGCGAAGATTCGCGCTATTTTGGGAGAACTGCTGGCAACCCTGTGGGGCGACTCAGAGGTGGCCATTCAGTCCCGGCAGATTTATCTCTATATGAACAAGCTGGTGACAGATGCAGGGAACCGGCGGGCCAATGAACCGCTGGAAGAAGCGAAAAAGGTGCTGAAACCGTTGCTGGATGGCTGGCAGCATCTGGTGAAACACCCGGAACTGGCCGAAGCACCGACATCCACCCAAGGCCCCTCAGTGGTGGCGGGCATGACTTATGGAAAAGGAACCCTGAATGAAAGCGTGATGAACAGCGGGGACCGGCTGGGCAAAGGCTGAAGCGCTTCAACAAAACAGATGACATTTCACAACCAAAAGACCGGAGAAGCGTCGTGCGCTTTCTCCGGTCTTTTGGTTGTACTCCCTGCCGATTGCCAATGAACATTGTCACTTTTGAAGTTAACAATTCACTATTCCTTGCGAACTATCCACTTTAGCTCAGTGGTATAATGATCTTTGCCGCTTTTGAAGTTAACAATTCACTATTCCTTGTTAACTATCCACTGCAACTTACTGGAACTTGTCTGACGCTTCTTCGTCCACAGAGGTTTCTGAAGCCATCTCATCGAAAGCAGTCGGATCATACTGGTTAGCTGGGTCATCCAGGTCATCCGGGTAAGTCTGGCTGTCATCATACGCCTCTGCAGGAGTTGAGAGCCGTTCTGTCTTTTCTTCATGAGTGGTGGGTTTTTCCAGCAACTGCTCCCGGGTAACGAACTGATCCAGCAGCTCAGTGGTTTCCCGGGTCATTTGGTTCAGTACCTGAGCGGTTGAAGCAATTTCTTCCACCGAAGCCGATGACTCCTGGGAAGCCGCAGCGATTTCCTGAGCGATGGCAGACTGATCCATGGCAACGGAAGAAATATGGTCAATCTTAGAAAGAATAGAGTCTTTGCTGCGGTTGACAGAACTGATGGAAGAACTTGCCTGGCTGATCTTAGGCGGCATCTTGGTAATGTCGTTGAGGATGGCTTTAAAGGAATCGATGGAGCTGTGCACCACATCTTCCTGTTTTTTCAGCTGCTGAATATTATCTTCGGTGGTTTTGACGATGGTGTGGCTTTCGTGAACGATTCCTTCCAACAACTGGTTGATATGGGCTGAAGACTGGCTGGATTGCTCTGCCAGTTTTCGCACCTCGTCAGCCACAACGGCGAAGCCTCTGCCGGCGTCGCCTGCCCGGGCGGCTTCAATGGCGGCATTCAGGGCCAGTAGATTGGTTTGGGCAGAAATTTGATTGATGGAATTGGTGATGTCTCCAATTTCCCGCAAACGCTTATCCAGTTTTTGTACCTGCTGGCCGATATCATTGAAGGCCTGGCCGATGATGGCGGTGGAGCTCACCAGCTCATTCAGCTGACTGCTGCCCACAGAAACCAGTTCACCGGTTTTTTCAGCATCCGACTGTACAGATTCAATGACCTGCACTGTGCCCTCCAGTTCCTGCCCGAAATCACTGAGAATCTGGCTGATGGCAGCCAGTTCCTCTGCCTGGGAATTGGAGCCGGAGGCGACTTCCTGAATGGAAGTGGCCACCTCCTGAGAAGCCAGCGACATATCATCACAGATTTTTGCCAGCGAGTGGGCGCTTTCGTCGGTATATCCCATATTCAGCTTGGTTTGCTGCAGGGTTTCAGAAACCCGGCTTAAGGTGACGGCCAGCGCTTTTTTGATGGAACCAAACTCATTTTTCTGGTTCTCATCCAGCTCCGGAGTAAAGTCGCCGGTGGCAACCACTTCAAAAACACTGTTAATTTCTTTGGTGGAAGAACGGATAATCAACATGACGACAAGGGAAATGAAGAACAGCAGCAGTGCGGCAATGAGGGTAATACTGATGATTTGGCGCACATTCGCCTGATGAATGGCCAGACTGTCCTCATAAAGAGCGCCGGCCATTTCACGGTCCTGGTTCATGATGATAGAAAGGTTGTTGATCATGGAACGGCCCATGGTTTCCAGAGAACCGGAAAGCTGGGCAACAGACGCTTGAAGTTCGAACAACTCCAGTTCCTGCTCTGAGGCACCTTCTTCAGGTTCAGCAGCGGGAGCGGCAATGGTCTCCTGGGTTGCTTCGGCAGATGTATCATCTTCAGGGGAGGCAGTTTCAGCAGGGTCTTCCAGCGGCTCACCCTCAGTCTCAGTGTCTCCCGGCACTTCGGCGGCCGGCACTTCGCCGGCTGTGGCGGCTCGTGCCTGGGCACTCTGGGCAACCCGAACATCCCGGCTGAGACGTGAATGCGCCTCCAGATTGGCCACGAAAGTCGCCCAGGTATTGAGGAAGTCCCCGTGAGTTCGCTTGGCAGTGTCAAAAAGAACCTGTTGGTTGGAATCCTGGCGAATGCCTTCGCCGTAGGCTGTGAAAAGGGCAGTGGTGGATTCGTTCAGTTTCTCCACCTCATCAGCCACGCTGGGAAAATAGCCATAGGCCGTCAGACGGCCGATTTCCAGCCGGGCGACCATCAGCTGATTTGTCAGCTCCATGGCCAGTTGCGTGCGGAGAACCGCTTCTTCATTGATTCTTTCCACATTCTGGTTGATGGCGTTCATTCCCTGAAGCCCGCTGTAGCCAATCCAGGCAGTGGACAGGATCGCCAGCAAAACAATAATGGCGATGCTGTGGGTGATGCGCAGGTTGTTAAATAGCTTATGCATAGTCTTCCTCCTTCGGTAATCTAATTCAGTAATCTAAAAAAGCACTATCATTATGTAAGTGGCCCGATAAAGGCACGAAAACAAGGAATAAGGGAACTGTTAATAGAATTGAAACAATGGGAGACGGGAAAAATGAAAAAGAAAAGCAGCGTCAGCAGCGGCTGGGTACATGATGTTCAGCGCTAAAAGTAACGTTGCTGACATTTTTGTATTAACATCCATTTTATCACAGTCGAAAGAGGGAAACCAGCCTTGAATACGTTTTCTTTGGCAGCCTTATTTTCGGCGATATCATCGTCATGGCCGAAGCTTTCGGCGGTGGATACCGGCATTGATATATCAACACCTGAGTCAAAGGCTGACTTCGATTGGAAGGCGAAAGGGTCAGGCGGCTGTGTTTTGTGAAAAATATGCTATACTGAAATCATTCAATCCAATCAAATACAAGGGGGAACACCATGATGGATTTTGTTCAAATACTGGCAGGCGAATTTCATCTAAAAACTTCGCAGGTGGCACAAACACTGGCGCTTTTGGAAGAAGGCAACACCATACCGTTTATTGCCCGTTACCGGAAAGAGATGACCGGGGGCATCAGCGATGAAGTGCTGCGGGACCTCCATCAGCGGTTGACATACCTGCAAAACTTGCAGCAGCGACGGGAAGAAGTGTACAGGCATATCACCCAGCTGGAAGAAATGACCCCTGAGTTGGAAGAAAAGCTGGCAAAAGCCACCACACTGACAGAAATCGAAGACCTTTACCGGCCCTACCGCCCCAAGCGGCGCACCCGGGCCACCATTGCAAGGGAAAAAGGGCTGGAAGCCCTGGCAGCCTGGCTGCAAAGCCGGGATGTTCCCGGCCACGACCCCCTCACAGAAGCCGCAGCGCATCTTAACCCTGAACAGGAGGTCAATACACCTGAGGAAGCCCTTCAGGGTGCCATGGATATTGTGGCGGAAGATCTGGCCGATGAAGCGGAGCTGCGGAAAAAATTGCGGCGGCTTTTATGGCAGCAGGGAGAACTGGCAGTGAAAGCCAAGGATGAAACGGCAGAGTCAGTCTATGAAATGTACTATGACCACCGGGAACCGGTGAAAAAAATACCGGATCATCGGGTACTGGCAGTAAACCGGGGAGAAAAAGAAGCGTTTCTGAAAGTGGCGCTGGTGATCCCGGAAACGGTGGCAGTGACCCAGCTGGAAAAAGCACTTCTGGTATCAGAAACTGATCCGCGCAATGAAACCCTGCGGGCAATTGCCGTTGATACCTGGAAACGGCTGCTGCTTCCCTCTCTGGAAAGAGAAGTGCGTAACGAACTGACCGAACGGGCGGAAGCCGCCGCCATCATTCTATTTGGCAAAAATATGGCCGGCCTGCTGATGCAGCCCCCGGTGACAGGGAAACGGGTGATGGGCATTGATCCAGCCTATCGTACGGGCTGTAAACTGGCAGTGGTGGATGAAACCGGACGGGTGCTGGAGACCACCACCATTTACCCCGTGCCGCCTCAGAATGAAATGGTCAATTCTGCTGCCACGGTGAAGCGCATGGTAGCCAGTCATGGCATCACCGCCATGGCCATCGGCAACGGCACCGGATCCCGGGAAACAGAGCAGTTCATTGCTTCCCTCATCCCCTCTTTCCCTCACCCGGTGGCCTATGCCATTGTCAGTGAGGCAGGTGCCTCTGTTTACTCGGCCTCCAAGCTGGCTACAAAAGAATTTCCTGACATGGATGTTTCCCTGCGGGGAGCAGTTTCCATCGCCCGGCGTTTGCAAGACCCCCTGGCAGAGCTGGTGAAGATCGACCCCAAGGCCATCGGCGTGGGCCAGTACCAGCACGATGTGAACCAGAAGCAGCTGGAAGAACGGCTCTCAGGCGTTGTGGAAGACAGTGTGAACCGGGTGGGAGTGGATGTGAACACCGCATCGCCCTCCCTCTTACAGTATGTGGCGGGCATCAGCAAAACAGTGGCCGAGAACATTGTGGCCCACCGGGAAGCCAACGGCGGATACACCGACCGAAAAGAGCTGCTGAAAGTTCCCCGTCTGGGCCCGGCCGCCTTTACCCAGTGTGCCGGTTTTCTTCGGATTCGCCAGGGAAAAAACCCCCTGGACAACACGGCGGTGCATCCGGAATCCTATCCCCAGGCACAGTCGCTGCTGAACAAAGTGGGCCTCACCCCCGCTGATCTGGCAGCAGACCGCAGCAGTCTGCTGGAAGAAAAGCTGGCAGACCTGAAGTTGGAGGCGCTGGCAAAAGAGCTGGACATGGGGCTGCCCACCCTCTGTGATATGGTGGCAGAGCTGAAAAAACCGGGACGTGACCCCCGGGAAGAACTGCCGAAACCGGTGTTTCGAACCGATGTCATGAAAATGGAAGACCTGGAGCCGGAAATGGAGCTCACCGGCACGGTGCGCAATGTCATCGACTTTGGTGCCTTTGTGGATATCGGTGTCAAGCAGGACGGCCTGGTACACATCTCTGAGTTGCGCAATGGCTTTGTGAAACATCCCCTTGATGTGGTGGCGGTGGGTGACGTGGTGACAGTTCGGGTACTCAGTGTGGATCTGAAGCGCCAACGCATCGCCCTCACCATGAAAAAAGAAAAATAGTTGCAACCATCACCACCTTGCCTTATAATAAAAACAAAGGCAGCCTGTGCTGCTTCATACAAGTCTTCAGGGCAGGGTGAAATTCCCGACCGGCGGTAAAGTCCGCGAGTCGCTGTGGCGATTGAACCGGTGTAATTCCGGTACCGACAGTATAGTCTGGATGGGAGAAGATGAACGTGTTTTTGTCAATCTTGTCATGCATCGGCGCCTGAAGACCAGGCGCTCTTTTTATGAAAACAATCAGGAGGGACAACAATGGAAAAAGTAGAAAAAGCAACCCCCGTCACCCGTTCCCGGCTGACCACCAGCCAGTTGACCAAAATATCGGCCCTGGCGGTCATGGCCTATGTATTAATGTTTCTGGAGTTTGGGCTTCCTTTCTTTCCAGGATTTCTAAAAGTGGATTTCAGTGATCTGCCAGCCCTCATCGGAGCATTTGCCATGGGACCAGTGGCAGGCATTCTGATTCAGCTGGTGAAAAACATGATTCACTTTATCACCAAAAGCTGGTCTGGCGGCGTGGGAGAATTGGCCAACTTTATTGTGGGTGTCTTTTATGTGGTGCCGGCAGCCTTGATTTACCACTACAAGAAAGATCAAAAACATGCCTTGATCGGGATGTTGGTGGGCACTGTTTGCATGACAGTGCTGGGCTCAACGGCCAATTATTTTGTGCTGATTCCCATGTACTCCCAGTTTATGCCGCTGGAAGCCATTATTGAAATGGGTGCGGTGATCAACCCCCGCATTGTCGATGTGAAAACCCTGGTTCTTTACGGGATCGCTCCTTTCAACTTCTTTAAAGGGATGATGATCGCCGGAATGACCCTGGTGCTTTACAAGCGCATTTCACCCCTTTTGAAAAAATAAGTTTCCCTGGCCGGATCCTCTTGTCAAAATGTGCCAGTATGCTATACTGAAACAAGCAATGACCCAAACCATCAGGGCTTCCGAAATACGGGAGCCCTCGCCTTGGTTTTTTGGAAGGAGAAGCAGTTCATGAACATGTGTCGAAAAGTTGTGAAACAGAGCCAGACCGAAGCCATTGCGGCAAAACTGGCAACCCTGTTGAAGCCGGGAGATGTGGTCTGTCTTTCAGGTGACCTGGGAGCAGGTAAAACCACCTTCACCAAAGCCCTGGGAAAAGCCATGGGAATCAGGGAGAACATTACAAGTCCCACCTTCAACCTGGTGCAGGAATACGATGGTGATGTGCCCCTCTATCATTTTGATGTCTACCGGTTGCTGAAACCAAGTGAGTTCAGGGACCTTGGAGCAGAAGAATATTTTTCGGGGGCGGGTGTCTGTGTCATCGAATGGGCCAATCTGGTAAAAGAATACCTGCCTGAGCGGCACCTGTGGATTGAAATCAAGTGGCTGGATGCCAGCCGTCGTGAAATATGCATCACCCCCTCTGAGACCTTTGGAAACACGCTGGTGAAGGAGCTGGGAATCACATGAAACTTCTCGCTGTGGAAAGCACTTCCATGGCTGCGGGTGCAGCCCTCATAGAAGAAGACCGTCTGCTGGGTGAAATTCGGCTGAATCACCGTAAAACCCATTCGGAACAACTGCTTCCCATGGTGGACCAACTCCTCACCCTCTGTCAGTGTCCCATGGAATCCCTGGAGGGGCTGGCCGTTTCTGTCGGGCCCGGATCTTTCACGGGGATTCGCATCGGTGTGGCCACTGTCAAAGGACTGGCACAGGCTCTGAATCTTCCCGTTGTAGGGGTATCCACCCTGGAAACCCTGGCCTGGCAGGTGTCGCCCTTTAAGGGACGGGTGGTGCCGTTGATGGACGCCCAGCGAAACCTGGTCTATACGGCGGGTTATCAATTTCACCGGTGCGGCGAAGCGCCGCCCGAAATCATCACGCCGCCGGATGTGTTACATATTCAGGAACTGTTGGAAAAACTCATTTCAGAATCAAAGATTTCACAAGAAGAACCCATTCTCTTTACCGGTGATGCCCTGCCCCTTCATGAGGAGCGCCTGAAAGGGGCACTGGGAGACAGGGCGGTTTTTGCCCTGCCCATCCACGCCATGCCTTCCGCCGCGGCCCTGGCCCAGTGCGGTCTTTTCAAAATGAAAGCGGGTGAGGGAGTTGCCCCGGCGAAGGTGCAACCGGTTTATCTGCGCACTTCCCAGGCAGAAAAAGTCCATCACCAAAAGGAACTTCTGAAAAAGGCGGGAAAATGACCATGAAGACGGATCAGGGAGAAATTCGAGCCATGACAGCGGCAGATATCCCCGGTGTCATTGACATTGAAAAAGCATCCTTCACCACCCCCTGGACCCATCACGCCTTTCGTCTGGAGCTGAAAAACCAGCTGGCGGTTTACCGGGTGGCCGTGGTGGCGGGTAAAATCGCTGCCTACGGAGGCATGTGGCTCATCATTGATGAAGCGCATGTCACCAATGTGGCCGTTCATCCCGGGCACCGGGGGCAGCATTGGGGAGAAAACATCATGCATGTTCTCATGGCAGATGCCTGCAGCCGGGGGCTGCTGCGCATGACACTGGAAGTCAGAAAAAGCAATGATCCTGCCATTGCCTTATATCGAAAACTGGGTTTTCGCATGAGCGGGATTCGCCCCGGATATTACCAGGATACGGGTGAAGATGCCCTGATAATGTGGGCTGAACTGGATCAACGCATTTCCTGCAAAGAGACACTTTAGCGCTGCAGCCATTCCCAAGGGGGTCGCTGCAGTTTTTTACAATTCGCTGAAATACCGCCGCTGGTGATTTTATTCAGTCCATGGATTGGTTGTCAGACTTTTTAATGGAAGGTTCCGTCATATAGAGTAACGTAAGAGTAGGGGTGGTTTCAGTGCAGTTGACAGATGCCCAGCTTGTAACAAAGATCCTGCGTGGAGACCCCACCGGCTTTCAGGAGCTGGTTTCCCGTTACCAAAAACCGGTTTTTGGCATCTGTTATCGCATGATGCGGCAACGGGAGGAGGCAGAGGACCTTTCTCAGGAAGTGTTCATCAAAGCCTACCGCTACCTGGGTCAATACAACCATGAGCATAAATTTTCTTCGTGGATTCTGAAGATTGCCACCAACACCTGCATCGATGCCATACGAAAAAAACGGGTGGACACCCTGCCCCTTGATGAGGAGATCAAAACCAATCAGGAGGATGTGAGTGCTGAAAGAGCCTTTTTACAGGAGGAAGCCCATCGGGAAATTGAAGCCGCCATCGGCTCGCTTCCCCCGGATTACAGGATTGTGGTGTTGCTTTATCATCACCAGGGCCAAAGCTATCAGCAGATTGCCGACCAACTGGAGATTCCCATGTCAATGGTCAAGAACCGATTATTCCGTGCCCGTAAAATGTTAAAAGAATCCCTGAAAAAGTTGAAGGAGGAAACCCTATGGACTGCCGAACAAGTTCAGAAATCATGATCAAACAAATGGACGGTCCACTGGCCGAAGCTGATATGCAAGGATGGCAGCAGCACCTGTCAGCCTGCACAAAATGCCGGAAAGAAGCGGCTGAGTGGCAGCAGCTATCGGTGATGCTGGCGCGGCTTCCTGACCTTGACCCTTCGCCGGGATTTGAACGCCGGGTGATGGCCGCAATTGACCCGATGCGCTATGCCGTTCGTCAACCGCAACATGCCATGAACCTGGGCATGTTATTCATCTGGATAGGAATCGTGGGAGGGGCTTCGCTGCTGGTGGTGGAAGCCGCTGCCCGCATGCAGCAATGGATGATGACATGGTTTCAGGGAACCGCCCTGTACCGCCTCTTGGCATTTGTGTACGAGTTTGTGGTGATTCGGGGAATTTTCTACTTCCTCATGCCCCAAAAGGGACTGTGGGACTGGCTGACCCGTTGGGAAACTGTCGACAGCTGGTGGGTGACCATGGGAACCTTGAACCTGGTCATGGTATTGGTGCTCATCAAGGTGATACTGGACAGAATTCTGGCCGGCGGAAGGGGAGAAGTACGATGAACAGCTGGAAAAAAAGACTGGGGTGTGCTTTTCTGACAATGCTGCTGTCGGGTATGGTGGTGGAAGCGGCACCATCAACACCGGTTCGTGGACAACTGGTGCAGTTTCACCGCCCTGTGGAGGTGGAAGCCGGTGAGACTGTCGCCGGTGACGTGGTTAGTTTTTTCAGTACGGTCACCATTCGAGGCCAGGTGGAAGGCGATGTGGTGGGTGTTTTCAGCCAGATTACGGTGGAAGGCGGCACCATCGAAGGTGATACGGTGGCAGTATTTGCCCCCCTGTACCTTCAGCGGGCCACCGTTGAAGGAGATGCCATTTCTGTCTTCGGTGGTGTCACCGCCGATGCCCAAACCAGCATCAGCGGCAGTGCCGTTGGTGTGATGGGATCAGGGCTTAATGCCCGGGATGCACGGGTACAGGGAGATCGCATTGATGTGGCCGGTTTTTTGCCGGGAAACATGAGCGGACTGCCGGTACTGGCAGTGCTCCTGGCGATTTTTCTGGGACTAAAGCAGTTGGTGGCCTTTGTGGTGGGTGTCATTGCCATTGTGGTTTTCCCGGAACGATTTGAACGCATGGCAGATCATGGCTTCGACGAAGTGGGCAAAAAAACCCTGGTGGGCATTCTGCTGAGCATGGGCGTTCTGGTGCTTATGGTGATTCTGGCCGTATCAGTGGTGGGCAGTCCGCTGGTACCCCTTGTGTTCCCTGCCTTTATGCTGTTGGAATTTGCAGGGAATACCACCATGAAAATCGCCCTTGGACGACGAATTGGCCAGGGATTGGGGCGCCAATGGGGAGCCATTCTTGAGCTCTTCATTGGTTCGCTGATCTACCTGTTGCTGGAAATCACGTTGGTGGGAAAAATCTTCACTTTTATTTTCAAACTCATTGGAATGGGAGAAGTAATGGACAGCCGGTTTGGAGACAGGCCAAAACACCGACAGGCAGGAGGGCTGGCAGATGCCCCGTCAAATTGACCGGCAGGTCGCTGAACTGCCCAGCCTGAAAATGCCGCCGCCGGGCTGGCTGACTCTGGGCATTGAAACCAGTTGCGACGAAACAGCAGTAAGCGTGGTGCGAGACGGGCGTCAGGTGCTTTCCAGTATCGTGGCCTCTCAAATTCCCGAACACCAGAAATTTGGTGGTGTGGTGCCTGAGGTGGCTTCCCGGCAGCATGTGGAAACCATTACCCAAGTAATCGATGAAGCCCTGCGAGAAGCTGAAGTCTCCCTTGAACAGATCCATCAGGTGGCTGTTACCTACGGGCCGGGTCTTGTGGGGGCCCTCCTGGTGGGAGTGGCTGCGGCCAAAGCCCTGGCTTATGGACGACGCTTGCCCCTCAATGGCGTGAACCATATTGAAGGCCACCTTTTTGCCAATTTTATCCAATCCCCATCATTGGAACCGCCCCTCTTGGCCCTCATTGTTTCAGGCGGACATACGCATCTGGTGCATATGAAACAGTATGGCGTTTATGAAATTCTGGGAAAAACAAGGGATGATGCAGCGGGGGAAGCTTTTGACAAAGTGGCTCGCGTGCTGGGGCTGGGTTATCCCGGCGGCCCCCTCATTGATGCGGCGGCCCGCCAGGGTGATCCCCGGGCCATTGATTTCCCCAGGGCAGTTGTGACAGATCACCCCTGGGATTTCAGCTTTAGCGGCTTGAAGTCGGCGGTGCTGAACCATGTCAATACGGTGAGAATGAAGGGCCATGACGTGCAGGTGGCCGACGTGGCTGCCAGCTTTCAGCAGGCGGTGGTGGATGTGCTGGTGAATAAAACCCTGGACTGCGCAGTGACAAACGGCATTAAGCAGGTGGTGCTTTCCGGCGGAGTGGCCGCCAACAGCCTGCTGCGCCAGACGCTGGCTGACCGGTGCCGGGAACAGGGCATCGCCTTCTGCGCTCCTGATCTTGCCCTCTGCACCGATAACGGCGCTATGATTGCCTGCGTGGGGTATTATGATTACAGCCTGGGAATTCGTTCCCGGTGGAACCTGAATGCAGTGGCTGGTTTGTCCATCGGAGAACGGAATGAACAATGGTTCTTCAGAGATGCATCATTTCCTTCAAAGCATGTTGACATAAAATAACATCCATAACAGGATCAAAAACCGAAAGGGCAGTCAAATGCCTGTCTTTTGCCGTTTAAAAGAAAAAAAGTCCAATAGATAAGTTGATTGAGCATTATCGTTCTCAACTGATTCTCACCTGTGTTAACTGAGAAGATCTCTCCAGAAAAGACATTTTATGGGGATGAGGCAGGTGTGGATATTGTGGATATCTTTGAAAAGAAGTGTTAGCAAGGACTAAAACTGTGGATAACTTTGTGGAAAACATTGAAAAACTGTGGAGAAAAAATGAAACCCTGCCGTCAATTGATTGACGACAGGGTTTTGTGAGAAAATGCGTTAACATAATTCAGATGAACCTCATCATGATTCCTCCGCCTGTTCCAGCAAAACTTCCCATTCACTGTACAGCGTTTCCAGTGAGGCTTTTAGAGCGGCAGATTCTTCATGAATGCGGCGGCTTTCGGCTGCATCAGAATAGATTTCCGGTAAACACATGAGCGCCTCCAGTTCTTTTACCTTCTCTTCAAGCTGATGCATGTCTTTCTCCAGCTGGGAGAGGTTTTTTCTCAGGGCATTGGAGGCGTCCCGCTGGCGCCGCTCCTTTTGGCGCTCCTGTTTCTGACGGGTGCGGTTGTCAATCACCGGCTCCACCAGGGCATGTTGTTCCTGGAGGAGTTGCTTTTTCTTGGCCGTATAGTCATCGTAATTTCCCAGATAATGGGTCAATCCCTCTGGTGAAAATTCCAGCACGCCGGTGGCAATGCGGTTGATAAAATAGCGGTCGTGGGAAATAAAGAAAAGCGTGCCGTCATAAGTCTGCAGTGACTCCTCCAGATTTTCCCTGGCGGGAATGTCCAGATGGTTGGTGGGTTCGTCCAGCAGCAGCAGATTATGATGGGAAAGCATGAGTTTCAGCAGTGACAGCCGGGCTTTTTCGCCGCCGCTGAGATGTGCAATGGGGGTGAAGACCTCCTCACCAACAAAGAGAAAGGCACCCAGCCAGGTGCGCAGCTGTGTTTCGTTGAACCGGGGATAAGCATTGTGAAGTTCTTCCATAACAGTGCAGGTTTCATCCAGGTTTTTCAGCTCCTGGTGGTAGTAACCCAAAGAGACCTGGTGGCCCAGTGTCAGGGTGCCAGTGTCGGGCGTGAGCTCGCCTGCCACCATGCGAAAGAGAGTGGTTTTTCCGATGCCGTTGGGACCCACCAGGGCAATGCGTTCACCCCGCTGCAGGGTGAAACTCACTGATTCAAAGAGCGGCGGCTGAGTCTCCCAGCTTTTGGAAATATTTTCAGCAGCCAGCACTTGACGGCCGCTGTTCTGGCCAACTTGAAAATGGAGCGAAGAAAGCACAGCCTGGTGTACCCGCTGTTGGGGCCGTTCCATTTTTTCCAGCTTCTTCTCCCGGCTCTTGGCCCGGTTGGCCAGTTTTTCAGTGCCGTGCTGCTTCATGCGCCGTACCAGTTCTTCCTGGCGCTGTATTTCCTTTTCCTGTTTCTTTGCGCTGCGTTCTGCGGCCTCAAGCATGGCTGCCTTTTTTTTCAGGGCTTCGGTATAGCCGCCCCGAAAACTGGTGACAGTTTGCTGCGCCACTTCCAGTGTCCGGTCGGTGACCTGATCAAGAAAGTAACGGTCGTGGGAAATGACCAGAATGGTTCCGGAATAAGAACGCAAAAAACTTTCCAGCCATTCCACCGATTCGATGTCCAAATGATTGGTGGGCTCATCCAGCAGCAACAGATCGGGTTTGCTCAGCAAGAGGCGCCCCAGGGTGAGGCGTGTTTTTTGGCCGCCCGACAGGGTGTTTACCTGCCGCTGAAAATCATCCCCATAAAAACCAAGCCCGTTCAGCACGCCCCGCACCTCGCTGCGAAAGGCATATCCGTTTTGAGCTTCAAAGCTCTCTGTGAGCCGGGCGTATGCAGCCATCACTTCTTCCAGGCGCTCATGATCGTCGGCAGAAGCAGAGGCACCGGTTTGCGCAATTATGGTCTCCAGACGACGCAGCTCTTCCTCCATATCAAGCAGGTGTTGAAACACCGCCAGCACATAATCGTGGACGGTTTCATCCGTCGTCATTTCCGGCATCTGATGTTGAATACCCATGCGCAGCGTGCCGGGGATGAACAATTGCCCCTCGTCATGGGGCAGCTCCCGGGTGAGCAGTTGAAAGAGGGTGGTTTTTCCTGCACCGTTGGGTCCCACAACCCCCACTTTTTCGCCGGCATTGATGGAGAAAGAGATGCGGTCGAAAAGACAACGGGTACCAAAATATTTAGATAATTGACTGACAGACAGAATGACCATGTAAAAACTCCTTAAAAAACGTTATTTTATGAACAAACAACAGACGAAAGCGTTTTTTTTTTCTGCTATTTATATTATAATGAACAGTGACCATCCTGTCATCCCGAGAAAATGAGGTGAATTGCAGTGAAAAAAGATGTGAAAAATGTATCCATGGCGGTCATCCGTCGACTTCCCAAGTATCACAGGCGCTTAAAAGAACTCATGGATAAGGATGTTACCCGAATTTCATCCAAGGAACTCAGCGCAATGATTGGGTTCACCGCCTCGCAAATTCGTCAGGACCTCAACTGCTTTGGCGGATTCGGCCAGCAGGGCTATGGGTACGACGTGGCCGAGCTTTATGGTGAAATCAGTCGGATTCTGGGGCTGACGGGGGAGTACAATACCATCATCATAGGGGCCGGAAACCTGGGCCAGGCCATTGCCAACTACTCCAACTTTGAAAAGAAGGGGTTTCATATGCTGGCGTTGTTTGAAAAAAACCCGCGCCTCATTGGCCTGCAGATCCGGGACGTTCCGGTGTTGGACATCGACGAACTGGAAAGCTTCTGCGCCGACAAAAAAATTGACATCGGTGTTATCTGCACCAACAAGGAAAGTGCTCAGGATGTCGCCGACACACTCATCAAGCTGCCTGTGAAAGCCATCTGGAATTTTGCCCCGGCAGACATACAGGTACCGGAATCCATTACGTTGGAGAATGTTCACCTTAGCGACAGTCTCTACATCATTTCTTATCTGCTTAAAATGAATGAAATGGAGTAATCTGGAGCGCAACCAGACAGTACAGTTCGTTGGATGACCCGGCACCTGTGGTGCCGGGTTGTTTTTTTCTGCCCTGCTTTCAGTTCCTGTCATCAGGCATGCCGATTTTGCTGCTGATGGATGTGAAGGCGCGAATCAATGAGTGCTTCATGTTAGAGGGCCACTGTTTTATGGTAGAATAGAAAGGAACACACAAAATCAATGGAGATTGATCCCGTGGTACAGGTCACAGGATACAGATATCTGAATCAACAAATTCTAAAAGAGAATGGAGAATGGGGCATGATGAAGCGCGGTGTGGTGATGGGACTCATCTTCAGCCTGGCGTTGTCGGTGGTGGTGCTGACGGCAAAGCCTGTAATGGCAGTGTCTTCTCCCGAAATTGTGTTGGATGGGCAGCGGTTACTGTTGCCTGCCGGAGAGCCGGGACCGGTGATCAGCTCTGAGGGGCGGGTGTTGGTGCCGGCCAGATGGATTGCCGAAGCCCTGGGGCTGCGTGTCAGCTGGCAGGAGACTACCCGTCAGGCCGTTTTCGAAGACGCTCACCAGCAAACGGTGCTCACCATCGGATCTTCCACTGCTCAAATCGGGCAGCATACTGTGAGACTGGATTCGCCGGCTGCGGTGCTTCAAGGGCGCACCTATGTTCCGCTGCGATTTGTCACCGAGGCTTTTGGAGCCCGGGTGGCCTGGGACCCTCAGGCCCGCCAGGTGAACATTGAAAGCTTTCAGTCACTGACAACACGGCTGAAACAATTGTTCCAGATTCAGGGAATCGGCCTGGGAGACCCGGCTGCGCTGGTGGTGACTCTTTGGGGTGAACCGCTGGAAAAACTGCCCAGCGAGTACGCCTTTGAATGGTGGATTTACCACGACAACTATCGAAATTACGTGCAGGTGGGGGTGGAGAAAGACCGGGTGGCGGCCCTCTATACCAACGGCACTCACTGGGAGTCTGACAGCGGTCTCGCTGCCGGCAGTCTTCAGACGGCGGTGCGGCAGATTCTCGGAAAACCCCTGGAATGGATCGAAAAAGGTCAGAACCGTTACCTGCGAGACGGTAAAAAGCATAGCGACCTGTTTCTGCTGGAAGACATTGCCTATGGAGAATTCTATTATGACATTCATGAAAACCACCAGGTGACGGCAATTCAGGTGATTTTAAAACAGTCGGAAGAAAGCATGAACGGCTTTCTGGGGAATCAGCGGCCAGAGCTGGAAAAAAGCTACAGCCGGCAGCTTTTTCTGCTGGCCAATGCACTTCGCACCCGAATGGGACTACCTGCCTTTCAGTGGAATGAACAGGCGGCTCAGGCAGCGGAAAAACACAGCCGCGATATGGGCGTCAAAGATTATTTTTCCCATGAAACACCTGAGGGCAGAACCTTTGTGCAGCGACTGACAGCAGAAGGGCTTCGGTTCACAAAGGCTGGTGAAAATATTGCAGCCAACCTCAATGCCATCAATGCTCATGAGGCTCTCATGAACTCACCGGGGCACCGGGCCAATCTGCTTTCAGACATGACACACCTTGGAACCGGATCTTCACAGGGACATCAGGGAACTTTTGAATTACTGCATACCCAGAAATTCCTGTCATTCTAACGAAAAATGATGATTCAAAATATGTATGAAAGTGCAGGGGATGAAGCTTGCGCCACTATTACACTCAAATACACCAATACATGGAGCGGCTCATAAGCCAGGTGATTCTGACAGATCGCCGGGAACTGGAAGTGAACGGCGGGCGGATGAATCTGCAGGAGTATCTTTTACTGAAAAAGGTGCGCCGGGATGAGGGGCAAACCTTTCAGCAGATGATGGAAGAAACAGGTTGCAGCCGCAATGAAGTGACAGCGATGGTTCGCCGGCTGCTGAAGCAGCATTTGATTCAAAAGGGCCCGGCTTCCCAGGACCGTCGAATCAGGCGGCTGGTCTTGACAGAAGAAGGAAAAGACTGTTTGCTTCGCATGGAAAGCATGGAACAGGAACTGCTGTATGGATTACTCAATGAGTTTACCCTCAATGAAGAAAAAGCCATTCTGAAATTTCTTGTGAAACTGGAAATGCAGCTGAAAGAAAAAGACAGTGCCGCAGCACTGCCTTCCTGTCAAATCGATGAAACTGATTAAAACGGACCGTTAAGACTGTTCCAGACTACTCGGGCTGAGGGGAGTCAACGGGGCACACATTGGCACATGCACCACAGTCGATGCAAGCTTCAGCGTCAATGACATAAATATCGTCGCCGGCAGTGATGGCATCTACTGGACATTCGGGTTCACAGGCACCACAGCTGATACAGGAATCATGAATAACATAAGCCATTACAAATACCTCCTCTAAAGTGATTCGTTTTGTTTGGTGACAACGTCATTATATCAGGGTGCGAAAGGTGAGGGCAAGAAGAAACAGCCGAATTTCGCAGAAAACAGAATCAATATAATGAAAATCATTTTTAATAAATGGGCAAAAAGGGGACTAAATGATGGAAGTAACCTTGTTCATCGGTGGCAGCGGCACCGGTAAAAGTTACCAGGCAATGCAGCTTGCAAAAACGCTGGGAATTCGTTACATCATAGACGACGGGCTGCTGATCCGTGACAACCGGGTATTGGGAGGACGCTCCGCCAAACGGGAATCCTCCCGTATGGGAGCTGTGCGAAGAGCCATATTCAATGACAAAGAGCACTGCCGGCAGGTGCGTGACCTTATTGAATCAGAAAATCCTACGAAATTACTGATTCTGGGAACCTCGGAAAAAATGGTACACACCATTGTGCAGCAACTGCAACTGCCGTCACCTGCTGCCACTATCTGGATTGATGAGGTGGCAGAGCCCTCAGAAATTCAGCTGGCCCGACGAATCCGCATGAAAGAAGGCAAGCACATTATTCCAGTGCCTGCCTTCCAACTAAAAAAAGATTTTTCGGGGTTTTTTCTCAATCCCCTTCAAGTGCTTAAAGGGTTCGGAAAAGATACCGCCGGTCAGGAAGGGGAAAAATCGGTGGTGCGGCCCACCTTCAGCTACCTGGGCAAATACACCATCTCCGACGGTGTCATCCGCAGCCTGGTACATCATGCCCTTCATCGACACACCCAGTTGATTCCCATGGGAACCACCTTTATACACAACACCCGAAACGGTCTGGTGGTAGAACTGGATGTGAAAGCCCCCTTCGGTATTCCGGTTACCCGCCAGCTTCGACTGGCCCAGGAGCGAATTGGCAGGGAAGTGGAAAACATGACGGCGCTTCACCTGGCGTCGGTGAACATTACCATTAAAAAGTGGGTGTAGGCACAAGCCGCTCACCAAAGTAGTTGCCGCATAAAGGCGTTCACCGTTAATCGCATCTGCTTAAAGGCGCCTGCCCCCGTCAGGTGTTTTGTCAGACCTTGGAAGAAACTGTTGGCAGGGCGCACCGGTGGATTCATAAACAAGCTGTGAGGGCATCTTGGCAGTCTTAAAGCCAAAAAAAGTGCAGGCCTTGGGATAACGTGGATTCCAGGTGACCTTGAAGAACTGGCACCGATAACAATTAATCCGCTTCATGGCACTAGCAAAGGGCCATCAAGCTCAAAAGAGCCCGCATGTACTGGGGAAGATCGGCGGGGCCCTTGGCAGAGACCAGCGAACCGTGGGTAACCACCGGCTCATCAACCCAGTGGGCGCCGGCATTCACCAGGTCGTCCCGAATGGCCGGTGTACTGGTCACCTGTTTCCCCTTGAGCGTGTTGGCAGAAACCAACACCCAGCCGGCATGGCAGATCTGTCCGATAATTTTGTTTTCCTGGTCCATATGGCGGGCCAGATCCAGCACCTCCGGATACCGCCGCAGTTTATCCGGAGCCCAGCCGCCGGGAATCAGCAGGCCGTCGAAATCCTCCGGGTTCACGTCGGCCAGGCGCAGGTCGGTCGTTGCAGGCACACCATATTTGCCATGGTAAACGCGATTGGCTTCCTTTCCCGCCAGCAGCACTTCAATGCCGGCTTCCCGTAACCGGTATACCGGATACCACAGCTCAAGGTCTTCAAAGGCTTCATCCACCAATTGGATAAAACGGATTTTTTTTGTTTTTGTTGACATGAGAACACCTCCTTAGAAAACGAATACCCTCTTTTATGCCAAATATGCGATTCGTTTATAAATCGCTGATATAAAAATGTATCAAGGGGGGCGAAAAAAGGTCTTGTGAAACGGAACGTCCAATGATAGTGCCGATTCTGCAAAGGGGTGATACATGTGTGAATCAGATGGTGAAGGGATCATCATCCATTATTTGACGAAACACTTGAAATCTGGGAGCTGCGTTACCATGGCGGTTTGAATCTTTCTGGCACAGTCCTTGCAAGAAAATGACCATAGACGTGTTTTTCATGATGGCTGCAGGCAATAGAAGCGCGCCGCTCAGAGTAACCTGAAAATTTTCAATGTTTGCTGGTGTGCAGACGCCTGGATCCACCGCATGAAATAATACCTGAAAGGGATTATCTGAAAGGAGTGCATGTCAATGGATGAAACGCCGACGTAAAGCACAGCATCATGGCGGAAGCAGTAAGACTTGTTTATTGATCGGCTTCAGTCCTTCAGGCACATAAGATTACCCGCAAGGTGATCGACAGGGAAACCTGAGTTTTCCTGTGAAATCGATTGCCGCCAAACGAGAATCGTTCCATCGATGCCGTTGCAGGTTCTGAGGCTTTAAAAAACCGGCTGGAAACACTTCGGCAGGTTTACTTCAATAAGAACGACCGGGTTCATTATGGTTCAACGGACATGGTTAACCGCGAATCAAAATGAGTCCGGATCAGTTAGTTAAAAGGAGGAAAAGGCATTGGAAGAAAAACGCAAAGCCTATTTAACAGAAGTGGTGCCCCCGTTTACACCCCTGACAGCCATGGAGGAAGCCTCCCGCTGTCTCCTGTGTCATGATGCTCCCTGTAGTGCAGGATGTCCTGCGGGCACTGACCCGGGCAAATTCATCCGTTCCATTCGTTTCCGCAATGTGAAGGGTGCTGTTGAAACCATTCGGGAAAACAACATCCTGGGAGCCACATGTGCCCGGGTATGCCCCTATGGCCGCACCTGTGAAGAAGCCTGCAGCCGCACCGGCATTGATGTGCCCATTCAAATTGGTCGATTGCAGCGTTTTGCCACCGACTTTGAGCAGGCCCTTGGCATGAAGGTGCTGGAAGCACCAGAAGCCAGCCTGGAAAAAGTGGCTGTCATCGGCGGCGGACCAGCCGGCCTGGCAGCAGCTGCCCGCCTGGCAATGAAAGGCTATCAGGTGACCATTTTTGAAAAGAACGAAAAAGCCGGCGGTGTATTGACCTATGGGATTGTTCCCGGCAGACTTCCCCAGGAAATTGTTGACTGGGAAGTGAAGTATGTTAAAGATCTGGGTGTAGAATTTGTCTACAACTGCTGTGTAGGGAAAGATATTACATGGGCAGAACTGAAAAACCAGGGCTTTAAAGCTTTCTTCCTGGCCATGGGACTTCAGCAGTCAAAACCCATCGATATTCCCGGCATGGATCTTGAAAATGCCGACTATGCCCTTGATTTCCTGGCCGGCGCAAAGCCAAGCGAAGGAAAACTGGCAGTGGGTGAGCATGTGGTGGTGGTCGGCGGCGGAGACGTGGCCATGGATTGTGCCACCACTGCCAAAATGCTGGGAAATCGTGTGACAGTGGTTTACCGACGGCGTCAAATGGATATGCCGGCTTACCCGCCAGAAGTGGCCTATGTTCAATCACTGGGTGTTGACTTTATCACCGAAACCCTGCCGGTGGAAGTGCTGGGAGAAAACGGTAAAGTCACTGCTCTGAAAGCCCGGGGAAAAGACGGTGTTTCAGAGTTTGTGCTGAAAGCTGACCGTGTTGTCATGGCCATTGGCCAGGAAGTGGATGAAACTGGTTACGCTGAAGGGCTGAAGGTGAATGACAAGCAGCTGGCTGTGGTGGATGAAGCCACCTGTGCCACCAGCGTCGAAGGTGTTTATGCGGCCGGTGACGTTGTGAATGGCGGTAAAACAGTGGTACAAGCAGTGGCAGAAGGCAAAGCGGCCGCCGACGGCATTGATGCCTGGCTGGCTTCCAAGCGATAACCAAGTCCAAGAAAGAAGGTGTGAATCAAGATGGCAAAACGCAAAGATCTGTCCATGGAGTTTTGTGGCGTCAAATGTGAGAATCCGTTTTTCCTGTCTTCCTCACCGGTGGGCAGTAACTACGATATGTGTAAAAAAGCGTTGGAAACCGGCTGGGGTGGCATTGTTTACAAAACCATCGGCTACTGGATTCCCCAGGAGTGTTCTCCCCGGTTTGACCAGACCCGTAAAGAAGGCACTTCCTTTGTGGGCTTCAAGAACATGGAAATGATCTCCGATAAACCCACAGAGAAAAACCTGGAAATGATGTATCAGTTGAAGAAAGACTTTCCTGATAAGGTGCTGGTGGCTTCCATCATGGGTGAAAACACCGAAGAGTGGAAGAAGCTGGCAAAAGCGGTAACTGAGATTGGTGCCGACATCATCGAGTGTAACTTCTCATGTCCTCAGATGACCACCCATGCCATGGGTTCAGATGTGGGATGTAACTTCAACCTGGTGGCAGAGTATACCCGCGCAGTGGTGGAATCCACCCATCTGCCGGTGATGCCCAAAATGACCCCTAACCTGACACTGATGGAGCTGCCCGCCCGTGCTTCCGTGAAAAACGGCGCCAAAGCCATTGCCGCCATCAATACCATCAAAAGTATCACCGAGGTGGATCTGGACAACCTGACCTGCCTGCCCATTGTTAATAGAAAATCCTCCATCTCCGGTTATTCCGGCAAGGCAGTAAAACCAATTGCCCTGCGCTTCATTGCTCAAATGGCCAAGGATGATGAACTGAAAAACATCCCCATTAGCGGCATGGGCGGTATTGAAACCTGGCAGGATGCCCTTGAATTCCTGCTGGTGGGTGCCAGCAACCTGCAGGTCACCACTTCTGTCATGCAGTATGGTTACCGCATTGTGGAAGACCTGATCAGCGGTGTTTCCTACTGGATGGAAGAAAAAGGCATCACCGACCTGAACACCATTGTGGGCCAGGCGCTTCCCAATATCGTTCCTGCAGAAGAAATCGAACGTGACTTTAAGGTTTATCCCAAGTATGACCACGACAAATGTGTGGGCTGTGGTCGCTGCTATGTTTCCTGTTATGACGGTGGGCATCAGGCCATTGACTGGAACGAAACAGAGCGCCGCCCCTACCTGAACGAAGACAAGTGCGTGGGTTGTGGACTGTGCTGGATCGTCTGTCCCATCGAAAACTGCATTACCCCGGGAGAAGTGAAGTTCCATGATTTCGGAACTCCCCGCGATATCCACGTGATTCCCAAGCAATTTATCTAACAGCCACTTTGTGGCAAAAGCCTGCAAGGATATCGAAGATATCTAAGAAACTAAAAAACCTGCAGAAACGCAATAAGAAAGCTGTGACGGTCGTTGACTGTCACAGCTTTCTGTATTTCAAGTTTCAAATCTTGTATTTCCTATTTCCTAAACCATATTTCCTATATCCTACATCCTATGTTCTGTTTCCTATGTCCTGTGCCCCGTTCCGGCTCCCTACTCCCTGATATCGGCCTGTAGCTCCCGGCGCAGTTCCTCCGATCGCTGGGCAGAAGCCTGTATGGCCTCCATCACATGCTCCTGAAAATGGCGGGTTTCAAGAACTTTCATCCCGGCCAGGGTGGTACCGTTGGGTGAGCAGATCTGGCGAATCAGGGTATCCAGGTCATCTTCGCTGGCGGCGGCCATTTCCACGGCGCCCCGAAGGGTTTGGATAGCCAGCTGTGAAGCGGTATCATGGGATAACCCCAGCGATACACCACCTTCAATCATGGCTCGAAGAAAGGCATAGACATAGGCCGGGCCGCTGCCGCTGAGGCCGGTGACACCGGGCATTTGAGACTCCTCCACCTGAACAACGGCGCCGACACATTGAAAGATGCGCTCTGCCAGTGCCATGTCGCCGGGGGTGACAGCCGCATTGCCCGTGAGGGCGGTGGCAGATGCCAAAACCCGGGCAGAAGTGTTGGGCATGGCCCGCACTACCGGGTGAGCGACAGAAAGGCTTTTGGTCAGACCGGCAATGTCAATTCCGGCAGCAATGGAAATAAACAACTTTCGCTCAGTGGCCAGGGGATCCACTTCCCTGAGGAGGTTAAAAAGATCCTGAGGCTTAACGGCCAACACCAGCACATCACTCCAGGTCACCAAGCCTTCCTTGTCCATGGAAACAATCGACTGTCCGGCAATTTCCAAAGGGTGATGTTCAGACTGAAGCTTGTCATTGAAACGAATGTGGGCCGGGGCAAACTGACCTGATTGAACCATGCCCTGAATGAGTGCTTTTGCCATGTTACCGGCTCCGATAAAACCAATGTGTTTATCTTGCATCACAGCACCTCCTAAACTGATAAAGAAAAACCTTCACCTGTAACAAGCGAAGGTTTTCTCTGAAATTGCTAACACTTTACCATTGAAAGACATTCTTGTCAACGGCTGCAGAAAACACTACGTCAGCGGTGTCCGCTTAACGAATTCGCCCCAGCCTTTTTCGCCCACAAACTGCCCATTGTCATAGACCAGTTTGCCGCGGGAGAAGGTCATAACGGGGTAGCCCTTCAGCTCCACGCCTTCCCAGATGGTGTAATCCACATCAGAGTGCATGTTATCCTTGGAAATCACATAGGTCTTCTCGGGGTCATAGATGACCAGATCGGCATCAGATCCGGGAGCGATGGTTCCCTTTTGGGGAGCGCAGCCAAAGAGCTGGGCCACGTTGGTGGAGCATACCTCAACCGCTTTGTTGAAGGAGATGCGGCCCCGGTTGGCTTCGCTGAGCATGTAAGGATACATGTTTTCAACACCCATGCAGCCATTGGGAATTTTGGTGAAGTCGTCTTTGCCCCAGTCTTTTTCGTAAGACTGGAAAGGGCAGTGGTCGGTGGCCACGATGGAAATGTCGCCCCGCTTAATGCCATCCCACAGGGCATCCTGTGATTCGGGGCCCTTAATGGGAGGTGAGCATACGAAATTGCGGCCGTCTTCCCGCTTGTACACTTCGTTGGTGAAATACAGGTACTGAGGGCAGGTTTCTGCAATCACATCATAGCCTTCCTGCCGGGCTCTGGTGACTTCGTCCATACCTTCCTTGCAGGCCAGGTGAACAATATATAGGGGCACATTGAAAGACTTGGCCCAGTGAATGGCCCGCTTGTCGGCTTCGGCCTCTGCGTATTCTGGCCGGCTCAGATAATGGTACCAGGCGTGGGTCTTGCCTTCTTTTAGGAAATTCTCAATGTTCATATCGATAACATCAGGGTTTTCAGCATGAACAGATACCCGGGCACCCACTTCTTTGGCGCGAATCATCGCCCGCACCATCACGCCGTCGTCAACCATCAAGCCTTCTTTTTTATACACCATGAACACCTTGAAACTGTTAATGCCATAATCCACTGCCTGTTTGAACTCTTTCAAAACAGCAGGAGTCAGGTCGGTAATGGCGGTGTGGAAAGAATAGTCCACGCAAGCCTGAGGCTCGCACAGGGCGCGGCGGCCTTCAACGGCCTCCACCAGCCCCTGCCCCTTGCCCTGAATGACAAAGTCAAAAACAGTGGTAGTGCCGCCGCAGGCAGCAGCCCGGGTGCCGGCTTCATAGCTGTCGGAAGAAACGGTGCCCCCAAAGGGCATTTCCAGATGCGTGTGAGCATCCAGTGCGCCGGGCAGTACATAGTTGCCTGTGGCATCAATGATCTGTTTTGCCTCCATCTGGTCCAGGGAACGGGTAATGACTTCAATCTTACCGTCGCGGACGCCGATGTCTGCCTTAAAAGTATCCTTGGCAGTGATGACAGTGCCATTTTTGATGATTAAATCCATCATAACATGATCCCTCCTTCAAAATTAAACGCAAGCACCTCCGGCTGCATACGCTGCTGAAAATGCTTGCGAATGAATCGACTCCCGAAGGGCGGGGGTGCCGCCCCTTCGAGAGGAGATATAGCCAGAGAGAAAGCTCTCTATGGATAGTATACTATAAAGGGGTTAGCTTTTCACTCTTTCAGTGATTTGCTCCTCAACTTCTTCGGAGATCAGTGAGTCGGTTTCGTTTTTCATCAGCGCAGGATAAATCAACAGCGCCAGAATGAATCCAACCAGCCAGCCGTTTTCACCAAAGAAACGGAAGAAGTTGTTGGTGCCGCCCAACAGACGGGGCAGTCCCAGTACCGGAAGCGCCAGAGAGATGAGCCAGGTGTAGACGGCCTTCATGTTCACGCCGTTGCCATACCAGTAGCGGCTCTGCTCGCCTTTGAACAGGTCGTCAAGATCAAGCACTTTCTTGCGGTACAGGTAATAGTCAGCCACATACATACCGGCCAAGGGGCCCAGGAAGTTGCCGTAAACGCCCAGCCAGTCAAAGAGGTACGCACCTGCGGTGGCCAACAGACGCCAGGGCATCATGGCAACGCCTGCAAAACCGGTGATGAGAGCGCCCATGCCATAGGTGATTTTGCGGGGGTTCAGGTTGGAGATACCATTGGCGGGGGCCACCACGTTGGCGGCGATGTTGGTGGTCAGAGTTGCAATGGCAATACCGGCTGCTCCCAGAATGGTTGCCAGGGGGCTGTTGATATTGGCCACAACGGCAACGGGATCCCATAAAGCTTCACCGTAAACGATGACGGTGGCGCCGGTGACAAACACACCCACAAAGGCGAAAGCGGCCATGGTGGTGGGCAGACCCAGTAATTGACCCATAAACTGGTCTCTTTGGGTTTTGGCATAGCGTGAGAAGTCAGGAATATTCAGTGCCAGGGTTGACCAAAACGCAATATTGGCAGTCAGACCCGGCAGGAAGACGCGCCAGAAAGTACCCGGAGCATAAGTGGCAGGCAGGTTCAGAATGGCACCCACGCTGCTGCCGGCAGCATTAACGGCGGTAATCGCCCATACCATCAGGGCAACTGAGAGAACGCCCAAAATAGGAGCACCCCATGATTGCATGAATTTGATGGCGTCAGGTCCCAGGTAGGCAATCCAGACATTCAGTGCCCAGAAAATAAAGAAGGAGATCCAGATACTGCCGGCCCATGCGGCCCAGGCAGGACTGAGGGAAGCGATGACGGCATCAAGAGCACCGCCGCCGATCCATGTTTGAATACCGAACCAGCCGGCTGCCACGATGGCACGGGCGATGGCGGCAATATGAGCGCCTTTAACACCGAAGGCTAATCGGGCAAATACCGGGTAAGGAATACCATACTTGGTACCGGCGTGGGAGTTCAACTGCATGGGCACCAATACAATCAGGTTGGCAAGGGCGATGTTAAGAATTGCCTGCCACCAGGAAAGACCGGCGGCCATGAGGCCGGAAGCCATCATATAGGTGGGGATACAGACGGACATACCCACCCAGAGAGAAGCGATGTTGTAAGTGGTCCAGGAGCGTTCCTCCAGTTTGGTGGGAGCCAGGTCATCATTGTAGTACAGATTGCCTTCCAGGTTTTTTCGTGCTGCATCGCTCAATTCAAAAAGTCCGTTAACCTCGCGTTGTGTTTTAAGCTTATCTGCCATGCATGTAACACCTCCATTGTCGTTTCTTTGACTGCAAGCAGTCAAAGACCAAAGAAAATAGACATAAGTTCCAATAGTGCGAAAATAAGAACGGGACTGACAGGTGCCTCCTTTCCTGTGGGTTCCTGGTATACATCTGCTTTGGGTGTTTCGGCGTGGTTGGCAGCAGCCGAAATCATGTCTCCCTGTAAATAAGCAAGGATCATGCCATGATTACAGCATCCCTGAAACAAAGGCATACCAGTCTTGTATCTGTTACCGACAAAATTGTCGGGGAAGAACCATGATAAGTGTGATTCAAATGTAAATCAATAAACGGATGAATGTCAACGAAGGGCTCATTTTGAAACGATCAAAAAAAGAATCAATTGCAGACGTTCGATGCTTGAATGAATCAGAAAATTCACTGAATCCATCCGTCTCATCATCTCGTCAGAATATTGACGCATTTATGGTGTTATTATACAGGAAGTTGGGTGATGCTGCAAGTCACCCTGTCCAGGCGCTCATATCACTTCCGTATTGTCATGATTGACATTGATTTCCGCGGTTGTCAGAACGTTGGAATTAACATATAATGGAACGGAAAGCCTTCGGATTCACAAGTGATTTCAGATGCAATATCAACAGGTGGCAGGAATGACAAACGGCAGCAATACTGGGAGGGACATCATCGTGAACAAATGGTTTTCAAGAATACTGGCGGTGCTGCTCATTGCCAGCCTGACGGGAAATGTGTGGTTTTATATGGAATACCGGCAAAACCGACAACGGCTGAATGCCATGGAAGCGCTGGTATCCCAAAGTATTGAGCGCAATATCCGCCAGAGCATGCGTCAGATAGATTTTCTCATGGAAAACGAAACGCCGGAATCCCTGCAACGGCTTCAAAGTGCAGTGGAAGAACTGACGGCTTCCTTCATGCAGTGGGCATTAATGAATCAGCGGGAAGAGGTTCCTCATGAACGATTGCAGGAAGGGCTGGCCGCGATGGAGGCCCTTCGAAACATGCTGGTGGATCAGCTGGAGCGGCAATATCGGGCGCAGGAATCCCGGCTGGGCGACCCAGACAGAGCCATGCTCACAAAAGTGCATGATCAGCTGGGGAGGTTGCTGCTGATTTATCATAACATTCAGGGGCGGTTGGATCAGCTGAGAAATCCGGATGCCAGCGATGGCGGTCTTCGACAGCTGACAGAACAAATTCAGGAAACGGTAGTGCTTTACCGGCACAGCGCCCTGCCCAATCAGCACCCTGGTTATCTGGAACCTGAAGAAGCACTGTTGCGGGCTGAAAAGTACCTGCCTCTCTTTTCAGTGGAAACAATGGAACTGACTTCCCGGGAGGTGCGCATTCGGGAAGGTGTTCACACCTACCGGGCAGAAGCAGTGACGGCGGCAGAACCGGCAAAACTGCGTATTGATGCCCGTGATGGCAGAATAAGAGAATTTCAGGCAGGGACAGTGCCCGAAGGCCCGGGAACTCTCGCGATGGAACATGCGCTGGAAGTTGCCCGAAGCCTGATGCCTTGCGTTGCAGCAGAGGAAGTGCGGGAAGAATTCATGTATAATCAAAACGGGCAGACACAACCGGTCTATCTGTTTCGCTTTACACCGGTGGTTGATGGAGAGATCATCATGACCAGTGATGCCTGCCAGATCACCATTTCAGCAGTGGATGGCACGGTGGTGCATTTTGCAAGCGACTTTTCTGAAACCATGGTTCCAGAAGTGGTGCAGCAGATTTCCATGGAAACACTGCGCAACGAATGCCAACCAGAACTGGGACGTATGATTTATGAAGGACAACGGGTGATCCGCACTTTTGGCACCCGGTTTTCACCCCGCCTGGCTTACAGTTATCGAGTGATGCGAAACGGGCAGTCCACGTTACTCTATTTCGATGTGGAAACCGGACGTCAGATTCATGAAGCCTTTGATCTTTTTCAGCCAGTGACCATAAAGGCAAAGATAACGGGAGTTAACCCATGAGGCTGGTGAGCATTGAAAACGGCGCAGCGGTATTGGCGGTCACCTGCTTTTCCCTGGAAAAAACCCTGACCTGCGGACAGTGTTTCCGCTGGAGGCCAGAACCAGACGGCAGCTATACAGGTGTCGTGAAGGGAGAAGTGCTCAATGCCCGGCAGGAAGCGGACAATCTGATACTGAAGCCGGTTTCTGAAGCAACCTTGCAGAATTTATGGATCTCCTACTTTGACCTTCAACGGGATTATGAGGCCATGAATCAACAACTGCTTCAAAAGGCACCATGGCTTGCAGCGCCCATCGAAACCGGAAAAGGGATCCGGTTGTTACAACAGGACCCCTGGGAAACCACCATCACCTTTCTCTTTTCAGCCAATAATCACATTCCCCGCATCACCAAAAGCATTGAACAGCTGTCATACCGCTATGGCACGCTGATTAACCGAATCAATGATCACGATAACCACGCCTTCCCGAAACCAGATCAATTAACAGATCTGACACTGGAAGATTGGAGGGCAGTGGGGGCTGGCTACCGTGCGAACTACCTTTTCCAAACAGTGCGGCAGTGGAAAGCCTGCTACCGGCTGATGTCAGAGCAGCAGCATCGCGATCCCCGCGCAGACAGGGAACTGTTGCAAACACTTCCGGGCGTCGGGCCGAAGGTTTCCGCCTGCATCAATCTGTTCGGCATGGGGGCCCGGCACCAGTTTCCGGTAGACGTATGGGTGCGCCGCATGGTGAAAAGCCTCTGGCCGGAAGCGCCGCAAACAGATGCAGCCATCGAGGCCGAAGCCTTAAATCTGTTCGGAGAGGCAGCGGGGTATGTCCAACAGCTGCTCTTTTATCACGCCCGTTTGCAAAAAATCAAATAATGTATGAAAAGCCTGATATCATGAAGAATCTCATATCATGAAGAACCTGAAATAAAGATAGTCGATTCAATCATCATTTCGGCTGATTAGTTCAACAGTGAAGGAGAAGTGGATATGTTTGGAACCATTGTCAACAGTCTGGCCATTTTACTGGGAGGGTGTCTGGGCCTGCTTTTTCAAAAAGGCATCGCTGATCGTTTTAAAAATACCGTGATGCAGGCGTTGGGGCTGTCGGTTTTAATGATTGGCATGTCGGGGGCGCTGAAAAGCGAAAACATACTGCTGCTGATTTTTTCACTGGTGGTGGGAAGTTTGGTGGGAGAAGCATTGAAAGTGGAAGATAAACTGACGGCTTTTGGTAAATGGATGGAGGCCCGCTCCGGCAGAGGTGAAGGGCAGGTAGCCCGTGGGTTTGTGGCCACCAGCCTCATTTATTGTGTGGGTGCCATGGCCATTGTGGGTGCCCTGGAGAGTGGGCTAACAGGAAATCACGAAACCTTGTATGCCAAATCATTATTGGACGGCGTCTCTGCGGTTATTTTTGCTTCCACGCTGGGGGTGGGAGTGCTGCTTTCGGCCCTGAGTGTGCTGGTTTACCAGGGGGCCATCACCCTGGCAGCCGGGGCGCTGGCAGTGGTGTTGGTGGACGCTGTGATTCTGGAAATGTCAGCCATTGGAGGTCTCTTGATTGTAGGTATTGCCGTTAATATTCTTGAAATTAAACGAATCCCTGTTGGAAACATGCTGCCGGCCGTTTTTGTCCCACTATTCTACCCTGTGGTTGAACCTTTTTTAACGAAGTTGGTCCAATTCTTGCAAACATTATTCTAATGTCTTTTAGTAAGAAAGGGAGGTTGATCGCATGCAGATATTGATAGGAGCTGCCGTGGGAGTTGCAGTAGGGTTTGTGCTGTGCTACTTAACGGTTGCCGGAAAAGGGAAAAAGCTTCGCCATAATGTGGGCAAGGTACTGGAAGAGTACAGCCGGGGGAATGTGCTGAAAGAGATGGACACCACCGGATATGGTGCGTCAGACCAAATCATTCTCAAGCCGCTTGGAGCATTGCACCAGATGCTGAAAAACTGGGTTTATCAGATTGTGCGATCCTCCAGTATCATCAGCCGGCTTACCCAGGAACTCAATGAAGATTCCCATGCCAGTCTGAAGGAAATATCACAACTGTCCCAGAAAATCAGTGACTTTTCGGCGGATGCCTATCAGGTGAGTAATGACATCATGGAAGCAGCTTCCATCTCTGAAGAGCTTTCCAGCGGCAGCGCAGAAATTGCCGCGGCTGGTCGTCAGGTGCAGGAACGTACCATTAAAACCAGAGAAGTGGTGGATGTCGGCGGGGAAGCCATTGAAAAAGCGATCCGGGTGATGGATGAAATTGGCCAAAAACTGGAAGGCACCGGTGATGAACTGAAGAAGCTTGATCAGATGATGAACAACATCACTGGTATGTCGGTGAAAATCAACAAGATAGCAGAACAGATTAACCTACTCTCCCTGAACGCTTCCATTGAGGCGGCACGGGCTGGGGAAGCCGGCCGGGGCTTCACCATTGTCGCCCAGGAAATTGGAAAACTGGCAGACGAAAGTGCCGGTGCTTCCTCTGAGATCAGCCGTGTGGTCGAAGGCATCATGGGGCAGATGAACACCACCCATGATCTGATGGAGTCGGGTGTTCTCCAGGGGCATGAAGGACAGCAGGTTGGCCGTGAAGCCAGAGGAAAGCTGACGGAGATCATGAAAGCAATGGAAGAAATTCTTGAGGCCATTGGACATATCAGCACAGTCACCGGTGAACAGTCGGAAGCCACCGAACAGATGGCCACTCATATTGAAAAAGTGGCGGCTTTCTCGCGTGACACCATGAGTACGCTGGAGCAGATCAACGGTATGATGGAACAGCAGAATGCCTACATTGAAAAAAGCACACAAAAAGCAGACGAACTGTATGACATCAGCCATGGACTGGGCGAATTTGGCGGCCAGTTTGATGAAATGCTGGGTCGCTGTCTGGTGCGCTACAGCCAGCGTCTGGCAGATGAAATCAAGATGAAGGGCTTGCAGCAGGTTGATCTCAATGCATTTGCCCGCAAAACCGGTGCTGCCGACTTCTATGTCACTGATGAAACAGCTACCATCGTTGCCAGCTCCGACAAGGCGGCCATTGGTTTTCAGTTCCCGGATGATCCGGCTTCCCAGGCCTTCGATTTTCTGAAAATCCTGAAAGATCCCAAACATCAGGTGATCCAAAAAATGCAGCCAAGAGACCTGGATAATGAATACTATAAATTTGCCGGAGTGTCTCGCAGTGACGGAAAAGGCATTGTGCAGGCCTCGCTTGCCATGAGGGATATTCCAAAATTCCATATTCGTATGGATCTATAGACATTTTCCAAATGGATTTGATGACATTCTCCCAATAAACAGATGATCTGAGAGCTCGTTAAGCGGGCTCTTTTTCTCTGCAACGATTTTGAAACAATATTTCAACATAAATAAGAGCAATGATGAATAATAAGAAGAAAGAAAGAGATATCGAGAGATAAATCGCAGCAAATGCAATTTATGGCGAAAATCGTTTTCAAATAAGGTTTGCAAGCCATTTTTCTTTTCTATATGATAAGTGTGTTAGCACTCGATCGAGGTGAGTGCTAACAAATCGGTGAACAATGAAAAACCATAGAGAAATGAAAAAGGAGGCAAAAGAAGGTATGAACATTAAACCATTGGGCGATCGAGTTGTGATCAAGAAGTTGGAGGCAGAGGAAAAAACAAAAAGCGGTATCGTTCTTCCCGGAACAGCCAAAGAACAACCACAAATGGCTGAAGTACTGGCAGTGGGTCCTGGCGGCATGGTAGACGGTAAAGAGGTTAAAATGGAACTGAAAGTCGGAGACAAAGTGATTTTCTCCAAGTACTCCGGCACAGAAGTTAAATTGGATGGCGAAGAAGTAACCATTGTGCGTCAAAACGACGTACTGGCGATTGTAGAATAGAGTTTCTGAAGACTGGTAACTTGTAAATTACTAAGGAGGGAATTAGAATTATGGCTAAAGACATTAAATTCAAAGAAGACGCCAGACGCGCACTGGAAAGTGGTGTCAATCAACTGGCGAACACTGTTAAAATCACCCTTGGACCAAAAGGACGCAACGTCGTTATCGATAAGAAGTTCGGCTCACCCCTCATCACCAACGATGGTGTCACCATTGCCCGTGAAATCGAACTGGAAGACCCCTTCGAAAACATGGGGGCTCAACTGGTCAAAGAAGTTGCCACCAAAACCAACGATGTGGCCGGTGACGGTACCACCACTGCCACACTGCTGGCCCAGGCCATCATTCGTGAAGGCATGAAAAATGTGGCTGCCGGTGCCAATCCCATGATTCTGAAAAAAGGCATCTACAAAGCGGTTGAAACTGCTGTTGACGAACTGGGCAAAATTGCCCTGCCTGTGGAAAGCAAATCAGCCATTGCACAGGTGGGAGCCATCTCTGCCAGCGATGAAGAAATCGGCAACCTGATTGCTGACGCCATGGATAAAGTGGGCAAAGACGGTGTCATCACTGTTGAAGAATCCAAATCCATGGGAACCACACTGGAACTGGTGGAAGGCATGCAGTTTGATCGTGGCTACCTGTCACCCTACATGGTAACCGATGCAGAAAAAATGGAAGCGGTTCTGAGTGATGCTTTCGTTCTCATCACCGACAAGAAAATCTCCAATGTTCAGGAAATCCTGCCACTGCTGGAACAAATCGTTCAGCAGGGCCGTAAGCTGTTAATCATTGCAGAAGACATCGAAGGCGAAGCTCTGGCCACTCTGGTGGTAAACAAGCTGCGCGGTACCTTCGAATGCGTTGCTGTGAAAGCACCTGGCTTTGGCGACAGAAGAAAAGCCATGCTGGAAGACATCGCCATCCTTACCGGCGGCAAAGTGATCTCCGAAGAACTGGGTTACGAGCTGAAAACCGCAACGGTTGATATGCTGGGACGCGCCCGTACCATTAAAGTGGACAAAGACAATACCACCATCGTGGAAGGCAGCGGCGACCAAAGCACCATTCATGACCGCATTGCACAAATCAAAAAGCAAATCGAAGACACCACTTCAGATTTCGATCGTGAAAAACTGCAGGAGCGACTGGCCAAGCTTTCCGGCGGTGTTGCAGTGATTCAGGTTGGAGCAGCCACTGAAACCGAGCTGAAAGAGCGTAAGCTTCGCATTGAAGACGCTTTGAATGCCACACGTGCTGCTGTTGAAGAAGGCATTGTTGCCGGCGGTGGAACTGCCCTGGTGAACGTGATTCCTGCCATTGAAGATTTGCTGAAAGGCATGACGGGAGATGAAAAAACCGGTGCGGCCATTGTTCGTCGTGCGCTGGAAGAGCCTCTGCGCCAAATCGCAGAAAATGCCGGCCTCGAAGGATCAGTCATTGTGGAAAAAGTGATGAACTCCGATAAAAACATCGGCTTCGACGCATTGAATGAAAAATACGTCAACATGATCGACGCTGGTATTGTTGACCCCAAAAAGGTGACCAGAAGTGCGCTTCAGAACGCTGGTTCCATCTCTGCAATGCTGCTGACCACTGAAAGTGCAGTGGTTGACCTGCCGGAAAAAGAATCTGCAGGTGCCCCGGGCGGCATGGGCGGCATGGGCGGCGGAATGCCCATGATGTAATTGTAAAGTCTAAACACTTTACAACACATCATCACCCGCGAAACATAATACATTATGGAAACCAGGGCGGTGGCATTTCGCCCTGGTTTTTTATGTTGAAAGCCAGCATTCATCATGATTTTGATTCATTGAAAAAAATCAATGGAAAACCAATAAATAACTTGCAAAACATTCGCTCATTTGCTATAATGAGTTTAAGGAAGATGACTCCTTCCTCGAATCCTCTCAAAAAGACGTTGAGGTGCTGCACGAAGAAGTATCCCACTGCACCAAGCAACACCAAGCAACACCAAGCAACACCAAGCAACACCAAGCAACACCAAGCAACACCAAGCAACACCAAGCAACACCAAGCAACACCAAGCAACACCAAGCAACACCAAGCAACACCAAGCAACACCAAGCAGGTTGATGTTCCGGTTTTTGAGGAACAGCTGCAGGGAATGAAACTGCAGTCAATCGTTGAAAGAGGGTATTGAATGAGTTTCTGCATCGAAGGAGTGGCAGAGCTGCGGCATCTGTCCCAAAAGAGAGGATTCATTTTTGAATAACCGGATTCCAAGGAAAGATAATGGAATCCGGTTATTACTTTTTTGGCGAATAAGGCTCTCTCGGGCATATGCGAGAACACACACGCCATCCATATGACAGATGGCGGCGCTGGACGTGTTGCTGATGATTCGATATAATGAAGCCATCACCGCCAGAAAACAGGAGGAATCAGCAATGATCTATCGACCTTATGGCAAAACAGGCAAAGAGGTATCTGTCATTGGTTTCGGAGGCATGCGCTTTGGAGACGACGATGATTACGCGGCAGAAGTGGTGCGCTATGCCAGTGAAAAAGGGATCAACTACTTCGACACAGCGCCCTTCTATTGCGATGACCGCAGCGAATCCATCTTTGGAAAAGCCTTCAAAAAAATGCCCAACCCGTACTATATTTCCACCAAAAGCATGATCCGCAAAGAAAAAACAGCAGATGAAGTGCGTGCCCGCATCGAAAAATCCCTGGGCCGCCTGGGCGTTGATAAAATCAACTTCTTTCATATGTGGTGTCTGATGGACCTTGACCAGTATCGGCGGGTCATGGCTCCTGGCGGTCCCTATGAAGGGGCCATGAAAGCAAAAGCCGAAGGCCTGGTGGATCACGTTGTCTTCTCCACCCACTGTACCGGCAAAGACATCCGCACCATTATTGAAGATGACGTCTTTGAAGGGGTACTGCTGGGCTACAATGTCATCAATCATCCCTTCCGGCAGGAAGGGGTTCAGGCCGCCTTGGAGCATCAGCTGGGAGTGGTGACCATGAACCCCCTGAGCGGTGGGCTGATTCCCCGTTATCAGGACCACTTCAGCTTTATCAGGGAGTACGACGAAGAAAGCACCGTGCAGGCAGCCCTGCGCTTTAACGCGGCACAACCGGGCATTACCGTGGTGCTGGCAGGGATGGGCAGCAAAGAAGAGGTGGATGAAAACACCGCGGCTGTGGCGCGTCCGCTAACAGTATCAGAAGCAAAGCGCCGGGAAATTTCAGGAAAGCTGACGGAAAAACTGGACGCTCTGTGCACCAACTGTCAGTATTGCCGGGAAAAGAAATGCCCGTCAAAAATTAAAATGAACCTTTACATGGAAGCCTACAATCTGTCACTGCTCATCAACTCCGACGAAACCCTCCGACAGCTGGACTGGTACCATGACCGGGGTGAGTTGAAAGCGGAAGACGGGCTTCCGGGAGACTGCATTGCCTGTGGTATCTGCGAAACCCTGTGCACTCAAAAACTGCCCATCATTCAGCGGCTGGAAGCAGTACAGGCGATGCTGGACCAGCGTTCATAGCTTCAAATGCCAGCAGGTTGCCGAAGTAACTGATCATGTTTTCAATAAAACAGCCACCAACTACGTCTGCGATCATTGTGGATACGTTTATTGGTTTCTGATGTAATCAGATGCAACCGTTGAAATGCAAGATATTTCCGAACCTTTCACATCCTATTGACATGGCTCATTTCCTCTGATAAGCTTGAGGACAACCATCAACCAGAACGGCATGCATGGAAAACAAAATCCACTTTCGCCCTGAGCCGAAACCGGCTTACAGGCACTGCTCAAACTGAATGATGCTGCACTCATATAATGCCACTAATACGGAATGGCAGTCTCTACAAGGGAACCGTAAATTCCTTTTCTATGGGTGAATTGTTGTTATTGGAAGAAACTTGTCCACTAACCCTTTTCTCCCGCGCCTTGGTGATGAAATCGGTTGGTGGATTTTTTTGACAGGAAAGAGGCATCGGTCACGTGAAGGAGGAAATGCAGATGAACAAAATTATGAAAGAGGGACTCACTTTTGATGATGTCCTGTTGATTCCAGGCGCATCAGAAGTACTGCCCGCCCAGGTGGATCTACACACCCGTTTAACACCCTCCCTTAAACTGAACATCCCGCTTCTCAGTGCCGGCATGGATACCGTCACAGAAGGCAAAATGGCCATTTCAATGGCCCGGGAGGGCGGTATTGGCATTATCCACAAAAACATGACCATTGAAGAGCAGGCACTTGAAGTGGATAAAGTCAAACGAAGTGAACACGGCGTGATTGTGGATCCTTTCTTTTTGTCTCCCGACCATGCCGTTTCCGACGCGCTGGAACTGATGGAGCGCTACCATATCTCCGGGGTTCCCATCACCGTGAAGGGAAAACTGGTGGGAATCATCACCAACCGGGATATCCGCTTTGTGAGAGACTATGACAAGCTCATCGATGAGGTCATGACCAAGGAAAACCTGGTGACGGCCAAAGAAGGTGTCACCATGGATGAAGCCAAGGAAGTTCTCATGATCCACAAAATTGAAAAACTGCCCATTATCGACGATCAAGGCATGCTCAAAGGCCTCATCACCATTAAAGACATTGAAAAAGCCATCAAGTACCCCAACTCCGCCAAAGACGACAAGGGCCGGCTGCTGGTGGGTGCTGCCGTAGGCGTCACAGCAGACATGCTGGAACGGGTACAGGCACTGGTGCGTTCCAAGGTGGATGTGGTGGTGGTAGACACCGCCCATGGTCATTCCAAAGGGGTACTGGAGGCGGTGGCCAGCATTCGAAAGCAATACCCCGAGCTGCAGATTATTGGCGGTAATGTGGCCACGGCAGAAGGCACTGAAGCCCTCATTAAAGCGGGTGTCAATGCGGTGAAAGTAGGCATCGGCCCTGGATCCATCTGCACCACCCGGGTGGTCACCGGCGTCGGTGTCCCGCAAATCACCGCCATTTATGACTGCTCTCAAGCAGCGGCTCCCCATGGCATTCCCGTGATTGCAGATGGCGGCATCAAATATTCCGGCGACATCGTCAAAGCATTGGCAGCCGGAGCCCACACCGTGATGATTGGATCTCTCTTTGCTGGCACCGAAGAAAGTCCTGGAGAAACGGTGATTTACAAGGGACGCAGCTTCAAAACCTATCGTGGCATGGGCTCCATGGGAGCCATGAAAGAAGGCAGCCGCGACCGTTATTTTCAAGATCAATCTGATGAAAAGAAACTGGTGCCCGAAGGCGTCGAAGGCCGGGTTCCCCACAAGGGCCCACTGAAAGACACGGTGTATCAGCTCATGGGCGGTCTTCGTTCCGGCATGGGCTACTGTGGCACGCCCACCATCGACGATCTGCGGCAAAAAGCTTCCTTTATCAAAATTACCGGGGCCTCCCTTATTGAAGGACATCCCCATGATATCTACATCACCAAAGAAGCACCCAACTACAGTGTAAGAGACACCGAATAAGGGTATCATTTATCAGGCAACGGAGACAGGTGACACAAGAAAGACCATTGAGGGAGGATCAAGTGGATGGAGAAAGAAAATGTATTAATCCTTGATTTTGGAGGCCAGTACAACCAGCTCATTGCCCGAAGAGTGCGTGAATGCCAGGTGTACTGCGAAGTGGTGCCTTACCATGTTTCGGCTGAAAAAGTGAAAGAAATCAACCCTGTGGGGATTATTTTTAGCGGAGGTCCAGCCAGCGTGTATGCAGAAGGAGCCCCTCAGTGTGATCCTGCCATTTTTGACATGGGCATTCCTGTGCTGGGCATCTGCTACGGGGGGCAGCTCATGGCACGCCATTATGGCGGCAGCGTCAACCGGGCCGAAAAAAGAGAATATGGTAAAGTGGGTCTGCAGTTTCAGGGAAAATCCACCATTTTTGAAGGTCTGCCAGAGGGCCTCATCAGCTGGATGAGCCACACCGACTTCATCGACCGGGCACCTGAAGGCTTCAGTATCACCGCCGCTACCCCCGACTGTCCCGTGGCCGCCATGGAAGACCCACAGCGAAAAGCCTATGCCCTTCAGTTTCACCCCGAGGTGGAACATACCCAGCAGGGAATTGACATTATCCGTAATTTTCTATACAAGGTATGCCAATGCACCGGCGACTGGACCACTGGCAATCTCATCGAAGAAGCCATCGACACCATTCGCCAACAGGTGGGAGACCGCAAGGTGCTCTGCGCCCTCTCAGGAGGAGTGGATTCCTCTGTGGCAGCCGTTTTGGTTCACAGAGCCATCGGAGACAAACTCACCTGCGTGTTCGTGGACCATGGGCTGCTGCGCAAAAACGAAGGCGATCAGGTGGAAGACCTCTTCACCAACAAATTCCACCTCAACTTCATTCGAGTGAACGCTCAGGAACGTTTTCTGGCAGGCCTGGCCGGTGTCACCGAACCAGAGGCAAAACGAAAGTTTATCGGCGAAACCTTTATTCGCGTCTTTGAGGAAGAAGCATCCCGACTGGGCGAAATGGACTTTCTGGTACAGGGCACCCTTTATCCGGATATCATCGAAAGCGGCACCGATACCGCCGCCGTCATCAAAAGCCACCACAACGTGGGCGGTCTGCCGGAAGACATGAAGTTTCAGCTCATCGAACCCTTCAAATATCTGTTTAAAGATGAAGTTCGGGCCATTGGCGCCGCCTTGGGAATCCCCGACGAAGTGGTTTGGCGCCAGCCCTTCCCCGGCCCCGGTCTGGCCGTGCGCATACTGGGAGAAATCACCGAAGAAAAGCTCCACATTGTGCGGGAGGCAGACGCGGTGGTGCGGGAAGAAATCAAAAAAGCCGGCCTTGATCGTGATATCTGGCAGTACTTCGCTGTGCTTCCAGGCATCAAAAGCGTGGGAGTCATGGGAGATGAACGCACCTACTCCCATACCGTCGCCATTCGCGCCATCACCAGCTCCGACGCCATGACCGCCGACTGGGCCCGCATTCCCCACGACGTGCTGGCCGCCATGGCCAACCGCATAGTCAACGAAGTTGACCAGGTGAACCGGGTGGTGTATGACATTACCTCAAAACCCCCCGCAACCGTTGAGTGGGAGTAACAACAGCAAACATTGAATAGCCCCGCAAGCACTGTGAATATAGTGTTTGAGGGGCTGTTTTTATTGTTGACCGTTTGTTGAATCTGATTAAGTGACTCACTTCTCCGATTATTTAGAAATATTACGTTGATATTACTGGATTTGATGGCATGACTAAGGCATAATAGAAGTGGTGGCAAAACAAAGAACCTGCTAAATCATCGCATATTGTAATGTTGCGGCAAGAAGTAAGTATTACCGAACCAAAGTTCGCAAATACCTATTGAAATGGGAGGTAAAGCGAACTGAGTGGCGGGAATAAGACGTTATCGGAAATTCAGTTTAAAATTCATACTTAGAAAAAAAATAAATAAGGAGAAAAGATATGTTGAAAATCATTAGAAAACTATTTGAAACGCTAAAAAGACTAGAGAGCATACTGACAAGAGAATATTTTGGGTCATTCAATGGCTTTTTTCTAGTTTTTATAGGAATAATAGTTTTTGTAGGAATAGGAAAAGCAATAGATGATAATTTTGGTATTAATGTTTTTCTAAGGATAGCATTTTTTACCATGGGTACATATATTTACTCTTTAGTTCCATTTGCGGTTTATTGTCGCTGCTAACGCTGGCTGTCCAGAACCAGACGGACTAAATTGACCGAAAACTGCCGGACTTTGTGACCAGAAAACCCAAAAGCGCCTTTTAACACTTTTGGGTCATCCATCACAGGTGCTGCTGACCGGCTTTCTGCCCTCCGGGAAACGGAGGGAGTTTACGCGTCTTGCCCCAGACCAGGCGCTGTGGGTGGTAAGATGTTTTTACAGTCATACGGTAAGGAGTTTTTCTCTTGCACAGTAAGGAGAATTTTTCTGGTACAGTAAGCACTTTTTTCACTGCATGGTAAACAGAATTTTCTTCTGATGGTAAGCACTTTTTTCCTGGCTCTATGACAAGTCTGCCACAAGGAGAAGGCATCCGCCTCAAGTCAGTATATACTGTACTTATTGCAGTATATATGAGGAGGCCGAGATGATGCTGAGTAAAAAACACATGCAGGAAAGGGAGTGTAAAATAAATTGTGCTTTTAGCTAATCCAACTATAATAACAGTAGGGAGAGGATGGAAATGGCTAAGAGCAAAAAACCAAGAATCATG
>NZ_FXUF01000014.1 GCF_900182905.1 Anoxynatronum buryatiense | reverse complement strand
GGATCAATGGCCCATCCAGGGTGTCAAATTTTAAGGGTTTTTGGGCCTTTTAAGCTTCGATAGTTGTTTTTGTGCTGAGTGTCACGGATTCAGGTCTTTTGCTATCTAATATAATTTTGCCCTATTATTTTTCGTTCCATATATTATAACGTTTTGCAGTTTCCAATGTCCTATACGACTTTTGCAGGACATTGGAAACTGTGTATTACTCAAACTTCGCAGGTGAGGTTTTCAACTTTGCTTCTGGATACACTGTATACCGCCATTTCGATCATTGCAAGCACTAAAGCTTGTTCACATATCTGATAACGCTGAAAAAAACGGTTTTAAACTCTCCATTGCGCTGGCGCAAAACACGGAGGGCGTGGGACACTGCACGGGTGAGTTAATGGTCTCGAAAAACATTTTGATAAGCTTTCTGGTCTTCGGATCGTTCATAATGGTCTGCGCCAATCTGCTCTTTAGATTAGGCGAGCAGCACCTGATTGAATATTTATTCTAAAGTTTTGCAACGGCTTGATCACGATCATCGCTTGAAAAAAGTTCGTGCAAATGTTCTTCGGTTAATGTAATATTAATTAGGCGCCCAAGCAATATATCTTGCATACCATATGTTATCTGTCACAATTTGGCCTTGTAAATTTTTTGACCAACCTCTTTCTCGGTAGCGATAGGTTTTGAATCCCGTGTTGTGACTGTACTTTCTTTGATTGATCCTCACAAAGTTAGAATTCCTAACAGCCACATTAGATATGAATTGCGACGCCATTCCTATATAAAATTGTTCGCTTACTAATAGGGCTGGTACTTTCAAGCAAATGATAACCGCGAGAGCTGCAGTAGTATAAGAAACTATATTTTTTTGCAATGTTATATCAATATTTCTAGTATTAATATGTGTCCAGTTTCCTCCAGGGTTTGAAATAGGAAGATAACTGCTGCGGGATTGTAAATCCATATCTCCAGACTTATCTTCCTTACTTAATGCAGAGGATTTTTCATCAATATCTTCGGAAATAACAACTTCAACAGTATGTTGTTCATCATTTATAGTGATTGTGCCATCATCATTTAGTTTTATTACTTCAACAAAATCACCTGTTATGCCTACGTGCACATTGGGATTAGATGTAGCGTATATTAAAACAGCTTCATTTTCATAAACCGCTGCTATACGTAAACTATTTCGACCAGTTATCGTCTCATTAACTAATTTCTGATTTTCATGCGACAACTCGTGTAAATTTGACAACGAAAGGTCCTTGATTCTTTCTTCAATTATTGCTTTATCGACACTTGACAGCTCATTTGAGTATCCTGCTTTATTTGAGTGCCAATCCAGATTATCATATTCACTATAGGCGGACACAGGTATTACAAAACTTATGCAAATTACAAGTGATACAGCAATCGCTTTTAATAAAGCTCTGTTTATTTCCATTGTTTAAGCACCTCTTTCGTTTTGCTTCCATGGATAACGGACATTATGTTTTATTTTTTTCTGCTATATATTATAGATGGCCATCTAATAATATCCTATAACCCATATGGTACTAGCGCAATATATCGTTGATAAATAAGTTATAAATTGTGCACATAATAACTGAAAATACAGTCGTTTCGTGATATAATAAAAGAAACGGCGGTGATCTGAAAATGTCAAAGAAAAAGAAATATGTGATCTCGTTAACGGATGAAGAGTTGCGCAAATTAAAATCTGTCATACGCAAAAAAGAGACCACACGAACCATCAAATGCAGATGCCAAATATTAATTGCTCTTGATGAAGCACACGGAAAACAGTATACCCAAGAACAGTGCGCTAAGTCTGTGGGAGTGTGTAATGCCACTGTTTATAATGTAATCAAGTACTATGTCGATGGAGGCATTGACAATGTGCTTTCAGTGGAAAGAAGTGTCAACTCAGACAATGCCCGCCGAAAACTGGATGGTCGAGCTGAAGCAAAACTCATCGAAATAGCCTGTGGACCAGCACCTGAAGGCCATTCCAGATGGACACTTCGCCTTTTGGAAGAAAAAGCACGGGTGGAACTTGAAGTGCCCGTTGGCAAAGATGCCATTGGTAGATCCTTAAAAAAAACGAGTTGCGACCTCACAAAAACAAATACTGGTGCATCCCCCCCAAAGAAAACGCCGAATTCGTAGCCTGCATGGAAGAGATCCTTGATGTCTATGAGTTGCCTTACAACGAGTTTCGGCCAGTCATTTGTATGGATGAAAAACCCTATCAACTTCTTGGTGAAGCAAGAGAACCATTGCCCATGCGCCCGGGTAGTGACAAGAAAACTGATTCAGAATATGTGCGAGAGGGTACATGCAGCATCCTCGTCTTTACAGAACCTCTGGGCGGATTCAGACATGTGAACGCTCGCAATCAAAGGACTGCCATCGACTGGGCAGAAGAAATCAAATACCTTGCAGACGTTTGTTACCCGGAGGCTGAGAAAATAATACTGGTGTTGGATAATCTGAACACCCATAAAATCAGCTCGCTCTACAAAAAGTTTCCTCCATCAGAGGCGCGAAGAATCGCCAAGCGCTTGGAAGTTCACTACACACCAAAGCATGGCAGTTGGTTGAACATTGCTGAAATAGAGTTAAATGTAATGACCAGGCAATGTCTTAATCGTAGAGTCCAAGATCTCCAGAAGCTTCGTTCTGAACTGGCCTCATGGGAAGTTAACCGAAACAAAAGCGCTTCAAAAATCAACTGGCAGTTTACTAACAATCAGGCGAGGACAAAACTTGTTTCGCTATATCCTAAGTTTGAATACGGCGACGTTTAGACATGAGATGAGCAGCCATATATTCTAACTATCAATGATACATTACACTAGTGCACTATTGCTAAGGGGTTGATTCTACTAACCTATTGATTAAATTTTTTCAAGAACCGCCTATGGTGGTTTTGGTTGGTATTCTCTTTTGGATTTGGCAAAAAGGTGAAATGTGTAATTAACTCAACTAATAGTTGCCCCCCTTATTGATTAATCACCCATTTGCAAATTCAACATTTCTCCCCAAACAAAGACCATAACTGCTTCAAGATGTGGTTAAAGAATGCTGATTTTGCAAATGAATACATGACTTCTTATAGCATTTCATTCATACTCAATTGTTATTTCCAGATCCACAAAGCAGCATAAAGGCAACAGTACTTATCGCGATTAAGATGATACTCATAACTTCCACAGAAATAGTTGATGTTACTAAAAATGCTGATAAGTGAAATGCGAGAATTCTTATTGTAACCGTCTTATATTTTTTTTGTTCTTGTTGCGTAAGTGGCTTATTTTGGTCTCCCACAGGTGCCAATATTATTATAACGACTGTTGAAATGCCAATGAGCAGGTAACCTGCAATGGGTGTTGTAGAAATAAAATCGATGCTTTTCAATGCAACGGCTATTAGTACTAGTGAGTAAATATAACATGCAATGGGCGTTCTTGCATGATACCCACCGGCAAAGCTTCTTAGTGGTATGTAGAAAAAATAGAAAGCTATTGCCTGCCATAGCATTCCCATACTCCATCCGATTAGAAGTGTTGAAATCGTACTCACGCCCACCATGCAGATTTGCCTTATACCATAGTTGAAGATCTCTACATCATCCAAAAAGATTATTTCGCTTTTTATCATCCAGTTTGTCAACGTGCCTATGACTGCATTCATTGTCTTTTTTTCTTAAGTTTTGAGGCTTCATCAGGCAATTTGGGTTGATGTATTAGAAACATGCAAGTAGAATTGACATTAAGTGCCGTCACTAATACTGCTAAAGAAGCCACTACTTTTCCGATTTTTATCAGTAACAATTTAGCTTTTCTTTTCATACACTTCCCCTCCATTTTTCATAATTAATTTGCTTTCAAAATAACCGTACCACAAGTTTCTTTAACAGAAGAGTAAAATGTCAAAAATGCCCGGGTTTCATGTCATAATTGACATGTCCCGGGCATTTTCATAAGTTAAAGATAAAGAATGGCAGCCACGCTGAACTTTTGGTTTCGATGGTTCACCTCCAGTGTGCCATTATACTTTTCCAGTGTTTGTCTAACATTTTGCAATCCGATACCATGCCCCGCTACATTTTTATGGCTTATTAATCTCCCCTCGTCACTATATTTAATAGGTTCATCGTATGGGTTTTCCACTTGAATAAAGAGACATTTTTTTGACCATTCGATTATTAAAATTATCTGACGTTCTTGTTGTACTAACTGGGTAGCTTCGATTGCATTGTCCAATAAATTTCCCATAATCACACTAATATCCAGCGGTTTAAACGAAAGATCTTCAGGCACCTGGATACGGTAGTTGATTTCAATTCCCTTGTTTTTCGCTTCGTTGATTTTCAGGTTAATCACACTGTCAAGCCCAGCATTTCCTGTTGACACATAACCATCAACTTGATTCATTTGTTCATTTAACTCATTTAAATAGTCGCTGACCATATCATGTTCTTCATTTTGAACCATTACCTGCATTGTACCAAGGTGCTGTTTCAAATCATGTTTAAATGCATTTAATCTGGACTGTGATTCTTCAAATAGGCTGAGCTGTTGTAATAAGGCCAGGTTTTGATTTTGAAGCACTGTTTTTTCAAGTAAATGACGGTTAAATTGTATAATTTCATCATACAAGTAGAAAACCAATACATTAATGGTCATTATCACTGAAATGGCCATAAAAGCAGCTATTTCGTTCTCTAAATAGATATTAATGACCACAATATAAGTGATGAGAATACTGCCCAGTGGAATTAGAAACACTGCGAACCAATGAGCATTTTTGATTGGTTCATGGTGCTTTATTTGGCGCAAGTTTCCCAGCACAAGGACAAACATATAAATCACCAGTTTACTAATAAAATATGACAAGATTAATTCATAATTGATACCTACAGGCTGAAAATCTGCCATCATTTGTCGCAAAAACAAAACCGTCACTGTTTCACCTAACATCGTAATCAGGTAAATTTGAAGTGTTGTAAGTATTTTTTTACGCAAATTGGATTCATAGTTCATTGTCAGCAATAAAATACCGGCAAGATTACTAAGCATTGTGAGCCAAGGAAGATTAAGAACAAAATAGATGATACCGATCATGACATGAAAGAGCACATAAGAGACAATTTCTGTTTTCAATGAGGTTTTTCTTCTTTGATGAAATGATAACCTCATGAAGCGGAATAATGTGTAAAACCATAAAGTGTTTGCCAATAGGTAGGCGATATGGTAAATGTTCATAATGTTGTCATCTCCTGCTCTTATACAAGGTCAGCATTCTATCTCTAACACTTTTTCGGTACTTACTGCTAATGGGCAGGGTAGTCTGATTGGTCATTTGTACATGATCAAAACCACTGGTGGTGATGTGCTGGTAATTGACAAGGTATGATTGATGGATTCGAAGGAACAAATGATGTTGTGGTTGGGTTTCGATTTCTGCAAGTTTTCCATAAAATGGATAGGTTTCACTCTTTGTCACCAGAAAGACTTTACGTCCATGACTTTCAAAATAGATGATTTCTCCCACTGGAATGCGTATGCTGTTTCGATTTGTTTGAAATTCGAATACCGGAATCAATTGATTCTTTATTTGAACCGCCAACGCGATCATTTCTTGCACTTTGTCATCTTTAATCGGTTTAATTAGAAAGTGCATGGGCCTCACTTCGAACAGTGACATGGCATATTGCTCAGTGCCTGAAATATAGACAATTTGAGTTAGCTCATCGGACAACTCATTACGGATGAACTGACCCACATAGATGCCTGTGACGGTCACTAAATCTATATCCAAAAAAATCAAATCGAAGGTATTGCCTCTACGGAGCTGGTGAATCAGCTCTTCTCCCGATGAGAAGGTCATTGATTCAAACGGTTCCAACTTTTTTTCTGAGAACTTTGAGATGGCTTTATCCAATTGATGTCGAATCATTTGATCATCATCGCACACAGCAATTTTGAAGCTTTGATCCATTGGAACTCACCTCCAAAGAGCTTTGGGCATTCTTTTTTCAACGTTTTTATTTTCGCGATTGATTCCTTTTATTTTAACATACCATCAAAAAAACAGCCAATCTGCCTACCCGTGAGCTGGATGAATTCCTTGCCTTCATGAATGGGAAATAAGACGATGATGCATGAAGAAGGCTTTCGAGAGTTGATTTTTAGGAATTAAAGATTCAAGTAGGTCGGGGGATTAGGGTGACAAGATGCCAGATGAAGACAGGAAAAATTTGGCTAATAAAGTTAAAAAAATGACAATCATCATCGGTATCAGTACTGCTAAATAGGGTCATAGCGTCTGAGGATGAATATTCAATCAAATACATGCAGCAGAAAATAAAGATGCAAGACTTTCCTGGGAGAGATGAAGTGCTTAAAAAACAAGGTTGCTTTAAAAATAATCCTGCAGAAGGCATTCCATTCAGATGAATAATATGTTATATTATAGACAAGCAACAAAGTTAAAAACTTAACAATATTAACTGCTTTTACCATCCAACACAGCTCACATCTTCCCCATTAAGCAAATGCCTCTTGTTCTGCAGGGGGCATTTGCAGCGTCTGTCATTCAGTAAAGTACATTCAGTTACAGGGAGTTTAAGAAAGGAAGCAGATCCCATGAGAGTTAACGATGCCCTGACACTTGCCACCTCCGGTTGCCAGAACTGTTACAAGTGCATTCGCCAATGCCCGGTGAAAGCCATAAATTTTAAGGAAAACCTCACCCGTATCAACCCCTCCCGCTGTATTGCCTGTGGCAATTGCTTCATCATTTGTCCCCACAACCACAAGGCACCCAGAAATCACCTTATTAAAATCAAGTCTTTCATATCCAATGGGCAACACATGCTGGCTTCCCTGGATGCCACCTATGCGGCTTACTTTGGCGATGATGCAGGGCGGCTGCCGGCAGCCCTGCGCTTTCTGGGGTTTCAGGTGGTGGAAGAAACCAGTGTGGGGATGGATGCTCTGATAGATTCCATCCATGAAACCTACCGCCAGTGGGACAGACCCTACTTTATTACAGCCGGCTGCGCCTCTGCCAATCTACTGATTCAAAAATACCATCCCGAGCTTCGCCAATACATGGCACCGGTGGTGCCGGCCATGATCGCCCACGGAAAAATCCTTAAGGAAACTCACGGACAAGCGAGTCGTGTCATCCACTTTGGCCCCTGCATTGCCAGCCGGGTGGAAAACCTGTGGTTCTCCAAAGTGGACAAAGCGGTAGATTCGGCCCTCACCTTCCGGGAACTGGAAGAATGGCTGGAGGAAGACTGTCCCCACTGGAAAGAACTGCCCCTTCAGCCCATGGATCGGCAGGGCAGCCAGCGGGCCGTCAGATTTAGTTTCCAGGGTAACGGGTCTTTTTATGAACAGGTGACACCAGCATCTCCCCGAACCTTCGTGCAGGTGGAAGGGGTGGCACAATGCAGGGAAGCGATTGTTGCCATGGAACGGGGTGAGCTGGAACCCGCCTTTGTGGACATTTCTTTCTGCCGAAACGGCTGTCTCGGCGGCCCGGCCTTTAATCAACAGACAGCCACAGTATACCGGCGTCGCGGGATGATGGAGAAACTTATCGAGGAACGAAGCAGCACGCACCAGCCGTTTCATGAGAAGGCAGACAAACCCAAGCAACATCTTCCCGGATTTTTCGCCAGAACCTTCCCTGACAGACAGGTTGTCTGGAAAATGCCGCCTTCGGATCGGCTGGAAGAAATCATTAAGGAGATGGGGAAATTCAAACCCGCAGAAGAACTGAACTGCGGCACCTGTGGGTTCGACACCTGCCGGGAACGGGCCATTGCCGTTTATAACCACATGGCCAATGATTCCATGTGTCTTCCCTACATGCGCAAAAAGATTGAAACCATTTCCGATTTGATTTTTGAGCATTCCCCCAACTTTATTTTCACTGTGAACCGGGAGTTGAAGGTAACCAGCATTAATCCGGCATCGGTGAAGCATCTAAAAATCGAAACAGCAGAAGTGGGGGTGCATCTGGCGGGAATCCTGGACTTTGAAGACTATCTGGAGGTTTTTGAAACCGGAACCAGCCAGTGCGGCAAAAAAGTCTACCTGGAAAGCCAGGGGCTGACGGTGATTCAGCATCTGCTCTATATTCGGGAACAGGACACTATTTTGGCCATTCTCAACAATGTCACCCGGGAAGAAGAGAAAGAGCAGGAGCTGCGGGCAGTCCGGCGGCAAACGGTGGAAACCGCCCAAGAGGTGATTCACCGCCAGATGCGGGTGGCCCAGGAGATTTGCAGCCTGTTGGGAGAAACCACTGCAGAAACCAAAGTGATACTGGATCAAATGATGGCATTGACCCTGGACAGGGCGGAGGAATCATAAACATGGATATTGAAGTGGGTGTGGCACAACTGGTGAAACAGGGAGAAATTGCCTGTGGGGATCAGGTGGAAATTGTGAGAACGGGAGACGGCGTGATTGCGGTGCTTTCCGATGGCATGGGCAGCGGCGTTAAAGCTTCCATTCTGGCAGGACTGACGGCGAAGATTGCGGCCACCATGATGAAGAAAGGTGCCGAGCTTTCCCAGGTGGTGGACACCATCGTGCATACCCTGCCTGTGTGTCAGGACCTGGGGATGGCCTATTCCACCTTTACTATTGTTCAGATGGAAAAAACGGGAAAAGTGCGGGTGGTGGAATACGACAACCCGCCGGCTTTCTATTTCAGTCGGGAAAAACAAATGGTGTTTCATCAGGATACCGGTGCATCCATGCTTCACGGCAAGAAAATTTTTGAAACCGAAGGGACCATGGCTCCGGGTGACAGCCTGACCCTGGTGTCTGATGGGGTGGTGCATGCCGGGAAAGGAAATCTGCTCAGCATGGGGTGGCAATGGGAGCATGTGGCAGAGTACCTGCGGCAAAATGCAGCGACTCAGAGCGGGTTAATGCTGCCCCGGGAGCTGATGACCAAGTGTCATGACCTGTATGACGGCCACCCGGCTGACGATGCGACTGCTGTGACATTGAAGTACAGAAAGGCCAGTCCCCTGAATCTATTCGTCGGCCCCCCCGTCTCCCGGAATGAAGACGTGCCCCTGGTGAAGGCTTTTCTGGCCAGTGAGGGCAGCAAGGTCATCTGCGGCGGAACGGCGGCCAACATTGTGGCCCGGGAAACAGGCCGGGAGCTGGTGGTGGAGACCAGCAGTGTCACCGATCGGATTCCCCCCATTTCCCGCATGAAAGGCATTGACTTGATTACCGAAGGGGTTCTGACACTGGATTATACACTGAAAACCCTGCGAAATCTTGAGCGATATCACTTGACTCAGAATGTGAGACAACGGCTGAAAGAAAAGCACGGCGCCGGCCAGCTCTCCCAATATCTGTTGCAGCAGTCCACTCGCATTCACCTCTTTATGGGGCATGCTGTCAATGAAGCCCATCGGCAACACTCCGACTTTGAAAACCTGAACCGGAAATATCATGTGGTGGGAGAACTGGTGGCCATCCTCAAAAAAATGGGGAAACAGGTAACCATCACCCGTTTCTAAATGTTGAAAAGCCTTTCACCTGGTTGAAGACCATGCTGAAAGGCTTTCATTTTTTCTCTGAAATGATGCTGCAAGCAAACGTTATTTGAAATCAGACCATTGTCAGAACATTTCACTCCGACTGTCGATTACAGCACTCATTTACGGGTATCAATCCAGTAGTATTTTCCGGGGAGGGATGGGCATGCCAGACAGAGCCATGAAAGAGCTTCGAAAGTTTGTGGTGCCGGAAGTGATTGTGGGTACCGATGCCCGGCTGCTGGCTGGCCGTTACGTGGCCCACTTTGGAGCCCGGCGGGTGATGGTGGTGACTGACCCCCAGGTGGTCGAGCAACCTTGGTTTGCCGGCATTATCGACTCCATTCGCCAGCTTGACAAAGAAGTGGAGCTGTTCACCGATGTGACAGAAAATCCCAAGGATTATGAAGTCATGCTGGGTTCAGAGCTGTTTCTGGCCAATGAATGCGATCTTATCGTTGCTGTGGGCGGCGGGAGCCCCATGGACTGCGCCAAAGGCATTGGCATTGTCTCCACCAATGGCGGTCATATCCTCGATTATGAAGGTGTGGATGAAGTACGCCTGCCGGGTCCGCCTCTCATCTGCATTCCCACCACCGCCGGCACCTCGGCGGATGTCTCCCAGTTTGCCATTATTGTAGACACCCAGACGCATGTGAAAAAAGCGATTATCAGCAAAAAAGTGGTGCCTGATCTGGCCCTTATTGACCCGGTACCCCTTCTCACCATGCCCCCCTACCTCACCGCCTGCACTGGAATGGATGCCCTTACCCATGCCATCGAGGCAGCCGTTTCCAATGCCCGATCCGAACTAACCGATGTGCATGCCCTGGAAGCGGTGCGCCTGGTGACAGAAAATCTGGAAGCCGCTGTTCAACCGGAGCGTACCCTGGGAACCATGCGGAACATGATGATGGGATCTCTTCATGCCGGTTTCGCCTTCTCCAACGCCAGCCTGGGGGCGGTTCACGCTCTGGCTCACAGCCTTGGGGGGCTTTTGGACCTGGCTCATGGCGAATGCAACGGTATTCTGTTGGAACATCTGATCTTCCTCAATTATCCCCATGCGGTTTCCCAATTTCAACATCTTTCCCGTCAGATGAAGCTGCCCATGGAGGCGGCCGATGATGACCAGTTGCGTCGGCAACTGGTACAGGCGGTTTCAGCGTTACGGCAGCGGGTGGGAATACCGGATACCCTCCCTGCTGTCACGGTCACCCCGGGGCAGATCGATAAAATGGCGGAAAGTGCTTTGCAGGACCCCTGCATGGTGACCAACCCCAAAAAACTAACCAAAGCAGAGGTTGTGACCATTTATGAAAAACTTTTCCACCCCCAAGGATAAAAAGCAGGTCACCCGGGAAGCTATCATCGGTTTGGGAGAAGGCTCCATCAGAAAGAGCTATTACCCGGAACTGCAGGAAAAAATGGCTTCTCTAGAAAAATCCCATTCCAGGAACCGCACCCTGATGATGGCCATTCCCGATATGCTGTTGGTGAGCGATGCCCGGGGGCATCTGGCTCCCTTTTCTGCCGGGTCCCGCCAGGAAACCAACCGTTCCCTGGCCATTCTCCGTGAGCCTGGAATTACTGATATGTTGCGGGAAAAAGTGATGAAATGCCTGGAAACACAAGAGATGCAGCAGGAAGTTTTTGAGCTGAAAGGCGAGGGGACAAGCATCACTTATGAAGCCCGGATGCATGCCACTGAGCTGGAAGAAGTCTTGATCATTGTCAGGGACATTACAGAGCAGCGCCAGCTGGAAAACCGCCTGCGAACCCTGGCGGAAAAAGATCACCTCACAGGCCTGTATAACCGTCGTAAATTTGAGGAGAAACTGCTGGAATTAGAGGGCAAAGACCTGAAAGGGATTGCTCTCATTCTTTTTGATATTGACGGATTGAAAGTGATCAATGACACTCTCGGGCACCTGGCAGGAGATCAGATCATTGTCAGTCTGGCAAAACTATTGCAACAACTGGTGAAGGATACCCATTACCTGGCCCGTATCGGCGGCAATGAATTCGCGGTGCTGGTGGAACAGGAGCCCATTGAAAGCATCGAAACCATGCTGCAGACTTTCAGGGAAAGACTGGAAGCCTATAACCGGGAAATAGAGACAGGCAGTCTGGGCGTTTCCTACGGTTATGCCTATCATCAGCAGGGGTGCCTGGCCACCAAGGAACTGCACCAGCAGGCAGATCACCACCTATATCAGCATAAGCTGTTGAAGGAAAGCAGCAGCAAAAGTGCATTGGTGCGCACACTGATGAAGGCGCTGGAAGCCAAAGACTACATCACGGAGGGGCATGCCGACAGAATGACATTTCTGGCAGAAGCCATGGGTGAGCAGCTGGGACTTTCTCAATCACAGAAAGACAGCCTGCGGCTCCTTACCAAATTCCATGATCTGGGAAAAGTGGGGATTCCCGACAGTATTCTAAAAAAGCCCGGCAAGCTGAACGCAGAGGAATGGGCAGTAATGAAGACCCACAGCCGCATTGGGGAGCGTATCGCCGCCGCTTCGCCGGAGCTGAAGGAAATTTCTCAGCTGATTTTGAAGCACCATGAAAAGTGGGATGGCTCCGGGTATCCCCTGCAGTTGAAAGGAGAAGTCATTCCCATTGAATGCCGGATTCTGGCCATTGTGGATGCTTTTGATGCCATGAACAATGACCGCCCCTATCGGAATGCCATGCCCGCCGAAGCCGCCCTGGCGGAAATCAAAAGAAGCTCGGGAACCCAGTTTGATCCGCAGATGGTGATGGTATTTGAAACGGTCCTTCAGCGGAACCATTCCGATGCCTCTTTGTGGCAGATGTGCAAAGATGAAGCGGGTCGGTGAGGGTGCTGTTGACGGGGTAGTTGCAATGAGCCGGGCGAGAGTCAGCAATAACCGGTGACTGACGGGTGACATGTCGTACCGCTTCAGCGTGCCTGCCACATCAGCTTCAGATATCGTATCAACAGCAGTAACGAACCCCGGGTCAGGCGGAGCAGGCTCAGGGGACCAAATTTGTTCACCACATACCCCAGGCTGTTACAGACCAGGTTCACGTAGAAATTGGTTTTCAGCAGTTCCCCATAATAACCCACCAGGCTCATGTTTCCAGGGCGAATCATCACCTGGCCGAAGCTCCAGGCAGCATAGGCCTCCCGGGGGTACAGGAGGCGGTCCTGGTACTGTTCATAGAGAGGCAGTCCGGGAAAGGGCGTCAGGGGTGAAATGCTGGATATCTCCGGGTTAAGCTCCCTGATGAACCGGCGGAAGGCACGGAAATCTTCTTTGCTCCAGTCAGGGTGGGCCATGAAGGAAGCCCACACATCCACCCCCAGCTTTTTTAAGAAACGACTCGCCTCCAGGCTTTCCTGCCGGGAGGTTTTTTTGCGGTATTGGGCCAGTTCTTCGTCGCTGAAGGTTTCGTACCCCACCAGCACCGCCTGCAGCCCCAGATCACGGAACCGCGCCACGGCTTCAGGATGGTTCAGAATGCTGTGAACACTGGCATAGCAGATCCAGTTCTTATGAATCTGCGCTGCTTCCAAATAATCACACAAGGCCATCACCCGGTGGGGGTTGTGGAGAAAATCATTGTCAAAAATCATCACATTTGGTTCTTCAATGCTTTCGATGTCTGCCTGCACCTGCTCCATGGGGAAATAGTGCTCCCGGGAACCTTCCAGCCGCCACCGCAGGCAAAAATCGCAGGTTTTGCTGCACCCCCGGGAAGTTCCCAGCAGGGCGCAGGGGCGGTAACCGAAGTAGGAATAAGAAGAACGATACTGGAGGGTACTCTTTCGGTCCGGCAGGATGTACTCGTTGCATGGCGGAAAACTCACTGGCGGAACCTCCTGATACTGATGACTGCGGCTTCGGATCCCCTCAATGAGGGGAAGCTCAGCGGTGGCGGAGGGACACAACGCCACTGCCAGAAGGTTCATCAGCTGGGTGATGTTCTGGCGGGCGGCATACTGGATCACATGATCCACCGCCGCATGGATGAAAGCCTGGGGCTGCAGGGTGGCCTGGGTACCTCCCGCCACCACCTGAATGGCGGGGTTGAAGGTCTTGGTCTGTCGGGCCAGGGCCAGCACCGCCTCCACATCAATGCACAGGGAGGTGATGCCCACCACCTGGGGCTGAAAAGCCGCCAGTTTTGTTTCCAGAGACATCGAGTCCGTCATCATGTCCAGGATCTCCACCTCATGGGTATCCTTTAACACGGTGACCATCATTTCCAGCCCCAGGGGCTCGCTGAACATAAATTCGCCAATGATCACCGCCTGTTTCATCCGGGGTGGGCGAACCAATAAAATACGCATCTGTTACTTCCTCTCTTTTTCAGATAAACATCCACAGCACATCATCTCCCTGGTGGCGGGGACGATGCTCTTCAGCCTGCTACAAAATATTGGGCGGAATTCCCCGGCGAATCTGGTTTCGATAGGTGAGGTTCACCACCAGATAGAACAGTGACAAGGGCAGATTTCGCCAGGTGCCGGGTCGCAGCAGGGTGCGCCGGAGGATGGACCGGAAGGAAAATACCTGGCGGTAAAGCAACCAGTAGGCTTCTGTCAGGTCTTCCGGGGTCATGTGCCGGGGTTGATGAACGGCCCGGGTGCCATTGTAGCTGTGAATGTCATCTTCCACAATGCGCCCCGCCGCCTGCATCTGGTCAAAAAAACGGGTGCCGGGGATGGGGGTGAGAATGTAGAACCGGGGAACCACCACCCCCAGTTCATCAATAACCCGGGCGGTGGCTTCGATGGATTCAAGGGTATCGCCGTCAGCTCCCAGCACCATTTCTGTGGAAATATCGATGCCCGCCGCCTGAATGTTCCTGATGAGGCGGGGGTACTCATCGGGGTGGGCCCAGCCCTTCTCCATGGCCACCAGGCTTTCCCGGGAGATGCTTTCCAGACCGAAACTGAGCACCTGGCAGCCACTGTCGGCCAGCGCTTTCAGCAGAACCAGGTCATTGCCGATGGTAATGTCACACTGGGAAAACCAGGTCATTTTCAGCGGTGTAATGGCCTGACACAGGGCCATGAGATAGTCCCGACTGGCAACGATGTTGTCATCCAACAGCAGGAAACGGCGAAAACCCAGGTCACGCACCTGATGGATATCCCGTACCACTTCTTCCAGCGGACGCTGGTGGTAATGGCCCTGGTAAAGACATGCGACAGAGCAGAAACTGCAGGTGTTGGGGCAGCCGCGGCCCGCCTGTACCGGCAAAAAATTGCCGATGGATTTGTTGATGATCAGGTCAAACCGGGGCATCGGGGTGGAATAGGCGGTACCGGCGGCACTAGTGGTGAGCGGGGCCTGATAAAAAGGCTTCAGTGTGCCCGCGGCGGCATCTGTCAATACCTGTTCCCACACAGGCTCCGCATCGCCGATGACCACGCTGTCACAGTATTTTTTGGCTTCTTCGGCCATGAGACTGGCCATGTAGCCTCCCATGATCACCGGTTTTCCCCGTTTGCGAAAGGCCAGAGCCAGATCACGGGAACGGATGATGGCGTGGCCCATGCTGCCGATGGCCACCAGGGTGGCGTCGGTGTCAAAGGGAACGGGATCAATGGTTTCCAGGCAGATTTCCACCTCCCAGTCACCAGGGGTGAGGGCCGCCAGCAGGGGGAGGGCCAACCCCACAAAATAGAGCTTTTTCCGTTTGATGGGGTTGCCCTGGGGGTCGTAAGGGCTGGATTGAATCAACAGCAGTTTTTTCTTTATCATGGGGTGCAGGGTTCCTTTCCTGTCGAAAGATAACGTGTCGGTCTTATTTTCTTGAAGAACAGTGAAATCAGGAGGGAGTCAGTGCCCTCGCAGGATTTTTACCAGGTATTGCCGGGTGATGTGGCTGCTGCCTCTGGAAAGGCGCAGCGATTCCCACAGGCCGTAGCGTTTCAGCAGCCAAAAAAGGCTGCGGGGATGAAGAGTCACCCGAATGTAGAGAAGGAGCAGTTCCAGGTAGAACCGGCGGCGGCTCATGGCGGCGGGCTGCAGCACCAGATGGGCCAGGTCCCATTTTTCCACATGTGCTTCCGGTTCAGTGAGTTGGTCCCGGTAGCTGTCGTAAAGGGGCGTTCCCCGAAGGGGGGTTAATGGCTGCAGGTTGACAAACACCAGTGACAGGTTTCGCAGCCATCGTCCCAACCGCCGAAAATCAGCGGGGGTAAAGGCGGGGTCGAGGATCAGCGTGGCATACACCACCACCTGATATTGGTGAAGGATGGCCACTGCGCGTTCATTTTCTTCCAGGGTGGTTTGTTTGTGGTACTGGTCCAGATCTTCCGGGCGGGAAGATTCCAGCCCCACAATGACGGCTTCCAGACCGCTCTGACGAAAACGGCGGATCACCTCCGGATGCCGGCTGATGAAATCGGCCCGGCCATATACCAGATAGCGTTTCCGGATGCCCTTCTCATCCACGGCCTGGCAGAAGTCCAGCACCCGCTGGTGTGATACGAGAAAATCATCATCCACAATGTAGATGTGTTCCTCTTCGATGCTCAACAGCTCGGCCACCACCGAGTCCAGCGGTCGGGTGAAGTAGGCGCCTCCGGTGATCTGGCGGCAAAAACAGAAGGTGCACTGGTAGGGGCAGCCGAAGGAGGTTTTCATCAGGGCACAGGGACGATGAAAGAGGTAATGGTACCGGTGTCGGTATTTTGCCGTGGCCTGGCGCAGGGGAAGGGGGTAGTCAAAGGAGGTTTCCTTTGGCTGCCGGGTCCCCGGCTGATGAATGCCCTGAATGGCCAAGGGGGATTTCAGTGGAAACAGGGGTGTCCTGGGATCGGCCTGGCCCAGGGCCAGCAAGTGGGTCACCAACTGCTGAAATGCACTGAGACTGTGGGATTCCAAAATCACATCGATGGCCGGGTCGTGGAAATCCTCGGGAAGCACTTCCCCATGCACACCTCCCACTACCACGCCGCAGTGGGGCAGCAGTGCCTTCACCTGTCTGGCCGCCTCCCGGATCAGGTTCACATGGGTAATATACCCGGTGAAGCCCACCAGATGGGGCCTGATTTCCTTTAAATGGGTTTCCAGGGGTCTTTTTTCCAGAATCATATCCAGCACCTGCACCGTGACACCCGGTTGGGTAACCATGGCGGCGGCATATTCCAGCTCAAGGGGTTCGCAGATCATCACATGCTGCAACCCAATGGTTTCTTTGGGGGGCTTCAGCCGCACCAGCAGCAGGTTCATTGGGCAGCCTCCTCTAAATGGAACAGCAGTATGGTGGGCATAAACCATTTTCCCCGCAGGGGCCGCACCAGCTTTACCTGAAAACGGCGATGGATCAGCTGACGCACTGCCGGTTCACTGGGGTAAAGGGCCGCGCCTGTGGTCCATTTGACAAAGAACAGAACGAAACGATCATAGAGGGTCACGCCGGCAGCCTGGGCCATGATCACATGCCCGCCGGGCACCAGGGCCTGGCGAAACTGGTCCAGGGCCTTCCTTTGGTCGGGATAATAGGGAAAAGAATGGGTGCAGAGAATCAGGTGGCAGGGCTGGGGCAACTGGTCCAGTTGCTGGGCGGTCAGACAGGCGTAGGTAATGGGGCGGGTTTCGCCGGATTCCAGCGCCTGTGCCTGGGCAATCATGGCCGGGGCATAATCCACCCCAGTCAGTTCCAGGGGAAGGTGGGGAAAGGCGCGGCGAATGTCCCGGAGCAGCTGGCCGGTGCCGCAGCCCACGTCCAAAATGCGCAGCTTCGGGAACGTCGGTGAAGATGGCTGGGCAGTATGGGTCTCGTGAGCCTGATGTGCGTGAAGCGGTTGATACGACTGAATCCACGCCGACACCTGCTGAATCACTGCCCGGCGGGTGGGGGTGAGGGAGACGGACTGCACCCAGAGTTTTTCATAATAAGGGGCCCAGAAATTCCAAAGCCGAAAAGAAGCGGGTTTAAAGATCATGGGGTTTCCTCCTGAAGAGATTGATGGGGTGGCAAATGCAGCAGGCGGCGGCAGGTACGTGTCACAGCCCGCCATACGGTGCGGCGCACCAGAGGGCTCCAGAAAAGCTGGAGGGAGTAGGTGTACGCCATCTGAAGGTAAAAGACCCAGGGTTTCATGTGAGTGGGGCGTAGCACCAGATGAAGAAAATCCCATTTGGCAGGGTCGGAGGTGGTGAACAAGGGCTTGGCGGCGTCATATCCGGGAAGGCCGGGCATGGGTGTGTAGATGCTCAGGGTGTAAGGCGCCAGCCGGTTGCGGCGGATCCAGCGGCGAAGCCGGCGAAAATCGGAGTGGCGGTCCTGGGGATGCACCATGAAAAGACAGGCCATTTCCATCCCGGCCCTTTTCATGAGAGTGACAGCCTGCTGGTTCATCTCCGGGGAAAGGCGCTTTTCGTAGTCATCCAGTCGCTGTTGGTCCACGGCTTCAAGACCAACAATGAGTTGTCTGAACCCGGCGGCTTTCAGACGGGGGAGCAGATCGGCATGGTTCACAATGAAATCGGCCCGGGCGTAGGCAATAAACTGCCGGTTAATCTGCCGCTGCTGCAGCTGGTCTAGAAAGGCTTCCACCCGGGGGCGGTGGAGTAAAAAAGTGTCATCCACGATCCAGCAGAGGTGACTCTTGGCGGCGGCCAGATCATCCATTACCCGCTCCAGGGGAAAAGGTGTGTAGGCACCACCGTTCAGGTGACGGCAATAACAGAAGTCGCAGGTATATGGGCAGCCCAGGGCGGTTTGAATCAGTGCCACAGGGCGCTGGGTCATGTAATGGGTGCGGTGGGCGTAGGTGTTGAAATAGCGGCGGTCTGGCAGGGGTGGCAGTGTGGAAGCCGGCGGGGTTTCGTTGCAGGGCGATTCCGAATCCTGACTGGTTGCCTGACTGGTTGAAAGGTGGTGAGCTGTCATCAGGCTGGCAGGGTTCAGATGCCACTGGCCGTCAGCCTGATAGGCAATGCCATCTGTCAGAGGCCAGGATTCCCGCCTGCAATCCGTGGCCAGAAGCTGGTCCAACACCACCACTCCGTTGCCGTGAACCACCAGGTCGATGGCGGTCACCATGAAATCGGCCGGGTTCAGGGAGGCATGAACTCCTCCTGCCAGAATCAGCAGCTGGGGCAATTGTTTCCGGGCCTGAGCTGCCGTGGCCTTCATCGTTTCCAGCGCGGTGATATAGCCGGAAAGCAGCAGCACCTGGGGAGATGCTTCCTCAAGCACCTGGGAAAAGGATATTTCTTCCAACCAGCTGTCATAAAGACGGCAGGTGTGCCCGTGGCGCTGAATCACAGCCGCCAGCACTTCCAGTTCCAGGGGTTCGGTGACAATGGGCTGAAGGGCAGTGAATAGGGTGGGTTGGTGGCATTTAACCAGTAAGAACTTCATGGGAGTACATCCTTTCAAAGGGATCAGAGAATACTGATCAACCGTTTCATCAGCGGTTTTCGCCAGGAAAATAGCCAGATAATGAGTCTCTGAAAACCCGGTAATGGGATGGGGTGTCGCGATACCCCAGCAGGGGGGTCAGGTGACGGGCCAGATGACGTACCAGGGGCTGGGAGTGGTGGAGATAGAGGCTGCGGGGTTCCAAACGGGCGCCCAGTTTCTGTTTGGTTTCAACGGCAGTCTGTCCCAGATGCAGGGTGTGGCAGTGTCTGTCAATGGCCTGCCGCACCAGATAAAGGAGCATGTTTTGATACAGGTCATGGGTGGTGGTTAGTTGCTTTTCAAACCCACAGAAAAGAAAGGTCATTTCCTGCTGATGAACAGTGAGCTGCACAAACCCCACCGGCTGCTCTTCCAAATAAAAGGAATGAATTTCTGCTGGAAAATGCTGAAAAAAAAGAGGCGACAGTTTTTCCAGTTTGTGAGGTGACCGTCGGTAAACCTGCTCATAAAGGCGGTAAAGAGCCGGCGGCAGGGGCGCGCCTTCAGGCAGAATCGATACCGTCAGTGACCGCCCCCGATTCAGCGCTTTCTTCAGACGGTGGCGGTAGTGGCTGCGGAGAGCAGCCAGATAGGCATCGAAAGTATCCCAGGCAATGGGCATGGAACAGGCGGGGAGTGCAGGGGTGCAGGGAAAGGGAAAAGCGGACTCGGCTGTCTGTTCCGTGGCGTTGAGAATCATCCACAGGCCGGATTGTTGGCGGATGAAAGTGGCCATGGCCTCCAAACCTGGTGGGGTGGCGGCATAACCGGGAACTGACAGGGAAAGAGGCATGCCGACAATGGTGGCGGGGAGCTTCAACCCCAGGCTGGTTTTAAGAGCCAGGGGATCAATTTTAAGGTGGTAGGTGACAAAGGCAGTTTTCAACAAGGTGCTGAGATAGTATTGCTGGTTGCAGGGGTTGAGGGTTTCCAGCTGTGTCAGCAGTTGTTGGTGAAGCCATGGCTGTTTGTGGCAGACAGCATCCCAGGTCGCAGGCAGATCACGGGCGTGGTGGAAATGCTGAAAAGAGTAGGTCATCTTCCAGAGTCATCCTTTCCCCTGGGGGTGCCTTTTCCTGAACAGGCAGGAGAAAGACCCGATATTCTTTATAGGGTTCATGGGCCCAGCGGCGGCCAAAGCCTGTGGAAGCCCGGTTATCTGACAGTATCCAGCCGGCTTCGCACCATTGGTAGCGGTCTTTTGTCAAGCGGTAACAGCTGTCAAAAAGGGTGAGGACAGCCCCGGTTTTCTGATAGGCGGGAATGATGCCCAGCTCCACAATTTTGAACCGGTCAATGCGGCGGCCTAAAAGACGGTTTTTAATGACAGCCTTCAGGCCGGGGCCTTCGCCGGGGGGGATCAGCTGGTTAAAATCCGGGTACCAGAGCATGAAGCCCACGGGGGTGTTGCCATCATGGAGAAAGAGCAGGTTTTCAGGCCGCAGAAAATGGCGAAAGCTTTGGAAAAGTTCAAGATCTTCGTTCTGCCGCCGGGGATAATAGAAAGGATGTTCACCAAAGGCCGCATTGTTCAGATGTGTGTACAGGGCGATTTCTTCCTTAAGCCGGTGAAACCGGGCGGGGCGCACGTGAAAAGAGGGAAGCATGCGTTCCATCAACCGGCGTCCCGCCGAAAAATCGAAGTCAGGCATATGGGTCAGGTAGCTGACCAGTTTGATTTCATGGCCTGCGTGGGGGGCGAAATAGGCCGGGTACTCCGGTGAGTTATAGGCACTGCCAAAGGTCTGGGAAGTGTCAAAATGACTGGACAACAGACCCAGCCCGTAGTTCACATGGAGATTCAGTCCCACGCTGACGGCGGTGGCTTTTTTAATGACGGCGGCTTCCCTGGCCGCCTGAATCAGCAAGTTGACTGCCGCTGTCTGCTGGGGAAGGGCTTCAAAGTAAGTGATTTGCATAAGGTGGGGAAGTCGGTCCACCACTGCCAACAGACAGACTGCCACAATGTGATTATTATCGTTCAACACCATCAGCGGCTTCAGCCAGCTGCTCCTGCAGATGACGGCCCTGCCTGTCAGCAGTTCCTTCAGCATCGGTGTGATCAGGTCCCGGTGGTGAGGATTTTGGGCATATACCCGACGGCAAAAGTGAAGATAGGCACTGATGTCCCGGCGATGCCGGAGGGGATTGGAAATGTCAAAGGTTCGAATGTTCATAGGCGCCTCCCTTGCATGCCTTATTATACCATTCTTTGCGAATCTGCCATCAAAAAACCGGCCACGGATGATCTGTGGCCGGTGTGTGCAGGTGGTTATTCTGTTTCGAAAAAGACATAGGGGGAATCGTAGGGTTCAATGGGCTCAACAGAAGATGCGATGAGGTAGGGCTGGATGAACACCATGCCTGTCACCGAATCGGTGATTTCCCGTTGATCAATGATACCGGTGACCTCCACCCAGGAATCGACCTCCGGCAACACGTCAGTTTCCCAGCGGGTGACAAATCCGGTGGGAGCTGCATCGTCAAAGCAGCATTCCACCAGCATGCGGGTGACCATGAACTCATTTTCTCCATAGCTGTCTCGCTGAAATACAAAGCCTTTCACAGTGATTTCCTCACCCAGATGGCCTTCCAGGTCTTCATAGACCGGTAAGACCAAAGGCAAGAAATCATCTGCTTCATATGCGGCAGTCGTCGTTTCGGCTGCGGGCGCTACGGTGACAGCAGGTGATGCAGTATTGCCGGTGGACTGACTGCAGGCGGCCAAAAGCAAGGTGAGGAGTAAGAGCATGGTCAGGGTGAATTGTCGTTTTTGCATAAAAGAACCTCCGTTTTCACAGATTTTGCTTCAAATCTGTTCATTTCCCGCCTCATTGGGTAGGATGAATAAAGAGTATTATAATATAAATACCCAGCCAAGACAAATGAAAACAGATATCAATGGGCAGGCTGTTCATGGAAAGCAACAGCAATCAATTAACGTGAGGAGTGATGATATGCTGACATCTGTTGAAACGAGAAGAAGCATTCGAAAGTATGAAGACCGGCCTGTAGAGGATGAAAAAATCACAGCTATTCTGGAGAGTGCCCGGTGGGCGCCTTCGGGGAATAATACCCAACCCTGGCGTTTCATTGTCATCCAGTCTCAGGAAATGAGGGAAAAAGTGGCGGCTGTTTCGCATCAACAGAAGTGGATGCTTACGGCTCCCGTCCACATTGCCTGTGTGGCTGATCTTTCCAGTCGGATCACCGGCCACCCGGAGGTGGTGCTGACAGAGGAGAGTCCCCAGCATGAACTGAAGCAAGTGATCAGGGACACGGCGATTGCGACGGAACATCTGGTGCTGGAGGCTGAAAATCAAGGCTTGGGAACATGCTGGGTGGCCTGGTTCACCCAGGAGGAGATTCGACCGGTATTGGGAGTTCCCGGCGACAAATATGTGGTGGCGGTGATCACGGTGGGTTATCCGGCCCATGCGCCTGCTCCCACTCCCCGAAAAAAACTGTCTGATATCGTTCGTTGGGAAACCTGGTAATAAAAGCCGGCTGATTTCAGCCGGCTCTCGTTTTGCGATGGGTTACTCTTTCCGAAGGCGGGTTGCCAGGTGGTTGCCCAACGACTGGAGGCACTGTACCAGAACAATCAGCAGCAGTACTGTGGTGTGCATCACCGACACTTCGTAACGCAGGTGACCATAACTGTAGGCCAGGTTCCCCAGACCCCCGGCTCCCACCAAGCCGGCCATGGCGGTGGCACCAATGAGAGCGATAATGGCCATGGTGAGCCCCAGCACAATGGCCGGGCGGGCCTCCCGAATAATCACGTACCAGATGATTTTGGGGGTGCTGACCCCCATGGCCTCATAGGCCTCCACCACTCCCCGGTCCACCTCCAGCAGGGCAGATTCCATCAGCCGGGCCACAAAGGGGGCGGTATGAACCACCAGGGGTACAATAACTCCCTTCACGCCGATGGAGGTGCCCACCAGCAGCTTGGTAAAGGGCAAAATGTAAAAGAGAAGAATAATGAAAGGAATGGAGCGGATCAGGTTAATGAGGGTGTTTAGTCCCTGATAAACCCATCGGTTTTCCAGACTTCCGTTTTTGCGGGTTAGGGTGAGGAGGACACCCAGGGGAAGCCCGATGAGAACAGCAAAAAACATGGCGATGGTGACCATTTGAAAGGTTTCGATGGTTGCCTTGAAAATGACGTTTCCCCAACGGCTATAAAAGGCTTGCATGAGCTTCACCTCCCTTTAATTCCTCCACCTTCACACCGGTGGATTTGATGTAGGCCACAGCCTTTGCCGTTTCCTCCCGATCACCCAGCAGTTGAACAATAAGCTTGCCGTAATGAGCATTTTTCAGGGGAACAATATTCCCAGACAAAATGTTGGGGGAAACCTGAAACTGTTTGGAGACTTCTGCCAGGATGGGCTGGTCGGTGACAGCGCCCACGAAAGACAGTTCCAGTACCGGCTGGCCATCCTGCTCATCAACGGAAAGCAGTGACAGGGCGCTTTGAGGGAACTGACTGTTGATGAATTTTTTCGTGGTGGGGTGTCTGGGATCAGAAAAGACTTCCAGCAGACTTCCCTCCTCCACAATACTTCCATGTTCCATCACAGCCACCCGGTCGCAAATTCGCTGAATGACATTCATTTCATGAGTGATCAGAAGAATAGTGATGCCGAACTCCCGGTTAATGCTCAACAGCAGATCCAGAATGGATTCGGTTGTTTCCGGGTCCAGGGCGCTGGTGGCTTCATCACTGAGCAATATTTTCGGTTCGTGGGACAGCGCCCGGGCGATGGCCACCCGCTGCTTTTGACCACCGGACAGCTGGGCGGGGTAGGCTTGTTTTTTATCTGTCAGCCCAACCACTGCCAGGTATTTTTCCACCCGCTGGCTAATCTCCTGATGAGAGAGGCCGGTGAGGCGCAGAGGAAGGGCGATGTTCTCTTCCACCGTGGCGGTTTTCAACAGGTTAAAACCTTGAAAGATCATACCCACCGAACGCCTGATTTCCCTGAGTTCTTTTGGGGAAAGCCTGGTCAAATCAACACCGTTAATGTCAATGTGACCGGAAGTCGGCTTCTCCAGCAGGTTAACAATGCGGATCAGTGTGCTTTTTCCAGCGCCGCTGTGGCCGATGATGCCATAGATTTCGCCGGGATTCACCTTAAGAGAGACTTCCCGAAGGGCTTCCACCTGCTGAATGTTAGATTGAAATGTTTTGGATACTTGATGCAACTGAATCAACAAAACCAGCCCTTTCCTCCTGTTGTAAAAGCTTGCTGCCGTTCTTTACCAGGCAGCAATGATCGACCCTTGAAAATGTTCATCAATGAACTGGCGCACTTCGTCCAGATGGTAGTATTCAATAAACTGTTTCACTGCATCGTCATTTTCATGGCCGGTTCTCACGGCGATGACATTCACCCAGGGAGAATCACCGGATTCAAGGAAGATAGTGTCTTCTGTGGGTACGTAGCCGTGTTCGATGGCGAAATTGGCATTGATGGCGGCTGCGGCCAGTTCATCCAGCTGCCGGGGAATCTGAGAAGCTTCCAGTTCGATGAAACGCAGGTCAAGGGGGTTTTCTTCGATGTCAATAACGGTGGCAGCAACGCCAATACCTTCTGTCAGAGTGATCAGGCCAGCGCTTTCTAAAAGAATCAGTGCCCGGGCACCGTTGGTGGGGTCGTTGGGCAGGCCGATGAGATCTCCCTGCTGAATGTCACTCACACTGCCATATTCGGTGGCATAAATCCCCATGGGGAAGATAACGGTGCTGGCAACATCGATCAGCTCCAGGTTGCGTTCGCTTTTGAAATTATCCAAATAGGGCTGATGCTGAAAACTGTTGATATCCAGTTCTCCCTCTGCCAAAGCGATGTTGGGCATAACGTACTCGGTGAAGACCTGAATGTCAATTTCCACACCGTCCCTGGCGGCAATTTCCTTAATCTTTTCAAGAATCTCTTCGTGGGGTCCTGCAGTCACACCAACGATCAGATGCTGAGGGTCCAGCGGGGTGACGGCGGCATCACTGCTGCCGCAGCCGGACAGTAACAGTAAAATGACAAGCGCAAGTAAGGTTAATTGAATTTTTTTCATCAGTGTTATTCCTCCTGTTTGGTTTGAAATGTCATGCATCAGTTTAGGTGGGGGCAATAAGCTTTCGGTGATTCTGCGAAAGAATTATCTGAGCAAATGCCCTGTCATTGCAGCCAAAAGACAGATGACTTCTTTTTGGCTGTTAAGTGGATCACTGGCTGTTTGAATGGTGGCGACTCCCTCCTTTTGAACAATAAAAAACTCTCTGCCAAAGACAGAGAGCCAAACACACATAGGAGTTTTGTCTCTCTCATCTTCCGAAACAACGTTTCGCAGGAATTAGCACCTTTACCTGATCAATGATCAGATACGGTTGCCGGGTTTCATCGGGCCAGTCCCTCCACCACTCTAGATAAGAGTTTTTTACGATTCAGTTTTTAGGTGCTGCAAGAAAAACTTAAATGAATTCTAATACGGATGAGAAGACTTGTCAACATTTTTTTGGGAAAAAACTTTTCCGGAAAAGGGAAAACGTTTCCTGGAACAAGCGATTTGTCGTGATGGAGGAGATGGGGGGAGGCCCAGGAAAATGAGTGCGTCTGCCCTAATTTTGTTTGCCAGGTGCGTCTGCATAAAAATAGCGGCTCAGGTCATTGACCAGACGGAGCACCAGATCGAACTGATCTTCATGTAATGCATCGATTAATCCGGAGAGCTGGTGGAGTCTTTCGGCTGATTTACCGGCAGGAGCAACCACCACAAAATAATCAAGTGTCACATGGAAGTAATTTGCGATAGTTATCAGGTTCTCTAGGGTAATGCCGCGGGCGCCTCTTTCCACCAGCCCGATGTATGATTCTGATAGCTTTAAGACCTCCGCTAATGTCTCGCGTGAAATATGCTTTTCCTCCCGAAGCAAGCGAATGCGCGGGCCGACCAGATGTGTACTAAGTTTCATTTGACCACCTCTTTACTCGAATATTAATGGTTGGGGTAAGTGGACACAAGTAACAAAAAGAATTATAATAATTCTTAAAGAATTAATCCATTAGTACTATATTTGGCATTTGGAATCTTTGCAGGTATGCAGCAACGATATTCGCATATTTTGAACTAGCTATGAGAGGTTGCAGAAACGGATCTGACAAATGTAGGCATCTGGAGTGTAAGTACATTGGAGTGTAAGTATAAAGGAGGAATAAAATGAGGAACAAGAAAAAAGAACAGTTACAGGCAAATTCAAAAAGGGTGACAGGTCTCTTCAAGCGCAAAATTGGCATCAAAGCCAAATTTTTAACAGGGGTGATTCTGGCATTGCTCATCAGCCCCACCATAGCCGCCTTCATCAACCGGGTAGTTCAGCGAATGGATGATGCTGTGGGAGATCTGGTGACTGGTGAAATGTCTCTGGTGGTGGCGACAGTGATCAATCTGGTGGTGGTTTCAGGCTTGATTTTGATTTTGCTGCATATTATTGTCATCAGGCCGCTAAAAAATGCAGGAACGACACTGCGCATGATTTCGGAGCAGTTAAATCTGACAGAAAGAATCGAAGTGAAAGCGCAGGATGAAATTGGTGAAATGATGCATGATCTGAATCGATTTCTTGAGACCATCACCGATTCGATGACAGAAATCCAAACAGCTTCTGAAAGTGTTGCCACAGCTTCGGTGCATATTGGCGAGGCCGGTACTGAAACCTCTGTTGCAGCAGCCGAAGTGGCTAAAACCATTGAAGACATTGCCCGGGGAGCGGATGACCAGGCACAGGAAACGGAACGCAGTGTGACCAGTATCAATATACTGGGAGAGTGTATCGAAGAGAATCGTCAAATGATGAGCGTTATGAACAGAACCATCGGTGATGCGCTGGAAGTGCAGCAAAATGGACTGTTGCAAGTAGATCAGCTGGTTGAAAAGGCTCACCAAAGTGGTCAGGCGGGTGACGAAGCCAGGGAAATGATTCTCGAAACAAGTGCCAGTGTGGATAAAATTGGCCAGGCAAGCCAGATGATTCATAACATTGCCGAGCAAACCAATCTCCTTGCACTGAATGCAGCCATTGAAGCGGCCAGGGCGGGAGAAGCCGGCAGAGGATTTGCGGTGGTGGCAGAAGAGATCAGAAAACTGGCAGAACAGTCAAATCAGTTCACCGGTGAAATTGCAGCTGTCATTGACGAACTGACACAAAAAATGGAGCAAACGGTGGGGACCATTCAAAGTGCCACTGAAAAGACCCGGGAACAAACAGCTTACGTGGATGAAGTGCGCAATGGTTTTCAGGGCATCTCAACCACACTGACAGAAATGCAACGGGTGGTGGGAACCCTGAATGAATCCAGTCAAAAAATGGAGCAGCAGAAAGAATCTCTGGTTATGATCGCCGGGAATCTATCGGCCATTTCACAGGAGAATGCAGCGGGAACAGAAGAAGCCTCTGCTTCTGTGGAAGAGCAGACGGCTGCCATGGGAGAAATTGCCGAAGCAGGTAACAACCTGGCAAAGCTGGCAGCGATGATGCAGTCATCTGTTGGACGATTTCAGATTCGGTGAAAAATCGGGTATTGGAATTTCATGGGATCGTATGAATGTCGATGGGAAACTTCAGGCAAAATCCAAGATTGTCACTGCATTGACATGAACCGCCACTGACAGGTATAGTGGAACAAAGCAGTACAAATGGAGAACCGTCACTGTACCGGAGGAATTCCCATGGCTCAAGATAAGCACCTGAAAGAAACAGCTGTTGCCTGGCAACAGTTTATTGGAACGGGGCACCTTCACCAGCCAAGTGTGCCACAGGTAGTTTTGGCTTCTTGGCAAAACTGCCGTGAAAGGGGTGTGGACCCCTGGGAAAATCGAAAGATTCAGGCTGGATTTGTTCCAGGGCAGGAAGTGGCAGCCCTGCGGATCACCAGGAGCCGACGCCGACCTGCAGAAACACTGAAGGCCATCGGCGAGTTTGCAGATGAGAACCGGGTGGTGCTTTCTGTCTATGACAATCAGGGAAATTTTATTGAACCATTAAATCACCAATTTCCGTCATCCATGGCGGATCAACTGGGGGTATCCTCTCTTTTTCTGGGACAGTTGACGGAAGATATGAGCGGCACCAATGCGGTGACCCTGGCCATGCGGGAAGCCGCCACTGTCCGTCTTGCAGGGTATGAGCACTACCACAGCTGGTTTCATGCCTTCAGCTGTTCCGCTGCGCCCTTGAGAGACGGCAGGGGACATATTGCCGGTGCAGTGGGGGCCTCCAGCCTGGATGTACACCAGCCGGTCATGGTGCTCCCCTTTTTGCGGTGCGTGGCAGATCTTTATCAACATTGGCGCTGGTTGGAATATGATCGAAATAAAACCCGTTACTGGCAGGGTGTTCAGTTAATGACGTCTTCACCTGATCCGCCGAAAATGCCCAACCCCCTGAATCAACTGGTGGGATACAGTCATGAGATGAAAGTTGTGAAGGAGAAGCTGGCTGCTGTTGCCCAGAGCGAGCTGCCGGTAATGCTTACTGGTGAAAGCGGCGTGGGAAAAGAAGTGGCAGCCCAGGTGATTCACCAGCTGTCAGCTCGCAGAAAAGGGCCGTTGATTGCGATAAACTGTGGGGCGCTTTCGGAAACACTGGCAGAAACCACTCTCTTTGGTTATGGAAGGGGTGCTTTTACCGGAGCCCGGTCTGTCGGAAAACCCGGTCTCATCGAAGCATCCCATGGCGGCACTTTGTTTCTGGATGAACTGGAAAGCCTGTCGCCCACAGTGCAGGTCATGCTGCTTCGCTGCCTGGCGGAGAAAAAGATACTCCCCGTGGGTGGAACAGAAGAACGGCCGGTTGATTTCAGACTGGTGAGTGCTTCTAAAATAACCGGGGAACAGGCCCTGGCTGAAGGTGTTTGGCGGGCAGACTTTTACTATCGAATTGGAGGATATGACATTGCAATACCGCCACTCCGGCACCGGCGGGAGGATATTCCCCTGCTGATGGAGGTGCTGTTGAAACAACTGGCAGAGACAATGGGACGGGCCATACCCCGATTGACAGAAGAAGCCATATCCTGCTTATGTCATTACCCGTGGCCGGGAAACGTGCGGCAGTTGAAAAATCTGATGGAACAACTACTGATCACCTGTCAGAATGATGAGATCACCATTTCGGATTTGCCGGAAATCATCCGATATCATTCGGCTTGGCTCAACCGAGGGGCTGAAGCCGGCAGTGTGACGACCGCTGGGAACCAGGGCGCCATTCAATGGACACCTGCCGGCGACGGGAAAAAGCTGTTGAACCATCTTGAAAGACAGATGGCCCGGCAGGTTCTGAAGGAAAGTGACGGAAACATCAGTGAAGCCGCCCGACGCTTGGGAATCAGCAGACCCACCCTCTATCGAATAATAAAAGATACCAGGGAGGAAGTGTGAAGTGAGTGCGACCGCTGTCACCATTTTTGACACTGATCCCATTCGGAACACCGGCGAAAAAGGCTGAAAAGATGTGAGGAAGAACCATTAATCAAAATAGAACTGTTCCCATCTGGAACAATCAGAAAACAGGAAAATGAATCCGTGACCCGGGTTCTTTTTTTGCGAAAAAGATGAATGGGTGCCAAGGCTGATTGTGGCAGGAAAACCACCCTGTTTTTAGGCCGAATAGGAGATCACTCCCAGACACATGATGTTGGCATAGTTATTGCTGATATAAACAAAGGATTATAACGCCGTTATCAGTATGAGGGTGAAGATGTTCCTGCATTTTTCACGCTGACGCAAGGTGGATTTTGACAGGAGATGGAGGTGGAAATCATGCCCCTGATTCAGTTGAAGCTGGGACCGGAGAAGATGAAGCTGGGACGGGAGAAACACGTTCTGCGACAGGTGGCTCTTCAGGTGGCCGCCGCCATGGACTGGCCGGTGGAGAGACTGACGGTGACGGGTGAAGAAATCCCGGAGGAGGACTGGTTTCATGAAGGCGGCAGGCAGCCTCTGGCAATGGTTTACTGGCTGGAGGGCAAGTCGCTGGAAGAGCGTCAGAAAGTGATGCAATCTGTGGCGGCTGCCATGGGGACGGTTCTGGATATCGATACACAGCAGGTGAATGTGATGGTGCTTGAACTGAAAAAGGGATCATTGATGACGGGCGGCAGGTTTTTGTAGGAACTGCCAAAATCGTCAAAAGGAATCATCAAAAAAGGAGGAGAAAATCATGGAGAAAATCATTTTGGTTCATGGCGCATGGCACAATGCTTCTTGCTGGGAAGGTGTTATCAAAGCGCTGAAAGAGAAGGGATATGAGGCAGAAGCGGTGACGCTGGCCGGCAATGGACCTGAAGACGATCGAAAAGGAATTACTTATGAACAGGCAATCAAACCTTTGGTGGAAAAACTGGAGGAACAGCCAGAACCGGCGGTGCTGGTGGGACATTCCAGTGCCGGGCATGTGATTCAGATGACTGCACCGAAGGTGGCGGATAAAATCGGCAAAATAGTCTTTAACAATGCATGGATTCTGCCCCAGGGAAAGAGTCAGTTTGATATGATTCCCGATCAGGAAATGGCCATGGGAATTAAGCAAATGGCATTGGCGACACCGGATCACAGTATTCCGTTAATGGAGGATTTCATTCGGGGGGCGCTGGCCAGTGGTGTTTCAGAAGAAGAGCAGAATCGTTTAATCAGCCACCTGGTTCCCCAGCCGCTGGCACTCTTCGATACACCCATTGAAGCGAATGCCTTTGCGCAACTGGAGACACCCCGGGTATTGCTGTATTGCACTGAAGATCTGTCGCTGCCGCCGGGTGCCTTTGTGGGCATGTTCCAAAGCCTGGGAGAAGCACCGGTGGTCGAACTGCAGGGCAGCCACGAAGCCCTGTTCTTCCAGCCGGAAACATATGCAGAAGCATTGATTCAGTGTATCAAAACAGTTTAACAGAAAAAGAAGCTTCAGGTCATGGCATGCTTTCGGCCACCGGCATCATACGATACAGGCAAGAAGCCCGGCAAGGAGTTGCCCTGACCAAAGTGCCTTGCCTGTCACATTGAGTGCCCTATTGAGGGCACTGAGGCTGAAGACAAAGGGATTTGGACTGGCCAGCTGATTCCAATCTTGTGTGTTTTTAGTCGAAAGTCTCGAAAACAGCACCTGAACTCGCTGCGCTCAAACAGCAGGCGCTGGCGGTTTTCTCTCCTTTTCGAAAAAACACTGACAAGATTTCCAAGGTTGTCCCTTACCAAATCCCTTGTCTTCATCTTATTTTGTCTACAGTCTGAGTGCCCTATTGAGGGCACTTTTTTTGCTATGGAAATGAATACGTATGAAAAGACACCTTGATGAAAAATGAGAATCAGGGGATAATGGAAGCAGGTAATCAGTAAGCACGCTGTGCTGTCGATCAATCATCAACGGAGAAAAAGGAGGCGCATCATGAAACAAACATACGAATGGCTGGACGCCTACTGTCTGGGCCGGCCGGCTGCAGAAAAAGATTATAAGGAAGAATGGGGTGTTGACCGTTACCAGGTGGGTGGAAAAATGTTCGGCATGCTGGGACATGACAATGAAGGACGGCATATCCTCACGCTGAAATGTGAGCCGTCCTTTGGACAGCATCTGAGAGCCACTTATCCGGAAATTCGCCCGGGGTACTACATGAACAAGGAACATTGGAATTCAGTGGATCTGGACGGTCAGGTGCCAAGTGAAGTGCTGCGGCAAATGATTGACATGTCCCATGAGCTGATTGTCAGCTCCCTCAGCAAGAAAAAACAGCGGGAGCTGCTGGGAGAAGAAGTCACTTCGTAAAACCTGCGCAGGAGGGAAGGTTGATCAGCAAGTTGTCAATTAACCGGGTATCACCAATGCGCACGGCCACAGCCAGCAGCATGGATGACTGCTGTTGTTCAAGGGGTGTCAGCGTGACGGGATCTGCAACGGCGGCATATTCCACATGAACCAGTGGTTCGGAGACCAAATGCGACAGCAGCAGCTGTTGAAGGATCAGTGGCGATGTTTCACCAGCCTGTGCCGCCTGTTCAGTTGTCAGCAATGCCTGGTAAATGATGCCGGCGGCCAGGCGTTCTGAAGGGGAGAGATAAGCGTTGCGGGAGCTCATGGCAAGACCGTCTGATTCTCTGAGAGTTGGCATGGGGACAATGCCAACGTTCATGTTCAGATCAGCGGTCATTTGCTGAATGACGCGCAGCTGTTGAACATCCTTTTGACCGAAATAAGCACGATGAGGTGCGACGATATTCAGCAGCTTGCAGACAACAGTGGCTACAGCATCAAAATGACCGGGGCGATGAGCGCCGCAGAGATGTTGGGTCAAAGAATCCAGATGCAGGGTGGTTTGATAGCTGGGGGGGTATATGTCTGACGCACTGGGCAAAAAGACAGCCGTGGCACCGGCGGCGGCCGCCAGAGAACAGTCCTGATTCCAATCGCGGGGATAACGTTCGTAATCTTCGTTTTCGCCAAACTGGGTGGGATTCACAAAAATACTCACCACCACTTCATGACATTCCTGACGGGCTGCCTGGATTAAAGATAGATGGCCTTGGTGAAGGGCCCCCATGGTGGGCACCAGGCCAATGATGTGGCTTTTTTTTCGGGCCTGGAAGGAAAATTGCTGCATTTTTTCAATGTTTTCCAGTTTTTTCATAATACATGCCTCCAACACAACGAGTATGGCTCCCGAAAGGATACCATCTGTATTGATTCTACCATGCAAGGTCAAATCTGGTGAAGGGACTTTCGTTGAAAGTCCTTCGCAGAAAGACAATCACAGGCCAAAGTGTCTGTATTATGGTATAATGGGGAAGGCGTTTTCATGTTATGATGATTATGGAAAGCAGGCGACTTCATGGAAATCAATGATAAAAGGGCCATGATATTATCCGGATCACTGCCAAAAATTCTCATTACCATGGCCCTCCCCCTCATGTTCAATAACTTTGTACAGATGCTGTACAGCCTGGCAGATACTTACTGGGTGGGAAACTATCTGGGAACTTCAGAATTGGCAGCTATTATTTTGGTTTTCCCTGTGCTCTATTTTACCCTTTCCCTGGGAATGGGTGTCAACATTGCCGGCACAGCGCTAATTTCAAGGTTCAGTGGCGCTGGCAGCCCTGCACAGGCAACGAAAGTGGCAGGGCAGCTGCTCACCTTTGCCCTGCTGATGGCAGTGGCAATCAGTCTCATGGGAACCCTGGCGGCTCCCTGGGTGCTCCGCATGATGGGTGCACAGGGAGCTGTGTATGTCTACGCTCTTCAGTATGTTCAAATCATGCTGTGGGAACTGCCTGCCCTCTTTGCTTTTTTTGTGTTCAATGCCATCCGCCAGGGACAGGGAGATACATATACCCCAATGGTACTGAATGTTTCCGGTGTGTTGCTGAACATTGTCCTGGATCCAATTGCCATCCTTTTTTTAGGGTGGGGCATTCGGGGGGTGGCAGCGGCCACGGTGTTCTCGCGAACTCTTTTTGCAGTCTATGCTGTTTACAGCCTTTTTCGTCAGGGCAACGGTATTCGGTTGAGGGGAAAAGACCTGAAGATGGACAGCGGCATATTGACGCAAATTGTTCGGATTGGATTACCTGCCTCCACCGGCCAGTCATTTTCAGCCTTCGGATTCATCATTCTCAATGCCTTTGTCATTGGCTATGGAGAAGGAACCCTGGCAGCTTTTGGTATTGGAAACAGGATTTCCATGGTGATTATCATGCCGGTGATGGGGATTGGAACAGCATTGGCCACCTTGGTGGGTCAAAATCTGGGAGCCGGCCAGCCGGAGCGGGCACGCCGGGCAGTGAGAACGGCGGCGCTGGGATCCATCACCATCATGAGTCTGGGCGGAATCATTCTCTTTCTGGCCGCCGATCTGGTGGTGGGAGCTTTCATCAAAAATGATCCGGAAGTCTTAAAACAAAGTCTTGACTACACCCGTCTGATCACGTTGACACTGCCATTAATGGCCATTTTTCAAATACTGCTGGGTACCTTTCAGGGGTCAGGCCATACCCTTTACGCCATGATGATGGATATGGGGAGGCTTTGGGTGTTCAGAATCCCGCTGATTCTCCTGCTTGGAAGATGGACATCCCTGGGGTCTCACGGCGTCTGGTATGCCATGGTCATCAGCAATGCATTGATTTGTTTCATGGGATGGCTGATGTATCGCAGTGGAAAATGGCAACAGCCCGTCATTCGTCATAATTGATAAAAAAATATCGATCTCCCCAAAATAATGGGGAAAAAACTACCACTTTTTCAATGAGTGTGATATAATTCAAGTGATCAACACAGGTGAAAACAAGGAATTGCAAAAGCTTCACTGTTGGAAAAGTTCAAATAGACTGAAAATGAGTCCGGTTCTTCCTTGACAATGAAAACGTTTTCAGGTTATGCACTTTTCTGGGGAGCAACTGCAACGAGGAAGATTCACCTGAACAAGAATAATCATTTATGATGAGGAGGCAGTCAAATGGCCGAAAAAACCCTTAACCCGTTTGAAATCGCACAGCAGCAAGTGAAAGCAGCGTGTGACAAACTGGGAACCCCGCCTGAAGTGTACGAAATTCTGAAAAACCCCATTCGCGTTCTTCAGGTATCCATCCCGGTGAAAATGGACGATGGCTCCATTCGTACTTTCATCGGTTACCGGTCACAGCACAATGATGCAGTAGGTCCCTTCAAAGGCGGCGTACGTTTTCATCAGGATGTTACCAGAGACGAAGTCAAGGCACTATCCACCTGGATGACATTCAAGTGCGGCGTTGTCGGCATTCCATACGGCGGCGGTAAGGGCGGAATCATCGTGAACCCTTACGATTTGTCAGAAGGTGAACTGGAAAGACTTTCCAGAGGATATGCCCGTGCCATTGCCCCTATCATTGGCGAAAAGATTGACATTCCAGCACCTGATGTAGGCACCACTGGACAGATTATGGCCTGGATGGTTGACGAATATGAAAAAACAACCGGCCGTTTTGAGCCCGGCGTTTTCACAGGAAAGCCCGTCAGCTACTATGGTTCACTGGCGCGTACAGAAGCTACCGGCTTTGGGGTTGCCATTATGGCCCGCTATGCAGCCCAAAAGAAAGGCATGGATCTGAAGGGGATGCCCGTTGCCATTCAGGGCTTTGGTAACGTAGGTTCCTACGCGGCCATGTACATGGAGGAAATGGGTGCCAAGGTTGTTGCCATTTCTGATGTATCCTGCACCCTGTACCATGAAGACGGCCTCGATATTAAAGCCGTTATGGAATATGCCCAGCAGAATAAAACCAAAGTGATCACCGGATTCTCCGGCGCACAGAAAGAACTGGACCGCAACGCTGTACTGACGCTGGATGTGGATATTCTCATGCCTTGCGCTCTTGAGAATGTCATTAAATCAGACAATGTCAACGATATTAAAGCCAAAATTGTGTGTGAAGGTGCCAATGGCCCCACCACACCTGAAGCAGACAAAATCATGAATGAAAAGGGTATCCTGGTGATTCCTGATATCCTGGCCAATGCCGGTGGTGTTACCGTTTCTTACTTCGAGTGGGTACAGAACCTGATGCGTTATAACTGGACCTTTGAAGAAGTTCAGGAAAAACAGGAAAAGAGCATGAACAAGGCGTTTGATGATATCTGGGCACTGATGAATGAACATCAGGTGGATATGCGAACCGCTGCCTACATGATGTCCATCAAGCGTGTGGCCGATGCCATGAAACTCCGCGGCTGGTATTAGACTTAACCTGAACCGTTAATTGGTTCTGTCATTGTCCAACTCGAAACCCTTTTATCGGAAGTGCCCGGTAAAAGGGTTTTTCTTTTGGAAGAAATAAGGTATGCTGAAGAAGAAGCATCAACAAGGGCGTCGGATGATAAGGAGGGAGCTTCATGTTCAACGGCATTTACACACCGGTACTCACACCCTTTACACGAGATGAAACCATTGATTATGAGGGAATGGCCCACAATTTAAGCCGCTGGGCGGCGACAGACCTATCTGGAATTGTGGTGTTGGGATCCAATGGCGAGTTTGTCTACCTGACTCAGGAGGAAAAGGAAGCACTGGCTGCATTTTGCATCAGTCATTTTCCCAGGAACAAAAAAGTCATTGTGGGAACCAGTTGTGAGTCGACGCTGGAAACCATTCGTTTTAGTCACAGGGTGGCCGAGCTGGGAGCAGATGCCGTGCTGGTGCTACCGCCTCATTACTATACAGGGAGCATGAATGAGAGTGTTCTTTATCAGTATTTCACCGATGTGGCCGACGCCTGCCCGGTCCCAGTTATGATGTATAATATGCCTGCCAATACGGGACTGAATCTGGGATCGGCACTGGTGACCAGACTGTCCCAGCATGAAAATATCCAGGGCATAAAGGATACCTCCGGTAATATTGTTCAGTTGGCAGAGATAATTCGGGATGCGGCACCTGATTTTGCAGTTTTTGCCGGAAATGCAGGGTATCTGCTGCCGGCCCTTTCTTTGGGTGCCCAGGGAGCCACCCTGGCCCTGGCCAATATTCTGCCTCAAGAATGCTGCCGGCTGATGGATTTATTTCATGCCGGAGACCTGGAAGAAGCCAGGCAGTTACAGCTGAAAATGCTGGCTATCAATCATCTGGTTACCCGGGGAAAAGGCGTTTCAGCATTGAAGACAGCAGCGGACCTGCTGGGCTATACCGGTGGTATTCCGCGTCGCCCATTGATGCCTCTTCAAAACGAAGAAGCGGCACTGGTGGCGGACACACTGCGGATCTATGGAGCGTTGGCATAAACAGGAAATGTTTCAAGTAATCACAACTGTCAGGAGGAAGCTGCTTTGAACTGGAACCATCTATTTGACATGCAGGCACAACTTGACAAACACATTCAACAAAATCACCGCCTTGAAGCGGAAGACCTCACTGGTCGAAAAATACTGGCTTTTCAGGTGGAATTGGGAGAACTGGCCAACGAAACCCGTTGCTTCAAATTCTGGAGCCTGAAGCCCCCGTCTCCCCCCTCGGTGATCCTGGAGGAATATGTGGACGGACTGCATTTTCTTCTGAGTTTGGGACTGTCTCTGGGGTACCGGTTTGATCAACTGGAAGAAGTGCCGGCGGCCGTCGATTCCTGCGACCAGTTTCAGCGGGTTTACCGGGCAGCTACCTACTTTGAAAGAGAAACTTCTGCTGAAAATTACCATCAATTGTTCCAGGAATTTATGGCTCTGGCAGTCAAGCTGGGCCTTACCCCTGAGGGGGTTATGGAAGCTTATGTGGCAAAAAACACAGTAAATTTTCAGCGGCAGGATGAAGGGTATTAAGCAGGCGCAAAACCGTGCCTATGGCGTGAAGGATGACGATGTACCGAACGCCATCGTCAGGGAACTTTTCTTCAATGAAATAGCCCATCGTAAGACGGTTTCTTCCAACCGGAGAACAGACGAATCTATCTAACCATGAAAAAGCATCCGGAAAGATTGACCGGTTAAAGAAGGAGATGCTGCGTATCAAAAGTATGATTTATAAGCATAAGCTTTTGGCTATCGTATTAGCGGCCCTTCTTACAACGGCAGCACTGACGGCACTGGCTAATCTAACCAGTTTAACCTGGTTGACAGGGGAGGCACTCAACAACGTTGTTATTTCCGAGAGAGACGGCATCTATGACTTGACGGGCATCACCAGCTTTGACAAAACGGTCATCCGACTGGCTCCCAGTACAGTTTACTACCCCAATACATACCTCACTTCAACGAACGCTGATGACGTTGTTCCCGAAAGTGTTGATAACCTTGAGAAAATACGCGCCGAATATCTTTCTCAGCGCTTTGTTCTCAAGCTTCCCGATACCAGCGATACCTATGCCCTGACGTTCACCCTTTCCGGCCGCCATGCCATGCGGGTGATTGTCAACGGCAGGTTCGCAGCACAAACCGGGCAACCCGGCACCACCAAGCAAGATACAGAGGTTTGGGAAAACAACATCACCTTTCATGCAGCGGCGGTCAACGGTGACATGGACATAATTCTTCACAGCGCGCATTTTTACCATGCCAAGCGGGGCGCATCCCTCGCAGAACTGAGCCTGAGCAAAGGTGGAACAGTGCCTGATCCCTTCTTTTTTGGTCGGATAAAGGGAATTGTCATTATGGGCGCGTTTTTGTGTGCATCTGTCTTGCTGCTGGGCATTTACCTGATGCTCTCCCGCACCCGGGAAACCTTGTATTTTGCGCTTGCCTGCCTCGTCATGGCACTGCGCGAATGCCTGCAAAGTCAGGCCTGGATTTATTTCCCCATTCCCGGAAACCTCTCTTTTATGCTGGAATACCTGAGCATGGTCCTGCTGTCTGTTTTTCTTGCACTGTATCTTGGACAGTATGCCACCGGGAAATTTCTGCGGGGCATTCAATACACGGCGATTCTCGGCTCCTGCCTTTACGGCGTGTGTGTGCTGTTTGGAGATTCCATTTTTTACACTTCAGGATTGATCGTGTATCAAATACTGCTTGTGATGTGTATTGCCTTGGGAATTGCCGGTTTGTTTTGGAAAATGCGCAACTCGATTAATAAGGAACAGGCAGTTGCGATGTTTGGCATAGCGGTCTTTTTCCTGGCAGCCCTTTCCGACATTATGATGTATAGCGAGTTGTTCGGTGCCCGGGACAACACCCCCATATCTGAAATTGCGATGCTGGTGTTCGTGCTGGCACAGTCGGTGTCATTGTTTCAAATGAACAATCGTGTGCTGGGGGAAGCCAAAAAAATGGAGCAGAAGCTGGAAGCGGAGAATACAGCTTTGGAAAGCCTGAACCGGATGAAAACAGAATTTTTAGGTGATGTTTCCCACGAACTGAAAACGCCGCTGACGGTCGTGTCCGGCTATGCCCAGATCACCAAGCAACTTGCGGAGCGGCCTGACACGCTGGACAGCAGCGAGGTATCCCGCCGAATGACGCTGATTTCCTCTGAGGCAGAGCGACTTTCCCTGATGGTGGGACAGATTCTGGATGTGACCCGCATGGAAGAAGGGCGTATGGTCATGGAGCCAGTGCGCTGCTATACAGATGAAATCATCCATGCGGCCATTGAAACCCATTACCCGATCCTGAACAAAAACCGGAACCGGCTGGACATCCGTATCGAAAGAGGACTTCCCGCCATCGATGCCGACCCGGCGCGAATTTCGCAGGTCATTGTCAACCTTGTTTCCAATGCAGTGCGCTTCACCGCAGACGGCGTGATTACCATATCTGCAAAGAAGAACAATGACAACATTCTCATCTGTGTGTCAGATACCGGCGTTGGAATCGCGGCAGAACGGCTTCCTCATATTTTTGAGCGGTACAGCAAAAAACAAAAATCCGGCGGCGGTCAAGATACCGGCACCGGACTTGGGTTATATATCTGCAAGCATATCGTAGAACAGCACGGCGGTGAAATCTGGATTGAAAGTAAAGAAGGGCATGGCACCCACCTGTTCTTCACCCTGCCGGTGCGTGACGGTTAATCTAATACCGTACCTTGCTGAAAATGTACTCGTTTCTCCCGGAGCTTACCAGCTCAAACCAGCCGTTGTCATCCAGCTTCAGTTTCTTGCGCAGATTTGCCACGTGAGTCTTAATGGTTCCTGTCGCGCCGGGAGACATCTCACCCCATGCACGGCGGTAAATTTCCTCAAAGCTGAGCCGTCGACCTGCAAACAGGGCAAAGCAGCCAAGAAGCTGCAACTCCTTCTGTGTTAATGGAATGCGTTCTCCATTAAGGGTGGCTTCTCCAGATAAAAAATCAATGGTCAGAGGGGGCAGTTCAATTTTTCCGGCAGTCATGATACCGGCCCTGCGAAGCTGCGCGGCCACCCGTGCGTTGAGTATGTTCAAATCATAGGGCTTCGTGACGTAGTCGTCCCCGCCCTGCAAAAGACCTTTTACCACGCTCTCATTTTCGTCCCTGCATGTCAGGAAGATGATGGGGGCGTTTGTTTTTTGCCGCAGCTCGGCGCAAAAATCAAACCCTGAGCCGTCAGGCATCATCACGTCCAGCAGAATCAGGTCGGGGGCATGTTCCTCCAGTAGAAACCGTGCTTTTGCAAGGGTGGCCGCACAGAAGGTTTCATACCCTTTGCCTTCAAAATACTCCCGGTTGATTTCCAACACATCTGATTCATCCTCTATCAGCAAGAGTTTTACGCTTTTCATGACATCCCCCTCAATCTTAGAATGTTATTTTACCATAGTTTATGCGAAGAAAGAAACGTCGCAAGCGTTAATTCAAACAGATAAGATTTCTTGACCTTTCACACACAGAAAACATTTTACGGTACCCTTATAATGTACTGGTCAATGGACCGGTTAATGCACCGGAACATAGAAACGCAACTAGCTGAAACGAGGTGATACTTTATGTTGCAAATAACCCGGGTGGACATCGTGGACGGGCAGACACTGGACATTGAGCTGAGCAACGGTCATCTGATCCTGTTCGATATCCAGCGACTGCCGAAAACGGATCACAGCTACGATAGCCTGCGGGACTTGGAGTTACTGCCCCGCCCAAACACCGACGGCCAGAGCATTTTCTGGCAGGATGGTCCCCGAATCGCGCTGGGAGAAATACTGCAATGGCTGTCGATGTAACCCATCCAGAAATGAAGGAGGCCATGTTGAAAATGAAACGAACATGGAACAAGCAAGAAAACAAATCGGAAGCCTGCTGTTTTCTACATGTCTGATCTTAGCGATGCTGCCTATAGCAGCATTTGCAGATTTTACAAACGAAATCACTGCCTTTGAAGATTTGGCAGAAGAGGTTGATTGACAGGAAGTGGAATTTGGCACAACCTTCTACTGATTAAGGTATAATTAAAAATTAGCGCTTAACAATAAGGCAGGGTGTATACTACAGAGAGGGCGGAAATTTAATCTGAACACAGACAAAGGGAGGAAATTTATGCCACTGAATAAAATCCAAGGCCTCAAACCGACGATCTATATCCCGGTCGCATTGCAAAAACGCCTTAAAAGCATAAAGAACTATCCACTTATAGTTCTGCAAGCGGCCTCCGGTTTTGGAAAAACCACAGTCATCAGTGAATACCTCCACCAGTCTTACGCTCATCAGGTTTGCTGGTACACCTGTATGGGAGAGCCGCTGCGTAAAGCATGGAAGGGTATCTGCAAAACATTCTCCCAGATTGACCAACATGCGGCAAAGCAATTGGAGACTTTGGAATATCCAACACAAGAAAACCTTGTGGATATTGTGGATATAATGAGAGGGTGTGAAGTCAACGGAGATACATGGCTCATACTTGACAACTTTCAATACATACAAGGTGAATTGCCCGAACGTATGTTGCACGCACTTTCATGCCACGGTTGTTCAGGCCTGCATATTGTCGTGATTACCCAAACCGTTGATTCAATAGATATGGTTGGAATACCCGCAGAACAGGTGATGCTCGTTCAGAATGAAACCTTCTTTTTTCAAAAAGAGGATACCGACGCCTATTTTCGTGCGAATGAGATTGCCCTGTCTAAGGATGAACTGGATAAGCTCCAGATGCTATCCGAGGGGTGGGCTGCTGCGCTGAATCTCCAGTTAATCCGTTACTTGCGGGAGGGAGATTTTGAAGTAAGCGACAGCATGGACGCGTTGATTCGTGCTGTCATCTGGAATCGCCTGGAGGCAGATGATCAACAATTTCTTATGGCGGTATCTTTGCTGCAACGGTTTACTGTGAAGCAGGCGCATGTCTTTTTGGAAAAGAAGACGCTTCCAGCAGGTATTCTTCGGCTGCTTGGCAGTGGTTCTTTTCTCCACTACGAACGCGAAAATGGTTCCTATACGCTGCACAGTTTATTGCAAAGCTTTCTGAAGCAGGAACTTAAAGGGTTGCCATCTAATGTCATACGCAACATGCAAAAGCTGGCCGCTGATGCTTACGCGGTGGCAGGTGAACGTTATTACGCCCTATGCGGTTATTTGGAGGTCGGTGAGTTGGAAGCATTGCTTTCTCTCCCTCTTAAAGCCGAAGATTTTTCTTTGTATCTGGAGGCTGGCAGTGCAGCGGTGCTGGAGAGGGTATTTATAGAATGTGACAGTAGCATTCTTCTTCGCTATCCTCAAACGTTGTGCATGATTATCTTTGAGCTGTTTCGTTTGGGCAACTATGCGTCGTTTGAAAAAGGCTGTTTGCTGATTAATGAACTCATTTCTAATCCTGAAAAAAACGCGCTTAATGATGAGGATACTCGGGTACTCATTGGACAGCTTGCCTTTTTAGAATCTTTCACCGCCTTTAACGACATTGAAAAAATGAGCGCGCTTCATCGAAAAGCCTGGGAAGTATTGGGCGGTCCTTACTCCAATCGTGAAGACTGGAATGACTCTTGGTCCTTTGGCCAGCCCTCTGTGCTGTATTTATTTTGGAGTGCCAGCGGAGCACTTGATAAAGAACTTGACTGCATGGATGAATGCCTTCCCTACTATGTTCGTTTAACAGAGGGACACGGAAGCGGCGCAGATTGTGCCATGCGGGCAGAAACTCTTTTAATGCGGGGAGATGACACTGTCGCCGAGGTTCTGTGCCACAAGGCCATTTACGTTGCCGATAATCAAAAGCAAGACAGCATATGTATTGCCGCTGAAATGACGCTCTTGCGTATTGCGTTGCTTCGTGGAGATGCGGAGGGCTTTGAGAACATTAAGAATAGTATTCTGAAAAGAAGAAAAAATGGTACAGAGCCTGCTGTAAAAAAAATGGCAGATTTGGCGCTGTCCTTCGTCTCCGTTCTGGCTGGAGAGACTGCCATACCTGAATGGCTCACGGATTTAAATAAAATCACACGTATTTTATACGATGTAGCCATTCCTTTTGGCGTGCTGACATATCTGCGATGGCTGCTGTACCAAGGGCACAATGCAAAGCTGTTGGGGATTGCCCAAGGCGCGCTTCCTGCGGTAGAACAGCATCATTTTATCCTGCCTCAGGTCTATTTTCATTTGTTTATGGCCATTGCGTACCACCGATTGGAGCAACCGAAAGAAGCGGAAGCGGCATTGGAATGTGCCCTTTCCCTTGCGCTGCCAGACGACATTTATCTTCCTTTTGCCGAATATGACGAGATGCTGGCTCCCTTACTAAAGTTACAAGAGAAGAAATCCCACATACCTAAACTAACAGCTTTATGCACACGCCACAGGTTGGGCGTGGATAAAATCCGAAAAGCCACCCTGTACGGTCAGCTTACGCCAAGGGAACGGGAGGTTGCACACCTGGCCGCCGGAGAGTTAACCAATAGGGACATTGCTTCTCGATTGCTTATTTCACAGGAAACGGTCAAGTCAACGATGAAAAGCATTTTTCATAAACTGGGCATGCGTTCCCGCGTTCAGCTTCAAGAATTAAAGAATTCAGGAAAAATCTAAAAATAAAGACCCAATGGGGAACATAGTTACCTTGAAGAGACGTCGTACACGAATTGTACGGCGTTTTTATGTTTCCTTTTAAGCTAATTTTTTAAGCTAATGTTGAAATAAATACCCGATGGGGGATATACCAACGCCCAAAAGACGGAGTATGCTGAAAGCCTGGTAGTCTGCCACGCTAAAAAGTTGGAAAGGAGGCTTATTATGCAAAACAGCAGAATCTTTCGTGCAGTAACACCCATGGAAGACGCCTGCCTCCAAGTGGAAATGGAATCAGGCTGCACGGTTCGTCTGATGATGCACCGGCGCATGCAATCGGTGCGATTTCGATTACTGCGTCATCAGGATGTTTTCCGAAGTGTGGCAACAGATGGATACCGCCTGATTTTTTACCGGGATGGCAATGAAGTGTTGGAGATTTCAGCCGCTACCTTTATGGATCTGCTGGCCGTTGATCGCACCCAGTAGAGAGACAATCAAACCATGATACGAATGGATGACATAAACACCTAAATCAAGATTACCATAATGAATAAAGTAAACATGAGTGCAAAAGAAAAAAGGAGGTAATACGAGATATGAGTAAAAGAAGAACACGTATGGGCAGTTTGCTGATGGCGATGTGTCTGATGTTTACGATGCTGCCGATAGCAGCATTTGCAGATGCCACAAACGAAATTACTGCTTTCAAAGATTTGGCGGAGGAGGTAGCTTTACAGGAAGTAGCATCCGGCACACCTGTGGAGGCGTTAACCCTTCCAGGTGATTTAACGGCCACCGTAAACAGCAGTTCAACCTCTACCGCAACCGTATCCACCTGGGTATATGATTCTGTTTATGACAGCAACACGGCAGGTCAATATACCTTGACACCAACCCTTGATTTATCGGCAGATGTGATACTGGCAGATGGTGTAACGCCACCCACGATAACCGTAAGGGTGTTAGAATTTGTTCCGGTTACAGACATTACCCATGTGCAGGACACAATGGGAATTGGTGATTCCGTTGATCTAAGCGGCACGATTGCCCCTGCAAACGCATCAAATCAGGCTATTTCCTGGAGCATTAAGGATGCGGGAACCACTGGTGCCACCATTACCGACAGCACGCTATCTGCCACAGCCGCAGGTACGGTTACGGTAACAGCCACCATCACAAATGGCATTGCAATCGGTACAGATTATACACAGGACTTTACCATCAGTGTAACGGTATTGACGGTGAACCCATCAACCTATACCTTTGACCCGCTGGAGAGAGGGTATGGTTATGGCTATTATTCCTACCTTGATAAAGCCGAAGCAAAAACATTCACTATGACGAATACAGGGGATACAGAGCTTAATGAACTGTTTATAATCCGTTCTTTCAATGGCGGAGTCTGGGGCAATGTTAGTAACATACCTGCTTCTCTCGCCCCGAAGGCGTCGGCTGAATTCACTTTAACACCATACCACGACCTTTCTCCAGGCACCTATACAGCCACACTGGAAGTCAGAAAAGGCAGTGACTATGCGACTTCAGTGATGTTGGCTTCAGTGCCTGTGAGTTTAACGGTTACCGAAAGAGCACCACGCCTTAGCTTTGGGCCAACAGTACACAAAGTGGCTACCGATTTCAGCGGCACTGGCTACAGCTGGAACGCTACCACCAAGACCCTGACCCTGACTTCTGACTATGGGGCAGGCAGTATAGATTTTTATGATTTCGATTCTGAAATGGCAACACTGGAGTTGTCGGGAGACGTGACTATTGATGAGCCAGCATCAACTCGGACGTGTCTCTATAGCTCAGGCAATCTGACCATTGACCTTGGCGGTCACACCCTGACACTGATGACAGGCGGCAATTACAATGAAGCACTCCAAGGGAACGAAATCACCATACAAAACGGCACCCTTGTGGCAAGACTGGGCAGCGATACAGATGACAACACTTCATCGATTTATGCACGAAACCTTACTGTTGAGAACGCCACAGTTATAGCTGATGCCGATAGCCTGAATTACGGCGGAATCTATATTAGTGATAACCTGACATTAAAACAGGGTGCTAAGGTTTACACATCCGGCTCAGTCGGGCTTCTGTTTGAAGGTGCTGATAATCTTAACCTTGAGAGTAACGCTATTTCCCTGACGGCTATAGGCAGCTGGTGTGGCGTTGCTTTTGAGGCGGATTTGAATTACACTGCAGGCGCTGCGCTGAAATTCTGGACCAACACGGATACTACCCAGCCTTCCCCTGCGGGCGAGGGCACACTGCTCTCTTCCAAGACCCGTGATGAGTGTGAGGCGCTGTGGGCAGCTTCAAAATATGTGTATATCGGCACGGAATCCCCCAAAAACATTGTAACGGTGACTAACGGAACGGGAAGCGGCGAATATTCACAAAGCGCAGTTGTGACCATTACCGCCAATACCGCCCCCAGTGGTAAGCGATTCAAAGAGTGGACGATTCAAAGCGGCAGCATAACCCTGGCAAATTCAAAGGCAGCAAGCACCACCTTCACCATGCCAGCAAATGCAGTGGAGATAACGGCAACCTACGAGAATATTCCCGCTGGCGTCACACCGGTCACCGGAGTGACGTTGAACAGACACAGCCTGTCCCTGTACAGCAACACCACACCCAAAACGGCAGTCATGACAGCCATCGTCGCGCCTGTCAATGCCACAGATCAATCCGTAACATGGCAGAGCAGCAACACATCCGTAGCCACCGTAGACACAAACGGCACAGTAAGAGCTGTTGGCAACGGCACCACAACCATTACCGTGAGAACCACCGACGGCGGCTACACAGCAAGGTGCACCGTGACAGTCACTACCTATACAAGCGGCGGCGGCTCCTCTGGCGGAAGTTCCGGCGGCAGCAGTGCCACAAGAACAACCACCGTCACAGGCAATCAACCGAACCAACCGATAACCGCAGCGGCTTTTGTCACGGCCACAGCCGGAGCAAACGGCACCGCCAGCGCAGCCATCCCCGATAAAGCCATCACCGACGCCATTTCTAAAGCCCAGGCAGACGCCAAAGCCCAGGGCAAAACCACAAACGGCGTTGCAGTCGCACTGCAGGTAACCATGCCAGAGGAAACAACCGCACTCACAGCAACCCTCACACAGAGTGCCCTGAACAGCCTTGTGAGTGCAGGCGTCACAACCCTTGAAATCAACGGTGCCCCTGTGAGAGTCACCTTTGACCAAAAAGCGCTGAGAGAAATCCAACAGCAAACAAGCGGCACCATACAGATCACCATTGCGCCCCAGACAAACCTTACCGAAGCAGCAAAACAAATGATTGGCACAAGACCCATATACAACATCACCGTAGGTGATGGAAACAACGGCACAGTCGCCAGCTTCGGCAGCGGTACTGCGACAGTAGCCATCCCCTACACACCAGCAAACGGAGAAGCCATTGGCGGCTTGTATGCCGTATATGTGGACGAGACAGGCAATGCAACCCGTATGCAAGGTTCAGCCTATGATGCAAACAGCGGGTGCCTCCTCTTAACAACACCCCATTTTTCAATGTACGGCATCGGCTATACCGCCCCAAGCGAAAAGCTTACCGACATAAGCAGCCACTGGGCAAAAGAAAGCATCGACTATATAGCAGGCAGAGAACTGCTCACCGGCACAACAGAAACCACCTTTACACCGAATGCAGCCATGACACGCAGCATACTGGTGACAGCACTGGGCAGACTGGCAGAAGTTGATACAAGCCAATACACCAAAAACAGCTTCACCGATGTGAAAGCAACAAGCCCCTACCGACCATACATCGAATGGGCGCATCAAAAAGGAATCATGCCAGCGACCAGCAGCAATGAATTTGCACCCGACAAAGCAATAACCCGGGAAGAACTGGCAGCTGTGATGGCACAATTCGCCAAAACCACCGGCTATACACCGCCGGTAACCCGGGAAGCAATCACCTATGCAGACGCTTCCCAAATAGACACCACATACAAAACAGCCATAACAGCCATGCAGCAGGCCGGCATCATGATGGGTGGAACAAACAACAAATTCAACCCAAAATCAAAAGCCACCCGCGCAGAAGTCTCCGCCATGCTACACCGCTACATCAAACTGAGCATCAACCCAGACACAGCCCAGGGCTGGGCACAGAACGATGCCGGCCAGTGGGTGTACTATCAGGAAAGCAAAACCCTCACCGGTACACAGACGATCAACAGCACAACGTATTTCTTTGACACAACAGGCGTTTTGAAAACCGGATGGGTCAAAGACAACGGCAACCTGCGGTACTACTCCGGCAACAAAGCACTGACAGGCTGGCAAGAGATCGATGCCAACGGCAACAACAAGACCTACCACTTTAACAAAGAAGGCATCATGACCACCGGCAAATGGCTGGAAATGGACGGCAAATGGTATTACCTCAATACCGATGGCTCACTTGCCAAAAACACCCAGATCGACGGGTATGAAGTCGATGAAAACGGTGTGAGAAAACCGAAGTAAAGATTTCAGGCAAAATGCTGGTCTCCGTAACAGGGAACCAGCATTTTGTTAGACAGATAAGATTTCTTGACCTTTCACACACAGAAAACATTTTACGGTACCCTTTTGATGTCACCAAAACAGAAATGAAGGAGGTCATATTAAACATGAAACAAACAAGAAAACAAATCGGCAGTCTGCTGATGGCGGTGTGCCTGATCTTTACAATGCTGCCGATAGCAGCCTTTGCAGATTCCACAAGCGAAATCACTGCCTTTGCAGATTTGGCAGAGGAGGTAGCTTTACAGGAAGTAGCATTCGGCACACCCGAGGAGGCATTAACCCTTCCAGGCACGTTGAATGTCACCATAACCAGCGGTGTACCTTCCACAGCAACCGTATCCACCTGGGTATATGCTCCTGTTTATGACAGCAATACGGCAGGTACCTATACCTTGACACCAACCCTTGATTTATCGCCGGATGTGACACTGGCACCCGGTGTAACGCCACCCACGATAACCGTAAAGGTGTTAGAATTTGTTCCTGTTACAGGCATTACTCAGGTGCAGGACACATTGGGAATGGGTAATTCCGTTACTCTAATCGGCACGGTTGCCCCTGCAAACGCATCAAATCAGGCTATTTCCTGGAGCATTAAAGATGCGGGAACCACTGGCGCCTCCATTACCGAAGGCACGCTATTTGCGCCAGTTGATGGTACCGTTACGGTAACAGCGACCATCGCAAATGGCATTGAAATCGGTACAGATTACACACAGGACTTTACCTTGACGGTGAATCGATTACCCTATACTTTCAATTGGTGGAGCGTCCGGAGTCCATTAGCAGAGGGTGATTTGCTTCGAAGTACATGCTATGGCAACGGCACCTTTGTGGCGGTGGGAGATAATGGAACCATTCTGACCTCACCAGACGGCGTGACCCGGACCACCCGAAACTCCGGCACCACGAATGACCTCTGGGGAGTAACTTATGGCAACGGCACCTTTGTGGCGGTGGGAAAAAGTGAAACCATTCTGACCTCACCAGACGGCGTGACCTGGACCACCCGAAAATCCGGCGGCTTTTATTTACTCAAGGGAGTAGGTTACGGCAACAATATGTTTGTTGCAGTGGGATGGGTGGCGGGAGGTGTTGGAATGATTCTGACCTCACCAGACGGCGTGACCTGGACGCCCCGAACCTCCGGCACCACGAATAACCTCATAGGAGTAAGTTACGGCAACAGCACCTTTGTGGTGGTGGGAAGTAGTGGAACCATTCTGACCTCAGCGGACGGAGTGACCTGGACCCCCCGAACCTCCGGCACCACGAATGAACTCTGGGGAGTAAGTTACGGCAACAGCACCTTTGTGGCGGTGGGAAGTAGTGGAACCATTCAGACCTCAGCGGACGGAGTAACCTGGACCCCCCGAACCTCTGGCATCACGAATCACCTCAGAGGAGTAAGTTGCGTCAACAGTACCTTTGTGGCGGTGGGAACAGGTGGAATCATTCTGACCTCACCGGACGGAGAGACCTGGACCACCCAAACCTCCGGCACCACGAATGAACTCTGGGGAGCAAGTTACGGCAACGGCACTTTTGTGGCGGTGGGAAGGAGTAGAACCGTTCTGACCTCACCGAACGGAGAGACCTGGGCTAACAAAACCTACGGCACCACGAATGACCTCTATGGAGTAAGTTACGGCAACGGCACCTTTGTGGCGGTGGGAAGTGGTGGAACCATTCTGACCTCACTGGAGGGAATGAACTGGATATCCCAAACCTCCGGCACCCCGAAAGACCTCTATGGAGTAAGTTACGGCAACGGCACTTTTGTGGCGGTGGGGAGGAGTGGAACCATTCTGACCTCACCGGACGGAGAGGCCTGGACCCCCCAAATCTCCGGTACAACTAATTTACTCTTTGGGGTAAGTTACGGCAACGGCATTTTTGCGGTGGTGGGAGATGTTGGAATTATTCTGACCTCGCCGGACGGAGTGACCTGGACCCGCCAAGACTATACCATGAGGCCCCTCAGAGGAGTAAGTTACGGTAACAGCACCTTTGTGGCGGTGGGAGCGTTTGGAGACATTCGGACCTCACCGGACGGAGTGACCTGGACCTTCCAAACCTCCGGCAACGCTAATTATCTCATGGAAGTAATTTACGGCAACAGCACCTTTATGGCGGTGGGAGCAAGTGGAACCGTTCTGACCTCACGGGACGGAGTGACCTGGACCTCCCGAACCTCTGGCTCCGCTATTTACGGGAGCCTTAGCGGAGTAAGCTACGGCAACGGCGCCTTTGTGGCGGTGGGAGATAATGGAATCATTTGGATCTCACAGGACGGAGTGACATGGACCCCCCAAATTTTCAACTTCACTGATGACTTCTACCCCCATGCAGTAAGTTACGCCAACGGTATCTTTGTGACGGTGGGAGACGGTGGGTATATTATACAATCAGGGACGTTCACAACCTACGCGGTGACCGTCAACAGTGGTATTGCAAGCCCGTCTACAGCGGGGGAGAATACAACGGTTACCATCACCGCCAATACCGCACCCAGTGGTAAACAATTCAAAGAGTGGACGGTTGAAAGCGGCGGTATCACCCTTGTAAATCCACAGGCATCAAGCACCACCTTCACCATGCCTGCACGTGCAGTGGAGATAACGGCGACCTATGAGGATCTTCCCGTCGCCGCTCCGGTCATTACCAAGCACCCGCAGAATGTTACCGTGCTGGAGGGTGACACTGCCACATTTACCATAACCGCGGACAATGCGACGAGTTATCAGTGGTACACTACTGCTAGTGATAATGACATCCCGTGGGATAGTAACGGAAGGATCCAAGATACCATTAATAAAGTTTCTGGCGCAACAACATCGACGCTGACCATCAACAATGTCACCGAGAAGATGAACGGCGCAATGATTTATTGCAATGCTTATGGTGAAGGGAACAGCATTGCTGGGAGTAGTGTAGCGTATCTCAGCGTTTCAGTTGGCGGCGACATAACAGAGCATGCTGTCACCGTCAACAGCGGTACTGCAAGTCCGTCCACAGCGGCGGAGAATACAACTGTTTCAATAACCGCAAATACCGCACCCAGTGGTAAACAATTCAAAGAGTGGACGGTTGAAAGCGGCGGTATCACCCTTGTAAATCCACAGGCATCAAGCACCACCTTTACCATGCCAGCGAACGATGTGGAGATAACCGCAACCTATGAGAATATTCCCGCTGGCGTCACACCGGTCACCGGAGTGACGTTGAACAGACACAGCCTGTCCCTTTACAGCAACACCACACCCAAAACGGCAGTCATGACAGCCGCCGTCGCGCCTGCCAGTGCCACAGATCAATCCGTAACATGGCAGAGCAGCAACACATCCGTTGCCACCGTAGATACAAACGGCACAGTAAGAGCCATTGGCAACGGCACCACGACCATTACCGTGAGAACCACCGACGGCGGCTACACAGCAAATTGCACCGTGACAGTATCTACCTATACAAGCGGCGACGGCTCATCCTCCGGCAGCAGTTCCGGCGGCAACAGTTCAAGTGGCAGCAGTGCTACAAATGCAATCACTGTAACGGAAAATCAGCCAAACCAGCCGATTACAGCAGTGGCTTCCGTCACGGCCACAGCCGGAACAAACGGCACCGCCAGCGCAGCCATTCCCGATAAAGCTGTCACTGACGCCATCTCTAAAGCACAGGCTGAGGCAACCAAACAGGAGAAAACCGAAAACGGTATAGCGATTGCGTTAACTGTTGCCATGCCAAAAGACACAACCGCACTCACAGCAACCTTCTCACGTAATGCCCTGAACAGCCTTGTGAGTGCAGGCGTCACACATCTTGAAATCAACGGTGCCCCTGTGAGAGTCACCTTTGACCAAAAAGCGCTGAGAGAAATCCAAAAACAAACAAGCGGCACCATAAACATTACCATTGCTCCGAAAACGAACCTTACTGAAGCAGCAAAGAAAATGATTGGCACAAGACCCGTATACAACATCACCGTAGGTGATGGAAATAACGACACAGTCTCCAGCTTTGGCGAAGGGTTTGCGACGATAGCCATCCCATACACACCGGCAAATGGTGAAGTGATAAGTGGCTTGTACGCCGTTTATGTGGATGAAAATGGTCATGCAACCCGTGTGGAAGGTTCAGCCTATCATGTAGACAGTGGCAGTGTTCGATTGACGACACCACATTTCTCTATGTATGGGGTAGGCTACACCGCACCAAGCGAAAAGCTTACCGATATCAGTACCCATTGGGCAAAGGAAAACATTGCCTATCTGGTGGACAACGAAATTTTACCAGGCATAACAGAAACGACTTTTGCACCTGACACCGCCATGACGCGCGAAATGCTTGTAGCAGCGCTGGGCAGACTGGCAGAAGCGAATGTAAGCAGTTATACCACAAGCAGTTTCACTGATGTGAAAGTGGGAAGCGCTTTTCAGCCATATATTGAATGGGCGCATGAAAAAGGCATCATTCGGGGCATTGGCAATGATCAGTTTGCTCCTGAAAGGGCAATCACCCGTGAGGAAATAGCCGTCATTGTGACAAAATTCACCAAGGCTACCGAAGCCAACCTGCCTGTAACCCGTGAGGCAACTACCTATGCAGACGATTCCAGTATAAACAGCACCTACAAGACTGCGGTCATAGCCATGCAGCAGGCAGGCATTATGACGGGCGGAACAAACAACACGTTCAACCCAAAATCAAATGCAACACGTGCAGAGGTTTCTTCCATGCTTCACCGCTACATCAAACTGACCGTTGATTGAGGTATAAAGAAAAACTAGTGCTTATCAGCAAGACATAGTGTTGTACTACGATTGACAGGTATGAAGTCGATGAAAATGGCGTGAGAAAGACGAAATAGATGGTAACAGTGAAGAACGCACAGGCATCAGCCTGTGCGTTCTTTTACAATTCATCGGTAATCGGGTGGTTGTAAGATCAACAAATATGATTTTCGTAGGCATCTTTATTGGAGGAGTACTAATGGTGACTCGTTTTTCGACGGAATTAATTATTCAAAAGCCTTGATAAGAATACTGGCATTATGTCCTCCAAAGCCCAGTGAATTGGAAAGGGTGGCCTTAACTGAAGCCGAAACTGCCTTGTTGGGCACGTAGTTCAGGTCGCAGGCGGCGTCGGGATTTTCATAATTAACAGTGGGCGGTACCAGCTGGTGCTGCAGAGCCATTACGCAGGCAATGGCTTCCACACCGCCGGCAGCCCCCAGCAGATGGCCGGTCATGGATTTGGTGGAACTGACCAACAGGCTGGCAGCGTGATCGCCAAAGACCTTTTTGATGGCAAGGGTTTCCAGCCGGTCGTTGTAATCAGTGCTGGTGCCGTGGGCATTGATGTAATCAATGGCCTCCGGAGCTAAACCGGCATCTGCCAGTGCCTTTGTCATGGCTCTGGCGGCCCCGGCGCCTTCCGGGTCGGGAGCAGTGATATGGTGGGCATCTGTGTGGGTGCCGTACCCTGCCATTTCGGCATAGATGGTGGCGCCTCGTGCTTGGGCGTGTTCCAGTGATTCCAGAACAATAATCCCGGCACCTTCTCCCATCACGAAGCCGTCTCGCTCAGCATCGAAAGGGCGACTGGCCTTGGCTGGGTCGTCATTTCGGGTGGAGAGGGCTTTCATGGAAGAAAAGCCGGCAATGGAAATAGGGGTAATGGAAGCTTCGGTACCTCCGGTGATGATGGCCTTGGCCGCGCCCCGCTGAATCATTTTGAATGCTTCGCCGATGGCGTTGGTGGCAGAGGCACAGGCGGTGACGATGGTCATGTTGGGCCCCTTGGCATGGGTGAGGATGGCCACCTGGCCGGCAGCCAGATTGGAGATCATCATGGGGATGGTAAAAGGACTGACCCGGCGGGGGCCCCGGCTCAGTAGATTTTGGTGTTGCTCTTCCAATGTGGCCAGGCCGCCGATGCCACAACCCAGAATCACACCCAGTTCGTCAGGGTCAATACCGCCCTGATCCAGCCCGGCGTTTTTCAGCGCTTCCAGTGATGCCACAGCTGCGAACTGTGTAAAGCGATCCATTTTTTTGGCTTCTCGTTTATCCAGCACTTGATCTGGTTCAAAATTTTTCACCTCAGCGGCAAACTGGACGGGAAATTCGGAAGCATCGAAATGGGTAATGGGACCAGCGCCCACGGCACCACTCACAAGCCCTTTCCAAAAACTGTCAACACCGGTACCGATGGGAGTGACACATCCCATGCCGGTGATCACCACACGTTGATTGTTCATAAAAACCCTCCTTCTAAAAGAACAGGACTTCGCCGTCAGCGGCAGTGTCCTGTTCAATCATGGCTGCAAGACACTGATAGGCTTACGCCTGACGTGACTCAACGTAGCGGGCGATGTCGCCGATGTTTTTGAACTGTTCTGCATCTTCGTCGGAGATTTCAATGCCGAACTCATCTTCAATGGCCATGACAATTTCCACGGCGTCCAGTGAATCCGCTTCAAGGTCGTTCATGATGGATGTTTCCGGCTTAATGTTGCTCAGATCATCAATTTCAAGTTGTTCGGCAATGATTTTAGCGATTTTTTCAAACATGGTTGGTTTCCTCCTAATGTTGGTTTCATGGTTGGTTGATTGATTTTATGGCATGAACTCATTCGATGATAATCCATTGAATGAGGGTTCATCTAATGTTACATGGCCATGCCGCCGTTCACCTGCAGTACCTGACCGGTGATGTACCGGCCGCCTGCTCCTGCCAGATAGGCAACGGCTTCGGCAATATCTTCTGCTTTGCCCAATTGATTCAATGGGATCTGGGCCAGCAACTGTTCTTTTACCTGGGTTGAAAGGGCGTCGGTCATTTCGGTTTCAATGAATCCTGGTGCCACAGTGTTCACGGTGATGTGCTTGGGGGCCAGTTCCCGAGCCAGGGATTTGGTCAGACCGATGAGACCTGCCTTTGAAGCGCTGTAATTTGCCTGGCCGGCATTTCCCATAACGCCCACAACAGAAGAGATGTTGATGATGCGGCCACCTTTGGCCTTCATCATATCTTTGGCAACAGCCCGGCTCATGAGAAAGGCGCTGGTCAGGTTCGTATCCAACACCTGCTGCCAGTCACTGGTTTTCATGCGTACCAAAAGCCCGTCCCGGGTGATGCCGGCGTTGTTTACCAGAATGGTGACAGGGCCAAATGTTTCCTTGATGGATGCCATCATGCGGGTGACCTGTTCTTCGTCGGAAACATCAGCCTGTGCGATCATGGCTTCGGAACCCAGGGCTTCGACGGCTTGTTTGACTTCAAGCGCCGAGCTCTCCTGCCGGGCATAATTGATCACGATCCGTGCGCCAGATTGAGCCATCTTCAGGGCAATGGCCCGGCCGATGCCCCGGGAGGCTCCTGTGATCAGCACCACTTGATTGGACAATTCCATGATAACCCTCCTTTGTTAATGTTTCTGCAACGGTATTTAACTGATCATAAGTTTCGATGTGCATGCCGGAGGCTTTCAACCCATGAGTTTTGGCGGTTCGCTTCACAAAGCCAGTCAGGCTGTTGGAAGGACCAATTTCCACAAAGGTATTGCATCCGGTGTGCATCATGTTCAACAGGTTCTTTTCCCAGAGAACGGGGTGACTTACCTGTTTCACCAGTGCAGCGGCAATTTCGGTGGTGTCGGCCATGTCGCCACCGGTGACATTGCTGAAAAACAGCTGATTGGGTGCCTGCAGGGTAATGGAGGCCAGGTTGATCTTCAGCCGCTCGCCTGCAGAGTCCAGCATGGGAGTGTGGAAGGGAGCACTGACGGTGAGCATCACCGCTTTTTTGGCGCCGGCTTCTTTGCAGGCTTCCATGGCTCTTTTCACAGCAGCGGTTTCGCCCGAAAGGACAATCTGTCCGGGGCAGTTGAAATTGGCAACGGCCACGAAGCCGACACGGCGCCCTGCGGAAAGGCAGTCTTCAAGTGCTTCCGGGTCAAGACCCAGAATGGCGGCCATCCCGCCCTTATCTTCGGGAACAGCCTCCTGCATGTACTTTCCCCGGTATTTAACCAGACGCACGGCGTCGGCGAAGGCCAGGGAACCGGCATGTACCAGGGCGGTGTATTCCCCCAGGCTGAGACCGGCTGTCATGGTGGACTGGAATCCCAGGGCGGTGAGGGTGCGAAGCATGGCCACACTGGTGGTCAGAATGGCCGGTTGAGTGATTTCGGTGCGGGTCAGTTCCGATTCGGGGCCTTCGTGACACAGTCGTGCAAGGGGAATGCCCAGGGCTTCCTCTGCCTCCTGGAAGGTTTCCCGGGCCAGGGGATGCTGCTGGTAGAAGTCTTTGCCCATTCCCACATACTGAGCGCCCTGACCGGGGAAAATGAATGCCAGATGGGTCATGGGGCGGTCACTCCTTTCAATTGGTTCAACATTTCCAGCTGCCGGCCGGCAGCTTCCATGATCTGGTGAATGATGTCGGCACAGGGCAGAATATCCTGCATCATACCGGCGATTTGACCGGCCATGACGGAACCATTTTCAATGTCGCCATCCTGAACTGCGATGCGCAGACGGCCTGTTCCCATTTTTTCAAGTTCTTCCTGACTAATGCCTTCCTTCTCCATGCGGAGCAGGTCACGGGTGAATTTGTTTTTCAGTACCCGTACCGGATGACCGGTACTGCGGGCGGTGACGATGGCATCCCGGTCGCCGGCTTTCACCAGCATTTCTTTGTAAGCGTGGTGGGCTTCGCATTCCACAGAGCAGACAAAGCGGGTGCCCATTTGAACCGCCTGTGCCCCCAAGGCCAGTGCTGCCAATAGGCCGTTGCCATCGGCAATGCCGCCGGCAGCAATCACGGGAATTTTCACCGCTCTCACCACTTGGGGCACCAGCGCCATGGTGGTGAGTTCACCAACATGACCGCCAGCTTCGGTTCCTTCCACAATGACAGCATCAGCCCCCTGTTTTTCCATGCGCTTGGCCAGAGCAACGGAAGGGACGACGGGAATGACTTTGGCTCCATAGGACTTGAATAGTTCCATGAATTTTCCAGGGTTCCCGGCACCGGTGGTAACCACAGGCACCTGTTGTCGACAGACAACTTCCACCACTTCGTTCACAAATGGGGAAAGGAGCATGACATTCACCCCAAAAGGTTTGTCTGTCAGAGAGCGGGTGCGGATAATTTCTGCTTCAACCACCTGTGCAGGCGCATTACCGGCAGCGACGATCCCAAGGCCGCCGGCATTGGAGACCGCAGCGGCCAGCGATGCGGTTGCCACCCAGGCCATACCGCCCTGGAGAATGGGAACACGTATATTTAATTGTTGACATAAAGGGGTCTGAAAGTTCATGGGAGTTCCTCCTTGCTACTTTTCGTGTACCATCGTGTGAGTATCAGCATGTCCACCTGAGAAGAGAAGCTCCCCAGGTGAGACCGCCGCCAAAGGCCAGCATTAATACCAGTTGTCCGGGTTCTATCAGTCCCTTGCGCCAGGCCTCATCCAGTGCCACTGGAATGGAGGCGGCCGACATGTTGCCGTAATGCTGCAGGTTCATGAACACTTTTTCCGACGGGATCTGGAGGCGCTTGCCCAGGGTTTCGATGATGCGCCGGTTGGCCTGGTGAGGCACCAGCCAGTCGATGGCACTCAGGGGTGTGTCGGTGTTTTCCAGCAGGTTCAGGGCGGCCTGTTCCATGGCGCGAACAGCCATTTTAAAGACTTCGCTGCCGTTCATCTGAATATAGTGTTGTCGCAGGGGGAAGGTTTCTGCTGTCAGGGGGATGCGACTGCCGCCGGCGGGTACCTGCAGAATGTCGCCATAGCGTCCGTCGGAACCCAACTGAGTTCCCAACAATCCCTGAGAATCTTCTGACCCGCTCAGTACAACGGCACCGGCACCATCACCAAAGAGAACGCAGGTGTTACGATCCTGAAAATCAACGATGCGGGTCATCAGGTCAACACCCACCACCAGCACATGGCGGCAAACACCACTTTCGACGTACTGGGCGCCATTGGACAACGCAAACAAAAATCCGGCGCAGGCAGCGCTGAGGTCATAGGCAAAAGCGTTAAAGGCCTTCAGATTTTTTTGCAGGACACAGGCGGTGGAAGGAAAAATCATGTCGGGGGTACTGGTGGCCACAATGATGGCACCCAGATCAGAAGCTTCAATACCTGCTGTGGCAAGTGCCTTTTCAGCGGCTTCGGTTGCCAGGTCAGAAGCTGCCTGACCAGAAGCTGCCTGACGGCGTTCATGGATGCCGGTGCGGGTACGAATCCATTCATCATTGGTATCCACCAGACGTTCGAGGTCCTTATTGGTAATGACAGTTTCAGGCACCTGACTGCCGATGCCGCTCAAAATTGCCTTTTGTTGTAGACTCAATGCATTCACTCCTCAGACCCGAAGGGAAAAATACGAACAGGATATAGTGATAACTATTAGGACCAGATACTAAAAAAATAATAACAGAATTTAAGTCGATGCGCAAGTCCTTTTCTGGAAATGTGTGGCGGCACGATTGTCATACCGGGTTGCGCGGCTGTTTGTAAGACGCAGGATGAATTAAAGTGGGAGTTTTTTCGCAAGGAAAAACAGGCAGCTGATTCAGCTGCCTGCCTTTCCTTGCGTATGGCGCTCTGAAGGTGCTTTGTGGGAGGCTGTGATGGCGATGGGTTACATGGCATCCCTGAAAATTCCGATGACCTGCTCCAAGTCGGGGCATCGGGGGTTGGTGGCGCCGCAGGCGTCTTTCATGGCATTTTTCGCCATGACTTCAAGATCTTTCTCTTTGACACCAATTTCCTTCAGACCGGCAGGAATACCGATGTCTGCAGAGAGCTTGCGAATGGCATCGATGGCTTTGTCGGCTGCGTCACGAGTGGATAATCCGTCGAGGTTTTCGCCCATTGCTTCTGCGATATCGGCAAAACGGTCCATTTTAGCGATGAGGTTGAATTTGGAAACAGCCGGCAGGAGAATTGCGTTACAGACGCCGTGGGGAAGGTCATAAAAACCGCCCAGTTGGTGAGCCATGGCATGGACATAACCAAGAACTGCGTTGTTGAAAGCCATTCCACCCAGGAACTGGGCATACATCATGGCATCGCGGGCTTGCATGTCCTGGCCGTTGGCAACGGCTGCCCTCAGATTTTCCGAAATCAGACGGATGGCCATCAGTGCTGCAGAGTCGGTTACAGGAGTGGATACGGTGGACACATACGCTTCGACGGCGTGGGTAAGGGCGTCCATACCGGTGGCAGCTGTCAGAGACGGCGGCATGCCTTTCATGATTTCGGAATCATTGAAGGAGACCGTTGGGGTACAGCGCCAGTCAACGATGGCCATTTTCACTTTGGTATCAGTGTTGGTGATGATGCAAAAGCGGGTCATTTCACTGGCAGTACCGGCAGTCGTGTTGATGGCCAACAATGGCGGTCCGGCTTTTTTGCTCTTGTTGACACCTTCATAATCCCGGATATGGCCGCCGCCGCCAACAACAAAGGCGATCCCTTTGGCACAATCATGAGAAGAACCGCCTCCCAGGGAAACAATGCAGTCGCATTTGTTTTCCTTGAAGACATCCACCCCATCATGCACATTTTTGTCGGTGGGATTGGGCTGGGCGCCGCCAAAAATAACAGCGTCCACTTTGGCATCCTTCAGATACTTGGCAACATCAGGGGCCACTGCTTTTTCAAGGAAATTGTCGGTGACAATGAGGGCTTTTTTCAAACCTCTCATCTTGGCCTCTTCGCCCACCAGTTTGGCGGCGCCGGGGCCCATGTGGTTGACTGACGGCATGAAATACGAGTTTGACATACAATTTGCCTCCTTTTTTATCCCTGCGTGTTTTGGTGCATAAAAGCACCGGGTGTGTGTACTACCGATAAAATGCAAGGGTTATACCAACTGATCATGTGAAAAAACGAACAATAAAGTTAATATTGTAACAATTCAAAATAAACCGCCAATAGCAAGAGGTGGAGGTGAAAGAAAAAAAATAAATATTTTGAGGGCCCCACAAAAAATAGCAGAAAAAAAAGAGGGAAGGTAAAAAAGAAAAATGGAATGTGCTTTAATAGAACAACTAAACGGAACAGTGTTACAAAATAGAACACTTTTGAAAGGATGCATCGTACGAAAATGACACACCTGCCTTGTCGCACAATGGAGGAATATGATATACTGATTTTCAAGAAAACTCCATCGAAATCGTGAAGTGAGGTGCTAAACCATGAAAATGAATGTAATGGAAATTATGGCCTGTATTCCCCACCGATATCCCTTTTTACTGATTGACGGTGTGGAGATTGAAGAAGCGGGAAAAAGAGCAGTGGGCTTTAAAAATGTCACCATCAACGAACCTTTTTTTCAGGGGCATTTCCCTCAGGAGCCTGTGATGCCAGGCGTTTTAATTCTGGAGGCCTTGGCGCAGGTAGGTGCTGTGCTGTTGCTAAACGAACCGGATTACAAAGGGAAAACGGCCTATTTTGCCGGGGTGGATCAAGCCCGGTTCCGGCGCAAGGTAGTGCCGGGTGATGTGCTGCGTCTGGAAATTGAAATCACCAAACTGCGTCGTTCCTTTGGAGCCGGAAAAGGTGTGGCGACGGTGAACGGCGAAAAGGCAGCAGAAGCGGAAATCCTCTTTGCCATTTCTTGAGGAACCGCTGCTGCTGCCTGATATTGATGGAGAAGGCATGGGTTGCCAGTCTGGTTCAGACTGGCACTATCCGGGTGGTCGACTGATGAGAGGACTCATTGGGTGCTGTTATATCGATGGGGCGGTCCGCTTCATCAAAAAGAGACAGGCTGTGGAGCGGGTGTTTTGACAATGCGGCAGCGGCAGTCATAGTAGATGGCCTGCATGCCAAGATCTGACAAACCTGCATCTGTCAGATGGTTCACAGCTCCCTGGCGTAACCAGCTGCCCTGATTCATCACCATGGTGTCATGACGTACCCGGTCATCCAGTCGAAAACGAACCGCCAGTGATCCGTTGGCAGATTCCAGATAGAGGTTGGCACCCTCAATAACGCCATTAGTTTCTGCGGTGTTGGGGTGAATACGCACTTCAGGGAGTTGGTGAGCGGGTTGCGTGCGCAGGTGCTGGGTGTGAAGTGAACTGGAAGCGTGAACTGTCAGTAAATGGTAGGGATAGTCGGGCTGGTGGGGGGAAGCCAGAAAGAATGCATCTGGATCTTCTGGTTTCAGGAACTCAAACAGGCCCGATTGTGTTTCAAAAACACCTTTGTCCCAGGGCAGTTCTCTTCCGGGAACGGTGATGCGTTTTCCTTTGAGATCATCCGGGGGTATGTTCAGGTAGCGGCACAAAGGAGCCACGGCGGTGGAAAGGTAGGTATCCACATTTGGGTATCGATCCAAAAAATCCTTCAGTTCCAGCCGGCGAGCCAGTTCGTGAAAAATGGTGAACTCATGGCGCACATCTGCTGGAGGCGTAACGGCCTGCTCAGTCCAGGTAAGCTGGTTATGCCACATGGAACCGAACACCACGTCAGATTCTTCCAGAATCATGGTGGCGGGCAACACGTAATCAGCCTGCTGGGCGGTATCGGTCATAAAATGATCAATGACCACTTTGAAAGGAATCTGCCGAAAGGCCGCCAGGGTGGCGTTGGTGTCAGGCAGCTGAACAACGGGATTGCCCCTGGTCACCAGGATACCCTGAACCGCTGGTGAAGGATGGCTGTTGATAAAAGCAGCAAACCGGCTTCGGGGAAAGGTGCGGCCAGTTGTTGCCGGAGTGTTTTCCAGATAGTCATGGTCAATCCACTGGCTGGTGTGCCGGTGAGCGTAATTGACGCCGCCGCCGGGTACTCCCAGATTGCCGGTGATGGCTCCCAGGGCATCGATGAGGCGCACATTGCGGCCCCCAAACCGATTTCGCTGAACGCCATAACCCAGGTAAATGGCAGCAGATGGTGCCTGGCCGTAGGTGTCGGCAAGACGGTGAACCTGATCAATATTGAGTCCGGTGGCCACGATCAGGCTTTCCATGGAAAACTGTTCCAGTTGATCAAGGAAAGCACCGGCTCCCTGGCAATGCCGGCGGAGATAACTCATATCCAGCAATTGCTTTTCCTTCAGCAGTTTGGCCAGGGCCAGGGCCAGATGACCGTCACTGCCGGGGCGCAGTGCCAAATGCTCATCAGCCAGGGAAGCGCTGGCGCTCTTCACCGGATCAATGAGAAAGACAGGCACTTGCCGTTCTCTCAGCTTTTTAATAAAAGGGACTAAATGAATATTCGTAGCGGCGGGGTTGCGCCCCCAGAGCACCAGGCAGTGGGAATTGGTCAGATCTTCCGGAGGATGGCTGTAGCTGTTTCCGAAATCCAGTTTCTGGGCCGCCATGCCTGCCCCCAGGCACAGGCTGCCCACAGGGGTGGTGACGCCTCCCAATGCGTTGAAAAAGGCTGTGTCAATATTTTTGGAGAGGCCGCCATGGCCGCCCTCGCTGTAATGAATCATGGCAGTGGGGCCGTGATCTGCCAGCAGTTGTTTCAGCTTCAGGGAAATTTCGTCCAGTGCCTGTGTCCAGGAAATTGTTTCCCATGATTCTCCGTGGCGCTTCATGGGATGTTTTAGCCGGTCAGGGTGCTGAAACCGTTCAGCGATGGCCCCGCCTTTTTGGCACAAAAATCCCTGGGTGATGCGGTCGCGGGGATCGCCAGTTACCTGAAGAACCTGGTTATTTTCCACAGTGACCTTCATGCTGCAGACATCCCAGCAATCTAAAGAACAAGCGCTTTGAAAAATAGGCATTCATATCATCCTTTCATCAAGTGCGAGGTTACTTTTATTATAGCTGGGTTGAAGCAAAAGGCAATAGCAGGGTAATGGCAACGAAGCTGCCGGGATGCTGATGAGGGTAAGGGGTAAACGGATTGCCGTGATGAGATGAAGCCTGGCGAATGATTCAATGACCGTTGCAACTGCTAAGTTTTGGGTATGAATAGCAAAGATGATACCGGTTTCACCGGTGGGTGAAGGATCATCGAATTTGTTTAAACAAGTCATTCACGAAGGATGTCGGGAGCGATTACGAATAAGGAGGTTTATCAATGGAAAAAAGAAAAGGTATCATCACAATGAAGGGCAATCCCATGACACTGGTGGGTAGTCCGGTGAAGGAAGGTGCCCCGGCACCTGATTTTACAGCCGTGACCCGGGATATGAAACCTTTCCAACTCAGTGAGTTAAAGGGAAAGAAAGTATTGATCAGCGTGGCGCCTTCCATCGATACATCGGTTTGCGATCTGCAGACCATACGTTTCAACGAAGAGGCAGCGAAGCTGGAAAATGCCGTGGTGGTTAGTATCAGCATGGATCTTCCCTTTGCCCTGAGCCGGTATTGCGCCGACAGGGGAATTGAGAACTCGTTGGTGCTGTCAGACCACAAAGATGCTGACTTTGGTTTGAAATTTGGCTACCTGATCGAGGAACTGCGCCTGCTGGCCCGCGGTGTGGTGATGATTGATGAATCGGGAGTGGTGCGTTATGCCGAAATTGTGCCGGAAGTGACCAACCACCCAGACTATGACAGGGCGCTGGCCTCCATCACAGGTTGATATTGCAATCTCATTGATGGAACGGCGGGTATTGGTGATGGTGGTAGTCCGCACGAAGGTCACATAAAAGGGAAGACAGGGAAGCGGTGAATGAAAAGGGGATGAAAGAAAATGAGCCAGACAGCTATGTCGGAACTGCGTGAATTTAAACAGGAACAGGCGGTCAAGGATTATATCACCCGTTCGCACGTTCGCAGTCAGGAATATGGCGTGGAGCTGGGGCGGATTTACAGCTCAAAAATCCTTCGGGGAGAAGCGCTTCGGGAAAAAATGGAAGAGAACCGGGAGTTGATTGAAACCGCCATGCCCTTTCTTCAGCAGCTGTGCGATTTCGTTCGTGGTTCTGGTTTTTTTGCCATTCTGACAGACTGGGAAGGCTGCATTCTTGACATTCAGGGAGATGAGGAAGTGCTGCGGGAAGCGGCCAGACTGGAAATGAATCCGGGAGCCTACATGCATGAACGTCATATTGGAACCAACGCCATGGGCACTGCCCTGGCAGAAAAAATCCCGGTACAGGTAGATGGCGATGAGCACTATGTCACGGCATATCACCGGTGGACTTGTTCGGCCGCTCCCATTCATGACCCCAAAGGACGCATGATTGGCACGCTGGATCTTACCGGCCGCAGTCACCTGGTGCATTCCCACACGCTGGGAATGGTGGTGGCCGCCGTCAACGCCATTGAACAGATGCTGACCATTCGGCAGGCCAATCAGAAACTGGAGTTGGCCCGGAACTCCATCAGCACCATCATCGATGCCATTACTTCCGGTATATTTACAGTGGGGCCCCGGGGCTATATCAAAACCATGAACAAAACTGCCAGTGAAATGCTGGGTTACAAACCGGAAGAAATCAGGGGGCTTCATATTGCCAGTGTGGTGGACAACTGGGAGAATATCCAGCAAAATCTTGAAAAAGGCATCAATTATATGGAAGAAGAAATTGATGCCAATGGAAAAAACGGACGGATTCACTGTACTTTCAGCACTTACCCGGTGGAATACCGAGATGGGGAGCATCAGGGCGTAGTCTGTGTCATCAAGGAAGCCCGCAGGCTGCGGAAAATAGCTCATAAAATGGCGGGAAGCCGGGCGGTCTACACCTTCGATAAAATTGTGGGCCGCAACCAGCAGTTTTTAAAACTCATTGATTATGCCCATCGGGTGAGTGACAGCCCTTCGACGGTTCTTATCACGGGTGAAAGCGGTGTGGGGAAAGAGGTATTTGCCCAGGCCATTCATAATGCCAGCGATCGGCGGGATGAAGCTTTTGTGGCCATCAACTGTGGTGCGCTGCCACGAAATCTCATTGAATCAGAACTCTTTGGTTACGAAGACGGAGCCTTTACCGGAGCCAAGCGAGGCGGGCAGATGGGCAAATTTGAGTGGGCAGACGGAGGCACTCTTTTTCTGGATGAGATTGGCGAAATGCCCTATGACATGCAGACAAATTTATTGCGGGTGCTGGAAACAGGCAAACTGTTCCGGGTGGGCGGCAACAAGGAAATTGACGTGGATGTTCGCATTATCGCGGCCACCAACAAAGACCTGCGAACAGAGGTTGAAAAGGGAAACTTTCGAAGAGATCTGTACTACCGGTTGAATGTGGTGCCCCTGGAGTTGATGCCCCTGCGCGAACGTAAAGATGATATCAGCCTGCTGGTGGATTATTTCATCACTGTCAAATCCATGAAACTGGGGAAAAACCCGGTGATGCTCAGCCGTGACCAGATTCGCCGACTGACAGACTACCACTGGCCGGGAAATATTCGTGAACTGGAAAACGCTGTGGAACAAATCATTAACCTGAACACCTGCAGATTATGGGAACAGGACTGTCAGATAATTTCAGGAGACCTGGAAACAACACCACAGGAAAATGAGATCGAATGTTTGGAAGAAATGGAAAGACGACACATCGAACGAGTGTATCAAAGCTATAACGGGAATGTATCTCTCGCAGCAGAGGCATTGGGGATTGGACGAAACACCTTTTATCGCAAGGCGAAAAAGTACCAGATCGACTGTTCTAAAACGAAACAGTGATCAACTTTGGAACACTTACAAAGCCTGGATATTGATCCGAAACAGAACATACCCATATTAGCTTAATCAGCAACAAAGAAGGAGCCTGAAAGTCCAGGCTCCTTCTTTGTTGGAAAACAGGGAAAAAGAGAGACTAAGAAGAACTATTAAAAATATAGTGAAAACAGCAGATGGTTGGCATGTAACTTGCACATCATTTAGTGGAGCAGGTGCTCTTAGTTTGTCTCTGAAAGAAGAATCCCAAAGAAACGTGTGAAGGAGGAGAAAATGTATGTACGGATACTGTGGAACTATTTTACGCATTAATCTCACCACCGGCGATATTAAAAAAGAGGCGCTGGATCTGGAGTTGGCCAAGAAATATGTGGGTGGCCGCGGTTTGGCAGAGAAGATTTTCTCAGATGAAGTGGATAACAAAATAGAGCCCTTTGATCCGCAAAACAAACTGATCATTGCCGCTGGTCCCCTTAGTGGTGTTCAGACAGTACCCACCGGTGGTCGGTATATGGTTATCACCAAATCACCCCTAACCGGCACCATTGCTTCTTCCAACTCCGGCGGACGCTGGGGGGCAGAGTTGAAATTTGCCGGCTATGACATGATCATTGTTGAGGGGAAATCTGAAAAGCCTGTCTACATCAATATAGTAGATGATGAAGTGACCCTTAAAGATGCCTCTCACCTGTGGGGAAAAATGACCAGTGAAACCACCGAAATGCTGCTGAAGGAAAACAATGAAAAGGCGAAAGTTCTGAACATTGGCCCAGGCGGCGAAAAGCTCTCCCGTATAGCTGCTGTGATGAACGACATTGACCGTGCTGCCGGCCGTTCCGGTGTGGGTGCCGTCATGGGTTCCAAGAATCTGAAAGCAGTTGTGGTGAAGGGTTCCGGCAAACCGGCAGTGGCAGATCCTGACAAACTGAAAGAAGTGGTGAAACGGGTTAACGAAAAGATCCGCGAAAATGGTGTCACCGGCCAGGGGCTTCCCACCTACGGTACCGCTGTATTGGTTAACATCATCAATGAAAACGGCGTATTTCCAGCCAATAATTTCCAGCAGTCCACCTTTGCTCTGGCAGAAGAGATCAGTGGCGAAGCGCTGGCTGAAAAATACCTGGTGAAACGTGTTGGATGTTATGGATGTCCCATCGCCTGTGGGCGTCACTGTAAAGTGGACGACATCGAAGGCGGCGGGCCTGAATACGAAACCATTTGGGGCTTTGGGGCCGACTGCGGCGTTTCCGACCTGAAGTCAGTCATTAAAGCCAACTACTGGTGTAATGAGGTGGGTCTGGATACCATCTCTGCCTCTGCCACCATCGCAGCAGCCATGGAGCTCTACCAGAAAGGGCTTATTAAAGACGATGAACTTGATGGGCTTTCCCTTGAGTTTGGGAATGCGGAAGCGGTCATTGAATGGACCAAGCGGATGGGTGTTCGGGAAGGCCTGGGGGATAAAATGGCCGAAGGCTCCTATCGTTTGGGAGAGATGTACGGCGCACCGGAGCTTTCCATGAGTGTTAAGAAGCAGGAGCTGCCGGCCTATGATCCCCGGGCCATCCAGGGTCAAGGCTTGGCCTATGCCACTTCAAACCGGGGCGGCTGCCACGTGCGGGCATATTTGATCTCACCGGAAATTTTGGCGCTTCCTGAAAAACTGGATCGCTTTGACCTGGCCGGCAAGCCGGAATGGGTAAAAATCTTCCAGGATCTGACAGCAGCCATTGATTCCTCAGGCATGTGCCTCTTCACCTCCTTTGCCATGAATGCAGATGACTATGCTGATATGATGAATGCCGTTACCGGCACCGACTTTGACGCCGCCAGTCTTCTGGCCGCCGGCGACAGAATCTGGAACATGGAAAAACTCTTTAACATTAACAGTGGTCTTGGCAAAGCGGACGATACGCTGCCGAAGCGCCTTTTGGAAGATCCCATTGCAGAAGGCCCGTCAAAAGGAAGCCTTTCGCAGCTGGGTGTTCTGTTGCCCAAGTATTATGATGTGCGTGGATGGGATGCTGAAGGCGTGCCCACTCAGGCAAAATTGGATGAACTGGGGATTTAACATCCAGGAAAAGAATCCTGTTCCCCTGCTGTTGATGAACATCGACTTCTGATTTAATGCATCTTGAAAAAGAGCTTCCCCTGGGAGCTCTTTTTCACAACCGAAGGAGTTGTCCCATGGAAACCAAGTCCCATGAAACCCTTATTCATGAATACCTTTATGAAGACAACCTGAAAGACCGGACCCACCTGCTGGAACTGGGATATCGGGCACATTTGCTGCCCGGCGATGAAATTCATAAAATCTATCTGGAGTTGACCGACCGGTGCAATTTGAATTGCGCCATTTGCTACCGCAAGAGTTGGGATGAAGACCAGTTCAATCTGGATATGAGTGAAGACGTCCTAAAAAAGGTGGAAGCGAGTCTGAAAGAAGTGAAGGGGATCAAAAAGCTGGTGCTGGGGGGGATCGGAGAACCCCTGTACCACCCTCAAATACTGGAAATACTGGAACGGTTCAGCCAGTATCCGCTGCATATTACATCCAACGGTACCATGATGTCAGCGGCCATGGTGGATGCTCTGGTGGGCCGTGTGCAGGAAATCACCATCTCTGTCGACGGGGTGGGGAAAGCCTTTGAAGCCATACGGGGGATCAGTGTGGATGTGGTGGCAGAAGGCATCCGGCGCCTGCAACAACGCAAGAGTGAACTGGATACTGCCTGGCCCCGCATCAGTCTTCAGTTTGTGGCTTCCCGCCAGAACATTGATCAGATTTATGCAGTACTGGATCTGGCCCATGAGCTGGGTTGCGGCAAACTCATCCTGTCACATCTGATTCCACAAACAGAAGAAAACAAACATCAGTATTTGTACGGATTTGCCGGTCTGACATCCCACGAAACTCAGTTGCTGTTTCATAAGATCCGCATGTACTCCCATCGAAAAACTGTCACCGTCCAGTTTCCCCAGGCGGTGCTAAAAACAGAAAGGGCCTGCGCTTTCATTGAAGATGTGACCACGTATATCACAGCCGGGGGCGATGTGGTTCCCTGTTACCGTTTCTCACATCCCTATGAAGAATACGTGTTTGGCCGCAAAAAACAGGTGACCAAACATAGTTTCGGCAGTCTGAAAGAAAAAAAGTTGCTTGAAATCTGGAACAGTGTTGATTACCAACGGTTCAGGTACCAGATTCACTGCAACTTCTATCCCTCCTGTATGGATTGTGATCTGGTGGAAGGCTGTGAGTACGCCACAGAAACGAAGGAAGACTGTTACGGTGTTCAACCCACCTGTGCTGACTGCCTGTGGGCCAGGCGTTTCGTCATGTGTCCATAAACTGGTGCTGTTTCTCAATATTGACCCTGAAGAGAATGCTGGCGAGGGTGCGGCAATAGTGGATTTCGGCAGAAATAGAGTTAGACGTGACAATGGAGGAAAAACGGGTATAATGATATGTATATCACGCTGACGAGGTGAAGCAGATGAAGATAAAAGTGCGTTTGTTTGCCACCCTTCGAGAGGGTCGGGATAAGGAAATGTTGGTGGAAGGGCCCGAAGGAATGACTTGCCGCCAGATTATTGACCAGCTGACGATCCCGGAAGAAGAAGTGGCCATTTTGCTTGTTAACGGACGGGATGGACACCTGGACAACCCCCTTGAACCGGAGGATGTTGTTTCCATTTTTCCGCCTGTGGGAGGCGGCTGAAGCCATTTTGAAAAATAGTAGCGCCGGCAGAGCATCCAAAGGGTGACGCTGCCGGTTTTTAACATTGGAAAGGAAGGGAGCAGGCACATGACAGATCAGTTAAAAGATAAAATACGCCAGCGGCAACCGGGAATTCTCACTTATGGCATCACGCCCCCAAAAGCAGGACAGCCGGAGGAGAAACTCCGTGAAATTGCCCGTCGTCAGGTGGACCGGATTCAGGGGATTGACATAGACGCCCTCATTTTATACGACATTCAGGACGAAAAAGAACGGGTAACAGAAGCCAGACCCTTTCCTTTCATGAAAACCCTTGATCCTCAGGAATACAGCCAGGCATACCTGGCAGATCTTGCTATCCCCCATATCATCTACCGGTGTGTGGGGAAGTACCCGCCGGAAGTCCTGAAACAGTGGATCGAAGGCAAGGGAACGGCCACCCGCTATTCGGTTTTTGTTGGGGCAGCTTCTTCCAGCCAGGCGGTGTCCATGTCTTTGGCCCAGGCCTATCAGTTGGTATCGAAAAATGATGCCTTTTTGCTGGGCGGCGTGGCTATTCCGGAGCGCCATCTTCTTAAATCAGATGAACACCTGCGGGTGGTCAGCAAACAGCAGAAAGGCTGCAGCTACTTTGTCACCCAGGCGGTGTATAACGTGGAGGCCTCCAAGAATTTTTTGTCGGACTACTACTATCACTGCCGCAGTGAAAGCCTTCCCCTGATGCCGGTGGTGCTCACCCTGACACCCTGTGGATCCTTGAAAACACTTGCTTTTATGAAATGGCTGGGAGTGAATATTCCCCGCTGGCTTGAAAATGAGCTTTGTTATAGCAGTGATATTCTGGACCGTTCCATTCACCTGTCCCGGCAGGCCTTTGTTGAACTCCAGGAGTTTGGCCGTGAAAAGGGAATCCCTATTGGATGCAATGTGGAGAGTGTCTCGGTGAACCGGGTGGAGATTGAAGCCTCCATTCAGCTGGCCAGGGACATCAAACAGATCATGAATCGTTGAATGCGCTGATCATATGAGAATCGTTAAAAGGATTGGTGTATTCAGCGCGTCAGGCTCGCGGGAAGTGGGCAGATGATGAAAGGAACCTGAGAATGGGAATTTACGCCAATCGATTTAAATCAGCCATGTACAGCCTGTTTGACCGTGCCTTTATTCCCCCTGAACTGGCTGCTACCCGGGGACCGCTGATCTTACATATGAGTGACACACCGGCAGAAATCTATCCATTTCTCTATCAGTTGGTGACCCTCATTAAGCCGGCGCATATCCTTCATACAGGAGATGTGGCAGACAACTATAAAATAGAAAAGCAGAACAGCCAGCTGAGTCAGTACCAGCAGTCTGTGGTGCCATTTCTGAATCAACTGGTGAAAATCAGTGGCGCTCAACTTCATGTGTCACCGGGAAACCACGACGACCTTCCCACGCTAATGAAACTGTTTCCCGGGGAAGCTCTGAAAGATCGCACCATTCAGCTATATGGAAAAAGATTTCATTTGATGCATATCCTTGAAAACCAGCGGGAAGAACCGGGGTATTATTGTTTCGGCCATCAGTTTCAGCCGGCCAGCAGGGAAGAAGACACCAGAATACTTCTCAATGGTTTGTTGCACATTCATGTGATCGATGTGGAAACCTGGCAGGTCTACCATCTGGAATACCCGCCAGGCACGAATAAATTCCGGAAAATGGACCGGAATCCCACGGGGCTATAAACAGATCAGGGAGGCATGAAAATGGTCTATTTGCGCATTGGAACAAGGCTATTGTTTTTGCGTGCGGCATCTCCCGAAGACACCTGCCGCCAGTTGTCTCAGAAGCTGCACCTGCGCCGGGTATCTCTGGATGAAGGCCAGCGGGAGTCGGATGAAAACACCTGCCTTATTTTTGTGACACCCACTGGTCTTGAAATCACAGACCCTGACGATGCTCACGGAATCCTGCTGGCCCAGGGCAGCGGGACGGCAGTGCTCAGTCAAATCATCAATGAAGGGCTCAGCAGCATCATCGAACGGGTGGATATGGGCCCCCGCATTCTGCTCATGCGGGTTCCGGAACATGAAGAAGCCGTGCTGGACGCACTGGCAAAAGACTATCAGGCGCAGACAGTGTCTTGGCACGAAGGGGTTCGGCTGGGAGAAAAAGACCAAACCCTGCTGGGACTCACCACTCACCGGCTGCACCAGGCGCTGGGAGAACAGGCCGTTTACCCCCGACAGCTCCTCATCGACCAACCCCTCCATGACTGCTATGCCCAGCTGCGCAGGGAAGCACTGCTGTATATCACCCATACGCTGAAAGATGGATCATGGTATGAATACCGCATCAATCTTTATGATAACCGGGGACAGTATGAGTTGCATTACCACCGGCTCATTCACGTGATTGCTGCACTGGAGCTGGGGTTTATTCTGGGAGAAAGCTGGACGCGGGACCACGCCCTTACCCTGCTGGCGGTGATGGCCTATCAGGTGCGCCTTTTCAGTTTCCTGCCGCCGGAGGCCATTAAAAAAATACTCATGGGATTGGAATATGATGATGAGGGCAAGCGTCTGGCAGATTTTGATCTTTATTACCGAAACAGAAAAGTTGGCTGGACTGACACCCAAAAAGAAAAGCATCGTATGTCTGAAAAAAGGAATAAAAAAGAAGAAGGCCAGTACCGTCGCCAGGAACTACTGGAAAAGCTGACCGGTAAGGAACGGGAGCGGTTATACCGATTGGAAACAGACCTTCAGTCATCGAGATAGGATTTCAGTTGACAGGCAGAATCGCCATTGAAACAGGATGATGTCGAAGAGATGTTTAAGAAAAAAAGCTTTAAATTCAGGGAGAATTGCCGATAACCTTTATGAAAGGAGGCGTTTTCTGATGAAAGTGACAGATCGGTCCCAGGCGGCCTATGAAGCGGCGGCCTTAAATCAGAAGAAGCACGAAGGGAGTCGGGAAACTAAGGCAGAAAAGGCACAGGAAAAAGAAGCGGGCGTTGTCAAAGACCAGCTGATCAAAGGCGAACCGGAAACCAAGGCAACCTATGAAAAACCGGCACCTGTTCGTGATGAACAGTCGATTCAACGGCTGATGGACGAAAGCAACCGGGCACATCAACAGCTGCGTGAACTGGTCATCCGCATGTTGGAACGCCAGGGAATGTCTGCAGATCGCCTGAAACAGGATGGAGAACCAGTTAATATTGATAACGAAGCAAGGGCTGAACTTGAAGCCATGCTGGGTCCTGACGGAGAATATGGTGTTGAAAAAACCAGTGATCGCATCGTTGACTTTGCCATAGCTCTTTCCGGTGGCGATAAAGAGAAGGCAGAACTTCTTCGGGACGCCATCATTCAGGGATTTAAGGAAGCTGAGAAAGCACTGGGAGGTTTACCTGAAATCTCACAAAAAACCTATGACCGGGTAATGGAAAAATTTGATGCATGGGTAAACAGCGAAAACTAAAATCATTGGACACCACGGTGTGCATACGGCTCCGGGAACAGAACATAACTGTTTCCCGGAGTTTTTTAATGCCATCAAGCAAAAGGGTGTACCTATTCATATCAAGATAAATATATCTCCAAAAAGGATTGCATTTGATCCATCAATAGGTGTATAATGATAATCAATGAGTGTAATGATTGCATTTTTAATATGAATGCAATCAAATCAACGTTCATCAATATGAGGAGGTGTCGATTTGCCCGAAGAATTCAAGCCAGGATGCAAGCGACCGGAACTCACGAAAAAGAGTGTGTCACCAGAAACAACGGCGATAGATCAACCCGAAAAGGAGGAAGTTCAAACAATGGTTAAAGTTGGAAAACCAGCTCCGGAATTCTCTGCTCCTGCTTTTTTTGAAGGAAAATTTGTAAATGTGGATCTTTCCGAATATAGGGGAAAGTGGGTCTTGCTCTGCTTTTATCCCGGTGATTTTACCTTCGTCTGAGCCACCGAAGTTTCAGCAGTTGCTGAAAAAAACCCTGTTTTGAAAGAGATGGATGTTCAGGTACTCTCCATGAGTGTGGATAGTGTGTTTGTTCATAAAATGTGGAATGACACTGAGCTCTCCAAAATGATCGGCAAGGATATTCCCTTCCCCATGTGCTCAGATCAGGATGGCAGAATTGGAAAAATGTATGGAATTTACGATGAAGATGGTGGTGTGGAAACCCGTGGCCGCTTCATCATTGACCCGGATGGTGTGATACAAGGCTTTGAAGTATTGACACCGCCGGTGGGAAGAAATGTCAGCGAAAGCATTCGTCAGGTTCAGGCGTACCAACTGGTGAGAGCCAGCAACGGCACCGAGGCAACTCCCTCAGGATGGAAACCGGGCAAAGCGACATTGAAACCTGGTCCTGGCTTGGTGGGCAATGTCTGGAAAGAATGGAAGGTCAGTGAAGCCTTCGACGAATAGAAGTAAAGACGATTAGAGGCGAATCGAAAAACACCAACCTCCCTGTTTACAGGCCGATAAACTGGCCTTAGGGAGGTTTTTTGTTGATCATTTGAAATGTCTTCACGGGTGGCGGCTGTTCTGTCATCGGTGCATAAAAACAGCACCCCTGATACAGCGGGGGACGGGGGTGCCAGAAACCAGCTGCCGGCATGGGAAAAATATGCTATACTTGATGAAACAATGCATGAAAAAATCTGTCGATGATGAAAAACCCAATTACTGGAGGAATGCATATGGTACTGGTGCTGAACTTTTTTCTTGATGATGTTTTTGCCGCAACCTTTGATCGGGTCATCTGCAATCAGCTGGAAGAAACCGGTGAACCGGTCCATTTCCTTCGGGTCCGTGGCGAAAAGGAAGTGACGGAGCTGTTGGAAGACCTTTCGCCTTTCAGCCGTCTGATCCTTTCGGGATCGGAAGCATCACCCATGGAGGATTATGGGTGGGAAACCCCCATGGCCGCTGTACTGGCGCATTGCCAGGAAAACCGAAAACCTGTGCTGGGGATTTGCTACGGTCATCAGCTGCTGGTGCGGCTATTGGCAGGAAAAGAATACCTGAGAGTGGCACCAAAGCCGGAATTTGGATGGGCCAACATTCAACTGCCTGCCAACCCACTTTTTGAGGGGCTTGAAAATCCGGTGTTTGTGTTGTCTCATTACGATGAAGCCTTCGCATTGCCCGAAAAATTTCAGTTGCTGGCAGTATCGGAAAGATGCCCTGTTCATGCTTTTCAGTATGATGAACAGCCCATTTGGGGCGTGCAGTTTCATCCGGAATACGACCTGGCCTCCAGTCAGGAGATTTTTGATGTCCTCAAAACAAAAGACCCGCATTTTGAGGCGCACTTCATCGACCAGCTGGAAGATGAACAGCGCTTCAGGCAAAATCGCAGGTTGTTCGTGAACTTTATCAATCAGTAGGCATGATATCCACAACAATGGATCGTCTGTTTTTCGCCTGAGGGGAATCTGCTCGGGCTTTTTCAGGTGTTTTTCAGACGATATCAAGCCGCTTTCAGGCAAAGGAACAGGCAGGTGATTTTTTGATTCCACTCAATCCACAACAGCAGGCGGCGGCCAGACACCATGATGGCCCTGCCATTGTGTTGGCCGTGGCCGGAGCAGGTAAAACCACCGTGATGTGCAGTCGTATTGCCCACTTGATGACGGCACACCAGGTGAATCCGGCAGCCATTTGTAACCTTACCTTCTCCAGGGCATCAGCACGGGATATGGCTGCCAGGTTTCAGCAGCTCTTTGGGCACCTTTCCGGCAGCAATCAGGTACGGTTTTCCACCATCCATTCCCTGGCTTATCAGGTGGTGTCCCGGGCCTATCGGCTTGAAAACCGACACATTCATCTAATCGAAGACCGGCGGCAGCAGCTCTACAAACCACGGATTCTCCGTGCCATTTACCGGCAGATCAACCAGACTTTCCCTGGCGAAGATGAAATGGAAGAACTGTTACAGCAGATCAGCCTGGTGAAAAATAAAATGATTCCCGAGAATGAGCTGGAATCGTTGAACGGTGCAGTGAAGCGTTTTCGGGATATTTATCTGCGGTATGAAAGCTATAAAAAAGCCAATCACTGGCTGGATTATGACGATCTGCTGGTGGTTACATGGGAGGTTTTCTCCCGGAACCCCACGCTTCTGAAACAATATCAAAACCGCTACTTGTATTGGCAGGTGGATGAATTTCAAGATACTTCACCGATTCAGTGGGAGATTATCCGATTATTGACAGCACCCGAAAATCAGCTTTTCTGTGTGGGGGATGATGATCAGATGATTTACAGTTTCAGGGGATCTTCGCCCCGGCTGCTGCTGGATTTCCCCACCCTTTACCCGGAAGCGGCTGTTTATGTGATGGACCAGAACTACCGATGCCCCCAAGAGCTGGTGACGGCCAGTAATGGGGTGATTCGGCTGAATCGGCAGCGGTATGCCAAAGAAGCTATCAGTCAGGCGGGGAGTGGCGGTCAGTTGGAGATCCGTTCCTTTGCCGATGGCAAGCAACAGCTGGAAGGGATCATCACCAAAGTAACACAGTGGCTGCAACAGGAGACAGCGAGCGTGGGCCTTTTATACCGCAACAATCTATCGGCGGTGGTTTTGGCAGATGCCCTGCATGAAGCAGGGATTTCCTTTCGATCAAGGGATTTGAAAATGACATTTTACTCCCACTGGCTGACCCAGGATCTGCTGCACATCATTGACTTTGCCCATGCACCCCACAACCTGGAACTGTTTGAAAAAATATATTACAAGTTGAACGGCTACGTCTCCAAGCAAATGATCGCCTGGCTGAAGCAACATCCTGCAGAGAAGGAAAAGCCGTTGCTCAATCACCTGTGCCAGTCACCGCTGCTGTCGGAACACTACCGGCAGAAGTCGGTGAAAGAGCTGGCCAGAAATCTGAAATCTCTCACCCGGCAAACCGGTGAAGGCATCATTCCCTTTTTGGTGGATCAACTGGGCTATGGCCAGTATCTGGAACGAAAAAAACAGATTTCAAGGGAAACGGCTTTTCAGCTCCTTGAAATGATTCACTGGCTCAGCCGGTCAATCCACCAGCCTTTGCAATTGCGTCAACAGTTGCTGGATACCGGTAAAAGGGGCAATGATCCTGTTCAGATATCGGATAACCAGACAACTCCCAGAGTCACCCTGAGTACAGTTCATGGGGCGAAAGGGCTGGAATATGATTGTGTGGCCGTATTGGATGTGGCAGCTCACACATTTCCGGCTCCGGGAAGTGTGAAAACTGCTCTGGAAAAAGGCGATCAAAGCCAGCTGGAGGAAGAACGGCGACTCATGTACGTCGCCATGACCCGTGCCAGAAAAGAACTGTGGCTGTGCTGCCCCCAGTCCTGCTTTCGCGAAAGTCTGCAGGAAAGCCTTTTTGTCAGTGAAGTCAGACATGCACTGCCGGAGATGTTTGCAGGGCACTTCCCATCTCTCACCAAGGGGGAGGCAGTCATTCACCAGACCTTCGGACCGGGAGAAGTGACCAGTGTTTCAGAAACCAGCGTGGGAATCCGGTTTCATGACGGGGTGCGTCAAATAGCCCGCGATTTTCTTCAGAAAGTACTGGTGGGAAAAGTGTCATCATGAAGCTGCGGGGATTAAAGATCAGCTGGCAGGGTATGAAAAACCCATAGACACTGAAGGCTTTGAATGAAAAAGGAGGGTTTTCGATGACACGAAAAATCAGTATTGAGTATTGCATCGCCTGAGGTTATCTTGAAAAGGCCGTGGGCCTGGCTGAACGACTTCTGAACGAGCATAAAGACCAGATTGTGGAGTTGGTGCTGATTCCTTCCGGTGGCGGAGTTTTTGAAATTAAACTGGAAGACCGGTTACTGTTTTCCAAAAAATCCCTGGGCCGATTCCCGGAGGAAGATGAAGTGGAAAGCACCATCCGAAAAGAACTGACATAAACACCTGATATCAAAGGCTGCCGGCGAATACCGGCAGCTTTTAATGTGTTGGCGTGATTCTAATCACAGCATGGGAAGACATGAAAGCATATGATTGATCCAGCAACAGAAAAAAGGCGTGAGGTGGATTAAAATGGGTATGCTATCATTGGATCAAAGCGTATACGATTTGTGCCGTGAGCATCCGGAGCTGGTGGATGTGCTCAAGTCACTGGGGTTTGAAAGTATCGACAATCCGGTGATGATGCGCACTGCTGCCCGCGTCATGACTATTCCGAAGGCTGCTGCCATGAGAGGAATTGAGTTGAACCAGGTGATAAAAGTGCTGGAAGACAGTGGATACACAGTGGTGAAAGGGGCGATGATGAATGAGTGAACACATCGACAACCGGGGAAAACAGGCATCCAACCGACAGGAGCGCCAGAAAATCCTGAAGGAAATCATTTTGCAGCTGCATGACGGAAAAGATCCCGGAGAGGTGCAACAACAGTTTGCCAGTCTCATCGATGGCGTGGCTGCCAGTGAAATTTCCGAAATGGAAGCAGGACTCATCGCTGACGGCATGCCCATTGAAGAAGTACAACGTCTCTGTGACCTTCATGCTGATATCTTTAAGGGTTCTGTGGAAGAAGTACACACAGCCTCCCGGGAAGAAGAAAGGCCGGGACACCCTGTCAGGGTGCTTAAAGAAGAAAACTTCGCTGTGACGAACCTCATTAAGGGGAGCATTCTTCCCATGATTCACAAACTGGGAACACAGCCCACGGTGAAAGAGCGTTATGGCCTGCTGGAACACATCAACTTACTCATGGATCTGGATAAGCATTACAGCCGCAAAGAAAACATCTTCTTTCCCTACATGGAAAAATATGGAATCACCGCACCGCCCAAGGTGATGTGGGGCGTTGATGATGAAATTCGTGCCATGATCAAGGCGTTCAAGGTGCTGCTCCAGTCTGATGAAACCACGGGGGAGAGCCTTAAGAAAGCCGCTGAAGAAATGACCACTAAAATACTGGACATGATTGTTAAGGAAGAAAGCATCATGGTGCCCATGCTGCTGGATGTTCTCACAGAAGATGAATGGCTGGCCATCGCTGAAGACAGCGAAGAAATCGGGTACTGCATTGTCAGCCCTGAAGACCGGTGGATGCCTGCCCGTCAAACAGGAAATGAAACGCTGACTGAAGCCGCTCATGATGGGATGATTCGACTGGAAACCGGATTCTTCAGTGTGGATGAACTTACCCGCATGCTGAATACACTCCCCTTTGACATGACGTTTATTGATCAGGATGATGTGGTGAAGTATTTTTCCCAGTCGGCAGAACGCATTTTCCCCCGTACGAAATCGGTGATTGGCCGAACAGTTCAGAACTGCCATCCGCCGGCCAGTGTTCATGTGGTGGAAGCTATTCTGGATGCTTTTAAAAGTGGAAGAAAGGATCATGAAGACTTCTGGATTACCATGGGAGATGCCTTCATCTATATTCGTTACTTTGCTGTGAGAAACGATGCCGGCGAATACTTGGGAACATTGGAAGTGACCCAGAATATCAAGCCGATTCAGGCCATTACAGGTGAAAAACGGCTGTTGTCAGAAGAATTCTAACATCATTCATCAACCAAAATATTCATCAACCGGTAGATGAAGCATTTTCGACAGGCATATTCGAAAGGATGTGCCTGTTTTCTGTGCATATGAAAAAAACACCCTTACATTGAATAAAAATGGGTTTCGACGGTATAAATGAGAAGGAATGCCGATGTCTCTTTGTGGCATTGCGATCAATGACAGCCCTTGTGCTGACAAACAGGAGGTGAACTACGATGGAAAGTATGATTTACAGTTTTCTTGCCGGTACATCTACGGTGCTGGGTGCCATCATTCTCATGTTTTTCGGAACTCCCGGTAAAAAAACCATGGCGGCTCTCCTGGGATTCGCAGGGGGAATCATGGTGGCAGTTTCAGTTTTTGAACTAATGCCCGAAGCGCTGGAAATGGGTTCCATGCTGGTAACACTGGTGGGCTTCCTGCTGGGGTGCGGTATGATGTTCTTGCTGGACAGCTTCATGCCCCACGCCCACATGTCAAAAAGTGATGATCTGGAAGTGGAGAACGTGGATGAAGATCAAGTACACAACCAGACGGTATTACGAACGGGGTATTTGATCTTCCTTGGTATTGCGTTACATAATGTGCCTGAAGGACTGGCCATTGGTGCCGGGCTGGAAGCCAGTCCCGAATTGGGAATGGTGATTGCACTGGCCATTGGTCTTCACAATATTCCTGAAGGATTGGCAGTGGCCGGACCTCTGAGAGCGGGCGGCCTCTCCAATGTGAAGGTGATTTTGTTCACCCTGGGTGCAGGACTGATGACTCCCGTCGGAACAGCCATCGGGCTGCTGGTTTTTGGGATCTCAGAAGCTTTTATTGCCGGATCCCTGGCTTTTGCCGCCGGTGCCATGATTTATATTGTCAATGACGAACTGATTCCACAGTCCAACAGCATGCACAGCCATATGGCCAATGCCGGACTTATTGCCGGATTGCTGATTGGTTTCGTCCTGCTTTAAACGCATCAAAATCACCACCAATCGATTGTATGATCACATCAGGCTGTCTCCGTTCAGGGACAGCCTCAGTCGATGGCAAAAGAAGAAAGTGCAGATAAAGAGACAAAGGCAAAGGAGCGATACCATGGTCACTGCCATCCTGAAAAGCGGTCAGAAGGTGAATATCATGAAAGCTGTGGAGGCGGATGCAGCAGCGCTGATCGCCTACATGAATCAGATCAGCAGGGAATCCGATAACCTGACCTTTGGGCCGGGGGAACTGAACATAACGAAAAAAGAAGAGGCTCATTTTATCCGGTCAGTCAACAGCCAGCCAAACGCGCTGTTTCTGGTGGCAGTAGTTGAGAACCGCATCATCGGCAATCTCCATTTCACCGGAGGAAACCGTCCCAGAACTGCCCATGCAGGCGAGTTTGGCATGAGCGTGCTGCGGGAATTTTGGGGACAGGGGCTGGGCAGTGCTTTATTGGAAAGGCTGATCGTTTGGGCAAAAGGGACGGGAACCATCCGAAAAATCAACCTTCGGGTACGCACCGATAATGTGGGGGCCATTCGACTTTATCATCAGACAGGATTTCAGGTGGAAGGCATCATTACCCGGGAGTTCAAGGTAAAGGGGCAGTATTATGACCTGATGTCGATGGGACTTAAACTGGACTAAGGCAGGATTTCCAAAGCGGCTTCACCAGATCCAGGTATCCATCCATGGTGTTGCCTGGTTTAAACAAAGAACGGTGTTGTTGATTGGACGGATGAAAAAATGATTGACACATAAATGGTTGCATGATACAAATAAATAAAGGGGGTTTTACCATGAAATCAGTTGCCGGGCAAGGAGTACCTACCCAATGCACCTGTGAAACTTCAGCTGACTGCTGTGTGGAAGAAGTGGGCCAGACGGTACAGCATTTGGTACGGGTGATGCAGCTTTTCGAACGTGATCAGATTAAACCCCATGGTTTCACCACCTCGCAGGCCTATGTGCTCACGCAGCTGAAACGCACCCCCCGCCTGACCATGAATGAGCTGAGCGAAAAACTCAATGCCCGCACCAGTACCATGACACGTATTGTGAATAACCTGGTGCGCGACAGGTACATTGAGCGAATGCGGGAAGAAAAGGACCGGCGTATGGTGGTGGTAAGTTTGACAGAAAAAGGGCAGGAAGCAGCAGAAACAGTGGAGGTGTCGATTCAGGATTACTATCGTAAAATTGTTGCCAATCTGCCGGAAGGTCAGGTGAGGGAGGTGTTACAGGCAGTGGCACTATTGGTGGAGGCTTTTGATGAAGCCAATCCCAACTGCTGTTGAACGATCAAAACAAAAAAGACCTATAGCCATGCTATTTATTTGCATAATACAATAAATGCATTAAGCAATATATCGGTTACCTGAATCAGATGTATTCAACCATTTAGGTGATCATTCCTTCAACAGATCGGCTTAACCTGAAGGTTGAATGTTCTGGTGATTCCATGAAAAAACATTAAATATGAAAAACATTAAAAAGGAGTGTTTTCCATGAGTGAAACCATTTTATTTGTGCTGATGTTTACTGTCAATGCAGTCAAAAGTATTTTTCCATTCTTTTTATTAAGCATCTCGGTGGCATCACTGATTAAAACCCTGAAGCTTGAACAATCTTTCAAAAAGGCCTTTAAGGGAAGGGAACTGGTTTCCATTCCTGTGGCTGCAGGCACCGGTGCTTTCAGTCCGCTTTGTTCCTGTGGTGTCATTCCAGCCATTGCGGCCATGTTGGCGGCGGGAATTCCCCTGGCTCCTATCATGGCTTTCTGGATTACTTCTCCGCTCATGAGTCCTGAGTCTTTTGTGCTCACCTACAGCCTGTTGGGCAGTGGGATGGCCGTGGCCCGATTGACGGCCACTTTGGGTATTGGGCTTGTTGCCGGCTACGGTACCTGGTATTTGATGAAAACAGGAAGAATTGAACCGGAGGTATTGCGGTACTCCATGGGAACGCAAGGCTGTGGCACATCATCCTGTCAACAGGAATCGGAGCCTGATAGAAGATGGGACGGAAAAATGATGAAGTCTTTTATAATCAACACCTTTGACATGGGGATCTTCATTGGGAAATACATTTTGCTGGCCTTCGTACTGGAAGCGCTGATAGTGCAGTACGTACCAGTGGTGTGGGTGGCAGGGTTACTGGGCAGTGGCAACGACGCCGGTCCTCTATTGGCAGCACTGGTGGGGATTCCTGCCTATGCCAGCAGCATTTCAGCCATGCCGGTAATCAGAGGGCTCATGGATTTGGGAATGGACAAGGGAACTGCCCTGGCCTTTATGATCGGCGGTGCGGCCACCTCCATACCGGCCATGGCAGCCGTTTACTCCATTGTGAAACGCAAAGTGTTTTTCCTGTACCTGGCCTACAGCCTGGTGGGTGCGGTGGTGTCCGGTTACCTTTACCGTTTGATGTAGCTTGGGATGATGATTCACCTGTGGCCAGGGCGACGGATGATCTTTCGGAGCCCTGGTATCATCTTAAGTTGTAGATTCTTTCATGAACGGTATCAGGGTATCCAATGAGTCCACTTTTCAATGACAATATAAATTGTTGAGCATCTGAAAAGTCTTTGCTGCAGCGATTAAAGACAATATACGGGGGGTATGATGTAGATGAAATGAATGCATGATGCCTATTTTTTTCACATCAAATTAGATGACCAGTCGTCTAATTTGATGTGAGACCAGAAATGATCTTGCGATGATTCATTCAAATAAAAAAAGTGTGTCAGGGATGATTAAGTGGAAATGGATCGATGAAATTTGAGATTCAGCGGCGATAACTGGCGGCAGATAAGGTTGAGTCAATCAAATGGCGTTGGAATCTTTCAAGAGAGTGCTCGGGAAGTCAGTGGAAGTATTGAAGGGGGTGGTGAAATGCCAAGAGACGGGCTTACCTACAAAGAACGGATTCGCGCAAAGTTGTTTGAAATCCAGATTGGCAGGCCAATGACAAAGCCGGTCATTGCTACCGTAACCAAACCAAGGGAAGAATGCCGGGTGGCACTGATCACCACCGGCGGGATTCATTTGAAAAACCAGGCACCCTTCACACCAAAGAATGGAGACCACAGCTTCCGGCTGATTCCCCGAAACACATCCCAAACTGAAATCACCGTTACTCACGGTCATTATGATGAAACCGATGTGCGGGCAGATGTGAACTGCCTTCTCCCCATGGACCGGCTGGAAGAGCTGGTGAAAGAGGGTTTTGTGGCTTCATCAGCATCCAGTCACATTAGTTTCATGGGTTATATCCCTGATGTGGGGCCTCTGGTGAACGAAACAGCTCCGGAAGCTGCCCGAATCCTGCTGGAGGACGGGGTGGACATCGTCGTCCTGACTCCTGGCTGATACACCTGCCATCAGTCCGTGGGACTGATCCAGCGGGAAATGGAAGAGAATGGAATCCGCACCGTTTCCCTTATGAACCTGCCCAATATCGGAAAAATTGTGCGGCCGCCCCGGATGATTCAGGTGGATTATTCGCTGGGGACGATTTTTGGTCATGCCGGTGATGGGGAAACACAGACAAAGATTCTCAAAAGAGCCATCGAGGTTGCGCTTGACGGAGAGCCGGAGAGTCTGCTGGTGTTATCCTCAATCATCTGACAAACAAAAGGGTGAAATAATGTTGCCTGTCTTGAGAACAACTGCACGATTGATGAACTGAAGCAGGTTATTTTAATGTACCGGAAAATTGTTGAGAGGAAGGCGCCGCATGACTGGCACACAGCGCAGGGAGGCAGCAGTTCATGTGCATCAAAATGGATAAAAAACAGCTTAAACGCAACGAAATCATTGAAAAAACCATCCACACGATCTACCGGCAGGGCTATCACGGTACCGGCATCCAAGAGCTGGCAGATGCGGCGGGGATTCCCAAGGGCTCCTTTTATAACTACTTTGAAAGTAAAGAGGAATACGCGATTCAGGCCCTGCGTTTTTACCACCAACAGCTGAAAGATCACCTGCTGGTGGTACTGAAGAACACATCCATGCCTCCCAAAGAGCGGGTGAAAGCCTTTTTCATAGGCAACATTCAAAAGATGGAAGGTTTTCACTACCAAATGGGATGCCTGGTGGGTAACTTTTCAGAGGAAATGGGAGATCTGAACGACCGCATTGCAGCAACGGCGGATGAAATTCTGAGCGCCGTCGTCGAAGAGATCGCCCAGTGTCTGTCAGAGGAACCCACGTTGGTCACTCACAGCCATCAAATGGCTGAGTTCCTGGTCAACAGCTTTCAGGGAGCCATGGTGCGGATGAAATCAAGCCGCAACAGACGCCCGCTGGATGTGTTTGTTGAGATGATGACACACTTGCTGGATTGTCCGGATTCTGCTTCAAAAAAGTAAGTGCACTGGCAGCTGCTGGGAGCAGCCATGACAGCACCACGTGAACGGGAGGAACATCCATGAAAAAACAACCGGACCGAAGAAGGCTGCTGGCCATTGCCGGGATTCTGATCACGCTCATACTGGCAGTTCGCCTGCTGGGGATCAGCCGGTTCATCCGGCTGGAAAACGCCACCCTTTTGCGAGACTGGGTGTCTGGTTTCGGTGCGGCCGGGCCGATGATCTACATTCTGATTTACATAGCCGCCTGCCTGCTGATGCTGCCGGGCTTTCCTGTGACCCTCATGGGAGCGCTCGCTTTCGGGCCTGTCTGGGGGGCTGTCTTCACCTCCATCGGGTCTACCCTGGGTGCCGCCGCTGCCTTTCTCACCGCCCGCTACGCCGCCCGGAACATGGTGGAAAACTGGCTGGGTGAAAACGAAACTTTCCGGCGGATTGACAGGGGGGTGGAAAAGCAGGGATGGCGGATGCTCATGGTGACACGGATGGTGCCGCTGTTCCCCTTTAACCTGCAGAACTTCGCCTACGGATTAACCCGCATTTCCCTGGGTACTTATGTACTGGTGTCCTGGGTGTGCATGATTCCCGGCATTACCGCCTACAATTTCATGGCCGGGTCTGTGGTGGCCGGAGAAGGGGATCCGCGCCGGGTTCTGTTATACCTGGGGATTGGAGCGGTGTTCTTTGTTTTCGTGTCACTGATACCAGGGCAGATTCGTAAAAGACAGAAAGGACTCGCCGATGATTGATACCAGACTGCATCACCGGGTACAACCGCTGTTCGACCAAACGGGAAAAAACCTCTGCCGGGCAGGATTCACCCCGGTTCAGATCACCTTGGCCGCATGCGTCACCGGCCTGGCTGCCGGCTTCTTCATCAGCCGGCAGTGGATGATGATGGCATTGGTGCTATTGTGGCTTTCCGGCATCATGGATGTACTGGACGGCACTGTGGCACGTCTCAGCGGCAGGGTTTCCGCTACGGGGGCTCTCATGGACCTGATTCTGGACAGGATGGTGGAAGCGGCGGTGATCCTGGGTTTTTACGCCGTTGCACCGGAGCATGCCCTGGCCCACCTGCTGTTTTTTGTGGGCGTCATTTTTAATTTTTCCACCTTTCTGGCCGCGGGGGCTCTGTTTCCCAACAGGGGAGGCAAAAGCATGCATTATGACCCCGGGATTCTGGAGCGAACGGAGACCTTCCTGCTTTTCACCGGAATGATTCTTTGGCCCGCCGGCCAGTTCGGCCTCTTAATGGTTTTCAACGCCCTGATGTTTGTCACCGGCATCCTGCGGTTTTACCGCCTGATCCGACAGGAGCAGATTTCATCGAAGTCTGATGAAAAGACTGAAGGGAAGTGATTTCGTGAAACGATCTCGTCAAAATGATCGAAAAAGAAACTGTCCTGTTGGATGGATGATCCTGTTTGTGCTTTTCCTGGCCGGCTGCGCTTCGCCGGCTCAGGAGGCTTCGCCGGAAATGTTTCAGCCGGACACCTGGGAAGAAGTGGCGGCATCCGGAGAAGGCACCACCGTCACCATGGTCATGTGGGGCGGTAATGACCAGGTGAACCGGTACATGGACGAATGGGTGGCACCGGCGCTTCTGGAACAACACCAAATCACCCTCCGCCGGGTGCCCATGAACGCACCGGAGTTCATGGCAAAGTTCATCAACGAGAAACGCAGCGGTCTCAGCAGAGGAACCGCAGACCTGGTCTGGATCAACGGAGAAAACTTTCGGACTGCCCGGGAAGCCGACCTCCTCTGGGGGCCTTTTACCCACCTGCTGCCTAACCAGCAGGCCTACATGAACCCGGAATCCCCGGACCTTCATTTTGACACCGGAGTGCCCATTGATGGGTTTGAAGCCCTCTGGGGCCGTGCCCAACTGATCATGGCCTACGACGCCGCCCGCATTCCGGAGCCGCCCCGGAGTTATGGAGAGCTTCTGACCTGGGCGCGGGAGAATCCGGGAAGGTTTACCTACCCCAACCCGGTGGATGATTTTGCCGGGGCTGCCTTTATCCGGTCTGCCTATTATGAGCTCGCCAGCCTGACAGAAGGGGAACTCACCCGGGAAATGAGCCGGGAAGAAATCCATGAGATTTCACAGCCGGTCATGGCCTATTTCCGGGAGCTGCAACCCCACCTATGGCACCAAGGGAAAGCCTACCCCGCCTCCCAGGCACAGCTGGATGATTTTTTCCGCAACGGGGAAACCGCCTTTTCCATGGGCTTTGAAGTGGGAAAGGTGCTGGGCCTCATCCGGGAAGGGGTCTTTCCGGAAACCGTGGAAACCCTGATTTTTGACAGTGGCAGCATTGGCAACTCCCATTACCTGGCGGTGCCTTTCAATGCCCCTGAAAAGGCCGGCGCCCTGCTGGTCATCGATTTTCTCCAAAGCCCTGAAGCCCAGCTGCACAAGTACAAACCGGAGGTGTGGGGGGATATGCCCGCCATTGATCCTTCCCGTCTGACAGTTGAACTGCAGCAGGAACTGGCCGCCATTGAATCCCAGCCGGGGATGCCTTCCCTGGAAATGCTGGCGGCTTACCGGGTGCCTGAAATGCATGCCCACACCATTGACTGGATCAAGGAAATCTGGCAGGAGGAAGTGGGGGGACGCTGATGAACCGAAACATCCGAAGACTGCTCCCTGTCATGGCCCTGATCCTGATGGTGGCAGGAGGACTGGTGCTCATGTTCATAACGAGCCTCACTGATCCCGGCGATTCAGGGGCTGCCCTGACACTAATCCACTACCGGACCCTGCTGAATCAATCCGAGTTTTGGACGAACGCCTTTTACAGCCTCTATTTGGCGGTTGTCGCTTCCCTGTTGGCTGCGGTGGTAGGTACCCTGACAGCCTATGGCATTGCCACCAGTGAAAAAGCGGTGTTGCGCCGCCTGTCGGAACGGGTGATGCAGGCAGGTCTGGTGCTTCCCTACCTGTACGTGGTTTTTCTGGCGTTTTTGTTGCTGGGTCAGGCCGGCTTGCTGTCGAGACTGGCCCTGGCCCTGGGGGCCATTGACAGTCCCGAGTCCTTTCCCCCGCTGATCTTTGATACTGCCGGGGTGGGCATGATCTGGGTCTACGCCTTTAAAGGAATTCCCTTCGTTGCCCTCATGAGCCTGACAGTGATGACCCGCATCAACGGCCATTACCGGAGCGTTGCCCGCACCCTGGGTGCCGGACGGCTGCAGCAGCTGATTGCCATTTACCTGCCCTTGTGCCGCAGGGTCATTCTGTGGAGTTGTCTGGTTCATTTTGCTTACGCCCTGGGATCCTTTGAGGTTCCCCATCTGATGAGTGCCTTTTCTCCCCGTCCATTGTCAGCCAGCCTCTACACCCTGTACCTGCGCCCCGGCCTTTCCAGTTATTACCAAGCCATGGCCCAGGGAATGATGATGCTGGTGCTTGGTGCCGCCACCGCTGCCTTGTACCTGAGCCTGCTCAACCGGCTGTTGAAAAGCACCACGTATTTTCGGTGGTTTCCCGCTTCAGACAAGGGAAAGGACACACCGACAGGGTTCATCAGTGCAGGTTCCGTGGGCCTGGTACTGATCTCGGTCCTGTGGCTTATGCCCATGGGCTACGTCATCCTCTTTTCTTTTGTTGCAGCCATTCCCTTTCCGGAGCTGATTCCCAGAGGTTTTTCTCTGCAATTTTGGGAAAACACCCTGGGGCGCAATGCCCTGTTCCTGCCAGGGCTGTACACCAGTGTCCGGCTGGCCTTCCTCACCGGGCTCATCACCACACTGCTGGGAATGGTGACGGCACGAAGCCTGTCCCGGATGGAGCCATCCTCCTCCCTGTCATGGTTTGCGCTGATTTCCCTGCCCCTGTACGTGCCGGCGGTGGTGCTGATGCTCAGCCTTCACCTGGTGATGTTACGGCTTTCCCTGGCCAACACCGGAGCCGCTGTCCTGACAGTTCATGTGATCATCAGCCTGCCTTATGCCACGGCAATCCTGACAGCCTACTGCAAAGGAATTGGCAGCGAATTGGAAGAAACTGCCAAAACACTGGGTTGCAGCACCATTCAGTATCATCGGAAAGTGTTGCTGCCCCTGATGATGCCCGGCCTCTTTTTTTCCTTTTGTATCGGGTTTTTACTGTCTTTTTCGGAGCTTTTTTCCGTGTTACTGCTGGGTGGTGGTAATGTGCTCACTTTTTCCATGATCATGTACCCAGCTCTGACCAGCAGCCAGTGGGGGACCGGTGCTGTCATGGGCACCCTGTTCCTGGCCATTCACCTGAGCCTGTTTTACCTGGCCGATGGCTGGGTTCGCCGAAGTTCGTCACAAACAGATTATCTGTTCTAATGCAATCCTGTCATGCATGAGACCATTGTTGTAAAGGAGACTGCCCATGCTTGAGCTGGTGAATGTGTCAAAAAAGCTGGACAGACAGTCTATCATCCAATCTGTCAGCTTCCGGACGCCGAAGGGCTGCTTCCATACCATACTGGGAGATTCCGGAACGGGTAAAACCACCCTGCTGAAACTGATTGCCGGCCTGGAAAAGCCGGAGGAGGGCCACATTCTTCTGGAGGGCCGGGATGTGACGGCAGTTCCGGCAGAGGGGCGCAGAATCCCCATGATTTTTCAGCAGCCCCTGCTTTTTCCCCATTTAACGGTATACCAGAACATCGCCTTTGGGCTGGAGACAGCGGGGTGGAACAAGGGGAAAATCAGGAATCAAGTGCAGGCATTATTGGCAGTGCTTCAAATCAGCGAATTGGAGCTCCGGATCCCGGGAACCCTTTCCGGGGGGCAGCAGCAGCGAGTGTCCATTGCCAGGGCCCTGGCACCTGGAAATCCCCTGGTGTTGATGGATGAACCCTTTTCCAGTCTGGACCCTTCCCTTCGACGGGAATTGGGTCAGCAGGTGAAGACGTTGCAGCGTCAGATGAATCTGACGGTTATTTTTGTGACCCATGATGTGACGGAAGCCCTGCAGCTATCCGATGAAATACTGTTGCTGAAAGAGGGAAAAGTGCTGGAGTCGGGCACCCCCCAAGAGCTCTATGAACGACCGAAAAAGATGGCAACTGCCCGTTTTATGGAAGCCGGGAACCTGGTGGAAGGATCTGTTGTTAAGGGAGAGTTTCACTGTGAACTGGGGTGCTTTTTATCAGTAGGCATACCTGAAGGACCGGCCACCGGCCTGATTCCGGAACGTGGGATCTGCGTGACATCAGGAGATGGAGATGCCAGAATCATAGACATACGCTACCTGGGGAAAAGCCGACGGGTGAAGGTGCTGGTGGGTGACATCTCCCTCTGGATTGAAGGCGATTTCCAATGTGACCTGAGTATCGGCCAGACGGTGGAAATAAGGTTGCCGGAACAGATTCACCTGATGTATTCCTGACGGCATCAATGCCAGGAAAAAAGGGGCAGGAAGGAGATGTCTGAATGGATGATCAATACCATGTCATCGTCATTGGCGGCGGCAGTGCCGGGCTGGTGACTGCGGGAGGGGCCGCTGCCCTGGGTGCAAAGGTGGCCCTGATTGAAGGGAATGAAATGGGGGGAGACTGCCTCAACACTGGGTGCGTTCCCAGCAAAGCCCTGCTGGCCAGTGCCCATCTGGCAAACTGGATCAGGCAGTCCGAAAAAATGGGACTGGACGGTTCCCTGGCGCCTGTGAACCTTGAAAAAGTTATGAACCGGGTCCATCGGGTCATCGAAGAAATTGCCCCCCACGATTCAGTGGAACGCTTCCAGTCCATGGGAGTGGAGGTGATCCAGTCTCATGGTAGGTTGCTGGATGCGTATACGGTCCAGGCGGGGGACCGGGTTCTCACAGGAAAAAGAATTGTGATTACAGCCGGTTCCGGTCCTCAGGTTCCAAAACTGGAAGGACTGGATAAGGTGGGCTATCTCACCAATGAAACACTGTTCTCCCTGGAAAAACTGCCGGAGCACCTGATGATCTGGGGAGCCGGCCCCATCGCCATGGAGATCGGCCAGGCCTTTGTTCAGCTGGGTTCCCGGGTCACAGTCATTCTTCGGGGTCATGAGCTGTTCAAGAAGGATGAACCGGAGGTGGGAGAAATCATGGCCCGGAAACTGGAAGCCGACGGCATCCGGTTCCTCTATGGCTGCGACATCACCGGTGTTTCCCGGGAAGGGAGCCGGATCAGCCTTGCACTGAAAGAAACCCCAAAAGATACATCCTCGGTTCTTGAAGGAGACGCCTTCCTCATCGCCCTGGGCCGCCGGCCGGCTTCGGCAGGTATGGGTCTGGAGGTTGCCGGTGTGAAAACTGACCGGCGGGGATTTGTGGTGGTGAACGAAACCCTGCAAACCAGTCAATCGCATATTTACGCCTGCGGCGATATTGCAGGCCCCCATCAGTTCACCCACATGGCCGGGTACCAGGCGGGGATTGTGGTGCGAAACCTGTTTCTGTCCCTGAAGAAAAAAGTGGATTACCGCCATGTGGTCTGGACCACCTACACCAGCCCCCAGGTGGCTCATGCTGGTTATGCGGAAAAAACCGCCAAAGAAGCCGGGTTGCTGGGGTCTGTCATCACCCATCCTTTTCGGGAGGTGGACCGGGCCATCATCGAAAACGACCGGGAAGGGCTCTTGAAGCTGGTGCTGGACCGCAAAAAAAGGGTCATCGGCGCCACCTTGGTCTGCGAACAGGCAGGGGAAATGATTTCCCTGGCTTCCCTGGCCATTGTGAAGAAGCTGAAGGTGTCGGATTTCATGAACATCATTTATGCCTACCCCACCAAATCGGAAATCTTTGGAGGAGCGGCACTGACCCAGTTAAAAGATTCCTTTAAGCCCTGGCAGAAGAAACTGTTTCAATGGTTGTTTTTACCATAAGCCTGTTTGCGCCGCATCACTGTTTTTGTCATACGACTGACTGTCAACAGTCGTCACCGTACTGTCAGTTGAAAATGAATGAAGCTTTATTGGATATTGGAGAAGGAGGAAATTCACATGAAAATCGGATTAATCGGACTGGGTAAAATGGGGTTCCAACTGGCCCTGAACATGCATGAGCGGGGTCAGAGCGTGATCGGCTATAACCGGAGCCTTCAAAAAGTGAAAGCCCTTCAGGCAGCAGGCATTGCAGGAACCAACTCTTTGGAGAATCTGGTGAAGCAACTGGACCAACCCCGGAGAATCTGGATCATGGTGTCAGCGGGAGCGCCGGTGGATGCTGTGTTGACAGACCTGACGCCCTTGCTGGCAGCAGGCGATCTGGTGATTGATGGCGGTAACTCCCATTACCGGGATACCCTGCGGCGTGCCGGTGAGCTGAAGGAAAAAGGCATTCATTTCATGGATATTGGCACCAGCGGCGGTATTGAAGGTGCCCGGCATGGCGCCTGCATGATGGTGGGGGGCAGCGATGAAGATTTCAGCCAGGTGGAAGAGGTGCTGAGAGATCTCTGTGTGCCTGGCGGGTTGGCCCATGTAGGGCCGGAAGGTGCCGGACATTATGTAAAAATGATCCACAACGGGATTGAATATGGGATGATGCAGGCCATCGGAGAAGGCTTTGAAATTTTAAAGGAAAGCCCTTTTGAGGTGGATTATGCCCAGGTGGCAGAGGTGTGGCGCCACGGTTCGGTGATTCGGGGCTGGTTGATGGATCTGACACAAAAAGCCTTTCAGGAAGACCCTGATCTGGCCTCAATCAAAGGGGTTGTTCACGCATCCGGTGAAGGCCTCTGGAGCGTGCAGGAAGCCCTTGACCTGTCTGTGCCGGTGCCTGTCATTGCCGCATCTCTTTTCACACGGTATCGGTCTCAACAGGCAGATACTTTTTCAGGAAAAGTGGTGGCCGGCCTGAGGAACCAGTTTGGCGGCCATGCAACGGTGAAAAAGGAGGAAGCCTAATGGCGTGGGATGGGGGAGAGATGAACTGTCTGATGGTTATTTTTGGTGCCACGGGAGACCTGACCAGTCGCAAACTGGTGCCAGCCCTTTACCATCTGGAAGTAAAAGAACTGCTCCCTGAAGCTTTCGGAGTGGTGGCGGTTGCCAGAAAAGCGTATTCCACTGACCAGTATCTGACGCATATCAGGCAGAAATCCGAAGAGCACACCCATGAGATTTTTGAAGATGCAATTTGGAGCAAGCTGGCAAACAGATTCCACTACCAGCCCCTTGAGTTTGATCAGGAAGATCAGTATGGGTCGCTGAAAAAGAAACTGGATACCCTTGAGAAAAAGCTGGAAAGCGAGGGAAACCGACTTTTCTACATGGCGGTCTCGCCTGAATATTTTGGAACCATTGTACAGCATCTGGAAAACCAAAGCCTTATTGATCGAAAACACGGCTGGCAGCGGATGATGATCGAAAAACCCTTTGGCCGTGATGCCGCCTCTGCCAGAGAACTAAACCAGACACTGAGGAAGGTTTTTGAGGAAGAAGAGCTTTTCCGGATTGATCATTATCTGGTCAAGGAAATGGTTCAGAATCTGATGACCATCCGTGCGGCCAACCAGATTTTTGAACCAACCTGGAATAAAGACCACATTGATCATGTGCAGATTGTTTCAGCAGAAATGGAAGGGGTGGGTACCCGGGGCGCTTACTATGACCAGGCTGGAGCACTGCGGGATATGCTGCAGAACCACATGTTGCAGATGCTGGCACTGACGGCCATGGAAATGCCGAATTTCCTGACTGCTGAAAAGCTTCGGGCTGAAAAAGTGAGGATTCTTAGAAGTCTGATACCCCTTGCACCTGAAACCATGGAAAACAGGCTGGTGCTGGGGCAGTATGAGGGGTATCACAACGAACCGAAAGTGGCACCGGAATCCACCACTGAAACATTCGCAGCCCTGAAAGTTTTTCTGGATCATCCCCGTTGGGAGGGCGTGCCCTTTTTCCTGATCACAGGGAAAGCGCTGGCAGAAAAAACAGCTGGCATCATGATCCAGTACAAGCTGCCCATGGGATCATGGAGTCTCAGGCAAACCCAGCAGCAGCTTGCGCCGAATCGGCTCATCATACAGATCCAGCCTCAGGAAGGTGTTGTCCTGACCTTTAACTCGAAAGAACCGGGAACAATGGATCAGCTGATGACCGTCAACATGGATTTCTGCCAGAACTGTCTGGCCGGCACCAATACGCCCGAGGCATATGAAAAATTGTTGCTGGACGCCATGAAGGGAGATCAAAGCTCCTTTACCCATTGGGATGAAGTGGAAGCCTCCTGGATATGGATTGACCATCTGACGTCCTGGGCAGCAGCACACCCCGAAGCGGTGAAATCCTACCCGAAAGGATCGCAAGGGCCAGTCTATGAGGAGCGGTTGAAACATGCATCAGCATGGGAGGAAAAGGAGGAAAATCAATGAAATGGCCAGGCACCATCATCGATATCAGTATGGAAATCTCAGAAAATATGATGGTCTATAAAAACCGGGAAGAAAACAAGCCCCGGATTCAAGTCACCCGGGACTTTACAACAGGCGAAGCCTATGAAACAACAGTAACCCTGGGAATGCATACCGGCACCCATCTGGATATGCCGCTGCATATGCTGCCAGACGGAGAAACACTGGATGACCTTCGTTTGGAACAAGTGATCACACCTTGTCAGGTGGTGGATCTGACAGAAGCAGCCGGCGGAATCACGCAGCAGGATCTTGAAAAAAAAGACATTCAGCCTGGAAAGTTCATTTTGCTAAAAACACGCAACTCTTTTCAGGAAATCTTCGATCTTGATTTTGTCTACCTGGAAAGATCAGGCGCTGTCTACCTTAAAGACATGGGAGTGACCGGTGTGGGAATTGACTCCCTGGGCATCGAGCGTGATCAGCCGGACCGAATGACGCACAAAACACTTCTGGGAAACGGCATACTGATTCTTGAAGGACTTCGATTGGCTGATGTGGCGCAAGGGGACTATCTGTTGGTGGCGGTGCCTTTAAAAATAAAAGGGGCTGAAGCATCTCCCGTGAGAGCTTTGTTACTGGAGCCTTGAGACGTTCCGGTTAGTCATTTTTTTTCTGAATGGGGATCCATACCTCATACTTTGTGTTCTCAGGATTTGGATCAAGATAAACCTCGATGTCCGGGGCGTTGTCATATTCATACCCTGAGGTGGGCAGCCAGTCGGTGACAATCCGTTTTTCCAGCTCCTGAATGGAGCGGCATTGGCCTTCGCCTGGGAAAACAGCCCAGGTGGCCGCGGGAACGGTGTATTCCTCAAACTTCCCAGCAGGCAAGGTGGTGGCGACGGCGATGAAGTACCGCCAGGTGTCACAAGTTTCGCTGGGAGCACTAATCCCCAAAACTCCCTGGGGAGCGCTGTTCATGAGGGTGCATAAGGCGTCCACGATGCCTTCAGAAGCCGCTTGGTTCCAAAAGACTGGAACTGACTCAAAATTCTTTTCGATTTCCTTTTCCAGGGGCATACTAACTCCAACAACACGAAAGGCTTCCTTTTTTTCAATGCGGTAATCCATTTGACCCGCTCCTTTAATGGAAATTTGAAATCTGATGGGGGGAAAGGATTTCAGTGTGACCCCTTCGGTTTTGGCCAGAGAAGGTGCAAAGCCGTGAATGCTCTGAAAAGCACGGGTGAAAGCAGTGGGAGACTCATACCCGTACCTTAGGGCGACGTCGATTACTTTAACATCGCCGCCCTGCAGTTCCACTGCGGCTCGGCTCATTTTTCGGCGCCGGATGTATTCCGAAAGGGGCATGCCTGCCATGTAACCAAACATCCGCTGAAAATGAAAAGAGGAACAACAGGCGATCTGTCCCAGCTTCTCGTAATCAATCTCCTCCGTCAAATGTGCTTCGATGTGGTTAATGGCACCGTTCAGCCGTTCAATCCAATCCATTCCATCAAACTCCTTTAAAGGTAGTATAGGTTTTTTTAGTGTAGTGAGCCTCTCATTTCATGCACCAAATAGAGAGTTGAAGAATCCACTGAAATCAAGCAAATGACAGCAGGAATAGAGCATATCATTTTTTAATGATGATGCTTTTTGCTGCGCCATTCCATTCGACCAATGCACCCAAGGTCTCACTGATAAATCGAAGAGGTACGTACATACGTCCGTCAATAATAGTTGCCGCACAATCCAGCCGGTGTTCAGTGCCGTTAAGGAGTACCCTGTCGGAATCGATCGTGAGAATGATTTGCCGATCGTTGTCAGTGATGTGGACTTGTTTCAAATCAGCAAACCACTGGACATCAGCACCTAACATTTCGCTTGTGAATCTCACGGGTACTAAAGTCCTGTTGGTCTTTGAATCAATCAAAGGAGCCGCATCCAACGAGAACTCGATACCGTTGAAGATCGCCACTTTTGAATCGATGAACAGCTGAATGCCGTCTTCAGGCAACTTGACAATCACAAAGGTACTAAAGTGGTTCACCCAAATGGAAATGCTGACAGGATTACCCGCATCATCATATTGAATGGTTCCCTCAATCACTTCGGTGGTAGCATCGCTGTGGTAAACAAAGACGGCAAGCGATGAAAGCAAGTGATGTCGTTCATCAGAATCTACAGGCATGTCAATTCCCGACAGGGAAAGGGTGACACGGGTGCGACCACTGATGTTGGTGAGGATCTGCGTATCTTCTCCCAGAGGGGTATTTCCGGTGGCGGCAGCCAGTTGTCTCGCGACAACCGATTCGTGAGGGGGTATTTTTTCAATGGTGATACTTAATGAGGCTGCCTGATCAATCAGTGAAGTCAGTAGTTCAACTGGAATTTCAAGGGAACCAAAGGCTGTGGCAATTTCCAGAGAGATGTTGTTTTCAGATAACTCAACGAGAGTACGCTCTGGCACGTGAATATCAATGACTGAGGCAGTTGCTCCTGATTCCGCTTCTGTCAAAATCATCAGATTGGACAGACCGTTGGCCTTAAGTGTTTGAATGACATTGGATACTTCTTGTGCATTAATCGTGGCAGTGAATCGTGCTGTGCCTTCTCCAGACAAAGCCTGGTTTAATTTAACGAATAGCTTACTGTGAGGCTGAGGTTGAGAAGTTGGCGGGGAACTGGAGGTTGATTCACTGTCGCTGGCTGCTGCTGATGCCCGTGAGACAGCAAGGTGATAGGTTTCTTGATGAAGACCGTCTGCGGTTGCAATGGATATGGTGATGGCATTCAGGCCCGGGCTTAAGGGAATGCTTCTGGACAATTGGCCGCTAACGGCTGGCTGGCCGTTGATATGAATGACTTCAAGTAAATTATTGGCGAATGGTGTGAGCGTTAGGCTGGATATATGATGGGCGACGCTAACCTGATAGTTTGTTACATTGGGATTGAAAGTGGGGTTCATGATACCCTGACTGATTTTCAGGTCTTGCAGTTTTGGATGATAAAGTGAGATGGTTAATATTCCAGGGATAAAAGTGATCTCATAATTGAAGGAAGTCAGTCCCGTAGGGGTGATGGTATAAGTGCCGATGTCATTACCAGGCTCCCTGACAAACAAGAGTTCACCATGAAGTGCTGCGGGGGTATCGTCAAAAACAAAACCGGTATAGGCAACGGTAAAAAGCGGATCATCCTGTCCATAGATTTTTTCTGCCGAATCTGCAGTGACAGTCAGTGGCTTTGGCGCAATGGTCAGGGCCGCATCCACAAAATGAATGAGGTAGTTATCACCTGCAGAAAGAGACCCCTGGTGTAAGGAGTAACTGCCGGCATCTTCACCTGCATCCCTTGAGAGAGAACCGGTGAAAGCATCGCTTCCAACGAGTTCGCCGGAGGTGAGCTGGTAAGAGAAAAGCGGATCATCCTGTCCATAGATCTTGTCTGCCGAATCGGCAGTGACAGTCAGTGGCTTTGGGGCAATGGTCAGGGCCGCATCCACGAAATGAATGAGGTAGTTATCACCTGCAGAAAGAGACCCCTGGTGCAAGGAGTAACTGCCGGCATCTTCACCGGCATCCCTTGAAAGAGAACCGGTGAAAGCATCGCTTCCAACGAGTTCGCCGGAGGTGAGCTGGTAAGAGAAAAGCGGATCATCCTGCCCATAGATTTTTTCTGCCGAATCGGCAGTGACCGTCAGTGGCTTTGGGGCAATGGTCAGAGCCGCATCCACGAAATGAATGAGGTAGTTATCACCTGCAGAAAGAGACCCCTGGTGTAAGAGGTAACTGCCGGCATCTTCACCGGCATCCCTTGAAAGAGAACCGGTGAAAGCATCGCTTCCAACGAGTTCGCCGGAGGTGAGCTGGTAAGAGAAAAGCGGATCATCCTGCCCATAGATTTTTTCTGCCGAATCGGCAGTGACCGTCAGTGGCTTTGGCGCAATGGTCAGAGCCGCATCCACGAAATGAATGAGGTAGTTATCACCTGCAGAAAGAGACCCTTGGTGTAAGAGGTAACTGCCGGTATCTTCACCTGTATCCCTTGAAAGAGAACCGGTGAAAGCATCGCTTCCAACGAGTTCGCCGGAGGTGAGCTGGTAAGAGAAAAGTGGATCATCCTGTCCATAGATCTTTTCTGCCGAATCTGCAATGACCGTCAGTGGCCTTGGAACAATGGCTAAATTGCCAGGCTGAAAGATAATGTCATATTTATCTGAAGAAAGACCGGAAGAAGACACAACATAAAGACCGATAGTTTCTCCTTCTTCCCGTGAAAAAGTGAGTGTTCCGGTCAGGTCTTCACTGGTGTCATCCCCTACAAAACCATTATAACTCACGGAAAAGGAAGGATCTGCCGCTCCATAGATTTTATCAGCGTCCTGTACTTTAATCGTCAATGGCACTTTTTCAGGTTCTGTTGTGACTTCAAGTTGAGCACCATAAACAGTTCCGGCATTACTCTGCGCATAGGCACGTATGTAATAGGTTGTCTCATAAGAAAGATCGGTGATGCTGGTGAAGGGAGTTGTTCCGGAATAGGCGCCCATCTCAGTTTTACTGTGTGCAGTTGTTGGGTTTGGCAGCGTATTCCAGACAAAGCCGTGCTGTGTCAATGCGGGCTGGCCTTCAGTGATGATGGTGCCCACCATTTCGACTGCAGCGGGAGCTGTCAGTGTGACGGAATCAGTTGTAACTTCCGGCAAAACAGCGGCAGTGGTTACACTGACAATGTTTGAGTTTGAACTGGTTCCAAGGGCATTGCCCGAACGGATGCGGTAATGGTAAGCAGTATGCGGCAAAAGGGCTTGATCCACAACATGTGAAGTCACATTCCCCAGACTTTTAGCGGTGTATGCGGGTAACGTGTGATTAAATGAACCATCGGTTGCCACGTCAAGATAGTAGGCGGTTGCTTCTGGTACTGCGGTCCAATTGGCAGTGAAGGCATTTGTCTGAATCATGGAAGCTTCCAGAGCACTGGGTTTTGAAGGACCTGTAGTCACTTGCTGAATTGATGAGAGATCACTTTGTCCAGATGCATTGACTGCTTTGACGCGGTAGTAGTAGCTTGTGTTGGCATTGAGTCCAGTGACCGGGTGATGGCTGGTTGAGACGAACTGCCCATCAACAAAGGGTGAAGATAAGTCGCTGTTGAGTGACACATAAAGAAGATAATGGGTGGCACCAGACTGGGAAGACCAATTTGCCTGGAACGAAACATCAGAAATATCGCTGGCGGGCTGAACAACGGGTGCTGCAGGAACTGTGGTAATGGATGAAACCACCGAAGGTGAACTGTCACCAAATCCATTGAAAGATTTCATGCGAAAATAATAGGTGGTTCCAGGAGCAAGGCCACTCACTACATGGTTCCTTGGACGGTTGGCAAACGGAGTTCCTTCTGGAATGGTTATGACAAAGGGCCCGTAATTGGTCACAAAAGAAGAAAAATTGTCAGCAGTGGATACTTCCAGTTTATATCCGGTGGCGTCAGGTATATCTGACCAGCTGCTTGTAAAAGAAGAAGTGGTGGCCGTATGGGTGAAGATGCCACTGGGTACAGACGGCGGTGTGCCGCCGCCCGTTGTCACCTGAACAGACCCGAGGGCATTATTGGTAGCTGTAAAGTTTACATTTAAAGGTGGGGTATCGGCTGTTGTGAAGGAATAGAAACGCACCTCAGTGCTGTTGATTTCGCTCTCTCCCAGTGGTTTACCAATAAACCAGCCGGTTAAGCCGCTCCATTCTGTTTGGTAGAGCCAATAACCATCTGGCCCCCGATAACATGTTTTTCCATTGAAGCTTCCATCTGCTGTGTAGACACCGACCACATTCGACGGCCAGGCTGAACCAGCATCAATCACTTGAAGGCTTTCGGCAAATACTGGGGAGGCAATACTCAGGAGCAGGAAGAATAAAAAAACCATAAAGATCATTTTCTTGGAAAACATTTAATCACCGTCCTGTCAGTTATTGGCGTTAATCGTCCACTTGTTAATAGTGCAAATAATTCAAAACATAACAAGGTTATTATACCACTTTCTCAATATCCTTCATAGGTTCCTTAAAGCAATCATTCAGTCAGATATCAGCATGAAAAGGCTTGCTTTGCATATCAAATGGAGATGAGCAGGCATATGAAAAGAGACGATCACTGGTTAAAAGACTTCAAATAAAAACCCCCTGACGTTGTTGCAACGTCGGGGGTTAGATATTTAAACAAGAGTGATTCTTTTGTGATATCAGCTATTTTGACAGGGTTTCAAAACGTTCTTCCACTTTCTTCCAGTCCAGCACTGACCACCAGGCATCCACATAGTCAGGGCGTTTGTTCATATACTTCAGATAATAAGCATGTTCCCATACGTCAATGCCCATGAGCACTTCTTTGCCTTCGGTAACCGGGTTGTCCTGATTGGCGGTGGAAACCACTGCCAACTGGCCGTTGTCAAGAACCAGCCACGCCCAGCCGCTGCCGAACCGGCCCAGTGCCGCCTGTTTAAACTTCTCTTTGAAGCTTTCCAGACTGCCAAAGACTTCATTGATCTTAGCCGCCAGTTTTCCAGTGGGTTCGGTTTTGGGAGTGGGTGACATGAGCTCCCAGAACAGGGAGTGGTTATAATGACCGCCGCCATTGTTGCGCACTGCAGTGCGAACGGATTCGGGGAGTTCGCTTAATCGGGCAACCAGTTCCTTGATTTCCAGTTGTTGCCAGTCTTCATGCCCTTCCAGCGCTTCATTCAGTTTGGTGACATAGGTTTGATGATGCTTGGAATGGTGTGTTTCCATGGTTAATGCGTCGATGTGTGGTTCCAGTGCATTGTAATCGTAAGGTAACTTAGGTAGTTGATAAGTCATGTGTATCCTCCTTTTGATTCTCGGTTAATGGGTTTATTCTACGGGAATCCCGTCTACTCACACATTAGTATTATATCCATAAATGGGAATGATAATCATTATAAATAAAAAACAATAAAAACGTCCGGAAATGTGCTCCGGACGTTTACATATATCTTATCGGTGATTACTCATGTGATTCGTGGAGGAGTGACTGGAGACCTGCCAGGTCTTTGATGAGAATCTGGCGGGTGCTTTTCAGCTGTATATATCCCAGTTCGTCAAAAAGATGGAGCTTTCGGCTCATGGTTTCCCTGGCAATACCGGAGTAGCTGCCCATGTCTTCCCGGCTGATGGATAATCGCAATAAGGTGCCTTCGGGCGTATGTGTGCCGAAGTCAGGGATCAGGTTCAGCAGCAACCCGGCCACCCGGGCATCCAGGCTGGCAGTGGAAAGGCGCTCGATGAGGGTTTCCAGTTTAATAATGCGCTCGTAGGCTTTTTCGAAAACCTTCAATGTGATTTCCGGGTTGGAGAGGATGATACGGTCAAACTCGGATTTTTTCAGCATGCTCACCAGGCTGTCGGTGAGGGCTTCAGCCGTGCAGTCGAACAAGTCTTCCTTTAGCAGGTTAAAGGCACCGAAAAAATCACCAGCCTTCAGGATATAGAGGATCTGCTCTTTGCCTTCGGCGGTGTGCTTCAGCAGTTTCACTTTGCCGCTGCAGACAATATAAAGCCTGTCAGCGGTATCGCCGGCATGAAAAAGCGTCTCTCCTTTATGAAAGATTTTTGAAGAGACACCGGTAGATATTTTATCCGCTTCTTCCCGGGTCAGGTTGGAAAGCAGCGGTGTTTTATTGAGGCAGGTAGGGCCCTGACAGGTCTCGCAGCGGCACTGGGGGCATCTTGACACAATGGCAACATCCTTTTCATAGATGGCTGATGGCGGGTATGAAACTCTCAAAAGCCGTCACCCTGTCAGGTTCTTCATCAGGAGGCTTTTGGCACCATGGGAGTGATGGCGGGCTGCTTTGCTTTAAAGGCGGTAAGGCGGTCCATCAGCTGTTTTTCCCATTGGCGGGTTTGCTGTTGATCCATGGCGGGGGTTTCGGCCAGTGGATCATCCAGTCCCAGGAGGGCATATTTTGCGCTTCCATGCTTATGATACGGTAAAAGCTCGATTTTTTCAACCATCTTTATCTGGCAGGCCTGGTGAAAGAGGGCTTCCATCACCTGGGGGGTATCGGAAAATCCGGGAACCACCACATGTCTGATCCAAACCATCCCCTGAAATGCCTGCAGACGTAGCCAAAAAGGAAGACGGCCTGTCAGGGGTTTGCCGGTGAGCTGCAGGTGAGTTTCAGGATCAGTGGCTTTTAGATCCATAAGAACACAGTCGGTGTTGGACAGAATGCTGTCCATCCATTTTTCTGGACCAAAACCGCTGGTGTCAATGGCGGTATGAAAACCTTCCGCTTTTAGAAGTGCCAGGCACTGTGCTAAAAACTCCCCCTGCATGAGGGGTTCGCCGCCGGAAAAAGTAACACCGCCGCCAGTGCTCTGGTGATAGGGGCGGTATCGACGGGCAAGGGCCACCACTTCCTGAGGGGTCATGGGAGTGCCGCCACAGGTCTTTTGGGAATCCGGGTTATGGCAATAGCTGCAGCGTAAAGGGCAGCCCTGAAGAAAAAAAACGGTGCGAACCCCGGGGCCGTCAACCAGGCCCATGGTTTCGATGGAGTGAATTCTTCCCTGAAGCATTGTGATCCTCCTTTAGGAGATGCAGACTTAAAAAGGAAAAATGCCAGGCCGAAGGCATTGCTCTTTCGGCCCGGCGAAGAAGGAGAAGGCGATGTTAGACAGCCTGATGGAAAGTGCGTTGAATGACTTCCTGTTTCTGCTCTTCTGTCAGGCGGTTAAAATGAACGGCGTATCCGGAAACCCGAATGGTAAGGGTGGGATACTTGTCAGGGTGCTTCATGGCATCCATAAGCAGCTCACGGGATAAGACATTGATGTTCAGGTGGAAAGCCCCCTGAGAGAAGTAGCCGTCCAGAATACCGGCCAGATTACGGTGGCGGGTCTCCGGTTCTTTGCCAAGAGCCTCCGGAACGATGGAGAAAGTGTTGGAAATGCCGTCCTGGCAGGTGCTTTCATATTTCAGTTTGGCCACGGTATTCAGTGAAGCGAGGGCTCCCATGGTATCCCGGCCGTGCATGGGATTGGCACCGGGGGCAAAGGGTTCGCCTTTTTTGCGGCCATCAGGAGTGCTGCCGGTTTTCTTCCCGTATACCACATTGGAAGTGATGGTGAGGATGGAGAGGGTGTGCTCCGCTTCCCGGTAGATGGGGTTGGACTTCAGTTCATCACTGAAATACTGGGCAATGTCAACAGCCAGCTGGTCCACCCGGTCATCATCATTGCCATAGGCGGGATAGCTGCCTTCGATAATAAAGTCTTCGGCAATGCCAAAACGGTTTCGAAGGGGCTTCACCCGGGCATATTTAATGGCGCTGAGAGAATCTGCCACAATGGAAATCCCTGCGATGCCGAAAGCCATAAACCGGTGAACGTGAGTGTCGTGAAGAGCCATGAGACCGGCCTCGTAAGCGTATTTGTCATGCATGTAATGAATAGTGCTCATGGTGTCGGCATAAAGCTGAGCCAGGTAAGTGAGCACCTTTCGGTAATTAATCATCACCTGATCATAGTCCAGCACATCCCCCTTGAGAGGTTCAATGCCTTCGATAAGGCGGTGGGGAGTGCCGTCTGCCTGGTATTTCAACTCATCCATACCGCCGTTGATGGCGTAGAGCAGGGCTTTGCCCAGATTGGCCCGTGCGCCGAAGAACTGCATTTGTTTTCCGATGGCCATGGCAGAGACACAGCAGGCAATGCCGTAATCGTCGCCATACAGAGGGCGCATCAGATCGTCATTCTCGTATTGAATGGCACCAGTGGTTTCAGACTGTTTCATGCAATATCGCTTGAAGGCAGTGGGCAGTTTTTCAGACCAAAGCACCGTCATGTTGGGCTCTGGGGCAGGATCCAGATTGGTAAGAGTGTGGAGGAACCGATAAGCGGTGCGGGTGACATGGGTTCTGCCATCCAGGCCCATGCCGCCAATGGCCTCGGTGATCCAGGTGGGATCACCGGCAAAAAGAGCGTTGTAATCAGGTGTGCGCAAGTGGCGAACCATCCGCAGCTTAATCACCAGCTGATCAATCAGTTCTTGGGCTTCGGCTTCAGTTAAAGCACCTTCCTGCAGGTCCCGTTCCAGGTAAATATCCAAAAATGCGGTGTTTCGTCCAAGAGACATGGCAGCTCCGTTGTTTTCTTTCACGCCGGCCAGGTAGGAAAAGTAAAAGAACTGAACGGCTTCCCGGGCATTGGCTGCCGGGTGAGAAAGATTCACTCCATAGCGGGCCGCCATGCTGTTGATGGCTTTCAGCGCCCTGATCTGCTCACTGACCTCTTCCCGCAGGCGAATCAACTTTTCTGTTGCCGGGCCACTCAGAAGCCGTTTTCGATCGGCTTGCTTTTCTTCAATCAGAAAATTGGTGCCGTAAAGAGGGATGCGCCGGTAGTCGCCAATAATCCGTCCCCGGCCATAGGCATCGGGCAAACCAGTGAGAAGTCCCACAGAACGGGCTTCTTTCATTTCATCGGTATATGCGTCAAAAACGCCCTGGTTGTGGGTTTTGCGGATCTCCTGAAAAACAGCTGACAGCTCCGGGTTCATGGCATACCCGTAAGCATCCAGAGAATCCTGGACCATTCGGTAGCCGCCGTAAGGATTCACAATGCGTTTCAGGGGCGCATCTGTCTGAAAACCAACGATTACTTCGTTTTCCCGGTCGAGATAGCCGGGCCCAAAAGCATCAATGCCGGAGAAGCGGGTGGTGTCAACGTCAAGCACACCGGCTTTAATCTCCTGTTGAATCAATGCATCGGCCTGTTCCCAGAGCCGTTGTGTTTTGGAGGAAAGAGAGGCCAAAAAAGATTCATCACCTGCATAGGGCTGGTAATTTCGTTGTATAAAGTCCCGCACATCCACCTGCGTTTGCCAGGGGCCTTCTGAAAACTGGCGCCAGGGATTCATGGGATCAACTCCTTTGCTGATTTCTATGAGCTTGCTACATCAGTATACCGGAGCAAAACAGATCTGGCTGTGACCACGGACACAAAATTAAGTTTTCGGAATTGAAAAACAATATCAGTTGAAGTGAGGCCAT
>NZ_FXUF01000013.1 GCF_900182905.1 Anoxynatronum buryatiense | reverse complement strand
CTACCAAGACGGCAAAGCCCTCACCGGCTCCCAGACCATCCAGGGCGTCAAGTACTTCTTCAACACCGACGGCACCCTGAAAACCGGCTGGGTGAGAGACGGCAGCAACCGAAGATACTATGCAGGCAAGACCCTGGTGGTGGGCTGGAAAGACATGGAAACCAGCGGCAACCACACCACCTATTACTTCACCGGCGAAGGCCTCCTGGTAACCGGCAAATGGCTTGAAGTGGAAGGCAAGTGGTACTACTTCCACCCCGACGGCACCCTCGCCAGAAGCACCATCATCGACGGGTATGAAGTTGATGAAAACGGTGTGAGAAAGACAAGCTGAAATAGGGGGAGCTCAAAAGCCTGAGAGATCTCCCGAAAACAATCAAAAGCCTGCCCCTGAGTTCAAGGGCAGGCTCAGACTGTAGACAAAATAAGATGAAGACAAGGGATTTGGTAAAGGACAGCCTTGGAAATCATGTCAGTGTTTTTTCGAAAAGGGGAGAAAACCGCCAGCGCCTGCTGTTTGAGCGCAGCGAGTTCAGGCGCTGTTTTCGAGACTTTCGACTAAAAACACACAAGATTGGAATCAGCTGACCGGGCCAAAGCCCTTTGTCTTCAACCTAAGCCTGCCCTTGATTCCAAAGGCAGGCTTTTTTGTGTTCGCTAAAAATCAGCCGTCGGAGGTGTTGCTCTATGGAGATCTTTCAGTGGGAGAGCCGCTGCATCATCCCGTCATCATCCACCCGTACCGACTCACTCAGCCGGTTCACCCGCTGGATGATCCGTTGCCGTTCTGTCGGGTCTGTCAGATAGCGCACCAGTCCCCACCGCACCTGAGCCGGGTGAAGCACCGCTGTTTCAATAGCATCCGGCGACAGTACCAGTTCCAAGGCCCCGGTGTCGTTGGCCATGGGGTCATGACTGGTGGTGAAGACAAAATTCCCCAGAGAATAGGCGGTGAAAGCTTTGGGACCCCGCCATTCAAAGGCCTGAAGCACATGGGGATGGCTGCCAATCACCAGGTTGACCCCGGCTTCATACAGGGCTTCTTCCAAGGCCAGCTGATAGGGTTCCGGCTTATCTGCCAGCTCCACCCCCCAGTGGAGGTAGGTGATCACATAATCCACCTCACCCACCCAGGGGACCACGTGTTCCAGCAGGGATTCAGGGTTGTAAACAGTGGCCATCCCCGGGTGGTTTTCTCCTGCCCGCCAGGAAGCCACGGGAATCACCCGGGAAGCCCCAAAGATGGCAAAGGATACCCCATTGATTTCTCCCACATAAGGAGCGTAGGCAGCCTCCCGGTCTCGGCCCAGGCCCACGTAGTGAAAACCGGCAGATTCAAGAGCGCTCATGGTTTCCAGCGCAGGGCCGTCCATGCCATGGTTGTTGGCCAGGGTGAACACCAGTTTTTCTCGGTAGGGGTCAAAAAGATCCAAATACCGGGGGGCCGTTTGAAAAGCAAAGGACTTCTCCATCATCTGACCGCTGGTACCCACCGCCGTTTCCAGATTGGCGACGATGAGATCCACCTCCTCCAGCAATGGCGCAAACTCCTGCAGGGGATAATGCATCCCCTTTTCATCCATCACCGCCGCCACCCGCCCTGCCATCATATTGTCTCCCAGAAAAAGCACCCGGAAGGAAGCGTCAGTGGAGGCATCGGCTTCCTCAGAGGTGGTTGTTGACGCAGCCGGGCCGGTTTCTGCCGGAAAAGGGGCGTCAGTCTGACGGTTCCAGGGCAGCAGGCCCCTGAGCCCCTGAAACAGCTGAGTGGGCAGTTCTTCGGGCAGGAGTCGGGTCAACTGGTGAGTCAGCTGATGACGCAGTTGATCCATGCGCTGCGCCGGCGAGCCCGGTGTATCTGAAATGAAATGAAGGCCCACGGCCAGCAGCACAATGAAAAAAAGACCCCAGCAGCAGCGACGCAGCCATTGGCGCCGTTCTTTTTGTTTTCGTTCCTGTAAACGCTCCAGGCGTGATTTTTCCATAAAAACCTCCAGATTGATTTCAGTGGATCAAGACAGCGGTGGCACCGAAGGCCAGGCAGGTGTAATTGTCATAAAGTCGTAAGAATTCCGTTCGATGAAAGCGGGTTTTTCATGGTATGATGCTGTTAAGTCACCGGTGACAGCATACCATATCAATTGAAAGAATACCAGTCTTGCAGGGAGTGAAGCAGATGGCACCATACCCGCCACATATGCACAATCAGCGTCAGTCAAATTCGCGGCAACAGTCGCAACAGTCGGAACAGCATACCGTACTGGTATGTGACGACGATGAAGCCATTGTCAACGCACTGGAAGTCTATCTGAAACAGGAGGGATACCGGGTGCTGAAGGCCGGCACCGGCCGCCAGGCCCTGGCGATTCTTCAACAGGAGCCGGTACAGCTGATCATTATGGATATCATGATGCCTGAGATGGACGGTCTTTCAGCCACGCTGAAAATCAGGGAAACACAGAACATTCCCCTCATCATGCTCTCTGCCAAGTCAGAAGATACCGATAAAATCACCGGCCTTCATTTTGGTGCCGATGATTATGTGACCAAGCCCTTCAACGCCCTGGAGCTGATGGCTCGGGTGAAATCCCAGCTGCGGCGCTATACCCGGCTGGGCAGCCTGCCCGCCACTTCACAAATGCTGGTGAACGGGCGGCTGGAGCTGGACACGTCGGCTTGCGAATTGAAAGTGGACGGTGTTCCCGTGAGGCTCACCGCCACTGAATATAAAATTGTGGCGTATCTGATGAAGCACCCTGGCCAGGTGTTTTCCACCGGCGCCATCTATGAACAGGTGTGGGAAGAAACCTCTCACGCTGTGGAGAACACTGTGGCGGTGCACATTCGCCGCATTCGGGAAAAGATCGAAATCAATCCCAAAGAGCCAGAATATTTAAAGGTGGTGTGGGGCATTGGATACAAAATGGAAAAACGGACACGAAGGAATCGCGGAACAACCCAATAATGAACAACGTAACATTGAACAAACCAATATTGAGCCGTCTAATAATGAACAGCCAAAGACCAATCAAATTTCACAAAATGATGACAACCAAAAGACAGACTCCCACAGAAGGGAAGATCAGTCTGGAAATGAGGACGCTCACCCAATGGTAACTGAAAGTGCAGTGGAAGAAAGAAAAATGATGAACGGAACAAGCCCAGGCGAGGAAAGCGGCCTGAAAAACAAGAAAGATAAGAAAGACAAGAAAGATAAGAAAAAGCTGTGGGAAAGAAACGGCTTCCGAGATAAAGAAAAGCCGTGGGAAGCAAGCGCTTCCGCAGAAAAGAACCCGGCAACTGAGAAAGATCAGGGGGGCAGCATGGTTCTTCCGCAGCTGCTGACATGGATCGGGTTTATGGCACTGGCGGGGAGTGGCGCTGTTATGATGTGGCTGTCTTCAACCTTAAATCTATTCGGTATGCAGGACGAAATTTTTCAGATACTACAATGGGTGATGCTGGGGGGCGTGCCTCTGATGCTGGGAGGGCTGGTATATCTGACGGTGACCGCCCGCCGGGCCGGCGAAGGCAGTTCCCGGTGGCAGATGACCTTTGACCAGCTGCCCAACGATGTGCACACCCTGCTGGTTGCCTTAGCGGCGGGCCTCTCTCTGGGAGTGGGAGTCATCGGCGGGCGGAGCATGTACGCCTACGACCCCACCCGGCCAGACTTTTTCTCTCTCGTAGCAATGCTGGTGGTGTTGGGCATTGATGGCATCATCGGCCTGAATTATTATCACACCATGATTCGTCAGCTGAAAAACCGGAGCTTGATGAAAAACACCCTGATTGCCAGGGTGCTGAGTTACTTGATGCATCTACTGGGAGCACCGGTGCGCATCCTGAACGAATCGATTCGCACCCTGTTCCATAACGGTACCGTGGGGCCGGCCACCATGCTTCTTTTTCTCGCCTATGGACTGTTGAACGGACTTATCGCCGCTGTCTTTGTTGCATCAGGGTCAGGTGGTGCAGGATTGTTCTTCATGGCCGTTTTCAATGCGTTGGTGCTGGCCGGGATGGCCAGACCCATCAATGCCTATGCCACTCTCTGTCGGGCAGCTCATCACATTTCCAGAGGGGAGATTGACTACCCGCTCAACCCGGTGGGGATGCCTATTCCCATCAATGGGCTGGCAGAAGACATGAGTCGTATTCAGGAAGGCCTGCGGAAAGCCGTGGCAGAGGCTGTCAAAGGAGAACGGATGAAAGCCGATCTGATCACCAATGTGTCCCACGACCTGAAAACCCCCCTCACCGCCATCATCAGCTATGTGGACCTGCTGCAGAAAGAAGGGCCAGGCAGTGAAAATGCCGCCGGGTACCTGCAGGTGCTGGAAGAAAAAACCGGCCGGCTGAAACGCCTCATCGAAGACCTGGTGGAAGCCAGCAAGGCCTCCAGTGGCAACGTGAAGGTATCGTTGAAGCCAGTGGATCTCAACGAAGTGCTGGTGCAGGCCGCCGGTGAATTTGAAGACCGCATGGCAGAAGCCGGCCTGGAGCTGCGGCTGCAGCCCGCCGCTTCTCCCGTCTGGGTGATGGGTGACGGCACCTGCCTCTGGCGAATGCTGGACAACCTGTTATCCAACGCCCTGAAATACAGCCTGAAGGGCACCCGGGTGTACGCAGGGGTGGAACTGACTGAACAGCCGGACCGACAGGAAAACCACGAAAACCAGGAAAACCAGGAATATCACGAAAATCAGGAATCCCAATCGACCCCAGGAGGTTCAGGGGGGCAGGTGAACCTGAAGGGCCAGGGATTGCTGGTGGTGAAAAACGTGTCGGCCCAGGCTTTGAATATGGATCCCCGGGAGCTGACAGAACGTTTTGTACGGGGCGACGAAGCCCGTACCACCGAAGGCTCAGGCCTGGGGTTGGCCATTGCCAGAGGGTTGGCCGAAGCCCAGCAGGGTCGGCTGACGCTGAGCATCGACGGCGATCTCTTTAAAGCACAGGTGGCCCTGCCCCAGGTCATGCCGCCATCGTCCATGGGGAAATCCTCGCATTCAGCGAATAAACCAGCCAGCATCGGGTAGGTATCGAATAGGAACCACCCGTTATCATGAATAAGGAACACTTGTTCATCAGGGAGAGCTGCAAGCAGTTCTCCCGGCTGATTTGAAAGGAGGATTTCCATGAAACGCATACTGGTCGCCATTGACGGGTCACCCACTTCTGAGCAGGCCCTTCGGGAGGCTCGGGAAGTGGCAGAAAAAGAACAGGCAGAAGTGAAAATCATGACAGTCATCACCCACGCCAGTGCCTATGCGTATGCCTACACACCGGCTCTCAATAACTCTTTTGAGGAAGAAGCCGTTAAAAATGCCAAAAAAGTGTTGGCAGAAGCGGAGAAGGTTTTTGAAGGTTATCCGGGGAAGGTGGAAAGCGTGCAGGTGCACGGCGATGCGGCCAGCATGATCATTCAGCAGGTGGAAAATGACCTGCCAGACCTTCTGGTCATTGGCAGCCGGGGCATGGGCGGCTTCCAGCGACTGATTCTGGGAAGCACCGTGTCAAAAGTGCTGAATCATGTGTGCTGCAATATTCTGGTGGTACGTCAGTGCGAAATTTAGCGAAAGCTGGCGAGAGAGACCTCTGAAAAATCAATTGAAAAGATGGTATTTTGCCGATTCCCTGTACGGGGAGTCGGTTTTTTATGTGGCGAATGTCATTAGATGAGGCTAAGCCTTCCAAGGGAGGGGCTTTTTTCCAGCATTTCAAAATGCTCACACAGAATTTCTAAAAAGTGTTTTCCATAATGAGGCAGATACCGTTGTTTATGGTGGATAATGGAGATGTTTTGAACGAAAGGTTGGCCGTTATGATGCAACTGAAATACATTGACTTTGCCTTCAAACTGGTCCATTACTTCTGAAAGGTTCATTCGCGTAATGAAGCAGGCACTGATTCCCTGGGCACAGAATGGAACCAGAAGCTGGGAATAGGACGTTGTGAAATGAACTTTTGGCTCAAAACCTGCCGATTCAAAACATATTTTGATTTTATCACCAAGCCTGTTGTTATACAGAGAAAAAGGAAGCCTTGAGAAATGAGAGAGATCAGCTCCCTCCAGAGACTGTTTCTTCACTTTCTGGGCTTCGTCATAAGCATAATGTTTATTTAATAATGATTCAGGGACGCACAGATAGATTTGGTCCTTAAAAATATGTTGCTGGATTAAGCTGGTCTTATCATAGCTGGGCAGGACAATGGCAAAATCAAGATCACCGTTTTCAACCAACAACTCTAATTCACTGGAAAGAGAGTCCTTAAATCGAATTTCTACATTGGGAAAGCGCGTATTGAACTTGGGAATAATTTCAGGCAGAAGAACCATTCCCCGGGCTGTGCTGGCTCCAAATCGGAGGGCTCCCATTTCCTTGTTTTCGATCTCTGAAATCAGATCTCTTATGTTTTTCTCCTCATTAACCACATTACGCGCAAAATGAAGCATCTGTTCTCCTGCATAGGTTAGCATGAGTGATGGTTTTCTATGAAACAGCAATGTCCCGTAATGTTCTTCCAGCCGCTTTATATGGTTACTCAACGTTTGCTGTGAAATATGCAGCCGATTCGCAGTATTGGTCATGTGCAATTCCTTGGCTAATTCCTTGAAATAGCAAAGACTGACAATATCCATACGCCACCTCACAAAATAAATTTGTCAAAAACTAAAAATAACATCGTTGGATTTGTTAATAACTCCATGGTACCATTGAAATATCAGAATTGCAAGTAAACCGGTTTATCTTTGCTAAAATGAAATAAAGCAATGAGGATGATTATATGAAAATTGGATTCATAGGGTTTGGTGAAGCTGCCTTCAACATGGCGATCGGACTTAAGGATGAAGGAATCAACGGTATGGTTGCATTCGACGCAATGCAGCATGACAGTATCAAGGGGCAACAAATTTTAAAGGGGGCAGCAGAGGCGCATGTCACCCTGGTACCAGATGTTGCGACTCTCTTAAGATCGGCAGAGATCATTTTTGTGGCGGTGCCCTCCGTCGTTTCTCAGGAGATATGCGAAAAAGCCAAAGCGTATTTAGGTGAAAATCATATTTATGCAGATGTGAGTGCTTCAACACCAACGATCAAACGACATATATGGAATGAGATAAAAGACACCGGAGCACTTTTTGTGGATGCGGCCATGATGGGCTCTCTGCCCAAGGAAAAGCACCAGGTCCCCATTACTGCCAGTGGGAATGGGGCAGAAAAACTCAAAGAACTAATGACACCGTATCACATGAAAATTGAAACGGTGGGTAACGATCCAGGAGCAGCTTCCGCAATTAAGCTCATTAGAAGTATTTTTATGAAGGGGATCGCTGTGCTGATGATCGAAATGCTTGAGGCAGCTGAAGCATATGGCGTGGTCGAAAATGTGGTTGCTTCGATTTCAGCATCCATGGACAATGCACCTTTTGACAGCCATTTGGACAGGCTGGTAACCGGATCGGCGATTCATTGCAAAAGAAGAGCAGAGGAGCTGAAAGGCTCAATGGCAATGCTTGAAGAAGCCGAGATTGACAGCAACATGACAGCGGCTTCAAGAAAACGATTGCAGGCATTGGAAAAATACGATTTTGCACGGAGATTCATGAACCAAAAACCTGAAGGATGGCAGGAAATCATTGAAATACTAAGAAGCAGGGAAGGGAGATAGAAGACATGGCAGTAGGAAAGCGAATTTATCTTAAGCGTGAATTGCCAGATCCGGCAATCGTTGAACAATTTAAAAGCATTCCGGCATCAAACATCGCGGATGTAATGGAAAGAAGCTGTGCTATGAGTCCGAGGATCAGGCTCGTAAGTAGTCCGAAGACACAAGTGGCAGCAGGCCCTGCATTTACAGTCAAGGCAAGAGCGGGAGACAATCTTCTTCTGCATGCAGCTCTAAATTTTTGCAGTGAAGGAGATATGGTGATTGTCTCAAATGAGGAAGACAACACCAGATCTCTCTTGGGCGAGGTGATGATGGCATACTTGATGCAAACAAAGAAGGTTACCGGTATAATAATTGATGGTCCCATTCGTGATATTGATGAAATTAAAAACTGGGACTTCCCTGTTTATTGTACCGGTACCACTCCGGGAGGCCCTTATAAGGAAGGGCCCGGTGAAATAAACGTGCCTGTTTCATGTGGTGGAATCAGTGTCAATCCTGGTGATATCATCGTAACAGACCCAGATGGCGTCATCGTCATTCCCAGAAATGACGCAGAAACGGTTCTCCAGGATGCAAAAAAATTCCAGGAAAGTGATGAAGAAAAAATGAAGGCGGTTATGAACGGCACTTCCGACAGAAGCTGGGTTGTAAAGCTTTTATCTGAAAAAAACGTTGTCATCATAGACGATGTCTATTCGTCGTAAATCACTGAATATAATTGATCAGGTAAACGATCAAGAAGGGGAGGAAAAACATGAAAAAGAAACATGTCTTGACAACAGTAATGGTACTATTAATAAGTGTGATATTCGCAGGATGTGGTGGAGGAAACAATGGAGCTCAAACCACTGAAACCGGTGAAACCGACTGGCCTAAAGAAACTGTCACCTTTGTGGTTCCATACAGTGCAGGAGGAGATACAGACACCTATGCACGACAGTTGGCAGCAGGGTTAAGTAATGAACTCGATAATAACTTTATTGTTGTCAACACGGTGGGAGGTGGTGGAGTCGTTGCCGGCTCATCCGTACTCGGTGCCAGTCCGGATGGCTATACCGCATTATTCCATCACACGGGTGTTATGCTGGCGCAGGAAGCTGCAGATGCCATTGAATTCTCCTATCTCGACGACTTTGAAATGGTGGCATCCGTCGCCAGGGATGATACTTATGCGCTTATTGCCAAGGCAGACAGTCCCTGGACAACCCTTGAAGACATGATTTCGTGGGCGCAAGCCAACCCGGGTCAGCTTCGATATTCAATCACCTATTACGGAGCCACTCACGCTGTGGCGACAATGATGGAAAACACAATGGACATCGAAATGAATAATATTGACGTTGGATCTGCAACAGCAGATCGATTGACCGCATTTATGGCTGATCAGTGTGATGTTTTGGTTGTCAACTTTATGAACATAGAAGATTACATTGAAAACGGAGATTTCGTTGTATTGGGAATAGCATCTGAAGAGCGTCTTCCTGGATTGGAAGAATTTCCCACAATCAAAGAGCAAGGCTACAATGTGGTGCTATCAAAGATATACGAAGTGCGATTACCAAAAGGAACGGATCAGAGAATTGTTGACACATTTACCGAAGCAATTGAAGCGGTCGCCACGACAGACGAATTCAGAGATATTCTGGCAAGGTACTATGCAGAACCCTTCTACCGCGATGCTGAAACGGCCGACAGGGAAAATCGGGAAGAGGTTGAGGTTCTTAAAGAAATATTTGCCGAATAGGCAGGTGGGCCAGTTGCTGCCTTGATCAGAATAGAGGGGTAATGATGAACAATAAAACGAAAAACATTGGTATTTCAATCTTGTTTATAGTGTTAGGGGCGGTTTTGTATCACCAATCATTGGGCATCAAAACACTGATGTCCAATGATGTGGGATCTGCGTTTTTTCCAAAATTTGTTGCGATTTCAACGATGCTCATTGCTCTGGTAAAGTTGGGTTTAACCATAATTGACAAAAATGTGGAAACTCGAAAGAAATCAAACGCTGATATGGCCGGCGGATGGATGACAATTGTTCTCTTGGGTTTATATGTGGTGACGTTTTCCAGATTAGGCTTCATTGTATCCACGGCGATTTATTTGTTCCTGCAGATCCTGGTGCTGAAGCCGAAAGAAAAAAAGAACTACCATATGATGGGTGCCATCGCCGTTGTCATGCCGGTTGTCATCTACACATTGTTTGTGCACATCATCAACATGCCATTGCCTCGAGGCATATTCGGATTTTAAGGGAGGGATAAAACATGTTTTTACAAGCAGCAGCGATGATCGCGAATCCCTTTACCCTCTTTTTGATTTTCATTGGTGTTTTGGTGGGAATTATATTTGGATCGATCCCCGGATTATCTGCGACAATGGCACTGGTGTTGTTTCTGCCCATGTCATTTGGAATGGATCCCATGAATGGGATTGCGCTTCTGGTTGGTTTATACTTAGGTGGCATTTCAGGCGGTTTAATTTCTGCGGTTCTTTTAAAAATACCCGGCACGCCATCATCAATCGCAACAGTATTTGACGGCGGGCCGATGGCGGACAATGGACAGGCGGGAAAAGCCCTTGGTGTAGGCATCGTTTCTTCATTCATTGGCGGATTGATCAGTATTTTTGCACTGATGTTCATTTCACCATACCTTGCCAAAGTGACACTGATGTTTACCTCCGCTGAATATTTTGCGGTTGCAGTGTTTTCATTGACGATTATTGCGAGTTTGTCGGGAAAGTCGCTGCTAAATGGAATGCTTGCGGGTATGTTTGGAATCACACTTTCACTGGCTGGCATTGCGCCTGTAGACGGAATTGCACGATTTACCTTTGGACAGTCCCAGCTATACGGAGGTTTTGAAACGGTTGTCATACTGATTGGCGTATTTGCCGTAACCGATATCATTCAAGCTGGCTTTAACAGAAACAACCTTGTGTCAGAATCCGAAAAGGCACCATATAATCTAAAAGGATTTGGGATTTCTGTCAAAGAATTGATTTCGCAATGGGTCAATATTGTCAGATCATCATTGATCGGACTTGGTATTGGAATACTCCCGGGCATAGGTGGATCCACCGCAAGCCTGTTTGCCTATGCTTCAGCAAAAAACAGCTCTAAATACCCTGAAAAGTTCGGCACAGGGATTATTGATGGAATGATCGCCTCCGAAACATCAAATAATGCAGTTATAGGCGGTTCCCTCATTCCATTGATAACAATGGGCATACCAGGCAATGTGGCTACAGCAATCTTTCTTGGAGGACTTACCATACATGGCATATCTCCGGGCCCTCTTGTCTTTATGAAAAGTGGTGAGTATATATACGGCATTTTTATTGCCTTGTTAATTGCAAATGTATTTATGCTCATATCTGAAAGGGCAGGACTAAGAATTTTTGTCAAACTATTGGACATACCCAAGTATATCCTTTTGCCAATCGTGATGGTGTGCTGTGTCATTGGTGCTTACTACGCGAACTTTCGAATCTTTGATGTGTGGACAGTCTTTGTATTTGGCTTCTTGGGGATCAGCCTTAAGCAGTTCAATATTCCTTCAACACCTCTCATTATTGGGTTTATCCTGGGCACAATGACAGAAGAAAATTTGAGACAGGCATTGATGCAAAGTGGAGGAAGCTGGTCAATCTTTTTTACAAGACCGATTTCTTTAATTTTTCTATCGGCAGCGATCATTTCGGTGATACTGACATACAGAAAAAAAATAACAGCTAATAAAAATGTTTCACAAAATGTTTCACAATAAGAAAATACGTTGTGTAAGATTAAGGGAATAAATGGCGTATCTGTTTCCCACACGCACCTTAACTAATAGTGCCTTTTCTGAACAGAAGGGGTGCTTTTAGTTTGGGATAAGGGGCGATGAGCACTAATCTGTAAGGCAAGTAAGGGGGTGCCTTCTATAGGATGAGCCTGAAGTGCAAGTTCCGGGATCTTTTGTGTATAGAGAAATAGCCCGCGCACATCCATATGGAAAATAGGTGCAATAAAGGTGATGAGGCGTGTTTCAACTTTCGATCTGAAAAGAAAATCTGGCATTGAATGCAGATTTAAAGTAAGATGAACACAAAAGCCGCGGTGCATATGTGCTGCAGGCAAGGAGGCACACATGTTTTTAATCGTTGTTTCGATCTTTATGGGATACATGGGATTGGCAGTGGGAAGTGCCATGGGGGTAGATGGTGCCTTGGGGATCATCGGTTTTCTATGCCCTTCGATTTTTATGCTCCAAAAAATATATCGCAAGCTGGAAACGATGGAAGAACTTCAAAAAGAGGAACAGACGGTGAAAGAGGATCAGGCGGACACAGTAGAAGAACCGGATACAATGACAGAGTAGTTCTCCCGTGAGCATTACCCCTTTTCTAAAAAACCTTTCCAGGCGGGCAGGTCCCGTTTTCCCTGCTCGTCACCCAGCCGATAAGCCGCCAGCAGTTTTTCGTAAGAGGTTTCCTTTTGGGAGATGGGCATGGCATCTGGGTAAACCAGCAGTGCTTTGCCGTCGGCTTCAAGGGCTTCCAGTTCATTCAGGGTTCGGTTGTAGTGAACATGCCGCTGCATCATGGCTTCGGCCACCCGGGGATACTTGCGGTAGAGGGCTTTAACTAATCCTGTGTATTTCATGGGAGGCTTCCGGTAGCCCCTGGGTCGGGTGAGGATGACAAAAAACCGCTCGAACCCATCCCTTTGGGCAATCTCCAAAGCAATACCGCCACTGAGACCGCCATCCACATACAGGGTGTCCCTGAATCGGGCCGGGGGCATGATCAGAGGCAGGGAAGAAGAGGCCCGCACAATTTTCATTAAATCCTGGGGTGTCTGAATGTCCTTTTTGGTGAAGTAAGTCATTTCACCCGTCTCCATTTGAAAAGCGCCGATGCGCAGTCTGGCCGGGTTTCTGGCAAAGGTTTCATAATCAAAGGGAAGGGAACCGCCGGGCTGGGGGGTCTTCTCGTAAATGTACTCGGCCCGAAAATAGCCTTCGCCTGAAAGAAAAGACCGCCACCCACCAAACTGAGGGTCTTGCACCACGTCCACAAAAGAGCGTTTCGCCCGGTCAATGTCCCGGGACAGGTAATTGGCACCGCAGCTGGCACCGGCAGAAATGCCGGCCACATAGTCGAAATAAAGATGGTTTTCCAGCAAATGACTTAACAAACCGGCTGAATAGCTGGCCCGCATGCCGCCGCCTTCAAAAATAAGGGCGGTATTGTTGATGTTGTTTTCAAGGGGGTGCTGTTGCTTGCTCATGAAATCATCTCCCGGTGAGGTCGACATAGCTGTCGTGTATTCTCCAAAATCATTATAGCGCATGTGCGGTTACTTTACCAATAGACCGATAACCGGCGGAAGCTTTGATGAACTCTCGACAGGGCGAGAACAAGTGAAACAAAGCGGGCAGCCATACGTAGAGTAAAAAGAAATGATTGTGAGTAGGGAATAAACATAGATGTTGAAGGCGGTGGCATCCAATCATAGTTTCAAATATTGAAAAAATGACTGGAAAAAGGATACTCCTTATTTCCAGATGAAAGAGGTGATGGGGGATGCAGTCAATGGCGATTTCCATGGGCACATGGATTCTGTCGGGAAGCGGCTTGTTGATGATCCTTTTGGGAGTGGCAGTGAAGCACTGGAAATGGTACTGGCTCATTGCCGGTTTCAACACCATGCCAAAAGAACAAAAAAAACAGGTGAATACCGAAGGTCTGGGCCGGGCCATTGGCAACTTTCTTTTTTTGCTGGGGACATTGATGCTGGGCGGCAGTTTGCTGGAGGTCCGGGGAATGGACAATGCTTTTCTGGTGACAATGCTGGCCCAGCTGGTGGTGATTCCCATTTTTGTGGTGTGGGTGCAGCGGTATGACCCATCCACCCGAAATGCCGATGGCCGCATGAAACTGAGCGTGAAGGCAGTGCTGGGAGTGGTGATTCTGGCTTGCGGGTTCAGTGCCCTGTTGATCGGGTACGGCCTGATTCCTCCGGATGTCACCGTGACAGGAGATGCTGTGAGCGTTTCAGGGATGTACGGCACCACCTTTCAGGCCCATCGCATTTCGGAGGTGCAGCTGGTGGAAACCATGCCGGTCATCCGGCGGAAAACCGGAGGCATGAATGCGGGCAGTGTTCGCAAAGGCTGGTTTGAACTGGAGAGCGGCGAAAATGCCCTCCTGTTTGTCACCCTCAACCGCCCTCCCTATGTCATCTTTCGAGATGAACACCGCCTGGTGATCATCAATCAAAAAGATTCAAAAGCAACAGAATCCCTGTACCAGGCCATCAGTGACCTGGCAGACCAATGAAGTGAAGGATGCTTCCCATTTGACCAAATGGAGCAAGCGGGCTTGAAGCGGCACTCCAGCGAGAAGAACGGCGAGAAGGGCAACGAAAAGAACAGCAAGAAGGACAACGAAAAGAACAGCAAGAAGGATAACAAAAAGGAAACCCACGGGAAATAAAAACGGCCCTGCAGCTGCTTGAGATCATCAAGACGGTGCAGGGCCATTGCGTTATGAGAGGTGTCACTGGAAGTGCTGACTAAAGCATGCTTCGCAAGGCGTGTGTTTTGCGGTTGATTATCGATTCATCCAAAAGTCAGCATTCTTGATTCCCAGAGCTTCTGGGTTAAACACAGGGTCAATGCCCTGTTTCTTCTGTGCTTCGTAGTCTCTCAATGTGGCAATGCCTGTTTTTGACAGCAGGAGGATGGCAACAATGTTCAACCAGGCCATCATTCCCACACCCACATCACCCAAATCCCAAACGGCACCGGCGGTGTTGACGGAACCAATGAAAGTCATCACCAGCAGGGTAATGCGTGTCACCAGGAAGAACGTCTTTTTGTTTTTCATCCCACGTGTCATGTACGCAATATTGGACTCTGCATAGTAGTAGTAAGCCAGCAGGGTACTGAATGCGAAGAAGAACAGGGCGATGGCCACAAAGGAGCCGCCAAATCCAGGCATGAAGGTGTCAACGGAAGCCTGGGTGAAAGCAGGTCCGGGAGTAACCTCCGGCATATTTTCCACCAGAATCTCCCTTGACTGGTCGTAAATGTTATAAGAGCCTGTGATCAGGATCATGAAAGCAGTGGCGGAGCAAACAAACAGGGTGTCAACATAAACCGAGAAGGCCTGCACCAAACCCTGTTTGGCCGGATGAGACACTTCGGCAGCCGCTGCAGCCATGGGGCCGGTACCCTGACCAGCTTCGTTGGAGTAAATGCCCCGGCGAACCCCCCACATAATGGCTTGCCCCACAACAGCACCGGTGGCAGCTTTTGAGCTGAAAGCATGGGAGAAAATCAGACTGAAAACAGCAGGCACCTGTTGGATATTGACAACAATAATGACAATGGCAACAAGAATATAAGCAATGGCCATAAACGGCACGATGATTTCAGCCACTTTACCGATCCGCTTGACACCGCCAAAGATGATCAGTCCCAGCAGGGCAGCGACAATACCGCCGGTGACGGCAGTTGGCACATTGAAGGCATGATCAAAGGCAGAAGCAATGCTGTTGGCCTGAATGCCCGGCAGAAAGAAACCACAGGAGAGCACTGCCGAAAAGGCGAATAAAACAGCGTACCAACGATGCCCCAAGCCCTTTTCGATGTAGTAGGAAGGGCCCCCCCGGTATTCGCCGTCGTTCTCTTCTTTGTAAACCTGGGCCAAAGCTGACTCAATGTAGGCAGAACCGGCTCCCAGGAAAGCGATTGCCCACATCCAGAACACAGCACCCGGGCCGCCAAAACCGATGGCAGTGGCAACCCCGGCAATATTACCGGTACCCACACGGCCGCCCAGTGCCATGGCAAAGCTTTGGAAAGAAGTAACGCCTGATTTTGAATCGCCGCCTGAAACCAGGTGGGTCACCATGTCTTTAATCAGACGAAGCTGTGGAAACTTCATCCAGACACTGAACACCAAACCGGCTCCCAAACACAAATACACCAACCAATTAGACCAAATGATGTCGTTCAAGAAACCAACTACTTGATTAAACATTGTCTTCCCCCTTAAAATAGAATAATGATTCGCATAATTCTAAAAGCAAGAATTGTGCCATCACCTTCAGGGGGTGTTTTCAACCTGTCAATGCCCGAGACATTGCCACGAATTGAGAAAAAAACTTCACGTGATGAAATTTATTTCTCAATTTGAATGTGAAGCTGCTGCATTTTATTGAATAACTGTCGCCGTGTAATGCCTAAGCGAGTTGCCGTATTCGATAAATGACCATCCATATGCCGAAGCATCTGTTCAATATAATCTTTTTCAGTTTGATTACGAACTTCTTTCAGGGTATATTTCATCGAAAGTGACTGCGCCTGGTTTTGATGGGACAGCAAATCCTTTTTTCGCAAAATGCCGTCTGATGACAGGATAATGAGGCGTTCCAGCATGTTTTTTAATTCTCGAATATTCCCCTGGTAAGAGTATTGCAATAAGTAATCAATCAGTTCTGGTTCGATATCGCCAATGATTTTGCCGGTTCGATGAGAAAGCTGCTGCGTGAGGAAGCGAATCATTTCTTCAATATCCTCCGGTCGTTCCCGCAGGGGTGGAATTTCCAAGGTAAAGGTGCTGATTCGATAGAAAAAATCTTCTCGAAATTCACCTTGTTGGATCTGCTCAGCCAGCCCGCGGTTGGTGGCGCAGATGAGGCGGAAATCGATGTTGATATGCTCGTTTGAACCAATTCTTTCAATATATTTGGTATCCAAAACCCGTAGCAGTTTAATTTGTGTATCCAACGTGGCGTCCCCAATTTCATCTAAAAAAAGCGTGCCGTGCTGAGCCGACTCCACCTTTCCGATGCGGGTGCCCAGCGCACCTGTATAAGACCCCTTCTCATGACCAAACAGTTCAGATTCCAGCAGTGTACTGGAATAGGAGCGGCAATTAACAGGCACAAAATCGTAAGCAGCCCGATTTGATTTTTCGTGAATATAGTTGGCAATGACTTCTTTTCCAACTCCCGATTCACCCAAAAGAAGAACATTGGCATCGCTGACAGCCACTTTTTCTGCGATTTCAATGATCTGCTGCATTTTTTTATTCTTTGATTTCATCAAATGATGACTTGACTCCGAAAAAGACTGCACTTTTTCCTTCAACGAATGAAGGCGTTTGATTTTGGCTGTTTCAAGCAGCAGTTCTGCCGGATCATGGGATTTGATATAATAGGAAAAGGCGCCCTTTTTCATGGCTTCAACCGCATGCTTCACACTGCCGTATCCGGTGACAATGATGACTTCAAGATCAGCATTTATTTTTTTGATTTCGCTGATCAGTTCAAACCCGTCCATGTCATCCATGAAAAAATCACTAATGACCAAGTGGTAGGGATTCTGCCGAAGCAGTTCCAATGCAGTGAACGAGTTGGTGGTGGTATTCACCGCATAACCTTCGCTTTTAAGAATAAAAGACAGCGAGTCGCAGTAGGCGCTTTCATCATCCACCACCAGTATTCGAAATGATTCATGCTTCATCGTGGTCACCTGCTGCTTTCTTTAACTTAATCACCATGGTTGTTCCAACGTGCTGCTTTGAAATCACCGCAATTTCTCCCTTCAGCTTCACTAATTCGCTGTAAACAATGTAACAGCCTAAACCCGTCCCTTTGCCGCTTCTTTTGGTGGTGAAGAAGGGATGAAAGATCATTTCCCTGGTTTCTTCAGACATGCCCATGCCTTTGTCAATGACCCGCAATTCAATGGTATCTGGTTTTTCTCTCAGAGAGACAGTGATCTGACCGCCCTGGGGCATGGCGTCGGTGGCATTGTTGAGAAGATTGATCAGAATGTGTTTTAAAGAAGCTTCGCAGGTTTTAATGGAAACATCGTGCAACACCAGGCGGCAATAAACGGTGTGGTCTTTCATCAAATTTTCGTTTAAACTGACCACCTCTTCAATGAGGGTCTTAAGGTTGATCTCTCGAAAATCACTATCGGCAAGCCTGTAAAAATTCAACAGATTATCAATGACATTGGAAGCTTTTTCAACGGACTGATCAATTAGCTGAAGGGATTTTTTTAACAGAAGCGGGTCGCTGTCGGAACGCTTCATAATAAAGGTATAATTTCGTATTAAACCCAGGGGATTTCTGATTTCATGAGCCACACCTGCCGCCAGCTGACCGATGGCTGCCATTTTGTGATCGTGGAATAGCTGTGCCTCATGAATTTTTCGATCGGTAATGTCTTCCATCATAAGCAGTGTGGCAGCTTCCATTGAAGAGCCATACTGAATGGGGCAGGCGTCCAGTTGGTAGGTTCTGCCTTTAATGGGTATTTCAATCACATTGCCCGTGGGGTTTAGAAGAAGGTGCTTCACTTTTGATAACGATGGTATCACCTCTTCGAGGGTCGAATGGTGTTGAAACTGCCCGTTTCCAAAATGATGATAGTATTGTCGGTTGGCGGTTAAGAGCTGAAATTGATCATTGACAACCATGACCATATAGCGCAGCTCGTCCATGACGGTCTGAAGATTTTTCTCGCTTCGCTGCAGGGCCTGTGTTCGTTGGAGCACGGCATTTTTAAGCTCCAGGTTCCAGATCACCACTGTGACTAAAACCAGCAAGATCAGTGAACTCCCTGCCAGAAAAAAGAAACTGAGATGAGTGGGGGCTTCCACTTTTCCGATGGGGGTAGAGATACCAAACCATTTCTGCTGAATCTTATTCACAACTGTTGTCTGGTTCAATGAAGCGATGCCTTTATCGATGATGCGCTTCAGCTCAGACTTGTCCTGGGGAATGCCCAAAACAGAGGGCAGCTCATACATGGGTTCATCAACGATGCGGTAATCTTCACTGAGACGGTATTTTTGAATCAGGTAGCTCATCACGGGTTCGTCACCCACAATGGCATCCACTTCATCTGCCAACAGCTTCTGCAGACCTTCTTCGTAGTTTTCCGAAAAAACGAAATCAATCTCAAAAGGTTGGTTTCTTAAAAACTCATGGGCGTAGTCGCCGGTTTGAACCCCTACCCGCAGCCCTGCCAGGCCGCTGACATGCTGGAGAGTGGTATTATCGCTGGAGACTAAAATGATGCCCCGCTGATAATAGATGGGATCTGAAAATAAGTACTTGCGGGCGCGTTCCTTCGAAGGGTACATGTCACACAAATGGGTTTCGCCGGCCTCCAGGGATTTCAGGGCTTCATCCCAGGTCATGGGCTGGTATTGAATTTCGGTTTTCAATTCAAGGGATAAAGCTTGCAAATAGTCAATGACAACTCCTTTGTAGTGGCCGGTTTCTTCATCCACATAATAAAGGGGCGGCGAGTTGTTGCCGGAACCATAAATAATGGGTCCGTGGCGCTCCAGGTAGTCCCGGTCCGCCGGGGTGATCTGGTGTTTCCCTGAAAAATATTCGAGGAGACTCATATGATAGGTGATGCGAATGTAATGACTCGCGGTGATGACTCCCAAAAGGATGGTCATGACCACCAAAAGTGCGATTCTTTTTTTCATGGGTGTCCCTGCACTTTTCTTTTTGGCAACAGTATAGCACTTCCCCGTTGTAAGCACAAATGGTAATGGAAATATGGGAGAGAAGTGAAACAAACCAGCCAAAAGGCCGTAGAATTCACCGAGGCCGCCAGTGAATCCATTGATGAACCGAACAACAGGATGGTTTTGTGGAAAATGGATGGAAGCTTGAAGAAAGTGCAGTGATACATGCACTTGAATAAGAACAGTGATCGACGTTTAACAAACCAACGAAAGAGGCGATGAATATGAACAAAAAGCGATGGATTGCCCTCGTCATTTTTGTGGCACTGGTGGGGGTATCAATGGTTGTACAGTTTCCCAGTGTGGATGAAATTGGTTTTTTTCACGGGGAAGACTGGGTGGAAACAGTGATTGAAAGCGGTTCAGAAGAACTGATTACCGTATTGGATGTGGAAGGGATGATTACCGCCAACCTGCCTTCCGGTTACTTTTATGACCAGTACTATCACCATGCCTTTTTTCTGAACCAGCTGCGTTCAGTTTATGAGAATCCGGAGGTGAAGGCGGTGGTGCTGCGCATCAATTCCTCCGGCGGCGGCGTTTCCGAAAGCGATGAAATTTTTCAGCTCATCATGGATCTGCGGGCGGAATATCCCAAACCGCTGGTGGTGTTCTTTGACCAGGTGGCGGCATCCGGCGGCTACTACATTGCAGCCCCTGCCGATCACATAGTGGCCACCCGCAACACCCTCACCGGCTCCATCGGGGTGATTATGCAGAGCATCAACTTTCACCAGCTGGCAGAAAACTTTGGAGTGGAAGATGTCACCTTTAAAAGCGGCCCCTACAAAGACCTGATGAACCCCCTGCGGGAAATGGATGAAGAAGAGCAGGCCATTTTGCAGTCCATTGTGGACGAAAGCTATGGATTTTTTGTCGACGCCATTGTGGATGGCCGGGGAATGGACCGCAGCCAGGTGCTGGCATTGGCCGACGGCAGGGTATATACCGGCCCTCAGGCACTGGAAAAAGGTCTGGTGGATTCGCTGGGACGCTTTGAAGATTCCCTTGAAGTGGCAAAAGACCTGTCAGGGGTGGAAAACCCCACCATTATCCGCATACAGCGGGATGACAGCTTCAGCTGGTGGCAGCTGCTGGCCCGGGGTCCGGAACAAAGCCTGTTGAGCCGCCTGATTCCAGGTCTGGCAGAAGTGCAGGGCAGTCGGCCGGTATCAGTCAACACTCACCCGGTACCCATGTACCTGTGGTCATGGTAGGAGGTGGCCCCATGGAAAAAGAATTTGAAAACGGGACAGTCCCGCAACCCCAGCGAATAGAAGATCAGGAACATGAAGTGAGTGACGTCACAGCCCTTACCCATGAGGGGGAAGAAAAGCCTGCGCCCTTCCAGGCACCGCCAGAGAAAGTGTACCGCCCCGCCGGGTTTTTCATTCGCCTGGTGGCCTATCTGGTAGACCTGGCAGTGATCAACGCAGTGCTGGGAATCATTGCCGGCATTGCCTCGGTGGATATGAAGGCACTGCCCCTGGTGGCGGTGAGCTTTATGACCATCGGACTGGCCGGAGCCCTCTACTTTACCCTGATGACCCGATTCTTTGGACAGACCCTGGGAAAAATGATCACCGGCATCAGGGTCATTCAGAGCAATGGCACTCCGCCGGGGCTTCTCACCGCTTTCTTCCGGGAAACCGTGGGACGCACCCTGTCACAGCTCATGGGAGTGCATATGGGCTACTGGTGGTGCGCCTTTCATCCCAAAAAGCAGGGCTGGCACGACCTGATCAGTGACACCTATGTGGTCTATGACCGTTCGGCGGAAAAGGCCCGGGAAATTCGGATTCCCGTGGCTGTCGCTCCCGGCGAAAGCCTCTGATGAAAAAGGCATCCTGAAAGGGGTGCTTCAGAAACAGTAACATGAAGAGAGGACTGGATCATATGCTTGTGGTGAATCAGGTGAGTAAACAGTTCCACGATAAAAAGAAGGGTGCCATAGATGCCTTGAAAAGTGTCTCATTCGAAGTGAACCAGGGGGAAATTTTTGGCCTGCTGGGGCCCAACGGTGCCGGTAAGACCACTCTGCTGCGGATCATGGCCACCATCATGCAGCCCACCGCCGGCACCATTCAGGTGAACGGCTATGATGTGGCCACCCAGGCCGCAGGGGTGCGCCGTTCCATCGGCTTCCTCTCCGGCAACACCCGTTTGTATAAAAAGCTGACCCCGGTGGAAACCCTCCGGTTTTTCGGCAGCTTTTACGACATTCCCAAAAATGTGCTGGAAGAACGCATCGAGGCCATTCTCACCAGTCTCGACATGCACGAGTTCAAAGACCGGATTGTGGAAAAGCTCTCCACCGGCCAGGTGCAAAAAACCTCCATTGCCCGGTGCATGATCCACGACCCGGCGGTGTATATCCTGGATGAACCCACCCTGGGGCTGGATATTCTCACCAGCCGCACCATCATCGATTTCATCAAACAAGAAAAGGCGGCAGGCAAAACCATCATTTTCTCCACCCATTACATGGAAGAAGCCGATTCCCTCTGCGACCGCATCGCCCTCATTCACCAGGGCGCCATTGTGCAGGCCGGCAGCCTGGAGGAGTTGAAGGCGGCCACGGGAAAAACCAACATTCGCGACATTTTTCTGTGGTACATTGACGGCGGGGCGGGTGACAGCCATGCCCTTTAAGCCCTCCGGTCCCATCAGCTTTCCCAAAATCAAACAGATTTTCAATAAAGAAATGCGCTCCCTCTTTCGGGATAAAAAGGCCCTCCTCACCATGTTTCTGCCTGTTCTCATTTACCCGGTGATTATGGTCTTTTTTTCCGGGTTCATGATGCTGGTGCAGTCGGGCCTGGAACAGCAGGTGAGCCGGGTGGCGGTGGCACCGTCGGTGAGTGCCGGGCTGGTGGACAGACTTATTGAAGACGATCGCATTGAAGTCGTGCCCCACCCCCGTGAACCGGAAACCGCCCTGTTGGAAAAAAACCTGGAGGTGGTGGTGGAAGCCCGGCAGGAAGGGGCAGAAGAAGTGCTGCTGCTTCACTACCATTCTCCCACCGGGGCCAGTGAGCGGGGAATGAACCGGGTGCGCCGCCAGGTGAACGCCTACCGGGAAGACCTGGTGGCGGCGGGGCTGGCAGATGCGGCCCTGGCAGAAAACATCCTCACGGTGGTCACCATTGAAGACGTGGAACTCTCTGAAGCCGGAGAATCCGGCAGCCGCATCATGGCCACCGTGTTGGGCATGGTGGTGCCCTTTCTCATTATGCTCTATGCCATCATTGGCACCTACACCCTCTCTGCAGATGTGAGTGCCGGAGAAAAAGAGCGGGAAACCCTTGAAACCCTCTTTTCCCTGCCGGTAACCCGCACAGAAATCGTGGTGGGAAAACTCATGGCCTGCGTGGCTGTGGGAATGATCAGCGGTCTGATTAACCTGCTGGCCATCTTTCCCCTGCTTTACGGCATTGCCTATCAGGTGCCTGACCTGACAATTTCCCTGTCGCCGGTCTTGTTGGTGTTTCTGGCCCTCATGCTGGTGCCGGTGATGATTCTCACCAGCACCCTGTTCACCGGACTGGGTTTGCTGGCACACACCTATCAGGAGGCCCAGTCTTACGGATCAGTGCTGCTCATCGTCCTGATGCTGCCCTGCTACCTGCTGCTGATTCCTGATATTGAGCTGACCCTGCTGACCCTGTTCATTCCCATCACCAACACCCTGCTGGTGATGCGGGAAGCCTTTTTGGGAAGCTATGCCCCCGGCTGGATAGCCGGTACCCTGGCCATCAATCTGGGGGCGGCCTCCCTGGGAATAGCCGTGGTTAACCGGTGGTTCCAGTCAGACCGGGTGATGTTTGGAGGTGACGGCAAATGAACTGGAAAGTGATTCGAACCCTCATGGGCAAAGAAATACGCTCCCTCTTGCGAAACAAGCGGGTGCTGCTGGGCATGCTGGCACCAGTGCTGGTGCTGCCTCTGCTGGTGTATGGCTTTCGGGCCGTGACAGAAGGCGTCTCCCGGGAAGCGGCAGCCACCGTCAGCCGCATCATGATTACCGGAGAACTGCCGGCCTCCCTTGAAACAGCGCTGGCAGCAGACCAGCGGCTGGAGCTGGTGGTTTCAGATGCGCCGGTCTCCGGCATCTCACCCGAGGTGCTGGCAGCTTACCGCCAGGCGGCTGAGGCAGAAAACCTGGATATGATCCTTCGCTATGAAGACACCCGTGAAGGCCATGTATTTCAACTGATTTATGACGTGGGGCATCGCCGGGGCGTACGGGGAGCAGAACGCCTTACGGAACACCTGGAAACCTTTCGGGACGCGGAAGAGCTTCGCCTGCTGGAAACAGCCGGCCTGTCTCCGGCCCTTCTGAAGCCGGTGGAACTGCAGCTGGAAGACCTGGCAGGCGAAGAAGAACGGGCCGGTTCTGCCCTGAGCAACATTCTGCCCCTTATTCTCACCCTGTATGCCATGGTATCGGTGGTGAATTTTGCTGTGGAACTGACCACGGCAGAAAAAGAAACCGGAACGTTGGAAACTCTCTTTTCCATGCCCATCAGGGGAAGCGATCTCATCACCGCCAAACTACTGGCCTGCGTTCTCTTCGGAGTGGTCTCAATGGTGGTGAGCCTGGGGGTGCTGATTCCCCTCATGCCCCTGCTGGCCGAAGCAGGGGTCACTGCCCTCACGTTCACCTCAGGCACCTGGGTGGCGCTTCTTCTCACCCTGCTGCCCCTGATTTTCATTGCCGCCGGCACCAGCATGACCATGGGGCTCTTTGCCAACAGCTATAAAGAGTCGGGAGCCTACATGACCCCCCTTCTTTTTGCCTTTATGATTCCCGCTTACGTCGGCATTACCCCCGGGCTGGAGCTGAATGCATTTTATGCCCTGGTGCCGGTGCTCAATGCCACCCTGCTGCTGAAATCAGTGCTGCTGGGAAACCTTGAGCCGGCCCTGCTGGGCATCACTTTAGTAACCAACAGCTTCTTTTCCATGGCCAGCCTCACCCTGATGGTGAAAGCCTTCGGCACCGAAAAACTGCTTTTCGGTATCGGCACCACCACCACCTTCACCCTGCAGCGTCACCGCCTGCAGCCCCGCAGCCTCATCGCTGTTGAAGACGTGTTCATGACCCTGTCACTGGTGGTGATTCTCTTCATTTACCTGAGCACCATCCTCACCGGGGTGGGCAGCCTGCTCACAGGCACCCTGGTGGTCCAGTACCTGGTGTTTGCCCTGCTGCCCATCGGCATTCTTTGGTACCTGAAAGCAACACCGGTGACTTCGCTGGGGCTGCGCCGCTTCACCCTTCGGGGGCTGGGCGGCGGCCTGGGTGTCTGGCTGGCAGCTTTTTCCCTGGCCCTGATGTACCAGATGCTCATCACCCCGTTTATCACCCAGGTGCCCACCCTGGTGGAGTTGGAAGCAGAACTGACCCGCCTCAGCCCCCTGGCTCAGTTTCTTTTCATTGCCGTCACACCGGGAATCTGTGAAGAAATACTCTTTCGGGGATTCGCCTTTCGGCCTCTGGAGGCAAAATGGGGACCAAAAGCGGCCATTCTCATCACCGCCCTCCTTTTTGCCCTGGTGCACATGGACTTTATCCGCCTGATCCCCACCTTTCTTCTGGGGCTGGCTTTCGGCTATGTCACCTGGAAAACCCGGTCCATTTACCCCGCCATGGCCCTGCACATTCTCAACAACGGCCTGGCCCTCATGGCACTGGAACATGTGACCCTTCAATGGCTGCCCCTCTTGGTGCTGCTGGTTCTGGGCCTGGGAAGCGGCTGGTGGCTCTTAAAGCCTTTGCCGGTAAAAAATGATTCTCCGATCTGATCATTCATTTCCAAAGAAAAAATGAATAGTAAGCAAAAAAACGAAAGGGGTGAGCAACACATGCGCCTTCGCATTGGTGAAGTGAAAAAAATTCTGGGAGTTTCAGCAGAGACACTGCGGTTTTTCGATAAAAAGGGAGTTGTGGTGCCCACCCGCCATCCAGATAACAATTACCGCACTTACGAGGGGCGGGATGTGAACCGGATTGTGCGTTATAAGTATTTGCGAAGACTGGATTTCTCTCTTGAAGAATCAGTGGATTTCATTAGCGAGATTTCCAGCCAGGAAGCACTGGAAATGATGTCACAGCAAGAGATGGCAGTGGCAGCGAAAATTCGCGAGTATCAGGAAGTGCTGCAACAGCTTGCCTATCAAAAAGATTTATATCAGCGCATCATCACCATGGTGGGAAAATACCAGCGGGAAGTGCTGCCGGCCTACCGGTTCTATGCCAATCAGATGGACCGGGTCTTTGAAACCCGGGCCATGCAAAACGACCATACCCGCCAGTGGATTGACGAAATGCCCCGGTCTGTGGTGGCCTTTCACATACCCCGGGAAAAAATAGATGTTCCCGGTTGTATTTACTGGGGATATGCCATTTTGGATATCACAGGCGACCATGAAGACCGGGCTCCTCATCTCCCCGTCACCGTTTGCCACAAAGCGCAAGATACCGTGTTCACCGTGATTTACTGCATCGATGAAGATCTGACAATTCCAGAACGTTTTCAACCACTCAAAGATTACCTGAAAGCAGAAGGGCTCCAAATTGACGGCGATCTTTTCGGAACAGTGGTTCATCATCAGGTGATCGACGAGAAGCCGCATTTGCATTTTGCAGTCTGGGTACCGGTGAAAGAAGTGCCATGTCAGTAGACGCATAGATGGCACTCACAGGATTGTCTATTGTGAAAAAGAGGGAGCCATCATCATAGCTTCCTGTCGTGGCCATGATGATGATTAAAGCAGACAGAATGCGGCACCCCGGAAGGCCCTTCAACAACATCAACGAATAAGAGAACTTGACCCTGTACCTGCTACAGGGTTTATACTTGTTGAGGTTAGTTCGTGATTTAACAAACAAAACAGAAACAAGGGAGGACGAACATGAAACACCTAAAAAAGATGAACAGATCAAAAAAAGCATCGGTTAAAACAGCGCTGCTGCTGGCACTGTGCCTGATGATGCTTTTTGTGACCGCCTGCGGCAACGGCGGTGGCAGTGAAGCACCTGCTGCACCTGCTGAAACAGGAGATGCCTTATACACACCTGGCACATACACTGCCAAAGCCATGGGTAACTATGGTGATGTGGAAGTCTCTGTCACCTTTAGTGAAACTGAAATTGTCAGCGTTGAAATCGGGGAACATATTGAAACTCCCGCCATTGCTGAACCGGTATTCACCCGGTTCCCGGCTGAAATTGTGGCAGGTCAGACACTGGCCATTGACATGATTTCAGGTGCCACCAACACCAGCCGTGCAGTACTGGAAGCAGTGGAAGACTGCGTGCGCCAGGCCGGCGGCGATGTGGCAGCTTTGAAAGTTGCCTCAGAAAGACAAGCCAGCACCGAAACCATTGAAAAAACCGTTGATGTGGTGGTGGTTGGCGGTGGCGGGGCTGGTGTGGCAGCGGCAGTTTCTGCGGCAGAGCAGGGCGCTTCTGTTGTTCTTATTGAAAAAGCAGCCGCTTTGGGCGGTAACACCATGCGCTCCGGCGGCGTTTACAACGCGTATGACCCTGGCCGCCAGGGAGCCGTTGAAATGACATCCGTTCTGATGCAACAGCTTGATGAAATTCTGGCACTTACTCCATCAGAACATGGTGACTTTGCAGATGTGATCACCCGCTTGCAGGCTCAAATTGCTGAATACAAAGCTGGCGACACCAGCAAGCTTTTTGACAGCCCCGAGTTGCACGCTTATCATATCTATGTGGGCGGCAAGCGCACCGATCTCCAGGGCAATGACATTGTGAGCAAGGTGGAACTGGCAGAAATTCTGGCCAACGACGCACTGGCTGGCATCGAGTGGCTGGAAAGCTATGGCCTAGAATGGACCGACGACATTTCCACCGTACTGGGAGCCCTGTGGCCCCGTACCCACAGCAACGTGAAACCCCTGGGCACTGGCTATGTGGGTACCCTTGCAGAAGCCGCTCAGGAAATGGGCGTTGAAATCATGACAGATACCAAAGGCATGGAACTGCTCACAGAAAATGGCCGGGTAACCGGCGTAAAAGCCCAGCAGTCCAACGGTACCACGGTGATGCTGCATGCCACCAGTGGCGTCGTCATGGCCACCGGCGGCTACGGTGCCAACCCTGAAATGCGGGCAGAGTACAATACCTACTGGCCGGAAATGCCTCTTGCCATGCCCACCACCAACACCAATGATGCCACCGGCGACGGTATTGTCATGGGGCTTGGCGTCGGTGCTTCTCTCGAAGGCATGGGCTTTGTGCAATTGATGCCCAGCTCACACCCTGAAACAGGCGCCCTTTCCGGCGGTGTTTGGGGCAGTGCAGAAGAGCAGATGTTTGTGAACAAAGAAGGCAAGCGTTTTGTCAATGAGTATTCCGGCCGTGACGTACTGGCTGCCGCAGCATTGGTGCAGGAAGATGCCCTCTTCTTCATCATTGGTGACCAGAACACCTCCGGCAACCCTCAACTGGGCGGCACCAACATCTGGGGTGACAGCATCGACACCCTGATTGAAACCAAAAGCATCTTTAAGGCCGACACTCTGGAAGACCTGGCAGAACAGCTGGAGATGGATCCGGCAGTACTGGTGGCAGAAGTGGAAAAATACAACGGATACATCGAAGCACAAAATGATCCTGAATTTGGCAAGAAAAGCTTTGGAGCCAAAATCGAAAATGCACCCTTCTACGCCACACCCCGTTCACCTTCGGTGCATCACACCATGGGTGGTCTTGAAATCGACGAACTGGGTCGTGTGCTGAACGAATCTGGCAGCCCCATCGCCGGCCTCTACGCCGCAGGCGAAGTGGCAGGTGGCGTGCATGCCGGTAACCGGTTGGGTGGCAACGCCCTCACCGACATCATCGTCTTCGGACGCCTTGCCGGTGCCAGCGCAGCCTCACAACGGTAACAGGCATCTGATTTAAACATGCGATAACCTTTCGATTTAAAGCCAACCCCAATAGCGATACACATGAAAGCCGTGCCTCTCGCAAGAGAAGCACGGCTTTTTGTATGGCGGCACGGTTTTTCAGATGATGATATGACAAAAGGAAATAATTCACGCAATTATCTAAATTGATCAGTAATGATTGCTGGAATGTATGATAGAATAAGGGCAGTGCTCAGCGATGGTGCGAACTTGTCGATCAAGCGGTTGCGATGACTGGCAGACAACCAGGGGACAAAGGGTTAACCGCGAGGGTAAGTCTTGGACACAGGGGAAGAAAGGGGTTCGTGGACGGTGAAACAACCTACGAAACGTGATTTGCAGGCAGAGGAAACCTATCGAAAGCTGGTGGATACCTCCATGGAACTCGTGAAAGAATACGGGTACCATAAAGTGACCGTCAGCCAGATTTGCGCGGCCAGCGGCTATGCAAAAGGCACCTTTTATAACTATTTCAACAGTAAACGGGACATTCTTAACCGGTTGGCCATTGAACTCAATGAACGATTGGCTGACACTTTTTCGTATGATGAAAGCCAGTCATGTACCCAGCTGTACCTTCAATTTGTGAATGACTACATGCGCATTGTTAAAGAAGATGGGCATGACTTTTCAAAAAACTGCATGCAAATGTTAATCTCTGAATCCATGTCCGGCGACGAGGTGCGGTTGGATATTCAGCAGAAGTATCTCTATGAGCTGATCGAAAGGGGACAGAAACAGGGTGAGTTCACCAGTGGCATGACGAAAGAAGCGTTCTTTGATCTTTGGAGAGCCACGGTGCTGGGTGTGATCACCCTGTGGGCCATTGAAAAAGAACATTATGATCTGACGCAGGAAGGCCGTCAGTCTCTGTCAGCGATTATCCGACTGATGTAAGTTAAAGGTGACCGCATATTAGGGAGCAAGCGCCACAAGAGCCATCTTTGGATTTTCACAAGGAGGGCTCTTTTTTATGTTTGTAAAACCGGTGCTATTGCCTGATAATGGTAATTTGCTGCGTATCGGCATCCCATTTCAACTGGCATCCCAGACTCTCGGTGATAAACCGCAGAGGGAGCATGGTGCGGCCGGGTGGAATGATGAGAGGGGTTACCTGACTGTTTCCCACATCAATGGGAACCGGTTGTCCATTGATCATGGCCGTGCTGTTGTTGACCCAAAGTTCAATGATCTGTTCGTCCTGGGTGATGGTGACTTTCTGATCCTCTCCATTCCAGGCAATGGCAGCACCAAGGGCTTCGGTGATGTAGCGGATGGGGAGGAGGGTTCTTCCCTGAAAAATAACAGGCTGAGCGTCCATTTGCTTTTGCTGGCCATTGACAGAGTAGGCATATTGACCCACATTCAGCACGATTTCAACCTGAGCGGGAGAGCTGGCAAGCCCAGAAGAAGTTTCTTCTATGGGGACGACCACCTCAGAAGGATCGGAGGCATGGACAACATGATAACAGATGACACGGAAAGCATAGTTTTTGTCGGGATCCAGGCCGGTGACCAGGTACTTCAGGGTTTCCGGCTGATTGATTCGGGTGAAGGTCGAGAAGGAGCTCTTTTCGTCCCGGAACTGGATTTCATAGTCCAGCTGGGGATGATATTTGGAAGTGGTTTGCCAGGTAAGCTCAACAGAGGTATCTCCTTTTTTCACCGCCTTTACCTGAATGGGAGCCGGAGGGCCGGTTTGCACCTTGATTGTGGTGCCAAGACCAGGCAGAACATTCACTTTGGCAGACACAGCAATACGATAGATGGTTTCCGGTTCAAGTCCGGTGATCAAAAGTGATGTCACATCCGGGCCGACCACGTCATAGGGCAGGGGGGTTTCTTGACCAACATTAATGTTATATCCCTGTACCAAATTGGGGATACTGATTTCCGGCACATGACTCCATTGCAGAAGAATAGTGGTGGAATTCTGAGAAACGCCCATGACCTGAGGAGGGCCACTGATATTCTGCGTCGGGTAGTAGACCGGAATCTCATTGGAATAGACGGAGCCGTAAGTGTTGAAGGCTTCAATGCGATAATAGTAAGTGGCGCCTTCTTCATAATCGAAACTGTCCTGATAGGTTGTTGTGTCAGGCGGCAGATCAGCCACCACAAAATACCCGTGACCTTCTCTGCGGCGCTGAACTTCAAACCGGGTTTCATCATTGGAACGATCTTCCCAGAGAAGCTGAACCGGATAGCGGTAAGACGTGACAATTTCAGCGTGGAGAATCACCGGGGCGACGGGAGGCGCTGTTTTCAGAGCGGTTATCTCCACGATGTTGGAGTAGGCAGACTGATCCTCGTCATTGAAGGCTTTTACCCGGTAATAGTACGTTTCTCCAGGGAATATGGGGTAGGTGGAAGCTTCACTGTCGGTATACTCTAATGTGTTGCGAGACAGCACAGCCACCTGGGAAAAGTCGTTGATTTTACCCCGGCGTTCCACTATAAAACCATGCTCGTTGTCCGACTGATCCATCCATCGAAGGGTGATGACACCCTGGGTTTTGGAAGCGGCGGTGAGATTGGTGGGTGCTTTGATGGGCACCAGTTTAATTTGGTCGTGGCCGGGGAGTTCGGGCTTCAACTGGTCAAGCACATCCGGGTTGATGAGTTCATAAGCCCACACAGGTGATGACAGAGAAGCGGCTAAAAGAAAGAAAATCAGCAAACCGGTGAAGATCATCAGACATGAAAAAAAGCGACGCTGGTTAATGAAGGTTACGCGCACGTGAACCCCTCCTTTTCGATCCGACAAAACCAATATGAGAATTGGCAACAATGAATGTCGCATCAGGAATATCAGACCCTGTCGCCATTATGATTAATACCCAAAATATAGGAGAGAAACCCGGGGCTATCATATGCTTTTCGTGAGCGCTCTGCGGGGGAGAGATGGTTTCAGACAACACTTTAAATGGGTGGTGTATCGGTCACGTGCTGCAGTGAACGCATGAGATGTTGGGCATAAAGACCTGTTTTCAGGAAAAGCAGTCCCGAAAACAGCAAACACTGTCCCTTTGGACAGTGTCAAAAACATAACCAGCCTATATAATGGTATTGATACGGAATTCCAGGAGCAAAAACCAGAACCAGGTCCACCGTTGGTATCTGATCACTGTTCGATGACAACCCATGGAGAAGCATCCTACAATCAAGGAGGAACACACAATGAAACAGCAAAAACGCATCGCCTGGATCATGATGCTGGCCATGATCATGAGTCTCATCACCCCCATGGCAGCACTGGCCAATGGGCAAGAGCCACCACTTTGGCAAGATCCACAACTTGGGCAAGGACCAGGAGCTGGTTCCCAATTACCGCCACCGATGCCGCCACCGCCACCGCCACCAACTTCTGATTCAGGTTCTTCTGGTTCAGATTCTCAACCACCGCCATCGGGATCAACACCCGCCACGCCGCCCACACCCAGTCATAGTTTTGACATGGGTGACGGTGCCATAACCATCAGGCCGGGGACTGCACCATGCATGGGAATGATAGCCGTGGAACAAGATACAGTGACCAGCCATGTGTATGCAGTGGATACCATCCGCATCAGCGGCTCTGGAAACAATCAAATTGTGGCAGATGGCGTAACAGCCAACATCACGCTGAGGGATGTCAATATCAATATCAATATCCATATGTCCTCAGCCAACCCTGCCTTCAAATTGAAGAACAACGCCACGGTAACCCTCACCCTGGAAGGAAACAACACCTTGCGAGGTGGAGAGGGAGGTGCTGGTGTACAGGTGCCAACAGGTAGCACCCTTACCATTGGTGGAAATGGAACTATCACCGTTGCTGGTGGTGACGGTGATGATTATGGGAGTGGTAATGGTGGTGCTGGCATTCATGGCTCAGGTACCATCAACCTGACAGGCGGCGTCATTACTGCCATGGGAGGCGGCGGTGGTGATGCTATTGGTATGCCGAACAATGGCGGTGCTGGAATTGATGGGCAGGGTGGTGCTATCAATCTGACTGGTGGTGTTGTGACCGCCACAGGAGGCAGTACCGTCAGGGATTGGAGTACTGCAGGGGTGGGCATCCGGGGGAATGTCACCATCGGTGGCGGCACCGTGACCGCCACAGGAGGCAGTACCGTCAGGGATTGGAGTACTGCAGGGGTGGGCATCCGGGGGAATGTCACCATCGGTGGCGGCACCGTGACGGCCACCGGGGGAAGTACCACCAGGAATTTGAGTTTTGCAGGAATGGGCATCCAGGGGAATGTCACCATCAGTGGCGGCACCGTGACTGCCACCGGAGGCAGTACCACCGGAAATGAGAGTCGTGCTGCTGACGGCGTAAGGGGAACGGTTGACATCACTGGCGGCGCAGTGACCGCCACCGGGGGTGACACCACTGGGGATAGTAGCATATCAGGGTCCGGCATCTGTGGAGATATCACCATGAATGGCGGCGCAGTGACTGCCACAGCTGGCAACACCACTGGGAATAGCAGTGATGCGGAAGCTGGCATCTATGGAAGGGTCGCAGTTACCAGCGGCATATTGATTGCTACGGGCGGCAGCACCACTGGGAATAGCAGTGCCGCAGGAATCGGCATTTTGGAAAGCGTCGCCACTATCATCAGTGGCGGCACCGTGACCGCCGTTGGTGGTGACACCCAGGGATCTTCGAGTCAAGCAGGAGCCGGCATTTCTGGTGTTGCCATTCAACTCACCGGCGGCAGTATCACCGCTACAGGAGGCAGTGCCCAGGATATCAACAGTCTTGACGGATTCGGTATAAGGAATCAGGCGAGTTTTAATGACGGGCATATTGTCATTGAAAACCACCCCAGTCTGGTGGCCACCGGTGGTGGCAATGCCGCCCCTGTGGGTGTGCGTCCAGGTGGTTCAGGCACCCTTATCCTTCGAGACGGCAGTGGCAATGACCTCACCTACCTGCGAATGGAAATGAAGCAGGGAAGCACCCCTTTGGCCAACGCCCCCCTGAGCATTTTTTCCACAGCTGACCCCATCGGCATCGCCGGTACCACCAATGAAGACGGGGTGGTGGGCTTCTTTGTTCCCCGAACCCCAGCGACAGACCATACCCTTTCCATGAATCAGGGGAAGACATCAGCAGTGATACAGCCAGGAGACCGGCTCACCAGAAGCTACAGCCTGAACATGGCCAACGAAGCTGTGCTCACAGGTCTTGCCCTCACCACCGCTGAAGCAACCCCCGCACCAGTGCCCCTTACTCCCGCTTTTCAGGGAAACCAGCGTCACTACACTGCCCAGGTGAATCACCACCAGACAAGCCTGCACCTGTACCCCACAGCACCGGCAGCAGCCACCATCACCCTTCACCATGCCGCCGGTACCGGGACCAGTCCCTTTCAGCACATCCCCCTGCAGGAGGGAACCAATGACTTTAGGATTGTGAACCAGATCACTGATAACGATGCAGAAGTGATCTATCTGGAAACCTACACACTCAGCGTACATCGGGGAGCCCCCTTATCCGGCAACGCCGCCCTCGGTACCCTGAATCTAAGCAAGGGAACCCTTACTCCCGCTTTTGCAAAAGACCATTACCAGTACACCGCCACCGTGGCACATGCCATTGACACCCTCATACTTCAGGCAACCACTGAAGACACCCAGGCTACCCTGGCAGGAACCGGTACCAAAAACCTGAAAGTGGGCAGTAATCCCTTTGAAGTGACCGTTACGGCTGAGAATGGCAGCCAGAAGATTTATCACATTACCATCATCCGAAGCAGCGCTCCTACCGGCGGAAGCTCAGGCGGTTCTTCAGGCGGTTCAGGCAGGAATAATGACAGAGGCAGCACCGGCACCACGCCACCCGCCGGTAACCATCCGCCAGCGGCAGCAACCAACACGGGAGATACTCCTCTCGGTGAAACCCAGGGGACTGACGGCACCACAGGTCAACGGCCTCCGGTCACCATCCGCCTCACCATCGGCCAGGGCGAAAGCCAGGTAAACGGGACACCAACCCCCCTGGAAGCCGCCCCCTACATCGATCCAGTGAGCCACCGCACCATGATGCCCCTGCGTTTCATCAGTGAAGCTCTGGGAGCCGCCGTCACCTGGCATCCAGAAACCCGGCAGGTGATCATCACCAGCGGCGACACAGAAATTATCCTCACCATCGGATCTACAGAAGCCCTGGTGAACGGCATTCCCCTAACCCTGGAAACCCCACCGGTGATTCAACCCCCGGGGCGCACCTTCGTGCCCCTGCGGTTCATCAGCGAAGCCCTGGGGGTAGCCGTCTCCTGGAATCCGGAAACCCAGGAAATCACCCTGACACGGGAATAGCAGAAGGCGTGAATGAACCAAGACTTCCCGGCTTTTCATCGAAAAGGCGCATCTGACCGGTGGAAAGCTGCAACCGACTAAGATGACAGGCAGAAAAAACACCCGCTGAAAGGCGTTTCCATCAAAAGGAAACTGTCTTCGGCGGGTGTTTTCATTTCAACAAGGGTTTTGTCAGCAGGGACGATTCTGCAGGTGAAGAAAAGCGGGCTCGCAGGAAAATCGGGTCAGCTGGCTTCCTGCAACAGCAGTTCATCTTCGTCGGCCACTTCATCAGGGAAGCTTTCGCTGAGCACATGGTCCACATATTCAAAAAAGCGCTCATAAATGTCTGTCAGGTTTTCTTCAACAAATGGATCAGTGATGCCGGCGGCCGCGATCATCTGATGAAAGGGAATATTCGTTCCCAGACGAATGACCTGGGTGTATTTGTCGAAGTTCTTCAGATAATCGTCTTCGTTGATGGACAGAAAATCAAAGGCCACCAGTGCGGCCAAGCCGTAAGAGGCGTAGTAAAAAGGTGATTCGTAATAATGGGGGATGTCTGACCAGCCAAAAGAGACATCTGTATCTGTAAAATAGAAGTTGATGCCGTAGGTTTCCCCGATTTTTCGATAGAGCCGGTTGAGATTTTCCACCGTCAGTTCTTCCTGGGGCATCTGATGAGCGGCAATTTCGAATTCGGTGGCAATGGCAGCATCCACCAGATTTCTTAGATGATTGTTCAAGACTAAAAGCGTGCCGGCAGCGGCATCTTCCTGAAGAATATCGGCGGCATGATATAAGAGAAGCATTTCTAGACCTGTGGAGTGGGTTTCCAGGGTCTCCACGTAGAAGGGTTCAGTTTTCAAAACAGATCGCAGCGGGGTGCCCTCATAAGCCTCATAGACTTCAGCAATCAAGTGACCCAGCTCATGGATATAAGAAGGCCACAGCAAAAAAATGGCAGAAGTGTCATTTGAAATGTACATCAGACCATCGCCGGGGTAGCTGAGGGGCATCATATAGGCACCCTCATAGCCGTCGGGATGATCGTTGATCACCAGCAGGTTTCGATCGATGCTGTCCTGTACCAGGGCTTCAAAAGGGGTGCGCTCCATAAGGGTCTGAACAGATTCCAGATAGGGGTAGATCCATTCATTTTCCTGGTAATCATCCAATCCGCTTTCAAAGGGGATCATCAACAGAAGATCCAAAATCTCTTCTCTTAGTTCACTGAATAATTCTGCGGCAGTGCGAAGGGTGCTGCCCATTTCTTCAGCAGAAAAATCCCTTCCATAATACTGACCCATGGCATAATCGACGTAGTCGGCGTAGCCCTGGCTGCGGGCATAGGCATTCCGTAAGTTAATCAGCTCAATGTAAAGAGGTGCTCGCAGGGCATTCCGCTTTTCATTAATTTCCCAGAAAAGTGCAGCGAAATCATCCGGTTCCAACTCATCATAAACAGCATCGATGTCAGATAAGGTAAGGTTAACGCCGTCCACTTCAATGGTGACGCCGGTGTTGCCATAGGCGGTTACCTGTGTGATCAGTTCCAGCTCCTGCAGGCTAAACCGGGCAGTTTCTTCTGGGTCAACCTGAAAGTCATCATAGTCATCACCCAGTAAATCCCGCATTAACTGGTTAAAGGGAGAGTGAATCAATTGAAGCACCAATTGGGAAAAAATTTCAGAAACACCGATGATTTCAGTGACCACTTGCATATAATAGGCCAGTTGTGTTTCGTCGCTGAGATTCATATTTTTGTCCAACTGGGCCAGGCCATGCACCCGATCCATTTCATCCATCAACTGGGAGAACTCAAGAAGCAGCTGATACATGGTCTGGTATTCTTCGGTGGTGTGGAGGTACAGCTCGTCGGTGGCGGTGGCCAGCAAGGCCTCCATGTCGGCGGCAATTTCATCGTAAGGCCGCGAATGCAACTGTAGCTCCCGGCTCATTTCTTCCAGGGGCAGCCGTTCTCTGGCGGGTGGTGTGTAGGTGCCTTCGGCGATGGGATAGGCAACTGCAAAACCGGGAAGGGTACTGGCAAAAAAGAAAGCGATGATCAGGGTAATGGCGATGATTTTCTTCCCGGGGTGAGCCCTTAATAACGCTTGGGGAAGTGTGGAGGGGTGCATCTGGCTGGTCAATGGGCATTCTCCATTCAAGTGTATTGTGTGGCATAAGTGAATTGTGTGGCATATAAGGCACATGATGAAATGAGGAACATAAGGAGTATAAGGAGCATACAGAACATACAGAACATGAGGCACATGAAACACATGAGGCGCATTTTCGGGATCATCAACACCCGGTGTCATGGATGCAAAGCGTGAGGTTGAAGCTTGTGAGTGTTGTGGATGCAATGTTCGGGTATGTCATGTTAAGGAAGCAATGATCGGGTATGCAAGTACCATCGATGGATGCATCCGGTACTCAGAAACCGTGACTGGTGGAATGGGTTCATTATATCTGATTTTACCCTTGGGAAAAAGTGGTTAATGAGAAGAAAGCGTCTTTTTATCTCAGAAGTGGGTGCGTAAGAGCTCAAATGGTTTCGAAAGCTTCTAAAGCCTAAGCCTATTGTTTAACAGTTACAGCAATTTAAGTGGTTTTACGAGTTGAGAGGGCTGGAGAGAGTTCCAATGGGTTAGAGGGTTGGAGTCATTGACAGAATTGAAACATCTGACAGGTTTACAATCGTTTGCAGGCTTGCGATGGCTTTCAATGCATGTCAATGGATTCAAATGAATGGAAATGAATAAAAAATGAATGAACGTTGACAGACACTGAAAAAGATGGTAGATTAAACACATAAAACATATCGGTTATATATGCTAAAACGACTTGGGCGACATTTCGGTGAATAGGTGATAGGAAACAGTGAATAAAAGCTGAAAACCACTGCAATGAATTAATCCCCATCTATTCTGAGAATGCTGCTTTACCAAGCCATAAAAAGAGTGTCATCAACAATGAATAAAAAGGAGGCCATTTCATGGCGAAAATTGCACAAAACCTGACAGATCTCATTGGTAACACCCCCCTCATGGAGCTGCGAAGCTTCGGAGAAAGCGAAGGTGCCCAGGCGCGCATTCTTGCAAAACTGGAGGCTTTTAATCCCGGCGGCAGCGTGAAAGACCGCATTGGCCTGGCCATGGTACAGGATGCAGAGGAAAAGGGCCTGCTGAAAGAAGGCAGCACCATCATTGAACCCACCAGCGGCAACACGGGCATCGCCCTGGCTTTTGTGGCCGCGGCCCGGGGCTACCGGCTGATTCTCACCATGCCGGAGACCATGAGTGTGGAGCGGCGCAACATGCTCAAAGCACTGGGTGCCGAGCTGGTGCTCACCCCCGGTCCCGACGGCATGAAAGGGGCCATTGCCACCGCAGAAGAACTGGTGGCAGCCAATCCCGGATCTTTTATGCCCATGCAGTTTGAAAATGAAGCCAATCCGGCGGTTCACCGGCGCACCACCGCAGAAGAAATCTGGCGGGATACCGACGGCCAGGTGGATTTCTTTGTGGCCGGGGTTGGCACCGGCGGCACCGTCACCGGCACAGGTGAAGTGCTGAAGGAACGAAATGCTCAGTTGAAAGTGGTGGCCGTTGAACCGGACGACTCTCCCGTACTCTCCGGTGACAAGCCCGGTCCCCATAAGATTCAGGGGATTGGTGCCGGTTTTATTCCCAAAGTGTTGAAGATGGATCTGCTGGATGAAATCGTACGGGTGAAAAATGAGGAAGCCTTTGAAACCGCCCGAAAACTGGCAAAAACCGAAGGCCTGCTGGCAGGCATTTCCTCCGGGGCCGCCGCATTTGCCGCTGCTGAACTGGCCCGGCGCCCTGAAAACAAAGGAAAAACCATCGTGGTGATTTTACCGGATACCGGTGAACGTTACCTGTCCACCCCGCTTTTTCAGGAAATTGAATAGGGACGTCAGGCAACTGATTCAGGAAGCAGCAGAAGAAAAGAACATAAGAAATATCGGAAATGGTTTCATCTCCCCGTCAGAATTGATAAAATGGTCACAAGGAAAAGCCGATTCAATGTGCATCATTCATAACTGTGATCAAGGGAGAGGGGACATGTGAAGATGGAAAAGGACCACCGGCCTGACAGGGCGGAAATGCAGCAACATCTGGAAGACCTGATACACACCCACCGCCACTGGACAGGCCAGGGGAATGTGGCTACGTACATTCCTGAATTGGGGAAGCAGCAACCAGACCTGCTGGGAATCAGCGTATGTGAAGCCGACGGCAGCCGATGGCAGGCAGGCGACTGGCAGACACCCTTCACCATACAGAGTATTTCCAAAGTGGTAACCTTTGTTTGTGTGTTGCTGGACAACGATTATGAAACGCTGACCAAGACCATCAGCGTGGCACCCACGGCAGACGGTTTCAACTCCATTGTGAACCTGGAAACAAAGAACGAGCACCGGCCCCTCAACGCCATGATCAACTCCGGTGCCATTGCCAGCATTGCATTGGTGAAGGGTGATACCATGGAAACCAAATACCGGCGCATTCTGGCAATGATGCAAGCCATGACGGGCCGGGAAACACTGCAGGTGAATGAAGCCGTTTACCAGTCGGAAAAACGCACCGGCGATCGGAACCGGGCCCTGGCCTTCTATATGAAAAGCACAGGGATCATTCAGGGGAACGTGGATGAACTGTTGGATGCCTATTTCAAACTCTGTTCGGTGGAGGTTACCTGTGAGGATATTGCCGTCATGGCAGCGGTGCTGGCCTGCGACGGCCGTTCTCCTGTCACGGGAAAGACCCTCTTTGATGCCAAAACCGCCCGTATTGTCAAGGCGGTGATGACCACCTGCGGCATGTACGACGGTTCCGGTGAATTTGCCGTTGATGTGGGGATGCCGGGAAAAAGCGGTGTGGGCGGCGGCATTATGGCTGTTTCTCCCAGAAAAATGGGGATCGGTGTCATGGGACCGGCCCTTGACCCCAAAGGCAACAGCCTGGGAGGATGGAAGCTGCTTCAAAGTCTGTCCCGGGACTGGGACCTTAATATCTTTTAATCCTGAACCTCTGAGCGCTTAAGGCCTTGAATTCCTTAAGATCAGGGGTTTTTCTTCATTGACAGGAGCGCCTGGTAAAGGTATATTTGTAATGGTCATCCATGGCAATAACCAGGCATGGAAGCGCAGGCATCAGCCGTTGCCAACAAAATAGCCAGCATGAATCAAGGGAATCAACAGAAAATCAAAGGATTCATCAGATAAAGGTGAAAATGCTAAAGGAGCGAAGTACCATGAAACTTTCAACAAAAGGCCGTTATGGACTTCGGGCACTGGTAGACCTGGTGCTGCATGCCAATGGCGAACAGGTGCCCCTGGTGAGCATTGCCGGACGACAGGCCATTTCGGTGCAATATTTGGAGCATGTTTTCTCTGCGCTGCGCAAAGGCGGCATTGTGAAAAGCATCAAAGGCCCCCGGGGCGGATATACCCTGGCAGAACCACCGGAAAGAATGACCATCAGCCGGGTGCTGCAGGCTGTTGAAGGTACCCATGCCATTATGCAGGAACTTGGTAAAGAGGAGGAAAATCCGGGAAACACCATTGAACAGGTGATTCGGGAATCTCTGTGGCAGCCCATTGATGAAGCCGTTGCCGGTATCCTTGAACAGGTCACCCTGGCAGACCTGGCAGAAGAAGCCCGCCGGAAAGAAGCCGACAACAGCCCCATGTTCTACATTTGATAGAATTGACGTCAGATGATAGAATTGGCGACAGAAGGGCCTAAGGGTGATACCAAAGAGTTAAACCAAAGGGTTATAAATGAAACATTTCTTTCAGTGGAACGTCTTCGTCTATTAGACACCTGATTACCTGAAATAAACGTTTTATTACCCGGTTAAGACATTACTTGTTTAAGACATCACCTGTTTCAGATATCACTTGTTTCAGACATCGAATGACCTGAATTAGTTGTCTGAGCATCTGCATCATGGAGAAGACGCCCATGGAAATTGCGAAAGAGGAAGTGAATGAATGCTGCATGCGTTTTCAAGAACAGAAATGCTCCTGGGAAAACAGGGGCTTGAACGCTTAAAAAACAGCCGGGTGGCCATTTTTGGCATCGGTGGTGTGGGAACCTTTGCTGTGGAAGGCCTGGTGCGTTCCGGAGTGGGGAAGTTCATGCTGGTGGACGACGATCAGGTGTGCCTCACCAACCTGAACCGGCAAATTCACGCCACCCGAAAAACCATCGGCAAACCCAAGGTGGAAGTGATGCGGGAGCGCATTCTGGAGATTAACCCGAATGCGTCGGTAGCGGTCTTTCAGCGGTTTTATCTGGCGGCGAAACCGGCAGAAACCCAGAAACCTGCCGACAGCCTGGCCATGAAACCAAGCCTGCCGCCCGTTGAAAACGGCCTCACCTGGGAAGAGGTGCTGGCGTTTCACCAGACACCGGGCCAGCAAATTGATTACATTATTGATGCCATTGACACCGTTTCTGCCAAGCTTGACCTGGTGGTGAAAGCCCAGGCGGCAGGCATTCCCGTGATCAGTGCCATGGGAGCCGGCAATAAGCTGGACCCCACCCGCTTTGAAGTGGCCGATATCTATGAAACCGTCAATTGTCCCCTGGCCAAAGTGATGCGTAAAGAACTCCGCCGCCGGGGCGTGGCTGCCCTGAAGGTGGTGTATTCTCAGGAAGAACCCCTGACACCCATTTCAGAAGAAACCAACAGTTGCCACAGTAGCTGCGTCTGCCCCGGGGGTACTTCCCGTACCTGTACCACCCGCAGGGCCATTCCCGGCAGTGTGTCCTTCGTGCCCTCAGTGGCCGGACTGATACTGGCCGGAGAAGTGATAAAGGATTTGATCGCCTCATGACAAACAACCGCACCCCCTCCACTGGCCGACCATCCTCCCGCAACACTTCCGTGAAAAAGCGAAGCCCCCAGTTTTCTCCCCTGCCCATCTGGCTGGGATACGCCCTGCTGGCAGGGCTGATTTTCTGGCGTTTATCCGGGTTCTGGCTGCCCCTGCTCATCAACCTGGTGCTGTTTCTGGCAGCAGTGCGGTTAATAGGCAGCCTGCGACGGCGCCAAGCTTCCCTGAAGCGGCGGCAGCTGCGGCCTACAAACAGGTCGGCTGTTCGTTCTCAAAACCAGGGTGCTGCCCGAAGCCAATCCTTAAGCCAATCCACATGCCAATCCACCAACCCACTGATGCCGGATTCTCCCTTCGCAACGGAAGAAAGACCCAGGGGCACCAGCAGTTCACGGCGGGAAATCTCCCTGCCCTTCGACACAGCTCCCCGCCCCCTGCCAGCCTATGACCCGGAGACAGAACGGCAGCAGTCATCAGAAGAACAGAGTGGGGCAACTGGTTCAAACACCAGAGATGCAACCACATCTGAAGAATCCTGGCAGGCACATTTGCGTCAGCTGAACGCCCGTATTGAAGAAAGCCGAAAACAAATGGAGGCTGAAAAACGGGAACAACTGGCCCGGGAAGCCCGGGAGCGGCATATTCATCAAGAACTGAAAGTGCTGTATCCCGAAAAATATGAATCCCAGCAGCCGCAAACCACCCAGCCGGCAAAGGAAGCACCTGAGGAAAAAGAACATCCTTTTGCCGGAGAAGAAGTCTCTTTTGAAGAGAAGGGTATCAAAGAAAAAACCGGCACTGAAAAGGTTGATAATGAAAGCACGATCTCCCCTGAAAAGGAATCTTTCTCCGATGAGCCGGCCTCACCGGAGAAACTGCTTCAGCAAACCATAACCTTCTCAGGGAAAACCAGCTTCAAACCGGCACACCAGCAGGCTTCAGCACCAGATTCTTCACCAGATTCTTCAAAGGATGATGTTGCTGAACCGATGAATCCTGCTGATAAGGAACCCCGGCAGGCCACCCAGCCATCCGCTCAATCAGCCGCTCAGCAACCTTCCCAGAAAGCACCACTGTCACGGGAAATCCCTGTGCCTGTGCCGGTGCAGGCGGCAGGCAACTTGAGGCAACAGATCATTGAAAGTGACGCTCAGCCTCCCCGGCCCTACCGCCAGCCCCCCCTGTATCTGCTGCAACGGTCGGAAGAAACCGCCCCCGAAACCGACGAAGAAGCCCTGCTGGAACAGGCTATTTTGCTGGAAGAAACCCTGGAGAGCTTCGGCGTGAAAGCCAAAGTGAACCATGTGACCCGGGGACCGGCCATCACCCGGTTTGAACTTCAGCCGGAACGGGGGGTAAAGGTGAGCAAAATCACCGGCCTCAGCGACGATATCGCCCTGAACATGGCGGCCCGCACCATTCGCATCGAAGCCCCCATTCCCGGCAAAGCCGCCATTGGCATTGAACTGCCCAATGAGGAAACCGCCATGGTCTCCTTCCGTGAGATGGTGGAATCTCCTCTATATCATCAGTTTCTTTCTCCCCTGCCCTTTGCCCTGGGGAAAAACATTGCCGGTGAACCAGTGGTATTTGACCTCGCCAAGGCACCCCACCTGCTCATTGCCGGCGCCACCGGCTCGGGGAAAAGTGTGTGCATCAACACCCTGATTCTCAGCATTCTCTACAGTGCCCACCCCGACCAGGTGAAACTGCTTCTCATTGATCCCAAAGTGGTTGAGCTGAATCGATACAACGGGATTCCACATCTGATGGCCCCTGTGGTGTCTGACCCGAAAAAAGCCACTGCCGCCCTGAAATGGGCCGTGAAAGAAATGGAAGGCCGCTACCAGGCCTTCGCCGAAAAAGGGGTGCGGGACATCGCCGGTTACAACAACAAGACGCCGGAGGATCCCATGTACTGGATGGTGATCATCATCGACGAGCTGGCAGATTTAATGATGGTGGCCGCCCGGGAGGTGGAGGATTCCATCTGTCGCCTGGCCCAGATGGCCCGGGCCGCCGGCATTCACCTGGTGATTGCCACCCAGCGGCCCTCGGTGGATGTGATCACCGGCCTTATCAAGGCCAACATCCCCTCCCGGATCGCCTTCTCCGTGGCCTCCCAAATTGACTCCCGTACCATTCTGGACATGGCCGGGGCTGAGAAGCTTCTGGGCCGGGGCGACATGCTTTTTTACCCCACAGGAGCCAGCCAGCCCATGCGGGTGCAGGGAGCCTTCCTCACCGACGATGAGGTGATGGATACCGTCAATCACCTGCGCCAGTTCGACAGCGAAAACCAGCTGGAGGAAGCCCTTCAGGAAGAAATGCGCACCGCCGCCATGGAACCGGAGGAAGAAAACGAAACAGAGTCGGAGGAAGTTTTTGAACAGGCACTGCGGCTGGCCTTCGAACAGCAGCAGATTTCCATCTCCATGCTCCAGCGAAAGCTGCGCATGGGCTTCAACCGGGCCGCCCGGCTCATTGATGAAATGGAAGAAAAGGGTTACGTGGGCCCCAGTGAAGGCACCAAACCCCGCAAGGTGATTTCAGCCACGGGCAGAGTATCGCCGCAGGAAGGCACTTCAAGTGATGATCAACAGGACAATACAGACATTCCCATAACCACCTGATGTGAAACGCTGATCGATGCAGGAGGTTTAAAGCAACTCAGAATCTAACTCAAACGAATCTTCTGGAGGAATCAGCTTTTGTTGTTACCATGAACTCGGGGACCGGTCAAATCCGGTCCTCTTTTCTATTGGAATTAACATAAGCTCCACCTTCTTGGCTCACACAAGATTTCCCGGCATTAAGGCGCTAAGACCGCAATCCATAAGAAGTGTACAAGGAAACACAATGATAAAATAGAATCACAAAGAGTATCACATTGGCAGAAACAAGGTGCATCAAAGTGATAGAAGGGTGAGATAATCTGAACACAGGTAAAGACTGGATATTCAGAACTGATAATAGAGGATATCGTTCAACCAAAATGGCTCTTATACTCGAGTTATACAATGGGAGGTGATGATAATCTTTCATATTGAGCATTTACAGATAATAAATATGCCAGCGTCAAAAGTGTATGAAGCGCTAACGACCACAAAAGGTCTTTCAGAAGTTTGGACAGATGAACTCAGTGTTAATAATGAGATTGGCTCTGTGAGCGTATTTCTATTTGGCAAAGATGACACAACCAAGATGCGAATAGATGAACTGGTGCCAAATAAGAAAATCGTATGGCACTGCATAGAGGCTGATCCGGAATGGATCGATACAGTGATTTCATTTGAAATTGAAGAGAAAGGCGACAAATCATATGTTACAATGAAGCAAAAAAACTGGAGAGAAGTAACGCCTTTTTACCGATTTTGCAATTATAACTGGGGCATTTTTCTCTACAGTCTGAAAATGTATTGCGAGGAAGGGGAAGGCCTCCCCTACCAGAAACGCACGTTTTAGGCATTGATCAACTGAAGAAGGAGGAAATAATTGATGAAGGAGACGAAAACAAAAATCACAGTTAAGACAACGGTAAACGTTCCTGTCGAAAAAGTGTGGGATGCTTGGACAAAACCCGAACACATCACAAAATGGAACCATGCATCGGATGACTGGCATACGATCCGCGCTGAGAATGAATTAATTGTTGGTGGAAAATTTCTTTCTAGAATGGAAGCGAAGGACGGAAGTTTCGGTTTTAATTTCTCTGGCACCTATGATGAGGTGCAAACCCAGAAGAACATTGTATTTACCTTAGATGATAGCAGGAAAGTTGAAGTGACATTTGTAAGTTGTGATAATACAACGGAAATTATTGAAACCTTTGAGGCAGAAAGCGAAAATTCTATTGAACTGCAACAACAGGGATGGCAGGCCATTTTAGACAATTTTAAAAAGTACGCAGAAGGTATTGTATAACCATGAATTGAGATACAGACTACACCAGATGAACCATCAAACACAGACATTTCTTTATCAATGGAGGTGTTCAGCTTATTTTCTTCATAATCATTAATACTTGAGAAGGGTGAAGGATATGAACAAAGACATTCAAGCATATAACGATGCACAAACACCTCAGGAAAGAGAAATTTGTGAGGTATTGGCCAAGGAAATTGATCACAGTCTGCCAGAGGCAGCAAACAAGATCTGGCATGCCCATCCTGTCTGGTTTATAGATGGCAACCCCATAGTAGGATATAGTAAGTTAAAAGCCGGCATCCGCCTGTTTTTTTGGAGCGGACTGGGCTTTGAGGAAGAGCAGCTAAAACCAGGTACCGGAAAATTCAAAGATGCATCTATCCTACATACTTCAGCAGATCAAATTAACACCGGCGATCTGCATCGATGGCTGGAAAAATCACGAGACATACAGTGGGACTATAAACACTTAGTCAAGCGGAAAGGGGTGTTGGAAAGACTGAAATAATTGAAAGCAGATTATCCAAGGCCTTAGAGCGAATCAAGGAGTGGGCAGAGGGAACTGCCATATAAATAATGACAGCTGAGGAAATTGTGCAAACAATTCATTGAGATAAAGAGCCCTCTTTATCTCTGAGGTTGAAGACAAAGGGCTTTGGCCAGAGCGGCTGATTCCAATCTCGTGTGTTTTTAGTCGAAAGTCTCGAAACAGCGCCTGAACTCGCTGCGCTCAAACAGCAGGCGCTGGCGGTTTTCTCCCCTTTTCGAAAAAACACTGACAAGATTTCTAAGGCTGCCCTTTACCAAATTCCTTGTCTTCATCATATTTTGCCTACAGTCTGTGAGATAAAGAATTCCTTTTATCTCTTTTTTTATGTGCAAAATCTAAGTCGAAAGGGCGCAACCCCATATTTGATGAACAACCATGACAGATATCGATATACCCATTGATTGACATACATACAGTATGTATGTTACAATCTGAAAAAGGAGAGTGATTTGATATGAAGCTTAGCAGTGTGTATCCTGTGATCATGACAGATAAAGTTAAAGAAGTGGCAGAATTCTATACCTCAATTTTCAAATTTAAAACGACCTTTGAGTCAGACTGGTACATCAGTCTTGTGTTAAAGCAGGATGAAAAACAGTTTGAACTGGCTGTTCTTGATCATCAGCATGAAACAATACCGGAAGTATACCGAAAAATGGCTGGGGGTTTCCTGATTAATATTGAAGTTGATGATGCCACGGTACTGTATGAAAAACTGACGAATAGCAACGGCGTGGAAGTGGTTAAAGGCATAAAGGATGAAGACTTTGGACAAAGACATTTCATCATAAAAGACCCGGCAGATATTCTCATTGATGTAATCGAAAACATTCCACCATCAGAGGAATTTATGAAAATGTATCAAATGGAGGCTTAACATGAAAAACAAAGAGCAATCTGAGTTGAGCAAAACCAAAATAATTGAGGTGGCTTGCAAAGAATTCTCCCAGAAAGGGTATGCAAATGTATCTCTGGAAGAAATCGTTCAACAGACAGGTTTAACCAGAGGCTCACTATACCATCACTTTAAAAGCAAGAAGGGGTTGTTTCAGGCTGTTGTGGAAGAACTGCAGAACAAGGTGGCGAAAGAAGTCGAGAAAAAAGCCATTCTTCAAAAAGATCCCTGGCAGGCGTTAATCAGTGGTTCGATGGCCTTCATCCAAACGATGTTAAATGATGAGTATCGCAGAATACTCATAGTAGATGCACCCACAGTACTGGGGTGGAGTATGTGGGAAGAAATTGACGATGAACATTCAGAGAAACACTTAAAAGAGCACCTCACGTATATGGTTGAGATGGGAGAATTGAAGGATGTCTCCATTGATGGATTAACCTCAATCCTATCCGGCTCCATGAATGAAGCGGTTATGTGGATAGGGAAGAGCAAGGATGTTGAAACTGCCACTCACGAAGCGGAGGTCATTATTGAACACATTCTACGCGCATTTAAGAAATGATCATGATGGTTCATAATCTGATCGATTCAGGAGGTTTAAAGCAACTCAGAATGCAACTTAAACGATTTTTCTGGAGGAATCAGTGTTTGTTGTTACCATGAGGGGACTGGTCAAATCCGGTCCTTTTTTCTATTGGAATTAACATAAGCTCCACCTTCTTGGCTCACACAAGATTTCCTGGCATTAAGGCGCTAAGACCGCAATCCATAAGAAGTGTACAAGGAAACACAATGATAAAATAAAATAACAAAGAGTATCACAGTGGCAGAGAGGAGGTGCATCAAAGTGATGGAAGTGATTAACGTAGAAAATGATATAACGGTGTATTATGTTGAAGCAACATCCTTCCCGGAGCATGTGTTGGAGGCACATGAAACCCTTCACGCCATCATCCCTTTTTCGAATGAGAGAAGATACTTTGGCTTGTCTCGTCCTGAAAAGGGCATCATTGGATATAAAGCAGCTGCAGAGGTAATGGCGACAGATCACGAAAAAGACATCAAATGCCAAACAATGATCATTAAAAAAGGCAGCTATCGATGCATTACGGTTTCGGATTATATGAACGACATAGAATCAATCGGTGCAGCTTTCAAACAATTGATCTCTTTCCAGGACATTGATCCCGATGGTTATTGTGTTGAATGGTATATCGATGATAGTGATGTGAAATGTATGGTAAGATTGGAAAATTCATGCAAAAGGGAAGCTTGCGCAGTTGCGATATCGGGTAAAAAAATAGATATAGCCGGTGAGGTTAAGCACTAATGACAAGTTCCAATTCGCCACGAGTGCGTTCAAGAAGGGAACGATAAGCATGAGAATAACAACATCTAAAGACGGTACAAAACTTGCGTACGATGTTGAAGGCAGCGGATCGCCGCTTATTTATATTACTGGAGCAACCTGTTTTCGGAAATTTAAACCGATTGAAAAGGATGTAAAAGTATTTGCTTCAAAGTTTACAGTGTATAGCTACGACAGAAGAGGTAGAGGAGACAGTGGAAACACGTTACCCTATTCATCTGAGCGAGAAATTGAAGACATCGAAGCTATGATCGATGCAGCCGGTGGACAAGCTTATCTATACGGGCACTCATCAGGAGCTATTTTGGCACTTGAAGCAGCAATGCGATTAAAGCATAAAGTGCTTAAAGTGATACTCTACGATCTGCCGTATGTGCATGACGATGAGGAAGCGGACGAATTTAGGAGATTAGGACTTCGTATAGAAGCATTACTGGAAAATAAAGAACACTCAGCAGCAATAAAAGCATTTTTACATGGAATAGGTATGCCTAAAGCATTCAGCCTTCTTTTACCGCTTTTCCCCGGTTGGAAAACGATGAAAGAACTTGCTCCCACACTAGCTTATGATATTTTTATTGCGAAGGACTATCCTCCAATAGAAAAAGTGGCACAAATTAACATTCCCGTATTTATTATTACCGGTGAAAAAAGTCCTGCAGGAATGCGTGAAGTAAACAGTAAAGTTGCAGAAGCTATCCCAAACGCAGAGTTCACACTTCTTAAAGGACAAGATCATATGGTTGATGCAAGAGCATTGCTCCCAATATTCACAACATATTTTGCGTAGTAAATCATCAACAAGAACCATATAATGCACTTGCATCATTAAAGGGCGCTCTAAAATACACTCGAGAGGGTAACAATCGGCCATAATGGCGTTGGTGGATGGGTTGTTCCATACTTTCCTTGATAAAATAAAATTTCATAAGGAGATAAACAATGACAAAAAGTAAATTAATGGAAATGAACAATGTCGGTATTGTTGTTGAATCCCTTGACAATGCCATTTCTTTTTTCACTGAAATAGGACTGAAACTTGAAGGACGAGCGATGGTTGAAGGAGAATGGGCGGGACGAGTAACAGGGCTTGAAAATCAGTCGGTAGAGATTGCAATGATGGTGACACCTGACGGACACAGCCGACTTGAACTTTCACGATTTATCACCCCGCATACAATAGCAGACCACAGGACTGCACCAGTGAACTCGCTTGGATATCTCCGCATCATGTTTAGGGTTGACAATCTTGACGAACTGCTATCCAGGCTTGCGAAACATGGTGCGGAAGTCGTTGGAGAAGTGGTTAATTATGAGAACACTTATCGGCTTTGCTACATTCGTGGAGTGGAAGGACTTCTTATCGGATTAGCCGAAAAAACCGGATGAGTAAAAAAAAGAAATAATATCTAAACCTTAGCATGAAAGCATTTGAGCAAAAGAATGAACATTAAGCTGAACATCATCAATGGAGGTGTTCAGCTTTTCTACGTGACAAACTGGATAGGTTGTACTTAATTGGACAGAACCGTTAAGGGCATGTGCCCTAAATTAGAGGAGTTGAAAACCATGACCAAACGAACACGCAGAAGCAACACCCCAAAGTTCAAAGAACAGCTAATCCAGCGCCATCTACGAAAATGGCATAGAAAGCGGTCGTGTACTACCCATAATCTGTCGCAGATAACCCCGGGAAATAATGACTAAGACGGTTGTCAGCTAAAGAGAAGATTGCTTCAGCATTGTTTCTTCAGGCTGAATAGATGCCTGTTACGAACGAGTATATTCAGTTGGTTTTAGATACCAAACCTGATCCGATCTTTATCGGTAGGAACACCATTAAACACTTTTTTCCACTCGCCAGCCTGGAATACTTCGTATTGCTCAAAAGCACAAGGCAATCCCTTTGCAGTGTTCATGTCAATGCTATCCATAAGCTGAAAATGCAAATGCGGTGCGAAAGAATTGCCTGAATGACCCACTCTGCCAATAACGTCACCTTTTTTTACACGCTGATCAACTGATACCAGAATAGACCCTGTTTGTAGATGGACAAGTGCAGCATACACATCATCACCATATTTCACAATGATGTAGTTGCCGGCAACTGTTTGTAAGTCGTCTTTTTCCGGGTCAAAAAAATGTGCATTTTTATATGCATTAATCATATCTGTGAGCAAATGCGTTCGAGATCTTTCTACATAACCATCCTCAGCTTGGACAATGATTCCATCACAAGGCGCATATACCTCTTGGCCCCAACAATAGTATTCATGCAATCGAGCCCCCAATAGAAGATATTGCGGCAAGCTGACGCGATAGGCAGGCCAGCCCTTTCTGTTCCAATCCACCTGAATGAAGTCATACGCATACCTTGTTCCTAATTTGTTGGTGCCATGACTCGGAATTCTTGTTCCGGGAGTGTTGGGAGAGAGCCATTCACCCCTCAAGGGAAATTGTACAATAATCGGCTCGTGTTCAATAAACATCTCATACCTCCTGTGCAAAGTTAACCTATCTGTTATGGTTAAACTAGTCACTAATGGATAAACTAATCACTCGATCCAAACAAGCCGTAAAAGAACAAGTCGCCTAAATCACCCCGCACTTTTTTACTCAGGTTTGATTGAAGGGCTTTACTGATGGCATTGATGTAGATTAAAACTGATTCAGAGGAAATGTTCTTGTCCAGAGACCCTTCTCGTTTTCCCTGTTCAATGAGTTTCATAAACAAAGGGATGGATCTGTTTTTACCATATTCATCGAGAAATTTCAGAATTTGTGGGTCCTTGATAAAATCAATCTGGTTAAAGATGTCGTTAAAGTGATTACCAGATTCAATGGACACAGACCGCATCTGAGTGACTTTTTCCCTGAAGGACAAATCGCTTTCAACCAACTCATCCAAATGGCTCATGATGTCATCCATCATTTTAAAGAACGCCTGCCTTGCCAGGTTTTCTTTGCTTTCAAAAAAGTTATAGATACTCACCTGAGACACATTGGCTTTCTCGGCGATTTCAGCAATACTCACATTTTTGATGCCATGCATTGAAAAAAGCTGGAGAGCAGCCTGCAAGATATCTTTCTTTTTCTTTTCCCTGCGAAGTTCAAATCCATTCATCTCATTCACCTCACCCTAAGTGTATCAAAAAATATGAAATATATCAATAATATATCTCATAAATACATTGACATCCTGGTTTTGAAGGTATAATATGAAATAAACAAGATGAATATTTCATATTTATCTGGAGGGGATTTGTATGAACACATATGTACTCACTTTTAATGAGATAGATCATACGAAACTAATGGAAGTTGGCGGAAAAGGACTGCATTTAGGGGAACTCACTCACATGGAAGGCATCATGGTGCCGGAAGGTTTTTGTGTGACCACAGAAGCGTATCAAAAGACAATGATGAAGGAAGAAGCACTCAGCACATTGTTAGACCAGTTGTCTTTACTGAAAACCAGGGATATTAGGAAGATTGGTGAAATCAGTGGAAAAATCCGAAACACCATTGAAAACCTTGAAATGGCCGAAGAAATAAAACAGGAAATCACTGCATCTTTTGTGAGGCTTGGTGAACATAAAGCCTATGCCATACGTTCCAGCGCAACTGCTGAAGACTTGCCCCTGGCTTCCTTTGCCGGGCAGCAGGACACCTACCTGAACATCATGGGCATCGACGCCATCCTCCATCACGTTCGGAAATGCTGGGCTTCACTCTTCACAGACAGAGCTGTAATATATCGCATGCAAAACGGATTCGACCACCGAAAAGTATGGTTGTCCGTGGTTGTTCAGGAAATGATTTATCCGGAAGCTTCCGGCATTCTGTTTACGGCAGATCCGGTCACATTCAACCGAAAGGTACTTTCCATTGACGCCAGCTTTGGCCTGGGAGAAGCCCTGGTGTCAGGGATCGTTAATGCAGACAATTACAAAGTGCGGGATGGAAGGATTATTGATAAAAATATCTCCATCAAAGAAAAAGTAATCAGTCCGTTGAACCAGGGTGGAACAGTGGCGCGTGAGATTGATAAAGATAAGCAAAAGATGCAAACCTTAACAGATGAACAGATCTTACAGCTGGAAGCAATCGGTCGGCACATTGAGGCATACTTCGGGCATCCCCAAGACATTGAATGGTGCCTGTTTGAGGGAAGGTTTTACATTGTTCAAAGCCGGCCCATTACCACCTTATACCCCCTGCCGGCCTCTGAAGATTCAAAGCACCGCGTCTACTTCTCCTTAGGGCACCTGCAGATGATGACAGAAGACATAAAACCCCTGGGCATCTCCTTTTGCCAAATGTTGTCATTCTGGTTTGGGCAAAACCTAACCCCAGCCGGTGGAAGGCTTTTCATCGATGGAACCTATGACCTGGCTTCACCCATTAGCAGAAAAGTGTTAATCGCCAGTACCGGAAATGCGGACATTCTGATGAAAAATGCCCTGGAGAATTTGATGCAGCGCAAGGGGTTTGTCAAAAACCTTCCCAGGGGTAAAACATCCATTAACGCAGGCTCGGGCGCCTTGTCCTGGATTCTTCCGGCCATCAAGGTGTACTTGAAAAATGATGACAAGGCCGTTGAAACCCTCATCGCGTCCAACGAAAAACAAATTGAGGACATGGAGCAGAAGATCAGCACCTTGTCAGGGGATGACCTGTTTGAGTTCATTGAGGAGGACACAAAAAACCTTAAAGCTGTGCTGACTGGCCGGGAAAACATGAAGATGATGGTGGTTGGAGGATTTGTGTCAAACTGGATAAACAAGAAAATGGAAAAATGGCTGGGCGAAAAAGGCGCAGTCGATGTGCTTTCCAAATCGGCGAAGAACAATGTGACCACAGAAATGGGATTTGCACTGTTAGAGATAGCAGAGCAGGCGCGCCGGTACCCAGAGGTGATTGACTACCTGCACCATCCATCAGAAAAAACTTTTCTTGAAGACCTGTCAAAGGTGGATGGTGGAGAAGAAGTGGTAAAAGCAATAAGGATTTTTCTCCATCAATACGGTATGCGTTGCCCCGGTGAAATTGACATCACAAAAACCCGTTGGAGCGAAAAACCAACCATGCTCGTGCCCATGATTCTCAGCAACATTAGCAGTGTTGAGCAAGTCTCAGGCACCGCCAGGTATGAGCAGGGACGCCAGGAAGCCTTGGCGAAGGAGCGGGAACTTTTAAGCCGATTGGAACAATTGCCAGGGGGGAAGGGCAAAGCGAAAAGAACCAGGAGAATGATTGCTGTTTTACGAAATGTCATTGGTTTCAGGGAGTATCCCAAATACTCTTTCATCAAGCGTTTCCAGGTGTATAAAAGGGCTCTGTTGAAAGAGGCCCAGGCGTTACAGGAAAAGGGACTTATCAAGGAAGCAGAAGATGTTTTCCACCTGTCCTTTGAGGAATTTCGCCATGCGGTTCGCACACAAACCCTGGATGATGGCCTTATTTCTCAGCGAAAAGAAGCGTACCGGCAATTTGAAAAAATGACGCCACCCAGGGTGATGACCTCTGAAGGTGAAGTGATCTCAGGAACGTACAACACAAACCATGTGCCAGCAGGCGCCCTGGTTGGAGTGCCCGTTTCCTCAGGCACCGTTGAAGGAAGGGCCAGGGTAGTGTTGAAGCTGGAGGACGCAGTGATTGAAGATGGTGACATTTTGGTAACCGCCTTCACGGATCCCAGCTGGACACCCTTGTTTGTGTCTATCAAGGGGATCGTCACAGAGGTGGGGGGATTGATGACCCACGGAGCCGTTGTAACCCGGGAGTACGGTATTCCAGGGGTGGTAGGGGTTGAAAACGCCACAACCCTGATCACCGACGGACAGCAAATTCGTGTCAATGGCACGGAGGGGTATGTGGAAATTATCTAATGGGGTAACGCATATGAATGGAAAAGGAGAAAAGAAATCGATTAATACCAACTTCCTTTTATTTCTGGGGGGAAGGATTGTCTCAGATACAGGCACCAGCATCCAAATGATGATCATGCCACTCTACATCATTGACATGGGTGGGTCAGCATCAACCATCGGACTGTTTGCCTTCTTATCACTACTGCCGGCACTTTTAGTCTATCCATTTGCCGGTGTGATGGGTGACCGAATAAACCGAAAAAAAATCATGGTTGCCACAGACATGGTCAGTGGGGGAGTAATAGCAGGCTTGGGGTTAATGTCCCATTGGGGCCGGATGACACTCCCCCTCTTATTGGCAGTGCAGGCCGTGATTTCATTACTCAATGGCCTGTTTGAACCTGCCACAAGGGGAATGCTGCCCCAGCTGGTGGATAAAGGAGAGTTGACCCGGTACAATGCCAGGGTCGCCACTGCCAGGAGCGGATCTGTGCTCATCGGCCCAATCATCGGAGCCGCCTTGTATGCACATGTGGGCGTGACCATGGTGTTTTTTGTGAATGGCATTTCATTTTTAATGTCTGGCATCAGTGAGACGATGATCCGGTACACCCATCTTCAACAAAATGCACCAGAAGGTGTCAAAGGAATGATGCATGACCTGCTGGAAGGAATAAAATTTGTCGTCAACAATCATCTGATCCGCAAGCTGAGCTATTTTCTGCTGGTTATCTATTTTGTGATACAACCCGTGTTCAGCGTCATGCTGCCACTGTTTTTTAAGGGAAGCTTAGCCTATTCAGATGCACATTATGGGTATTTGCAAACAGTCATCATTGCAGGGGCACTGCTGGGCAGTATTCTGGCAGGCAGCTTATTTGGCAAGAAAGATAAGAAAGATAAGAAAGATAAGAAAGATAAGAAAGATAAGAAAGATAAGAAAGAAAAGAAAGAGAAGGTAACCGATCCCCTGATTGCAGGATGCACCCTGCTTTTAAGCGCGATGTTGCTGTTTTCCATACTGCTCTTTCCCTCCAGTTTAACACTACTCGGTAACGACACACTCCTGTATTTTATCTTGTTGGCAGGGGTGCTGGGACTTTTCAGCGGAGGGGCCATGTTTGTTTCTATTCCGGTGCAGAGCCGCATACAGCAAGCCACGCCAAATGAGTATATGTCCCGGGTTTTTTCACTGGTGGGTATGATTTCACGGGGTGGCATACCACTGGGTGCCTTGCTTTTCGGCCTGATTCTGGAGAGGGTTGCCATGCACTGGACAGTGCTGGTCACCACGATCTTATTGACATTGATCATGGTCATTTTTTTATATCTCAACCATGTCGGTGAAATGACTGGCAAGACGTAACTGCTCTATCAGGGAACTGTTTCTTCTACACTATAATAAATGTCGTTCCAACAGGAACAAATGAAGTAACTGGCAGACCGTCAAAGAACTGATTGAAGGCAGACTGCTAAAACTCGCTTAGGGAACAGCCGTAACTGCACTTGATGAAGCGTATAGGAAAGCTGTATGAGGGAAAACCTCACGTACGGTTTGATGAGGGGAGGCTGAAAGTAAATGGGCGATCTGTAAAGATCACCCATTGAAATCAGCTTTCTACTTATTCAAGAGCTGGCTTAGACGTGAAGGGCTCTCAGATTATGGCGGGGTGATGATCACATCACGGAGAAATGCAACCAATTCTTCCAGCAGCGACAGATTCACCTTGTCAAGGGTATCATGGCTGGTGTGAGAAATGGTCATGACCCCATCCCGAAGGTTGGAGGAGGTGGCGGTCATGCAGGGAACGCCCTGCTGGAGAAAAATGGAGTGATCTCCTTCATACCAGGCTTCCCCCTGCTCCAGAGAAGAAAACCCGCCAGCGGTGGTCAAGAGTTTTCCAATGTCATCCTCCGACAGGTTGTAGAAAGAAAGGGCTGTTCTGGAATCAACGTGGCCGGCACCGTCGATGTTGATGACCAGCCGGATGTCATCAAACTTTCCGTCGTTTTGCTGCAGGTAGTTCATTTGCCCGGAGACAGCGTAGTAGTCTTCGCCGTTGAAGGGAATGATTTCCAGATCGTCCCGGCCCCGATAATCTTGCAGGGCTTCTGCCAACGACAGCAGTACCGCCACGCCGGTGGTATTATCCAGGGCGCCGGGGGTGGTTTTTTTGGCGTCGATATGGGCGCAGATGAGGATCCGCTTTCTATCGGTTTTCTGGCCGGTGCCTATTTTCCGGGCCACTGGATTATGCCCGGTGGAAGGGATGCGCCGGCTTTGGTGAGCGAGCAAGATTTCCTCATCGGGCTGCTGCTGCCAGATGTGAAGCAGGCGCTCTCCATCTTCTTCTTTCATATAAACAGAGGGAATGTGAAAGTCGCCGTCTTCAAAAACCGGGTAAGGATTCAGTCCCTTGGAGAGCCCTTCTCCCGGGCCTGTGGCGCAGATGATGGCGGCAGGATTCTTTTCTTCCAGCAGGGCAATCAGATGCCGGTGTTCCTCCGGGTTGTAGAAAACAAAGTTTTTGGGCATCAGCTGTTCTTTGGCCAGATCGCCACTTATGAAGAGAATCCGGTGCTCCAGATCAGCAGCCTGAAGCTGGGTCAGTGAATCAGCCGCCACCAGCGGTACCCTCACGTTACAGGGAGGGGAATAGGGGCTGGCATAGGCGGTGAAGTGGTGACTGCCAACCTGCAGGCGAACCGGTGCTTCATCCCAGTCCATGCAGTCAAAGGCGTTAAGCGCCACCTCCCAGCCCAAGGCATTTAGCGTGTCGGCGGCATAAGCCACTGCCTTCTGGTTGGCCGGGCTGCCCACCGACCGGTGGCCCATTTCCACCACCAGTTTTTCCAGATGACGATCAAGACTTGATGGCATTGAGACATTTGCTTCCATGTAAAATACCCCCGTATCAGATTTTATGGAAGGATCATCTCTGCTGATCATTGTCTGCGGATCATCCTTCACAGGCATCTTACCATCTGTCAAGGGGGTGGTGTATCAATGGAGGGTTGAAAAGATGATTGACAGAAAAGATGGGTGGCTGAAACGATAGGAAGCAAATAGACAGGTGGCTGAAACGATAAGTGGCAAATAGACAGGAGGCTGAAATGATTAACAACCAATGGATCGGAGAAGGTCGTCAATCTCATCAGCCTTGGCGGCGAACATTTCCAGCACTGCCAGCCACCGGTCGCCTGTCCAGAGGGCTTCCGCATGGGGATGCTTCAGCGCGTTCAACGCTTCCTCGGGATGCCCTGCATCCAGCAGCGTGAAACAGCGGTGAATGGCAGACATGCTGAACCGGGCCTGGCGCAGCAGATAGATCACCTGGAGACGCTGAATTTCCCGTGGCCGGTAAAACCGGGTCTGGTGCCGGCCCTGCCGGGGCACCTGAATCAGGTCATTCCGCTCCCAGTTGCGCAGGGCCTCCGGGGTGACGCCGATGAGGGCGGCGGCTTCCCTGCGGTTTAGAACGTCACTGGGGTTTGGAATGTCTTTAGAGGCAGGCAATTCCTCTGAGTTAAGCATTTTCAAGGGGTAAAAGGATTCCAGGAGGGTTTCTCCGGTGGTTCGCCGGGATGTGAAAGTACTGGGAGATGTCAAAGCACCATTGGGTACCCAATCAGTTTCAGAAATAAGTTCGGAATTAGCCGCCCATTGGCTGAGAATTTCTATAGCCAAGAGGGCTTTTTCCGCTTCTGCGGCAATGGTTGCCTGATACGACTGGGCATGACGCCGGGCTGTTTCCAGATCCCAGACCTTCAGAGCTTCAACGATTTTCAGAGAAGCCTTGCGAATGGCTTCACCCGGCCATTCGTCCAGATAAATGCAGCGAAGCACCTTTACCTGCACCAAATGGCGGTCATCAAAAACCCGGTAGCCATTGGTGCTGCGGGCGACAGGAGAAATTAACCCCAGGCGTTCATAAAACCGAACCGTGTTGGGATGAATGCCGGTTTTCCGGGCAATGTCACTGGTGCGGTACATAAGCGCTCACCTCCGGCGGCGTTTGGGTTAGGCCTTCAGTTCGATTTCGGTGACACACTGGGTTTTGATTTTTTCCACCAGTGCCTGGAGGGCATCCACCACATGGGGGCGAATGTCACCGCCAATGAGCACGTACATGATGTCGTCTCCCACTGTCAGACGGCCTTCATTAAGCCATGCCCTGATGTAAAAAATGCCTGCCATTTCATAGGTTTCAGCAATGGCAGCCTCTACTTTTGCAGCATCGAAAGAAAAGTCCATGCCCTGTACGGTGGTGCCGTCATCAATGCCCTGGCGCACTTTTGCCTTGGGGGTTTCCCGTACGACGCCGTTGTGAACCAGAAACATGCCGACCTGAGAAGATCGGGGATCGGCCTTGGCTTCACTGAGCCACTGGGTGATATTGGGGGACGGCTTGGACGTGCTGGTGTTGTTCATGGGTGAACACGCTCCTTTTCACATGGTTGGTGGCACATGATTTCAAAGAAATCCACTTTTGATCATGGCGGTTAACAGCGTCTTTTCTTTTTCAGGAACCTCCTCTGTTACTCCTTCTTTAATTGGGTATCTATGGGAAAGAGATACCACCACCATTATATCAGGAGGGATCCAAGATGAGCAGTCCCCAAAAAACAGTGATGACAGGCAATCAGGCCGTTGCACGGGGCTTTTGGGAAGCCGGTGGCTTGGTGGCGGCCAGTTATCCCGGTTCTCCCACCGTGGAAGTGCTGGAAAGTCTGCATCAATTCCCTGAAGTTGAATCAGAGTTTTCCACCAACGAAAAAGTTGCCCTGGAGGTGGCCATTGGCGCTTCTCTCGCGGGGGTTCGGGCACTGGCCAGCATGAAGCATGTGGGGGTGAACATTGCGGCTGACCCCCTCATGACCTTTACCCAGACACCCACCCGGGGCGGGTTCGTACTGATTTCCGGTGATGATCCGGGAATGAACAGCTCTCAGAATGAACAGGATAATCGGAATTTTGCCCGCTTCGCCAACATGGCGGTGCTGGTGCCCTCCAACAGTCAGGAGGCTAAGGACTATACCCGCATGGCCCTTGAAATCAGTGAAGCCTATCATCTGCCAATGATGGTGCAGATCACCAGCCGGGTATGCCACGGGCGCTGTCTCGTGGTGTTGGGAGAACGGGAAACACACAGGGGCACGCCCTTTCCCCGGGAAGTCCCCAATTATGCCATGATCCCTCCCAACACTTTCGATAAACAATACCAGATGAAAGAGCGGCTGGAAAAGCTGGCAGAAGGGCCGGAGATGGAAGGGCTGATGCAGCTGGAAGAGACGCCCGGTGCGGCCACCCTCATCATCACCAGCGGCCTGCCCCATCACAATTTGAAAGAGCTGGAGAATCTGAACCAGCCTGTGAGTATTCTGAAACTGGGGATGCCCTTCCCTCTGCCGGAAAAAAAGCTGAAAGCCCTGGCAGCACAATACGAAAAAGTGATTGTGGTGGAAGAACTGACCCCCTTCATCGAAAACCAGCTGAAGGTGATGGGTATTGCCTGCGAGGGAAAAAGCCTGTTTCCCTTCACCGGCGAGCTGCACACCGAAACCATTGAGGTCGGCCTGATGAAAGCAGGACTGGTGAAACAACCCGCGTACCAGTCGGCAAATCTGAAAGAAGTGAATCTGGCAGAAAGTGTCGCTTCCAGTGAAGATGCCCATGCCAGGGAAGGCGCTGTTTCTGAAGAAGTTGCCGGGCAAGCAGTTCAGGTGCCCTCCCGACCGCCCCTTTTCTGCGCCGGATGCCCTCACCGGCCAGTCTTTGACATTTTAAAAAAGAGCAAGGTGATGGTGAACAACGACATCGGCTGTTACTCCATGGGGCTGTTTCCTCCCTTTGAAGCCTCTCACTCCCTCATCAGCATGGGGGCCACCCTGGGAATCTCCAAGGGGATGTTAAAGGCCAATCGCCAGGCTGGACGCCCCATCCCCCTGGTTTCCGTCATCGGTGACGGCACTTTTTTTCATTCAGGCATGCCGGGGATGGTGAACCTCCTCACGGGGTTGGAGCCGGAGGATAATCTCACTATCTTACTGCTGGACAACGGCACCACCGCCATGACCGGCGGTCAGGCCAATGCTGCCACCGGCGGGCGTTCAGAAACGAATACCCAGCCCTTTGTCGACATTCCCCAGGTTTTAAAAGCCATGGGAGTGGCCGATGTACAGGTGGTGGACCAGTTTCGCTACAAAGAAGCCAGTGAAGCCATCAATAAAGCCATCAAAACCCCGGGATTGTCGGTGATCATCACCACCCGACCCTGTGCGTTACATTTCAAAATCAAAAATCCCATATATCAGGTGGACCCAGCCATCTGCATTGGCTGCCGCACCTGCATCAAAACCAACTGCCCGCCCCTGCGCATGAAGGCTTACGAAGGCTACGACAAGCTGAAGTCTTCCATTGATCCCACCATGTGCGTGGGGTGCAGCATCTGCGCCCAGGTGTGCCCGGTGAACGCCATCAGCCGGCCGGTGGACCGGAATAAGAGCGGGAGCAAGGCGGGCGCCAAAGAAGCTGAAAGTCTTGAAAGTACTGAAGGCGCCGGAGGCAAGAAAACCACACCCTCCCATGGTGCAGAATCCCTTGAAAAGGAGGAAAACCGATGACCACAGTCGCCAACCCAACACCCATCAATGTGATGCTGGCCGGTATTGGGGGCCAGGGGCTGGTGATGACCACCCAGCTCATTTGTCAGGCCGCTTTTTTGGAAGGGTTTGACCTGAAAAGCAACGACGTCATCGGACTCTCCCAGCGGGGAGGCATGGTGTGGGGGTCCATTCGCTTTGGCGATCACATTCATTCCCCCAACATTCCCCCGGGAGAGGGTGACTACCTCATTGGACTGGAACCTCTGGAAACCCTCCGGTGGCAACACCTCATCAAGCCCCAGGGCCGACTTTTAATGAACACCCGCCAGGTGGCCCCCACCCGGGTGCAGCAAGAGCAAGAGCCCTACCCGGTTGAAGCCATTGAAAAAATGCAGGCGGTTCGCCGGACCCACCAACTGGACGCCGTGGCTGAAGCCATGAAGTGTGGCAACGGAAAAGCCGCTAACACCCTGCTGGTGGGGTGCCTTTCCCACTGGATCCCCATCAGTGAAAAAAGCTGGCACCAGGCCATTGATGACACCTACCCAGAAAAGCTTCGGGAAGTGAATCATAAGGCCTGGCGCCGTGGCCGGGAACTGGCGGCGGCCTGGGAGTAAAGATAGAGTTTCGTTGCCATTGGCACAACTGAAAAAGAATGGCAGCCTGCAGGAGGAATGCCCATGAAACTGTCCTTTACCAGAGAAGAAGCCAATTTTTACCTGGATCATGTCTATGGTGCCATGGCCATTGACCTTCAGGGTAATCTGATCTACATGAACCAGCAGTGTGCCGACTACCTGGGGGTAGAGCTGGGGCCTTCACTTGGCAAGCCCGTGACCCAGGTGTTTCCAGATACCAAAATGATGGAAGGGCTGAAGCTGGAAAAATCTGAAGTGGTCTTTTACCATATCCATGGCCGGGTAGGAGCCAGTGTGCACGTACCCCTGAAAAAGAATGGTGTTAAAGTGGGATTGCTGGAATATGACCTTTTCCAGTCTTATGATCCCATGGATGAGTTCGTGGATAACTACAAAGTGTTTCAGACAGAGGTAGTGAACTACTATAAAGAAGAAATCAAACACCTGCGCACCACCAAATATACACTGGAGAACCTCATTGGCAGTTCTCAGCTGATGCAGAAGGTGAGGCGGCGCATCGAATATGCCGCTAAAACCAATTCCACGGTGCTCATTACCGGCGAAACAGGAACGGGAAAAGAGCTGGCGGCTCACGCCATTCACCACTTGAGCCTTCGAAAGTTGCGGGAGTTCATCAAAATCAATGCCTCCACCCTGCCGGAAAGCCTGGCAGACTCAGAGCTTTTCGGGTATGACGAAGGGTCTTTCACAGGAGCCCGAAAAACAGGGAAAAAAGGAAAGTTTGAGCTGGCCCATAAGGGAACCCTGTTCATTGACGAGGTGCATCAAATGCCCCTGGCCCTTCAGCCCAAGCTTTTGCGGGTGCTTCAGGAACGGGAGGTGGAACGGATTGGCGGCGAAAAAACCATTCCAGTGGATGTGCGCATCATTGCCGCCACCAACACTGATCTGGCCGAACAGGTGGAACGGCAGCAGTTTCGTGAAGACCTTTACTATCGCCTGAATGTGGTGGAAGTCCATATGCCTGCTCTTCGGGAGCGCCTGGAAGACCTGCCGGAGCTGGTGGAGGTCACTGTGAACCAGCTGAACAACCTGCTGGGAACCCGGGTTGCTCGGGTGGAGCCTGAAGTGTTGACTCTCTTCAGCCAGTATCATTGGCCGGGAAACGTGAGAGAACTTCAAAATACACTGGAACGGACCATGATTTATGCGGAGGGAGAAACCCTGCGACAAGAGCATCTGGAAGTGGGGTTCTGCCAGTACGCAGGGATTTCCGGAACAACTGCAGATCACCCGTCACCCATTGAAGCAGTGTGCTTTCAGGCCGAAAGAGCGTTGATTCTACAAACACTGAAGGACCATCAGTGGAACAAAACCCGCACAGCCCAGGCTTTGAAGATTGCCCGGCCGGTACTCTATCAAAAAATGAAACGCCTGAAGATCAGTGGTAAATCCCACTAATCCCCTGGGCGTCCACGCCCTTTAGACAGGGGAGTGGCTATAGCCGAAATGTCAGTTAAAAAAGACAGTGTCATTTAAAAAAGACAGTGTCATTTAAAAATGACACTGTCTTTTTGATAGCATTTGCAGGGAAAAGAAAGAAATTGAGGGGAAGGGTGTCATTATAAAATGACGCCCTTCCCCTTTTCACGGAAATCAAAGGAAACAAGCATCAAGTTTGATGTGCGTTGAAATGCCTGAAATGACATGATAAGTGCAATTATTCATAAAAATGACAGGTAATCATCAATGATGGCACGATTAATGCAAAAGATCATTCATGCAGTGGATGCATTACGATGAAGTGGTCAATTGTTAAAGGGGAGATGCGTTGACCAGCAGCGCATTTAGCATCAAGCACTTAGCATCAAGCACTTAGCATCAAGCACTTAGCATCAAGCACTTAGCATCAAGCACTTAGAAATAAGCATTAAGCACCAATCTGTGGGTAGATCACCCGTCTTGAACCAGTGGCCGCAACAAGGGGAAATGTTGGTGGTGCTGGATGCAGTCTGTGTGAGATGCCCGCTGAAAGGAGGGTCAATCAAAAGCCGTTATCACAATGATCAATGAAAACAGCAAAGGAGTGAAGAAAATGGAACATTATGGACTCATCAGCTTAGTCCCCGTTTTGGTGGTGGTCATCCTGGCTTTTGTCACCCGCCGCACTTTTGAACCGTTGCTTATTGGCTCAGTGGTGGGTTTTATCCTGCTGGAAGGGGCCGGATTTTTTCCTGCCTGGCTGGATGCCGTCTACCTGGTCATGATGGATGGTGTCACTGTTTGGATTATTCTCGTGTGCGGTCTTTTCGGCAGTCTTATTAAGCTGCTGGAAAAATCCGGCGGAGCCCTGGGGTTTTCGGCCATGGCCACCAAGCATACCAAATCCAGGGGAGCTGCTCTCATCATCACCTGGGTGCTGGGGATCATCGTTTTTGTGGATGACTATCTCAACGCTCTTTCGGTGGGAGCTGCCATGCGCAAAGTCACTGATCACTACAAGGTGCCCCGGGAAATGCTGGCTTATGTCATTAATTCCACGGGAGCGGCCGTCTGTGTGCTGATTCCTTTTTCCACGTGGTCAGCCTTCATGGCGGGACAGCTGGAAGCCAACAATGTCATGGTGGGCGGCAGTGGTACCAGTGCTTACATTGCCACCATTCCCTACATTCTCTATGCCTGGGTGGCAGTGCTGATTGTCCCCTTGTTTGCCCTGAAAATACTGCCCCGCTTCGGTCCTATGAAGCAGGCGGAAGAACGGGCTGAAACCACGGGCAAGGTATTTCCTGCTTCCCAGCTGGATGAAAACGGCGAAGCCGCTGTGCTGGAATCCCAGCCTGAAGGCGTGCCCAGAGTCATTAATTTCGCCCTGCCCATGCTGTTGCTGGCAGGTGTCACCATCTACACCGAAGATATGCTGGTGGGGGTTATTTTGGCCATCGTCACCTGTGCCGTCATGTTCATACCTCAAAAACTGATGAGTCTGAATGCCTTTTTTGACCATGCACTGGAAGGCTTCAAAGATATGGTGCTGGTGCTGGGCATCATTGTGGCTGCCTTTTTCCTGCAACAGGCCAACGAAGGGCTGGGGCTGACCCCCTTTGTCATTGAAACCGTTGAGCCATTGATGAGTCCCGCACTGCTGCCCGCCATTTCATTCATGGTGGTGGGGTTCCTGGCTTTTGCCACGGGAAGCTTCTGGGGAGTGGCTGCCATCGCTTTCCCCATTATTATCCCCCTGGGCACCTCTTTGGGAGTGGACCTCTTTTTAGTGAGCGGTGCCATCATTTCAGCCGCAGCCTTCGGAAGTCATACCTGTTTTTACGGCGATGCCGTTACCCTCACCTGTGCTTCTTCCCAGATCAAAAACATGGACTATGCCAAAACAGCCATACCTCTGGTGGCCCTGCCCACCCTGCTGGGAATCATTCTCTTTGTGGTGATGGGCACCATCATGGCGTAATTCAGGGAGCATTAACAGATGAGAGAAATCAATGATTGCAGCAGCGTCAAATCAAGGAAGTCTAATAATCAATGGGGAGAGAACGCATATGAAAAAAGGAACCATGACCATTGCTATGCTGCAGCATGCCTGCGGTACCGACCGGGAAGCCAATGTGGAAAAGGCCATGCAGATGGCCAGAGAAGCTGCCGCAAAAGGGGCGCAGGTGATTTGCACCCAGGAACTTTTTGCAGGTCAATATTTTCCCCAGACCATTGACGTTGAAAAATATGGCTGGGCAGAACCCATTCCAGGCCCCACCTATGAAAAAATGCAGGCCCTGGCAAGGGAACTGCAGGTGGTGATGCTGGTATCCATTTATGAGTATGCCATGGACGGTGTCTACTTCAACACAGCCATCGTTTTTGACGCCGACGGCACCTATCTGGGGAAATATCGGAAGCACCATATTCCTGAAGGGCCCCAGTACATTGAAAAATACTACTTTACCCCCGGTGACACCGGCTATCCCGTTTTTAAAACCCGCTTCGGCAACATTGGTGTGCTCATCTGCTGGGACGAGTGGTTCCCAGAACCTTCCCGCATTCTGGCACTGAAGGGAGCAGACATTGTTTTCTACCCGTCAGCCATTGGCTCTGAGCCAGACAATCCAGATTTGGACACCTCCCAAACCTGGGTAGATGCCATTCGTGCCCACGGCATTCACAACAACATGTACGTGGCCACCGTGAACCGGGTGGGCCGGGAAGAGAGCGATGAGGGGCATATGGATTTTTACGGCCGCAGCTTCATCAGCGATCCCTGGGGGAAGGTGCTGGCCGAGTCTGGCCGCACAGAAGATGAAATTCTCATGGCCACCCTTGATCTGGCAGAGATCAGAAAAGCCCGGGATATTCTCCAGTTTCACCGGGACCGGCGGGTGGACAGCTATGGCGAAATTTTGCAGAAAGTGATCACTGATTAGGAAGAAGGGACGTTATGAAAGCAGATTATCTTATTTGGGGGAAGGCCATTTTCGACAGCATTCAGCCAGAACCCTTTGCCGGATTTGTGGCTGTGCAGGGAAACCGCATTCTGCAGGTGGGCACCAGCCGGCAGGAGGCAGATGCCTTGACCGGTACAGCCACCAGAATCCTGGATGCCGGCGACGGGCTGGTGATGCCCGCCTTCTTCGACAGCCATACCCATCTGGTGCTGGCCGGCATGTACCAGCAGTGTGTCAATCTGGGAGAGGCCCGCACCGAAGCCGATGCGGCTGCCATGGTGCAGGGCTACGCCGCATCCGTTCCAGACCAGGAGTGGGTCATCGGTTTCAACTGGTACCATGTGTTTTGGGAAGAACCCCGGCTGCCGACCCGCCACTCGCTGGATCAATGGCTGCCTCATCGACCGGTGATACTTGTCAATGCTGAAGCACACGGTGCCTGGGTAAATACCAAGGCTCTTGAACTGGCCGGCATTACCCGGGATACCCCCAACCCGCCCTATGGCACCATTCACCGGGATGATGCCGGCGAAGCCACCGGGTTTTTGGAAGAGGCTGCCCTGGGATTGGTGGGTCGGCTGGCCTTTGATTTATCACCTTCACAGGAAAAAGAGTATATCAGGGACTACCTGAAAAGTGCCGCTGGCTATGGCATCACAGCCGTGAAAGATATGCAGCCCTATTTTGGCCGTAACCTGGGCAATTTGCAGGTGTATGCTCAGATGGAAGCTGACGGTGAGCTGCCCCTGCGGGTGCATGCGGCCCCTGATTTACTGGGAGATTTGGATGAAGCAGAAAACTGGCGCCGCACCTACGCCAGTGAACGGCTGCAGGTACGTCATTTGAAACAATTTATGGATGGTGTCTCCACCACCCACACGGCACTGATGCTGGAAGATTATGCTGACGGTCCGCCGGGAGACCGGGGCGCCAGCCTCTGCGACCTGGAAGCCATCGGCCACGCCATTGGTGAAGGCCACCGGCGGAACTTCAGCATCTGCCTTCATTCCTGTGGAGACCGTTCCGCCAGACTGGCACTGGATTATATTGAAGCAGCAGTAAAGTTGCATGGCCCTCGGGCTGTACGCCACACCATTGAGCATAATGAGTTGGTGGACCCGACAGATATTCCCCGGTACCGGCAGCTGGAGGTGATTCCCTCCTTTATGCCGGAGCATCTGGCAATGACCCAAACCTTTGCCGCCACCCCCTTTCGCCAGGTGATGGGAGAAGAACGGGCTGCCCGCATGTTTGCCATGAAGTCTTTCCAGCGGGAAACCGGGCTCCTGGCCATTGGCAGCGATTGCCCTGTGGTGAGTAACAACCCTTTTCTGGAGATCTACCGGGCAGTCACCCGGCTGCATAACGACGGGGAGCCCACCGGCGGATGGACTCCCTCAGAAAAATTGACCATGGCAGAAGTACTTCGGGGCTACACCTACGGTTCGGCCTACAGTGCCGGCAGAGAGGCAGCACTGGGCACCCTGGCACCGGGCAGGCTGGCCGACATGGTGATTCTCGACCAGAATCTTTTTGACATTGACCCGGAAGCCATTCGCCGTACCCGGGTGACGTTTACCATGATGGACGGGGCCATCATCAACGGGTGATCAGAGACAGGAACGGTCGCTTTTTCAATGTCAATAGCAATTTCCAGAATGGCGGCCCCAATGCATTGGGCCGCCTCACTTTGCGTCAAACTCACTTTTCGATATCTCCCAGTGACTGACAGTATCATCGTCTGAATCCATACCCATTATTCAATCTCAAATAAGAAATCTGTCACAGCTTCTTTGCACATAAGATATCCTGCAATGGCAAGAGAAATGATGTTGAATCGGTCCAGTGGTTGTTTGCTCAAATGATAAGAACCTCTTTTTCATGACGGTAGTTTATCGTATGAGGTGATATTTTCTCAAGTTAACCTTTAGGTGACATTATCACTAGATAAGTACAATATTCATCTAAAAACACTTGATAAAGCATCCATAAGAGTGTATAATTCAAATTGCCAACGATGGCAAAATAATAATACTCAGAGGAGGACAGTCATGAAAAAATGGATTTGTCTGATAGTGATTGCGATGATGTTGTTGACATTACCAGCTTGTGGACAAAAAGAGGGTAGTGGCGAGTTGGTTATTTACTCCAATTCCCTCACTGATGGTCGTGGTGAATGGGTAGAGGAAAAAGCGAAAGAAGCAGGCTTTACTGTCACGGCAGTTCAGGTTGGTGGTGGAGATCTTGCCAATCGTCTGATTGCAGAAAAGAATAATCCGGTTGCCGACATCGTTTTTGGTTTAAACACAATGGGATTTGAATCCTTAAAAAATGAAAACGTTCTCCTTGAATATGTTCCTGAATGGGCCGGTGAAGTTGAGGAAGGCATGAACGATAAGGATGGATACTATCATTCATTGGTCAAGCAAGCCATATTACTGATATACAGCCAAGATGTGTATAGTGAAGCAACGGGTCCCCAGGATTGGACAGATTTATGGGAGAACCCAGCATTTCATGGTCAGTATTTTCTGTTTTCAAGTCTTTCAGGCGGCACAACGAGGGCGGTTATTAGCGGCATCTTAGTACGGTATCTAGATGAGAACGGAGAGTTGGGTGTATCCGAAGAAGGCTGGGAAGCTGTTAAACAACTCTATGACAATGGATACATTGCAAAAGAGGGTGAAGAATTTTATGCGCTATTAGCAGAAGGAACAACGCCAATGGGCCAAATGTGGTCAAGTGGACTTGCAGCCCGGGAAGAGCAATATGGCGTCAAGTCTTACTATGCGAAGCCGGCGGTGGGCGTTCCTTATGTGGTTGAACAGATTGGTATTATTGACGGATCTTCAAACATTGATGAAGCGAAGAAGTTTTTAGATTGGTTTGGCTCGGCAGAAGTACAAGGCAAATGGGCTGAAGAATTTTATTCTTTACCGGCTAACAAAGAAGCACTTTCATTTGCGCCAGAATATATTAGAGCCATTGACGAATCCCTTACTGTTCAAGACATTGATTGGGGCTTTGTTGGTGCCCATATCGAAAAGTGGGCCGAAAAAATAGAGTTGGAAATCATGAGATAAAACAACTCAATCCTGCGACAGCCGAGTTCATTCTTCGGCTGTCGCTATTAAAGCGATTGAAAAAGTTGAAGGAGTGTAAAATGATTACATTCGATAACGTAGAGATCAGGTACGGGGATTTTGTGGCAATCCAAAACCTTAATTTAATCATTAACGAAGGTGAGTTTTTCACGTTGCTAGGGCCATCTGGCTGCGGTAAAACAACCACGTTACGTAGTCTGGTGGGTTTTATTAAGCCTTCTCAGGGCACTATTCTGATCGAAGGAGTCAGGGTGAACGATAAACCGGTGGAAGAAAGAGAGATAGGCATTGTTTTCCAGAGCTATGCGCTATTCCCGACAATGAATGTGTTTGACAATATTGCATTTGGCCTTCAGTTGCAAAAAAAATCCAAAACGTTGATTGAGCAAATGGTTTGGGAAATAGCAGAGAAAGTAGATTTAAACAATGAGCAGTTGAATAAAAGAGTCTCAGAGTTAAGTGGAGGCCAGCAACAACGAGTCGCAATTGCACGGGCGTTAGTCATGAAACCTAAAATACTTGCTTTAGATGAACCACTTTCAAATTTGGATGCAAATTTGAGAGGGCAGCTTCGAATGGAGCTGAAAAGGCTGCAAAGAGAATTTGGGATCACCACCATCTATGTCACCCATGATCAAGAAGAAGCTTTAACCATTTCAGATAGAATCGCAGTGTTTAATAAGGGTTATTTAGAGCAAGTAGGCACACCAAAAGAAATCTACAATGAGTCGAAAACTGAATTTGTAACGAATTTTATTGGGGACATTAATTTATTGCCGGGGAATCTGAAAAAAGAGTTGGAAATAGACATCAAGCTTCAAGCCTACATCAGACTGGAAAAGATCTATTTAGAACCCCCTCACCCGAGCCCTGAGAGATATCATAAATTGGGGGTGGTACTTGTAGAGAAAGAGTATTATGGAAATCTGAGTAAATACACCTATCAGTACCAAGGTGACCTGATGAGAAGTTATGTGATCGATAACGAAAGAAACGATTGTGCCATTGGGGATCACGTAGACATTTACATTGATAAAAATGCCATTTTAACTTTTTAGGCCAATGAATGGCGCTGTTTTCGAAAAAACTTCGGCCCTGGTTGAACTGCCTCGGCTCCACTTAATTGCACAAGGGGAGTTAATATGAAACATATAATGGCTAAAATGAAAAAGGTAAATGCAATGCACTTCTTATTTTTGAGTGGAACGACATGGTTGCTTTTTGCTTTTCTGATATTTCCAAATATCAACTTGATCTTTGAAACTTTTTTTCAGGATGGCCGCTTCACGATTTCTGCCATTGAACGTTTTATGAAATCAGGCAGGGCCATGCGAAGTCTAAAAAATAGTTTTATTCTGGCGGGAACGTTGGCAATCACCGTCAACCTATTGGGGACGTTCATTGTTTTGGTGTCTGATTATTTCAAAATAAAAGGCAGCCGGTTTCTGAAAATCGGGTATAGCAGTACGTTAGTATACGGTGGAATTGTACTGGCGTCCGGCTATCTTTTTGTGTATGGAAGCTCAGGTGTGATAACGAACATGCTAATGAAAATTTTTCCTGCGATGAATCCACACTGGTTTGAAGGATATGGTGCGGTTACATTTGTGATGACTTTTGCGTTAACAAGTTTTCATATTATATTTTTATCTGACGCTTTAAAGAATATTGATTACCAAACCATAGAAGCGGCAAAAAGTATGGGAGCTTCCAGTTGGACGATCTTAACAAAAGTGGTCTTGCCGGTGCTAAGCCCCAATTATTTTGCCATCACCATCCTCATTGTGTTGACTGGATTAGGTGCGACCTCAGCACCATTAATGATCGGAGGAGAACATTTTCAGACAATCAATCCGATGATTATCAGATTCTCAAAAAGCATTGCCTCGCGTGATATTGCAACGGTCTTATCTCTCATACTCGGGATAGCGACCATCTTCACTTTGTTTATTTCCAAAATAATAGAGTCAAGGTATCACTACATGTCTGTTTCAAAAGTCAAAACAACGTTGATAAAGCAAGAAATTAAAAATCCTGCGGTTAATATACTCTTGCATGTCAGCGCCTATACCATTTTTCTGATCTATGTGATTCCAATTCTATTGATCATTATTTACTCGTTTACTGATGGGTATACCATCGCCACCGGAAATATCAGAATCAGTTCTTTCACGCTGCAAAACTACACGTCGCTGCTATTTCAACCTTCCTCATACAAACCCTACTTGACAAGTATCGTCTATGCTACCCTTGCAGCTTTCATGGTGGGTGCGTTGATTTTGACACTGGCACGGTACCTGAGGAGTGGAAAATCCTTCTACAGAAGTGTCGTGGATTATGCACTGATGACCCCGTGGCTGCTTCCTTCAACACTGATCGCCATGGGTTTAATAGTGACATATGATACCAAAAGAATGTTGTTGTTTGGAAAGGTTTTGACAGGAACACCGGTGATGTTGTTAGTGGGGTACATCATTATCAAGATTCCTTTCACTTTACGCATGACCAATGCGGCCTTGTACAATGTGGACCATTCATTAGAAGAAGCGGCTAAAAGCATGGGAGCGAGACCGTTTTATATTTTTCGTAAAATCGTATTCCCTGTCATTCGCCCCTTTATTCTGGCGATTTTTGTCCTTAATTTTAATGCGCTGTTGGCAGATTATGATTTGTCTGTATTACTCTATCACCCGCTGTATGAGCCATTGGGTGTTGTCATGAAGAATAATGCCGAAAGTCAAATTAATCCCAATGCTCAAGCGCTTGTATTGGTCTACTCGGTGATTTTGATGCTGATTTCAACGATTTCATTGTCATTAGTTTATGGCAAACAAAAGAAAGTTCTTTAAATTGGAGGAACATCAAACTGGAGGAACATCCATGAAAGAGTTTAAAAGTGACTTCATGAGAGCATGGATACAATCATATAATCAATATAATCGCTTTGAATTTTTTGAGTTTCAAATCGACTTATCAAAGGGTAAACATATGCTGTATGATAAAGTGGCCGAAGTTTCTTTTGAAGACGATGATCTGAAAAAGCAATATTATCGTGAAATAGAAGGCTATTTTTTAAACGATGCACAGTATCGCACCAAGTACAATTTAGAGATATATGGTGACTTAGTGAGAATTAGAAAACAGTTTTTGCCTGGTATTAACAGGATGAATGACTTCAAAAGAAATCATGGTAACATATCATTGACAGAGATCGCATTTTATAATATTGATGAAAATAAACGCAACTCGTTACGTCTTGTATGGGAAGAAAACAGGTGCCTGCCTACTTTTCGCGGCAAGCCTTTATTGATTGTGAGCGAGCACTATCAACAGCTTGAACTGATGTTAAGATATTTGGAAAAAATAGGAGCAACGCATTCAATCAGTGTGTTGGTTAAGGTGCATGAGGTCATCAATGAGCCCACGTATGAAGAGCTGTTGCATTTAGTACGACGGTTCGACAAATTAGAGATTGACATCCAATTGGATCAATCAGACGAGCCGTACATCAATCCAGCCCATCCATCATTTGGTCAGCAGGAGCGGTTAACCATTCTGTTGGGCGAATTAAGCCTGTATCGGGTCAATGATATACCGGGAGATAAACTAATCATCGGAAATGCGTTGAATCCTTATTCACAGGGCTTCACCAATTTATTTGAAGTGTATGGGGATGGCGTGCATCCCTTTCTGGCATATATAAAAAAGAATGAGTTCGCTTACAAAAATTGCACGATGGTTGAGAAGGGAGCCTATTCACTCTACCATTATGCGCACCAGTTACATGAAAACGACAAACGATTAGCTTCTAATTATTATGAATATGACATGCAGCACACGCCGTCATTACCTTCGCAAATCAGCTTATATCATCGTGCAAATCCCCCGTTGCAGTATGCGAAAGCCGTCATTCATCCAAAAGAATTACAGCATGTCACATTTGTCTCTCCGTATCAAACCCAAAAAGACCTGGTGTATCCGAGGGCTTACTTCAAAAACAAAAGTGGTGATTATGTATACTTAAACGGGTTGTATTTTTACACAGAAAAACTGAGAGATGAATATAATGCCGGCATCTCCCCTAAAGAAAAGAAATTAACCCTTAAGAATTTTTATATGGATTATTTATACTATCAAGAGGGGATAGAACTACCGCCTTTGTTTAACAAAGCATTCGTTGGCATTACAAGGGATGGGGATGTAATTGCTGGCAATAGAGTCATTAACAAAGCTAAAATCAAGCTTTTAAACAGCACGTATGAACTGGAAGAAAGTCAGATCAATCCCATGGACGGGGAACAAGCCGTTTTCTTGATGACGCCATTTGATGGCAATTCAGCTGAGAAGATGAAGAACCGCTACAATTTAGTGTTCATTAATAATGTGCTGCAGGACTTTTTTTATGGGACTCGAACCGTACCGCCAACGGCCATTGTCTTATCTTTCAAATACTTTGATTTTAATCTTATCAGTGAAATGGCAACAGTATCCATGCACATGGAAATTGATTATCCGAAAGACATACCTAAAAGCACGTGGGATCAGGTCGTGGTGGCAGCGGGCGGCGGCACCTTTCTCTATAAAAATGGTGAGAACTTAGTTGAAACCTACGCCAAGCAATTATCAAATTTTGAGAATGAAGGGTGGTTGCATGAGAATTCTTTAAAGTCACAAGAAACCATTGTGCACGAATTCAAAAGAGGACCTCGCAGCGTCATTGGAAAGACACTGGCTGGCGAAATGTTGCTATATTCTTTTTCGGGTAGAATTAAGGAGAGTGAAGGAGTTAGATTTGATGAGGTGGTGGTGCATGTCTTAAGGGAGCATCAAGATTTAGATTGGCTGGTGAATTTAGATGGCGGGGCATCCAGTTGTCTGGGATATGCCAGCCAAGGTGTTTTTACCGAATTAAATATTCCCTGTGCTTCAAAATACAATGCGACTGGCATGGTGAGACCCGTCAATTCCTTTTTTGTGTTTCAGCTGAAATGCAATCAGGAAAATAAAAAATGAATAGGTAATGAATATGAAAAATAAAAATCTAACCATCAAAGACATCAGTGAACTATCAGGTGTATCCATTCGAACGGTATCAAGGGTTATTAACAATCATCCTAATGTGAAAACCAAGACAAGGGAAAAAGTGCAGGCAATCTTAGATGAAACGCACTTCAATGTTAATATTTATGCAAAAAATTTGAGAGTCAAATCCATCTACCACATTATTGTCAGTGTGGAAAAACAAAACACGCCTTTCATTGGACAATGGTACATGAATTTATTTCAAAGTTTGAATGGATATGCCAAAAAGTATGGATACAAACTAATCCTTCACCAAATTGATCATTTAGATACCAACCGCAATTCGATCTTTGCTGAAGGGATAGCAGACGGCTTACTACAGCTGAATACGAGGAAAAAACCATCGACAGACCACACACAAAGGGAAGATGATCTGCCGACAGTCACGTTGGGCAAATCATTAATCAATCAAAAAAACCCTTATGTGGATATCGATAATTATGATGCCATTTATAATGCGGTCATTTATCTAAAGAATCTTGGCTGCCGAAAGATTCACTTCTATTTAGGAAGCCTGGCGTATACAGTGAACGAAGAAAGGCAACAGGGATTCATAGATGGGGTAACCCGCTTTCAATTAGAACATGAAATCATCACAGACATTCGCACCTCTCAAGATGGGTACAATCATGTCATGAGCGTGCCTAAAGAGAAAATGCCTGATGGAATAATTGTATCGGGAGACGAGAAAGCGCTGGGAGTATTAAAAGCGCTCAACATCAGAAAAATAGCGATTCCAGAACAAACGAAAGTGGTTGGATTTGATGGCATTCCGATGTCGGCGTATTATTCCCCTTCGCTCACGACCATCGATCAGAATTCAGATGAAATAGCGAAAGCAATGATTGAATCCCTTAAAGATATTTTTGAAGGAAAGACGCCACCGTCTAAAATTATTAAAAGTAACTTTATCATCAGAGAAACGACTGAAACACCATAAATGAAGCGGGGAGAGACCATATGAAACTGGGCATTGTAATAAATGTTTACGTAGCAGCAGACAAAAACGTCTATCATACTTTTGATCATCCGACTTATCTTGATGAATTTGAAAAGGTTGAAACGCTCTCCCACACCATTCAATCGATTAATGCGTTAGCGGCGATTGAAGAGGATGTTAAACTTTATCTGTTCGGGATAGATGTTTCCAAAGCGACTGCCAATGACGCGATCATCGAGGCAAAAATCAACAAAATTGTCGAAACTTCAAAATACCCGTATGAAATTATCACAAATAGCCATATTGCTGGGAATCAAAAAAAATATGATTCAGATTTTTATTCAGTGGAGAACTATTCGACGATTCGCAACCAGGGGTTCTTATATGCGGCAGAAGATGACATGGATTATGTCATTCAAATTGACGATGATGAAATACTGAGAGAATCGTATCTTGTCACGCTGAGGGCATTACTATGCCAGCATAGCGATAAATCCATTTTTACTGCGCCGTACGAGAAGAACAGAACAGTGATGATCACAACGAAAGACGATTTGAAAAGCTGGGAAAAGTTTTCTTCGATGAATAAAGACATGACAAAACTTATGAGTGATCCTACGATTAAAGAGTCTATATTTGGTTTTGGAGGGAATATGATTATCCACAAGGATGTATTTGAAACCATGTTTCACCCAGAAGATGTGACGCGGGGCGAAGATTTTTCATTTTTGTTAGCCACAAGGCTATTGTATGAAAACGGCAATGCGTTAACAGCCACGAACAAACATGATGCGCGGTATCGTTCATTCTTCGTACCGGATCAAGCCTTAACGATTATTCACAAACCTCCTTATGAAGCCAAAAAAGAGTATTTGTTCTATCTGGAAAAAAACCTGACACGTTTTATATATGATTGGGGAAGATTCAAGTCTCAAAGTCATTTGGATAGCCAGGGTTTAGAATCATTGTCCTTTTACATGAGCAAAATGATCGATCATCACAACATGAAAGATAAGGTGGGGGAAATCCTTGAAGAACTATCGGCCAGGCATGATAACAAAAAGCTGAATGAATTAAGAGATAAACTCTACCTGATAATAGATCAAGTGAGCCAAGAAAACCTGTATGAAAAATTTGCCAGGAGGCAAAAAGAGTACACCGATCTGGTGAAAACAATTAAGACTGCTTCAAACAACCGATCACACTAACAGTACGTTTCAGGCGCAACTGAATATGTGTCAGAATGGTTGCTGTCAGATCGTCCATTGATCATGGACGATGCCCCGCAAGATCCAGCTGCCATGCTGTTCTTCCAATACAAGCCGCAGACTGCACCAGTCGATTCCTCCATAGTCGGGATCAAAGCCTGTAAAGTGAAACTCCACAAACTCGGCAGCAGGATACACCTCACTCAGATTAATGAGGGAGTTGCCGGTGCCAACAATGGTGTTGTTGCCAATCAGGTGAGGGCTGGCAAAATGCTGATCATAAATGAAACGGTCATAATATTGGGCAAAGGTTTTATCAATGGGGTGCCCGGAGCCGTCAAAACCGCCCCAGGTATACACGGTTGAATCCTGGAGAAGGGTTTCCAATTCCTGGGGCAAAAAAACCAAATCCTCGCTCACATTAACGTAACCATAAGGGGAGAAACGAATGCCTTCATCTGGGTCCACATAGAGGGCCACAGCTTCAAAATCCTGGTTGGCGATGAGCTCTACCAATGTCAGGGCTGTCATCAGCAAAGATTCGGAGGCAGCTTGGTTCAGTTGGTTTTCCAGAAAAGACACCTGGCTGTCCAGCTGCTCCTTTTCTTCTCGCAGTGCTGCAATCAGGACATGCTGTTCTTCAATGGTTGTCTGCAAATTGGCGGTTTCTGCGTCGCGGGACGCGTCATTGGGGGTGTTCGCCGGTGAGGATGTGCAGCCTGTGAGCAGCAGCTGGGCTGCCAACAGCACCGGCAACAAAGGGGTAAGTGATTGAACTTTTCTCATGGGGATCCGCTCCTTGTGATAGGGATTGAATGACGCCACCATCAACGACTGATCGATTTTTTTCGTCCATCACTTCATCAAGATTCTTATGGTCATTCCCCTGACTGGCACAACCACACCATTTCCGCAGCCGGGTCCAGCAGGGGAATGGCAGTGACACCCTCCAGAGAAGCCTTCAGGTAAGGGAAGTGGGTGCAGCCGAGAATCAGCACTTCCACTGCCGCTGCTTCAAAAAACCGCACCAGCTGCAGAAGTCCGAATGAGCGAAGAATCTCCCGGGGATCTGTCCCTTTTTCAATTTCAACGGCAATTTCAAGCATGGCGGCGCCGATCACTTGGGCCGCCTCATTTTGTGTCAAAATTACTTTTTCGATGCCGCCCAGTGACTGACAGTTGGCGGCCATAAGACCCATGCGCCGGTACCGGTCAGCTCCCAGACGATAAACATCCAGAGGCGTGATCACCCGCAGGCCGGTTTCCTCAGCCGCCGCGGCGGGGTCGATGGCAGCGCTGAGAGAATTGCAGTACAGGCAGACAGTGTGAATATCGTGATCCTGCTTCAAACGGTTTAGCTCATTCACCACCATGCGATGAAGCTTAAAGGGTGAAAGAATTTGAAGGGCCGAAGCCTCCTCCGGGGTGTCGGAAATCCCCCGGGCAACGGTGGTCACACCCTGCTGCTGAAAAAAAGCTTCCCCCAGGCGGGCGTCAAAATGAGTGCCGCCGATGATCCCCACGGGCCGGTTGATGGAGGGGGCATCATTGACTGAAGAAGTATTTGGCGAAGGCATAGAATCACTCCCTTTTGGTTATTTTGTGATAGTGCTGCTATAAATATGTAGACGATAGAGGCTCGAAGGATGTTTCACGGCTGAATGCTTTGCTCTAGTAGGCTGGATTCACGCACTTGATCCAGGGGAAGGTGTGATGGATGCCGGCCAACCCCTTTTGAGCTTGATACTGACAATGAGGATGACACTGTCAACAGTTTTGTGCTCATGGTGTCAACGGGTGAGGCCGCACCTGGCGGGCCACCTGCAAAAACGCCTGCACCACAGGAGAAGCCAATTGCCGGTGGGTGGTGACCAGATGAATGTTGCGGTATACCCGGGGTTTTAGAGGAAGCCGATCCACTTCATAGGCGGTCTTGGCCAGCGCCGATTCAGCCACCAGCGTGATCCCCAGCCCCACCTCCACCATGGCGAAAACCGTTGACATCAGCTGAAACCGGTATTTGATGCGGGGGCGCACCTGGTGAGCCTGAAAGAGCTGTTCCAGATAAGTGTCCTGGGCATTGTCGGGCATGATGAGGGGGTAATGAGACAGTGCTTCCAGTGGCAGTGACCCGCAGAGTCGGGCAGGCGCTTCAGCCAGTACGCTGCTGTGGTGACGGGGCAGCACTGCCACCACTTCATCCACAAAATAGGGGAGGGCATAAAACCGGTCATCCAAGTGGGTATCCAGCAAAAACCCCACATCAATTCGTGCCTGAAGCAATTGCTCCTTAATCATTTCATACCCATCGTCGAAAAAATCAATGGCAATATTGGGATACCGTTCATCAAAAACTTTGAAAATGTCAGGCAGAATACGGGTGGAGGCACTGGCAAAGCTGCCTACCCGAAGTTTGCCCGACTCCAGTTGATTCACGGCATGTACCTGGTTCAGCAGCCGGTCTTCGGCCGCCACCAGGGCATCCACATAGGGAATCATGGAGATGCCTTCCTCGGTTGGGCGAACAGCCCCTTTTGATCGGTGAAAGAGAAGGAATCCCATTTCCTTTTCCAGGGCAGCGACCGCATGACTGACGGCAGACTGTGTCAGGTGAAGGGCTTCCGCCGCTAAAGTAAAACTTCCTGTTTCAATGATTTTCTGAAAGATGCGATAACGCATGTCGCCACCCTTTCATGAATAAGTCTCATGCCAGCAATTAAAAACATTCATTTTACTAATGCTGCTGTTTCCATTATAATCATGATTACAAGAAGAATGCAAGTTATTCCAAGAAAGATGATTCTACCTTTGACCTCAACCAAAAATCATCAACAAATAACATCACCTAGCATCACCTAGCATCACCTAGCATCACTTAACATCACTTAACATCACCTAACATCACCTCAAAGAGCAGCTAATCTCCGATGCATAGAGATGGTGATGAAACCGGAACATCGAAACTGGGTCACCTTAATGAGCGGCGGTGCCGCAGCAACCCACATGAAAGGTTGGGGTAAGATGAGCGTTGTGAACATGATAATCAGACCAAAAGGTCAACCATTCACCAAATCCTTGTTCTGGCTTTTTCCCAAGCTCATCATTGGTCTTTTTTTGGCAGCACTGGGAACGGTGATGATGATTCACGCCAACATCGGGCTGTTCCCCTGGGGAATTCTCAATGCGGGGCTGGTGAATGTCACCGGTGTTTCCTTTGGTGTCTGGAGCCAGATCATCGGATTGTTCATCATCATTATGATGACGCTGTTCAAATTCTATCCTGGTATCGGCACGATTTTCGACATGTTTTTTGTGGGTTTTTTCATCGATCTGCTGGAGCTGATGGCAGTGGTGCCCACGCCTTCGGGCCTGGTGTCTCAGGTGGGCTTCTCCATGGCGGGGCTTTTCGTTCTTTCCTATGGGGTATCTCTCTACATGAGCTGCGGCTTGGGAGCCGGCCCCCGGGATGGGCTGATGCTCATGCTCATGAAACTGACCAGTAAATCAGCAGGGGTGGTGAAAACCGCCATCGAAGTGACTGTCACCCTGTTAGGTCTGGCACTGGGCGGTCCCTTTGGGTTTGGCACCATTCTGCTGGCACTGACAGGCGGTAAAGTGATGGCCATGGTCTTTCAATGGACAGGTTTTGACGCTCACGCTGTTGAACAGAAAAATGTGGTGCAGTTTTGGCGGGAACATGTGGCACCCCGGCGAGTCGCCGGCGAAAGACCGGTTACCGCCATGGATGAAAGCCTCTAAATATGCCATCAAAGCTATATATCGCGGTTATTCTCTTGAATATCTAAAATAGCTTAAGCATCTTATAGCATTTTAAGCACCTTAAGCATTTTAGCCACTTGATAACAACTTGATAACAACTTGATAACGATTTGACAGGAACTTGATAACAGTTCGGTAAAAAAGCCATTTAAATCACTGACTCCAGGAACCACTTCTGCGGCCAGTGATTTTTTTGTGGTTTAGAAAAGCATCAGAAAAAGAACTGTAGATAAAGGCAGTACAGGGTTTTGTTCGTCTGAAAGTGAAAACAGATTTCATGATTAATACAGGGGTTTGTGGTGTAAGATACTTACAACAATAGTCGGAGATTGTTAGCTGAACGGTTGGATTGACCCGATGGAAAGTAAGCGTCAATTACTGCCCACATAGACCTTGAACCGCTGCCCTGATACAATGAACTAAACCAACGGCTTAGCACCACTGAAGCAAGAAGCTGGCAGCGCTTTTGACCAGGGAAGGACATTTTCCATCGCTACTGGATCGGTCAGATCCATGTTGGGGAGTTTTTCAAATAGGTGCATTAGATAGTGAAAAGGACTCAGACCATTGGCTTTGGCCGTTTCCACAATGCTGTAGATAATGGCACTGGCCTTAGCTCCCTTGGGAGTGTTGGCAAAGAGCCAGTTCTTTCGACCGATGACAAAGGGCTTGATGCCCCGCTCTGCCCGGTTGTTGGAGATTTCCAGCCGGCCATCCAGGAGAATCCCTTCCAGTCGGGGCCACTGATTTAAGCAGTAAGTGATGACTTTTCCCAGGGGTGACTTGGGAAGGGCGGCACGTTTGTTTTCTTTGAGCCACGCCAAGAAAGCCTCCAGCACAGGCCGTGACTGTTCCAGGCGGGCAGTGTAACGGTCTTCTGGCGAAAGGTCTTTCAACTCCCTTTCCAGCTCAAAGAGCCGGTTGCAAAAGGCCAGCCCTTCGGAGGACCTGGTATGGGAGAGGGGTTCCTTCTCCTTGGTGAGCACCTTCAAGGCATCGGTGAACATACGCCGAGCATGAGCCTTATTCGAGAAGTAAGATAAGGCTCATTATCCGAGCAATATGATTATCCAAGAAGAAATGTTAAAAATCGCCTAATTTCAAGAGACTTTCTGCTTTTTCTCGGATAACCTAACCATGATCTGACCTAAGCCTATGATTTATCTAATCGACAAGAAATCCGGCAGCTCATTTTTGTCTTTAGATTCTCTCGTTTCTTCAGAGTCATGAAAGAACCATTTTTCATTCCATTCTTTCAAGTGTTTATCCACCACGTTCTTTGACAATTCTGCATAGATTTGCGTTGTTTGGAGCGATGCGTGACCAAGAAAATTCTTTATGACTACAATTGGAACACCAGCTTCCAGCATGTGACTTGCAGTTGAGTGCCTCATGGAATGAGGTGGATAACTGTCTTCTTTGAACAAGCTTGGATTCTCAACCTTAGCCTGTCGTACGTATTTCTTAAAAATCCCTTCAACGCAGGAAATAGTCATGTGCTCATGGGTTTGACTTGAGAAAACATGCTTGTCAGGCTTTGCGTTCAGTCGGCGGTGCGAAATGTATTTCTGCAGCATCTTTGAGCAATTGTCTGGAATACCAACGCGCCTTGACTTCCCGCCTTTCCCTTTGATGTTCAGGGTAGCTCCTTTTGTGTTAAACTGTACGCTTCCTACCGTCAGGTCGCATAGTTCCTGTGCTCTTGCTCCACTTGCATACATTAAGCTAAGTAGCACCTTGTCTCTGAGGCCGATATTCTTACTGTCGTTAGGTAAGCGAAGGAGTATTGAGACTTCCTGCACGGATAGCACCGCTCTTTGCTTTTTCTGAGCTTTTTTCACGGGAATTTTAATAACACCGCTTCGAAATACTGAAGCAGCAGCAAAATCCCGGTTCTGAGCATAGTCCGAAAAAGACATGATAGCTGAAAGTCTCTGGTTTTTTGTTGATGCACTGCAGCCACGATCCTTCTCTATCCAGTCAAGGAATTCTGTCAGGGTTTGAAAATCCAGTTGTTCAAAGGAGATCTTATCGGCAGGAATTCCCTTTGTGGAATACATGAACTCCAGTAGTAACCGAAAAGCATATTTGTAGGATGTAACCGTGTGAGGGCTTGCTCCAATGGAACAGGGCATGTAGCTTGTAAAAAAACTGTTCAGCAACTCCAAAAATCGCGAAGGTTTATTCACTAAAATTCACCTCCGGAAATACTTGCGCAGTGTAACCATCAAACAGTTCCATGGCATCCGGAAACATTTCGCTGCTAAACTTCATGTATTTTTCTGTTTCTTTCAGACTGTCATGCCCCAGATAGATGGAAAGGTATGGAACAATGTCATCAATTCTGCGACCTTCTTGTTCTGCCTTAGCAAAAGACTGGAATACAAACACATGCCTAAGGCAATGCAAGCATGGGCCTCTCTGATGTTTCTTTCTTCCAAGCAGGAAGATATTACCCTGTTCCAGTATGAAATCGAACTTATGCTGGGTATTATGTGCAGTCACCGGCTCCGTCGGATCCGAGGTGGGAAAAAGATATGCTTCGGGACAACCGATCATCCCCATGGCCATGCAGTATTGTCTCATGATTTTTGTCAAAGAAGGATGCATAGGTGAAAGCCTTTGCTTATCACCTTTAGTGTGCCTCAGTGTCAGCACACCGATATCAAAATCTACATCTTTTACTCTTAACGAAAGCGTTTCACCGATGCGAAGCCCGCATCCACACATGAGGCGCAAAATCATCGGAAACTCCACGTGAATAAGATTATTCTTTCGTGGTTTTGTCTTTTGCAAGGTATCTGCAATGGAGAATATAAGTTTCAATTCACCATCAGAGAATATATACGGAATGTAATCATCGCTGACCTTTGGAACTGGTGGAATATAAGCATTAACTCCATATCCCTTAAGGTACACCAGAAAGGTTTTGATAACACGCACCACGTTGGCAATAGAACTGCTCTTTCCTCCAAGGGTACTACTCCAGCCGGTCATCTGTTCTTCTGTGAGATTCTTATCGTCACAATTGATAGAACAGAGGTAGTTGTCTAAAAACCTAAACGTGTGGCAATCGTGGTCATAGGTGCTTTTGCTTTTTGTTTCTTTGCGAAGTGCCAAGAAATCGGTAATTTCATCTTGCAATACACTCCTAAACTGGATCATGGCCGTTCACCTTCAAGGAATGCTTTAAATGAGCCCGTCGGTTCTGGTACTTCTATGGCACACTCACGCAGCTTTTCTATGTTGAGCTTTGCATAGTGCTTTATTGCATCGGGATCAGAATGTCCCAAGATAGTCCTGACAGCTTCGTATGGAACATTATCATTGACCATTGAACTGGCCAAAGATGACCTAAATGTATGAGGGCCATGCTTTCGTGCGGATATATCAATGCCGGCTAAATCAAAATACTTTGCTGTTGCAAATCGAAGGACAGAAGTGGTGATTCCCTGGTAGGGTGCTCTGTGTCGCAAGAATACCGACTTAATTGCTACACTGGGACGTACATTGCTAATGTATTCAGTCAATGCTTTTTTGACTTCCAACAACATCGGGAGTTGTAGCATCTCTCCGTTCTTCTGTTGTATGAAACAAATTTCTTCGTGCTCAAAATCCAGCTCATCCAGAGACAGCTTTGCGATATCTCCAGATCTCATACCCAGCCTTGTCGTCAAGAGCAGCATTGCATAGTCTCTCTTACCAACATCACTTGAGCGGTTGACGGCAGCCTCAAATCTACAGACTTCTTCTTCACTAAAGGTTTCTGGTATTTTAACGGGTTGTTTGTATCGTGGAACAAGTGGTGAAAAATCTGTTTCGAGCATTCCTCTGCTGCTTAAAAATATCAGGAATGCTCTGACCACGTCCAAAGTATCCTTGTTCTTGATTGCCAGGCAAGCTCGCGTGATGCAAGCTGCGTTCAAGGATAGAATGTCTAAACACCCAAGTGACATGCATTTTCTAAAGAAAACGCGAACACATCGTTTCTTCTTCTCGATAGTGTTTTCCTTGTTACCCGATTCAGCACACGCTGTAGCATACAGAACCAACACATGCTCATAATTTCTTGGCATCTGATCTATTTTCTGTTTCTCCTGAATTTGATAATCCTTGCCGCAATAAAAGTCATTTAGCCTTCGGATTGTTGTGAATATAAATCTTTGCCGTGAGGAGCCCAGTTCATTCTCAGCAATGTAGATTTCGTAGTACTGTATGCCAATTTCGGGAGTGTATACATCGATACCTTGTTTAACCATAAAAGAGTCAATTTTTCTGAGTGTCCGGCGATAGTTGCACAACGTCAGTTTAGCATAAGACTTTTCCTCGAGATCTTGCAATAATTCGTCAAGCAATCCTCCAAACGATAGGTTTCTAATTTCTTCTGGATTCACAATAATACCTCCTTAGAATGTTTGTAATCCCATTCTATCGGAGATGAGTATTATTGGAGAAGATATCAGATTGAGTCGGTTTTTACGCTGCTTTCAGATATCCTCTCGGATAATCATATTGCTCGGATAATGAGCCCAACAGCCGATGACTTTCACCCCGGGAATCTGATTGTAGCCCTGATACCCGTCAGTGTGCAGATACCCCTTGAAGCCTTTCAGGAAGGCGTCAAGGGTGTTTGCTGGCCTGGGTGGTCTGGTAGCCATACAGGCGGATGGGAACATTTCAAACACATCAATGAAAGACAGGATGTAGAAGCTTCTTTCTTCACCATGGATGTAACCGTACTTGATATCTCCCTGCCACAACTGATTGGGACCTGTGACAAAGCGATTTCTTGCCAATACTCGGGGAGACTTTCTTTTAGGCTTCCTTGCAGGCTTAAGAAGATGGGCTTCTTTGCACAAACGATACACCTTTTTCTTGTTAATGTGGATATGGTGCTTTGCTCGCAAGCAAAAGGTGAGTTTTCGATACCCATAGTTATATCCTTCGCCGGCAACGATGTCTTCTAACAATTTCTTCAGCCCAGGATCATCATATTTTGTGCCCTTTAGGTCGTAGCTGTATCTTGTAACACTGGAAGGAACCACTGCCAGGACTGGTTTCCCCTTACATTCGCCCAATGCGGTGAGTCGGCAGTAGGAAGCTCTGGACAGCCCGACAAGATGGCACAGCAGTTGAACCCGATAGCCCATGGCGTGCCACTTTATCAATACCTGGGTTTTCTTCAGGGAGGTCAGTGGTTTTTTAGCATATCCCGAAGAACTGCGATTTCAAGGTTCTTTTCTTCCAGTCAATTTTTAAGACGGTCCAGTTCTTTCTGAGCTTCTTCTGGCAACAAAAGCGGGGGCGAAGACTGCTTTTTATGACCAAACTGGCTTGTCTCCACATATTCCTTACGCCATCGACTGAGGAGAGCGGGGTGGATCCCTGTTTCTTCACTGATTTCATGTAAGGACTGTCCTTTCAGAGAGCGACTGACCATCTGCAGTTTTTCTTCATCACTGTATTTTCGGCGACTTCCCATGAGAGACACCTCCTTAATGACCTAATAGTATTATAGTGTAGTTTTTAAGTTGCGGGTGTCTTGGTTTTTAAGGGGGCCAAGGGGCATTTCCCCTGTGCGAAGGCGCCTTTAAACTCAGAATAGAATTGAATATTAGTCATACTGATTAATGACTTTTGCTATCATTTTTGAAAAAGCTGGTTGTTAAAGTATAGCCAAATAGTATTTGAAAAATATTCAATGCGGTGATTCTCAAATGAACTAATAATTGGAGTATATGTGATAATACTGGAATCCTTAAATAATATATCCATGATCCGACTGATAAAAATAAAGCTGGTATGCAAATTATGAATAATTTATATTTATCTACTTTCCAACTTCCCTCCTTCTTTTTTTCATTCAAAAAGTAATCATAAGCGAGTAATATTCCTACCCCGCTGTTAAAAGCCATTGTAACAATCATATTTATCACAATAAGTGGATTGTAGGTCTGCATTCGGTAGTGATTAATATAATCTTCAATGTATTGTCCTACTAATGCATATATGACGAATATTAACAAGGTAATTAAATGATGAAAAGCTATTTTTTTTGACATAGTAACCTCCCGTGTTAATACGCAACATCTAAACCAAGTAACTATCATTAAGTCCCATGTAAGCACCATTATTCGTATTTGACCACGATTATATTGTTTTCCATCTATTATCGACGTATTGTTGCAAACTAATTGTGATTCCAAGGGAATCCACATTACTAGCTGTTAAGTAAGATGAAACCGACACTTAACCGTTTGAAGCGATGTCAAAATTGTTTTGAAACAATATAGCATGCGCAAACAAAGGATTGATTGATTCTTCAGAATTTACACTTGACCTCCTCTCAAATTCATCAAATGCATAAACTGGTCCTGTGAACATACAGATCATTAATATAACAATCAGCATTTAATAATTTTTAACTTTGCCATATGATCACCTCCTTGTAATTAAGAACGGAGTAATCATATAATCTGTTACATTAAAAATTGTTTTTTTAACTTTAAGCTTTCCGCCATTCTGACAATCGTTTCTTCATCAACTTTTCCAATCAGATAAAAAGTATGCAAATCATCGTGCCAAAACAAAGTTCTTAATCCCTCTTTTTCTACGTAAGCGTCAATTACTGTCCACATAGACCCTGAACCACTGCCCTGATAAAATGAACTAAACCAGCGGCTTAGCACCACTGAAGCAAGAAGCCGGCAACGCTTTTGACCAGGGAAGAACATTCTCCATCACTGCTGGATCGATCAGATCCATGTTGGGGAGTTTTTCAAATAGGTAAGACTCAGCCATTGGCTTTGGCAGTTTCTACAATGATGTAGATAATGGCACTGGCTTTGGCTCCCTTGGAGGTGTTGGCAAAGAGCCAGTTCTTCCGGCCAATGACAAAGGGTTTGATGCCCCGATCTGCCCGATTGTTGGACATTTCCAGTCGGCCATCCCTTCCAGCCGGAGCCACTGGTTTAAGCAGTAAGTAATGGCTTTTCCCAGGGGTGACTTGGGAAGGGCGGAGGTTTGTTTTCTTTCAGCCACGCCAAGAAGGCCTCCAGCACAGGCCTTGACTGTTCCAGGCGGGCAGTGTAACGGTCTTCTGGCAACTCCCTTTCCAGCTCAAAGAGCCGGTTGCAGAACACATACAGGCCTCTGGAAAAGGTATCCAGCTGAAAGTGTTCCTGAACAATGACGGACAGGCAGTCAATGGATTTTCTGAGATCGGTGGGTCCCACAGCCAGGTACACTTGGATGACTTCACCAAGGAGCTGGGAATCAAACCCATCTGTGACTTCAATGGTGATAGTTCCCATTCGAAGGGTGATGCCAACAGAAGTAGGTGGATTCTGATTTAAACGCACCCATTGGGGCTGGTGCTGTCCTTTGCCTGACGGTTCAGTTTCCTGATCCAGTATTTCAAAGTGTGAAGGTTCAACTGGTTTTCTTCGCACCAGACCTTTGCAGGTTTATCACTGCTCCGGTATGCTTCAACTTGGCTGATTTGCAGTTCGCGGATGGTTGCATGATTCATGGTCCATCGCTTTCTTTGATGCTATTATCTCATTGTGGAGGGATTATGAACATGTGGGGAAGGTTTGACGCTTACATAATCAGACCAAAAGGTCAGCCATTCACCAAATCTTTGTTCTGTCTTTTTCCCAAGCTCATCATTGGTCTTTTTCTCGCAGCGCTGGGAACGGTGATGATGATTCACGCCAATATCGGGCTGTTCCCCTGGGGAATTCTCAACGCGGGGCTGGCGAATGTCACCGGTATTTCTTTTGGTGTCTGGAGCCAGATCATCGGGTTGTTCATCATCGTTATGATGACGCTGTTCAAATTCTATCCCGGTATCGGCACGATTTTCGACATGTTTTTTGTGGGTTTTTTCATCGATCTGCTGGAGCTGATGGCAGTGGTGCCCACGCCTTCGGGCCTGGTGTCTCAGGTGGGTTTCTCCATGGCAGGGCTTTTCGTTCTTTCCTATGGGGTATCTCTCTACATGAGCTGCGGCTTGGGAGCCAGCCCCAGGGATGGGCTGATGCTCACGCTGTTGAACAGAAAAATGTGGTGCAGTTTTGGCGGGATCATGTGGCACCCCGGCGAGTCGCCAGCCAAAGTACTTTCTCAGAGGGGCTGTCAGATAAAATGGTGTAACATGAATGACAGCGAAACAGGCAGAGAAATAGAGAAACAGAGAAATAGAGAATCAGAGAAATAGAGCAGTAGAGCAGTAGATAGATTAACAAATGCATCAATAAACGGATCAACACATACAAAAGCACTGGTTCTCAGGAGACATTCCTGGAACCGGTGCTTTTTCGCTGTGCGCCCGGCATGGGCGCAGTCTAACGGGTGAAAGTCCCGAACACGCCCGGTAGTGGGAAGTGTATAGCCAAGGCCAAGCGCGTCCATCGTGAGGTGGAGTGTAAAGGAAGGCGACGGCAAATCTCTGGCCTGACGAACAGAAATCGCATCAGGCATAAACTGAGGATAAGGCCGCCTAACAGGTCAAAGTCCAATAACTACCCAGAATCAGTTTGTGTAAATGCGGCAGGTAGATGGAGAGAAAGACTGCGACCCTTACCCGGGGAGGCCTCACGGACGGCAGAGGCGTATTTGCCGAACCCGGTTGGAAAAGATTTATCGTGAGGAGTCAGATGAAGCCATAGTAGCAGTACAGAAAATAGTGCTGTGAAGGGCGGAACCCTTGGAGGTGATAGTCAATGAAAGTTACCAAGAACCAGAATGATAGCAGAAAACACTGTGAGAGCAGTGGCTGGCCGCAAAGGGATAGTGCGGAACACGAAGAGTATGCGGGAGCGCTTACCAGTTCAAGGATAACTGAAAACAACATCACCAACGCCGACAGATCCAAAGATGGAATGCTGGAGGAAATCCTGTGCCCCAAAAACCTTAACCAAGCCTACAAACGGGTTAAGAAGAACAAAGGAGCAGGCGGAGTCGACGGGATGAAAGTGGAAGAACTTCTACAATATCTCCAAGACAACAAAGAAGAACTCCGGCAGACCATCAAGGACGGAAAATACCGTCCACAACCCGTACGGCGGGTAGAAATACCCAAAGAAAACGGGAAGAAAAGAAAGTTGGGAATACCAACAGCCGTAGACCGAGTCATACAACAGGCCATTGCACAGATTCTGACGCCAATCTATAAACCACAGTTCTCAAAGAACAGTTTCGGGTTCCAGCCAGGAAAAAGCACCCATGATGCCGTTAAGGCATGCCAGGAAAACATTCGCGACGGATACAAATACGTCGTGGACATGGATCTGGAAAAGTTCTTCGACACAGTGAACCAAAGTAAATTGGTGGAGATACTGGCGCGGAGTATCAAGGACGGGAGAGTCATCTCTCTCATCCATAAATACCTGCAAGCCGGAGCCATCACAAGGGGCCGATTCGAAGAAACAAAACTGGGCGTACCACAGGGAGGACCACTTAGTCCCCTTTGTAGCAACATCCTGCTGAACGAACTGGATAGAGAACTGGGACGCAGAGGGCACAGGTTTGTCCGCTACGCGGATGACCTGCTCATCTTCTGCAAAAGCAAAAGAGCGGCAGAAAGAACACTAAAGAACATCATCCCCTTCGTGGAAGGAAAACTATTTCTCAAAGTGAACCGGGAAAAGACACAAGTAGCCTATGTAGGCAAGGTAAAATTCTTAGGGTATGCGTTCTACATCAACAGCAAGAAAGAAGCGAGTTTGCGAGTACACCCCAAAAGCGTAGCAAGGATGAAAGACAGAATACGCCACATCACATCACGAAGCAACGGAATGGGATACGAGCAAAGAAAAGTAAAACTCAAACAGTTCATTACCGGATGGGTGAATTACTTTAAACTCGCAGACATGAAAAGCCTGCTGCAAAGAATAGACCAATGGTTACGGAGACGTACTCGAATGGTAATTTGGAAACAGTGGAAAAGAGTAAGAACGCGATATACCATGCTCAGAAAACTGAAAATCATAGACTGGGTAGCAAGGGAAGGCGCAAACATGAGAAAGGGCTACTGGCGCTGTGCCCGTAACCCAATTATCGCCAAAGCCCTCTCTGCTGAGAGACTTAAAAAGGCAGGATATCTCAATTTTCTCAACTATTATGAGACTGTTCGTGTGTAAACAAGGGAGGAGCCGTATACCGAACGGTACGTACGGTTCTGTGGGAGGTCGGCTGACCCACTAAGGGTCAGCCATCTACCCGATTCCGATGACTCCCACCGCTTATTTCCCTCTTCAGAAAGAGGGCGATAAGCGGTGCTACGTCCCGGGATAATGCATTCTAATAGTTTTCAGATGAAAAAAGGGACGGATCACTCCGCCCCTTCTGGTGTAGCATGACAGTTGCCTATCGATTTAAGTGGTTTCCCGCACCTCTCATGAATCCTTTTTCATTCGTTCTTCCAAAGCCAATAGACAAAGGATCTTTTACGTTCTGACCGATAGCGTCACTGGTACAGTTTTCCATTCTCTCGGTGATCAGAGCTTTGAATTCAACGGCTTGCGCTTCAGTCAACCGGCCCAGGTTCACCAGTTCGTCAATGCGCTCCAGTTTGAAATTCAGGCGCTCTTCCACGGAACTGGTCATATCCCGCAGCTGTGCACCATTGGCATTTCCTCTGCCTGGCGTGTCGGCAAAAGCCATGGAAGCACTGAGTCCAACAACCAATAAACTGACGGCGGCTACTTGTAATACTTTTTTCATTTCATCACATCTTCTTTAATCTATTTGTTTGATCATACAAGTTCATTATAGTGGGAGAATGTGATGGTTTTGTGATGGAAGTATGTGGAAATTAAAAAATGAACGGATTAGGGTGAAACGTTAACAGCTGAAGATTATAAGATAAAAATCTGATTGCATTTAACAATAGACAAAATTATAATACATGGTAGGTAGATCATAAAATGGTTACATATTCTGTTTCATTTCTACCCAATCAGCATAAAGCCGGGTTGGTTCAAATAAGAAGTAAACTGCAACAAACTGCAATGGCATGTATGTGCCAGAATGCCATGAAGAGCTGGAAAAATGAAGAAACTGAACCATAATGGATGGGGAAAGGATGTTCATTGATGACCAGAAAAGGGAAATGGACATACATCGCAGTTGTGGGCATCCTTGTCTTTATGCTCCTCGCAATAAATGTGATTACCAGAGGCTCTCCGGACCTTTCTGTTCAGTTTCGCAACGATATACCACACTATGATGCTTTGTTGCCCATAACAGATGAGCCTCTGCACATTGCTTATGAACTCCAGGCTCAGGCATTATTGGAAGCAGGTGTTGCAAAAGAATATCGCAGAGATTTTATCAGTACCATCATCATTGCAGTTGACAGAGATCTGGTCAGTGATCAAATAAGCGGTTGGCGCTGTTTGGAAAAGGGTGACTATGCAGTTTACTTTCCTTACAGGTTTCAACTGAGCCATGTAGTGTTTGGTTCCAGTCTGCAGGCCATGTCGATTGGCCTGGATGGCAACAATGGTGAAAACACCAATTCGCTGCGTCTTTTACGGTTGCTTCACAATGAGGGACGACTGGTGTCTGGTGAACCTGAAGTGGCACCGGTGGCGATTCTCTTTGACCACCAGGCTGCACAATTGATAAAGGAAGGAAAACGACTGGAAATAATTGTGCCGGAAGAAGGCACACTGTCATTACCCGTGGGGATTATGAGCACGCAGTCAACCCAACTGCCGCTGGTAAGTCCGGGTGATTTAATGGGAGCAGGCTTCCGCCTTCCCAACGGTGACTGTGACCTTGGCATATACCCGGATGAAGGTGCATATGCTGTTGCTTCCATAGCAGATCATCGCCCTGGAGAAACACTAAAAACTGTCTTTTACATTGCAGATTTTCGCAGAAAGGTGCTTAGAGAACGGCTGCTGACACCCTCCAATGGCCTGGAAAACACACTGTCTTACCTGGGCTTTATGATGGTAATTGTTGTGTGGAGCGGCTTTCTGCTAATGCGTATCTCTGAAAAAGCATCGCAGCAGAAGTTGTTTGCAATCAGTGGTTTGCTGCTGTTCTGGATGTTGGTCCGCACAATAAAAATAATGACACAAAGCAGTCCCTTCGACCGGGCCCTTTGGTATCTGTTTTATATACCACTTACATTCCTTCCCGTTCTACTGCTCTGGGTGGGACAAATACTGATCAACACAGATAGCAGCCCCATGGGCCGGCGACTGAGAAACGCCAGCATGCTGGTATCATGCCTGCTCTCATTGTTGGTGCTTACCAACGATGTTCATCAAAGGGTGTTTTACTTCTACCGTGGAACCAGTGGTAACATGTATGACCTGTACTACTCTTACGGATGGGTTTATTATTTCATTTTCTTTTGGTCATTCTTCCTTATATTTGTCTTTGTGTTCTTAGCCATGAAAGAAAAAACCGAATCAAAGTGGAAAAGAGCCGTACCACTGCTATTGTTGCTGACGGCTTCCACCGTTTACTTTGGTGGGTATTCCCTGGGCATTTCCCTCATGAGACAATCAGAATTCAGCATTGCCTACGGAATATTTGCACTTGCGTTTCTGGAGATTTGTTTTCGCAACAGACTCATTCCAAATAACACACAGCTGGGCAAACTATTGCACAAGGCACCTGTAAACCTGCACATACTTTCCGACACAATGCAGGTTGAATATGAAACAGAATGTGCCAGGCAGTTGCCTGAAACCCTGGCTGAGCATTTGAAGCAGCAAATGGCAAAGGAAAACTTGTCAATGAGCTTTAGGTTACCAGGATGTGAGAATTATCTCTATGACGTTAACCGGATCCAGGGAGGTTATGCTGTTGTCACCCAGTCTCTTGACACGGTGATTCAAATGAGAAAAACCCTGGAGCAGCAAAACAGGACAATTGAAGGGCAGAACCAGGTATTAACCCGCACCCTGAACATAGAAGGTGAACTTGTTCGACTGCGGACACAACAACAGCTTTACGACCAAATAGAGACAGTGGTAAAAGACAAGGTGAAGACCATCAACAGCCATGTAAACCAATGGTTCAAGAAGGAAGGTGCTGAAAGAAATACCGATGTTATGCAACGGCGACTGGCACACATAAAAGTGATTGTCAATTACTGCAAACGTCGCATCCAACTGGCATTGCTTGAAGCCGGGGGTGAAGACTGCAGCGGGGCTGAAATAGCCCTGTGGTTGAGGGAGTCACTGTGGGAAGCTGAAAACATGGGCATCATGGGCATGGTAACGGAAACGGACAACATTACCTTAAGCAGCAAATCTGCATCCATATTGTATGACGACTTCCAGGAGTTACTGGAAAGCCCCCTCCTAACAACTCCGGCTGTCATCCTCCTTCACCTGTCAGTAGAAGAAGGGGATCTTGTGGTACGCATTGCCTTGGAAACAAAGGGGGCATGGAAAGTTGCCGGATTAAAGGAAGTCCCGGCTTTTAGAAGAATTTCATCAGTGACTGGGGTAACCCTTACTTTTGCTCATAATGAGGATGAACTAATCATCGATTTAAAACTGCCTGGGGGAGGTCAAGCCAATGATTGAACTATACCGGCTGGCACCAGTGACCCGGATCTATTTTTCAGTTCTCCTGATACTGGCATTTGTGATCCAAGCCATACGGCTTCATTTCATGCATTACCAGAGAACACATAAGGCATCAAAACTGATCGGGGCCTTCGAAGTATTCCTGTGGATTTACTTACTATCATCAATTTTGCAACTAACCATTACCATGTATCATCGCAATTATCCTGCGGGGTATTTTTACCAGTGCCGGTACCTGGCCATTCCCTTGGTCATTCTGGGATTTTGGATTCAGGTGGCGGAGCATAAGAGTGAGCCGATGCTCTGCGCTCTGCTGACAGCCACACTGCTGCCGGGTTTTTATACGGACTACACCCACACACTATTCCTTGGAATAAACCTCTACATACTGCTGCGTAGTGCGGTGATGTTGGATGCAGAATGGGGCATCATCAAAAATCATGTGACCAAGCTGTCTGTCAAAGAAGCAGTGAATGCTTATCCCGGAGGCATACTCTATGCCAATGCCCGTGGGAGCACGTTAATCTTAAACCCTTCCATGAAAAACCTGTTCATGTCCCTTGACATCAATCCGGAACTGGATATTGTAGAAATGTGGGAAACATTGGTTAATAATGAAAGCACCGGGCATGTTAGGGTGCAAAAACTGGACAGGGACAAAGTACTGATCCGGCTGAAAGATGACAGGGCGTGGCTGTTATCCCTGCAAATGATCGAAGTAAGCAGAAAACAGTACTGGCAACTGCTTGCCTTCGACATCACCAGTGAAGACCTGATGAACAGAGAGCTGGAAGCCAACTACCATAGGCTGAAGCAGACTGAAGGGAAGCTGATGAACTCCTTGGAGCAGGTGGAACAGTTGGTGAAAGAGAGAGAAATTGTGGAGCTTAAAACCAGGGTACATGATATTCTGGGTCAGCGCCTTACGATACTGAACCGGCTGCTGGACAAGGACGTGGACTGGGAAGACGGCCTCAAACACATCAAATCGCTGGTGGAAGACCTGACACAAGACGTGGTAAGCCCAACGGAAAAATCACCTGAGCACTTGCTGATGTCCATAACCCAGTCCTACGCAACCATCGGCACCCAGGTTCATCTGGAAGGAACCCTGCCTCCTGATACGGAAGCGGCCTTTACTATTCTTCAAGTCATACGGGAGAGTGCCACCAACGCAGTGCGCCACGGCGCCGCGGACAATGTGTATGTCGCCCTGGAAGATCATGGGAACCATTTCACATTAAAAGTACGCAATGACGGAACACCGCCCCGGGAACCCATAAGAGAAGGGGGAGGGCTGGCTGGTATGCGCAGGCAGATTGAGTCCCTCTCGGGCAAATTCATATATAACACCAATCCGGGTTTCACCATCTGCGCCCATGTGCCAACCACAGGAAGGGAGAATGTGTATGATCAAAGTACTCATTGTGGAAGACCAGGTGATTGTGAGAGATTCGCTGACCAGCCTCATTGATGCCCAGCCAGACATGAAAGTGGTGGCCGGTATCGGAAGTGCTGGAAAAGCAATGGAAGCCTGCAGGACAAGTTCTCCTGACCTGGTGTTGATGGACGTCAGGACAGAACACAACGAGAACGGCATTGTTGCAGCAGATAAGCTTCGAACTGTCTTTCCGGAGATCAAGGTCATCATCATGACTGGAATGCCGGAAATCACGTACCTTGACTCAGCCCGAAAAGCCGGGGTGGACAGTTTTCTCTATAAAAACGTACACAGCGAAACCCTTCTCACGACCATCCGCAGCACCATGGAGGGCTATGGTACCTTTCCCGGCAAATCACCTTCAGTGCTGCCAGGCAATCTGACATTTACCAAAACGGAAATCAATGTGTTGAAACTGGTCTGCAAAGCAAAAAGCAGAAAAGAAATAGCCAAAGAACTGATCATGTCAGAGGGTTCAGTAAAAGCCGTTATCACCAACATTCTTAACAAAACCGGCTATGACAGCATCATGAAATTTGCTGTTTATGCCGTGTCAAATGGATATATCCTGCCAGATGATTAACCAGTGGCAGTCATGAAACAAGGGGGACGAACCCCCTTTTTTTTTATGCAAATATCCGGTGCCTGCCTGGTAAGTAGAAAACGTGGACATATGTCCTGCGAAAAGCGTCTATTTTTGGACAGGCGGCCTGTTATGGCTTTAGGACAACGTGATAGGCTCATATGTGGGAGTGTGCACCAATGGAAAGGCAAGCTCATCATGGTATGTTCAAGATTTGAAAAAGAAATCTCAGGAGGAGGGAAATGATGAATATGAGGCATAAACATAAGGCTTTCAAACACCATCACAACTGTTATCTGGCAATTCTCATGGCACTGCTGTTGCTGGTGGGCTCCACCGTACCCACATGGGCACTGGAAACCACGTCCGAAAAGGATTTTCCACCGGGAGCGGTGGCTTTTACCATTGACAAACCAGGATACGCCCTGGACGGGGAATGGCACCTGGCAGACACAGCGCCCTATCTGAAAGACAACCGGGTCATGGTACCTGTCAGGTATGCGGCACAGGCACTGGGAGCATCGGTGGTCTGGGAGGCAGATACCCGGTCTGTTGTGGTGGAAAACGGGACTGATACATTGATCCTACGTATCGGCAGCCGTCAGCTTATGAAAAACGGGCAAGGTTTCATGGAGATGGACACGGAGGTAGAAATCGTACCACCAGGCCGTGTCATGGTACCATTGTCCCGCCTTGCATCGGCCTTGGGAGTAGCGTATAACTGGGATGGAACCAGCCGTACAGCCTATTTTTTACCGTTAAGTCTTGATGTCACAGAAACCATTGTCTTTGATGCCCCGGGAATCTACGGGCCATCAGAAGGCACCAGCACCACTAACGGGAACGTGGTGATTTCTTCAGAAGATGTTGTACTGCAGAACCAGCACATTACCGGAACCCTTCTCATAGCTGAAAGCGTTGGAGTGGGCGACGTTACGCTAAACAACATAACTGTTGATGGGGACACCTTCATTGAAGGCGGCGGTACTGAGAGCATTTTTATAAATGGAGGGGAGTACGGGAACATCATTGTCCGAAACACCCCTGAGGGAGGCACCCGTATTGTAGCCACCAACGTGGAGGGATTGGAAATAATCATTGCCACCACTGAGCCTGGTGAATTGATTATCCTGGTAGGAAATTTCAGCCGGGTGACAGTGGAAGCATCAGAGGTGACCATCAAAACCCAGGGAGACACACGGGTGGACGAACTACTGGTCACAGAATCTGGAAAAGAGTTCCTTCTTGACTTGTCGGAAAACACGATCGTTGGTCTGTTGAGCACCGAAAATGACAGCACCAAAGTGGAAGGAATGGGTACCATTGAGGAAAAGAATGGGGAAGCTACCATTGGCGAATCAGTGACGGTGATGAAAGACAACGACAAACCAGCCTCAACATCTTCCAGTCCGACTGCTACAGGAGGCGGAGGCGGTGGTGGAGGTGGAACAGGTGGATCAACAACCCCCGACCCGCCACCCCAGGTCACCTATACCCTGGCACTTAGTGGGGAAGGCATTGCCTCAAATCCAGCGGCAGGGTCTCTGGCTGCCAATACTTCCGTAACAGTGACCGTCACACCTCCCTCAGGGAAGCAAGTGGCCACCTTTTCCGTTAACGGAGTCAACCGGAAGGCAGACTTACTGGCAGCACCGGTAAACCGGCACACCTTCACCATGGGTGCCAACACGACGGTTGCTGTTACCTACGAAAACATTCCCGTTGGCGGAGCTGACATACCACCTGTGCTGTCGGCTGACACCATAGGTAATTTCGTTAAAACCAATCTGGACATTCTTTTTACAGACAATAGTGTCTGGCGAAATGCGGTAACAGCGGTAAAAGTGGATGGTGGTGCCTTAACCGCCGGAACGCAGTATGAACTGACAGCCGGAAAACTAAGGCTGAATACGTCGTCCATCCCTGCCATGCAAGCAGTGAGTTCCTTTACTGTGACCGTGGAAGCCACAGGCTACCAGACAGCTGTTATCTCCCAGCCAGTGGCAGTAGGCCTTTCCGGCAGCGGTACGGCGGCAGATCCTTTCCGGGTGGCCACGGCGGCTGATCTGGACAAAGTTCGCTACTATGTCGCAGTTTCAGGATTATATTTCCAACAGACTTCAGACATCGACTTAAACAACATAGACTGGCAACCCATCGGTGTTTACGACCAAACCCTGGTTACTGAGGGTGAGCCTTTTATGGCGAATTATAACGGAAATGACTACTATATCGAAAACATGAAAATTGCAGACAACAGCCAAACATACAAATCAGGTTCTGGTTTATTTAGCCATACGAAGGAGGCTGGTTTAAGTAATATTGGACTCAAAGGTGTGGACATTGATGTGCCCAACACCGGATCAGTCGGCGCACTGGTTGGAGAGGCAATTGAAACAAATATTACCAATTGCGTTGTTGAAAACAGCACTAAGGTAAAAGGCCTTCATTCAGTAGGGGGCTTGATCGGTTATGCCCATCAAAGCATCATATCTAGCAGTAGCGCCGATGTACGGGTTATAGGAGAAACATCCAGTTCCACAATTACCCACAAAGTAGGCGGTTTTATTGGCAATTCGGGTAACAATACCATCACCGGCAGCAGCGCTCATGGAATTGTTACAGGCATCAAAGAGATAGGCGGCTTTGTCGGCTATATGAATCATGGAACCATCACGGGCTGTTTTGCCGATGGAAATGTGGCCATTACCGGAGATTATGCTCAGGATACCGGTGGTTTTGTGGGTCTAAACTATTTCGCCACAGCAGACCAGTGCTATGCCATCAGCACTGTTTCCGGCAGAACCTATGTGGGCGGATTTGCAGGCAGAAACATCGGAACCATTACCAACAGTTACGCAATAGGCAGTGTTGCCTACACAGGTACCGTTGCAGGCGGATTTGTGGGTCAGATTCAAAACAATGCAGCCCATCTATTAGGAGGTTCGCCATCTGATACCGGGTACAATTATGCTGATGTTGCCATTTCAGGCAGCAGCTCAACCATTGGCGCCTTCCTTGGAAAACATGACACATCTGCACCGGGAGGATCAGGCACCATACACCACAACCACTACAATGCGGGAATCGCAGTTGTGAACCAAGGCAGTGGGGCCAATGGTCTGACATTGGAGAACATGAAAAAGCAAGCCAGCTTCCCAGAATGGAATTTTAACACCATCTGGACCATACAGGAAGATGTGACCACCCCCTATCACAGATGGGAAAATCTATCTGACAATGCCAATCTAAACTCATTATCCGTGGTTGGCCAGAGCTTATCACCTGCCTTTGCAGCAAACACCTTAAGCTATACGGTGGAAGTGGCCGACGATGTCGGTGCTGTGGACATCATAGCTTCTCCCTCACATGCAGGCGCTTCCATGACACTCAACGGCACCCCTATGGGAAGCGGCACCCCATTGTCTGTGGCTTTGGGGATACCTGGAACCGACACTGAAATGACATTGCAGGTAACAGCAGAAAACGGCATCAACACAAAAATATACACCATTATTGTCAGCCGATCAGCTAACCTAATTATGCCACCTGACTTGATCGCAGACACCACGGAAAACTATGCCGGACAAACCCTTATGATCACTTTCAGCGACGGACAGGCATGGGCCAATGCCATTACAGAGATTTCGGTGGAGGGAGAGGTTCTTTCTCTTCAGCCTGACAACATTCAATATTACCTCAACACAGGGGATGCTGCGGTGGACGGGCAGATCTCACTGTACGGAAGCAAAATAAATGCCTTCCTAAGCCCCGGCAGTAAAGAAATAAGGGTAAAAAGCACCGGGTATGCCGATGCTGTGGTGATGCAGGACATCACTGCCACATTCTTTGACCGGGCAGCATTTTCCACACAACCGGTGGGACCAGTGGAAAATGGGGGGCTGTTGGCTACACAGCCAGTTGTGACCCTTTATGACAAATACAACAACCCCTGCACCGACGGGCCATCCAGCAACAGAGAAATCACACTGGAAAAGAAAACAGGCAGCAACTGGACACTGGGAGGCACAACCACGGTCAGCGCCGTCAATGGTGTGGTTTCTTTCGCAGACCTCACCGTCACCAACCCATCAGGACTGGCCATCACAGATGCCCAGCTCATGTATGAGGTGATTGGCAGCCCCAATAAGTATTTCTATAGCGAAAGCTTTGCCATCCCAGGGGCAACTGGCTTGGCGGCCCCCACCCTGACAGCAGATACCACCGACAATTACGCGGGGAACAATATTACCATCACTCTCTCAGCGGGAGATTGGGCAGATTGGATCAACGCCATTTCGGCAGTCAAGGTGGGCAATGACACCTTAACACCCTCAGCACCGGGACAATACAATATCGGAGCAGGGATTCTGACACTCTTAACCGGAAACATTACCCAGCTGCAGACACCGGGCACCTATACGATAACGGTAGAGGCTTCAGGTTATAACAATGCAGTGGTGAGCCAAAGTGTTACTGCCGGGCCACAGGCAAGCGCTGAATTTACCACCCAGCCCCTGGGACCTTCTGTGAGCGGAGGGCAACTGGAACAACAGCCTGTATTAACTCTCTATGACACTTATGGCAATGCATGCGCCGATGGCCCTTCCAGCAGTGCGTCCATCACTTTGCAGAGAGCTGTCGGAGATTCCTGGACACTGGGAGGCACCAGTACAGTAACAGCGGTGAACGGTGTCGCCACCTTTACAGATTTAACTGCCTCAAACCCCTCCGGTGCTGAAGTAATCACCGACGCTCAAATAAGCTATACCTTTACAGGACTACCAAGCTTCACTATTTTCAGTGAGGATTTCACTGTTCCAGCCTTTGGCAGTCAGTCTGCACCCATACTAACACCAGATACCACAGACAACTATGCCGGCAATACCATTGAAATCACCTTTGTGGATGATCCAGCATGGAGGGCAGCGGTTAACAGCATCATCATCAAAACAAACACCCAGGTATTTGGTCAAGAAGGGGTAACGCTGGAGGCTGGCAAGATGGTTCTTGACACCTCGAAAATTCTGGGTCTGCAGGAACCAGGAAGCCACCACGTATCCATTGGAGCTGAAAATTATGCTGTAACCGACACCTATCAAACCATTACCCCGGGTTTGGCAACGATTATAGAGATTGACATCCAACCCGTGGGGCCAACCGCTAATGGGGGTCATTTCGCCACTCCGCCCATGGTCAAGCTTAAAGATGCGTACAACAACGAATGCTTCCAAGGCCCCTCTGTTGGGGCAGAAGTGTCGGTGGAAAAATTTGGTGGAGGGGATTGGACACTGGGAGGAACGACCACAAGAGCCGCCAATGCAGGAAACGCCTATTTTCCTGATTTGACGGCCACCAACGGGACTGAATCAACTATTCTAAACGCACAGTTAAGCTTTACATTGGAAGGCTCCAGTGCATCTGTGGTGAGTGATGAATTCAGTATCCCAGTCTCGGAAGGGTATACTTTAACCCTGGAAGTTTTCCCGGATAGCGGAGCCGTTGGCACGGCCACCACCTCTGCGGGAACCAGCAGCGGTGTATTTTTACAAGGCTTCACTGTCACGGTCACCGCCCAGCCCAGTGTGGGCTACGAATTCGCTGGCTGGTCATGGGGAGGAATCAACGGGCCGTTTGTTAGCGCAGAGGCGGTCCTGGACTATACTATGCCGGGGGAAGACACTACCTTGTGGGCCAGTTTTACCCAATTATACCAATTGACCCTGGAAGCTTCTCCCACCAACGGCGGTACCGTTACCCTTGAGGGTGGGGTCACAAGCAACTATTTCGGGGGCTCTGATGAAGTGCCGGTGACCGCAGTGGCCAACGAAGGATACACATTTCACAACTGGACGCGTGAGGGTGTGGTAGTCAGCACAGCTGCCTCTTACGGTTATCAAATGAACGGACAAGACACTACCTTGGTGGCCAATTTCTTGTTGGGAGATTGACGGCACCACCGACGCTGATACCAGACACCACGGACAATACACCTAATTATTGGATAAGCATTGACTGTAGCCCCTATGATGAGTCCTATGCAAATGCCATCACTGTGGTAGAGGTGGATGGAATAGAGTATGGGAAAATGGAGGGCTTAGAGATTGTATTTGAGAGCGATGGTGGGGGCATTCGATTGAACCCAAACCAAATTCCTCCATTGCAGGTAAGAGGTGCCCATACAATCAGAATCAAAGCCACAGGTTACTTGGATGCCACTACTACACAGGTTATTACTGCAGACAGACTATTTTCAGCGACAACCATAAGTGGACCCGTACAGGGGGGAACCTACAACAACGGCCAGACTTTGCCGGAAATCAAGCTTCAGCTGAAAGACAGATTCGGCAATGCATTGATAGATGGGCCTGATGCCGGTATAAGCTTAACAGCAGAAATACCCCAAGGTTACGGAGGTGGATCCAACTTGTCTGGCACCTTGAGTGCATCGGCAGATGCTGACGGACAGGTTACCTTCAACAATATAGTGGTTAATCTGAGTGAAGGGGTGAATCAAGATTCTCTCACTCTCAAGTTTACAGGAATAGACATATATCTAACGGACCCCGGAACAGAAAATTGGGCTGTGTTCACTGTTGTTCGACCCTAAACCGGGAAGATCATAGAAATCGGAGGTTCAAAGTACTATAGTCAAATGTCATAAATCGGGTAGATGGCTGACCCTTAGTGGGTCAGCCATCTACCCGATTACCAAAAGTGCATCAAAGTTAATCAAACGTTTATCTGAAAAATGAAAATCCGATGGATTCTTGACTTACTCGCCCAAGGCCCAGGCAGCCGCATTTTTGCCGGCTTCACGACCATAAGTTAACCCGATGGAGATGGATGAACCGGAGGAAGGATACTCCTGATAGTAGAAAGCGCTGTTGGCAACTTCACCGGCGGCATAAAGGCCCGGGATAGGCTGATTATCGGCTTCAGCAAGCACTTCTGCCCGGGTATTGATTAACAGGCCACCCATGGAACCAATGGTGCTGGGCCGGGCTTCGACGGCATAGAAGGGGGCGTTGACAAGGTCGTCTCCCTGATTAAAGGCTGCCTGCAGCTTGGCAGCATCCATCCCCGCAGCTTCCGCCAGGGCTTCCACGGTGTCTGCCTGATACCCATAGCCCCGGTCAATGGCAGGTTGAGCACTGTCTGCCCCAGTGGCATCGTAAAGGCCGTAGAAAAGATCATCTCCCACTTTTTTCATGTTCGTGTAGTTAATGGGGTAATCTTTGCCCGGGGCAACGAAGGTGCCGTCAGTTTGAACGTATAAGGGGGCAAACATGGCCGAAGCATTGTATCCAGAATTTGGCAGACTGCCATGAACAATCTGGAAGCCGATGGCACCATTCTTGAAATCTGTGGCAGCGCCCACATCCATTCCCATGAGGAGGCCTTCACCCACATTGCCTTTGTTGGATAAGGGGAAGTCGCCGGCTGCAACGGGCATATACTGCTCTTTCAATGTTTCACTGGCATCAAAACCGCCGGTGGCCATCACAACAGCTTCTGAAGAGAAGGTATAGTTGGTATCTTTGGAAACTGCCCTGGCACCCTTCACAACGCCTTCTTCCATCAACAACTCAGTGGCCTTGATGCCTGTGAGGATGGTGACACCCAGTCTACGGGCCTCCTCTTCCAGGGGTTCGATCAAAGCTGAACCAATCATGAAGGTGCCGTCTTCGTACATGGAGAAATGGGCACGGGGCTGGGGAGCAGTACCGGCAGGCACATTCATCATCCAGTGAACACCGATGCTGTCCAGAAAAGCAATGGTATCAATGGAGTTTTCTGCATAAAATGTCAGCAGTTCCCGGTCGGCATGCTGCTCAGCCCGCTCCATGTAGTAGTCCACCATGGGAGCCACATCGCTTTCGTCCAGGGCAGCATACACAATACCGGCTGAAATAATGGTGGAACCACCCACGATGTCCTGCTTCTCGATGAGCGTGACATCAGCGCCGTTTTCAGCAGCTGAGATGGCAGCGGCAAATCCGGCGGCACCGGCGCCAATGACCAGCACATCGGTTTCAACAGCCAGCTCTTGCATTGCCGGCTGTTCCGGTGCAGCAGTGAGAGCTTCCGGAGCATTGGCCTGTCTCAGGGAGTCAATGACGGCTGCACGAAAGGCGGCAGTAGTTACCGTTGCACCGGAGATCAGGTCAACACCGGCTGTATTGGCGGCCAGTATGTTATCCTTCATCAGTCGCAGGGCGACACCGCCAACAGCTTCTGTTTCCTGGTATTCACCCAGTTCAATATCCAAAATCTCAGAATCACTCACGGTGACAGCGATATCAAAATCACCATAAAATCCGCGGCAGACGGTTTCGTAAGTGCCGGCAGTCATGCCGGATTCCGGCACTTCAGCCGCCGGGTCTTCAGCCGGTGCCGAGGGTTCCTGTGATGCGGGCTGGCTGCAGCCTACTGTGAAAAGCAGTGCAAAGCAGAGAAGCAAAGAATAGATTTTCAATTGATTTCTTTTCATTCATATCATCTCCTGTCTTGATATAAAAATAACATAAATACGTCGCTGAAGGAGCGTACACCTACTTATAAGCATATAACAGTTTCCTATTCAAGCAATGACAAAAGCAGGGAAACCATTGACGGTACAACGTTTCAATGGTACGCTACAGCTACCGGAAGTTTGATGTGCAGGGAAAAGGTTTTCTTAGCGAGGTGGGGAATCAAATGGATATCTTCAGCATGAAGTGCTTTTTAAGCGTTGCCCGTTATCAGAATCTTTCCATGGCAGCAAAAGAAGTGTTTATTTCTCAACCGGCGATGAGTCAGAAAATCAATATGATGGAAAAGGAAATGGGCGTTAAACTATTGAAAAGAAGCCGCCACAAGGTGGAAATGACCGAAGCGGGAAAGCTTGTCCAGGAAAAGTTTACCCAAATAGTCGCAGACTATGAGAATGTGATGATCCAGGCGCAAAAGCTGCACGCTGAAGGCAAAAACCATCTGGCTATCGGATACCACGGTCCTGTGGAATGGGCCAATATTCATCAGCGTATTCGCGAATTTCACCAGCAGTACCCGGACATAGAAGTGGATGTTCATATCGGCGGTTGGGGCCAATTAACCCAGATGCTGCTTGGTGGAAGAATTGATGTTTTTTTCTCTGAGAAAAGGGAAATTGAAGAAATAGCCACAATTGAGAGCGTGTATTTATTTCGGGATTACTCGGCAGTGGCGGTTTCGAAGACCAATCCCCTCAATCAGTATCAGATGGTTGCACCAGAATCTCTAAACGGACAGAAAATCGTGATGAGCAACAATTCGGATGCGGAAAAAACACTGAGGGCCATTAACATAGGCCTTACGGAAGCCGGCCTTGATATGGAAAACGCAAAATTTGTGGATAAATATGAGACAGGGATTGCCATGGCATCGGCTGGCATGGGAGTCACACCCATTCCAAGATCCTTCAAAATAAAGGGGCATGAATCGGTTGCCTATGTGGACATTGACAGTGAACGGATGTACCTTGATTTTGTGCTTGCCTGGCAGAAAGGCAATGATAACCCCAATATTCATCTCTATAAAGAATTTTGTCAAAAGCAGGATTGGACAAGCAGTGAGAAATGAATGGTTGAAAAGATTCTAAACGAAAAATAGAAATAAAAAAAGAAGAAGAAAAAGAGATACATGTAAGAAGTGTAAGAAGTGTAAGAAGTGTAAGAAGTGTAAGAAGTGTAAGAAGTGTAAGAAGTGTAAGAAGTGTAAGAAGTGTAAGAAGTGTAAGAAGTGTAAGAAGTGTAAGAAGTGTAAGAAGTGTAAGACAAAAGCCTGTATCAGATAGGGAAATTCTGATACAGGCTTTTGTGCGATGACAGGCTTTTGAACAATGCACTTTGCAAAAAAAGAGGCTGCCGTCTTCGGAATATTTGGCACAGCCTAAGATGAACAGGATCAAAGCGATGCGCATTGCAGCGGCCTGAGAAGCCGTGGTGATGGCAACGAGGGTTTGAATCGGTTTATGAACATTCGCTGAAGTGGGAAGGCTCACTGAGAATACGAGTAATGGCCTGCCCCAGAAGCTCCAAACCCGCCGGATTGCGGGACAAGTAAAGATTCGGCTCAATCAGTTCCAGTTCCAGTAACAATGGATCTCCCTGATGGTCATATAGAAAATCAACCCGCATATAAAGGGGCATGGGATTCAACACATCCACCAGGCGGGATAAAAACAGCTGGTCTTTTTCAGTGAGAGTGGTTTCGGTGTAAGTGCCCCCCCAGTGTTCATGCACTAAAAAACCTTCATCAGCGGGTGTTTTTTTCATCACAAACATAGGCATACCGTCGATGATGACGGCTGATCGCTCCCCTGCAGTCTTGACACTTGAGATAAAGGGTTGGATGATGGCCGTTTTTTGTTCTCCAAATGACCGCACACATTCCTGAATGGCGCTGAAGTCATGGGCGTTCACCAGGTGGGTGTCATAACCACTGGCGCTGACAGTGGGTTTGATAATCAGCTTTTCGGCGGTAAAAGGCCAACAGTTTGGGGTTAAGGCATCGGCAGAATCCACAAAATGACAGGGGACGATGGGAATACCCCGAGCGGCAATCTCCTGCAAATAGCGCTTATCGCTGTTCCAAACAATGGTGGCAGTCGGGTTCACAAGGATACATTGCTGCCCAATGTGTTGCATCCGATCCAAAAACGCGGAGACATGGTGCTGGTAGTCCCAGCAGGATCGAACAATGGCCAAATCAAAGGCATCAAAAGAGACAGAAGCATCATCCCAGGGAACCAAAGTGGCCTGGAGACCAAAACTTTCAAGATGTTCCTTAAGCGCCAGGTCATCGGCATGGGGGGTTAAGGCATATTTTTCACTGACTAAAATGGCAACGGATTGCTTTCGATTCACGTGAGAACCTCCTTAAGATGTAGGATGAAATCGTGCAGCATCAAAGAATGAAAACAAAATGAATGCGCACTGTTTTCATTAATCTCCATGAAGGTCAGTATAGCATAGAAGTGTCTTAATGAGAAGGGTTTTCATTTCGATGCCGATGGGTTAACGGCCCTTCTTTTCCTGTGGCAGTGGGAAAAAGCGGTACCTACGCCAATCATCGAGTATTTTAAGCAAAAACGCAGATTAAAGCAGAAAGAACTTGACAGAAAGTACGGCCGTACATAGGATAGAATGAGTTGGATGGATTGAGTATCATTATCAACACATCAAGCCGTTGGGAGAAAATGGCGTGTTTTCTTGGGTGCTGGGCACCTAATACATCTTTTGGAGACTGATCAATGAAAAGCGGAGATATGACAGAAGGCGTTATATGGAAAAAAATTCTTTTCTTTGCGTTACCCTTACTGGGAACCAGCTTTATCCAACAACTCTATAACACCGTTGATTTAATTTTTGTGGGCAATGTGCTGGGAAAAGAAGCCACTGCAGCCGTAGGCGCTTCCACCCTTTTTGTGACCTGTCTGGTTGGCTTTTTTTCGGGCCTGTCAATTGGATCAGGCGTTGTCACATCCATGGCTTTTGGCGGTGGTGACCAAAAGGAACTGAAGAAAGTCGTTCACAGCGGAATGGGGATTGGCTTCCTTTGTGGCGGCTTGATTATGGTCATCGGATACATCTTTGCACCATCCTTCGTGGAATGGATCAACACACCCCATGAAATCAGAATCATTGCCATTACGTACATGAGGGTCTATTTCATCAGCTCGGTTTCGATGATCACCTTCAACATGGGGGCCAGTATCATCAGAGCCATGGGTAATGCCAAGATGACCATGTATATTCAGCTGGCGGGCGGGCTGACCAATGTGATCATGAATGCTTTTTTTCTGCTGGTATTAAAAAAGGGTGTTGAAGGGGTGGCCTGGGCCACGTTGTTTTCTCAAACAGTCGCCGCTGTCTTGGTGCTGATCTATCTGGGAAACTGTGATGAAGCATACCGGTTCTCCTGGAGGCAACTGGGAATTGACAGCAGCCATTTTGGAAAAATCGTGGGAATAGGCGTCCCCATTGGGTTACAGGCATTATTGATTACGCTGTCGAATGTGGTGGTGCAGTATCATGTGAACAGCCTGGGGGTGGATGCCCTTGCCGCTTTTACTGCTTATTTTAAAGTGGAGTTAATTGTGTATCTGCCCATCATGGCCTTTGGACAGGCAATCACCACCTTTACAAGTCAAAATATGGGTGCCCGGGCATTTGACAGGGTTCGACAAGGTACGCTGGTCTGCCTGGTGATGGGGAGCATCGTCACCATCCTCTTAAGTGCCCTGGTGATGATTTTTGGGCGACAGGCCTTTGGCCTGATCAATCGAGATGCTGGCGTGATAGATCTGGGTATCAACATTATCAGCATCACGGTCCCCTTTTATTGGATATACCTGATAATGGAAGTGACAGGTGGAAGTATCAGAGGGGCAGGCAGGACGCTGCCACCCATGGTCATCACCCTGGCGAACATAGGCATTTTAAGAATAGCACTTCTTTACCTTATCATGTCGCGGGTGGACAGTGTGAAGGGAATTGCCATCACATACCCCATCACCTGGGCGGTGACAGCTATTTTCATGGCAGGGTATTATCTCAGGTTTTTTAGAAAAGGCGGCCGTTTTTAAAGTGAAAAGCCTGCATCAGATGAATCATTGCTGATGCAGGCTTTTTGTGATTTGGGATATGCGTATTTTACCAAACGGCAGGCGCTTCTTCATGAGAGGCGTTTCTTCATGGCCATCGGCATCGGCACCGGCTTTATTCCACCGACAGTTCCCAGAGATACAGTGACGCCACTGACCCATAGGGTGAGTATCTCTTTCGGTAGCGCTGAAACTGTTCCTTTGATAACTGGTCCAGGTCGTAGAGCTTCATCATGGCCCGGCGGATCGCCAGGTCATCATAGCTGATCACATCATAACGATGGAGAGAGAAGAGCAATAACATTTCAGCCGTCCAGGGCCCGATGCCATGAAGGGAGGACAATTGTTTAATCACCTGCTGATCACTCATAAAGTGTAGTTGGCTGAAATCAACCTGACCCGTCGCCACCGCATCTGCGATGCCCCGAATATAGCTGATCTTCTTGTGGGTGGTGCCGCATTTTTGAAGCACTTCCGGGTCTGTGGCCAGAATGGTTTCAGGGGTCATGGTGCCGGTGATTTCCAGCAGCCGGGCCCACACCGTATCAGCCGCCTTACTGGATACCTGCTGGTTGATAATGCTAAACACCAGCGCTGTGAACACATCGGGCATTGTCTCCACTTCCAGTGGACCCATGCGGTCAATCATGTCGCCCAACCTGCGGTCTCTGCTTTTCAGGTAGTTCACTTCTTTCTCTCCATATCTAAAAACCGGTTTCATAGGTTGTCACATCCCCGGATAATAAGTACATTCAACAGACTGTTTTGCAACTGCATCATTGATCTTCTCCCCCCATATTGCTCACGCCTCACTTTGGCGTTCTCCCCACATGGATTTTTCTCTCACATGGATCATTCTCCCATGGATTTTTCTCACATGGACCGTCTCTCTCTTATTAGTTCCCGGTTTATCTCTGTATGTCTATCATCATCCGATATTCACGGGTTGTCAACTGTTTCCTGTTCCGGCTCAGTTCATTTTTCTGAGTTTGATTTTCAAACGGACACCGACGCTGAATCAGAAAGTGAATCAGAAAGCGAGTCTGACATTGAATCTGACATTGAGTCTGAGATTGAATCAGACACGGACGGTGAACCCGCCGAAGAATCACCGATAGCCGGTGGTGTAAACAGAAATTTACATAAAATTCATTTAAAATCAACGAAGTGATTTGGTGAATATGGTACGTTGTTGAAGAAACACTCATGCAAGCAGCAAGAAAAAACACCCATGCAATGAAATGGAGGGTTTTCGATGGCGCATTTCATCAGAATGTTAGGTTCTGAACGAGAATATGCCTTTCATATTTTTATCGGTGAACTTTCTGCCGTGTGGGGGCCTGTATAGATAAACCCCTCCGGCGGTCTGATATCACAGAAAGACGGAGGGTTCTATCCTGCCTTCCCGAGATATATAACGATGAAATCGATAAAAAACATTGATATTTCAACAAAATCAAGCACTTTTTGATTGACATGATCCTCGTTATATATTATAATATATAACGAGGAGGGATGGGTATGAGCATCGTTTATCAAACCAATAAGCAAACCGGCATCACTTACGCCTATGAGAACGAAGCCTACTGGGA
>NZ_FXUF01000012.1 GCF_900182905.1 Anoxynatronum buryatiense | reverse complement strand
TGAAGAACAACTCCTGATTCCATCAATTCGCCATTGGGCCCAGACAATTTTTCTCTCATAAAACCTTTGTATCACAGCCGTTTCTATGATAAGATTCATTCGGTACTTAATGGATCGAGAGCCGGCCCTGTCGGATGAAAAGGAGTCACCCATAGATGGAAAGTGTTCGAAAAGCCCCCTATTTACTGGCGTGCGTCTTCATTGCAACGCCATTTGCCCATTTGATGCTGCCCTATAGTCATATACCCGTGTCTTTTATTATCTTGAGCTTGATGCTGGCAACAGCCGATAAGCAGGCGCCCCATATCACCCTGGTCATTGGCCTGGTGAGCCTGGCGGTTCAGACGTTTATCCTGCATCAATTGAAAGCACCCGTCAATTTGATTCATCTGGGTGCGCTCCTGGGAACCCTGGCTCTTTTTCTGGTGAATGATCAAACCCTGCAGCAGTCCATCAAAAAGTATCGCCAGAAAAACCTGGAAATGGACATGACCCAGGCCAGCAGCAAACTATTGAGAGAAATGATCAAAAGAACCATTGATCAGGAAACCAGCCGGGAAGCGGCAGATCAGATTGTTCATCTCCTTTCCCGGCATTACGCTTTTGATGCCTGCACCCTCTTTTTGACAAATCAGGATCACCAGCTGACAGTCAAGGCCACCACCGCCTCCGGTGATGATTATGAGGCGTTGGAAGCCATTGCCCGGGGCCGGTTTGAAGAGGCGAGACACACCGGAAAGGCCTCAGTTTACAAAGAGGGGGAGTCCATCGCCAAATGCCTTCATTCTGTCAAAAGGGGCATGAGGGACAGTTATTTCTGCCTGATTTGGGAACGGAAAGATCTCACGGGTGCTCTGCTCATCGAAAACAAATCCGACAAACATCTGAATAAAACGGTGAATACAGGTTATTTCAAGCTGATTGTGGCGAACCTGCGGCTGATCCTTAAAAGCGCCCTGAACCATGAACAGGTGGTGCGGCTCACCATGACAGATGCATTGACGGGTGCTTTTGATGAAACATATCTGAACCACATTCTGACCCAGAAAACGGCAGAGTATCACCTTGCAGGCAAATCCTTCGTCATCGCCATGGTTGACATTGATCGGCTGGGGCAGCTGAATGACGCCCATGGTCACGCTTTTGGCGATTTGGTACTGAAAGAAGTGGCCAGTTTCATCGGGGAACATGTGCACATGGATGCCAAGGGAGAGATGCTTTTTCGACTGGCGAGCGATCAGTTTGTGATTTTCTTTTCAGAGGTGGAGGCCGACACCATTGCCATCCCCCTGGAGAACCTGAAAAACCAGCTGGCCAATCGAAAGATTTCCGGTGAACGGGGAGAAGCGGTCGCGGTGACGGCCTCCTTTGGAGTGGCAGAATTTCCCGGCGACGGCAGCAGTGCCGGTGAGCTGATGGCCAATGCGGAAGCAGCGCTGCGAAAGTCAAAGGCTGACGGACGAAACAGAATCACCCATTTTGAAGCACTGTCATCATCTTCGGCAATCATTCAGGCACCCTTGTGATAACTCAATGTTCCGATGTTACAAAGTACGCAATTCAAGAATCCCTGGTAAAGAGGATTCTTTTTTTCTGTTCATTTTTCAGATGATCTTCACATAACTGACAAATAATCAACAAACGAAATCGCTACAATGAAAATGTCAGCGGATGTCAAATCATCCGTTGGCATTCGTCGAAGGATTTTCAGCCAGTCAGTCGATCAATCAAACAGATAAAGGAGAGGAGTGGCATAGATGGCACTGACAACTTTCAGACGGCACGAAAAGAAATACCTGTTGAATCATGAACAATGGCAGGCAATGATGGCCCTGCTGCCCCGTTATATGGAACCGGACAGCTACGATCGGGGAGGAGCAGGTTATACAGTCTACAATATTTATTTTGACACACCCCAGCATGATCTGATTCGGCATTCCCTGTCAAAACCAAGTTTTAAAGAAAAGCTCAGGTTGCGGAGTTATGAAGTGCCCGTGGATGAAAAAGCACCAGTGTTTCTGGAGCTGAAAAAGAAAATCTGCGGGACTGTCTCCAAGAGAAGGCTGATGCTCCCACTGTCAGCGGCGATGACCTTTACAGCCACAGGAGAGTTGCCGGCTGTTTCTGAAGAGTCAGACTGGCAAAGCCGTCAGGTGGCGTCGGAAATTCAGTACTTGTTGAGTCGTCATTCACTGGCGCCCAAAGTATTCATCAGCTATGAACGAACGGCTTACTTTTGCCGAAATGACCAGCGCTTTCGCATTACCTTTGATCGCAACCTCATCAGCCGTCGAAATCAAATTGACCTGCGAAAAGGACGGGTGGGAGAACTGATTATCCCGGAAGACCGCATTCTGATGGAAATCAAAACAGTTGGCGCATATCCCCTGTGGCTGACACGCCAGTTGTCTGCAGCGGGGATCTACCCTACCAGCTTTTCCAAATATGGGGAAGAATACCGGCAGTATGTCCACCGGGTTCAAGCGGTCAAACAGCAGGTGCGACCGTTCTCTGAAAAGGCAGCGTCCGGTGATCACCCGAAGGATTTCGAAGGGCTTTCACATGCTGTTCAAATATGAATTTTGAATGCCGGGCAAAGATCTGCCGGCGTCCACATTACCGATTGTAAGGAGTGACACAATATGTTGGATACAATTTTAACCTCAACCACCGCAGAAGCCTTTACGCTGGGCGGGGCCCTCACTGTGGTGTTGTCTTCACTGATTTTGGGGCTTTTCATCAGTCTGGTGTATATCCAGACCCATCAACAGGAAGGGTATGCCGGCAGCTTTGCCGTAACGCTGATCATGCTTCCGGCCATCATCGCCGTCATCATTTTGCTGGTGGGCAACAACGTTGCCAGAGCCTTCAGTCTGGCGGGTGCATTTAGCCTCATTCGATTTCGCAGTGCTCCGGGAGATCCCAAAGACATTGCGTACGTGTTCTTTACCCTGGCGGTGGGGTTGGCCTGCGGCATGGGTTTCATTGCCTACGCAGCCATTTTTGCGGTCATTCTCTGCCTGGTGATGGTGCTCATCACCCTCACCCGATACGGTGTTTCCACTTCTCCCAAAATGCAGCTGAAAATCACCATTCCCGAAGACTTGAATTACCACGGTCATTTTGACGACATTTTTGATACCTACCTGTCCGATTACCGGCTGGTGCGGGTGAAAACCACAGATTTCGGATCTCTCTTTGAGTTATGTTACCGAGTTGCCATGGTGAATCCTGATTCGCAGAAGGAACTCATCGATGATATTCGGAAACGCAACGGCAATTTGAATATTGTCCTCAGTTTGACAGAAAATCATGACTGGGGATCATAAGAGGGTGCAACCTTCGATGGTTACCCTTGCCAGACTTGGGCCACTGGTTTCATGCTGAAAAAAACACCGACAAGCTTTCCGAAGCTGTTCGTTACCAAATTCCTTGCTTTCATCGTGCTTTGCCTGCGATCCGGGGCGTGTGTCAACGACACATGCCCTTTTTAGTGCCCTCAAAACACAGAGAAAAATGAGTAAATTGCAACTTAAAATAAAAATCTTTCTTAAATACAATGATTTCCATCAAAAAGGCTTGATCAAAAATGAGAAAAGAGATATAATCTCTTTCAATGAAAAAGGGCAAACAAACGCTTAGGAGAAAAAATGAAAGTTATCATTTGATCAATGCGTTTGTTCAAAAAATGAATGATAAAATCGAGTGGTCGTCAAATATTCCGAAGATATGTGGCCATTAAAGACAGCTTAAAGGAGGAAGAAACATGTTGAAAATCTGGGAAAAAGGGGTGTATGTCGTTGATGAAACATCCATCATCACCGACGAACCCGCATCACAGCAGCTGCTGGAAAAACTGACAGGCGGGCAGCCTGAAAGAGAACGGGCCAGACAAGAGACCATCACTTACGCAATGCTGGCGGCCCACAACACCTCGGGAGACATGGAGAATTTGAAGCTGCGATTTGATGCCGTGGCGTCCCACGACATTACCTATGTGGGCATCATTCAAACCCTGAAAGCCAGCGGTCTGGAACGGTTTCAACTGCCCTATGTGCTGACCAACTGTCACAACAGCCTGTGTGCCGTTGGCGGCACCATCAATGAAGACGATCATCTCTACGGGTTGAGTGCTGCCCGAAAATATGGCGGCATCTATGTGCCGGCTCATCTGGCGGTCATTCATCAGTACATGCGTGAAATGATGGCCGGTTGTGGCCGCATGATTCTGGGATCAGACAGTCATACCCGGTACGGATCCCTGGGAGCCATGGGCGTCGGAGAAGGCGGGCCGGAACTGGTGCGCCAGCTGCTGGGGGAAACTTACAACCTGAATTATCCTGAAGTGGTGGCAGTCTATCTCACAGGAACACCCCGACCCGGAGTGGGACCACAGGATGTGGCCCTGGCCCTCATTGGCAAAGTGTTTCACAGTGGGCTGGCCAATAACCGGGTGCTGGAATTCATTGGTGACGGCATTGACTCCCTTGATATTGAGTTTCGCAACGGCATCGATGTGATGACCACTGAAACCACCTGTCTCAGTTCCATCTGGCGAACAGACGAAAAAGTGCGGGAATACTATGGGATTCATAGGCGCGCAGAAGACTATCGATGTCTCCAACCCGGGCAAGTGGCTTACTATGACGCCCTGATACACCTGGACCTGTCAGCCGTCGAACCAATGATCGCCATGCCGTTTCACCCTGCCAACACCTATACCATTCGGGAAATGAAGGAAAACCTGGATGAGGTGCTGCATGAAGTGGAATTGAAAGCCCGTCAGGGGAAAGATCAGCTGGGTGCAACCTTTTCATTGAAATCCAAAGTCAGAGATGGCCGGCTTTATGTGGATCAGGGCGTGATTGCAGGCTGTGCCGGAGGCACTTACGGCAACCTGTGTGCTGCGGCAGAAATTCTTTCGGGAAAATCCATTGGAGCCGGCAGCTTCTCGCTCAGCGTTTATCCCGCCAGTCAGCCGGTGAATATGGCACTTATGGAAAATGGGTCTTTGGCAGCCCTGATGGAAGCAGGGGCCACCCTGCGCACAGCCTTTTGCGGCCCCTGCTTTGGGGCGGGAGATGTGCCGGCCAATAACGGTTTCAGCATTCGCCACACCACCCGCAACTTCCCCAATCGGGAAGGCTCCAAACCCGGCAGCGGGCAAATGGCGTCGGTGGCCCTTATGGACGCCCGTTCCATCGCAGCAACAGCTGCCAACGGCGGTGCCCTGACAGCAGCGACAGAAGTTGAAATGACTGGAGAGTTGCCGCCGTACACCTTCCATCAAGAGATTTACACCAAGCGGGTTTATGCCGGTTTCGATCAACCGCAAGCCAAGGAGTCTCTTGTGATGGGCCCCAACATCACCGAATGGCCGGAGATTTCGCCCCTCACCCGGCACCTGCTCTTGCAGGTGGCTTCGGTCATTCTTGACCCGGTGACCACCACCGATGAACTGATTCCTTCGGGAGAAGCTTCTTCCTACCGTTCAAACCCCCAGCTGTTGGCAGAGTACACCCTTTCAAGACGAGATCCGGGCTATGTGGCAAGAGCCCGTCAAACACTGGCGCTGGAAACGGAGCGTACACAGGGAAGAAGTCCCCTGCTGGAAAATGAAGTGCTGGCATCATTAGGGCAGGAGATTAAGGCGTTGATCCCTCAAATTCAACTGGAAGAGGTGGGGGTTGGCAGCCTCATCGCAGCCCGAAAACCGGGAGACGGCTCTGCCCGGGAACAGGCGGCCAGCTGTCAGCGAATTCTCGGAGGCTGGGCTAACATCGCCAATGAATATGCCACCCGCCGGTACCGTTCCAATGTCATTAACTGGGGAATGCTGCCCTTCCTCTATCCTGAAGAACTGGACTTTCAGGTGGGGCAGTACCTGCTGATCCCGGAGATCATCCAGGCTCTGACAGAAAACAGGGATACTGTGAAAGCCTATGTGCTGGGGCAAACAGGAGAACAACCGGTCTCATCCCTTCAACTGAAGCTGCCTCCCCTGAATGAAGAGGAACGGCAGATTATCAGATCTGGCTGCTTAATGAACTACTATCGGGATCAGCGCCAGAAAGAGAAAGATCAGTTATCAACTGCATGACAATCACGTCATCACAAATCATTTGCCGCATTCGTTTGCTGAAAACTTATCTGGGTAATAGCCTTATATAAGTCGAAATACGTGATGGTTTAAGAGGGCACGGCAAATGCCGCCCCTTGAAACTGTCGGGTAAAACAGAAGGCGTCAAGCGAGACGAAGGAGGTTTTAAAATGCGAATGGAATACGGCATTGCGGCACTTTTTGGGACGTTCTTTTTATTCTTTTTTCTCATCGCCATAGCTTCCTATGTGTTGGCAGCACTGGGACTGTACACCATGGCTCAAAAGAGGAACATTGAAAATCCCTGGGTTGCCTGGATTCCCGTGGCACAACTCTACATTCTGGGCAAGGTGATTCGCACTCTGAACATTGGCGGTTATGAAATTCCCCAGGTGGAGCTGGTGCTCCCGGGAATTGCCATTGCCAGTGTTGTTTTGGGAATGATTCCCCTCATCGGGACTGTTATCTCCATTGCAGCGGCGGTGATCAGTCTCTTTGCCCTCCACAAGCTCTATAAGATTCACCGGCCCGATCAGGCGGTGCTGTATCTGCTTCTCAGCATCATCATTCCCTTCATGGGGCCTGTCTTCATATTTCTGATGCGCAATGATGCACCCGTTTTTGAGGAAGTGAGATAAAACAGCCATTGAATTGAAATAATGCCTGTCAACAACAAACAGCCGGCACAGATCCATTAAGATCTGCCGGCTGTTTGTTGTATTTTTTGCAAAGCGGACTCATCGATATGAATTTGAATGGAGGTACCGGATGGTTCTTTTTGAGTTGATGAAATCGTGAGAGAAGAATGGATGCCATAGGCCAGCTTTAAACGAGAGTCCACATTCTTAACGCCATACCCCAATTCAGCAGGAACACTGTGGTGCCAGATGTCCTGCTTGAGATAATCTGTTAAATTGCCGATGACATCGGCAGGCATGCCCACACCATTGTCTTTAACCTCTAAAACCACCTGACCATTCTGGCGGGTGCCCCTTATGCAGATGTGTCCCTTGGTCCGCAGTCCTTTCGTGCCATGAACAATTGCATTCTCAACAAGCGGCTGCAACAGAAGTTTTCCAATGGGGTATTGGGAAATGGCGGGATCAAGGAAGAGGCTGTATTCAAATCGTTCTCCAAAGCGAATCTTCTGAATATCCAAATAGATGCCAACCATTTCAAATTCTTCTCTCAAAGCAAAAAATTCACTCCCTTTACTGAGAATAATTCGAAAAAGCCTTGCAAGACCATTAACCATCTGACTGACTTCCTGCTGGTCGTTTTCCAAAGCCAGCCAGTTAATGGAATCGAGGGTATTGTATAAAAAATGAGGATTGATCTGATAATCCAATACTTTTAACTCAAAAAGACGTTTTTGATGCTGCTCTTCTTTAACGTTCTCGACCAGATCTTCGATGTGATGGGCCATTTCGTTAAAGGTGTTGCCGATCATTTGAATTTCATCATTTCCTCGCAAGGAGATGCGTGTTTTCCAGTTTTTATCGCCAAAACTTCGTATGGCTTTTTCCAGCTGGTGCAGCCGATCGGTGATGGATTTGGTTCCATATATTGAAATGAAAATAGCTGCCAGCAAAAAGAAGGTGTAGCTCAGAAAAAGCGTTTTTCTAAAATCATTAAAGCGCTGAATCATGTAAGATTCATCAATCCCTGCGATAATATGGTTTCCAGATTCATTGATCGACAGATAAAGGTGCCAGGGCTGACCCTGCCAGAAAGAAGAAAACAAGCCGTCTCTGATATCATCAAATGGAGGTGTGTTTCCTCCAGATATTTCATGACCATCATAGATCATCCACCTTTGGCCGTTTTCGTCAATAAGGCCAAATATCATGGTTTCGTAGTAACTGTAGGTGTAAAAAGAGTTTTTTACTTTTTCAAGGGAAAGATTGATAACAATATAGCCGGCAATTTCTTGGGGGTTGTCAATACTGTGGATTTGACGTGCCAGCGTGATCACGTTATGATCCTGCGTCAAAGCATCGTTAACACTCCAGGAAAAGTCGGAGCTATCAGAAAATTGAACGGATTGCAACACGTGAGAATTTTTCAGATCAGAAGGAGAAATATGATAATCATAGATGGGAGAAGTGCTTAAATAAATATCATTACTACAGCTGATGACAGCGATGGAAAAAACGTCCCAAAGGATACGGTAATGCGAGAGAATTTCTTCCATGGTGCGGTTATCAAGATAACGATCATCTGACAACTGTTCTTTGTACCAAATATCGTAGGGGTACCCGGTCATAAGGCGCGGATATTTTCCAGTTAGGATGCGCTGCACATCGGGATTGACAATAACTTCGCTTGATAAGGCTCTCATATTGTTAAAAAGACTACTGATCTCGCGGGAAACAGCGTGATTCAAAACGTGCAACATATTATCCATTTCAAGTGTTTGCTGCTTTAAGTGCTGGTTCATCAGATGCTGAATCATGAATAGAAAGATCATATTGGGCAGTATGATAATCAGTAAAAGTTTATAGATGATGCGCCGGCTTATCTTGTTGCAAAAGGAAGCCAAGTGGTGCTTTGTAATATCAATCATCCATTTCACAGCCTTTTCATTAAGCTTCACGGTATTTTGAGGGGTTCACACCGACCCATTTCTTGAAGTATGAGCTGAAATAGAGGGGGTTTTCATAGCCAACATGACGAGCCACTGTGGAAACTTTGAGATTGGATTGCAGCAACAATTCTTTTGCTTTTTCCATTCTTACCTGTGTCAGGAACTGCATGCAGGGAATGCCCATTCTTCGTTTGAAGAGCTGGGTGAGATAATTGGGATGAACAGAAGCATGATCAGCAAGCTCCTGCAGAGAGAGGGCGGGATTTTGATAGTAATTGCGAATGTACTGAATCGTAATTTCCACCACATCTTTTGGATACAGCGCATTACCGGAGATGGGATTGGGGCTGATTTCTGTCAGAATTTTTTCCAGTGAATCAAAAAGAAACTGGCTTACCACAGGCTTGGTGATATATTGACAAACCTTTAATTCAATGGCCTTTTGTGCCAGGTGAAAATCTTCATGGCCTGAAAGAATAGCGCACTTGATCTCAGGGTACAGTGTGTTCACTTGCTGGATCAACTTCAGTCCATCCATGTGTTGCATATAGATATCTGTGATTATCAGGTCAGGCAGAGACGCGGTTTTATGGAGCCATTGAAGGGCGGTTTCACCATCGTCCGCAACGCCAATCACCCGAAATCGACACCACTGTTTTACCATGTTTTCCAAGCCTTTGCGAATAATAGCTTCGTCATCAACAATTAGTATTTTCAACATAAATAACATCATCTCCAACGATGAGAATTGAGAGACTCGCAAGATTGTTTTGGGAAGGGTGTGCAGGAGGGAAGCGGTGAGAATCAGTGATGCACCTAAAGAAGCGGACGAATCTTTGCGTAGGCTTCATCGACAGCTTCTTCAACGGGCTGGTTGCCGCTGAGTGACTGGTGCAGCATATCTTGAAGATAGACGGAAATTTCGGGGTAGTTAACTCCGTAGTCTCCAAGCCTTGAGAAATCCAAGCTGTCAATAAAAACCTTCAAATGTTCATCTGCCTGCCACTCAGGCTCGTCAAGTAATTTGGTTTGGGCAGGCAACCTCCCGGTTCTTAATAGTAAGGGTACCAAGTTTTCTTTTTCCTGGGTAAACTTAAGGAAATTCCATGCAGCCTCTTTGTGGGAGCTGGTGGCAGTGATAGCCCAGTTCTCGCTGCCCAGGCTGGTGGCGTCATAATGATGGCCGGGAAGTTTTCCAACGCCCCAACGCAGATGGGGAAAGTTTTTCAGCAATTTGACCTGCCAGCTTGAATTAACCATCATGGCGACTTTGCCCTGACTGAACTGAACCATCACTGTTTGAGAATTGTCCCTTAAGATGTCCTGGGGCATATAACCATGATCGATCATTGTCTTCCAAAACTGAAGAGCTTCCAGAGTGCCGCCATCATTAAGTGTTTCAAGATCTGAACCTGTTTGCCATAAAAAGGGCAAAAAGGTGTAGATAGATTGCTGATTTTTAACTGCAGTTAGCTTGAAACCGGCAACGTCTTCTGTGGTAAGTTTTTCGGCAGCGAGCAGCAGTTCATCCCAGGTTTCGGGTGGTTGAAGGTTGGCATTTTCCAACATGTCCTGGTTATAAAAAAGTGCCAGGTTATGTACGCCCATGGGCAGGCCGAAGATGTCTCCATTATAAGTGCAGCTGTTTAAAGGAATGTCAGCAAAAATATCCTGTGGATTATGCCACTCCATTACAGCTTCTGTGAGATCAAAAAGCACATCCATGGCAGCTAAGGTTTGAAAAAACGGATCATCAATCAAAATAATGTCCGGCATTTCGCCAAGAGCTGCGGCATAAACCAACTTTTTTTTAATGTCTGAAAAAGGGATATATTGCCGGTTAATATGGATATGGGGATGAATCGTTTCGTATGCGGCAATGACATCTGAAGTATCGCTTCCTTCAATGAGATAGTCCCACAGGGTGATGACGACGCGTTCTTCAACAGGGTTATCCTGCAAGATAGTTTCAGTGTGCTGCTGATGGCATGATACCAAACTGAGAGAAAGGAATAGAATCATGGCTGTCAAAATTTTTAATTTCAATCAAATCACCCTCGAATCTAACGATCAATCAGTGTTTCAAATATTGGTGTTTCCAGCCTATCACACAAGTCAATTATATCAGTTCATTATATCATTTTTGCAGTTAAAGACAGCTCTTCGGGAGAGCTGTCCAGACTGTAGACAAACTAAGATGAAGACAAGGGATTTGGTAAAGAGCAGCCTTGGAAATCTTGTCAGTGTTTTTCGAAAAGATGAGAAAACCGCCAGCGCCTGCTGTTTGAGCGAAGTGAGTTCAGGCGCTGTTTTCGAGACTTTCGACTAAAAACACACAAGATTGGAATCAGATGCCCTGGCCAAAGTCCTTTGTCTTCAACCTCGACAGCTCTTCGGGAGAGCTGTCTTTGTAGAGGATGAAAATAGCCAACTCAGCTACTTTCCTTTTAGTTCCCGGTCAAAAAACTCTTTGGTGAGGGTCATGAGGCGTTCCTGGTTGGTAAACTGAATCGAACTGTGAACACCACCAATGACGGTATAAAAAGTACTGTCAACGCCTCCTGCAATTAAGGCTTCGTGGAAATCTTCCCCTTGCTTAATGGGAATGACAGGGTCGCTGTCGCCATACATCAATAAGAATGCGGGGTCATCTGGTGTAATGTACTGAGTTGGTCCTGCTGCGGCCACCTTGGCTGCATTGGCAGGGTCATAGACATTGAGGCCTGTTAAGATTGACTCGTAAATCAAGTGAAGTTCGTCGGCTTTTGAAGGTGGATTAATCGTTAGCAGATCAATGGGAGCAGACCATGCTGCCACGGCCTGTACCTTGCTGGAGTATCCTGGCCAGTCGCCCTTGTCAAAATCAGCAATGCCTCCCGTTGTTCCCAGCATGGCAGCCAGGTGCGCGCCCGAAGAATGTCCCCAGGTACCAATCTGATCAGGATCAATATTATACTTTGCTGCATTGGCGCGAAGGAATCGAACAGCTGTCTTGGCATCTTCCAATTGAGCAGGGAATAGGTGGTTGGTACTTGCTCGCCAGTCAATAAAGACAATCACATAGCCACTTCGGGCGATTTCCGAAAACATGGGCAGGTTGACAGACCGATCAGCATACCGCCATGCATTTCCGGTAATGTAAACAATGGCTGGCAAGGGTTCGTTGCTGGTTGGGCGCAAAATATCCATGGAAAGATTTGGTTGATTTCCTTCACCCGATTGAGAAAAATTAACATCCTTGATCAATTTGACATGATATTGCTCAGTCGGTTGTAGATCCAATGCGTGCTTTCCCTGAGCAAAGCTAAATTGAGTGAGCAGTAACAACATCACGAGTGTCATGCACAGGGTTTGTTTCAATTTGATAATTTTCATTGATTATCCTCCTTTTATTGTGAAAATGCAAACGAAAAATGAAAACGATTTCTTGGTGGCCCTGATTATATTATCTGTCAATTCTGAGATTTATAAATGAATAAAGTTAACCAGTTTACATGAAGAATATTAAGGTTGCATCTTGCAGCTTATCCTGAGAATGGAAAAGTTTCGATCCAAAAGAGTAGCAACGATGCAGGCGAAGGGGGATGAAAAAATGGAAGTGATTCCATGGATGGACGAATGCAACGTGTCAGAGAACTGATGAAAATAACTCATCACAGATTCACATAGCTTCTGAGTGGAAGAGGGTGTCATAAAGTCAAGTAAATCTACAATGACACTAATTGACAACTGTTTGAGAAGCAAGTATGCTAAAACAAAGTCATCTGTTTCGGGAGGTGAAGGCCATTCGAGTTCGAAAAAGTGATGCAGGCACCAAAGATCTTCCAGGCGGTCTTGAGTCTTCGGGCACCTTCGAGCTCTGGCGTCGTCTCCTGCTTCTTTTGAGCCTGGCGGTGGGATTCTGGTTATTTGCCTATGCTTCACCGGCGCCTCTGGTGAGGCTGGAGGGAGTGGACATGCAGCGCCAGCAGCGCCGGGAGATTGAACGGCCCTTTGCCACAGAGACGCAGCGCCAGCTGGCGGCCCTTCCTCTGGAAGCGTACGTGCAGGCCATTGCAGGAGATGATTTGTTGATGCTTCAGGGAGCGGCATGGCCAGAGTTCACAGAAGCGTTGAATTTGCTGGAACGCCGGGTGGTTCCAAAGGAATGGAAGCATCGGGTGCAGGCTGAAACGTTGAAAAGCGGTTACACTCCCCGAATCTATTTTCACCCGGAGGAAGCACCAGTGGCCGGCTGGTTCAGCCATGCAGGCGGAAACACAGACTCTCTGTACCTGGTGATTGAAAACCAGGGATCACCTCCCACCTATGCAAAACTCACGTACTTGCCTTTTCCACTGGAAGAGCTCAGGATTGGCGGCGGTTCAGCGCTGGATCTCCCGCCTTCGGGAATGATCCGCAGGGCCCGGCCCTTCGGTTATGGGGTGATGTTGGCGGGACTGCTCATGTATGGGCTGTTGCCGCGCCCCCGCCGTTACAAAGGGGCCATCACACACCCCCGTTTCAAAGTATGGCTGGCCGACGTGGCCATGGTCATGCTGTTTCTGGTGTTTTATGCCATGCCTTTTCTCATCAGCGGCGGATCCCTTCAGGCCGTCACCATTGCACTGCCGCTTACGGTGATTTTTTGGGGCATGGCGGGTCTGTCTCTCTGGATCATGTACATCAATGCCTGGACCGCCAGCTTCGAAATGGTGGTGACGAATGACAGCCTTGCCATGGGATCATATCGGGGGCACGTGGTGGTGCCTTTCGGTGAGGTGGAGTCGTTTCAGCCTGTGGTGAAAGAGTCACCCCGGTGGATGCGGCGCATGACCTGGCTGGGATTCCTGGTTTCAAAGGGCTCCATGAAGTTTCTCATGGCCAGCCAACTGGTGACGGGAGCAGGCACAATGGCCCAGGGGATTCGCCTGAATCTCAGGGGTGGTGATGAGATGGATTTCTGGATCACTGATCAGTGGCAGCAGGAGATGCTGGTGGGCGGCAGCGGGCTGGTTCATCATCTTGAAACCGCTGGTATCCCCAGAATCCCCCAACCAGCCACTGACAGAAAGCTCTCCTACCTGCCGGCCAGTGGTGCATGGCAAAAATCCCCCATGGTGGTTCCGCTGCTGGTGATGCTGGCAGTCATGGGAATTGTCATCAGTGGAAGTTTCTTAATGTAACAATGGCAACCACCTTAACACACAAAAGGAGTGATCAATGCAATGTGGAGCACGTTACTGGCAGTACTGATCGTGGTCATTATTTTATCGGGGATGGGGCTGGTGGTCTTCTACAACAGCACCATCAAACTGCGCAACCTGGCACGAAACGCCTGGGCGCAGATCGATGTGCAGTTGAAGCGGCGGTCAGATTTAATCCCAAATCTGGTGGAAACAGTCAAAGGATACGCCGCTCATGAGAAAGAAACCTTTGAGCTGGTCACCCGGGCCCGGGCAGAAGCCCTGCAGGCCCAGTCGGTGGAAGACCGCCAGCAGGCGGAAAACGCCCTCTCGGGTGCATTGAAATCGCTGTTTGCAGTGGCAGAGGCTTACCCGGAACTGAAAGCCAGTGAAAACTTCTCCCAATTGCAGCGTGATCTGGCGGAAACAGAAAACAAAATCGCCTACAGCCGTCAGTTTTACAACGACACCACCATGAAGTTCAACACCAAAATCGAAGCATTCCCCGGTGTGTTGCTGGCGGGAATCATGGGATTCCAGGCGATACCATACTTTGAAGTATTGGAAACATCAGAAAGACAGGCCGTTCAGGTACGGTTTTAAATTGAAAAACCCCCTGATTTGAACCGAAAAATGGTTCAAGTCAAGGGGTTTTTTGGTGTGTATGGAAAGATGGTTTGCTGCCATGCTGTGCTTACTGCCCTACCGGGCCAGATAAAGGACTGCCAGCAGCAAGCCTACAATCACCATTCCAATCAGGGCCACTTTTCCCTTTGGTACTGGTGCCTGACCGACAGAGCCTGAAACGGATGTGGGTGGGGCAGCGGCGGACGGTGCAGCAGCCCCCAGGCCGGCGGTCTGATGGCCGGCTGATGGTGGTTGCTGTGGTTGCGGCTGTGGCGGCGGCATCGCATGGGGCTGCTGAGAAGCGGAAACCGCCCCGGAGGTTGGAGGTGCAGCAGCCGCTTCGAAAGCCGCCTCAGAAGATGCGGTTGAACTGGGTGGTGCAGCAGCTGTCCCGGCGCCCAGCAGCGCAGCCTGAAAGTCGGCAGCTGTCTGAAACCGATCTTCAGCCTTGACAGCCATGGCACGAAGAAGAGCGGCTTCAAGAGGCGCATCAATCGCTACACCCAGGGCCGAAGGGGGGATCAGATCATCCTGTGCCAGCCGGTCCAGCGATTCCACCGGCATCTGACCGGTAATGGCCCGGTAAAAAGTGGCACCAAGGGCATAAAGATCAGTCCAGGGGCCCTGCAGTCCCCTTGAGCGATACTGCTCTTCTGGTGTGTAACCGGGTTTGAGGATGATGGACATGCTGTGTCCCTTGTTGGAAACAGACTGGCGGGCAGCGCCAAAATCAATGAGAATGATCTGGCCCTTTGCCGTCATAAAGATGTTGTCGGGGCTGATGTCCCGGTGGAGTACGTCATAGGCGTGCACCTCCCGAAGGGCATCCAGCACAGGCATGAAAACCGACAGCGCCTGGGGAACACTGATGATGCCTTCGTTGTTCCGAATAAATTCTTTCAGCGTGATCCCCTCAATATAGTTCATGACAAAGTAGGCGGTCTGGTTGGCCTCGAAATAATCCCGCACCGAAACGATGTTGGGGTGGGATTCGAAACGTGCCAGCGTTCGGGCTTCCTGCAAAAATTTTGTCAGACCATCATCATAGTGCGCCCGCAGATTTCCCGAATGGATGCTTACTTCGGCATTCCCCGGCAGCCGTGTGGCCAGATCCTGAGGCATATATTCCTTGATGGCCAGATTGATTTCCAAATTCAGATCTCTTGCCAGATAAGTAATGCCAAACCCTCCCTGGCCCAGGGTACTTTCAATCTGGTATTTTCCCTGCAAAATCGTACCGGGTGCAAGGTGGGTATGGTTTGAGTCAGCCATGGCAATAACCTCCCTCCAAAATCGTCAACTGCTGAACTATATTTTATCATATGAAAATCATCCGAAATAGAGCGGCAAAGATGACAAATGAGAGGGATTCGGTAGGCAATGACAAAAGGTGACGTTATGGGAGGAAAAACATGACAAATGCATGCAAACGTTTGCATATAATTGAGGCCAATGACCTAAATGTGCTATAATATTGCTACAATATTCCGAAATAATATGTTTGAAATTGAGGCATATTAGCGGGCACAATATGACATGCAACTTCGGGGCATGTCATCAATGAATGGAACTTTTTTCAGAGGAAGTGATCATCATGTCCATGGTGGTACGAAGATGGGCGGGAGTCGTTCTCTTGCTCATGGGAATCGTTCTCTTTTTTATTTTCTTCCCTCAAAACACTCCTGACACTGACCCGATTTCAGAGGAGTGGCTTGATGCCGCCCGCCGGGTTCAGCAGAGCGAACTGGCGCTGAAGCCTTTGCCCGGCGGTTCAGACCAGCAGAGGGACAGTGGAGCCGCCACAGAACATCACTATGAGCCGGAAACCTTTGTGCCAACAACGATGACCATCCCTGCTCTTGACTTTGAAATGGAAGTCATAGGCGGTGATGTCTTCAGTGATGCAGATCTGCGTATTGCCCCTGTTCACTTTCAAATGAGTGACCTGCCGGGAACACGCCAGGGCAATACCGCCTTTGCCGCCCACCGCAGAGGGCAGTATGCCTACTTTAGAGACTTGGACCAACTGGCAGCCGGTGACCCCATTTATCTGAAAACCGACAGCCATGTGCTGGCCTATGAGGTTGCCTGGGTCAAAATTGTGGACCCTTACGACTGGAGTGTTATTAATTTCACAGAAGTGCCGGCCATCACCCTTCAGACCTGTGAGCCGAAAAACAGCCCGGCGACTCACCGGCTGATTGTGAGGGCCTACCTGAAAGAATGGCAGCCTATCGAGTCAATGGAAGTGCAGGAAGCACGGGAAGTGACACAGACACAGCGAATCAATGCCGGGATGCGGCAACCGGATACTGAAACACAGCAACCAGATACCAATGGGCAGCTAACAGATAAAGGAGTGCTGATGAATCCATGAATGCAGCAGAAAAATCGCTGGTTGTTTTTCAGGCGCAGCACCAGGGAACCCGAGAGTATCAGGAAGACGCCCTGGGGGTCACCAGCCTGGATGATGTGGAACTGATCAACCAAAAGGGGTATCTGGCGGCGATTGCCGACGGCATGGGAGGGTTATCCCACGGCAGCAGGGCCAGCCACGCGGCCATCGACAGATTTCTAAAGGAACACCGTGAACGGCCACAGGAGGAACCGGCCGCCGCATTTCTGCAACGTACGTTACGCATTGCCAATGTCAGCGTGTTTGACAAAGCGTTTATTGACGGGCAGGAGGTGGAGCTGGGTACCACCCTGGTGGCAATACTCATAGAGACAGATAAGCTCCACTGGATTTCTGTCGGTGACAGTCACATTTTTCATTTCAGAGAGGGGCGATTGCAGCAGCTAAATACAGAGCACGTCTATGCCAATCAGTTGAAAATGCAGGTGAAAAACGGGGAAATGACAGCAGCGGAAGCACAGGTTCATCCTGAACGGGATCACCTCACCAGCTATCTGGGACTGCCGGAAATACCTGAAATTAACCACGGCCAGGAACCATTGCAGTTGAAACTGGGCGACCGGGTGATCTTATGTTCCGATGGTTTGTCGGGAGTCCTGACCCGGGAGGAGATGGAGGCACTTCTTAGCGGTCACCATCATGATCCGGCAACCGAAATGATCCGGCAGGTGCTGGCAAAGCAAAAGCGGCACCAGGACAATGTGACAGTGATTATCGTCGAATGCACTGCATAAGACAAAAAACCAAAGGAGTGAATGGGATGAAGAGCAGAAGAAAATTAATGCGCTATGCAGCAGTATTGGCAGTGCTGGCATTGTTAATGACATGTGTGATCGTGCCGGTGCATGCCAGTTCACCCTCAGAAGCCAGAAAAAGCGTAGTGCGGGTAACCGTTTGGGACGCAGATGTACAGCGGGATTTCAATGATCCCTATGCCGGGTACCTGGGCCATGGCTCCGGTTTTGTGGTGGGAGATGGCGAACCCTTTGAATACATCGCCACTAATTTTCATGTGGTAGACAAAGATTACATCAATATGCAGCTGGGTGATATGTGGATGGATATTTTTGGTCGGGAAGTGCGGAACATCTCCGTGCGCGTCTGGATATCAGCCGATGACCTGGTACCGGCCACTGTGTTCCATTCACTGCCCAATGCCGACATGGCCCTGCTGAAAATTGACCCCAATCATCTGCTCTACGGCTATGAACCCCTGGTGATGGCAAACCGTGACCAGGTGAATGTGGGCGATGATGTCTGGGCGCTGGGTTTCCCGGATCAAAACGTGGAAGACTTCCGGTCCTCCTATTACACCGATGTGGTCATGACCAAGGGAATCATCAGCAAAACCACCACCTGGAACGGCATTGGTGCTTATCAGATTGATGCCCCCATTAATCCTGGAAACTCCGGTGGTCCCCTGGTAAATGAACTGGGTGAAGTGGTGGGGATCAATACATTTACCTTTATGGAAGCACAAAACGTGAATGGGTCCATGCAGATTGACTACCTGACAGAGGTGTTAGATCGCCGGGGCATTCGCCAGCCAAAAGGCACTGGTGCAGCCGCAGCTCCTGCACCCGCCGCCACACCGGAACCAGCCTCCACCCCCGAACCGGCACCCACACCGACCCCTGCACCACCGCCGCCACAACCAGAGCCAGAATCCGGCGGGTCCATGCTGCTCATCATTGGGGGCGCAGTGGCACTGTTGGTGGTCATTGGCGTGGTGGTGATGGTGATGAAAGGCAAGAAAAAAGAAGCCCCTGCCCAGGCATCTTTCCAGTACGGGCAGTCAGGCCAGCCCCAGTTTCAACCCCATATGCCGCCGCCGCAGATTCCCAACTCCCAGAGTGTGGATCCAGGCGTCACCCGGGCAAAACCAGCGGCCCTTGATCCCCAGACAGCTCCCATGACAAAAGCCAAAACAGGAGCTGCTGTCACCCCAGGCCCCGGCATCAAAGGAATCTCCGGTCACTTTGCTGGCCAGTCGGTGGAATTTGTCAACGGTCAGCTCACCATCGGGCGCGATCCTCGAATGGCCCACCTGGTGTATCCTCAATCCTTCGAAGAAATCAGCCGAAAACACGTGACCATTCGGTTTGACGATAAAACCCGTCAGTTTGTGCTGGAAGATTCTTCCTCCAACGGCACCTTCCTTTCATCCAGTGAACAGCTGGATTCAGGGAAGCCCTACTACCTGAAACCGGGTGACCGCTTCTATCTGGCAGACCCCAAAGAAGTCTTTGAACTGACGGTGACAGGTTGACAATGACAAGATGACAGGATGGGAGTTTCAAACCGATGAGTAAGCCTTATGGAACTTGAATAACAGGCTTTATAACAACTGAAAAAACAGCCTTTCAGAACCAGTGAAAGAACAGGTGAGCGTTCATGAAAATCCTGACAGCCTCCCTTACAAAACCGGGAGGGCGAAAATACAATGAAGATGCCCTGTGCTTTGATGAACAAGCTGCCAGAGCCTTTGCCGCCCTGGCAGACGGCCTGGGCGGCCATCGGGGCGGACGGATTGCTTCAGCCATCGCCGTTGAAACAGCCCAAATCACCTTTTGGCAGCAGGGAGAAGGGCTCCACCGCCTTCAGGAAAGCCTGCTGGAAACCTGCGCCCGTCAGGCCAATGGTGCGCTGCAGCAACAGCAGCAGGATGACCCCTCCCTGGGCCGCATGAAAACCACTTTGGTGCTGTGGGCCTGTGACAGTGACCAGGCGGTGTGGGGCCATGTGGGAGATTCCCGTCTGTATCATTTTCGGGAAGGGGTGCTGGTGTCAAGAACAAAAGACGACAGCCTGCCCCAGAAACTGGCAGATATTGGAGAAATATCTGAAGATGCCATTCGCCACCATGAAGACCGAAATCGGCTGACGGCCGTGCTGGATGGAGGGGAAGCGTTGCGGTGGCATGCCGCCCGTGTTTCCATCAGTCCCGGCGGCCAAGACGCCTTTCTCCTGTGTTCCGACGGGTTTTGGGAACTGGTGACAGAGGCTGAAATGACAGCATTTTTGGCATCGGCGCCATCGCCGGAGGCATGGCTGAAAAGCATGGAGAATAGTTTGCTGGAACAGGCACCGTCCGACCATGACAATTATTCGGCCCTGGCTGTGTGGATGCGGTGATCACGTGACAATCCGATGAATCACCGGCAGGGGAAAAATCACAAGAGGGGGTTACAGCATGAATCAGTTGACAAGATGTAACAACGGCCACTACTATGATGCCTCAAAACATAGCGGGTGCCCCTACTGCGGGGTGCAGAGCCTGGATATTGACATTCAGAAAACCATGGCCAAGCGTCCAACGCCTCCACCGGCAGCAGGCGGGAAGGGAGCTCCCGCTCAGGAAGGCCGCACCATGGGCGTTTTCCATAAAAAAATGGGCATTGACCCGGTGGTTGGCTGGTTTGTTTGTATTGAAGGGCCAGACCGGGGCAGAGATTACCGCATCGTGGCAGAAAAGAACTTTGTGGGGCGCAGCAATACCATGGATATTTGCATCGAAGGCGATGAAACCATCTCCAGGGAAAATCACACCATCGTCAGTTATAATCCCAAAGATCATAAGTTTCGCTTGTATCCCGGAGACGGCAGGGGGCTGGTGTATCTCAACGACGAAGAGCTGGTGATGCCGGCGGTACTGAATCCCTACGACGTGATCGAACTGGGAGAAACCAGGCTGATGTTCCTGCCCTTCTGTGGAGAAGCCTTTACTTGGAAGAAAAAAGGCTCAACAGAAACTGAAGAATCATAGGTGACAGACACAAACAGGCTTAATTCGACAGCGGCCGACGGATTCAGACTGTGACAGATAAGGGTGATGAAAGATGGAAAATACCGCCTATTGCATGGGATGCATGGCCCAGGGAGGCTCTGAAGCCCATTGCGCCATATGCGGCTGGCTGGCAGGCAGCCCGGCTTCATCTGCCCTGCATCTGCCGCCGGGAACTCTGCTCCATGGCAAATACCTGGTGGGCAGAGCCCTGGGACAGGGTGGTTTCGGCATTACCTATATTGCCCGTGACCTTTACCTGGACAGAGTGCTGGCCATTAAGGAATACTTTCCCCGGGAACTGGTGACCCGTGACCAGGACGGCTGTTCTGTCGCCCTTTACCACCAGCAGCAGATGGAGCAGTACCAGTACGGAATGGAAAAATTTCTGGAAGAAGGCAGAACCCTGGCCAAGTTTGAAGGGCATCCCAACATTGTCTCGGTGCAGGATTTTTTCGAGAGTCACCAGACAGCCTATCTGGTGATGCCCTACATTGAAGGGGTGGCCCTCAGTGACTATTTGAAAAGCCGCCAGTCGGTCCTTGCCTTTGATGAAGCACTTCAGATCATGATGCCGGTGATGGATGCCCTCAGCACCGTGCATGAAGCCGGTATGCTTCACCGGGACATCAGCCCTGACAACATTTATATCAGTCGACATGGGCGGGTGATGATTCTGGACTTTGGGGCAGCCCGTCATGCCATGAATCAGCAGAACCGGCAATACTCCATTATCCTGAAACCCGGCTATGCTCCGCCGGAGCAGTATCGGCAAAAAGGAAACCAGGGCCCCTGGACAGACGTGTATGCCGTGGCCGCCACCTTTTTCCAGGCCATCACCGGCACCATGCCCCCCGATGCCCTGGAGCGAATGGAAGCAGATACCCTCCGGTGGCCCGACTGGATTTCAGACCAACTGCCGGAGACCAGACTTCTGGCCATTGAAACCGCCCTGGCCCCTCGGCCTGAAGACCGGTATCAGTCTGTCACCGCATTTCAAAATGCCTTGTTTCAGGGAGCCTCCCGGGCCGCAGTGCCGGTTCAGCCGGCAGCAGAGCCTCAGCAGCCCCAACATCCTTCGCATCCTCCGCAATCTCAAGGGACCAGGGCTGATCCCAACCCGTGGGAAGTATCGGCCATGCGGCATCACCGCCAGCCCACCGGCAGTGAGTCGGTGGATGTACTGGCAAACCGCCCGGTGATGGCACAGCCTCATGGGCAGGAATCAGTGGTGACAACGCTGACGGTGGGCAGGGCCATGGATAACGACATCGTCATTCGGGACGACACCGTCTCCCGGTACCATGCCCGGCTGGTGTGTGAAAACCGGCAGTGGACCCTCATTGACCTGGAAAGCACCCACGGCACCTATCTGAATGGGGTCAGGGTAACACAGCCAGTGGTGATCAATCCTGGCAGTTACCTTCAGTTCAGCCAGGCCAGTGTGTACTTTGACGGCAATTACCTGTTGTCAGAACGGGGTGAAATCATTCGAACCCTCTGGCATTCCCGTGACAGCAGCCATGAACCCAACCTTCAGAGTGCCGAGGCCTTTTGGAGTCAGCCGTCTTCCGTCGGCATTTCAGGTGCGTCTGGCAATTCAGGAGCTGTCGGCAACCCGGGTGTTGCTGGCGGTCCCGGGGGCGATTTCGGCGCAGGGCAGTCACCCAGCCGGGGGTGGATGATTGGGGTAGCAGCGGTGGTGGCCCTGGCCCTGGTGGCCGCTGGCATCTTCTTCGTTCTGGGCGGCGGTGCCAGCCGGCATCAGAGTACCCCCCAGGCGCCCGGTGCCCAGACACCTCCCCAGCTGACCACAGGCACCATTTCTTATGACGGAGGCGAATATGCCGGCCAGCTTATGGAAGGCAAACCCCACGGCGAAGGCACCTGGACACAGGACAGGAGCAGTTCCACAGGCGCCTTTGGACAGCTGTCCGCCAGTGGTCAGCGTACCTACGAAGGGCAGTGGGAAAACGGTATGAAGCACGGCAGTGGCGTTATGAGACACCCCGACGGCTCCGTTCAGCGGGGAAGGTGGGAGCAAGACATATACATGGGCAGAGAATAACTGGCCTAAAAGGAGTGGAGATCCTTGTTCCAGAGAAGCGTGCGCACAGTGTTGCTCCCCGTGTTGCTCATGGGACTGCTGTTCATGGGGGCAGTGACCCAGGCGGCAGCCATCACCCCCACGGGAATCCAACTGAATCAAACCAGCCTGACGCTCAACCGGGGTGGCACCACCATGATGGAAGCAAAGGTGACACCCGATGGGGCGGATACACAGTTCCTCCAGTGGACCAGCAGCAACACCAACGTGGTGCGGGTATTGCCGGAGGCCGGTGGAAGCCGGGCCCGGGTGGAAGGCGTGGCACAGGGAACTGCAGTGGTGACGGTGAACCTGCCCGACGGCTCTGTGGGGGCCACCTGCCAGGTGACGGTGCGGGTGCCCGTTTCCGGGGTGGCTGTGTCTGAGACCACCCTCACCCTTCTGCGGGGGCAGGAGGTGGAAGTTACCGCAACCGTACAGCCGGGAGATGCCAGCAATAAACGGATTCGCTGGAAGATCGGGGATGAACAGGTGCTGGAGTTCACCGCCGGCTCTCCCGGCAGCTTTGGCAGTCACGGCACCCTTCGGGTGCGGGCAGTGACGGCGGGCAGCACTTCTCTCACTGTGACCACTGAAGACGGCAGCAAGCAGGCGGTGACTGAAGTGACTGTCATCGTTCCCCTGGAGGCCATTGCCTTTGAAATGAAAGAGCTAACACTTCCCCCGGGAGAAACGGCCCGGGTGCCCGTCATTTTCAATCCGCTGGATACCACCAGCCGCGGCCTGCGGTATGAATCAGCAGATGTGCAAGTGGTCACCGTGGATGAAGAAGGCCTTATCACCGCAGTGGGAGAGGGCAGCACCCGAGTGGTGGCGCGCTCTGCAGAAGAGCAGCAGATTTTTGATTCCCTTCAGATCACCGTTTCAGACAATCCTGAAGCCCCTTCCACGGGAGTGGCGCCCGGAACAACAGGCACAGCAGAATCGGCCCCCGGCGAACCAGATGACCCTGGAGATCCTGATGATCCGGAAGATGGCGGCGATAGGGAACCGGGGGCACCGACAAAGGGAAATCTGTTATTGATGACAGGGCTGGCAGCAGCTGCGGCAGTGGTAGGCGTGGCAATCCTGATGATTATTCTGAAAAAGAAAAAAGAAAAATCAGGCGTTGTGAGTCTGTCAGAGAAAAAACCCAGCAAGCAGGGAGCCTCACCTGTCATGGCCAGGGAGGGGGCATCGCCTGCCGAAGCCCGGGAAGAGCCGCCGGCGAACCTGACCAGACGGGTGGAACCGCCGGTCATCATCAACAGCGGCAGCCGGGTGCTGGTGACAGGTTTGTCGGGAGAGTTTCAGGGCCACACCCTTGAGTTGGCGAAAGACGTTCTGGTGATTGGACGGGATCCTCTCTTCGCTCACTTGGTGTATCCCGGCAGCTTTGAAATGATCAGCCGCAAACATGTGGTCATTGAGCATGACGGCGAAACAGGCATATGCTCCCTGCGCGACCTGTCCTCCACAGGCACCTATCTGCCGGAAAATCACCAGCGGCTGCCCCACGATGAACCGGTGCCGGTGAAAGACGGTCAGCAGTTTTACCTGGCAGTGTCCGGCGAACTTTTTGAAATTCGATACGATGAGGATCATGATGATCCTTCAGAGGCATAGGGGGTGAAGGCATGACAGCACAACATGTATGTTTGGGGTGCATGGCTCCCCGGCAGGAGGGCGACGCCTGCCCTGCCTGCGGTTGGGTTCACGGCACGCCGGCAGAGTCTCACATGCACTTATCTCCCGGGGCCATGCTTCAGGGAAAATATCTGGTGGGAAAAGCCCTGGGACAGGGCGGCTTTGGCGTCACCTATCTTGGATGGGACGTGAACCTGAAGCTGAAACTGGCCATCAAGGAATACATGCCCCAAGACCTGGCCAGCAGAGCAGTGGGATCCAGCGAAGTCACCGTCTACACCAGCACTCTGGAAGACCAGTATCAGTACGGGCTGGAGAAATTTCTGCTGGAAGCCCAGACCCTGGCCCAGTTTGAAGGGCATCCCAACATCGTATCGGTGCGGGACTTCTTTCAGGCCAACGGAACCGCCTACATTGCCATGAGCTACATTGAAGGCATGACACTGAAAGAGTATGTGAAAAGTCAGGATAACAGGCTCCCAGTGGATCGCACCCTGCAGATCATACTGCCGGTGCTGGATGCCCTGAAAGAAGTCCATCAGGTGGGAATTCTCCACCGGGATATCAGTCCCGACAATGTATTCATCACCACCAAGGGCCAGGTGATCCTCATCGACTTTGGTGCCGCCAGACAGGCCATCGGCGAGAAGGGCCGCAGTCTTTCCGTGGTACTGAAACCAGGCTACACCCCCGAAGAACAGTACCGCAGCCAGGGAAAACAAGGCCCCTGGACAGATCTCTACGCCGTGGGAGCCATGATCTACCGCATCATCTGCGGCCAGATGCCGCCGGAATCACTGGACCGACTGGAAGAAGACACCCTGATACCGCCCTCTCAGCTGGGCGTTGACATCACGCCCCGGCAGGAAGCCGCCATTCTCAAAGCTATGGCCGTGCGGGCCGCCAACCGCTACCAGACAGTGGAAGATTTTCAGCAGGAGCTGCTGGGCCACCTGGCATCAGACCCAGTGACGGGTATGTCCAGACCCTCGGCAGTGCCTTCCCAGTCCTTTGGCAGTGGGACAGCGGCAACCGCCCCGGCTTTCCAATCAGCTTCAAAAGCACATGACAAACCGGCAACCAGCCCCAAAATAATCTTTTTAGCCGCCGGTGTCGGGGTGGTAATCCTGGTGGCTGCCCTGGCGCTCTTCATGGGTGGCGGCGACAAACCCGCCGCCGGTGAAGCCCCGGCAGCATCATCTTCTGCAGCCGCGCAGGAAGGCCGGGGAGAGCAGGGAGGTCAGGAAGAGCTGGAAGGTCAGCAGGCAGCAGAGGGAACGTCCGGCGGTAACGGTGAAGCCGCAGCCAATACCGAAACACCACCAGGGGTGGTGGAAACTGGCACCTTTGAATACCGGGACGGCAGTTATACCGGCGACCACGTGAATCAGCAGCCCCATGGTGAAGGCACCTGGGAGGGCCCCGATGGTGAAGTGTATACTGGGTTCTGGGAAGATGGCCTTCCCCACGGGGAGGGTGCACTCACAGGACCCGACGGCGATGTATACTCAGGCAGCTGGGTCAGGGGCAACCGGGAAGGCTATGGGGATTATCTCTCTGCCAACGGCGTTCGGTATGTGGGCGAATGGGCCAATAACCGACGTAATGGCATGGGAACCGAAACCTGGCCCAACGGCGCTGAATACAGCGGCAACTGGAAAAACGACCTTCGGGACGGCCAGGGCACCTACACCTGGGCCAATGGTGACCAGTATGTGGGTGCCTGGCGGGATGGCTTTCAACATGGTGAAGGCCGATTGACCTACGCCGATGGCAATACCCTGGAGGGAAACTGGGTGAACAACGAATTTCAGCAGTAATATCAGTCCTCAGCAACAACATCAGCCGGGCAAAGCTCGCTGGTTGAGGAAGTGATTCATTTGTGAAGGAGGTGAACCCTTCAGGCAATCATATCAATCTTTTGAGAAATCATCAGGGGTTTTAAGGGATTTTCAACGATCATCAGGGACATTCAGGCACTATTAGACATCCTTGGACGCAACAAAGTGTAACGGTAACAGCACGGATGACATGAGGATCATCATTAAAGGAGGAATACCATTTGAAAAAAAGAGTCGGATTGCGCATTTCCATGCTTACACTGATTTTTTGTCTTGTACTGGCCATGACAACAGGAATGATGGCATTTGCTGCAAATTTCCATGACTATGACCTGGAAATGATCAACTTTAACATCAATCAGGGCACCAACTTCAGCGGCACCTTCCGGGTGCAGGACAACACCCCCGACGGCACAACAGGAACCGTCACCTACCGCTACTACACCATGGAACCCTACGAACTGGTGAAAGAGTACCGCCAGACTGTCACCTATGTGGGTGGTCAGTTCCAGGTGCAGGGCTCCCTCTCCATCGACACCACCGGGTGGGTCTCCGGCGAATACAAGCTGGCCATCCATGTGGACAAGGATCTGGGTTATGACGATCCGCTGGCAGTGGGCTATTTTGACTTCGTCGCAGCAGCTCCGGCAGTGGTGCCGGCAGCCACACATTCCCTTGACGGCTACTGGGCACGGGAAGGCGATGGCGTTGGCATTGAAATTTCAGGGTCAACAGGTGTATTGGCCAGCTTTGGAACCGAATCCAATGAATGGATGGATGCCGGTGAAGCAGGAGTGGCCAGCCTTGGCAACGTGAAATTCAGCCAGATTCAACTGGTGGGTGACAACGAATGGTCGGCCCGTGACCTGTGGGTGATTCGGGAGGATGGGGTTCCCGTGCGCACCTCCGCAAGTGACGAAGGCACCATCACCATGAGTGCCGACGGGCAGCGCATCGACGTTTGGTCAAAAAGAGGCACCAGCGAGTTCACCTTCACCTATGTGCGTTCCGCGGCACCCGTGGCAGTACCTGCCCTGGCCGCCAACCAGCGAGCCATTGAACTGGCTCCCAACGTACCCGGCACCGTCAGCTTCCCCGAAGCAGGGGTGGCCATTGAACTGCTTCTCCCCGGCGGCGGTGAAGGAACCGTCAGCCTTGATAAAATGACTGCCACAGATAAAGCCCTGCCTGAAGAACTGGAAGCTCTGGGAGTCTTCATGAAAATCGAACGTTCAGAAGGACTTGAAGGTGTTCAGGCTACCATCAAGGTGGATCTGCCTACAGTACCCGAAGGCGTTGATGCCGACACCCTGGCATTGTACCGTTTCAATGAAGCCACCGGCGTCTGGGATCTGCTTCCTTCAGAAATGAAGAACGGACAAGTATGGGCCACTGTTGTTGATTTCAGCCTCTTTGGCCTCTTTGCCCAGCCAGTGGCAGCCGTGGCACCAGCGCCGGCCCCGGTACCCGTACCAGCCCCTGCACCGGCTCCTGAGCCAGCACCAGCCCCTGCACCGGCAGCACCAACGGCTCCCGTGGCATTGCCGCGAACCGATGGCGGCAGTGCGCTGCCTCTGGGAATGATGGCAGCGGTTTCTCTCATGGCTGCCGGTGGTTATCTGACACTTTCCCGCAAAAAGAAATAGCAAATTTCAGAGCATGATGTCTTCAGCCTCGACCCATGGGATGAGGCTGAAGACATTCATTCAAGCAAAAGGAAAGGGCATTTCCACTTATTCAGAGCGGCTGATTCAGCTGAAAGGCAGCGGCTGACACAGCAGCAAGGCGACGGCAGTAAAAGGGAGAGGATTGTCATGAGACACCTTCGAAAACCCGTTGGTGGCATCGTATTGCTCACATTCACCACTATGATCTTATTCATGTGTGTATCAATGATGGATCTTTTTGTGCATGCCAATATTCAAATCACCATGAAACCCGGAGAAGTAACCCGAAGAGGCGTCAGTGCCGATCCCATCCGATCCATTGAATCTTCCAACACAGATGTGGCAACGGGAAGCGTGTACATCGGTGATGGGTTCAATGCAGTGGAAATCCGTGCCCACGCTCCAGGGCAGGCCCAGATCAAGGCCTATTACCCGGGTTCTGTGGATACTTACACCATTGTGGTGGAGGGTGAAGCAGCATCCCCGCCGCCTCCCGAGCCGCCTCCTGAGCCAGAACCTGAGCCAGAGCCGCCGCCTGAACCCCAGCCCCAGCCCGAGCCGCAGCCAGAGCCGGAACCTGAGCCAGAGCCGGAACCGCCTCCGGAGCCCGATGACTTCAGCATTGTCATTCAGCCCGGAGAACTTCAGATGGAAACAGTGGGCAGTATCGCTCAGTTAAATGCCCTGGTGGAAGCTCCCGGAGTGGCCTTTCCCGCTGTTTACTGGGAATCATCCAATCAACAGGTGGTCCAGGTGGATCAAAGCGGCCGGGTCACTGCCACAGGAGTGGGCACCGCCAGCGTGAGCGCTTCACTGGAGCAGGCTTTTGGCGTGAAAGATGCCATTCAGGTGACGGTGGGGAACATCCCCATTGAATCCATTGTTTTTCACCGCAGTGCCGTGTGCATTTCAGCAGGCCAGTCCCTCAATGTCACCTATACAGTGGTGCCTGACAATGCCACCGAAAAACTTCAGTGGCGCACCCGTGACAGGGGTGTTGCCTATGTGAGCAGTGAAAGCACCTCGGCTTCCGGAACTGTGAGAATTACAGCGGGAATGAACCCTTCAGATGTTCAGATCACCGCCTTTGTGGACAGGAATAACCGGGACGTTGATCTGGCAGTGCTCCAGGTGGCAGTGATGCCCCGGGCAGAGCGTGTTGAACTTCAGGTGGGTGCTGGTGGCACGTATCTGTCGGCCCCCAATCAAAACTATCAAAAGGCCGGTTTCTTTCTGAAGCCGGGAGAATCGGTGTGGCTGGATGCCATTATTTTTCCCAATGAAACCCTGGATAAAAGCGTGTCCTGGACCAGCAGCAATCCAGGAGCGGTTTCTCTGGGCACCCCCCAGGAGGCAGATCTGTATATTGACACCTCCAGAAGGGCAGCAGTGGCCTGTCTGCAACAGACAGCGGGGCGACGCACCAACACCGGGCGGTTTTATCCCCGCATGCTGGTGACGGCACAGGCAGTGGCAGACACAGACCAATCGGTGATTCGGGCCGTGACAGCCAACGGACTGTCGGCAGAAATCACCATCAATGTGGCCACCGACGATTACCTCACCCTGTGGGAGAATCTGGAAAAGATCAGCAGTGAAAAAGAACTGCGGGAGTTCATGCTCAACCGGCGGCTGACACGCCTGCCCCCCATTCTGAAAGATTCACTGATCTGGAAGATTAAAGATTACGACCCCTCGGGCGTGGGAACACTGCTGAACATTGCACTCATCCAGGCCGGCGGCGACAGCTGGGCCTCGCTGATCAAGGAACTGGTGGTGGCAGCCATCGGCTACAAAAAAGAAACTCCGGCTGCCCAGGCGGCAGACCATGCCATGGGCTTCGCCTTCGGAGACGACTGGCTGGATCGTTTCATCGGCATGTTTTACAGTGAGCCGCCACCCTATGATCCCACCGTTGATCTACGCAAAAATCCCTAAAGACTCACTCTTTCCTAAAGATTCAACATTTCTTGAGGAATCAAAATCCCTGAGGCATTCATAAAGGGGGGAATCCATCATGTCGCCAGAAACAGACCATCACTTTTCAATGAGCGAAGGGGTGAGTGCCAGCTTATTCATCGGGCGTGACCCGGCCCATAATCAGGTGGTGATTCAGCACCCGGATATGTCCCGCAAACATGCCGTTATCCAACGGCGCGGCGCAGACCTTTATCTGACTGATCTCAACAGCACCCACGGCACCTATGTGGATGGCGTTCCCGTGAAGGGAACGGTACGCCTAAACCCACCCCAGTGGATTCAGTTCAAAGGCGGCAATTTTTTCTTTGACGGTACCCGTCTGATGAACCAGCAAATGGAAACCGTCGGGGTGTTGGCAGATGCCACAGGGGTGGTGTCATCACTGTCACCATCGTCGGCCCAGGCCCCTCCCCTGACAGCGGCACTGCTGGCCCCCCTGAAAATGAAGGGATGGCCCAGATGGCTGCTGGGAAGCCTGCTCACCAGCATTCCCGTCATCGAAGTGTTTACCCTGGGCTATCGCTACGGGTTGTATCGCCAGGGCATGGCCCATCAATGGGCACTGCCCAAATGGGAAGACTGGGGCAGCCTATTTTTGAAAGGGCTGCAACTGCTGCTGATCAGAATCGTCTATTACCTGCTGCCATCAGCCGTGGCCATTTTCTTTTTTGCCGCCACCTACAGAAAAGATATCTCTGCAGGACTTCTCTATACCATGCTCATTACCACGGGTCTTGCCTATCTGCTGGCATCGTTTCTTGTGCCCATGGCCGTGGCCGGCTGTGTGCACACCGGAACCATGAAAGCCGCCTTCAGGCTCCCTGAAATTCTGAGAAACATTGGCCGTGCCGGAACATCCTACCTGCTGGTGTTTTTGCTGGTGTTCTGCTTGCTTCCCCTGAACATGCTGCTGGTGGGCATTCCCTATGTGGGGTATCCTCTGGGAATCATCCTTCTCTTTTACGTACACATGGTGGCAGCCCTGCTTTATGGGGCGGTTTACAGAAACATGCAGGCAACAGGCGCCTGACATCGGGAGCTCCGGGGAAAGCATATCGTATCGGGAGTCCGTTTAGGATAAGGAAAAAAAGGATATGAGTCATGAAAGAATACGTCATTTAAAGAAGATAAACGGTAAAAGAGTATCATAATGGAAGCCTGTGAATCATAAAATCTATAAATCATGGAACCTATAAATCATGAAGCAATGAGAACTGACGGAAAGCGGGGCGGATGAATGATGGAGCGTCACGGTGAAAGCCTTCACCAAAAGAAGTGCGGCAGGAAAGACAGAAAGCACATACAAGGCTTTCGGGTGTTGATGATCGTCGTGGCAGCAGTGATGCTGACGGTCATGCCCGCGTATGCCCGAACAGCTGAAATTAACAGCCTGATGGTGGACGCCCAGGTGAACCCCGATGGCTCCATGACCGTGGCCGAAACCTATGATGTGTCTTTTTCAGGCCAGTTCAATGGCATGTTTCGCTATTTGTACCTGAAAAACAGGATGGAGATTGAAAACATCTGGGTGGAAGAAGACGGGCGTGCCTTTGAATGGAACCCCGGCACCAGCTACGGGCCCACGGGCACTTACTTCTTTAAATGGGAGGGAACAGACAGGATTCTGGTGGACTGGTCCATCGACGCCTACAATACCAGACGCCAATACACCTTCCGCTACCGCATCAACCATGCTGTTCAGGTGCATCAGGACGTGGCAGAGCTTTACTATCAGTTCGTGGGTGATGAATGGGATCACCCCTTTGGCCAGGTGCAGGTGAACCTGACACTGCCCCCGGGAGCCACTGTCGAAGACATCAGAGCCTGGGGGCATGGCCCCCTTCACGGCCAGGTGGATATTCTCAGCGGCAGCCAGATCAGTTGGCGGGTGGCACCTCTGCCGGCCAACACCATGCTGGAGGGCCGCGTCACCTTTCCCATCCACGTGGTGCCCCAGGGAACCGATTTAACCGGGCGGCAGGCACTGGAAACCATTCTGAAAGAAGAGGGACAGTGGGCCCGGCAGGCCAATGTACAGCGGCAGTTGTACCGGTCAGAAATCTATCTGGCCCCGGCATTAATCATCCTTTCCCTGGCGGGGTTACTGTTCAGAAGACGCCGGTTCATCAAGGCCCACACCCTGGAATTTATGGGTGACTATTACCGGGAGCTGCCGGCAGACTACAGCCCTGCGGTACTCAGCAGGCTTTGGCACAAAAACCAGGATAAACCCCTCATCGTGATGGCCACCATTATGGACCTGGCCCGCAGGGGGTACTTGATCATCGAAGAATTCACCCCCGAAAAAAAAGGCCTCATTTTCAAACGGGGCCGGGACAAAGATTACTACCTGGTGAGCCGGGGCAGCAAGCTGAAAGAGCTGAAAGGTTCAGAGCAGGCCCTGATGAATCTCCTGTTCAAAGACGTGGCAGGGGTGTCTGAAACCACAGAGGGCGTCCGGGTAAGTCTGGGAGAAATCGAAGCCTTCACCAAAAAGAAAAAGACCGGTCAGATTTTTTATGCCGGGTATCAGGAGTTCTGCAAAAAAGTGGGAAATGAAGCAGCAAAACACCAGTTTTTTGAAGACCCCACGTTGGGCTGGTATGCCCTGCAGGTGGTCGCTGGCGTGGCGCTGGTGGCTGCCGGCATTGCAGTGATGGCCAGATTTGAACTCTTTTTCCTTGGTTTTGCCGCCATTCTCAGCGGAGTCATTGCTTTCGTGTTACTGGCCTCCATGCAGCGATTTTCAAAACGGGGCCTGGAAGATTACCACCGCTGGAAGGCCTTCCGCAAGTTCTTAACCGACTTCTCTCTCATGGACCAACGTGAAATTCCGGCCCTGGTGATCTGGGAGCACTACCTGGTGTATGCCATTCCCCTGGGGGTGGCCAAAGAAGTCATGAAACAGCTTCAAATGGTCTTCCCCAACATGGAACAGAACGGCTATCACTTTGGGGCCACCTGGTACATGGGTGCCGGCATGCTCCAGTACCAGCAGATGAACCAGTTTGTTCAGGCGGCTGAAAGCAGCTTCAGCACCTCCATCAAAGACGCCGTGAAATCCTCCAGCAGCTCCAGCGGCAGCGGTGGTGGGGGCGGGTTCTCCGGCGGTGGTGGTGGCGGTGGAGGCGGCGGAGGCGGCGGCTTCCGGTAAAGGGAAAGATTGACAAGTGCTCCATATGTACATTATAATGTACATACAAGGAGTGTGGTTCTGATGTACAATACCAACATCACCAATTTCAGAAAAAACCTGTTTGTGATACTGGAGCAGACCATTAAATACAATGAACCGGTGAATATCACCACGAAAGATGGCAATGCCGTGATCATCAGTGAAGAAGACTATAATGGCCTGATGGAGACATTGCATCTTTCTTCCGTGCCGGGAATGAAAGAAAAAATTGCTGAAGGGTTGGGAACTCCCATCAACGAATGTGTACCTGAAGATGAGGTCAAATGGTGAGTTACACCATTGTTTATACCAGAAAAGCAGTGGGCGATATTCCGAATCTTAAGGCGGCAAAGCTTGATAAAAAAGCAAAAGCCCTTATCGATGTGATTCGTCACAACCCCTATCAAACACCGCCTGCCTTTGAAAAGCTGCAGGGGGATTTAAAGGGCGCTTTTTCCCGGCGTATTAACATCAAGCACCGCCTGGTGTATGAAGTAATTGAAGAAGAACAAGTTGTGAAAATCATCAGTCTCTGGACACATTATGATCTTTAACGGCTGGGGGAAAACCTCCAGCCGTTTTTGTGATGGCGACTTCTGATAAAGGCTGATTGCCAGCCTGAAAAAATGGTATTATCAGAGTGAACAGTTGAATTCAGGAATGGAAGAAGGCGATGAAGCATGACCAATGAGGATAAGGTGTGCAGAGGCTGCATGAGAGACCGGGATGAGGAAATCATCTGCCCTGTATGCGGATGGGAGCATGGTGCAGGTCCCCTTTCACAGATGCATTTACCTCCAGGCACCATTTTGCAGGGAAAATACCTGGTGGGCAGGGCCCTGGGGCAGGGCGGGTTTGGGATCACCTATCTTGCCCGTGATTTAATGCTGGATGTGAAGCTGGCCATCAAGGAATACCTCCCTCAGGACCTGGCTTCCCGAAGTCATGGCCGGCAGGAGGTCAGCGTCCACACTGAAAGCCTGGGACTTCATTACCATGATGGGCTGGAACGATTCCTTCAGGAGGCCAAAACCTTGGCCCGTTTTGAAGGCCATCCCAACATTGTATCGGTACGGGATTTTTTCAAGGCCAATGAGACAGCTTATTTTGTCATGAGCTATATCGAAGGCATTACCCTGAAAGAGTACGTAAAGGAGCAGGGGGACCGAATACCTGCAGAACAGGCGGTGATGATCATGATGCCCGTGCTGGAAGCCCTGAAAGAAGTTCATGGGGCCGGCATTCTTCACCGGGACATCAGCCCCGACAATATTTTCATGACAGCCAAGGGGCAAATCGTGCTCATTGACTTTGGAGCCGCCCGTCAGGCAGTGAAGGATAAAGGGCGCAGCATGTCCATCATCATGAAGCCCGGCTTCACCCCCGAAGAACAATACCGGTCAAAAGGCCACCAGGGCCCCTGGACAGATCTGTATGCCCTGGGAGCCACCATGTACCGGGCCATCACCGGCCAAATGCCGCCGGAATCACTGGACAGACTGGCAGAAGATGAACTGATTCCTCCTTCAGCTATGGGAATAGCTATTTCTCAGGGCACTGAGGCAGCACTGCTGAAGGCCATGGCAGTCATGGGTAAAGACCGGTTTCAGACAGCAGAAGATTTTCAGGAAGCGCTGGCCACGGGAATGATGGCTTCAGGGAAAGCAGCTCCTGCACTCCCCTTTCAGTCGCCACCTCTGCCTCCTGAATCGTCCCAGTCATCATCGTTAAGCTCAGCTGTTTCACCTGTTTCATCGCAGCATGCATCTTATTCGAATTCGTCATCACCATCATCATCGCCAGCACCATCGTCACTAACACCTCCTTTATCGCAAGCAGTCCCGCCGGTTTCGACAGACCCGTCAGCCACTGCACCTTCCTTTCCGCAGCCGGGAACTTCACCAGGGGAATCTCCCCTTTATCAGAGTGCACCTTCCTTTGGGCAGTCAGCTGGGCAGTCAGCCAAACCTGGTGCCGGAAAATGGCTGTTGGGCATCGGGGTGGTTGTCGCCGCAGTGGTCATTGCCCTGGTGGTGGGCATGAACCTGGGAGGTGGCAAAGGCAATAGTGGCGCAGATCCAGCACAGTCAACCCAAACGCCCCCAACGGAAGCACCGGTGGAAGTGACTGAAGAAACAGAAGCTGCCGGTCTGGCACCCGTTCAGGAAGAAGCAGTGCAGGAACAACCGGTACCGGTGGATCTCTACAGGGCCCTGAATCAGACAGGGCGCCTGGACCTGCTGGGCATCAGCGAGGCGGAGCTCTTCCAGCGCCACGGGCAGCCCGCCAGCACCTTCTACTGGGAAGGGGGCACTTTCTACGAATACAATGATTTTTATGCCATGATTAATGAATACAGTGCTGAGCGGGAAGTGATTTTCTTGGGTTTCCGCCAGCTGCCGGGCATTTCTTCCCAGGCGGCATTCGATGAGGTGCGTCAGGTCTACGGAGATCCGGAATGGGATGAAATCGGGGCATCCAATCAATCTCACCTGCTAAGCTACCATGCACAGGGTTATTCCGTCATGTTCGAGGGATTCTCTGACCGCAAGGTGGACCTCATCACTGTCACTGAATTTTTCGAAGGCTATGACGGCGATTTTGAAGGCGACCATGAATATGATGAAACACTGCAGGCTCTCTATGAGCTGGGCTATGATCTCTGGTTTACCTGGGTGTATGTGGCATCGGGAACCCCTGTGTGGTCAGACCCCTTTGAAGGTGTTTTCATGGGAGAGATCACCAGCGACGGCGACATATATGTCACCGATTATGAGGTGGATTCCGATTATAACCTGTGGCTTCAGCTACAGTTGGTGGATGAAAACGGCCAGGAAGTCTATGGATGGGTGATCTATTAACGGCTGGGGGAAAACCCCCAGCCGTTCCATTTCCAGAAGGCAATCTCGCCTGCCTGCGGGTCTTCGTAGTCCCCCTGCACCACCACCAGATGGTTCTGGCTGTCTCCGTCTATTTCAGCGATAAAGGCCTGGTGATTGGGGCGGGCCAGATGGGAAGACTGCCAGACAGCTTTCAGGGAAGGCTTTGCCAGAGGGTGCTCTCCGCCAGGTTCCATCTGGTAGACAAACAGATGGTTGCGCACCAGTGTGTCATTGGTTTCCACCCAAAATGGCCGGTAAGGACCATAACTGCCTTCCCGCCACACCGACAGGCTCAGGTTTTGTCGGCCGTCGTTGGTGATATCACCAACATAGAAATCGTCAATCCACCATTCTTCCGGTGACTGCCACAGAAGAGCCTTATGGTGGTCAGTGACGGTGAGACGGCCGTTTCGCAGGGTGTAGGTTTCCTGGTGGTCATCGGCATTCAGGTCTGCCTGCTCTTCCCGAAAAAGCCGCTGGGGCGGCATGGGGTCCCCCGCCAGCCAGGCCGCCTGCACCTGGGGCCTGGCTTGGTCATCTGTGTACACTTCCCAGTGCTCCGCCTGTAGTATTTGGTTGTTCTGCAGAGTGAGGCGCACCGCCAGTCCCCGCCGGGTTTCCTCCGACCACAGCTGGTCAAAAACGAAATTACCCAGGCTGTAATAAATCAGTTTCCCCCGGTACACTTCGTGGGGCTGAATCACATGGGGGTGGGAGCCGATGACCAGGTCGGCCCCCGCATCAACCGCCTGACGGGCGGCCTGTACCTGGGTGTCATCGGGGGTGGGGTCATACTCGGTGCCTGCATGAAGGGCAACCACCACAAAATCAGCTTTTTTGGCGGCGTCAGCAATGGCAGCCGCCATTTTTTCCTGCTGAATCAGAGCCACCCCGGGATGGTCTGCCGCCCCATAACCCGGGGGCAGAAAGACATCACTGCAAAACCCCAGAAAGGCAAAAGTGGTTCCTTCAACGGTCACAAAACCGGGGGCATAGGCAGCTGTCTCATTTTCTCCCGCTCCCATGGAGGTGATGCCGGCGGCTGTCAGGTGGTGCAGGGTGTCCAGCACCCCCTGATGACCGAAATCCGGCACATGGTTGTTGGCCAGCGACATCACCGTAAAACCGGCCTCCTTTAAGGCAACTGCCATTTCAGGGTCAGCCCGCAGCACCATTTCAGGCACCTTGATTTCCCGCCCCGGGGTCAGGGGATTTTCCAGATTCCCCAGGGTGATATTGCCGCTTTGCAACAGCCACCGCACCTGCTCCAGCGGATAACCCGGATTTTCATGTTCCCGGGCCACCCGGGCCACATAGCGGGATAACATCACATCCCCCACTGCCACCAGGGTGATGGGCGGCCCGGTTTCAGGCAAAGCCATCCGCCGGGCCCTAAAGGATTCAAAGCTTTCAGCCAGGGTTTCTTCACCGGTGCTTCCACCGCTCCCGGCAACACTGCCTGCATGGTTACCTCCGACGTTGCTTTCATCGTTCCCTGCCTCATTCTCTTCAACTCGGATCGTAGCGTTCCCTTCAACTCCAACCGCAGCGTCCCCACCCTTTTCGTTTTCGGATGTAACACCACTCAATACCCGGCTGGGATCTTTGCCCATGGCTTTTTCGGCATCTGGGTTCCTTTCTCCCGGCAGCACTAATAACAGCACCAGTAACAGCCCCAGCACTGATAATAGAGCCAGTAACAGTGTCAGGGTTCTTAAGCCCTCCGGGGGGGAGGGCCGTCTTGCTGCACTCAGGGGTTTCATGGGGCTACATAACTTTCTGTCCAGGAGGCCAGCGGCGGTGTTTCACCGGTGTCCACCATGTGACGCCATTTTTCATTGGTGAGGCGGTCGTTCAGGGGCCAGGGAAATTCATAATGGGAGAAGACGCCTCCCCGGGCAACCCGCAGGTTGCCATCCACCGGTACCACCACATAGATTTCAAAAATGGTTCCCGTGGCCTCTGTCAGCACCTGGCCGCCGGGGTCGGTGGCCACATCAGTCACCAAGGCGGCAGGGTTTTCAGAGAGGGCCGAACGATGATCCACTCCTTCATCCCGCAGGGCTTCCAGCCAGAAATGCTCCAACTGGCCGCCGTAAGAACGAATGAGATCATATTCTTCATCAGTGAGCAGCTGATTTTCCAGCAGTTTCTCCGACATGGTTTTCAGCGAAAGGGCCAACGCCTCCAGTCGCTCCAGGCTCTCCCCATCCTGCTCATTCAACAGTCCCCGCTGGTCCAGTCCCTCCCGGGTCATGCTCACCAGAGAAGCCAGGCGGGCATACAATTCCGGGTTAGGCTCCACATAGCCCCGGTCGTCCTTGTCCTCCATGCCGCCCCCCATCTGGGCATATACCTGCTTGGCATAGAGCACCGTGTCGTGCTTCAGCTCCGTCCAGCTGGCCAGAAAGGTGTTCAGGTTTTTCCGGGTCCAGGCCTGGTTTTGCATAAAGGCGGGGTACCCTTCCCCTGGGGTGGTGAGAAGGGCATCCAGGGTATAGAGCCATCCCTGGTACAGGGTGCCGCTCCAGAACTGGGGAGGCACTTGTTCAAAATGAGTCTGCAGCTTGGTCATGTTTTCCGCATACCCGGCATAATCTGTCTCTCCGGCGGCTTCAAGCAACTGGTAAGCCTCCTGAGAACCCAGGGCGGCGGGAATATCCAGGGCTTTGGGAAGCATCCGCCGCTGTCCCTGGCTGTTCTCTCCCACTTCCCGGTAAATCAGGCGCTGAAAAACGGCGGCATCCAGGGTGAAGCGCTGGCCCATAAACCGGAAACCGGTGATTTCAGCGGCCCGGTCCGGGTGAAGGCTTTCATCAAAAATGGGAATGGAATTGATCTGGGGCGGCTGCAGTTTGGCAGCTTCTTTCCGAAAGGCTTCCCATTTGGCGGCATCACCGGGAAACTGGGCTGCCGTCACCTGATTGCCGTAAATTTGGTACATCAGCTCCTGAAACTGAATCACATTCGGATCGTCACTGTCTCCCACAAAGAAGCTGGTGGGCTGGTAAATTCGGTCCCAACGGGTCAGCTTGTCTTCCTCTGAGAGGGCTAGTGTGAGGAGCAGTGCCGAGCGGGTTTCATCCTCGTTTTTCAGGCGAAAGGTCATGCGGCCATACCACATCATGGTCTGAAAATAGGACTTCAGTGCATCATCAGTGGTGTAGTGACCCCGGGGAATGTACTGGGAATAATCCTCCTGCAGGGCATCCAGCTCAGACTGCTGCTGTCCCAGGTTCATCATCGGCGAAATGGTGATGCCCTCATGGGCGGCAATGAGGGCCAGCTCTTCTGCCACCACCGGTTGTACCGCTTCAGGTACCGGCATGGCCGGGTCCAGCAGTCTTCCTGCCACCGCCAAAAAGGCCAGGTTTCGCAGGGCGGCATTGTGCCAGTCGGTGCCTTCCAGGGCGGCGGCCTGAGATTCTGTGGCCGTCATCATGGCAGATGTCAGGGCCTTCAGCTCCGGTACCAGGTGGTCCCGCTCCGTCACCCGGAGCAAATGGCTGAAGAACAGATGATAGTTGTGAAGCATGGAGTCGGTGGTAATAAAGCCGGGAACAGGCTCATACAGATTCGTTTCATACACCACAAAAAATTCCTGATAATAGTCATTGGGCACCACCACAAACCCGTTCTCAGCCAGCAGCCGCATGGCGGCGGGGGAGAACTCAAAATCACTGAGATTGGTGATGTTGGACAGGTCGGGGGCCACGCTGTAAGCAGGCACCTGCGGGGTGTAGGCCGTGGGAACCTCCTGGTAAGAGGCAAAGGAAGCTGTCGCCGACAGAAGTGGTGCCAGCGGTGGCAAAACAGCGGCCTCATCGCCGGCGGCAGGGCTTTCTTCTGCAGGTGGGGATGGGTCTTCCAGCGGATCCGGGTTCCTTCCACAGGCCGTCAGAGTTGAGAACAGTAACGCCAGACAAAGGATGCCAGCAATCAGTGACAGAACACTTTTTTTCATCCAAAACATCTCCTCACAGGAATGGTGGTGAATCGCTTTCATTCTATCAACAAAGACGTAAAAGAATCTATCATGTTTCACAGGGTTCTTCATAGTTTCAACAAGCTGCAGTCTGTTTCGAGGTGCTGATGGGTGGTGACGGGCATCTCACGGTACCACTGTTCAGAAATTTGAGAACTTCCTCAGAAAAGAATCGGCTTGTGGCAGGCCGCCCATCGGGGTATACTGACAGGGGGTGGGCGCATGCAGATCAATCGCCTGTTTGAAATCATCTATATTTTACTGGATAAAAAAACCGTCACCTCCAGAGAACTGGCAGAACGGTTTGAAGTGTCTTCAAGAACCATTTTTAGGGATATTGAAACCCTTTCAGCCGCAGGCATACCCGTTCACATGAGCAAAGGCCGGGGTGGGGGTATTTCCCTGTTGCCTGACTTTGTGCTGAACAAAGCCGTGATCACTGATGAAGAAAAAGAAGAGATCATGGCTTCTTTAAAGGCAATGAGTGCGGTGAATCAGGGGAAAACGGACACAGCCTTGGGGAAGCTGGGTAGCCTTTTTGGAGATTCAGATACCGATTGGATCGAAATCGACTTTTCCTCCTGGGCCAATGGGGAGACAGAGATGGAAACCTTCAGCACCCTGAAAGCCGCCATTTTGGGCAAATGCACCATCACTTTTGCCTACAACAGCGCCAAGGGGCAAACCACCATGCGAAAAGCAGAACCCCTCAAGCTTTGCTTCAAAAGCGGAGCCTGGTATGTGTATGGGTATTGCCGGCAGCAGTCAGATTTCCGTTTCTTTAAATTAAGGCGCATTAAAGAACTTCAGGTACAGGAAGAAACCTTTCAGCGCCCGTCGCCCAAACAGATCTTCTCCCAGGAAACCCGGTTTCAGGAAACCTTTGTGCAGCTGAAGCTTAAGATATCCCCATCCATGGCCTTTCGGGTCTACGATGAGTTTGACAGTTACCAGCAGTTGGCAGACGGCAGTTTCATCGCCGAAATTCAGTACCCAAAGGGGCAATGGCTTTTTCACTACATCACCACCTTCGGCAGCCACTGTGAAATCTTGGAACCAGAGGATGTGCGCGGGGAAATGAAACGAGAACTGGAAAAAATGTTGAAAAAATACGAATAACTTTTTTTAATATGACATACAGTTGTCTTATTAGGGAGGATATAATGACCTTACCAAACACAAGGAGGTTATAAAAATGAATTATCAAATCGTCACATTGGCAGAAAAAACCGTTGTGGGAGTCAGCGCCGTTACCGGCAACAACGATCCCAAAATGGGAGAAATCATCAGCGGGCTCTGGGAAAAGCTCTACCAGGGCGGCGTGAATGCCACCATCAAAAACAAGGTGAACGACCATGCCATTGGCCTGTACTCAGACTACACCGAAGACCAATACTGCGTTACTGCTGGTAATGAAGTGTCGAAGGCAGCGAATGATGAGCTGACAGTGAAAACAATCCCCGCGGGCAAATATGCCAAATTCTCGGTGCATGGGCACATGGTCACTGCTGTGGCAGAAGCCTGGGGAGAAATCTGGAAACTGGATCTGGACAGAAGCTTCACCGGAGATTTTGAAGAGTATCTGAACAGTGACTGGGAAGAGGCTGATATTGATATTTATATTGCGCTGAAGTAAGAGATGTGTGGAGTTGAAGAGCGAAGATTGATGCTGGTCCCAAATGACCGATTTTTGACAACGTTGCCTGTTCTGAAACTGTCGGGTAGAATGATCACCTGCAAAGGAAAAGACGCCACCAGATCAACCCTGGTCGGCGTCTTTTGCGAACAGAGACACAAATAGAACAAGCTGCTCCTACAGGTATACATTCTTTCGATGTCCTACAGCCAGCACCAGGATGATTAATTCGGTGTCTTTGATCTCGACCAGCAAACGGTATTCTCCCACCCGATACCTCCATTGGCCGCGTTTGTTGGCAGTGAGTCCCTTTCCGTGTTGCCAGGGGTTATCCGTTCCTTCCAGGTTTTTTCTGATCCAGGCAAGGAGTAATTTACTGGTATGCTTATCCAGTTTTTGAAGTTCTTTTTTGGCGTTCTCTGTGAACTTGACTAGATACATTATTTTAGCCCCAACTCTTTTTCTACTTCATTAAGGGTATAAGTGATGGGGTTCTTTTTGAAGTCATCCAGAGCTTTTTCGTAGGCTTTCAAGTCATACTCATCTTCAATTTTTTCCAATACGGATTGTCTGACTAATTCAGACACAGAAACGCCGTGCATTTGAGCGTATCTTTTGATCAACGTGCTGTCATCGTCGCTTAGCCGCAACGAAATAGTAGTCATGTCAAACACTCCTTCCTTTATGAATACATTGTATTACATTTCTTGATTCCTGTCAATCATCAAGCATGAGAAAGCTCCTGTTTAGACACTAAAAGGGGTGATGGTGATGGAGCCAACCATAGGACCATCTCCGGACCTCGGAAACCGCAGAGACGCCCCAAACCAGTCACGCTGAAAACAACGGTTTCCAGATTGTTTGTTCAGTTAAGAGGCAGGGGTGCTTCAAGATAGAAGGCTTCGCCGGCCACAATCGTTGAACAGATAGATTTTGAGGATGGAACAAGGCCTCTTTGTAATACGTTAGTAATAAAGATTTTCTCTTGAAACTCTGGGGATCATCTTCTATTTGCATCCCTACCACAATGGTGTTCTCAAGCGTACTGTCAAAACACCAAAACTGTATTTTTACGACACGGGTTTTGCTTGTTACCTGACAAAATGGAGCAGTGCTGAAACAGCGATGAATGGTGCCATGAGAGGAGCGCTTCTCGAGACCTACACCGTCAGCAAAATCCTGAAAAGTTATCAAAACATGGGAAGAAAGTTTTTTGTACTGCTATCGAGATGAAGACATCATAGTAATTGACTTACTAATTGAAGGGGATGGAAATCTTCAGCTGACTTTCTCTGGAAAATAACCTAATGGGTTACTCCTAACCGTTGCATCTTTCCATTGCCCACAGATAATTGATAACCCTGGGGACGCAGTCCCCAGGGTTATATTTTTCAACCATCATCAATCATGCATGTGTAGCATCAGCAACAACATGCAGCAAGCTTAATATCACAGCGGTTTATTCAATCATCATTTCCCAGTCACCTTTCACTTCAAAGGTAGGCCAGCTGGCGTTGAATGCAGCACTTGTCAGGTCTTCTTCAAAGGTGATGGTCATGGTGCAAGTATTGCCCTGCCATACGCTTTCACCGCTGAAGACATCTTCACTGTAAAAATCCACATCACGAACAGTGACTTCATTGGAGCCTCCTGTATTGACGCCAAATACTAATTCGGCTGTTGTTGCGGAGGTTCTTTTGATGCTTTGCAAAACCATTTTCTGCAAGTTCAGGTCAATTTCACGGTCAATGGTTACTTCTTCGTTTATTTCAGGAATATTCACGTTAAAGCTGTCGAAGGTTTTTTGGTAGCCAACAATGAGGCTGGGAATCTTCAGATTGATTTTTTTGCCATCAGGAACCTGCGCCTCGAACTGGGTGATGGGCCTGCCAACGGCATCTTGGGCCAGTGAATAGGTATAAACGTTGTTCTCATCGTCATAGCCCAGGAGTGGATGGGTCATTGGGGAAGTGGCGGAACCTATGATGCCATTTTCATTCTTAAACATTTGAGTCACTTCTCGATACATCGGTTCTCCGATATTGACCAATCTCAGCTCGGGGTCGTCAAAGTTGGTTAAAATGTGGACGCCGTGATCAGTTTTTTGGTAACCCACCCTAATCCAGTCGATAGTAGTTTCCTCGGCTGGCTTGATTTCACCGTTATTCACCACAGAGGTGCCTTCGGTTAAACGGACTGCATAGCTGTTCTCTTCAATAATCAACTCAAAGGCATTGGTGGGGAAAAAAATGTAGTTTTCATCGGTTTCATTCCAGAAGCTGAGGAGCAGATGATCACCTTCGTAACCGTAGCCACCGGGCTTGTAGTGATGACCATCTTCAGTGACAACGGTGATCTCCGGCAGTTTATCCTCGGCCAATGGGAAGGTTAAGGTCATCTCCAAACCAGTCTCGGTGAACATCACGGTTTCCAGCTTGTTTGACTCATTCAAGGGCAGGGGTGTATCCAGATAGAAGGCTTCCCCGGCCACAACGGTCGAGTAGATGGCCTTTTGGGGAAAGAATGATTTAACAAAATCTGAAATATCGGAAGCATAGACACTGCTGACACACACAACTGCCACCAATGATGCTGCCAGTAGGGGATACATTCTTTTTCGTTTCATTTTCAATCGCTCCTTTTTCAGTTTGGCAAAGGTTTTTTGACTGATGGCGTCAACATCGATGTCAAGGTCACCCAGTGTATGGTGAAACTCTTCTGCCAACAGATCATTATCAAGTTGCTGCATTAACGTCTGGATTTGCTTTTCAGTCATGGAACAAGGCCTCCTTGATCACTTTTCTGCCTCTTAAGAGCCTGTTGTCAACCGCTGAACGGCTTAACCCAAAAGTGTGCATGATATCTTCGATTTTTTCGTTGAAGTAATAGCGCCGGATAAAAAGTGCCCGGTCAATCTCATTAAAGCTTTCAATGGTATCCAGCAGCTTTTGCTGGGTTTCCCTGTCGATGACCTGGTTTTCAATGGCAACAGACTCTTCAAGCTGGTAATCATCAATGTTGTCCATGTGATTTTTCTTCAGCTTACGCTTATAGGTGAGGGCTTTGTATTTGGCCAGGATCAATATCCAGGTTTTGAAGTTACCTTTTGCGCTGTCGAAATCAACGATTTTTAACCAGACATCCAGAAAAACATCTGAAACACATTCTTCGATATCTTCCTTGCTGTTGCCGATATTTAAAATGCGATAGGTCAAATAATAGACAGGCTTGGTATAGGTGCTGATAAGATATTCATAAGCGTTGAGATTCCGCTTTTTTAGTTCAGATATGAGCTCATTCTCTGAAAAGGACATTCTCTCAACTCCTTTCACCAAGTACTACGTTGGCAATATGGCTTTTCTCTTACATCTTTTCAAAAGAAATAGATTTGCACAAAATGTTTGGTTTTAAATCAAAACAATTCCCCACCATTCACCCCAATAACCAACAGACCCAGGACCAAAGGTCCTACGAAATCACCGCAAGTCCCAGACTAATTGGGACTTGCTTTTTTATTTAAACCAGACAAATGGTTCATGTGTGTCGAGTTAATCCCCCGTATAATGAAATCATTCACCACATCGAAAAAAGAATCTGGAGGTGACGCCCACTGAAACCAATGATGAAATTGCTGATGGAGGAATCTGGCCAGGGACTGGCAGAATATGCCCTGATTCTCGCTTTTGTTTTTCTGGCGGTACTCACAGCGCTGGGAGCTTTGGGAAACAGCCTTCAGGAATCATTCATCAGGACGACAGAACTTTTTGATTGATGGGATTTGATTGACGAGACGGGTTAAAAAACAAAGGAAAATATGAGGAGGTTAACAAAATGATGGAAAAAATGATGGCATTGGTAAAAGACGAAAGCGGGCAGGGTATGGCAGAATACGGACTAATTCTGGCACTGGTGGCAGTTGTGGTCATCGGCGCACTCATCGCTCTGGGCAGCGGTGTTGGCACCAAAATGCAGGAAGTGGCTGACGAACTGCAATAATTCGCTTCAGTGGATGAACATGAAGCCAATGGAGAAAGACCCTGACAATCTGGCTCAGGGTCCTTTTTCTACCAGGGAAAGGATGGAAATCACATGAAACCCACAGATGTGATCTTGCTGGTCACCGTGATCATTTGCCTTGTCACCGACCTAAGGGAACAAAAAATCTATAACAAGGTGCTGTTGCCGGCACTGGTGCTGGGGCTGGCGGCCAACACGCTGGGTCAGGGTTTTTCCGGTTTGACCACCAGCCTGCTGGGTTTTCTGGCGGGAATGGGTCTTTTGCTGATTCCCTTCATGCTGGGGGGCATCGGCGCCGGAGACGTGAAGTTGCTGGGGGTCATCGGGCTGTTGAAGGGACCGGCGTTTGTGTTTCAGGCCTTTCTCATGACAGCGCTGGCCGGGGGGGTTATCGCCCTGGTGCTGCTGGCCCGCAGGAAGGCAATGGGAGAGACCTTCCGCCGGCTGGGAACCGCCCTCACGTCACTCTTGCTGATGATTCCCCGGGGAGCGGTGCTGGAAACACTGCAGCATCCCCGGGCCATCGCTTTTCCGTACGGCATTGCCATTTCGGCAGGTACTTTTCTGGCATATTTTATGGGGTAAAGGTGGGAAAAGCATGAAACGACGGATGAACGGATCCATAAAAGGATTTCAAAATGAAAATGGCCAGTCACTGGTGGAACTGGCGCTGATCTTACCCATCATCGTCTTGCTGCTTTTTGGCACCGTGGAGTTCGGCCGGGTGTTCTACTCGTACATCACCGTCACCAGCGGAGTGCGGGAGGGGGTACGGGTGGCGGCCATCGGCAAGAATGATGCAGAGATTGAAGCCCGCATTCGGGAAGCCGTCACCCTGGCAGAAAGTGACACCCGGCTGCAGATTCTCAGCATCACCCCCGCTGAGGGAAGCCGGCCGCCGGGGGTGCCGGTAACGGTTGAAATTCGCTACAACATGCCGCTGATCACCCCCCTCATCGGCGATTATCTGCCCAACCCGGTGCCCCTGACGGCATCGGCTACCATGCGCAGGGAGTGAGATGGCGATGAAGGAAAAAACCATGACGGGGGGAACCCCCCTTCACACACAACTGAATTTGAAACGACGGATGAAAAATCAGATGAAAAATCGGATGAACCGTTGGATGAAACACCTGCTGCAACAGGAGCAGGGGTCGGTGCTGGTGATCTTCGCCGTCTTTCTCATGGCTGCCTTTGGCTTCAGTGCCCTGGTGATTGACCTGGGAGCCCTGCGGCTGGAGAAAAGCCGCCTGGTGAACGCAGTGGATGCCGCCGCTCTGGCGGGTGCCCGGGAGCTGCCTCAGACAACTGTGGCAGAAGCCGTTGCCAAAAGCTACGCCGCCTATAATGATGTGGAAGCATCGGCTGTCACCGTCACCTTCGGGGAACAGAACCGCCAGATCACCGTCACTGCCACCCGTGACCGCAGTTTTGTTTTCGGGCCGGTGATCGGCGTTTCCAGCGGTACCGTCACAGCCAGTGCCACCGCCCAGTACGGCGCGGTCACCGGCGGCCGGGGCATTGTGCCCTTCGGCATCCCGGAACAGGAGCTGTTCTACAACACCCCGTACACACTGAAAGCCGGATCAAAGGACGACTACGGCCCTGGAAACTACGGGGCGCTGGCCCTTGGATTGCCTGGAGCTGCCTCTTACGAGAACAACATCAAATATGGCTACGACGGCATTATTCGGGTGGGGGATGAAATTCCCACAGAACCGGGAAACATGTCCGGCCCCACCACCACCGGAGTTAACTTCCGCATTAACCAGTGTCAGCATTCACCGGTCTGCACCCACGAAAATTACCAACCCAACTGCAGCCGGGTGATGATTGTCCCCATTTACGATCCCCAGACACTGCAGGGAAAAACCACCGTCACCGTGGTGGGTTTTGCCGCCTTCTTTGCCCAGGAGGTGGAGGGCAGCGGTAATCAAAACAATGTGAAAGGCTACTTTCTCGAGCGTATTCCGCCGGATGGCATGGAATATGACACTGACCTCAACCAGGACTATTATGGGCTGGCAGCTGCCAGGCTGATTCAATAAAGAGAGCAGGTGCAAACCATGAAAAATAAACTGATTTTACTGCTGGCTATTCTTTTTGGAGGCATAGCCGCCTTTGGCGCCTTCCAGTACATGCGCACTGTGGAAGCCACCTACCAGCTTTCCGGCAATTATACCCAGGTGGCCACCGCCAAGCAGACCATTCCCGCCCGGGCCACCATTCAGGGAAGCATGCTGGAGTTTGTGGAGGTGCCGGTGGAATATGTGATGCCCGGTGCCATTCTGGACCCGGCAGATGCCGTGGGCAAGCTGGCCCGCAGTGAGATATACCCCGGAGAACAGGTGATGAGCCAGAAGCTCATGTCACGGGAAGACCAGCAGGGAGGCCTGGCTGTGAAGGTGGAAGAGGGCAAGCGGGCCGTCTCCATCCCCGTGGGGTATGTGAGTGCCCTCCATGGGCTGCTGGAAGTCAACGACAGTGTGGATGTGCTGGTCACCTTCCGCTATGAAGTGGAGACACGCAACCCGGAAACCGGCAGCACCGATGAAAAAACCTACACCGCCACCTCCACCATCATTCACCATGTGCCGGTACTGGCCATTGATGACCGGGTGATTGGCGGCACCGACAGACCGGGAGAACCGGAAACCGTCACCCTCATGGTGGCACCGGAAGAGGCCCAGCAAATCGCCCTGGCCATTCAGTATGGCAGCATTCAGTTGTCCCTCCGCTCGCCGGAAGACGACCGGGTGGTGGTGATTCCCATGGTGGGCGTGGAAGGCTTAATGCGATGAACCAGGTGACGTAATCAACCAGCCAAGAGAAGAAGGAGGAAATCCCATGACACCCATTCGGGTTCTGGTGACAGACGATATCGCCAATACACGGGAAGATATCAAACGACTGCTTTATTTTGAAGATGATATGGAAGTGGTGGGCGAAGCCGGCGACGGCCACGAAGCCGTGGCCCTGGCCATGGATCTGAAGCCGGATGTGATCCTGATGGATGTCAACATGCCCGGTCTCGACGGCATCGGCGCCACCGAAGAAATTTCCATGAAAGTGCCTGAATCGGCCATCATCATTGTCTCCATTCAGGGAGAACAGGAATACCTGCGCAAGGCCATGGCCGCCGGTGCCCGGGAATACATGGTGAAACCCCTCACCTCTGCCGAACTGGCTGAAACCATTCGCCGGGTGCACCAGAGCCAGCAGCGGCGCAATCTGCAGTTTGGCGGCGGCGCACCGGTGAAGGAAACCATCCAGGAACGCTACGCGAAGAAGGGGAAGATCGTCAGCTTCTTCTGTACCAAAGGCGGCGTGGGAAAAACCACCCTGGCCTGCAACCTGGCAGTGGCACTGGCCCGGCAGACACAGAAAAAAGTGGCTCTGCTGGATCTGGACCTGGCCTCCGGCGACGTTTCAGTGATGCTGAACGTGGCAGCCAAGGGCAGCATTGCCGACTTGGTGCAGGACGAAAACGGGATGGATCTGGGCCTCATTGAAAGTTACATGGTGCCCCATCTCACCGGCGTTCAGATTCTGGCCGCCCCCTCCAGCCCCGAGCAGGGAGAACTGGTGGAGGCTGACCATGTGGAAAAAATTCTCAAAATCCTTCGCAACCATTATGATTACATTCTGGTGGATACGGCGCCTTCTTACAGCGACATCAATCTCAATGTGCTGGATGCCAGCGATGTGATTGCCCTCATGCTGAACCAGGAGCTGACCACCCTGAAACATGTGAAATCGGCCCGGGAAATTTTCGCCACCCTCAAGTATGCCGGCCGCACCAGTATTGTGCTGAACCAGCAGAACCGGGAAGGCATCAAGGTGAAAGACCTGGAAACCACGCTGGACACCCACCTCACCGCCGCCATTCCTGAAGACCAGCGGGTGGTGCGCACCGCCATCAACAAGGGCCAGCCTTTTGTCATCAGCCAGCCCAATGCCGGTGTGTCCATCAGTGTGATGAATCTGATGGAAGAGCTGAACCTGCTGGAAGGCGACAAGAGCCGCAGCAGCCGAAAGAATAAAATGGTCGTTAACCGTTTGTTTAACTTTTAGGAGTGATGGGGCATGTCATTATTACAAAAGCTGGAAAAGAAAAAAGAAAAAGACCGCAGCCAGGAAGAACAGCAACCGAAAAATCTGGTGGAACTGGCAGACCCCCATGCGGCCTGGAAGCATGAGCTTCACGGCAAAATTGTGGACAAGCTGAAAAATGCCAAGCCTGATGAAAAGGAAACAGAGCAGGATTCGGAAAAAGCCGTGGTCAAGCGCATTGAAGAGCTGGTGGACCAGTTGGTGCAGGAAACCGGCACTGAGGTGCACCTGCGGATGGACCGGCTGCGGCTGAAGCAGGAAATGGTGGATGAAATCATTGGCTATGGCCCCATCAATCCCCTGCTTCAGGATGAAGCCGTGAGCGAAGTCATGGTCAACGGCCCCCGCATGGTGTACGCCGAGCGGAACGGAAAACTGGAACTCACCGGGGTTCGGTTCAGGGATGACGACCATGTGCTCAATGTGATTGAACGCATCGTGGCTCCCATTGGCCGGCGCATCGATGAGAGCAGCCCCATGGTGGATGCCCGTCTTCCCGACGGCTCTCGTGTGAATGCCATCATCCCGCCCCTGGCCCTCAACGGCCCCACGGTGACCATTCGTAAGTTTGCCACCGATCCCTTCACCGTGGAAGACCTGATCAACTTTGGCACCCTCACCCGGGAGATGGCTGAATTTCTGGATGCCTGCGTCAAGGGACGACTGAATGTCATTGTTTCAGGAGGCACCGGCAGTGGTAAAACCACCACGCTGAACGTGATGTCCTCCTTTATTCCCGACAGTGACCGCATTGTCACCATTGAAGATGCGGCAGAAATACAGCTGCGGCAGCCCCATGTCATTACCCTGGAAAGCCGCCCGCCCAACATTGAGGGCAAGGGAGCCGTTTCCATTCGTGACCTGGTGAAAAACTCCCTGCGAATGCGCCCCGACCGGATAGTGGTGGGAGAAGTGCGCAGTGGCGAAGCCCTGGACATGCTCCAGGCCATGAACACCGGCCACGACGGGTCCCTCACCACCGGCCATGCCAATACCCCCCGGGACATGATTTCCCGGCTGGAAACCATGGTACTCATGGCCGGCATGGACTTGCCCGTGCGGGCCATCCGGGAACAGATTGCCTCGGCGGTGGACCTGATCATTCACCAGAGCCGCCTGCGGGACGGATCCCGGCGCATCACCCACTTAACCGAAGTACAGGGCATGGAGGGAGATGTCATTACCCTGCAGGACCTGTATCTCTTCAAACAAAGCGGCGTCGACGAACGGGGCAAGGTCATTGGAGAATTTGTGGCCACCGGTATTCGCCCCAAATTTACTGAAATGCTGGAATCCAACGGCATTCAGTTGCCCCACACCCTTTTTAACCCATCCATCTTTTAGTGTCAGAGACAGGCGGTGTCCTCATGAATCTAACCATGTTATCCATATTGATTTTTCTCACCGGCTTTCTGCTGGTGTTGGGGTTTCACCAGGCCCGGCAGCCCGTCGGCCCCAGTGTGGCCAAACGGGTGAAAACCATCAGCAGCAGTGAAGACGGGGCGTCACCTTCCCGAAAAGAAGACACCAAAGACCTGCCCCGAAAACTGCTGGCAGCCTTTGGTAACCTGCGGCTGTTGAACCGCATGGGTCGGGGCATGGACAAACAGCTGGAAGAGTCCGATGTGCCCCTCAGCGGCGGTGAATTCATGGCGCTGGCTCTGGCGAGCATGCTCATCACCTTCCTGTTTTTCTCCGGTGCCACATTGAATCCCCTGGTGGGGCTGGCCGCCGGTGCCATGATGCTCTTCATTCCCTTTTTTCTGGTGAAACGGGCCAGAGCCAAGCGTTTGGCCAGCTTCAATGCCCAGATCTGTGATGCCCTCACCATCATGTCAAACTCCCTGCGGGCCGGCTTTAGCTTCATGCAGAGCATGGACATGGTGCGCAAAGAGATGCCTGAACCCATCAGCAAAGAGTTCAGCCGTACTTTTCGGGAAGTGAATCTGGGAGCCTCCACCGAACGGGCGCTTCAAAACCTGAGCCGCCGGGTGAACAGTGATGACCTGGATTTGGTGATCACCGCGGTGCTCATCCAGCGACAGGTGGGGGGCAATCTGGCAGAGGTGCTGGATAAAATTGCCGAAACCATTCGGGAGCGGGTGCGGCTGCAGGGGGAAATTAAAACCCTCACGGCCCAGGGCCGGCTGTCGGGAATGGTCATCGGGTTTCTGCCGGTGATTCTCGCCTTCTTCATGCTGTTGGTGAACCCCAGCTACCTGATGGAGCTGATCACCCACCCGGTGGGACGGGTGATGCTGCTGATGGCAGTGGCCGGCGAACTGGTGGGCTTTCTCTTTATCCGCAGAATCATTCGTATTCGGGTGTAGTCTGGAAAGTCGGGGAATGACTGAGGAGGAATAAACATGTTTATAACCGTGACCATGGCGGGAGTGTTTGGCCTGACAGGAACCCTGTTTCTGCTGCTGCACCGCGCTGTGTTTGGAGAAAAAATGCGCATGTCCCAGCGCATGGACCATGTGCTGGGAGAAAAAGAAGTGCCCATTCGCAAGCAGGAACTGTCGGCCCCCCTCTACCAGCGGATGTTTCGGCCTGTTCTGGGCAAAACTGCCAATTTGGTACTGGCAGTCATTCCCTTCACCCGGGAAGCAGATCTGGATAAAAAAGTGATGGAGGCCGGCCGCCCCGGTAACCTGAACGCCCGGGAATGGATGGTGATCAAAACCCTCCTGGCCCTTGCCTTTGCAGGGCTATGCTGGCTCTTTTTTCAGCGGACAGGCCGGCCGGAATGGCAGGCAGTGATGATGATGGTGCCCCTGTTCTTTGTGGGCTGGTTCATGGTTGATTCCTGGCTCTCGGGGCGGGTGCGCCGGCGTCGGGATGAAGTGCAGCGGGCCCTGCCTGATCTGTTGGATTTGTTGACGGTAAGTGTGGAAGCGGGCCTGGGGTTTGAGGGAGCACTGATGAAAATTGTGGAGAAAACCAACGGACTGCTTTCCGACGAATTTCTCACGGTGCTTCGGGAAACCAAAATGGGCAAATCCCGGCGGGATGCCCTGAAAGACATGGCGGCCCGGTTGAATGTGGACAGCCTCTCCAACTTTGTGGGCTCCATCGTACTGGCAGAACAGCTGGGTATCAGTATCGGAAACGTGCTGCGCATCCAGTCAAAGGAAATGCGGCAGAAAAAACGGCAGCGGGCAGAAGAAACCGCCATGAAAGCCCCCATTAAAATGCTGATTCCCATGGTGATGTTCATTTTTCCCGCCATTTTCATCGTTCTTTTGGGACCGGCCGTGCTTCAGATCATGCGGGTGTTTCAGTGAAAATCGACTTGAAATCGGGAGGGAACGTCATGTCGGAACGGATGATTGCACCTGTGACCCAGGTAATTTATGCCAATACTTTTTTCAGCCGTCTCAAAGGGCTGCTGGGCACCCGGCAGCTGCCGGCCGACACCGGTCTGCTGCTGGAACCCTGCAACAGCATTCATACCTGGGGCATGGGGTATGCCATTGACGTCCTGTTTCTCGATGATCACAACCGGGTGCTGCAGGTGGCTGCCACCCTTTCCCCCAATACCTGGGGACAGAAGGTGCCCGGTGCCTGCCGGGTGCTGGAAATGGCCGCCGGCCAGGCCTGTCGGCTGGGAATTCAGCCGGGTGATGTCATTGATCTTAACCAAAGAAAAGAGGGAATCTGATGAAACGCATGACTGCCAAAAAACGAAAAGGCTTTTCGCTCACTTTTAAAGTAAGCATGACCATCACCCTGCTCATCACATTTTTAATGCTGGGGATGGGAACCATGACATATTTTATGAACCAAAGGGTATTAATCCAACAGGAAACACGGCAAGGGAAGTCCATTGCCATGTTTGCAGGCGAAATCATGGAAAATGCCATGACAGGAAGTGACACCGAACCCATGTTGTCAGTCATTTCTCTCATGAAAGAGGACCCCAAAATCACCCAGGTTTACGTAACTAATATAAAAGGGGAAATTATGGCCCATGACCAGCAGGAACGCCTGGGCAATCACATGCAATCAAGAGCGCTGAGTGCCGCCATGGAACAGGGTGTTTTGCAGGTACAGCAAACCACCAGCGAAACCGGTGACCGGCCGGTACTGCTCTTTGTGGTTCCCCTGGCGAATGTTTTGGGTCAAACGGATGCCTACCTTCACTTCACCACTGACCTGTTGCCTGCCCAGCAGTTTCTCATGGAAAGTGCTCTCCAGTGGGTGAAAATTTTTGTGGGTGTGGTATTGGTGAGCCTGGTGCTCATTCGAATCATCATTGTGAAATCTGTGGGAAAACCAGTGAAGCAGCTGCTGACTGCCACTGAACAGGCAGCGGTGGGAGACTTCTCGGGAGAGCTGGAACCGGCGGCAGCCGATGAACTGGGGCACTTGGCAGAAGGGTTTAATCTGATGAATCGCCAGTTGGGTGTGCTTTTTCGCTCCATCTATCAAACGGTGGAAGAAATGGACTATGCCTCCAAACTCATTGTCAACCGTTCAGAAACCATGGCTTCAGCAGACGATTCCTGGAGTGCTGACAAGCAGCAGGAGTGGTTGCGGGAAATTCTTTCCAGCGGCAAGCGGCTGACCCGGGTATCCCAGAAACTGCAAACTTTCCTGAATCAGTTCCAGGTGAAAGACGAACGTTCGTAAGGCAGGGAGCCCAGCCAACCTGAATGCATGATGCCGGAGGCGATTCCCGTGTTCGATATGAAGAAACTTGAAAATGTCATCGCCAACACCATCGAGGCCGTGGAGCGGGGCAAGGAAGATCTTTTTCGGCTGGAAACAGACGTGCGCAATGAGTATGACCGGTGCCTGCGGCAGCTGTTGGACATCAAGATTCGCATTGACCGGGTGATTGGCGAAGTGGATCGTCTGGAGGATGAGTCACGCAAACTGCGAAACCAGCTGATGGTGGTGAACCGGGATTTTAACCGGTACAGCAAGGAAGCCATCAAGGAAACCTATGATGCCGCCCATGAAAAAATGATGGAGCTGATGCAGAAAAGGGAGACTGAAAAAATTCTGCGGCTCCAGCGGGACCATCTGGCGCAGAACCTGCGCACCTTGGAAAATGCCAAAAAACGATCAGAAGACCTCATCAGCAGCATCAGCATGGCCCTGAAGCTCCTCACCCACGATTTGACTGGATACTTCAACCAACTGGGAGAAGTGCAGCATACCAACAACGTGGGGCTGTCCATCATCAAAGCCCAGGAGGAAGAACGCCGCCGGGTGGCCCGTGACATTCATGACGGGCCGGCCCAAAGCTTTGCCAACATTGTGATGCGGGCAGAGTTTTGCCTGAAGCTGATGGATGTGAACCCGGACCAGGTGCGGGATGAGCTTCAGGATCTCATGTGGCTGGTGCGGGGCAGTCTGGAGGATGTGCGAAAAATCATCTTTGACCTGCGCCCCATGTCTTTGGACGACCTGGGGTTGCTGGCCGCCGTGAAACGGTATACAGAACAGTACATGGAAGATTACAAGATTCATGTGGAACTAAATGTGATGGGGCGGGAGCAACGGGTGGATAATTCCCTGGAAATTGCCCTCTTCCGCATCATTCAGGAATCCCTCACCAATGCCCGTAAACACTCAGGAGCGCCGGAGGTGGTGATCACCATCGAGTACCATAAAGACCGCATCAATCTCATGGTGCGGGATAACGGCCGTGGCTTTGATATGGCAAAGGTGCGCCAGGAAAAGCAGGGGGTCAGCTTTGGTCTCACCGGCATGGGCGAACGGGTACATTTGCTGAAGGGCAAGTTTGATGTCCGGTCTGCACCGGGTAAAGGCACCCAGGTGCTGGTATCCATTCCTCTTGAGGAAGAAAAGCAAAGCAAATAGTCAAGAAGAAAAACAAAGAAGAAAACAAAGTAACTAAACAAGAAGATCATTGAAGTAAATGATTGAAGAAGACAATTGAAGAAGGAAGTAAGGTGGTGAACAGCATGAAAGAAGTCGAAGAACCGGTCATTCGAGTCATGATCGCCGATGACCATGCGCTGATTCGCCAGGGTTTGATGAAGGTATTATCCCTGGAACCCACCATTCACGTTATTGCAGAAGCCGAGGATGGACAGGAAGCCATTGACAAAGCCCTCACCCTGGATTTGGACGTCATTCTCATGGATATCAATATGCCCCGGGTGGACGGCATCACTGCCGTGAAAAAAATCCGGGCCCATCACCCCCAACTGCCCATCATTGCCCTGACCATTCATGATCAGGAGGAATATCTGGTGGAGCTGATCAGGTCGGGGGTTTCAGGCTATGTGCTGAAAGATGTGCGGCCCGATGAACTGGTGAATGCCATTCATCAGGTATTCCGGGGAGAATCCTATATTCCCCAGGTGCTCATGGGAAAAGTGCTGAAAGAACTGAACCGACTCTCCAGCGCTGTTCAGGAACCAGACCCCGACCGGTTGACAGTGCGGGAGCTGGAAATTCTCCAGGAACTGGCCCTGGGGCTGAGCAACCGGGATATTGCCCAGAAACTGTTTATCAGCGAAAAAACCGTTAAGAATCATTTAACCAGCATCTTTCAGAAATGCGGCGTCACCGACCGCACCCAGGCAGTGCTCCACGGTCTGAAAAACAACTGGATTCATCTGGCATGAACCGTTTGACAGCACTCATACTGTATCAGAAATGATGTCAAGTGACCACATATCATCACCGGGTGAGTTTGGCCGGTAATAAGTACCCGTTTCTCTTGTGGGAGCGGGTACTTTTCTTTTGATTTTATATGTTAGCGAACGTTCCAGATGGGGTATTCACCCTATGATTGAAACGAGACCGCAAAGGATGGGGTGATCTTGATGCCAGGGATAACGCACCGGTATTTTCATTCAAAGGGTAGTCGCTATTCCCGCAGAGCCCAGCGTGACCACGCTTTTTCACAGAATGCACTGCTTCGGGCCAAAATGGCATTGGAGGCGGCGCAGGAGGGCATTTGGGACTGGAACCTGGTGACGGGTGAAAATATTATTTCTGAGAGCTGGGCTCAGATGCTTGGCTTCTCAGCCGACGAAGTTCGTCATACCTACGATTTTTTTCTGACACACGTTCACCCTGAAGACTTGAAACGGATGGAAAAAATCAGAGAACTATACATCACAGGTGAGTTGGCACATTATCATTCGGTTTTTCGCATGAGAACCAAGGATGGGCAGGAAAAATGGATTCTTTCCCGGGGGAAAACAGTGGAATGGGACGAACATGGTCAACCAACCCGTATGGTGGGCACCCATCAGGATATTACCCGGCGCAAGAAGGCAGAGATATCACTGCGATACCAGAAAAGTGTGTTGGAGTCTTTGTTCAGGTATTCTCCCGAAGCCCTGGCCCATCTGAACACCCGCCACGAAATAGTGAGAATCAATCAGCAGTTCACCCGTCTTTTCGGCTATACCGAGGCAGAATGTGTGGGGTTGTCGCTGGACCCGCTCATTACAGATGAAGATTTACTGAAGGAGGCGGCACTCGTCTCCTGCCGGACACAATCGAATGAATTTGTGGAGATGGAGTCAGTGCGTGTTCACAAGGATGGCAGCCGGGTGCCGGTGATTGTCAGAGGCGGCCCGGTGATTGTGGATGATGCGATTGTGGGGTACCAGGCGATTTATACCGATATCACCCAGCGAAAGAAAGAAGAGCTGGAACTGCGGGAAGCCAAAGAGCGGGCAGAGGCAGCCAGCCAGGTGAAAAGTCAGTTTCTCTCCAATATGAGCCACGAAATTCGCACACCGATGAATGGCATTTATGGTGCCGCCATGCTGCTGGAAAGCACTCCCCTCTCCCAGGAACAGCTGGAATTGGTACACATTCTCACAGAGTCGGCAGGGCGCATGGTGGAAACAATGAACAACCTGCTGGATGTGGCCCGTATTGAGTCGCAGCGCATCGAACTGCGGGAAGAGGTCTTTGAACTGATCCAAACCCTGGAAGAAGTAATGGAACCTTTTCGGGTGTTGGGGGAAAGCCGAAACCTGCCATTTGCTCTTGAAGCGCCGGAGGCCTGCCGGGTGAAGGTGGTGGGCGACAGGAGCAAGCTGGCCCGGGTACTTTATCATCTGTTGAGTAACGCTTTCAAGTTCACTGAAACGGGAAAAGTAACCCTGGAGGCAGACCTGGTTCGGTATGAAAATCCTTTTGGCATTTATCGATTCGCCGTGGCTGATACAGGGATTGGTATTGCTTCTGAAGACCAGCAGAAGCTTTTTCGACGGTTCACCCAGTTGGATGACTCCTATTCCAAGTCCTATCAGGGAACCGGCCTGGGACTGGCCATTGTCCAGAAGCTGGTGGAGCTCATGGGCGGCACCGTGTCTCTCTCCAGTGCGCCGGGAGAAGGAAGCCGCTTCTATTTTGAGGTTCCACTGCGTGTCCACGAACTTCATGCAGGAAATGGAGAAGCAGCCAGTCAGAAGCAAAGGATGTTCTCCCATGTGAAAGAAAGCATTCGCATTCTGGCTGTGGAAGATGACGAAATCAGCCAGATTCTTCTTCGCAAAATCTGCCGCAAGCTGGGGGCCCAGGTGGATTTGGCCCAGGATGGCTTCGAAGCCATTCGCATGTTCGGAACCACCGCCTACGATCTGGTGCTCATGGATGTGCAACTGCCCACCATCAGCGGTATTGAAGTGACCTCCGTGATTCGCTCCTTCGAGAAGAAGTTTGGAGAACGCACTCCCATCATCGGCATCAGTGCCCACGCACTAAAGCAGGATAAAGAGCGGTGTCTGGCAGTGGGAATGAACGACTATCTGTCAAAGCCCATTGATATGGAGAAACTGCATCAGGTGATTCAGGAATGGGTGGTGGCCCAGGAGTCACCTTCGGTATTGCCGGAGTAAAGTGATTATTGGTTGTCAGGTGGCTGTTGCGCCTGAAAAGAAAATGCAATAGGCTGTTGCAATTAAGTTTGTTGATAAAAATAAGTTTGTTGAGGTTGTTACACTTGTTCCACATATCTGAGATATGGTACACTAAAAATTGAAAATAAATGACGTATGCGTCATTAAAGAGGTGAAAGAAGTGCCAAAAATTGTGGACTACGAAGCCAAAAAACGCATGATCATGGAAAAAGCAGTGGATTCCTTTCTGCAAAAAGGTTTTCACAACACTCACCTGGTGGATATCACCAGTGCCTGCGGCATCGGCCGAACCACCATTTATCAGTATTTTCGCAACAAGGATGAAATATTGCAGTATACCATTGCCCACCTGTTTGAATCACTGCGGGACGATTTTCGGATCATTCTGGCCGACGAGGCAGAAAGCCCCCTGCAGACCATCCGCAAATTGATTCCGGCTATTCTCAAAGAGTACGACAACAATCGGAAACTGGTGGTGTTAGTGGACCTCTGGCTCATTATGATTCGGGAAGAACACCCCTCCATCGAGTTGGTGCACGATCATATGGCACAGATTCGTCACACTTTTCAGGAACTGCTGGACCAGGGTATTGAAAAAGGTGAAATCCGGGACATGCCCACACCCAGCATGGCCTTTACCCTATACGTGTTGGTGGAATCTTTTTTGATTCATCTGGCACTGCATCAGGGAGAAGACGTGCAGAAGCACATCGGAAGCGTACAGTTGTTGCTGGACAGCCTTCAGGCCCCGTAATCCATTTCGAAAAAGCCGCATCTGAAAAAAATGCATCCTAAAAGCCTCTTCTTAAAAGCCAGCCTTGATGGGTATATATCCACTAAAGGTAAAAGCCTGAGAGGGGTTTTTTTGATGTTGATGAAAAAAATACTGCTGGCCACCGATTTTTCACCGCCGGCCCAGGAACTGATGGCCTGCCTGGCGGAGTTGAAAGCACATGGAATGGAAGAAGTGATACTTTTTCATGCTGTCAGCATTGTGAGAGCCCAGGGAAGTGCCCTGGAGGTGCAGCGCCACTACGAAGAACGGCTGCAACAGGAAAAAAAACGGCTGGAAGCGGAAGGGTATCAGGTGAGCATTCGGGTGCCCATGGGATTTCCACCGGAAGAAATCATTAACACAGCTGTGGAAGAAGGGGCTTCGCTGATTCTCATGGGCTCTCATGGGGGCGGCATGATCCGCAGCCTGTTTTTGGGAAGTACCACCTTTGATGTGGTTCGCCTCAGCCCCGTACCAGTACTGGTGGAAAAATTCAGAGACGTAAACCGAAAAGATTACACACCGGTGTGTCGGCTGAAATTTAACCGGATTTTGTTTCCCACTGATTTTTCTCCCTGCGCCCGGCAGGTGTGGCAGGAGCTGCTGAACATGGCGCCTTATATTGATTCGGCGGTCTTGGTATCAGTGGTACAGAAGGTTCGGGACGAAGCCATGTGGCAGGAGCTGCGGGATCGGAACGAGCAGGAACTGCAGCAAATGAGAAAAGAACTGGAAGCGGCTGGCTGTGAAGTGGCGGTACATCTCACTGACGGCACTCCCTCCCGGCGTATTCTTGAAATTGCTGATGAAGAAGCTGTCAGCCTCATTTTGATGCCCCGGCGGGGGGAAGGCTTTATTCAGCAGCTGTTACTGGGCAGCACTGCCGAAGCTGTGGCCCGCCAGTCAAAGCAGCCGGTGCTGTTGGTGCCCTGCGACACCCATGTGATGAATGGAAGTGGTGTACGGTGAACAAGAATCTGAAGAGGCGGCGGTTTCCGGTTTTGGGATTGCTGCTGTTATGGGTATTAGTGGCGGCAGTCGTTACTGGCTGCCGGGAAGAACACGCGGGTAATCCCGCGTCAGAAACTGAAAGAGGTGATGAAATGCAGGAAATCAATGATCAAACCACCCATGAAGCAACAGCCACTTTTGCCCTTGGCTGATTCTGGGGACCTGATGCCCGGTTCGGGCAACAGCCGGGAGTGATGCGCACCCGTGTCGGTTATGCCGGAGGCACCACCCCCAACCCCACGTACCACCAGATTGGCGATCATACAGAAACCATTCAGATTGTCTATGACCCTGAAGTGATCACATATGAGGCGCTGCTTCACATCTTCTGGGAAAACCACGACCCCTTTGCAAGGGCCTGGTCAGCCCAGTACCGCAGCATGGTGTTTACCCACGACGACACGCAGGCCAAGATACTGCAGAATTCCATCCAGCAGTTGGAAGCTGCCAAAGGCCGGCAGGTGCAGACAGTGATTCGGTCAGAAGTGACCTTCTACTCAGCCGAGGATTACCACCAGAAATATTATCTGCAGAACCGGCGGGAGCTGTTTGGCGAGGTGAAAAGTCAGTTTGACACCTTTAATGCCTTTGTGGACTCCACCACCGCCGCCCGAGTGAACGGTTACCTGGCCGGTCATGGAACACCGGAGCAGATGGAGGAAGACCTGAAATGGATGAATCTGTCGGCGGAGGCAGAACAGCAGCTGCGCCGCATGGCAGCGGCTTATTGGTAAAAGAAAACTGCCGGCAATCATGCCGGCAGTTCAGAGGTTGACTTACACCAAATCTGTTATCTTCATTGTATGTTGGCGACAGTCTGTTTAACGGTGATTTTTGCGCCTGCTCCCCTGGGATTTTGGTGGTGCAGGCTTTGCTTTTTTCACTTCGTCGCCGGGTGGCACCAATGCGTCCGGGTGACGGCCGATCAGATCACGACGACCCGCTTTATTCAGGGCCTGGCGCACCAGTGCGTGGTTTTCAGGCAGCCGGGCCTGGAGCAGTGCCCGTTGCATCCGCTTTTCATCCGGCTCTTTGGGAACGAAAAGGGGCTCTTCTGTAAAGGGGTTCATTTCGGTATAATACATGACAGTGGAAAGAGTGCCGGGAGTGGGGTAAAAATCCTGCACCTGTTCAGGGGTGTGGCCCAGTTCTTTCAGGTAGAGAGCCAGCTCAATGGCCGCCTTCAGATCAGAGCCGGGGTGGCTGGAGATCAGGTAGGGCACCAAAAACTGGTTCAGGTTTTCCCGGGTGTTAAAGTCTTCGAAACGCTTGCGGAAGGCTTCGTACACCTCTTTGGAGGGTTTGCCCATGAGTGCCAGCACCTTTTCGTCCACATGCTCAGGAGCCACCCGCAACTGGCCGCTCACATGGTGGCGGCAGAGCTCTTCAAAAAAAGTGGGGTCTGAATCAGCCATCACATAATCATAACGCACGCCAGAGCGTACAAACACCTTCTTCACCCGGGGCAGCTTGCGCAGCTTTTGCAGCAGGGTCACGTAATCATGGTGATCCACTGTCAGATTGGGGCAGGGCTGAGGCGTGAGGCACTGGCGGTGAGTACAGGCACCGGAGGTGGTCATTTTTTCACAGGCCGGTTGCCGGAAATTGGCCGTGGGGCCGCCCACATCGTGAAAATAACCTTTGAAAGCCGGGTCCTGGGTCATGGCGGCAGCTTCCTCAAGGATGGCCTCATGACTGCGGGGTTGCACCGTTTTGCCCTGGTGGTAGGTGATGGCACAAAAATGACAGGCGCCAAAACAGCCCCGGCTGCTGGTGAGGCTGAACTGCACTTCATCCAGAGCGGGAACGCCGCCGGCTTTGTCGTACTGGGGGTGTGCGCGGCGGAGGTAGGGCAGCCGGTACACCTGGTCCATTTCGGCTGTGGTCAGTGGTTCTGCCGGGGGCAGCTGTACAATAAACCCGGTGTCGTAGGGTTCTGCCAGAGGCTGGCCGGTGACGGGGTCGTTGTGATCCATCTGCCGGAGAAAACTTCGTGCCACCTGTTTTTTGGAATCCTGCAGGGTGCGCCAGGAGGGGAGTACCAGGGGGGTGTCGAAAGTTTCCAAATCCCGGGAAAAGAAAGCGGTGCCGGGGATAAAGGTGAGACTGGCAGCAGCAAGACCGCTGTTCAGTGCCTCGGCAATTTCCAGAATGGTGCGTTCTCCCATGCCGTAAACCAGCAGGTCAGCCTTGGTGTCCATGAGAATGGAGGGCTTCATCCGGTCTTCCCAGTAGTCGTAGTGGGCCATGCGCCGCAGGCTGGCCTCCAGCCCACCTAAAATCACCGGTGTTTTGGGGAAGAGTTTCTTCAGTTTGCGGGTGTAAACAGTGGCTGCCCGGTCGGGACGCTTTTCGGATGCGCCGCCGGGAGAGTAGGCATCCTGTCGGCGCCGCTTTTTATTGACGGTGTAATGGTTCACCATGGAGTCCATGTTGCCGGCGGTCACCAGAAAAGCCAGCCGGGGCGTGCCGAAAACAGAAAAGGCCTCCGGGTCGGTCCAGTCAGGCTGGGGAATGATCCCCACAGAAAACCCATGGGCTTCCAGCCACCGGCCAATAACAGCGGGGGCGAAGGCAGGATGGTCTACGTAAGCGTCACCGCTTACCAGAACAAAATCGGGAAATTCCCATCCCCGTTTTTCGGCTTCTTCCAGTGTAACGGGTAAAAATGGTTGTGTCATCGTTAGATTCCTTTCAGGCTGCGGTGATGTCTGCAGTGGTATTATTATAGCACAAGATGGAAAGGGTGAAACCCCATGAAAATTAGCATGGAAAAAGCAGCGGTGGAATACATCCTTCAGAACGGAGGCAAGGCAGGAATTCACTATGTCAAACAGGGTTGATGCCACTCGGGCACCGTGGATGTGGCGGTGATTGATCTTTGGGAGCCCGAAAGTAATCCGGAGGATTACGAAGCTTTTCAGCATCAGGGGATTACCCTCTTTATCCCCAAAAAATTGACGGCCCAAAGCAGTGAAGTGGTGATTTCACTGTCGCAGCTGTTCAAATGGAAAAAACTGATGCTGGAGAAATATTAGACCAGGAAAATCTGTTGCCCATATCAGGCAATGATCATTCATTATCGCTGAAAGGCGAAGCATCACAGGAATCGTACCATCAAGAAACACACTGTCAAAAAATAGACTATTGTGAAACCGGAGGCAGTTATGCTGAAAAAAATCGCTTTTCCTGCATCTCAGTTACCGTTACAATGCCTTTACAGAAACGAAAACCTGTTACGTCAAATGGCAGAAAATGCAGACTTTCGCCAGATTCCCGAAAAAGTGGAACGGGTGTACGGCCCCCTTCTTTTTCCGGCGGCGCCGCCAGACCGCCCCTATCTCACCGGCTGTCTGGTGCTTTCCCTTGACGGGCGCCTGGGGTTTGAAAATGAACCCAGCAGCAGAACCCTCACCAGTGCCAACAAACTGGATCACAGCCAGGGGAAAACAGATCTGTGGATGGTGAATCTGGTGCGCACCTGGGCAGATGCCGTACTGCTGGGCACCGGCACCCTGAAGGAAGAGCCGGAGTTCACCGGCCATGTGTATGACCCGGATCTTCAGGCTTTTCGGGAGGCCCATGACAGTCGTTTTTGTCGAAACCCCTGGAATGTGATGATCACCCGGCGGCCGGGAGATTTGCCCTGGCAGCACCCGGTGTTATCAACGCCTCAGATTCCCGTGCTGCTGGTTGTGCCGGGTTCCTGCCGTCAGGAACTGGTGGATTGCCCCGGCGGGCGCTTTTGCTATGGGGTGATCGACGGTGCTAACCCTCAGGAAACTGCCGGCATGGCGGCCATGTCGGCACAGATGGTGAACCGGCATTTGGAAAAAGACCCGGAAGGCACCGACCCCCGGCATGTGGTGATCACCCTGCCGGATGATAATTTCCCCGACTTTCACACCCTGCTGCCTCTGTTGCGCCAGTTGGGAATTCGTCAGATGGCAGTGGAATCTCCCCATTGGATCTGGCATCTGATGGCTGAAAAGAAGCTGGATGAATTTTTTCTCACCCATACCGGTGTTTATGCCGGTGGCAATGTGCTTCCGGGAACCGGTCACGCCTTCCAACCTGCATCGGCTCCCCAGGGCCATCTGGCCAGCCTTCACATGACGCCGGCGTCAGTGCTTTTCAGTCGTCAGGTATTGATCTATTAGAAGAGCCCGCCGGATCATTCGGCGGGCTCTTTTAGACGTTGACCATGTTACGGCCATAAAAGATTTCTGACATTTCTTTCTTGATTTTTTTCTTGATTTTCTTCCGTTCAGCAGGGTCAAATTCATTTCTTTCTGAGTCAAAAAGATAATTGTCCAGATCAAACTCCCGCAGAATCATCTTGGTATGAAAAATGTTCTCCTGATAAATGTTTACATCAATCATCTGGTACTGATTTCGGGTCTTGGCGGGAAGATAGTTTTGAATGGAGTTGATTTTGTGGTCAATGAAGCACTTTTTTCCATTCATGTCCCTGGTGAAACCCCGTACCCGGTAATCCATGATGATAATATCTGACTCAAAGCTCTTGATCAGATAATTGAGAGCTTTCAACGGTGAAATCTGACCACATGTGGAGACATCAATGTCGGCCCTGAAAGTGCTGACCCCTTTATCGGGATGGCTCTCGGGGTAGGTGTGTACCGTGATATGGCTTTTATCCAGATGGCCCACCACTGATTCTTTGTGCACCTGTCCGGCGTCCGGGCCCGGCCGGGCAGAACCATTGGCGGCGCCCAGGGTTTCCACGGGGCCTTCCGCAATGAGCATAGTGACACTGGCACCCTGAGGATCGTAGTCCTGCTGGGCAATGTTCAACACATTGGCGCCGATGATATGGGTCACGTTGGTGAGGATTTCTGTGAGCCGTGTGGCATTATACTGTTCGTCAATGTACCGAATGTAATCCTGACGGTGTTCATAGCTTTTGGCATAACAGATATCGTATATATTAAAGCTCAGCGACTTGGTTAAATTATTAAAGTCGTAGAGTTTCAACTTGTCAATGCCTTTTATTTTCAATAAAATCCCTCCTCATAATCCTCCGGACACCACAAAAGCCAGGCCCTGTGCCGCCTGGTGAATACTATTATAACATGGTCTCACAGGACTGCAAGGTCATAATGGGATTTTCCCGGTTTTTTTATTTATTCCCAGGAGGCTTTCTGATACAATAGGGGCATCTGGCGATGACAGCCGGAAAAAGCAGGAGAAGAAACAACACAAGAAACAACACAAGAAACAGAAAAAGAAATATGAATAAAGGATGGATTTCATGAAGGCTTCGTGGCTTAACAATACCAAAGTACCCATCGTGCTGATCATGCTGGTGCTGATGATTCATTCCATCGGCGGCAGTATTTCCATGGCGGCCCTCTTTAACCTTTACGCGCTGGAGATCATACTGGCGGGTATCATTCTATCTGTCATCGTTGGATTCTCCTTTCAAACGGTGGTGGAAACGGTGACACTGATCCGTGACAGTTTCACCCAGCCCGTCACATACGAGGAAGATCTGCATAAAATTCACCTGATTTCCATCAAGGTGAAGCGAGAAGGGCTGCTATCACTGAATGGAGACATTGATAGTGAAACTGACAGCTTCGTCCGGGATGCCCTGATTCTCCTGAATGACTACAAGAAAGCGGAAGTGGTTCAGAATATCATGGAAAAAGACATTGAGTCCCGGCGTGCCAACCTTTACAAATCGTACAACCTGCTGAAAGTGGTTTCCTATGTGGCGCCTTCTTTTGGCCTCATCGGAACCCTCATTGGCATGATTGGTCTGCTGTCACATCTGGACCAGACTTACGCCATTATGGGGCACATGGCCACCGCACTGGTGAGCACCCTCTATGGCAGCCTGATCGCCAGCTTTATTGCCGTTCCGCTCATGGTAAGACTGCGGGAATATATTGAGCAGATGGTGCTTCGTTACCGCATGATCATGGAAGGTGTGCTTCTCATTGCCGGAAATGACTCGGCCCGGAATGTCTTTGATAAAATGAATGTGATGCTGAAAGAAGACGACCGATTGATTTACCCCCGTCGGGGTGAAGGCGAAAGGATGGTGAATTCCTTTGGACCTGAGATTTGATCAGCAACCTGCCGTCGGTCAAGACTATGAAATTGAACTTTCCAACAACTGGCTCATTACCTACAGTGATATGATCACCATCATGCTGTGTTTTTTCATGGTTTTTTTCATTTTATCTGCCAGTGAGTCTGATACTCTCCAGGAACTGCGCCTGCGTTTGACGGCACAGGTGGACGACCTGGACAGGGAAGTGGGGCGACTCACCATGGAAAACAGCCGGCTGCTGCAGGAAAAACAGCTGCTTTCTCAGCATCTTTTTGGTATCAATCACTTGCAGCAGGATCTGAGCCATTCCCGCGAAGATTTTATCAGCTTCTTAAGAGATAACGATTTGATGGAACAGGTGCAGATTCTGGACAATGAGCGGGGGCTAATGATTCGATTCAAAGACAGCGTTCTTTTTGCCAGCGGCAGCGCTGAAGTATCTCCCCAGGGGCTGGAGCTGTTGGAACATATTGGCCGAAAGTTGACAGAAATACCAAACCCGGTAGTGGTGGAAGGCTACACAGACAATGTACCCATCAGTACTGCCGCATATCCCTCCAACTGGGAACTTTCCAGCGCCAGAGCCATCACTGTTGCCCGGTATTTGATCTACGATCTGGGGGTGACGGAGGAACGTTTGTCGGTGACTGGCTTCGGAGAACAAAACCCCATTGACACCAATGACACCAGTACGGGACGTGCCAATAACCGGCGTATCGAAATCACCGTGCTCACCCCATAAAATGAAAGCCTGCAGGTGTTGCTGCAGGTTTCAGACGTCAGCTGCCCTGACCAAAGCCCTTTGTTTTCAACCTCAAACCTGCAGGTGTTGCTGCAGGTTTTTTTAAGTTTAAGCAAGCGTATGTGCAAAGCTCTTTTCACCGCCGGGGGAAGACAGTTGTCTGCCCCGCAAAACAGATGACGGGACATAGATCCTCAAGTAATTGCAATACGTCCCGCTGTTGTCCCTGTCATATTGACTTTCATCAAAATAAGGTTAGAATGAGAATTGTCCCACGAGAAATACCTCTGGGGAAAACGGTTTTCTAAATCGTTAGATAAAACACAAACGAGTTCATTTTGAGGAGGAAGAGGATTGAAAAAGACATTTTCATTGTTAGCCTTACTGCTGGTCCTGACACTGTTGGTGACTGCCTGCGGCACCACCGGCGCAACTGAAGAACCGGCTCCTGCCGAAGCTCCGGCAGAAGTAGAAGAAACTGTTGAAGAGGAAGTAACAGAAGCACCTGCCGGCGAAGCCGGAGAAGCCGTCAGCATGGGTCTGGCCCTGTTGACATCCATCGGCAAATCCACCGATGCAGAAGCAGACAAAACTGCCCGTGCACAAGTGGATACCGTGATTGCTGCCGCCACCTTCGACAGTGAAGGCCGTGTGGTTGATGTGATCATTGACAACGCCCAAACCCGTGTGAACTTTGACGAGGAGCTGAAAGTGGCTTCCGACAAAACTGCTCTGGTGAAAACCAAAGTGGAGCTGGGTGCCGACTACGGAATGGGAAATGTGTCGTCCATCGGTAAAGAATGGTTCGAACAGATTGCTGAAGTGGAAGCATGGATGGTTGGCAAGACCATTGATGAAATCAAAGCCCTTCCCATGAATGATGGCTATCCTGATCTTCCGGAAATGGCCTCTACAGTAACCATGAGTGTATCCACATATCTGGAAGCAGTTGAAAAAGCCTACGCAAACGCTGTTCCTGTAAGCAACGTGGCCAGCCTGGGTCTTGGAACCGAAGTTTCCATCGCCAAATCAAGAGACTATGCTGTCGATGCAGACGGCAAAGAAACCCTGCCCATGGCACAGGTGGACAGCGTGATTTCTGCCGTTGCCTTTGATGCTGCCGGTGCGGTGGTAGGCGTTCAGATTGACAACGCACAAACACGTGTGAACTATGACGCTGAAGGTAAAGTCACTTCAGACAAGGCGGCACCGGTTCTTTCAAAAGTGGAACTGGGTGACAGCTATGGTATGGGAGCTGTTTCAGCCATCGGCAAAAACTGGTATGAGCAGATTGCTGAACTGGAAGCCTGGATGATTGGCAAAACTGTTGACGAAATCAAGGCACTTCCCGTGAAAGTGGTTGACGATGCACATCAAAGCGTGCCAGACGTTCCTGAGCTGACTTCATCTGTGACCATCACAGTGGAAAGCTACCTGGCCACAGTGGCAGAAGCCTACACCAACGCCAGATAATCACACAAGTCCCTTCTCAACTCCCTTGCTGCGGCAGGGGAGTTGTTTTTTTTGGTTACTGGAAGTTCAGGCCCCTTCATGGTAGAATAAGGGCAATGAGTGAGGCGTATCAAGCATGTTACAATCTTTGAAGATATAACCAACCGGAACAGACCCATACTGGAGGAGATTTCATTGAATCATGTATCAGCCAAAAATAACCGGCGAAGATGGTGGCCAGCACTGGCCCTGCTCTTAACGCTGATGATGCTGGCGGTGGGGTGCGCCCCTGCCCAGAACCCTTATGAAGGCTATGAAAGACATACCGACAGCTTTTTTGACACCTTTGACACGCTGATTCAGGTGATAGCCTACACCACATCTGAGGAAGAGTTTCAACAGGCATTTGAGCAGATTCACCAGCGTTTTCGGGAACTGCACCAGCTCTATGACATTTACAACACCTATTCAGGGATGAACAACGTGAAAACCGTTAACGACCAGGCTGGGATCGCCCCGGTGGCGGTGGACGAAGATTTGATCAACCTCATTCTTTTTGCCCGGGAGTGGCATGATCGCACAGCTGGCAGAACCAATGTCGCCATGGGGCCTGTTCTGAAAATCTGGCATGACTACCGGGCAGATGGATTATTTGACCCATCACTGGCAGAACTGCCTCCCTTGGAGGATTTGCAGCGGGCCACTGCCTACACGGATATCCATCTGATCGAAGTGGATGAAGCCGCAGGCACCGTGTATCTTCCGGATTCCCGCATGCGTCTGGATATTGGCGCTGTCGCCAAAGGATATGCCACTGAATTGGTGGCAAAAGAGTTGGAGGCCGCAGGGCTGGAAAGCTTCATCATCAGTGCCGGCGGAAATGTACGGGCGGTAAACCGTCCCTTTGACAACGAACGGGAAACCTGGACAGTGGGACTTCACAACCCGGATGCCTCTCTTTTTGCCGAAGGCAACAGCCTGCTGGGATCGGTTTCCATCACCAATGCTTCGGTGGTCACCAGTGGCGATTACCAGCGCTTCTACATTGTTGACGGGCAGCCGGTGCATCACCTGATCGATCCTGTTACGCTGATGCCTGCTGCCCACTACCGGGCGCTCACTGTGGTAATGGAAGATTCGGGGCAGGCAGACTTTTTTTCCACAGAACTGTTTCTCCTCCCCTTTGAAGAAAGCCTGCCCATGGCAGAAAGTATCGAAGGGCTGGAAGTCATCTGGGTGATGCCTGATGGCAGCATTGAGATGACCGGGGGGTTGGAAGTCATGCTGACGCTGTATTAGCCAGGGCCGGCATCCAATAGATTGATGCACCTGCATGAACTGCAAAGAGAGATCTGTCAGAAGGGCAGTGAGGGCTGTTGGCTGCAGGAAATGGCGAGAGGAGGGCGTTGATAAATGGTTGATGAAGCGCGTTACAGCCGGAATATGAAGATGCTGTCACCGGAAGAAAACGGTCGATTGCGCCAAACCTGCGTGGCGGTGGTGGGTTGCGGCGGCCTGGGGGGCGGCATCATCGAAATGCTGGGCCGGCTGGGAATTGGAAAGATGATTGCGGTGGATGGAGATGTTTTCGAACCCAGCAATTTGAACCGCCAGCTGTTGTCACATACAAGGAATATGGGCCAGGGAAAGGCGGAGGCAGCGGTGGAGCGCATGGCGCTGGTGAACCCTGATGTGGAAGTCAAAGCAGTACAACAGCTGCTGACAGCTGAAAATGCACCAGAGCTGCTGGCGGGGGCTCAGGTGATTGTGGATGCTGTGGACCGCATCGGCACCCGGCTGATGTTGCAGCAGGTGGCAGAAGCCATGGCACTTCCTTTGGTGCATGGGGCCATTGGCGGCTGGTATGGGCAGGTGACCACGATTTTGCCGGGAGATAAAACCCTGGATGTGATTTATGCCGGGGCAGATAATCAGGGGATCGAAAGAGATCTGGGGAATCCCTCCTTTACACCGGCGCTGGTGGGGGCGGCACAGGTGAGTGAAGTGCTGAAGCTGCTGATTAACCGGGGCACCCTGCTGAGGCATCGGATGCTGTACATTGATCTTTTTGAACAGGAGTACACGGTGCTGAACCTGGGAGAGGCACCAGACGCCGGGGATTCAAAAAAATAACGCCACAGGTTCGTGAAGGGCTTCACGATCCTTGTGGCGTCAACCTGCGACCTCCTGGCCGCTATGCAAGATTCCCCATCAGGTGGCCTGGTGGCGGAGTGCTTCAATGAGAAAATCACGGAAGCGTACTTCAAGAGGTGAAAGTGACCGGTATTTGTGATGTACCAGGTAGAAGTGGCGATGCAGCTCTAAATCGGGGATATCAAAGGCATAAAACAGGCCTTCCATTAATTCCTGTTCAACTGCACGGCGTGAAAGTATAGAAACACCCATCCCTTTACGAATACAGGTCTTAATGACTTCGGTGTTTTCTATGTAAGCCACCACCCTTAGATCTTTCAGCGTGTGATGACTGCGTTTCAACGCCGTTTCAAAGCGTTTGCGGGTACCGGAACCCTGTTCTCTGAAGATGTAGGGCAGTGATATGAGATCAGACCAGGTGAGGGTTTCACTAAAACGGCGGTATTTTTCACTGGCGGGGGTAATGAGGGCCAGTTCATCCGTGACCAGCTCGTGAAAGGCTAAATGGTTGTGCGTGCTGCGGCTGCCCACAATGCCCAGATTATACTCTTCAGAGAGAACGCCTTCGATGATTTTTTCTGACGGGAGGTGGTGCATGCTCAGGGTGACATCAGGGTATTCCTGGTGAAACTGGCAGAGCAGTTCCGGCAGCACATACTGCTCAGGAATGGTGCTGGCAGCAATTTCCACCTGACCCACAAAGGTACCCCGGTACTCATCCAGCTTGAACTGGGCATTGGTTTTCAGTGACAGCAGATCCACGGCATACTGGTATAGAATCTGCCCGGCAGGGGTTAGAGAAATCTGTTTGCTGCTGCGGTTGACCAGGGTTGTCTTCAGTTCTTTTTCAAGATTAATGATGTGGCTGCTGAGGGTGGGCTGGGTGAGAAACAGATGCTCAGCCGCTTTGGAATAGCTTTTGTACTTGGCAATTGCACAAAATGTTTCCAGCTGTTTAAAATCCATTGCTTGGCCTCCTGTGAAATGATTTGGCCGATGAAAAAGGTCGTCGGCTACACCGATTATATCATATCCCCCATTGGAGGGAACGCAGATGAAAGGGTTTCGATTACAAGACTTAAACTTGTTGAAACACCCAAAAGTGAAAGCGCTCCGGCTGCTGGGCAACCGGATTCAGGAAAATGAACTGACAGCCCTGGCGGCGCAGTCCACCTATTATCTGGTGCTGTCATTCTTTCCGTTTTTGATTTTTTTAATCACCCTGATTAGCTACACGCCGCTTCTTCAGGAAGAAGTGCTCTACCAGCTGCAGCCTTTTTTGCCCCAGGAAGCCTTTGAGCTGGTGATGCGAAATGTACAACAGATGATGGACATGCCCCGGGGAACCCTCATGTCCACCGGCATGATCACCACCGTATTTCTGGCGTCCAACGGGGTGGCAGCCCTACTGCGGGGCATAAACAAAGCCTTCAGGAACCAGGAAAAACGTCCGTTTTGGAAAGTGCGGGGCATGGCGTTGATATTTACACTGGTGCTGGCGTTCACCATTCTCCTGTCGCTGCTAATGCTGGTCTTTGGTCAGCTCATCGGCACCTACCTTTTTGAATTACTTGGAATTTCACAGCTGTTTCGAAAAACCTGGCAATGGGCCCGGATCGCGGCATCTCTGGCGGTGATGATCCTAGTATTTACCCTCTTTTACACCTTTAGTCCTCAGCAACGGATCAAATTGAGGGAATCCTTTCCGGGGGCTGTGTTCACCACCATTGGATGGCTGGTACTGTCATACGGGTTTGCCCACTACGTGAACACCTTTGGGAACTACAGCGTCACCTATGGCAGTATCGGCGGGATCATTGTACTGCTCACCTGGCTTTATCTCAGCAGCATTGTGATTTTGCTGGGCGGTGAAATTAATGCCTGGCGGCTGCGGGACAAGCTGGAAAAGAAGGCTTCCGGGTCGTGAGTTGTTTATAAAATGAAGGTTAACCAAATATTAACCCATTCTTCACGGAAGATTGACGCAGTGTTGGTATACTGACAACGAAGACGTTCAACAGGAGGGAAATCCATGTTTTTCAAATCCATGACACTGGGAATTGACATTGACGCCACACTCACAGAAGCTTACTATTGGCTCCCGTGGGCCAACGCACATTTTGACCGTAGTCTGAGACCGGAGGATGTCACCTGTTATGACATTCACACGGTTTTGGGGATCACCGAGGAAGAATACCTTGATTTCTACGCCCGTTATGGGGAAGCCCTTCATGGGGCCAGCCATGTGCGCCGGGAAGCGCCGGCAGTTCTCCTGCGCCTGTCGCAGGACCATCAGCTCCATTACGTGACGGCACGGCACCCGGGCATGCGCCAGGTGACCCAGGAATGGCTGGAGCGCTATGAAATTCCCCAGAACGGGCTGCACCTGCTGGGCAGCCACGATAAGGTGGCCACGGCTCAAAGACTGGGCTGTCACCTTTTTGTGGAAGACCGGTATGAAAATGCGGTTGCCATTGCAGAAAGCGGCATTGATGTGTTGTTGATTGACTGCCATTATAACCGAAACCTCCCCCTTCCCGGCAATGTGAAACGGGTCAGCAACTGGCATCAGGTGGAAAAGGCGGTGCGTTTGCTTGAAAAGTCTATGGGTAGTGGTCTTCGGAGTCTCTCGGCCTGACACCTCTCAATAAACAGACAGTGGTCACTCAATTAACCAATAACCAAATGAAACAAAGAAGAAGCATTCGGCGGCCAAGAAAAAGGATTTAAGGCCAAACTGAGTGCTTTTGTGATTTGAAAAAGCGGCTCAAAAACATGGGCTGGCGGGCTTAATTCGACTGGCATAAACATTTGTTAGTCGATTTCTGTGATACACTGGATAACAGATGTGGATTGTTTCACATAAAAACGAGGGCAACAAGCAATGGAACTGAAAAAAATATAGCTGGAAATTGAAACATTTTATCATCCTAACTGTCTTGTATATAGGATGAATTTTAATGTGGGGCTAAAAAAGGGGGGAGTTGGTTTGATAGATTGGCTTACGGAAGTTTTAGCATTTGATAGAGTTTATTGGTATTTAGCCATACCCTTCACCGTACTGTTAGCAATACAGCTGGTGGCGACTTTTGTAGGGATTGGCGGCGAAGGAGGTCTTGACGGCGGCGAAGATGGGCTGGATCTGGGGGAAGATGGAGATTTTGAACCGGGATTTCAATTATTTACGGTGAGAAATTTCATTACCTTTTTCGCAGTATTTGGATGGGCTGGAATCACATTTTCCAATGCTGGATTAGGACAATTCGCGACTATCTTGTTATCCACCATACTTGGTATCATTGTACTGCTTATTGTATCGGCGCTTTTTTATTTTATTACAAAGCTTGCCGACAGTGGGACGATGGATATTCAACGGGCCAAAGGCGTTACCGGAGAAGTGTATCTGCGGATTCCTGCCAAAAGAAAAGGTATGGGAAAAGTAAGTATCAAGCTCCAAGGTTCCTTAAGGGAACTGGATGCCATGACAGACGAAGATGATGTGATTACAACAGGAAATATGGTTGTTGTCAAAGATGTAATCAGCAATGGTATTTTATTGGTTGAAAAAATGAACAAGGAGGATGCTTAATGGGTTCAACATATGGAGTCATATTAATTACGGTTGTTGTCATTGTGATATTTGGAACAATTGCAGCACTTTTCGCCAGGTATAAAAAATGTCCATCGGATAAAATTTTAGTCGTGTATGGTAAAGTGGGGAAAGAAGGAGATGAAAACAGGTCTTCTAAGTGTATTCATGGAGGAGCCGCCTTCATCTGGCCGGTGATTCAGCATTCTGAGTTTTTAGACTTGACTCCCTTATCAATCGAAGTTAATCTTCAAAATGCCCTGAGTAAGCAAAATATCAGGGTTGATGTACCTTCAAGGTTTACAGTGGGTATCTCCACCGAACCAGGCATCATGCAAAATGCCGCCGAGAGATTATTGGGATTAGGTCTTGCTGAAATACAGGAGTTGGCAAAAGACATTATCTTTGGACAGCTAAGATTAGTCATTGCAACCATGGACATTGAAGAAATTAATACTGACAGGGATAAATTTCTTGAGGCTGTTTCCAGCAATGTAGAATCGGAGCTTAAAAAAATAGGTCTACGACTAATCAATGTAAACGTTACAGACATTAATGATGAATCGGGATACATACAGGCTCTGGGAAAAGAAGCGGCTGCTAAGGCAGTGAATGATGCGAAAAAGAGTGTTGCTGAAAAAGATAGAGATGGATCCATTGGTGAAGCACAGGCCAGACGTGACCAAAGAGTTAAGGTGGCAGAGGCTGATGCCACAGCGGTTGAAGGTGAAAATAAATCAAAAATCACTGTTGCAAACTCTGATGCAGAGAAAAGAGAACGGACTGCTGAGGCAGAAAGAAGAGCCAGTGCTTCTGAAAAGGTTCAGGCAGCAAAGGCACTGGAGGAAGCTTATTTAGCTGAGGAAGAAGCAGAAAAATCCAGGGCCAGAAGAGAAAAAGCCACAATGGAAGCAGATGTACTTGTTCATGCACAAATTGAAAAGCAAAAGCTGGAAATTGAAGCAGAGGCCCAGGCTGAAGAATTCAGAAGAATAGCCAGAGGTGAGGCTGATGCTATATTTTCTAAGATGGAAGCACAGGCCAGAGGTACGAAAGAAGTGCTTGAAAAACAAGCAGAAGGCTTCCAAAAGCTTATTGAATCTGCCGGGGGCATACCAGAAAAAGCAGTGATGATGATGATCGCTGATCGACTTCCAGAGCTGGTTAAAATACAGGTAGAAGCTATTAAAGGCATCAACATTGACAAAGTCACTGTATGGGATAACATGGGTGGTGGAAAAGATGGTGGAAAACCGGCGACAGCCAACTTTTTATCAGGAATGATGCAATCGCTGCCTCCTTTGCAGGATATATTTAATAGTGCTGGGCTGGACTTGCCAAACTATCTTTTGCAAACAAAGGAAACGAAAGAATTTCCTATGAACACAAATGAAGCCAACACAGATAATCCTGTAGAAAACAACCGAGAATAACAGGCATAAAATGATGAAAGAGCAAGGGTAACCATAACAACAAAAAAAGGCATGATTTCTATTGAGTTTAGGAATCATGCCTTTTTTATATAAAAATAAGTGAAGCAGTTGCACGAAACATGACACCTTCGACAACCTCATGGAAAATGGTCCGTGTCCTTTTCGTGTTAAGGGCTTTGTAGCAGCCTGTGATCAGCGAATTTCAATGCTGGTACGGCGTTTGGCTTCCTGGGTTCTGGGCAGGGCTACTTTCAGAATGCCGTTTTCATAGGAAGCACTGATGGCATCAGGATCAATATCTTTCACATGGAAGGTGCGGCTGGTGCGTCCCATTCTGCGCTCCCTGCAGATATAGTTCCCCTTCTCTTCGTTAATCTCTTCCTGTTGTTCCACCGCAATGGTCAGGTAGTTATTGTCATAATCCATCCTGATCTGCTCTTTTTCGACACCGGGAATCTCTGCTTCCAGCAGATACTGGTCATCCTTCTCCTGTATATCCACCTTGATACCGGTGCCAACAGAAGGAGTCATCCAACTATCCTGCAGAAAACGATCAAACAGTGTGTCAAGGTCGCGGTTTCTTCGGTTTTGAAATGGAACAAGACTGTTAAACATACTTCATACCTCCTCTTTAAAGTGAAAATCAGTGAATGGGATGGGGTCTTGCTATGGTTATATTGTAAAACGAAAGTCAAAGAAAGTCAAAAATATAAAGGGGGATTATGGCCATAAAAAGGTGAATTTCACCAGCGAGAGACGATTATGAAAAAAAAGTTCGTGATTTGTCGGTTTTTCTTGTTTTTTTATTTGTTTTCTCAGCGGTTTGAGGGTAAAATGCTAGGAAGAGGAACTTTTCAATCATGATGAGTCTTTGGATTTTTTTTCGTCGGAAATAGAGGATTTCGGATTCCTTTGTCGAATATGTTGAAGGATATCACAATATCAGGAAGAGGTGAAAGAGTGCTTCCCTATTATATGGCAGTAATGGCAGCCGCCGCACTGATTTGGGCGCTGCTTCAGTGGATTGTTCGCAGAGCACCGGTTTACCAGCGAAAGGCAGTTCATAAGATGATGCTGGTGTCGCTGGCACTGGCCGCAGCGTTGCCCCTCTTGCTGGAAACCATGTCACCGGCGGCCTCTCTGGGAATCATTCTGGCAATGGCGGCAGTGATCGGGCTGTTTCTGCCGGTTGCCAGTCTGTTGCCTGGTCGGGCAGAGCAGGGAGACGAAACAGAAAGTGTGAAGGGTGTCATGTCAGAATCAAAAGAGACATTGACGAAGGCATCGCCTGCTCTGAAAGACAAACCAGCGGCAGAAGAGAAAACCGAACCTGTCCAGCTGCCGGATGAGAGCGTGCTTCAACAAGATGCATTAGCCGCTGCGGCACCGCTGGAAGAAGTGACAGTACCGGTGTATTTGGAAGAAGTGACAGTGCCCGAAACTGAAGAAACACAGATTACTGAAAATGATTTGTTTCATGTGGCTGAAGAAACTGTTTCGGATGACCTGGCAGCACAGTTGCGTGAATCTGAAATGTTTTCTGCAACAGATCCAATAGTAGTTGCTGAAGAAGTGGCTCTGGAACCAATAACACCCACAGAGAGCTTTGGAGAAGGCGACGAAATTCAGACAGATGCCATTGCATTTGAGCCTGAAGAACTCATAGAGCCTGAAGAACTCATAGAGCCTGAAGAACTCATAGAATTCATAGAACTCGAAGAACCTGAGGAACTCATGGAACCGGAAATGACAGCTGTTGTTGAAGCACCTGAAGAAATTGAGGTAACGGAAGAACCGGTGGAACCAGCAGAACCAGAAGAACCGGTGGAACCAGCAGAACCAGAAGAACCTATAGTGCCGGAAGTGTCTGAAAAACCTGCGGAACCGGTGGTATTGTGGATGGAACAGCAATTGCCTCAGCAGCTGTCTGAGACACTGGGCGAAGTGCTGTTAACCAGTGCCATGCTGGCGCTGGATGATCAGGAAGAAGACGAGGCAGTGGCAGCGCTGAAGCTGGTTTGTCAAAGAGGTACTCTTCCGGAACAGCAGGCAATGGCTTATGTAGAGTTGAAGAGAATCATGCCCGAAAGGGGAGGGCTGAAGCCATTAATTGATCTCGGTGAAACCTTATTGGAACAGCAGGCGATGAAGGCATCTGGATACAGTGGGATCATCGAAGCCCACACCCACTACCTTAAACGGCTCTTAAGCCTGTTGAACGCGCACGGCATACCGGCAGACAGCCCATATTCGGAACTGCCGGAAGAATTGAAGAAAATGGCACTGGCTTATCAGGAAAAAATACAGAACAGGAGTGAAGCGTAATGAAAAAAAGCGGACAGATCGTCAACTCTCCGGTGATTAGCATACAGGAAGGGCTGGAGTTGGGGACGGTTCGGGAGCTGGTTGTCAATCCGGATAAAAAGAGTGTGGAGTTTTTATTGGTGGATAAAAATGAAGGGTCAGATGAAAATGAAATCCTGGCCATTCCCTTTCGGGAAGCAGTGGGTGTAGGCAATTATGCCGTGACCATCGAACACCAGCGTGTATTGCTGGACCTGAACAAAATGAATATTGCCGGCAGTTTGCTGGAAAACCGGGTGAACATTATTGACGAAAAAGTGGTGACCCGAAAAGGGAAATTACTGGGAAGCATCACCGATTACATGGTAGATACTGAAACGGGAAGCATTCCCCAAATTCTGCTGCTGGTGGAAGAAACTGGCCAAGAGGGTACACTGCCGCTGGAAACCCTGGTGAGCATTGGGCGTCAGGTGGTGATTGTTTCGGAGGAAGCGGCTGATTTACTGACAGATTCCCAAAAAACTGACGATACAGCAACTGAAGCAGTTACAGAAACACCGGTAAGTGCAGAAGCTGTGGAATCTTTCAGCTATTCTGAGGAAAGTCTGGTTGCAGCACCGGTTGAAGAAATGGTTGAGCAGGAAAGCGGCAGCTCTGTGGAAATGTTCATTGCTCGGCAAAAAAGCTTTCTTTTGGGGAAAGAACTGAAGCAGGATCTGAAAGATCTGGAAGGCAATGTGATTGCTGCTGCAGGTACTGTCATTACACCGGATATTTTTGACCAGGTGCAGGGAATGGGAAGACAAAAGGTAATTGAACTGACAATGCTGACAGAGTAAGCTGTCGGCATGATAACAAAAGGAGGCCGGTCTGACGGATGACACATATATCGACAGTCTTCCGCATCAAATCAGCCATTCTGATGGCACTTCTCATGGCAACCCACGTGGGCATGGCTGCCCTCCTGACATTCCCGGGAACCCGGGAACAGCTGCCCGTCGACACCTGGATCAATGGCATGTCGGTGGCGGGCCTGACATCTGAAGAAGCCCTGAATGCGCTTCAGGAGACACTGCCAGAGGCACTGGAAATCAGGCTGATGGATGAAGCAAACAATGTGATGGATGAAATGGCATTGCCGTTGTCATTGGTGAAGGCCCGTTTTGATGAGCAACAAATTCGAAACTGGTTGGACCCGGTGATGGAGCCCGAGTGGCAGGAGCTGTGGCTCAGCCAGATCCGGTTAACCTCTCCGGGGTATTATTTTGAGACAGCCCTCTATTACGAAGAATCTGCCTTGAATCAATGGGCAGATGAACTGGCTTCTGCAATTACGCTGCAACCTCATGATGCCAGAATTTGGGTGGATCGGGGGGAGTTGCATGAAGTATCGGAGCAGTATGGCCGGCTACTGAAGCCTGCCGATGTGACGGAACCGGTGAGAGCGGCATTGGATTCCCTCGATTTTGAACCGATTGAAATTGAGGTGGCGGTGACGGCACCGGCGGTTACCCTGGCTGATCTGGGCGACTTCAACCAGAGACTGACCGAATACAGCACGGTACTGGGAGAAAATGTGAATCGTCGGGAGAATATACGTCTGGCAGGAGAACGCATTAACAGTGTGCGACTGTTGCCGGGAGCAGTTTTTTCCTTTAATGAAACGGTGGGTAGAGTGACGGCAGAAGACGGATATCAGCGTGCTCCTGTAATTCAGGGGGGGCGCTTGGTGCAGGGGATTGGCGGTGGTATCTGCCAGACCAGCAGCACCCTCTACCAGGCGGCACTGCGCGGCGGGCTTCAAATTGTTGAAAGATCCAATCACAGTCTGCCTGTTGGCTACCTGCCACTGGGGTTGGATGCCACCATCGCTTATGGCTCCATTGACTTCCGTTTTGCCAATCCCTATGATTTCCCTGTGATGATTGGTACATGGCTGGATGAACAGCATTATCACACGGTGATTCTCGGGCCTGAAAGCGCCCGGCTCCCTGAGATTGAGATTGAAGTGAGGAACCGGCAGGCCATTTCACCGCCGGTGAGAGTGATTGAAGATCCTGTACTGGCAAAAGGAGTGGAAGTGGTTCAACAGGCGGGTAAAAATGGGTACAGATTGTCGGTTTTCCGATTAACCGGCCGGAACGAAAGTGATTTTCAGGAAGAATTGATTTCCAACGATTATTATCGACCAGTGGCCCGTGTCATCAGACGGGGAACAGGAGAAGAACTGGATGATCAAAAATAAAGCCTTCCGGCGATTGCATGCCGGAAGGCTTCGGTCATTCTGGGGAGCGGAGGTCTTGGGTGAAAGAGGTTTCTGGAATGCGTACCATACGCATGAAAATTCCCAGTTGTTGGATGGTGGCTACAAATTTTTCATATTCCACAGGCTTGACAACATAATTATTACAACCGAGAAGATGGCATTTTTCAATCTCCCGGGGATCATCAGTGGTGGTCAGCATAATGACGGGGATCTTCCGCAGGCAGGGATGTGCTTTCACCTGCTCCAGCACTTCCACGCCGCTGATTTTTGGCATTCGGATATCCAGCATCAGCAGATAGTGACCTTTTTCCAATTCTTTGGGTTTGGGCTGCTGCAATAAAAAATCCAATGTTTCTTCCCCATCCCTGAAACGGATGATGCGGTTGATGATGCCCGCACGTTTCAGGTTTTTTTGAATCAGCCGGGCATGTCCCTCATCGTCTTCTGCAATAAGAATAATCAGGTCTTCATCCATGGTTCGTCCTCCTTTGTCGGCAGCGGCTGCCAGGGGCAGTATCGGTTCAGGACAAGCTGGCAATCAACGTTTCGGAATCTGGCAGGGAAAGCGCCTGTCGCAACGATTCATCCGGCTCAAGGAGCGCCCAGTTCATGGGCATGCCCCGGTCGTGAGCAGCCTGCTGCACATAAAGCATCACGATGCCGGCGTCGGTGCGCGCCCGTTTTTCATCGGTATTCAGTGGTACGGTGAGATACACCTTCTCGCGGTGGAGAATGAAGCGCCAAGGCTGCCGATTGCCCCAGGAGGGCGCCAGTTTACCATAAAACAGTATCTCTGAAAGGCCCCTGGTTTCCAGCTCTTCCAGTGGACAGCGTTGGTTCCACTTCTCAAGGTAGACCAGATCACTTAAGGGCATGCGGCTGCTGGTTTTCAGGATATCCTGACGAAACAGTCCGCTGTCGGTGTATCCGATGGCCACCAGCGCCACGGCTGTTCCTGTCACCGGTTCACTCACCCAGGCAGTCAGGTCAAGAGGGGCATCCATACTCAGCCAGCAGGTCCCCAGCTCCAGATGCCAGGCGTTTAACCGGAGAAACTCCATCAGATACCCGCTGTTTTCATAAGCACCGGGACGTATGTTGTCGAATAGCGCCACATACTGAGGTGCCTCAATCATTTTGCCAAAATAGCCGGCTTTTCCGTTCATCATCTCGAAAAACCCAGGGCCATCTTCAATCACCCTGATGGAAAACGTCTTGTCAGAGAGCAGACCTTCTGTTGCCTGCGTTCTGGCAATAAGCTCCCGCAGCATATCTGCCGGTACTGGCTTGTTTTTGTAATCACGAACAGTTTTCATGGTTTCAATGGTTTGAATAAAATTCATGGTGTCCCCTCCTTCATGCGGCTTTGCCGATGGTGAATTTACTGATACAATACCCGTAGAAGCTGAAATAAAACACTTAGATCAAAGGGAAACAGGAGGCGAAACATCAATGCAACCCAGACTAAAATGGCTGACCAAATCAGTGGCCTACATACCGGCGCCGGTGAACACGGGGGTGTTGGTTCGCGAAGCAAAAGCGATCCTGGTGGATACCGGTCTTGACAAAGATCATGCCAACAAAATGATCAGAGCACTGGAAGCTGAAAACATAACACCCGTTGCCATTATCAACACCCACTCCCATGCCGATCATTGTGGCGGTAACGCTCAACTGCAGCACAAGCGGGGCTTGCCGGTATTTGCTCCACGGCTGGAAAAACCCTTTATTGAAGATCCTTACCTGGAGGCTTTTGGACTTTTTGGTGCAGCCCACCCGCCAGCCGCTCTGCAAAATAAATTTCTCAAGGCAAAACCGTCCCGGGTTACCGGTGTTTTTGAACCTGATGACAGCATCTGGCAGTGGCAGGACTTTCAGATCACACTGGTCCCGTTGCCCGGCCATTCGCCCCAACAAACGGGAGTTCTCTGTGAGGAAGTTCTGTTTGCCGCTGATGTGCTGCTGGGAGCCGAATACCTGGACAAGCATCTGATCCCCTTCAATTCTGACGTGATACGCCACCGGGAGTCGCTGTACCGTTTAAAAGATCTGGCGGTGGATTGGTGTGTGCCAGGCCATGGAACCCCCATGGAAGATCATCGCCCTTCTGTTGAGCGCAATCTGGCCGCGCTTGATCTCATTGATGAATGGATCCTGACAAACACGCAGACGCAGGCAATGCTGGATGAACTGCTCAGTCGGTTTTGCAGTCACTATGGGGTAGGGATGGAAACCATCTCCCAATATCATTTATACCGTACTGCCTTTGCGGCTCATGCCAGTGGATTGACAGAAATGGGGAAACTGTGCCATCGGGTTCAGAATGGCACACTGCTTTGGGAGGCAGCATCCCAAAATCAATGAAAGTACTTCCCGGACTACCACTGCCATTGGTGGAGAGGAGTCGAGGTATGAAACATATTTTGATTGTCGATGATGAAAGCCGTATACGCGAACTGATAAGAGAACATTTGGAAGCCCATGGGTACCAGGTGACAGAAGCAGCCGACGGCATGGCAGCACTGGCGTTGTTTCGGGAAAACCCCAAAGCATATGCTGCCATGATTTTGGATGTGATGATGCCTGAGCTGGATGGGTGGTCACTGTGCCGTGAAATAAGACGCCATTCGGAAGTGCCGGTGATTATGCTCACGGCCAGGGGAGAAGAGTATGACAAGCTCTTTGGGTTTGAACTGGGCGTGGATGACTATCTGGTGAAGCCATTTAGTCCCAAAGAATTGATGGCGCGTCTGAAAGCAGTGCTGCGGCGGAGCGAAACTGATGGGGACTCAACCGGAACCAAGAAAGACCGCTGGCGGTTTCAGGGATTGGCAATTGATTTGCCAGCCAGGCGGGTGACAATTAACGACGCCCCGGTGAAACTAACCCCCCGGGAATATGAGCTGCTGGTGTTCCTGGCACAGCATCCGGGGCAGGCATTCAGCAGGGAACAGTTGCTGAATCAGGTCTGGGGCTATGATTTTGAAGGGGAAGATCGAACGGTGGATACCCACATCAAAATGCTCCGTGAAAATCTGAAACCCTATAAAAACCTCATTGTCACCGTGTGGGGACATGGCTACAAATTTGAAGCGGAGGAAGGGCCATGAAACATCTTTCAACCAAGATCATTGCCATTCTCTTCCTGCTCACAGCCGCCACCATTGGTATTCTTTGGTTCTATCAGGTGGTGTTTCTGGAGGAGCAGTATATCAATCACAAAATCAGCGGTATTCGGCGGGAAGCGGCCCACATCTATGAGGCGACCGGGCCAACAGATGAAAAAGGACTGGAAGAAGCCCTGGAAGCCTTTGCTTATCGTCATCGACTAAGTCTTGAAAGGATCAGCCCTTCGGGAGAATTGATATCCAGCAGTCACACAGTAACGGGTCCTGGAATGATGCGAGCCATGGGGCGCATGGCTCCCCGCATCCACATGTCAGAATCCGGCGTTCAGCGGCAGACGGTTTCCATGGGTATGGGGAACACCCGGTTTCAGACAGAGCTGCTGCTGGTAAGTTTGCCGCAGCTGCAGGAGGATCAACTGGTGGAAACCCTGCAGGTGATCATTCCCATGGAATCGGTGTCAGAAACGGTGGGCGTGCTGAAAACACAGTTGATTCAGGTGAGTTTACTGCTGACGGTTTTCACCATCATCATCGGCTTACTGCTGGCCCGTATGGTGGTGACCCCCATTCATCAGTTAACGGACGCCACGCAGCAAATAACCGCCGGTAAACTTGATATACGGGTACCCATCAAGAGCCAGGATGAAATTGGCCGGTTGACTGAAAACTTCAATGAAATGGCGGCACAGCTCAACCAGGTGGAAGTCTTGCGTCAGGAGCTCATCGCCAACGTTTCCCATGAGCTGAGAACACCGCTTAGCCTGATTCAGGGATATGCGGAGACCATTCGGGATCTCAGTGGTGAACAACCTGAAAAGAGGAATCGACACGCTGGGATTATCATTGACGAAAGTCAGCGCCTCAGCCGCATTGTGGATGACATTCTTCACCTGTCACAATTGCAGGCGGGGGAGCTGAAGCTTGAAAAACAGCCTGTGAGCTTGTGCAAGGCAATCATGCATACGGCAGAAGCCTTCCAGCTGCTGGCGGATCAGCACCATATACAGCTGGAAGCAGTCTGCGAAAATGCCTGCCAGGTGATGGGTGACCCCCGGCGACTGGAACAGGTGCTGGTGAACCTGCTGAGCAATGCCTTTCAACATACGCCGAAAGGCGGCAGTGTTCGCATAGAGGGGAAAGTTGTCCAGAACCGGGTACACATCAGCATTACCGATACAGGAAGCGGCATTCCTGAAGAAGAGCTGGAGGCCATCTGGGAACGCTATCACCGTTCGCGTCATCACATGTCCCAAAGTTTTCATACAGGTTCAGGACTGGGACTGGCCATTGTGAAGCACATTCTGGAAGGTCACCAGGCCCGCTTTGGCGTCTCCAGCCGTCTGGGAGAGGGGACCACCTTCTGGTTTGACATGCCGGAAAATCCATAAAATTTACCATATCTTTTCATTCGCCGGTCTTACAATGGGGTATGATATGAGAAAGCGGGCACCGGGTGAATCGGCAGGTGACGCGCCGGAAAAGACTCTTTCAGGATAAAGGAGCTGAACCGATGATTAAAAACTATGTTATTGATACCAATGTGATGATCCATGATCCACTGTTCCTCTATAATTTTCAGGATAACCACCTGATTCTTCCCCTGGTGACGGTGGAAGAACTGGACGGCCTTAAAAAAGCCAATGGTATGGTGGGCTATCATGCAAGGCAAGTGCTGAAAGAACTGAGCCGAGCCAGGGAATGGGGTAATTTTGTGGATGGGATTCCTCTGCCGGGAGGGGGGAAAATTCGCATTGAAATGAACCATACCGACGTGTTAAACCTGCCGGAAGGCATTGATACCAAAAAGAATGATAACCGAATTTTGGCCATCGCTAAAAATCTGGCAGATAAAGATCAGGAACGACCCACCATTTTGGTCACCAAAGACATGTGCATGACTGTAAAGGCTGATGCCATGGGGCTTAAGGTGGAGGACTACGAGACGGATAAGGTGCGCACAGAAGACCTGTATCAGGGATTCAGCGAAATCATGCTGTCTTCCTCAGATATCAACCGGGTTTATGCCGGCGGGCTTCCCATGCCTGAAGCATTTGAAGAGCCGGTATATCCCAACCATTTTTTCCACGTGAAAAGCCAGGACCAGACGGGGCATGAAATCCTGGCCAAGCTGCGCAGGGGTATGGTGGTGCCTCTGGAATACACCAACGAATACACCTGGGGAATTAAACCCATTAACCGGGAGCAAAAAATGGCCATGGAACTTCTCCATGATCCTCACATTCACTTTGCCAGCATCATGGGTGGGGCTGGCAGCGGCAAGAGTATTCTCAGCATTGCCTATGCCCTGCAGGCGGTACTTGAAAAGGGGCTTTTCAGAAAAATCATTTTTGTGCGCCCGGTGGTACCTGCCGGCAATGACATTGGGTTTTTGCCCGGAGAAGAACGTGAGAAGCTCAAACCGTGGATGCAGGCGTTTTATGACGCAGTGGATAACCTCTTTGACCTGAAACAGAAAGCAAAACCAGAAGGTGGAGGTCAGACCTACCGCAAAGGTGAAAAGCCGGACTTTTCTGTGGAGCATTTCATCAGCACCTATATGGATGCAGGCGTGCTGGAAATGAAAACCTTCAATTACATGCGGGGCCGCACTTTAGCCAATTCGCTGGTGATTGTGGATGAAGCCCAGGAAACCACACCTCACCTGGCAAAACTGATGCTTACCCGGGCAGGAGAAGGGGCAAAATTTCTCTTTTTGGGCGATCCTTCCGATAACCAGATTGACAACGTACTGGTGGATTCCAAATCCAACGGATTGGTGTACACCGTTGACCGTATGAAAGCCTTTGATATCACCGGTCACATCACCTTGCGACAGGTAGAGCGGAGCCCGTTGGCTCAGTTGGCAGAGAAAAACATGTAATCAACCACGCAGGCAGTTTGATCATTGGCGTAAAACACCCCCAGGGTTGCATCATCAGCCCTGGGGGTGTTTTGGCGCGAGAACCACCAAATTTATAGAAGACTTGGAGAAAAAATCACATTCTGACGAATAAGCCGGCAAAAGAATGGTATGATTGTACTATGGATCAAAGCAAAGAAAGAGGTGCTGGCGCTGGATACCATTTATCTTCTTAATCGATTAACATGGCTGCTCTCTCTGGTTACCAGCAGCAGCATCGTTCTTCTGGCTGCCTTTCATCCTTTCAATGATGAGGTGATACAACGTCGCAGCCGGGTTTTTATGGTGCCGCTGACACTGTTTGTGATGAATGCTCTCCACTTTACGCCCGGTCTGCGCATTGAGCAGGTACTTTGGCTGGGAGATGTGCTGGTACTCACGCTGGTGGTGCTGATCATTCCCATGAAAGAGCGGGGGAAAGTGCTGGAAGGCATGTGGGTGCCCTTTGTGTGGGTGCCTATGGGCATGGTATTATTGACCCGAATACTGTATGTGAGAGCAGCTCATCTGCTGGAGAACATCCCTGACCACCACATGGTATGGCCCCTGGTACTTTTACTGGCCATTCTTTACAGGCAGGGACGCGCCGAAGGAAGAAGGATCAGGCTGTTTTTCACAGGAAGCTGCATATTGACTGCGGCCTATGGGGTGCAGCTGTTTGGCCGGTCGCTGTACATGCCTGAAGTTTCTCTCGGTTTGAAGGTGTTCGCCTACGGGTTGTGGACTCTCTCATTTTATCTGACAGCACGGGAAGAAGTGCTGTCCAGCCGGCAGGAATTGGATCATCTGAAGCGCCATTCGGAAAAAACGGCTTTTTATGCAGCGAAAAAACGCGAGAATGAGTTGAATCGCACACATCAGACACTCATGGAAAATGCCAAAAAAGATGGATTAACGGGAGCGTTTAATCGCATCAGTATCATGGATTTCATTGATGAACGCATACGAAGCAACATTCAGAAACCCTTTGCGATTCTCATGTTTGACATTGACAAGTTCAAAACCATCAACGACAATTATGGTCATGTTACAGGTGACAATGCACTGAGGCATCTGGCAGACACCGCTGGCAATGTGATTCGGGGAGAAGACCGGCTGGGCCGTTATGGAGGTGATGAATTTATCATTCTGCTGCCGTCTTTGAACCTGCCGGAAGCCACGATGGTGGCAGAACGCATGCGGGAGCGTATCAAGGAAAATTCCAAACCTCCCTTTACCATCTCCATGGGAATCGCCGTGTATCCTCAGGATGGCACCACGGTGGTGTCTCTGATTGAACAGGCAGACAGAGGGCTTTATAAATCAAAGAGCAAAGGCGGTAACGCTGTCTCTCATGTGAGTGCTTTTTAGTATCAAGGCATCTCCTTCACTTATGTTAGTGCATTCACTTATGTTGTCTCATTCGCTTATGTTGTCTCATGCATTTTGCTACCCCATACATTTTTGTTAATGCGTACCGCTGCGTTATCCATTTGTTGATCAGATTGCATATGACCCAGCATTTTCCCATCATGACTCACTGAAAGGAATGAAGACATCAATGAAAACGTGGCAGACGATTCTTTTTGATTTGGATGGTACTCTGACAGACTCCAAACCGGGGATTACCCGGGGTGTGCAGTATGCGCTGGATCAGTTTGGTATCAGGGTGTCCAATCTTGATGATTTGGAGGCGTATATTGGGCCGCCGCTCCTCGATTCCTTTATGAGCATTCATGGCCTGAATGAAGTTCAGGCCCAGCAAGCGCTTACCCACTACCGTTCCTATTACACCACCAGGGGCATTTTTGAACACAGTGTGTATCCAGGTGTTCCTGAAATGCTGCTGCGGTTGAAAGAGGCAGGCAAAGTACTGTATGTGGCCACCTCGAAACCAACACCCTTTGCCCGGCAGATGCTGGAAAAGGATGAGCTGGACAGCTTTTTTTCAGGTATATACGGCTGTTTTCTGGATGGACGGCGAACTGCCAAGGCAGCAGTGATTGAAGCGGTTCTGACAGAACAGGAGTTGGATAAGGGAGATACCGTAATGGTGGGTGATCGGGAACATGATGTGATCGGGGCGAAAGCCCATGACCTGGCTGTCATCGGTGTTCTTTACGGATACGGCACAGAAAAGGAGTTGACCGACGCCGGCGCCACTGAGGTGGTGGCAGATGTGAGTGCCTTGATGAACCGGTTGGAGGGAAAGTAGTTCAGAGAACAGACGATATGATTAAAACAACAAGGAAAGCAGACATGAGGTGATGAAATGATGGAAACCCTGCGGGATAAGCTGGAATCTCTTTTTGAAGTAAAGCAAACCAAGTATACCGGCAAGCGGATTGCCCTGACTTTTATATTGATAGTGCTGGCGGCTTTCAGCCTGCCCATGTATTTTCGTTATGAAGCATGGGTGCATGACACCTATGCAGCCGAGTATCATGAAGTGAAGCAGTGGGTGGTGGCCTATGGACAGGATCACGGCACTTATCCCCTGTCAGGGCAGATGAAACTTGATGAAGAGAAGGATCTGGCGGCATTTTTCAGCGAAAACCACCTGAATCCGGACAGACAACTTTATTATCTTGATATGACCGCCTTCCCAAAAGCCGATAACCTGAAATATACCTACGTTTTTGATCCGGATCATCGGGCATTGTTCACCACTGAGTACATCATCTATGATATGAAACGAATGCATCTCCCGGGCCGCTGAGAGCAGCATCCGGTATTAAAAGAAACAACCGACAGTGACTGAAGAGTGGGAGGCCGTTTTCAGATGATGGAACGAAAAACTGAAGCCACATCGATATCGGTGCTGGACAGTCTGGCAAGACTGCAGCGGATGGCAACGGAGCAAGCAACCGTCAGAGACACCAATACACTGGTGTTGATTATGATGCAGCAGTTAAAAGAAATTTCTGGAACCAGAATTGCCATCTGGACAGAGTACATAAAAGAAAAAAATGCGCTGAAGGTCAGTAAGGTGGATGTGGATAACCGTCTCCTTCAAAATGTCATACGACTGGCAGGGCGGGAACTGCTGAGTGTGGAAATACCCGTGGATTTCAAGCTCATGGATACCAAAGCTGAGGGTCAGTTAATGTACTGGTCAGGCCTGACAGAAGCCACTGAAGGGAAAGTTTCACCTGAAATTTCGGCAGTGGTGAAACGCCTCACAGGTCTCGATCGCTACATTTCCATCATTCACTTGCTGGACGGGCAACTCTATGGCACTTCCACCATTGGCCTGTCAGCAGATCAACCAGACCCTCCCCGGCAAATACTGGAGTTTTACGCTTCGCTTTCATCCGTCTCTCTTCACCGAAATCAGGCGGAAGCACAGCTGATGGCAGAGAGAAAACGGCTGGCGGATATTATTGAAGCAACACGGGTGGGCACCTGGGAATGGAACGTTCAAACAAATGCCATGGCAGTCAATGACCGCTATCTGGAAATGGTCGGATATACCCGAAGAGAAATGGAACCCATTGATCTTGGCACATGGTATCGACTGATTCATCCGGAAGACAAAATCATGAGCAACCGGGAACTGGAGGCAGTGATTGCCGGTGAGCAACCCTTTTATGAGGTGGAATGCCGCCTGAGACATAAAAATGGCCACTGGATTTGGATCATGGATCAGGGGAAGGTGGTACGATGGTCAGCCGATGGCCAGCCGCTGCTCATGTCAGGCACCCACCTGGATATTACCGCCAAAAAGGAAGTTGAGCTTGAAATACGAAAAGAGAGGGATCTTTTCGCCTCAGGGCCGGTGGTGTTTTTCACATGGCAGGGTTCGCCGGGTTCGTGGCAAGTGGAAAGAGTCTCTGCCAATGTGGAAAAACTGCTGGGATATACCCCTGAAACCATAATGGCACCAGATTTTGAATATGGAATGCTTATGCACCCCGATGATTACCACCGGGTGGTACAAGAAGCCGTTGAATTTCGCAGGAAACGGGCGCACCATTATACTCAGACCTATCGGGTGCGTCACAGGGATGGCTTTTATCGATGGATCTACGATTATAATGTGCCGGAGTATCGGGAAGATAACGAAGAAATTCGCATTCAGGGTTACATTCACGACGAAACGGAACGAATGATGTCTCAGGAAAAATTACGCTTTGCCAAAGAGCAGGCAGAAACAGCAAATATGGCAAAAAGCCAGTTTCTGGCCAATATGTCACATGAAATACGCACTCCTCTCAACGGATTGATGGGCATGATGCAGCTTCTGGAAATGACAGCACTGAATCACGAGCAGCAAGAATACCTGCAATTGGCAAAGACGGCCTCTGATTCACTGCTGGTAGTTATTCAGGACATCCTTGACTATACCCGTATAGAAGCCGGAAAAATTCAATTGGAAGAAACGGTGTTTGACATACACATACTGTTGAAGGATCTGGTGAGTCTTTTTCAGGTGTCAGCCCGGGAAAAAAAGCTGCACCTGGGTTGCAATGTTTCTGAAAAAGTTCCGGTGAAAATTTCGGGAGATCCTTTTCGGTTGCGGCAGGTGCTGACAAACTTGGTGGGCAACGCCATTAAATTCACCGAAAGAGGGGAAATCCTGATTCAAGTCAGGCATCTGAGTAATATTGAAACCAGGGAAGAAGAGCTGGTTTTTCAGGTGAGCGATACCGGCATTGGGATCCCTCTTCATAAGCAACCGGAAATTTTTGACAGCTTTCAGCAGGTGGACAGTTCCACCACCCGAAAATATGGAGGCACCGGACTGGGACTGGCCATTTCGAAGGGAATTGTGGAGCAAATGGGCGGCCGCATGTGGGTGGAAAGCACTGAAGGAGCAGGAAGCACTTTTTATTTCACCTGTCCGCTGAAAAATCAAACACCATCATAATCACAATAATAACAAAGCCCGCTGGTCGCTTGACACCAGCGGGCTTTTTGCAGTTTTAGATGTTAGTGGGCTTCACCCAGATAGGCTTTTTTCACTTCTTCGTTCACCAGAAGCTCCTGCCCGGTACCTTCCAGCTTAATCATGCCTGTCTCAATCACATAGCCTTTGTCGGCAATTTTAAGAGAGACATTGGCATTCTGTTCAATGAGGAGAATGGTGACACCCTGCTGTTCATGAATTTCCCGAATGATGCTGAAGATATTTTTGACAATCAGGGGAGCCAGCCCCAGAGAAGGTTCGTCCATCATCAGCAGCCGGGGGCGAGACATTAAGGCCCTGCCAACGGCCAGCATTTGCTGTTCGCCGCCTGAAAGGGTACCGGCCAACTGCCAGTTTCGCTCTTTAAGAATGGGAAACAGCTCATAGACCCAGTCCCGGTCCCGGTTAATGTCTTTGGTATCACTGCGGCAGAAAGCACCGATGTTCAGATTTTCCAACACCGTCAGATCCGGAAAAATCTTCCGGCCCTCCGGCACCAGTGTCAGACCGTGGCGCACCATGTCTTTGGTACTTACCTTCAGCAGGTCTTTTCCCTCGTACACAATACTGCCACTCACTGGCTTCACCAGCCCCACAATAGACTTCAGCGTGGTGCTTTTGCCTGCACCGTTGGCACCAATAAGGGCCACAATCTTCCCCTGCTCCACACTGAGGTTGATGCCCTTCAGTGCCTGAATACCGCCATAGGCCACCACCAGGTTGTTAATTTCAAGCATCTTCATCCACCCCCAGGTAGGCCTGAATGACCCGTTCATTATTTTGAATTTCCACAGGTGTTCCTTCGGCGATGGTGACACCATAATCCAGTACATAAATCCGGTTGGAAATATCCATGACCACCTGCATATGGTGTTCAATGAGTAAAATAGTGAGATCAAACTCATCTCGAATCTGACGAATGAAGCGGGTTAGATCTTCAGTTTCCTTGGGGTTCATTCCTGCCGCCGGTTCGTCCAGTAGCAGCAACTGGGGATCAGTGGCCAGGGCCCTTGCAATTTCAAGCTTTCGTTGCAATCCGTAAGGAAGGCTTGAAGCCTTTTCGCGGGACAGGTCTGCAAGGCCCACTTTTTCCAGCAGAAAAAACACCTTTTCCAAAATGAGTTTTTCTTCCTTCTGGTATCCAGGGAGCCTGAACATGGCCTGATACAGGTTGGCTTTCAGATGCAGGTGCTGGGCAATGAAAATGTTATCTTCCACCGAAAGGTCTTTAAACAGACGGATATTCTGGAAGGTGCGGGCCATGCCCTGTTTGGTGATGAGATGGGGTTTCAGGCCGGTGATATCCTGATCATTGAATTGAATGTTTCCTTTGGTGGGTTTATACACCCCGGTGATCATGTTGAAGGCCGTTGTTTTGCCGGCGCCGTTGGGACCGATAACGGCGACAATTTCACCCTTGTCAATGGCAAGGCTCAGTTCGTTGACGGCGGTGAGGCCGCCAAACTGCATGGTAATGGCATTGGTTTTTAGCAGGCTCATTCAGACGGCACCTCCCTTTTGGGGAAGCGCTTCCTGAAAAAGTCGATGAGGCGCTGCCAGGATAATTCGGTGGTACCCATTAAGCCATTTTGGAAAAAGATAACCACAATCATCAGCATGGTGGAGAAGACCACCATCCGTAAGCCGGATACACCGGGCAGATTAATGGGGCCGATGCGAATGGCTTCATCCAGCACCCGTAGCGTTTCAAGACCGGAAGTCACCACAAAGGCAGATATGACAGAACCACTCATGCTGCCCATGCCGCCCAGCACCACGATGAGCACCACGTTAAAGGTGAGAACAAAACGGAACATCAGCGGGTTGACAGCTCCCTGGAGACTGGCCAGCAGACCGCCGCCAACACCGGCAAAAAAGGCGCCGATGACAAAGGCCAATACCTTGTGCTTAAACAGGTCAATGCCCATGCTTTCAGCTGCAATTTCATCTTCCCGTATGGCCTTGAAGGCTTTTCCGTAACTGCTGTTCACAATGGCGAACATCATATAAAGCGTTACCAGGGCAGCACCAAAGCTCCACCAGAGGTTGGTGGTGGTGGGAATGGACTTCAGGCCCAGGGCACCGTTGGTGATGCTTTGGGTATTGGTGATGACAATGCGGATGATTTCAGAGAATCCCAGGGTGGCAATGGCCAGGTAATCGCCCCGAAGACGCAGGGCCGGTGCTCCAATGATAAAAGCCACCACTGCCGAGAGAAAACCGCCCACCAGAATGGCCACCAGAAAAGGGGCATTGAGGTTGGCGAGAGGTGCTGCAATGGGCTCCAGAAAATAATTCTGTTCCTTCACCGCCGGCGACATGGTCAGCAGAGCGGTGGTATAGGCACCCACCGCCATAAAGCCGGCGTGGCCAAGAGAAAACAATCCGGTGAAACCGTTGATCAGGTTCATGCTCATGCCCAGAATGGCATAGATGGCACATAAATTGAGAATGCGGATGTTATAGGAACTGAAATTTGAGTTGGCGTACATCAGGAAAAGGAACAACACCAGAATGGCCGCCAAGTTCAGGATCAGATTCCGTTTTTTCTGGTTCATCTTCATGGCTACACCTTCTCTGCTGTTTTTTCGCCCATCAAACCGGTGGGTTTCACCAGTAAGATGACAATTAAAAGAACAAAGGCAAAAGCATCCCGATAGCCTGTAAGTCCGGGGAGAAAGGCGACAAGCATGATTTCGCCGATGCCCAGAATAAAGCCTCCCAGCACAGCTCCCGAAATATTGCCAATACCACCCACCACAGCCGCAATAAAGCACTTGAGGCCGGGAATCAAACCCATGGTGGGAACAATTTGAGGAAATTTCATGCCCCACATGATGCCGCCGAAGGCTGCCAATATGGAACCAATGGCAAAAGTGATGGTGATGGTACGGTCCACGTTGACACCCATGAGACGGGCGGTGTCATGGTCTTTGGAAACGGCCCGCATCCCCAGCCCGGTTTTGGTTTTATGAATGAGAAAATGAAGACCAACCAGTAAAGCCACTGTGGCCACGGGGATGTAAAGGGTGAGGGCCTGCATGGAAATATTGCCGATGCGGATCACCTGTGTGAAAAGAGGAACCGTGGGGAATGCTTTTGGACGTCCGCCAAAAATAACCACCGCCAGGTTTTGAAGAAAGAAGGAAGCGCCAATGGCGGAAACCATGATGGTAATGCGGGGAGAATGGCGCAGGGGCTTATAGGCGGCCCGTTCCACCGTCATCCCCAGCAGGGCGGTCATCAGGATGGCCACCACAAAAGTAATGTACCAGGGCAGTGCAAAGAGGGCCACCCCATAAAAAGCAAAGTATAAAGACATCATAAAAATTTCTCCGTGGGCAAAGTTGATGAGTCGAAGAATCCCGTACACCATGGTGTAACCAATGGCAATCAGAGCGTACAGACTGCCCAGAGAGATACCGTTGGTCAGGTACTGCATGAATAAATCAAAAGACATCTTGTCACCACCCGTAATGGATTGGAGTAGCTTTTTTGTCAGAGATCAAAAGAAAAGGGTTGTTCAAACAGATGCTTCCCCTCCTGACAGGAAGGGAAGCATACTGTTCAGTTGATGGGATCGGTCTTTATCGGGTGAAAGAATCACCAGATTTATTTATTGAGGTTCAACAGTGTCAAGGTAGGTGAAAACACCATCCTGGACAGTTTTGATAACAGCATTTTTCTCGGCGTCACCATCGGCATTCAGGGTAATGATGCCGGCAGCTCCCGGGAATCCGGAAGTGGCAGCGATGGCATCCCGCAGTGCAACGCCGTCGGTGGTTCCGGCTCGTTCAATGGCATCGAGAATCAGAATGTAGGCATCGTAGCCCAGCGCGGTAACCGCTGCAGGTTCCCGGTTGTACTTGGCACGGTAAGCCTGCAGGAAGACATCGGTTTCTGCTGTGAGTGGTGCGTCGGCATCAAAGAAGGTGGAGAACACGACACCCTCAACGGCGTCCTGGCCGATATCAATGAACTCAGGTGTTTCCCAGGTGTCTCCGCCAATGAAGGGGATTTCAATACCCAGGGTTTTTGCCTGGCTGATGACCAGCGCAGATTCAGTGAAGTTACCCGGTGCAAAGATGACATCGGGATTCTTGGAGCTGACGTTCAGTAACTGAGAGGAGAAATCCTGGTCACCGGTTTGGTAATCGGAAATTTCAACAATGGCATCAGCGTCGCCTGTGAGTTCTTTGAAGGCTGCTTCAAAGAAGCTGGCAAGACCAACGGCATAGTCGTTGGAGACTTCGCGGATGATGGCTGCTTTACGGGCGCCCAGGTTGTTGTAGGCATAGTTGGCCATAACCGTACCCTGGAATGGATCAATAAAGCAGACGCGGAAATAATAGTCATTGCCCTGTGTCACCAGCGGATTAGTTGCAGATGCGGCCACAGCAGGCACCTGAGCACCTTCGAAGATAGGACCTGCAGCCATGGAATAACCGCTGCCCCAGCTGCCAATGACGGCAACCACATTCTCCCGTTCGATGAGGCGGGAAGCGGCGTTGGCAGCTTCAACCACATCAGAACGGTTGTCTACAACCACAAACTCAACGGGTCTTCCCAAAACTGTGGGATACAGCTCGTTTGCCAGTTCCACCCCTTCAACCTCCAGGGCTCCACCGGCAGCGTTGGCTCCCGTCATGGGTTCAAAAACACCAATTCGGATGACATCACCGTCTGCTGCAGGGGTCTCGCCACTTTCTGTTTCTGCGGGCGCTGCGGGTGCAGGAGCAGCAGGCTGGGAACCGCCACAGCCACTCAACACCAGTGATAAACTCAGTAGCAGCATCATGATCAGCAATAAACTTTTTTTCACACCTCTTCCTCCTTTGTTTTCGTGGTATGCACAAATGTCTCCCATCGGTTGCCCCTTCATTATACCCCATTCAGATATGTTTGACAAAATATTTTTACGTTGAGAATAGGCAGACAGACTCTGCCGACTGAATGGAAAGTAACCGGCTCGGTGAGTGGCCTTTGGGTCACCGGCATTGTGGATGGTTGAATAATGGGATATAATGAGATTGTGGCCGGCAGAGGAGAAAATGACCGGACTCGGCGTATGATAAGGCATAAAAAGTATTGAAGCGTCACAAACTGAGAGACGCAGCTAAGGGAATAGAACAGGAGAGAATGGTATGAAACGCGTAAAAACCAGTTTTGCAGCTGAAAAGGACCGGTTGGCTCAGCCTGTGTACGACGCCACGGGACAGTTGATGTATGATAAAGGTACTTTCATGACGGTTTTTGTGCGCGCACGGATAATGATGGAAGGCCATGAAATCGTTGATGTGTATGAAGACGATATAGAATACCAGATAGATGCAGTGATTCGACCTGACTTCCAGCAGAAAACGATACAACAACTCCGGCACTTATCCAGCATCTCGGAAATGAATGATTCCGGCCCGGAAGAAATTGGTCTGAATATTATTCGAGCCATGATGGGATCAGTGGTGGAAGACTTTTTCAATGAAAAGGCCATCATGAAAAAAGTACTGGAGATGAGAAAAGTTCAGGAATATCTCTACCAGCACTCGGTGGGCACAATGATTGTCTCCCTGCTGCTGGGCACAAGCCTTGGGTTGAAACGGGAAGAACTGCGAAAACTGGGATTGGCAGCGATGCTCCATGATGTGGGTATGTTGCTTGTCCCTGCTCATATACTGGCGAAGGAAAAACTGGATCCCAAAGAGTATCAGATGATTCAGAACCATTGCCGCCTGGGTTACCGCTTTCTGAAAGAAAACACCCAGCTGGAAGAAACGATTTTACTGCCGGTGCTGCAGCATCAGGAGCGGTGGGACGGAACCGGTTACCCGGAGGGTCTATCCGGTGAAGAAATTTCTCTTTTCGGGCAGATTATCGGGCTGGCAGATGTATTTAATTCCATGATCAGCGACCGGGTCTACCGAAAAGCCCACCCGGTGTCTGAGGTGTTTGAATATATCATGGGCGACGGCGGGTTACAGTTTAATCCCCGCCTGGTGAAAGAATTCATTAAAAACATCAATCCCTATCCCCTGAATTCACTTGTGGAAATGAACGACGGCAGCCTGGGGGTCGTGGAAAAAACCAACAGTCCTTTTCACACACGGCCTGTGGTGAAAATGGTGAAAGGACCGCTGAAGGGTCGCGAAGTGGATCTTTTGAAACAGAGAAATCTGGTGATCCTGCGCAGTGTTTCGAATCCACAAGGATCATCTTAACTCCCCTGATTCTTTCGCCGGAGAAGATCAATCAAAAAACCAAAAGAGGTGACCACATTGACAAAACCAAGCATGATTCGTAACGCTGCCCTGGCAGCAGAAGGCCATCAAAAGATCGAGTGGGTAATTAGGCACATGCCCCTGTTAAGACAAATGGAGGCAGATTTTATAAAAACCCGCCCCCTGGAAGGCATACGCCTCACCATGTCCATTCATTTGGAAGCCAAAACGGCATACCTGGCCAAGGTGCTGGCTTCTGCAGGAGCACAGGTGGCAGTGACCGGCAGCAACCCCCTTTCCACCCAGGATGCCATTGCAGCAGCATTGGCAGATGACGGTCTTGCCGTCTATGCCTGGCATCAAGCCACTCCGAAAGAGTACACAGAGCACCTTCTGGCAGCTCTTGACATTGGACCACAACTTATCATTGATGATGGCGGCGACCTGGTGCATCTCTTACATCAGGAACGGCGTGACCTGTTGAAAAACCTCTATGGCGGCGCAGAAGAAACCACCACAGGCGTGCTGCGGCTGCGGGCCCGTGCCGCTCAAAACAAGCTGGAATTTCCCATGATGGCAGTGAATGATGCGTTCTGCAAACACTTATTCGATAACCGGTATGGTACCGGCCAGTCGGTCTGGGATGCCATCAACCGTACCACCAATCTGATTGTAGCTGGAAAAACCGTCGTGGTGGCCGGCTATGGCTGGTGCGGCAGAGGCGTCGCCCTGCGGTCTCAGGGATTGGGAGCACAGGTGGTGGTGTGTGAGGTGGATCCGGTGAAAGCACTTGAAGCTGCCATGGATGGCTACCAGGTGATGACCATGGATGAAGCGGCATCATTGGGTGATGTGTTTATTACAGTAACAGGGTGCCGTCAGGTGATTCGCGGCCGTCACTGTGCCAGCATGAAAGACGGTGCGCTGCTGGCCAACGCCGGTCACTTTGATGTGGAGATTGATATTCCTGAACTTCAGGCACTGGCAGTGGAAGAAAAAGAGGTGCGGGCCAACATCAGAGGCTACCGACTCTCTGACGGACGCTGGATTAACCTGCTGGCAGAGGGCCGTCTGGTGAATTTGGGAGCCGGTGATGGTCATCCTGCGGAAATCATGGATATGAGTTTTGCCATTCAGGTACTGGCAGTGCTGCATATGCTGCAGAACCGGGAAACCCTCAAGCCTGGGGTACATGCCATTCCCCGTGAAATCGACGATCGGGTGGCGAATATGAAACTGGCCGCCATGGGGCTTTCCATCGACACCCTCACCCCTGAGCAGCAGGCATATCTTTCGGGTTGGGAATCCCATGAGTAGTTGACCTTCATGATCAGCTGAATCAGATTTGCTTTTTTTTACGGCCTGTCTGTACATTTCAGACAGGCCGTGTTAGAATGAAAGCCGAAAGCTGATGGAATCGTTGTAAAAAGAGTTTGCAGCGGTCTTTTCATGAGTGTTCGGGCAATGCAGCAGCTACAAGAATGAAAATCAGTGGTGATCAAAATGCCAGCGAAAAAAACCGGGCAACCAAAAGAAGCCCCGGCATCAAAAACGAAAACCGTCTCCAAATCCCTGGCCATCACCATGATCGCCGGGTTTACTTTCATGCTGCTTTTTGTTTATGGAACAGCCGGATTCTTACTTTTTCAATACTTTCGTGAGAATCCTGCATCAGCACCATCTGTTGCGGAAAGCCCTGGTCAAGGTACTGAAAGCTCCTTTGACAGCATGATTTCTTTGGATGAAAGTGAAGGCGAGGATGTGCCGCCGCCGGTGGAATCAGAAGAGGTACCACTGCTGGCGCAACCCCCCATGCAAATGACTGCTGCATACCTTCGGCTGGAAGAACCCCTTGAAAAATCCATGGAACAGATCGCCGCACTGAAAAAAAGTGTGGTACTGCTGGAAGCAGGGGAAAGCCAGGGCTCTGGTGTGGTCATCAGTGGCCAGGGGCATGTGATCACCAATTTCCACGTAATCGAAGACTCTCCCTACCTGGTCAAGGCAACGCTTGATGCCGATACGGGCGTGGCAGGTCAGTGGGAACTTATGCTGCTGGGATACGACAGGAGCAAAGACCTGGCGCTTCTTCAGTTCAAAAGAAGCCGGGATCTCAGCTTGCAGCCCATTCCCCTGGGAAGCATCGACACAGTGTCGGCGGGCCAGCGCATTGTCACCATCGGCAGCCCCCGGGGTCTCATGAATACCATCTCAGACGGAATCGTTTCAGGCATCAGACAGTTTGACAGCACCACCTACCTTCAAATTTCAGCCCCCATTTCACCGGGCAATTCCGGTGGAGCCCTGCTGAACATGAAGGGCGAACTGTTGGGCCTCACCACCTTCAAGGTGACGGAATCAGAAAATCTGAATTTCGCCATTTCTGCTGATGAAGTGAAAGCACTCATTGATGCCAACCCTCACTGGGTGAACCCATAAATCTCAACCACACCTGCATTTGAGTTGTCTTAAATGTGCGGGCGATAAATATTTCAAAAAAAGCTTGCATAATCTTTTTCATTTGGTTATAATGATTCACAATCCAACAGCAACGTGCGTTGAACGGGAGAGTAAATCCAGTATCCAACTCTCAGCGAGCCGGGGAAGGTGTGAGCCCGGCAGGCGGAACGGATTGAAGAACACCCGGGAGCATCCGACCGAACCGGCAATGGAGAAACCAGCGCCCAGTAGACTCGGACGGCCGTCCCCCGTTACAGGGAACAGGTATCGAAAAGCGTGGCTTTTCCGTACCAATATGAGTGAATTTGGTTTTGAAAGCCAAATTAATCAGGGTGGCACCGCGGAAAAGATAACCCGTCCCTTGCAACAGTCTCAGACTGTGCAATGGACGGGTTTTTTGCATGGGTACCGCTGCTTAACAGGGGTAATGATGTTGATAACGGAAGGAGTTTTGATCATGGAAAGAATCTATGTGAAATCACTGCAGGAGCAATTAGGTCAGGAAGTGTTGTTAAAGGGATGGGTTCATCGCATTCACGATTTGGGGCGCATCACCTTTGTGATGCTGCGGGATAAAACCGGTCTGGTACAGCTGGTGCTGGAGGAAAGCCAGAAGGAAGGCCTGCGTCTGGAAGCAGCAGTGGAAGTAAAGGGCATCTGTCAGGCCAATGATAAAGCTCCTCTGGGGTTGGAAGTGGCCGTGGCTGCCATCGCCATTGTGGGCAAACCGGATTATGAGGTGCTGCCCATCGCCGTCAACCGGGAAGAGCAGGTACACCTGGAAACCAAACTGGATCACCGCACCATCAGCCTGCGCCAGCCCAAAACCCGGGCCCCCTTTGTGGTGCAGCAGGCCATTGTGGAAGCGTTCCGTCAGTACCTTACCGCCAACCATTTTTCAGAGATTCATACACCTAAGATCCTTTCAGCAGGTACCGAAGGCGGTTCAGAAATGTTCACTGTCAAGTATTTTGATACCCGGGCTTTTCTGGCCCAAAGCCCCCAGTTTTACAAGCAGATGATGGTGGGTGCCGGTTTCGAACGGGTCTTTGAAATTGGACACGCCTACCGGGCCGAGCTGCATAACACCTGGCGCCATCTGAATGAATATGTCAGCCTTGACGTGGAGATGGGTTTTATCGAAAGCGAAGAAGATATCATGGCCCTGGAGGAAGGCTTCATGCGGTTCCTCATGCCCTACCTGCAGGAACACTGTCAGGCAGAGCTGGAACTGCTGGGCGTCACCCTGCCTGCAGTGGGCACCATCCCCCGGCTGCCCCTGGCAGAAGCTCAGGAAATACTTCAGGAAAAATATGGCAAGGCTTCCCCTCCGGGAAACCTGGATGCAGAGGGTGAAAAGCTGCTGTCAGCCTACATTCAGGAAACCTATGACACTGACTTTGTCTTCATCACCCGGTACCCCACTGCCAAGCGGCCTGTGTACACCATGCCCTTTGAAGATGATCCCACAGTCACCCGCAGTTTTGACCTGCTGCTGAACGGTCTGGAAATCACCACCGGCGGCCAGCGGATTCACGACTACCAGCACTTGGTCAGCAACATGAAAGCCTTTGACCTGAACCCGGAAGATTTTGCTTTCTACACCGAGAGCTTTCGGTACGGCATGCCTCCCCACGGCGGCCTGGCCATCGGTCTTGAGAGGCTTACCATGAAACTTTGCGGTCTGACCAACATTCGAGAAGCCACGTTGCTGCCCCGGGATATGAAACGCTTGACACCTTAAAGCGTTGATGCGTGATAACCGGATGTGTACAAACCTGACACTGACAAACTGAACACTCCCATAAAGGAGGATGTGACCATGCGTATTAAGCCTGAAGAAGTGACCAAGGTGGCCCAGTTGGCCCGCCTGTCTCTCACAGAAGCAGAAACCCTGCAAATGACCCGGGAATTTGACGATATACTGGCCCATTTTGCCGTTATTGATGGCTACGACCTTTCGGAGGTCACTGCTTTTGACCCCAGCCAGGCGGCCCCGGTGCCCCTGAGGGAAGACCAGTCACGGTTATTTGAAGAACAGGAAAAGCTTCATCAAAACGTGAAACAGCGGAAAGACGGTCTCATCGTCGTTCCCAAAATACTGGATTAGGAGGCGGCAGCATGAACACCACCACAAGTACCATGCAGGAACAGCATCACCAGTTCATCACCCGGCAGGCATCTGCCCGAGAACTGACCACTGCTGCCCTGGAGCGCATTGCAGTAACAGAACCGAAGGTCAAAGCCTATCTGACAGTGTGTGACGCCGCTGCCCTGGAACAGGCAGACCGGCTGGACAGGCAGCTTGCCGCCGGGGAGCCCCTGGGGCCGCTGGCCGGTGTGCCCGTGGCACTGAAGGACAATATGTGCACCGATGGCATTCTCACCACCTGTGCCTCCAAAATGCTGGCAGACTTTGTGCCCCCATACGATGCCACCGTCACCACCCAGCTGCAGGCCGCTGGTGCGGTGATTGTGGGAAAAACCAATCTTGACGAGTTTGCCATGGGTTCCACCACAGAAAACTCAGCATATCAGGTGACAGCCAACCCATGGGACCTCACCCGGGTACCCGGTGGCTCCTCCGGCGGCTCAGCCGCCGCCGTGGCCGCCGGCACCGTTTCCCTGGCATTGGGTTCAGACACCGGCGGTTCCATTCGCCAGCCGGCAGCTTTTTGTGGCGTGGTGGGGCTGAAACCCACCTACGGGTTGGTTTCCCGCTACGGCCTGATTGCCTTCGCCTCATCTCTTGATCAGATTGGCCCCATGACAAAAAACGTGAAAGACTGCGCCCTGGCGCTGGACGTGCTGGCGGGCCATGACCGCCGGGATGCCTCCAGCCTTCAATATGCGCCAACGGCTTCATACACTGCCGGTCTTGAAGCGCCTCTCACAGGTATGAAAGCCGCTTTTCCAAAAGAATACCGCCAGGAGGGCATCGACCCTGAGATTCGCCGGGTGATGGAAGAAACAGCAGCCACCCTGGAATCACTGGGAATGGTCATCGAAGAAGTATCTTTACCCTACTCCGATGCCGGGCTTTCTGCCTATTACCTGATTTCCTCCGCCGAAGCCAGCTCCAATCTGGCCCGATTCGATGGCATTCGATACGGTTACCGTCCTGAAACCTTTGAAAATCTGGAAGAACTGATGCTGAAAACCCGTTCAGAAGCCTTCGGCAGCGAAGTCAAGCGGCGCATCATGCTGGGCACCTATGCCCTCAGCTCCGGCTACTACGATGCCTACTACCACCGGGCACAGCTTCTGCGCAACCAGATTCGGGAACAGTTCACCGGTATTTTCAGCACCTACGACCTGGTGCTGGGGCCAGTGACGCCCGCCCTGCCCTATGTGCAGGGAGAAAAAACCGACAATCCCCTGGAAATGTATCTGGGTGACATTTTCACCGTCGATGTGAACCTGGCGGGCCTGCCGGCACTCTCCCTTCCTGGTGGATTTTCCAAATCCGGGTTGCCGGTGGGCGTTCAGTTCATCGGCGGCCATCTGCAGGAATCAAAACTGCTGCATGTGGCCTACCAGCTGGAACAAACCCTGGGTCTTGATCTCACAAGCCCGGTAGCCAAGGAGGTGCTGAAATGAAGTGGGAAACCGTCATCGGACTGGAAATTCACGCAGAGCTTGATACCAAAACCAAAATTTTCTGCGACTGCCCCACCGCCTTTGGAGCCGCTCCCAACCAGCACACCTGCCCGGTGTGCATGGGACTTCCCGGCACCCTGCCGGTGCTGAACCAGGCGGTGGTGGACATGGCTGTCAAAGCTGGGCTGGCCCTGGGCTGCGAAGTGCAAACCGTCAGCAAAATGGACCGAAAAAATTACTTTTATCCCGATCTGCCCAAAGCCTACCAAATCTCCCAGTACGACCTGCCCATCTGCACCGGTGGTTCTGTGGAGATCGAAGTGAATGGCGAAAAGAAAACCATTCGCATCCACCGCATCCATATCGAAGAAGATGCAGGCAAACTTATCCATGATGAATACGAGCCACTTTCCTATATCGATTACAACCGGGTGGGAGTGCCCCTCATTGAAATCGTCTCAGAGGCAGATATGCGTTCGCCGGAAGAAGCTGTGGCCTATCTTCGGGCCGTGCGGGCCGTGCTTCAGTACGCCGGCGTTTCCGACTGCCGCATGGAGCAAGGGTCTCTGCGTTGTGACGGAAACATCTCCCTGCGTCCTTATGGACAGGAAGCCCTCAACGAAAAAGTGGAGCTGAAAAACATCAACTCCTTCAAAGAATTGCAAAAAGCCCTTGAAAAGGAAGAAAAACGGCAAATGGAACTGTACAGCTTTGGCGAAGGTCATAAAGTGGTGCAGGAAACCCGCCGCTGGGACGCCGCCAAGGGCCGCACCATCTCCATGCGTACCAAAGAAGACGCCCATGACTATCGGTATTTTCCCGAACCGGATCTGAAGCCCATTCTGATTCCAGAAGCCGCCATTGAAGCGGCCAGAAGCACCCTGCCGGAGCTGCCGGCGGCCAAAGCCGCCCGTTTCAGTGAGGCCTACGGACTCACGCCAAAGGAAATCGCCATTCTCACCGGCGAAAAAGCACTCAGCCGTTTCTTTGAGGAAACTGTGGCAGCTGGTGCCGGTGCCAAGGCGGCCGCCAACTGGATTCTGGGGGATCTTCTACGATGCCTGAAAGAAACCGACATCGAAGCCGAAGACCAGCCCCTGCAGGCTGTTCAACTGGCAAAACTCATTGAACTTGTGGAAGCAGGCACCATCAGCGGCACCGTGGGAAAAGAGGTTTTTCAGGAAATGTATGACACCGGCAAAGATCCAGAAGCCATTGTGGAAGAAAAAGGCCTGAAGCAAATCAGCGGCTCCGGCGAACTGGCAGCCATCATTAGCCAGGTGCTGGCAGCCAATCCCGCCTCGGTGGAGGACTACCACAGCGGCAAGAAACAGGCCCTGGGCTTTCTAATGGGCCAGGTGATGAAGGCCACCGGCGGCCAGGCCAACCCCAAGATGGCGAAAGAGATGCTGGAAAAGGCACTGCAGGCATAGAAAGACGCGTTGGTTTACCAAATTTTAAAAGCAGCTCTGACCAGATCCCTTGGCTTCGAGATGTTGTCAGCAGACTGAGACTCCACAGATTCTGTGGGGTCTTTTTGCGTGTGCAGAAAAAAGAACAAACAAAAAGTAAAACAAAATAGCAAAATAAGCACAATATTCCTTGAATTCATTATATAATAGGGGCAGTGGGAACATGGGAGGGGTTTCATGTCCAAACAAATTCATGATAAAGAACAGACAAATCAATTTGTGGCCCATTACCGTAGAGAAGACGGCACCATTCAGGATGTGTGGTCTCACCTGGCAAATGTGAGTGACCGCGCCGCCGCCAATGCGTCAAAAATCAGTCTCCAGGAACCCGCTTCCCTGTGTGGTCTCGTCCATGATCTGGGAAAGGCAAGCCAGGCCTTTAATGATTATATCCGGTCGGCCGAAGGATTGCCTACAACTTCCGGCACGCAGCAACGCATGGGCAGAGGAAGCATCGACCACTCAACGGCAGGAGCCCAGTGGTTATATCAGCATTTGAAAGCAATGCCAGGCAATGTACTCTCCCGACAGCTGCTGCCGCTGATCACAGCTTCACATCACTCGGAACTCATCGACTGCCTTGCGCCAGATGGGGAGAATCGATTTCTGGAGCGCATGGATAAAGACAAATTGCGAACACATTATGACGAAGTGATGACCAATTTGCCTGATGATTTCAAAGAAAAAATGTATCAAAAAGCATCCGATCCAGAACTGGAACAGTCTCTTCACATCGTGATCAAAGAAATGTTGGAATCGGAAGATGATCCGACCGGGAGAGCTTTTAAACTGGGATTGCTGACACGCATGCTCTTCTCAACCCTGCTGGATGCCGATCGGGTGGATACCATCGACCATCAAAATCCCACGGTGGCACTGGAGCGACCAGATGGGCAGTATATTTCATGGACAACCTTAGTGCAACGACTTGAAGAAACGCTGAGTCGCTTTTCAGTCACCAACGACATTGACAGGTATCGGCAGCAAGTCTCAGAACGATGCCGGGAAATGGCAAACCAGAAGCCAGGCGTTTTTCGCCTGACAGTCCCCACTGGGGGAGGCAAAACATTGGCAAGCCTCCGGTTTGCCCTTCATCATGCGCACCAGTATCAGATGGATCGCATCATCTATGTGGTTCCCTATACAGCCATCATCGATCAGAATGCCCGCACCATCAGAAACATACTGGAAACAGAGGCGGGAGATCCGGCAATTGTCATGGAGCATCATTCCAACCTGGATCCTCTTAGGGAAGTACCTGAAAATGACCATTTCTGGACACAGAACTGGGATGCCCCCGTGGTGCTCACCACCATGGTCCAATTTCTTGAATCTTTTTTTGGATCAGGCACCGGCCCGGTTCGACGTCTCCATCAAATGACCAGAGCGGTGATCATTTTCGATGAAATTCAGTCACTGCCTGTTCGATGCACCCATATGGTGAACTTGGCTATGCGGTTTCTGGTAAAGGCGTGTCATAGTACGGTTGTTCTATGTACCGCTACCCAGCCGCTGTTGGAAGCGGTGCAACCTGCTTCAAGAGCTCTTTCTTCCAAGGCCATTTCTGAAATCACTCCCGATGTGAAAGCTCTCTTTCAGCAGTTCAAGCGGGTAAAGGTGAATGACGAAAACCATGGGAATCACTGGTCACACGAAGAGTTGGCAGAAAAAATCATGACTGCTGCTGAAATAACCGCTTCAGTTCTGGCGATTCTTAATACCAAGAAAGATGCCGCCTTGGTGTACGATGCCGTGGACGATATTCGAAATAAAACAGGAAGCGAAACAAAAGTCTTTCATCTGAGTACCCATATGTGCCCTGCCCACCGCCGGCAGATTCTGGAGGATGTCAATCAATGCCTCAATGAGAAAAAATCGGTGATCTGTATCAGTACACAGCTGATAGAGGCCGGCGTAGACATTGATTTCACCACTGTTTTTAGGGCACTGGCAGGGCTTGATTCCATTCAGCAGGCGGCGGGGCGGTGCAATCGCCATGGGAAAATTCCCCAGGGTCAATTGTTTCTTTTTCAGCTCCAAAATGAGAATCTCAGCAGATTGACAGATATACGCGAGGGAAAAGAAGTGACGTTGCGCCTGTTGAATGAATTTCACAACAGCCCGGCTGATTTTGATGAGGATCTTTTGAGCGCAAAGGCCATGAATCGTTACTATGAGTACTACTTTTATCAGCGTCAACATGAAATGAGTTACCCCCTTCCCCGCTCTGCAGGCGTGGGGAATGACAGCTGTCTTTTCGAGTTGCTGTCAGTTAATCCCCAGGCTGTTGCCGCCCATCAACGCATCAATGGACAGAGTCCTGACATGATGCTGCGCCAGTCTTTCCAGACAGCGGCTAAGGCTTTTCAGGCCATCGATAAAAGCACACAGGGTGTCATCGTGCCCTATGGAGAGGAGGGGGAGAGAATCATCAAGTCGCTATGTGGATTAAGCCCCTGGGACAGTCCTGGAGAACTTCTGAAGCTGTCACAGCAATACGCCGTGAATTGTTATGCCCATGAGCTCAATCGTCTTGTGGCCGAAGGGGCCCTTCATGAAACAACCCAGGGATCAGGCATCTATTACCTCAATGGCCGGCACTATTCTCGAGAGAAAGGACTTCAGCTGCAGGGTGAGCTTCAAACCATGGATACCATGACATTCTGATGAGGAACCAATCCAAAGGGGGGAGAAAATGCAAAATGCAAACACAGTTGCGTTCACCGTTTACGGCAGGTACGCCCTTTTTTCTGACCCGCTAACACGCGTGGGCGGGGAAAAATCATCGTACCAAATACCCACCTACCAAGCGCTGAAGGGCATTCTGGAATCCATCTACTGGAAACCCACCATCGTCTGGGTGATTGACCGGGTGCGGGTGATGAAAGCCATACGAACAGAGAGCAAAAATGTGAAGCCATTGAAGTACAGTGGTGGCAATGATTTATCCATCTATACTTATTTGCGTGACGTGGCGTATCAGGTGGAGGCTCATTTCGTGTGGAATGAAAACAGGCCGGATCTAAGCCATGACAGAAATGAGAATAAGCATTACTTTATGGCCCGTCGTATGATTGAAAGAGGTGGGAGGCGGGATGTTTTTCTGGGTACCCGGGAATGCCAGGCCTATGTGGAGCCCTGCACTTTTGGAGACGGCGAAGGGTTTTATGATCAATACGATCAGTTAAGCTTCGGGCTTATGTTCCATGGCTTTGACTACCCTAGCGAAACGGGTCAGGAAACCCTGGTTTCACGCTTCTGGACACCACACATGAAGCAGGGTATTGTGGATTTCATCACTCCGGACGCCTGCGATATTCGAAAAAATGTTCGGCCCATGACGCTTGAAAGCATCCAGGCGATCCCACTGGAAGACGACCTGTCTTTGGCAGATGTATGGCAGGAGGAGTGGCAATGAGTTGGATTCAAAAGCTATACGAAACCTATGAAGAAAACAAACAACTGGCAGGAGTCATCAGGGGTGAAGATGCACCGGTACTGCTTCCCATCTGCCACACCACTCAAAAAGCACAAATTACCGTGGTGATTGATGGCGAAGGCAACTTTCTTAGAGCTTCCGTTATCCCGGCTGCCGACAGTCAGACCATCATCCCCTGCACCGAAAGTTCAGGTTCCCGGGCAGGCGTCAAACCCGTCAACCATCCTTTATGTGACAAACTGCAATACGTGGCCGGTGATTTCAGTCTTCATGGAGGAAAAGTGACTTCTGGCTTTAAGAAAAATCCCGGCGAACCGTACGAACTCTACTGCCAGGATCTGAAGCAATGGGTCGAATCACCGGCAACACATGAAAAAGTGGCAGCCATTTACCACTATGTCAAAAAAAGGACGCTGGTGTCAGACCTCATTAGCAGTCAATGCCTCTGGACAGATGAAGATGGCCAGCTGCTGGTAGAGTGGCCCAAAGATGACAAGGACAACATGCCGGAAATTTTTCGTGTGTTAAGTCCGACAGCAGTCCAAAGTGATGCTTTTGTACGTTGGGTTGTTGAAATTCCAGGCAACCCCCAGCGGGAAGTGTGGACAGACATCACTCTCTATGATGCCTGGATCAGCTACTATATATCCATGCAATCCTTTAAAGGACTCTGCTACGTGACAGGGCAGGCCAGTGAACTGGCTTTGAGTCACCCTGCCAAACTTCGCAATCAAGGAGACAAGGCAAAGCTGATATCATCCAATGATATCCGTGGATATACATTCAGGGGAAGATTTCATGACGGCCAGCAAACAGCAGGGGTTTCTTTTGAAGTCACTCAAAAAGCACACAATGCCTTGCGATGGCTCATTGACAGGCAGGGTGTACGTAACGGAAGCTTGGCGCTGGTCACCTGGGCACAAAAAGGGGAGGTGGTTCCCGATCCTATGGCTGATTATTTTGGCCTTTCATCAAGAGGAGATGTAAGTGACGACGGTGGACAGCGCACGGCGTATACGGCCGAGGAATTTTTTGAAGCGTTGAAAAAGTGTCTCTATGGGTACCGGAAAAGGCTGGCGCATACCAAAGAGGTCATGATCATCATGCTGGATGCAGCCACCACGGGCCGGTTATCCATTCGATTGTATCGGGAACTGGTGCCGGAAGATTTTATCCAGCGCATTGAAAACTGGCATCGGACGGCGGCCTGGGTACATACGTATCGAAACCCCAAATGGTCCAAAGAGGTAAAAGAGAGTGCACCCAAGCGGTATGTGTCAGCGCCCAGCCCGTTTGACATAGCTGAAGCCGCCTATGGGAGAAGGCTGGATGAAACCCTGCAGAATAAGACGGTGGAGCGGGTACTCAGATGTCAGTTGGATGGAGTGCCCCTGCCCCTTGACCTGGTGGAAACAACCCTGCGCCGGGCAAGCAGCCCCCTGGGGATGGAAAGATGGGAATGGGAGAAGACACTGACCATTGCCTGCGCCATGTATCGCAAACATTGTGAAAGGGAGGGATATGCATTGGCACTGGAAGAAAACAGGAAGACAAGGGATTACCTTTACGGCAGATTACTGGCACTGGCAGACAATCTGGAAGAGTGGGCGTTGAAAGAAGGCGGCGAACAGCGACAAACCAATGCCTTGAGACTCATGCAGCGCTTCTCCGAAAGGCCGTTTTCAACCTGGCGCAGCATTGAGCTGTCGCTGCATCCCTATAAAGCCCGCCTTGGGGCAAAGGGAAAGGGACTCATCAACCGCATGACAGAAGTGATGGCGTTGTTTGATGCAGATGACTTTATTTCAGATAAAAAATTGACGGGTGAGTTTTTACTTGGTTATCACTGCCAAAAGCGAGCACTCTGGAAAAATACAGAAGAACAGCAACAGCAGGATGAACCACAGGGTCAATCACAGGATCAACCAATTGAAGGAACTGAAGGGGGAGAATAAGAATGGCAGTGATTCAAAACAAAATCGACTTTGCAGCAGTGATCATGGTGAAAAACGCAAATCCCAACGGAGACCCATTGAACGGCAATCGACCCCGGGTGACCTATGATGGCCTGGGAGAAATTTCGGATGTTTGCCTGAAACGCAAGATCAGAAACCGGTTATTGGAGAAAGGTCAGGGGATTTTTGTCCAGTCCGACGACTATAAATTCGACGAGTATCCCAGTCTTTACAGCAGGGCTACCGGTGAACTGCCGAAAGAAGCGTTTAAAGACAAAGCGCTGCTGAGAAAACTTTCCTGCGAAAAGTGGTATGATGTCCGTGCTTTTGGCCAGCTCTTTGCTTTTAAAGGGTCTGAAGCCAAAGGCGTATCAGAAGGGATCAGAGGCCCTGTCTCCATTCATCCGGCCTTTAGTGTGCTGCCTGTCAACGCATCCACGGTTCAGATTACCAAGAGTGTCAGCAGTGAAGGGGATGGAAGCAAAAGAGGATCTGACACCATGGGTATGAAACACCGCGTCGACCATGGGGCGTATGTTTTCTATGGCAGCATTAATCCCCAGCTGGCCACCAGAACAGGTTTTTCTCAGGAAGATGCACTGCTGATGAAAGAGGCGTTAATCCATCTTTTTGACAACGATGCATCTTCGGCCAGACCAGAGGGCAGCATGGAGCTCTATAAGCTGATTTGGTGGGAGCACGGTAACCCCACCGGTCAATATTCTTCCGCCAAAGTGCACCGCACGCTGAAGGTGTCGTTGAAAGAAGGCATTACCGAACCAAAAGACATTGACGACTATGTCATTCAAGTAGAACCAATGGAAGGCCTCGTACCGGAAATACTTGACGGGAATTGAGTCCATGGGTTATGTCACACAAGAAGAATACCTGATGCTCAGCGGTATTCAGCACTTCGCCTTTTGTCCCCGGCAGTGGGCGCTGATTCACCTGGAAAATGTCTGGCAAGATAATGTGCTGACTTACAGTGGTCAAAAACTGCACCAACAGGCCGATGATCCTTCTTATCAGGAAACCAGACAGCATATCTACGTCTCCCGGGCGGTTCCTGTTCGATCAGACAGACTAAAGCTTTATGGCACGGCAGATGTGGTGGAGTACCATAGGGGTGAGAAGGGGGTCGTGCTGAAAGGAAAAACCGGTTTATGGCAACCATTGCCCGTGGAATACAAACATGGACAGAAAAAGATCAACGACTGGGACCGACTTCAGTTGTGTGCGCAGGGAATGTGCCTGGAAGAAACATTTAACATACCGGTAGCTGAAGGGCATCTCTTTTATGGAAAAACAAGACGACGGGAAATGGTGACGTTAAGTTCACTTCTTAGACAAAAAACCATTGAAACCGCCAATGCCATGTATGATTGCTTTGAAAAAGGACGGTTGCCTGCTCCCGAGTACAAAAAAGCCTGCGACAACTGCAGCCTGTATCAACATTGCATGCCGAAGCTGGCGAAACGTCAGTCGGTGGCGAAATACCTCCAAACACTGATGGATTAAAGACGCAAAGATGGATTAAGGGGACAAAAGGCAGGTGAGAAGATGCGAAAATTGCTAAACACCCTTTATGTGACTTCCTCTGATGCCCATCTTGGCAAAGAGGGGGAAAATGTCGTCATTCGAGTGGATGATGAGATCCGGTTCCGGGTTCCCATCCATAATCTTGAAAGCATTGTGACCATGGGTTATACCGGGGCCAGTCCGGCGCTCATGAATCTGTGTGCTGAAAGAGGTGTGTCGCTGGCCTTTCACACCACTAATGCCCGGCTGTTGGCCCGGGTGACTCCTGCTGGCAAGGGAAACGTCCTGTTGCGAAAAAGACAATACGAGATGCACGACAGTGAAGATGACAGTGTGGCGATCAGCAAAAGCGTGATTGTTGGGAAATTGACCAATGCAAGAGCTGTTCTGAATCGGTTTACCCGTGATTACAAATCAGATCCAGGCGTACCCTCAGTGGAATCAACTGCCAACCACCTGAAACTATTGATGCCAAAAGTTCTCAACGCAACATCGTTGGACGAGCTTCGGGGAATAGAGGGTGACGGGGCGCGACAGTACTTTAGTGTTTTTCGTCATCTGATCCTTCAACAGAAGCAGGACTTTTCTTTTGAAGGCAGAAGTCGGCGGCCACCCATGGACAGAGTCAACGCCCTATTATCATTCCTCTACAGCATGTTGACACATGACTGTGCGTCTGCCCTTGAAACCGTCGGTTTAGACTCGCAAGTTGGATTTCTGCATCGTCTGCGCCCAGGCAGAGCCAGCCTGGCCCTGGACATCATGGAAGAGCTGAGGCCTTACATGGCCGATCGGCTGGCACTGTCTCTGATCAACAACAGGCTGGTATCCCCGAAGGATTTTATTGAAAAAGAAACAGGTGCTTTTCTCCTGAAAGAAGATTCTCGAAAAACAGTGATTGATGCCTGGCAAAAAAGAAAGCAACAACAGGTGCACCATCCATATATGCAGGAAAAAGTTGAAATTGGGCTATTGCCCTACTGCCAGGCACTTTTAATGGCCCGTTGCATCAGAGGAGATTTAGACCTCTATCCACCCTATCGGATGAGTTAGGATGATCAGTCATGATGGTATTAGTGACCTATGATGTTAACACAGAAGATGCAGCAGGTAGAAAGCGGCTGAGGATGGTGGCGAAAACGTGCGTTAACTATGGCCAACGGGTCCAGAATTCTGTTTTCGAATGCCTTCTGGATCCAACAGAATTTGCAAAGTTTAAAGACATATTGGAAAGTGAAATCGATCCTGAAAAAGACAGTCTACGCTACTACTTTTTGGGTAAAAACTGGAAAAACAGGGTGGAGCATGTTGGTGCCAAGGAATCCTATGATCCAGAAGGAACCATGATTTTTTGACGTTGCGAACCTCAAGCGCCCACCTATTTCCTGGTTTATCCGCACAGCTTGCCACTGCTGCATGATAACGAAAAACAACCGTAATATAGAGTATTATGACATCGAAGAAAAGCAGTTCGCAGAAAATTACTGTAGAATCATTGAAAATGCTTAGTCAGAGAAGAATACTGTCGCTCCCCGTGCGGGAGCGTGGATTGAAACTTCGATTGGAGGTGATCCCATGCGTGGGCACATAAGTCGCTCCCCGTGCGGGAGCGTGGATTGAAACTATGGTACTGGCTGCCCTTGGTACCGGATCACCTGTCGCTCCCCGTGCGGGAGCGTGGATTGAAACTGTATCTGTAAAACGTACTCTCTGATATGTGCATGTCGCTCCCCGTGCGGGAGCGTGGATTGAAACACAACCATTCCAAAGAAACAGCACATATGCTGATGTCGCTCCCCGTGCGGGAGCGTGGATTGAAACATCAGCACCCTCGATCAGTTTTATATTTCCCTGACGTCGCTCCCCGTGCGGGAGCGTGGATTGAAACCAGCGTGGAGCAGATGGGAGGCGTATCGATAAACGTCGCTCCCCGTGCGGGAGCGTGGATTGAAACAGGATAATTTTCTCGATTGTCGGTGTACGTCTGTCGTCGCTCCCCGTGCGGGAGCGTGGATTGAAACTCAAATCTATTCTCCTTTCAGTTCTACGCCACATAGTCGCTCCCCGTGCGGGAGCGTGGATTGAAACTTACGGTATTGCAAGTGAAAATACCACTTGCATGAGTCGCTCCCCGTGCGGGAGCGTGGATTGAAACCTCTGGAGCCCAATCCTGACAAACTGTTCGCCTTGTCGCTCCCCGTGCGGGAGCGTGGATTGAAACCATGGTGAAGTGAAGGTACAGGATGCGTTTTTCCGTCGCTCCCCGTGCGGGAGCGTGGATTGAAACCTGGGCAGTAAGCACAACGGGACGGCCCAGCAGGGTCGCTCCCCGTGCGGGAGCGTGGATTGAAACCAGCGAAATGTCCTGGATGCCCGGAACAGCACAAGTCGCTCCCCGTGCGGGAGCGTGGATTGAAACCTGTCCGGTACCAATAGCTGTGTCAATTGACCTTTGTCGCTCCCCGTGCGGGAGCGTGGATTGAAACCTGAGAGAAAATGGATTGTTTCGATTTCTCAACAGGTCGCTCCCCGTGCGGGAGCGTGGATTGAAACAAGATTATTATTTCGGACCCATCGAAGAAGACTCGTCGCTCCCCGTGCGGGAGCGTGGATTGAAACTGATCTTGATCCGCTTTCTGGCTTACATGTGCCTTGTCGCTCCCCGTGCGGGAGCGTGGATTGAAACACCTTCCCCGGACACCTCGGAAACATGCATGTCAGGTCGCTCCCCGTGCGGGAGCGTGGATTGAAACCATTTGCTTTGCAGTGTTGGCACTCGTTGTGATCGTCGCTCCCCGTGCGGGAGCGTGGATTGAAACACCTTTGAGGACCTGGAAAAAGCCTACTGGCAGAAAGTCGCTCCCCGTGCGGGAGCGTGGATTGAAACTCCATCCGGGAGATGGCCCACTACCTGCGCCCGGAGTCGCTCCCCGTGCGGGAGCGTGGATTGAAACAGCCCACCTGTGATGGTGCAAGCCTGAAAATTAAGTCGCTCCCCGTGCGGGAGCGTGGATTGAAACTGTTTTTTGCATGCCATGTCGCAAGACGAAGAACTTGTCGCTCCCCGTGCGGGAGCGTGGATTGAAACGGTATGTCGAACACGAAATGTACTGCTATCAGCAGTCGCTCCCCGTGCGGGAGCGTGGATTGAAACACCTGTGGCCAGTGGCATCAACACGACAGGCGGTGGGTCGCTCCCCGTGCGGGAGCGTGGATTGAAACTATAAAAAGCTGATTGATCTGTATGACTACCTTGGTCGCTCCCCGTGCGGGAGCGTGGATTGAAACTTCTGCGCCATCCCCGGCCTCGATCCCCGTCTTGAGTCGCTCCCCGTGCGGGAGCGTGGATTGAAACTGCTCTCGGTGGGAATAGAATTGCGGCAGCTGTCGTCGCTCCCCGTGCGGGAGCGTGGATTGAAACTTCTGCCTTGAGCTTGGCAAGGGTATTGATCATAGGTCGCTCCCCGTGCGGGAGCGTGGATTGAAACCAGTCTGCAAATCCATGCTTGACCTTGGCCCGCAGGTCGCTCCCCGTGCGGGAGCGTGGATTGAAACCCCGCTGCACCGACTTGATGGACGCACCACCCACAGTCGCTCCCCGTGCGGGAGCGTGGATTGAAACTATAAAAAGCTGATTGATCTGTACGACTATCTTGGTCGCTCCCCGTGCGGGAGCGTGGATTGAAACAAAGGCCATTAAAGAGTTTGTGTGGTTTTTCTCCGTCGCTCCCCGTGCGGGAGCGTGGATTGAAACATCCCTACGTCAACTCAAAAGGCGAATTTGACTAGTCGCTCCCCGTGCGGGAGCGTGGATTGAAACACCGAACAGATAAGCGTCAGACTCTTTCAATGCTGTCGCTCCCCGTGCGGGAGCGTGGATTGAAACGTGGAGATTGGCTCTCTTTTCTCGGTGGTATCCGGTCGCTCCCCGTGCGGGAGCGTGGATTGAAACTGCCGATGGCTGCTTCTATGCCTGTTGATGCACCGGTCGCTCCCCGTGCGGGAGCGTGGATTGAAACCTGCCATATCCCCGGCTTGATGATGATGGTCGCTTGTCGCTCCCCGTGCGGGAGCGTGGATTGAAACGCACAGGTCGACACCTGGTTTGATGCAGTGCCAGGGTCGCTCCCCGTGCGGGAGCGTGGATTGAAACTGTATCCAAGGTATCCGAGCATAATTCCAGACACGTCGCTCCCCGTGCGGGAGCGTGGATTGAAACGCCACAGAATCCACGTCCAGATTGACGGTGATTGTGTCGCTCCCCGTGCGGGAGCGTGGATTGAAACGTCAGGATACACACCTTCCACCACTGCTCCTGCCGTCGCTCCCCGTGCGGGAGCGTGGATTGAAACCCAGGGGGAATTTTGCTCCTGCGACTCCATGCCAGTCGCTCCCCGTGCGGGAGCGTGGATTGAAACATCGTTTTCATCTCCTCCTTGATACACCCTCACGGGTCGCTCCCCGTGCGGGAGCGTGGATTGAAACTCCGTGGTGGTCACCACAGCACAGCTGTCATCATGTCGCTCCCCGTGCGGGAGCGTGGATTGAAACGGCAGCCCGAAACCCTTTTTAAAGCTGCTGGCCAGGTCGCTCCCCGTGCGGGAGCGTGGATTGAAACAATTTCCTCGACCAGCTGGAAGGCACAGATGGCCGTCGCTCCCCGTGCGGGAGCGTGGATTGAAACGTTGATCCGCTGCCTGTCAGCAAGCGTTGCAATGGTCGCTCCCCGTGCGGGAGCGTGGATTGAAACGATGACGATTTCATTGATTCCCAGCTTTAAATCAGTCGCTCCCCGTGCGGGAGCGTGGATTGAAACGACAGGTGGAAATATGTACTACTTTGGGCCTCTTGTCGCTCCCCGTGCGGGAGCGTGGATTGAAACCCTGGAGGGGGAGTTGAGCAGGAAAACCCCCAGGGTCGCTCCCCGTGCGGGAGCGTGGATTGAAACATCCAGCACGGCTTCCATGAGTGGCAGCCCCCCAGTCGCTCCCCGTGCGGGAGCGTGGATTGAAACTCCCAAATAGTTGGGAGAAGTGGAAGTAGTAATGGTCGCTCCCCGTGCGGGAGCGTGGATTGAAACGTGAGCAAAGCATGGGTGTTGGTGAAGAGGGTGGAGTCGCTCCCCGTGCGGGAGCGTGGATTGAAACAAGCGTATCCGACTGCACCCTCATGAAGTAGCAGCGTCGCTCCCCGTGCGGGAGCGTGGATTGAAACCTGAAACGAAAAGCAGGTGATGTTAGAATGAAAATAGGACATGTTGAATTGAGACTTTCCGATGTCAAAGATATAATGAAATGACAAAGGAGACGATACAAATGGGATCAAG
>NZ_FXUF01000011.1 GCF_900182905.1 Anoxynatronum buryatiense | reverse complement strand
TACGGACGCGCATTGGATGAGCTGGTTGATTCAAGTAATCATGACCGCGGAGCAATGTTCAGTCAACCCTCAGCACAGCTAAAAGATGGCTGCGGCCCCGAAAGGCACGGGGCCTCTATGCGAGCCGGGCGCCTTGTAAAGGCAAAGCAAAGGACGCTTTGCCGGCACCCTCTCGCATTTGGCTGATCAAAGGCCTTTGTTTTTCAATAATCTTGTGTTTGAAAATGCCAAAGAGCAAGATCTTGAACGACTTAACCAAATACCGATTTTAGAAAAAAGTGCTTACCGTCATGGTGAAAAAACTGCTTACCGACTCCAGGCAAAAACTGCTTACCGGCCGTCGGAAAAAACTCCTTACTGCGTGACGAAAGAACTGCTTACCATAACTGTGAAAAAAGTGCTTGACATTCACACCTTTTCGCTGGGAGACAAGCTCCGCCAAGAAGCATTCCTTCGGGGTCCAGCTCAAAGGCTTCGGCAATGCGAGACGTTAAGTGAAATTTATTAACAAAGGAGTAGATTGAGCGATGATACAACAAACTTTAAAAGACTTTATAGATGAGAATATGGAGTTAACACTTCATGAATGTAGAGAATGCAATAACTTAATGGAACTGTGTTTTGACCCCTATACAATTTTATTAGAAGGAAAATACATTAATATTGACAGATTTCCTCAGATGAAGTGTGTGAAATGTGGGAGTAAACAATTAACGGAAAAATCAAAAAAAGTAATAGTTTATCTTCATGATGAATTAATGAAATCAAATAAAGACAGAGTATTTTCTAATCATAGGCATTTAGATAAAAGATATCCTTTTTGCACTCAATATGACTTCAAGTATGATTATGAAGATTATGAGAACATACCAGGATTAACTGCTCTTACAGGTGATGGATTCCTTACACCAGTTTTTTTTGATAAAAAAGCACTTATTTATTTCATGCATGATCCTGACTACGAACTAAATCTTTTTTCAGAGACATATGGGAATCTCACATATAAAGAGTCTTTTACAATATCGTTTGGCATTAATACTAATAATAGAGTAGTTATGTGGCTTGGTGATCTTGATAAATTAAATGAAGAGACTTTGTCATATTTGAAGATACATAACATTGATTCTGATCATAAGATAGTTGAGTCTGAATTCTATCTAGCACAATTATGTTGTATTTTTAGTGATCCGATTATTGAAAAACGACTAATCAACCTTAGAAACAAGTTCTATGATTTAATGAAACTAAAGTTTTCAATGGATTTAAATCATTTAGATGATGAAGTAATCGCTGTACTAGATGACATTAGAAAACCAATTACTTTCAATTCGATGGAAGTAAAGCCAGTTATCAGCGCGCTACATAAAATCCTAATTGAAGCCATTAGTATTGAGAGATTAAAGGAGTTTTATAAAAGCAATTGTACAACTCCTAATAAGAATTTCAATAATTGGGGAAGTGTTAAATTCATTGAGTTTATTTTACTTTTTATATCTCGAAAGGATAAGCTTGATGATGAGATGAAAGAAATGATATCGCCTTTATATATATTGAATGATCTGAGAATTTTATATTTTCATATATTATCAAATGAAAAACAAGAAAGAATAAAAGAAAACATTGTGAATAGTCTTGGTATAAATTCACTTGATGATACCGAGACATTGCATATTAATCTAGTTGATAAGCTTTATAGATTATATAGAACTTTAGTAGATGGCATACAAAAATTTGAGCAATAAACTTCACTTAACAACGTGTTTGCAAAATGGCAATTAGCGATAGAATTGCCACTTCGCAAACACGTGAACCGTTAGACGGCATAATGAACTATCTTAGAAACATGTAAAGAACAATGGAGGAGCAAAATGAAATACAAAAATGAAAAACAAATAATGAAAAAACTCGGTATTGAAAATTGGAGAAATTTAAGCAAGGACAAAGTGGTTAAATTTGCTGCCATGATGCCTGAAATGGACAAAGAAGTCATGTTCAAAGTCATCGAACAGTTTCCTGAATTCGCCAAATTTGCAAATGGTGCTTTGGAGCACTTCGAAGAATCCATAAAGAACTTGAGTGAATCCAATAGCAAAGATTTTTCGATCATTGTTGAAGGACTAAGGGAGACACAACAGATTCTTAAAGAAGAATTACAAAAACCTGAGATTGATTCATCGGAGAGGAAAAATTTAATTGATAACTTGATGAAAGTAGCGGAAATATTGAAAGAGCTTGATTCGAACAATAAACGGTTTTTAAAAGGCCTGAGTACCGATAGTTTGAAAAGCGTCAGTATAGTGGTTTTGGCAGCAGTAGTTGCAATCGGTGGGAAGGTATTGCTTAGTCAATTGACTGAAGAAGAGGGAGACAACATCATTTGATACTGATAGAGAAAATGAATGGTTGTTTTTGGGGTCTATTCATTACGCCGTCTAACAATGAGTCTTGCGCAAGGGTTATAATGAACCCATAGGGTGAGACACAGCACACAAGAAAATAAGTTATAATGAAACCATGAGAAAACGAACCCATTACACAGCCGAATTTAAAACAAAAGCCGTCCTTGAAATCCTCTCAGAGGAATTCACCGTGAACCAGATTGCAGAGAAGTACAGCGTCAGCCCGGTGGTACTGTCCCGATGGAAAAAAGAGTTTCTGGAACGAGCCCCGGAAGTGTTTAAGAAAGGACCTTCCGATGCCGAAAAGGAACTGGAATCCAAAGAGGAACATATTGCTGAACTGGAGCGCAAGATTGGCCAGTTGACCTATGAGGTTGACTGGATGAAAAAAAAATCTGCAGACATTCTCGGACCCGACTGGAAGAAAAAGTCGCGCTGAATTTAATAATGAACGCCTAACCCTGAGCCGCCAGGCAGAACTCCTTGGTGTGAATCGTAGCAGCCTGTACCGGGAACCACCCAAGGACCGGGAAGTGTCGGAAGAAACGCTAATCCTGATGAACCGGATCGATGAACTGCACACCGCCCATCCCACCTGGGGATACCGCACCCTAACCAAAATAATACGGCGGGATGACAACATCCAGGTAAACCGTAAAAGGATCCAACGACTCATGCGGATCATGGGAGTGTACACCATCTATCCCAAGCCCAATCTCAGCAAGCGCTACCACGCCCAGTACATCCGGCCATACCTTCTGAGAAACCTGCCTATCCAGCGGCCAGATCAGGTATGGGGGGTAGACATTACCTATATCCGAATGAAAAAGGGATTCATGTATCTATTCATCATCATCGACTGGTACAGCCGTAAAATCGTTGACTATGAACTCAGCAGCACCCTGGAAAAAAGCTTTGTCCTCACCTGTCTTGCCCGAGCCTTTAAGACCCGAACACCAGAAATTATCAACAGCGATCAAGGCAGCCACTTCACCAATGAGTCTTACATTCATCTACTTGAAACACACAACATTCGCATCTCCATGGATGGCAAAGGCCAGGCTCTGGACAACGTAAGAACCGAACGATTCTTTCGCACCTTAAAGTATGACCTGATCTACATCAACGAATTTGAATCACCCCGGCAGCTGCGAAAAGCCTTGACCGCCTACATCAACGAATACAACACCTATCGCCCCCATTCATCCATTGGCGACCTGTGTCCTGAAGTCCTCTACCACGGCCCACACCTTCACATTGCCTCATGACCAATTTAAGCCAAATGGGAGAGGACGCCGGCAAAGCGCAGTTGGCTTTGCCTTTACAAGGCGACCGGTTCCCATGGAGGCCCGATTGTTACCACACTGCATCCTAGCAGCCACTTAGTCCGCGGTCGAAGACACTCGATAGTATAAGGTCCTGCTTCGTGCCCTTAGAGGAGGTTTTAATCATTTGAAACCTATCTATCATTAGCTACCTTATCATCGTTTTTAAACCAAAATCAAGAAGGGAGATAAACTTAAAAATCTTGATTTTGTGTCTTGACTTTGGGGTGCATTATAGGTTTCGGGCATAGTTCGGGCCGGTTCGGGACGGTCGCCCGAAACCACACCCTCTCACTGGGGGGGCAAGCCCCGCTAACGGGTCGAGCCTCTCCTGTCCAGCTCGAAGGCGTCCTAAACACGGAAACGTTAGGTGACAGCTCGATCTAATCAGTAATTAATAAACTGTTTATTAGGAGGGAGTAAAATTACATGAAGAAAACAAGACGATCATGTGGACGAGACGATCATGTGGACGGAGGTGCTGTAACCTTTAACCTTGGTGCTGCAATCTTCAATCTGGGAGAATGACTTAAAGCTGGTGCAGGAAGCGGTGTGGGCGGGGCAATATGCTGATCACCAGTGATTGCATCGGAATAGGCTGACTCACTTTACAATTATTACCAAATGGACAACTGACTCCATCACTTGATTCCAATGAACGTCAGCCGCATAATCAAATTCTTGCTGATAGCGATGCCACAAGTCAATTATTCCAGGATCATCAGCAATTTCACTCACAATCAGCTCTGCATTGCGTAGCAATGGTAGTGAACCGCGTTAATTGCTGGTATATGTGAAAGGTTCTCTAAAAAAGCACTATAAAAGCACATCCAAGTATTGACGCACCATTTTTTCCACCGAGAACAGTTTTGCATAACGCATCAGCAATGGAATATTCTTATCCCTTAGATGAACATAGGTTTTCACTGCATCCTGCAAAGCTTGGATTTCGATGTTTCGCCTGCTGCGGAACAAATCGCAAATGGTTCGTTCGGCGTTGTAGGTTCGAACTGTGTGCCCCGAGGGCGAGATAGTTTCAATAATACCTTGGTCGAAGAGGGCTTCTTTCACTTTATAAACCTTGATGCCTTCTTTGGATAGTCTCGCTGAGTTGGTGCCAGTTCGCAAAGTAACAGAAAAGGGAGATGGTTCCCGATTTGCCAGGTTTAATAAATAGAGGGCTGTCTCATGGGAAAATACCGATTCCGGGTAGCGCACCTGGATCACGAACAAGTTATCTTCCCAGGCGTCTTGTGACATGTAAAGACCATGCGCGACACGCTCCAGACCGTTTTTACGCACAAAATCACCCAGAACTGTCCTTGAAATACCTGAAGAGACAGCATCTGAGGTTTTTAGGAATCCCTTGTTCTTCTTGAGCAAGTAACTAAGTTTTTCAACACTGGTCATAACATCACCTTGCTTTCACGCCCTAATTATAAATGATGTGGGCGCGAAAGCAAACAATGTAACAACAAAGCGCACTCAAAATGACCTGGGAACAATCGGGACGAAAGGTTCGCCGGGGACGAAGGCCCTGTAACCTCCGGAGGCCCTGAAACCTCTTGCTTGAACCTCTAACCGAAAATGATAATATTGAGGAGGCTCCTTATGTCGATACTTGATTCTTTGAAAGAAGCAATTACCCAGCGTCCGGTTCATTTGAAAAACCGCACTTCTATAAAGCTGACAGCGATGCAGAGCATCAGTTGAAGAAGCTGAAAGCTTTTTATGTGATTGCACCAGACCAAGTGAAAGCTGAAGTGGAGCATTATTCAGGATAGCGATGAATTTTAATAGTGCCAGTGGAAGGAGTGATACCGTGAGCCAACGCATCTTTCTTGGTAAATTCACAAAAAAGTTCGATGACCAAATCAGTGGTCGATACTATGCAGCGGGAGACCAGGGAAATCCCTGGTACGGCGAAGTTGAGTTGGGTGATCAAGTGTTCATTGCTTATGAAGGCAAAATCATCGCTTTGTGGAAAGCACGTGAGTATGCCAAAGTAAGGCGGGAGGGCAAGGAAATAGGGGCACTCCTTTTTGATGAGGTGAAAATCTTTGATGACGTGAGTGTCACCAACGAGTTTACCCGCTACAAGCACTTTATCCATGATTTAAATCTGGTTAACAAGATTACCAAGAGCGTCAAAAACCTTGGTTTTATTCCGATAAAAACCTCGGAAAATTGCCCGTTGCCGGAAGACATTGAGTTTAAGGACAACTTGGTGGATGTGTACATTGCATTGGAAGAAACTGATGCAGGGTTTAAGGCCGGCGACATCCGAGTGGTGATCAACAACCTGGATGAAATGAGAATCAATGGTGTTGAACGATTTGAAGATCGCGTTTTCCATACATACAATGAGTTTAACAATCTTTATCTTGAACGCAATAAAGTGGGTGAGCGGTATACCATTAAAGAGCTGAATCATTACGCCACTCAGGATAATGCTTCGCAGAAAAAGACCTTTTTAACAAATGTTATTGATGAATTGCGTGAGAAAGGTTTTTTTAGGGTGTCAAACCCCATTACCCTGTATGACAACTTGCTTGTGGGCAGACGGAGAAGCCCTGTGAAGACAGTGAATGAAAAATCGCCTGCAACAGGTAATGGCGATGCTGAAAACATGGTTGACGATGAAACGTATGGTCCTTTTGCCAGCTTATTGCAGTTTAACCCTAATCTGATCTTGTACGGACCTCCGGGAACAGGGAAAACTTATGCAACGGAGCAAATCATTGATGTTTTTGAAAGGCATTATTATAACGAAAACAGCGGCTATGGCGTTGCTGAAGCAGAAGGCCGGGTTAAAAACATTACCTTTCACCAGGCATACGCATACGAAGAATTTATTGAAGGCATTCGCCCGGTGTTGGAAGAGAATGAAGCTGGCGATAAAGTGGGCTACCGGGTTGAAAACGGACTGTTTAAAGAACACTGTATGAATGCCGAAAAAGAGTTAATCAAGCGAGAAAGCAATGTGGGGTATGTGGAAAAAATACGGGCTGGAAGCGCTGTGTGGAAAGTGTCCCTGGGTGACCGTAAAGACACCAGTGTCTACAATGAGTGCCTTCAAGACAATCATATTGCCATTGGATTTCTGCGGGGAGAAGACATAAGCGAATTTTCCGTGGAAGAAATCATGGAAAAACTGGGGGACAAGAGCGAATATGGGGGAAAACCAACCCAAAATGCCAACACAATCAACGCTTTCGTCAATGAAATGACAGTGGGCGATGTGGTGTTAGTCTATGACAGCCCTCAAACCATTCGTATGATGGGAGTTATCAAGTCAGATTACCAGTTCCAGGGGGACGGTCATTATCCTCATCGCCGGGAAGTGGACTGGTTCAAGGATTTGCAATATCCCATCAATATCCATCAATACAACGGCCATAAAAACCTGACCATGAAAACTGTCTATCAGTTGAACCGAATGGATGTTTCTGACATCATTGAAATGATCAGGGAGCAAAGCCCGGAGCAGCAAAGCATTGAAGATAAACGTTTTGTAAAGCCTTATTACATGGTGATTGATGAAATAAACAGAGGCAACATTGCCAAAATATTTGGTGAGCTGATCACTCTCATTGAGCAGGATAAACGAGGCAGCATGCGTTGTGTACTGCCTTACTCCCGAAAAGAATTCTCGGTACCCGGTAATTTGTACGTGATTGGCACCATGAACACGGCAGATCGCTCTCTGGCGACCATCGATACTGCATTACGTCGAAGGTTTACCTTTGTGGAGATAGAGCCTGACCCAAATGTGCTGAACAATGCAGGCCCATTGGTCAACGACACCATTGATTTGGCCAAGCTGATGGATGCACTGAACAAGCGAATCGAAGCCAACTACGACAGGGATCACCGCATTGGACACGCCTACTTTATGGGCATTGAAACACTCAACAGCCTGTACCAAACCTGGTATTACCGGATTTTGCCATTGTTAAGCGAGTATTTTTACAACGATGCCACCACACTGAAGACCATAGCAGGCAATGCTTTTTATGATGAAAATGGGAATGTGCGTCATCTGAGCCGTGGAAAAGGTGATAGCCCTTATTCTCCCTTCGAAGCTGCCCTTCGAAGTATCTATTTGGAGAAACCCAATGCGTAGTCACTTGGCAGAAGAAGATGTCATTAGAATCTTTGAAGACACGCCCCATCAACTTACCCTGAAGCCACAGCAAATAGAAGATTTGATTAAACTGGGGGAATGGTTGGGAGATAACATCGTAAATCTGCAGGCGAACGGGAAGCTAACCGTTAATCGCTTGGTGGGATTTGTTCAAATGCAGCATACCAGGTTGTTGATATACCCTAAAATATCCAGAAATGCAAAAGATGAAGCTGTCTACCAACGATCATTTGATGTACTGATGCGCTTGCTTTCGGTTTCCGGCTTTGGCGGCGTAAAAAAACTGCCAAACACCCAGTCCATGGGGAGAAGCCAGCACGACTTACTGGAATTATTCATCGGCATTTTCGTGGATGAACTGCTGGTTTGCCTAAAGCGGGACATGAACCGCGGATACCGGGTGGACGAAGAAAACCAGGCATTTATTAAAGGTAAAATCGACTTTTTCAACACCCTGAAGAAAAACAGCTTTCGGAAGCATTTGCACTGGGTTCGGTATGATCATTTCACTGAAAACATCCTGCTGAATTCCATTTTTAAAACCGTCATAAGTTTACTCATTAAGCGCACAAAGGTTGCAGAGCATCGAAAAAAACTACAACAGGCATTGTTATGGTTTGAAGATGTTGACATCATTTCCATAAACAGCGAGTTGTGGCAGCAGGTGACCTTTGACCGCCTTAACTCAAAGTATGAACCCGTGTTTAACATGGCGAAGTTGTTTTTTCATAACATGGGGCCCAACATCAACCAAGGCAAAGACACGGTGTTCAGTTTTTTGGTGCCGGTGAACGCCTTGTTTGAGTGCTATGTGACCAAATGGGTGAAAGACCAACTGAACCATGGTGAAACAATTAAGACCCAAGGGCCGGTGGACTACTTAGCAGTCATGGATGGAAAGCATAAAGTAATGTTGAAACCGGATGTTGCAGTGTTGAATGGGGATCAAGTAGTGCGAATCTATGATGCAAAGTACAAAGAGATCCAAATGGGATATGCTGACGAAAATTTTGATCAGCCCTCCATTAGCGGTGTCGGGGTATCACAATCAGATATTTACCAGATGCTGGCTTATGGAGTGCGTTATCGATGTGATGACATCACCCTGGTATACCCTAAATTCATGGACCAGGCAGAACCTGTAAACTATTGCTTTACCATTCAGAATGGAGAAGAGGGTATAAGGGTGAATGTACAGCAGGTTGATTTGGAGGAAGCGTTTTTTATCTGAAAAGAGATGAACGGAGGGATCTGATGGCAGAAAGCCCAGTAACTCGCGAAGGCATATAGGTATCAAATGATACCAAAAATATTGACCATGGACATAGGGAGTGATACACTATAGATGAAGCAGATGACAGAAATCAAAAGGACAGAATCAAAACTTGAAGTACAATCTTATGTGGAACTTTAACGATAGCCTATTTCCATATAAGAAGGGTGATAAAAATGAGAATAATTAATCAGGAAACAAAATTATGCCTCATCTGTATGGAAGTGCATGAAGTTCAAACAGTGATGCTGACTGATACGGCGGAATATAAGGGCGAAGAAGTAACCTTCAAAGCGACTTATGAGTATTGTGATCATGCAGATGAATACCTGGAATCTGAAGAGATGATTAAGGCAAACAGTCTGGCGATGAAAGATGCTTGCCGGGAAAAGGCTGGCCTTTTGACATCAGGTGAAATCATTAAAATCAGGGAAAAGTATGGGGTAAGCCAGAAGGATTTTTCCCAGATCCTGGACTGGGGCATGGCTACCATTACAAGATATGAAAATCATCAGGTGCAGGACCGTGCCCATGATGATGTACTCAGGAAAATCGACACAGATCCCAAATGGTTTCTCCAGATGCTGATGAGGTCCAGAGGCAGTATTTCTGATAAGGCCTATGCAAAATACTTTAAAATTGCCAGCGAACAATTCCGGAAGACGCACAATCAATATCTGATTGATTCAATTCAAGCTCTTTATGCAGGATACAATGATGACCAGATAACCGGTGGTACCCAGCTTAATCTGAACAAAGTGGTGGAAATGATCAACTATTATGCCGCTCAGGTAAACAGTCTTCACAAAGTAAAGTTGATGAAGATGCTATGGTATGGAGACAATGTGAGCTATAAGAGACGAGGAAAATCTATTACCGGGCTTGTTTACAGCGCATTGCCCATGGGTGCCGTACCTGTGGGGTATGAGCAGATTCTTGATTTGGACGGTGTTGTCTTTGAGAGGGTTGTTTACGGCCCTGAGCGCATGGGATATAAATTTTATCAAGCTGAAGGCTTTCGAATCAAGGAGCTCACTGAGGAGGAAATTGAAATTTTGGATGCAGTCATTTCTGAGTTAGGTCATCTGAATGCACAGGAGATTATCGACAAAATGCACGAAGAGGATGGGTTTAAATGCACTGAGAGAAACTGCATCATACCGTTCTTATATGCAGAAAAATTGTCCATCGATTAAAATTGTTTGCAACTCTCCAGTTTGGAGGTGACTCCCATCGACCTCTTCACCATCATCCCGGCCAATTTCTTCACACCCATCACCAGTAAACACAAGCAAATCTATGTGGATTGCCTGGAGCTCATTGATGATTCTTATAAATCGGAGCTCTCTTTTGGTGTGGACAAAGAGGTGATTGTGTCGAAGCTGGAGGACTATTTTGACCTATTGGGGTATCAGATAGTAGAGTAAATTTCAGATGACTAATACCTTGAAAAATGAACATCTTTTTTCCTATTATCCTTCGAAGAAATTGAAAAATTTTCGCCTCCGAGAACATATGGAGCGGAAGGTCTTATGAGTTGGCAGGAAAGGAGTACGCCATGGCCATTAACTACAAGAAGTGTCCGCGTTGTGGAAAGCGTGACAGCATACCCATCGTGTATGGTTATCCCACTGTGGAGTTGGCAGAAGAGGCAGAGAAGGGCAAAGTGGTTCTTGGGGGATGCTGCGTCATGGAAGATGATCCGGAATTCCATTGCCAGAACTGTAATTATCAATGGAACCGTTTAGAAGCTGAAGAGGCAGCCTATGGTGAAATCACAGGCTTTAAAGCCTCTGTGGGTGGATACTTCGACGGCTTCACCCAGGTGCACATTGATTTTGCCGCTCGGCAGATAATCCGGACACACTCATTGGATGATCCGGAAGCCGTTTTCAGCAAAAGGCTGGCGGTAAAGACGCTGAAAAACCTGCCGGGTCAGCTGAAGGATATGGATCTTTTAAACTGGAAAAGACGTTATGAAAACAGCCAAGTACTGGATGGTACCCAGTGGCAGGTGGAGATACAGCGCCAGGGGAGAATCTTGAGGAAGAGTGGTTCCAACGGTTTTCCTGATAAGTGGGATGATTTTTGCCGTCTGATTCAAAAAATTTCCGGTAGACCCTTTGCCTGATTGCACTATAAACAATATCTAACGAGATGGATGAATCAATGAATCAGAACTGCGAAAATCCAAAGGTTTGCTGGGGTGGGTTTGCTGGGGACGGAGGTGTTGCAACTTGGGTATTGTAACTTGCGGAGAGGAGTCCAGAATACTGGAAACGGAGGTGCTGCAACCTCGATGGCAATCACGTCGGAGGGCTTGCAACGAAGGAGGCGGATATGAAAAAATGTCGTACACTTCTCATTATCTCGTTAACCATGATCATGGTATTGATGACAGCCTGTACCAAGGAAACAGCTTATGAAGACATAACCTATGAACTGCTTACCTATGAAGAAGCACCAATATATCTTCAGGAACGCATCGATGCGATTCTCCTGAAGGTGGAAAATGGTGAAATGAGTGGGTCTATCATATTTCAAATGGAAGCAAGTGATGGGAAATTTGCCGTCATTGTGCCACCGAAAGACAGTGTGACGGAAGTGCAGTACGTAGGCGAAGATGAAACCATTGGGTGGGGAATGATGTTTCGTTACACACATCTACGTGAAGAAGACGGTGAGGCTGTAAGCCTGAGAGACAAGGTAACGGTGATCAAAATCAATCACTACCAAGGAGCTTTGCGAGGGGTTTTTGTGAGCTCATACGTCGTTCCAGGATAAACGAGGTTAAATCAGTGTATCAATGTAATAACAAACGGCGGTGAAATCGTGGAAACACCTGTGTCACTTGAATTGTTTTTCATATTGACCAAATGGGTGGGGTGATTGAACTGACGAAGGCAGAAATAATCAAAACAGTGCGGGATGCCCTTCAGAACAGTATTGATGAAAAGACGAAGGCCACAAGTCAGCATTACTTTAAGGAAAAGATCAATTATTACGGCGTGAAAGTGCCAACCGTCAACAGGATCAGTAAAGAGTCCTATCAACTGATGGCATCAAAAACGAAGCCGGAAATTTTTGACCTATGCGAAGAGTTGTGGAGCTCGGGTTATATCGAAGAATCTTTCATTGCATGCAACTGGTCGTACTACCTTCGTGAGCAATATGAACCCAGCGATTTCCAGGTGTTTGAAAGGTGGATCAATCAATACGTGAGCAATTGGGCTTCCTGTGATACATTATGCAATCACACGGTGGGAACGTTTATTGAAAGGTATCCTGAATACCTGGACAAATTGAAGGAGTTCGCAAAAGACAGCAACAGGTGGATGCGCAGGGCCGCTGCAGTGACATTGATCATCCCGGCAAGAAGAGGAAAATTTCTAAGTGACATTCTGGAGATCGCCGATATTCTTCTCATGGATCAGGACGACCTGGTGCGCAAGGGGTACGGATGGATGCTGAAGGCCGCCAGCGAAGCACATCAGCAGGAGATCTATGATTACGTCATGAAAAGGAAGACCGAGATGCCACGAACCTCACTGAGGTATGCCATTGAAAAAATGCCTAAAGAGTTGAAAGCCGCTGCGATGGAGAAATAATGAAAAAGCAGGCCAAGCCTGATTAACCACTTGCTTCCCAAACAAGTTCGGTACAAGTTCGGGAACGGAGGTAATGTAACCTCCATTCCATTGATATTTGGTAATGGCTAGTATATCAGAACTGGAAAAGACGAAGGAAACCACATTAAAATGATCCGCACTGCTTTCACCTACACCGGCACCAAAGAGTAAACGGATACTCTCAAAGACCATCAAGAGAAAATAAAATGTGGTACCCAATGAAACACCAATACCCGAAGGTATGATGGGGTCGAAGGTGCTGCAACCTTTAGTTTGCAACGGCGGTATGCTCGAGCATGCAGAATGTCAGATGAGATGGTGTGTCTCTTAAAGCCTGGATTTCCTGATGCAGGGTTCGCAAGGCAGCGAACACTATACGGGCTTGCAGTTATATCAACTTGGAGAGGCGGTTACATATGATCAATTTCACAAAAAATAATAAGGTCAGCAGAAGAAGGGATTCAGTGCTTGCAAGGATTGTGATGTTAAGTATCATACTGCAGGTGATGGCTTTGGTTATGGCACCCATCGCATTTGCGGCACCAGTGGTGCCAGGCTCACCGACGGCTGTAACAGCCGACGCCGGGGATACTGAAGCGACCATCAGCTTTACAGCACCAGCTTCAAATGGAGGAGCCGCCATCACAGGCTACACCGTCACATCGAATCCCGGGGGGCTAACAGGTTTAGGCGCAGCCAGTCCCATAACAGTTACAGGACTGACAAATGGCACCGCCTATACCTTTACCGTCACAGCCACAAACAGTGCAGGCACAAGCCCTGCTTCATCTGCCTCAAACAGTGTAACACCAAGAGCGATACAGACGATTACCTTTGCTAATCCCGGGGCACAGAATTTCGGGACAACCCCAACGCTTACCGCCACAGCGGATTCAGGACTAACTGTCCACTTTAGCAGCAGTACTCCAGGTGTTGCCACCATTACGTCTGGAGGAGTGTTAACCTTTATCACAGCGGGCACAGCAACCATAAATGCAAACCAGCCAGGCAATGCTTCGTATTTACCAGCTACAGAAGTGAGTCGAAGTTTTACAGTTAATCCAGTTGCACCAGGCGCACCGACGGCTGTAACAGCCGACGCCGGGGATACTGAAGCGACCATCAGTTTTACAGCACCAGCTTCAAATGGAGGAGCCGCTATCACAGGCTACACCGTCACATCGAATCCGGAGGGACTAACAGCTATAGGCACAGCCAGTCCCATAACCGTTACGGGACTGACAAATGGTCAGGCCTATACATTTACCGTCACAGCCACAAACATGGCAGGCACAGGCGCTGCTTCATTTGCCTCAAACAGTGTGGCACCAAGATTGATACAGATGATTACCTTTAATAATCCCGGGGCCCAAAACTTTGGGACAACCCCAACGCTTACCGCAACATCCACCTCAGGATTGCCTGTCTACTTTAGCAGCAGCACCCCAGCTGTTGCCACCATTACACCCGAAGGAGAGCTAACCTTTCTCACAGCGGGTACAGCAACCATTCATGCAAACCAGGCAGGCAATGCTTCGTATTTGCCAGCTGCAGAAGTGAGTCGAAGTTTTGCAGTGAATGCAGTGGTGCCAGGTGCACCGACGGCTGTAACAGCCTTCGCCGGGGATACTGAAGCCATCATCAGCTTTACTGCACCAGCATCAAATGGAGGATCCGCTATTACAGGCTACACCGTTACATCAAACCCGGGGGGACTAACCGCTTCAGGCACAGCCAGTCCCGTAACAGTTACAGGACTGACAAATGACACGGCATATACCTTTACCGTTGCAGCCACAAACGGTGCCGGCACAGGCGCTGCTTCACCTGCCTCAAACAGTGTGACACCCATTCATATTGTGACAGATTCAGAGCGAGTTGATCATGATTATGATGCCCTTGTCATTGGGTACTCAGGGACTGACACCTCGGTAGGCGTTACACGAAACATTACCCTATTGGAAGCGGGCAATAATGGGACATCCATTGTGTGGCATTCGAATAATCCTGAAATCATTAGTGCCCGAGGGGTAGTGACAAGACCCACAGGTGCTAATGTGCAGGTGATATTAACCGCCACTCTTACTAAAAATGACGCCACTCGAACAAAATCATTTACAGTTACGGTTCTCAAGCAGCCTTCAAACTCCGGTAATACTGGTGGGACTGGAGGAAGCGAAGATAGCAGCAGTGGTTCCAGCCAACCCACTCAAACATCGGCACCAGCATTCAATGAAGCGTCAAAGATAGCCGGTGTGATCGTGAATGGCGAAGCCATGAATGTAGGAACCCAAACAGTTACTAAAGTAGATGGCAAAACAGAAATGACACTGGTGCTTCATACAGAAGAGATGTTCAAACTGGTTGAGGCAGCAACAAAAGAGAACCAGGGCAGTAATGAAGTGGTTGTGCCTGTAGGAAAGCTGGAAGACGTTATAAAGGTCATTTTATCGGGTGAGACCGTTAAAGAACTGGAAAAGAACAATTTTAAGTTATCTGTGAAGGAAGAAACGATTGAATACAGGCTGGACGTCAAAGCACTCACTGTGGATCAAGTAGCCGCGTTGCTGGGTGTCAAGACAGAATCCCTTAAGGATATTGAAATAGAAGTTACCTTTACAAAATTATCAATGGAAGAAATTGAAGCGCTGAAAAGCTATTCGCAGGCACAAGGGCATGAATTAATCTTTGAACCAGTAGCTTTCAATATTTCAGCCAGAACAACCAATCAGGAAGGTGAAGTAGAAGAAGTGTCAATAAACCGATTCAGCACCTATGTTGAACGGATCATGGAAATACCGGCAGAGATAGATCCCAGCAAAGTGACAACAGGAATCGTTATAAATTCAGATGGTTCATATGCCCATGTTCCAACGGAGGTATTTGAAAAAGAGGGTAAGTGGTATGCAAAACTTCAATCATTAACAAACTCAGCCTATTCTGCCATATGGAATCTCGTGGAGGTTCATTCAGTGCAGGATCATTGGTCAAAAGAACATGTCAATGATATGGCGGCAAGACTGGTGCTGCTGGATCATGAGAGCTTCTTACCAGATAAAGCGGTAACACGAGCAGAGTTTGCAGCTTATATGGTGCGGGCCCTGGGGTTGTACAGAGAAGGGCTGCCAGTCGTGAATAAGTTTACTGACATCGCGGCAAACAAAGATTATTCAAGTATCCTCATAGCAAATGAGTGGAAAATCATTCAAGGTTATCCCGACGGGGCGTTTAAGCCAGATGCCACCATCACCAGAGAAGAAGCAATGGTCATGTATTCAAAAGCCATGGATTTAGTCAAAATCCAGGAAAATAAAGCAGGCAGATTGGCTGCTTACACGGATGCATATAGCGTGTCCAATTGGGCAGCTGTGCACGTTGGCAGAGTGTTAGACGCTGACATATTTAAGGGCAGGCAAAATGGTACGTTGGATCCCAAAGGTACATTAACCCATGCAGAATCACTAACGGCGATCAGAAATCTTCTTGTTGAAGCAGCATTGATTAACCACTAGCAGCATGGTTTCGTTGAAACAGAGTATCATTTACTAAAGCGGTTCGGCATGGAATTGGAAAAAAGATTCTCAGATGTACCATTGTACCTGCAGAAATATCATTGCCAAGTGACATCCTGGAGATCGCCGATATCCTTCTCATGGATCAGGACGACCTGGTGCGAAAGGGGTACGGATGGATGCTGAAGGCCGCCAGCGAAGCACATCAGCAGGAGATCCATGATTACGTCATGAAAAGGAAGACCGAGATGCCACGAACCTCACTGAGGTATGCCATTGAAAAAATGCCTAAAGAACTGAAAGCCGCTGCGATGGAGAAATAATGAAAAAGCAGGCCAAACCTGATTAACTACAAGCTTCCCTGGTGACATGGTTGTCAAAAATGTGATCAGGGAATTTTTTTTGCACATCTATTGACTTTAACGTTGCGTCATCCTTTATCATGTACCTATGATCATGAATTGGCAGGAAAGTCCGGACGCTTTACCAGAAGACAGAAGGAAGGGATCAACAAAATGGAATACAGTATCAACCAGCTGGCAAAACTGGCAGGAGTCAGTACCCGAACACTGCGCTATTACGACGAAGTTCAGCTGTTATCACCCAAGAGAACCAGCAGCAATGGGTACCGGGTCTATGGACAACAGGAAGTTGACCTGCTCCAGCAAATTCTGTTTTATCGGGAACTGGGCATGCCCCTTGATGAAATCAAGAATATCATCAGTTCCAAAGACTACGATGCCGTTACATCGCTGCAAAGTCATCTGGCGGCGCTGAAAGAAAAAAAGCAGCAGATGGAGCGGCTCATTGCCAATGTGGAAAAAACCATCGCCGCATCGAAAGGAGAAATAACCATGAGTGACAAAGAAAAATTTGAAGGCTTTAAACAGCAAATGATTGAAGACAATGAGAAGCAATACGGCGCAGAAATCCGTGAAACGTATGGTGACGCCGTTGTTGACGCCAGCAATGCCAAAATGATGGGATTAACAGCGGAAGCATACGAGGCCACACAGGCGTTGTCCCAGCAAATCAACCAATCACTTAAGGCGGCCTTTGAGCAGGGCGACCCTTCCAGTGAAGCGGCTCAGACGGTATGCGCCCTGCACCAACAATGGCTGGGACATTTCTGGAACCACTACTCAAAGGAAGCGCATCTCAGTCTGGCCCAGACCTATGTGGACGACCCCCGGTTCAAAAAGTACTATGATGACATTGCAGAAGGGTGCGCCGTATTTTTAAGAGACGCCCTGCAAATTTACTGTCAATAAGCGTGATAAACAATTAAAGCCCCTTTTTTTGGGTAGTACAACTATGGCAAATAGGTTGCCTTGTACCTGCATCATCATTTGGCTACTCATGAAAGGGGTAATGAAGTTTATGAAGCGAAAAATCGCAGCTCTGTTTTTGGTGACAATGATGGTTTTTGTCAGCTTCACCAGTGTGTATGCTCTTTCTTATACCGTGGTGAAAGGTGACACCCTGTGGGATCTGGGTATCACGTACGGTGTTGATTGGAATGAAATCGCGGAACTCAACGGGGTGCGTGACGTCAGAAAACTTCAAATTGGCACCACCTTGAACATTCCAGTACCCGGCGAACCTGCTCCGGCACTGGAAACTGAGCCAGCTGACCAACTCGACCCGCCCATTACAGAAGTCATCGTGGAAGAGCCAGAGGAGGCAGCGTACATGGAATACAATGTGTCGCTTCCCAATGGCGATTACCAGATACCGGGCATCGTGACATTGCCCGTGGGTGAAGGGCCCTTCCCCGCCGTGGTGATGCTTCACGGCACCGGCTCAGAAAAGAACGAAGCAGGAGGCGGCTATATCCTCACCGCTCCAGCGCTGGCAGAAGCTGGCATTGCCAGCATTCGCATTGACTTCATCGGTACGGGTGACAGTCAGGTGGATTATATTGAATACAATTTCGACACCGCCGTTTCAGATGCCAATGCCGCTTTCGACTACCTGGCAAACCTTCAGGAAGTCGATGCCACCCGCATCGGTGTCATGGGCTGGAGCCAGGGTGGTACCATTGCCATGCTGGCCGCCGCCCACAACCGGTCCTTCCAGTCAGTGGTGACATGGGCAGGTGCGCCTGACATGACCATTGCCGGTTCTGAAGAAGAGTATGAAGCTGCCAAAGCAGATGGTTTCTTCCTCCGGGAATTTGGCTGGAGAAGCCCCTTGCGCGTCAGCCTCCAATGGTTTGACGATGTTTACAACACAGATGTGCTGGAGGTGTTCAGTTATTCCGATGCCCCGGTACTGGCCATCAATGGAAGTGAAGACACTGTTGTTGACCCCATTAACGCTGCCCTGATTGTGGAAGCCTCAGCCAACCCCGTTTCCCGACAGTTGATTTTGGAAGGGGCTGACCACACTTTCAATATCTTTACCGGCGACATGACAGCTTTTGACCAGCTCATCGACGCCACCGTCAACTGGTTTGCTGCCACCCTGCAACCAGCGTACACCACGGAAGAAATCAGCATCATGAACGGTGACCGCATGGTACCCGCCACTGTGGTGATACCTGCGGGAGCCGGCCCATTCCCTGCAGTGGTGATGAACCATGGGCATGGCGGCAGCAGACAGGAAAACAGCGGATTTGGTGGTGTGGCAGAAGCCCTGGCCAATCGTGGTATTGCCACCATTCGCATGGACTTCCCCGGTTGTGGCGACAGCACGCAACCCTTCACTGAAAACTATCTCTCCAACATGATTTCCGATTCCAATGCCAGCCTGGCCTACCTGCTGGACAATTACCCCATTGACTCCCAGCGTCTGGGGATCATGGGTTACAGCATGGGCGGCAGAATCGCGCTGCACATTGGCAGCGAAGATAATCAGCCTTATCAAGCCATGGGGCTCTTGGCACCCTCTGCCGACTGGGGTCAGGAAATGATGGTCAGTTTCCTGGGCGGTGAGGAAGCATTCGACGAACTTTACGCAGAAGCCCAAAGCGAAAAAGGGTATGCCGACTTCACCACCCAGTGGGGACAGGTACAGCAGCTGAGCCTTAACTGGTTTGAAGAAATGATTGCCTCCCGCCCACTGGAAAACATCACCAACTACGACGGTGCCATGTTGGTGGTTTTCGGCGACCAGGATGATGTGGTTCGGGCTGGTGTTAACCAGGCAGTGGCAGAAGCCTATGCAGCCGCAGAGATCATTGTCGTACCCAACGCTGATCATGGCTATGGTTTTTACAGCAACCAGCCGGATGTGACAGCAGCCGTGGAAGACTCGCTGGCAGATTTCTTTTCCAAAGCGCTGAAGTAAAATACAGACACTCAATCGCCAATAGACGACCCCGACAACATTCCCAAAACCGGATGTGGTCAGGGTCGTTTTTTATGCAATACATGCGTCGCGCACCTTCACTGTTTTCAGTCATTATCAAAAAACGGAGGTATGCAATGTGGGATTTAATGTGGGAGGAAATGTCAGACTAAAGGGGATCTGCTCCGTAGACATTTTTGAAATTTTATGGCACACAGTTATTCAAGCACTCTGGAACAAGTGGTGAAAAGGTGGTAACAGAATTTCTATTAAGCAGTACTTCTATAAAAATGAAGGAATATTCTCACTGATGACGCATAAAACCTGTATAATGGTTTGTAAGAGGTTTTTCGCCTATTTGTGGCAGCAATACACGATTAACACCCATTGCCCAGATACCTTGGCAAAATAACGGGAGGTGACACCCCGTCACGGGTTAACTGAAAAACGATGTATTTGCGGTGTTGTAGAGCGCTGATTCGATGAGAAGCATAGAGTCTGATTGATAAAATGTTGGAAGAGTAAAGACAAAAGGCTTTGCAGTGTGACAGAAAGAAGTCGATATTACCGAACCAAGGTTCGCGAACACCTACTGAAATGGGAGATAAAGCGAACTGAGTGACGGGAATAAGACGCTATACGCAATATCTAACTAAGTTAAGGAGAATAAATAGGGAGGAAATCAGATGGATCTTGAATTTAGCATTGAAGGTGATTCAGAAGGTTATGTACAGTTTGAATGTCCGTATTGCGAGTCTGAGTTTAGGCTTATGGCGGGTGAAATCCAAAATGAAGAGGAATATTATCATGAGATTTTTTGTCCCTATTGTGGCTTGGCGGACGAAGTGAGTAATTTCTATACTCGAGAAGCGATTGAGCATGCTAAGGAACTTGCAATGAACTATATGTATGAAGAGTTGAATAAGGCTTTCGGTGGTATTGCCAAGAAAATGAATAAATCCAAATTGATTAAGATGAAGTGGAAACCGCTTAAGAAGATAAATGTTCAAGAGATGAGAACTGAAGATAGTGTTGAAGATGAATTTGAGTGCACTTCATGTAACAAGCATGTTAAAGTATTATACTGTGCAGGGAAATCTAATGTGTTTTGCTCGTATTGTGGGGTGGATATTTGATGGAATTAAGCGATTTAAGAAAGACAAGTATGGAATTTAGAAGATTGTCTTCAAATGCTCTAAGGGCAAAATACGATGAAGGCAACTTGCATCTAATGAGGTTGCGTCACTATATAGAAGGTTGTGAATATATTCAAGGAATTATTGAAGATGAGATTCAAGGCACAGAGATTGACTACAAGTCTGAATTTATAATCAGTGATGGTGGATGGAATTACTTCAATTATCCTGTTGATCATGGAACCCATATGAAGGCAGTATTGGACTATTTCTATGAGCTGACAGAGCAGGATAGAGACATTCGAGGTGAAGCAAGGAAGTACAGATGTTCTAGTAATCAATGGAATGATATTGTACGTAACTTTGTTGAGAAGCTAATCAAACCCCTAGTGGATTTTATTACTGATAGAATATCTATGGATATTATGACTAAAGAACAGAGAAACAATACAGGAACCAATATTAACCAATACATAGATAAGAATTACGGAACTGCTAATATTGCATCTGGCAATATCAATTCGTCGAATGAGTATATTATAAATGAAGTAGAGAGAATTAATGAATTAGTCTCATCTTTAAAAGTTTCAGTAGAAGAATCAGGTTGTAAAGATGCGTCGGTAGAAGAATTTCTGGACGACTTAGATACGATTACTGAGAATGTGAACGCTTCTGAACCGAAGATGGTAAAGATCAAAAAGGCGTTAAGAGGAATTGGTTCGTTCATTAAGAATTTACCTACAGCAATTAAGACTTCCCAGCTAATTATAACTAATTCAGAAGAATTAATTGAAGTGGCCAGGAAGTTTATGGAGAACTTCCGTTAGATACTGCGCATAACGGCAAGGTTTCCGATTTCGCTCCTATGTCGCTGCATCCAAATTCATTCGGTAAGGACAGTCGCCCTAAACCTCATGAACTTCGGAAACCTGCAAAAAGTTAGGCGACTGTGTATCTATGTGCGGATTTGAAAAAGACGGAATGTGGACGTTAGTGAATAAATTGTCTTATTGCACATTCGCAGATAGATATGCAATAAATATTATCATTATACAACGAGGGGGTTACGTATGAAAAAAGTAGTATTCGGAGGAATGCTTTTTATTGGAGGGTCAATCATGTATTCTGTTGGTGTATTAGGTTTTGCAGATGTAGCCATTCAAGCAGGGTATATGCAAGTACCAAAATACGCTGGGTTGTTATCTATGGTTCTTGGTATTGTCTTGGGGACTTTTGGCTTAAAAAAGGATTAACAAGACTAATGAGCATAATCCGCATATGTAATTAAGACGCACTTTTCTTATTTTGCATGGTACATAGCTCAAGAGAAAAGTATAAGGGACTCCCATCCATGGTCGTCTCTGAATCTGGGGGCATGTCCATCGTCTAACAGTGAATTCCCAAAATCTGAGATAATATGAATGTAGCAACCAGACTTCGAGAATTCGCAGGACGTTAGGTGACATTGTTCACCAGTTTGATTTTCGATTTTATCTTGCGTGGAGGGAAGTATGGAGAAAAAATTATCAGATATGACTTTAGAAGAATTATGGATGCTATTTCCAATCATTCTAAAAGAACACAATCCCCAATATTATGATTGGTATGAAGATGAGAAGAATAATATTATAGAAGCAATTAATGGTACATTTATCAGTAGAATTAACCATATTGGAAGTAGTGCAGTACCAGGCTTAATAGCAAAGCCAACAATTGATATCTTATTAGAGTTAAGTGGAGACTGTGATATTCATCAGATAATCTTAAGGTTGAAAGCAGCAGGATGGACAATCATGTCAAGTGAATTTGAGCCAGATTTAAATTTGGTATTTAATAAAGGATATACCCCAAGCGGATATGCTGAAAAAGTCTATCATCTTCACGTAAGATACTTAGGTGATTGGAATGAACTATACTTCAGAGATTATCTGATTGAACATCTTGACATAGCAGCAGAGTATGCAGAATTGAAGGTAAGCTTATTGAAAGGTTTTGAGAACAATAGAGATGGATATACTGAGGCCAAAAGTGAGTTTATACTTGAGCACACTAAAAGAGCAAGAATGTGTTATGTTAACCGATATACTCCCAATAAGACTACTTGACAAAGTAGTATGAATGGTAGTTTCAGTGAACGACATCACCTAACAATGCACTCAAGTTCGCTTTGGCTGCTTTGGTTGCTTAGGGTAGTGAACTTTTAGTAGTTGAAGCCAAAGCACCTTCCTCAGCCTAAGATAAGAGCTATCTAAGGCTGAAAAACGTCTTGAGTGCGGAGGTGTTCTCTCGCAGATTGCGTAAGAGTAAGAGTAAGAGGGATTAATGACTTTTCAAATTACGTTTGTGCAAAACTGCAAAACAAGAATTATGTACATAGCATATATGCAAGAGGGGGGCTTAAGAGTGAAGAATCAGATCAAAGAATTTATATTAAATCTTGGTGCGGATGTGTGTGGTGTCGCTAACGTTGACCGCTTTTCCGAAGCACCAGCAGGCTTTCACCCAAGAGATATATTTTCCGACTGCAAATCGATCATTGTGTTTGGCATAGCGCTTCCAAAAGGGCTGACAATGATAGAACCAAGACTGATATACGGTCATTTCAATTACAGCACATGTCCAGAGGTTGACTGGGTGGCACTAAGAGCTGCAAAAGAGATTGAAAGAATCTCCAGTGGCTATGCTGTACCGCTTCCCTCAGACAGTCCTTATGAATACTGGGATGCAGAAAAACTGGAGGGCCGTGGGCTGTTATCCATGAAACATGCCGCCGTACTTGCAGGACTGGGAACACTAGGCAAAAATACATTACTGCTAAACGAAAAGCATGGTAATTTGTTAACTTTGGGAATCGTTCTTACAGAGCTTGACCTTGTCTCCGACTCACTTGCGGAGAGCATCTGTATAAATGGTTGCAATCTATGTATCGAAAACTGCCCGTCTAAAGCATTGGACGGCCGAAACGCAAATCAGGCAAAATGCAGACTGAATACATATGGAACCAATGACAGAGGCTTTAATACTGTTAACTGCAATAAATGCAGGGTAATTTGCCCAATGAGACAGGGAAAGAATAGTCATTAGCATGAGGTGTGATTAAAGAGGAGGGCCGACTCAGGGCCGCCGCAAACACAGAACTTTTAAAGGAACTTGGTTAAAAGCGTATTGAAAGCAGGGAAAAGGATGAAAAAACAAAAAGTGCTACATTACGATGCATTTTCATCGGTTGCTCATAAGGGTAATCCAGCGGGAGTTGTACTGAATGCAGATCATTTAAACGAAGATTCCATGCAATCCATTGCTAAAGCAGTTGGGTTTAATGAGACTGTCTTTGTAGTGAAATCAGATAATGCTGATTACAGGCTACGGTATTTTACTCCTGGGCATAAAATCAACTTATGTGGTCATGCTACCATTGGATCAATGTACTGTATGAAATCCAGAGGATTTATCGGTGAAGCAGTAAATGAAATTAAGATCGAAACCAATGTAGGAGTATTACCTATCCGTTTTGAAACCAGAGAAGACAATTTGTTTGTTACAATGAAGCAAGATGAACCTCAGTTCATGCCTTTCCAGGGTTCGATGGATGCTCTTGCAAGAAGCATGGGGATTTTATCGGACGAAATTGATGGAACGTTGCCCATTGTGTATGGGAGCACGGGGGCATGGACCTTACTGGTACATATCAAGTCCTTAGCCAGTTTTCGAGAGATGAATCCGAATAATAGAGAATTCCCGGATATTCTTAAAGAGAAACCGAGGACATCCGTTCATCCATTCTGCATACTGAATGATGGAGACCAGGTTGGGATGCATGCCAGACACTTTTCATCACCATACTCTGGTACTGTTGAAGACGCGGTAACCGGCACAGCATCAGGAGCTATGGGGGCATATTACTTAACCTACCTGAACAAAGAAATCGACAATATCGACTTCATTGTTGAACAGGGCCAGGAAATTAACAAAGACGGGAAAGTATATGTAAGTGTCAAACGCAATCACCATGGGATGGATGTGTATGTTTCTGGAACAGGAGTATTCATCCAAGAGCTGGATGTGACGTATGAATAATCGAAGAAGAACCGGCTTCCTTCTCAAAGATTCAGAAGCTGGCCGAGACACTTTAATGAGGGTGAGTGGACAGGGTTTAACAGAAGTGAAATCTTTATGCAAAACTGCGGTAACAGGCAAGGTCATGGTCGCGTACAGTATAAGCTTAGTCTGCAGTGCGTTTCTTGAACAGTTTCAATCTATAAACGGAGGCCAGTTGCTGGGGGGATAGTGGATGATAAACGGGATTAATCATATCACTTTTGCAATTACGGATTTAGAAAGATCTCTGGATTTTTATGTGAATTTGCTTGGACTTAGAATCGTGGGAAAATGGGATGAGGGAGCATATTTACTGGCCGGGAATCAGTGGATTGCTTTAAATGTTGATAAAGAGAGAGCTGCAGAGGCAATGGGAGATAATACACATATTTCATTCAATGTCTTGTCTTCAGATTTCCATAGATTAAAAGAAAAGCTTGAAAGCGCCGGGGTAAAATCATTTAAAGAAAACTCGTCAGAGGGAGAATCATTCTATTTTCTTGATCCAGACGGGCATAAGTTGGAATTGCACTATAATACCTTGGAGGATCGATTGAAATGGGCCAGAGAGAACAACTGGTCGTCATTTACGTTGATGTAGGAAAAGGCAAGGGAGTGTAAGTTCGACATAACCATCACTTCTTGAACAGTTTCAGCAGCGCCCCTATTCGAAGTGTCAATATGAATTCTTAAAGCATTGCCCCATTATGGTATCGTTTAGGAGCTGAACCATCATGCCCATCAAGTTCGTCGCCATCGACTTCGAAACAGCCAATAACAGAAGAAACAGCGCCTGCGCCCTTGGCATGGTGATCTATGACAACGGCGAATGCATTCGAAAAAGCTGGCTCATTAAACCGGAACCTCTGGAATTTAATCCCTTTAATATCCAGATCCATGGCATCACACCACAAATGGTGAACAACGCTCCCACTTTTAAAGAATTGTGGCATGAAGTGAGTGACATACTGGAATCAAAAATTGTCGTGGCCCACAACGCCTCTTTTGACATGGGAGTACTTCGTTGCTCCCTGGATCAATACAACCTTAAGTATCCTGCCATCGACTACCTTTGCACTCTAAAGCTGGCACGCAAAGCACTTCCCGAACTGATAAACTACAAGCTTCCCACAGTGGCACATCATATTGGGTTTCGTTTCAAGCATCACGACGCCCTTGAAGACGCCCAGGCGGCGGCTGAGGTGTTGTTATGCCTGATGCATGAACGGCAACAGGATTCCATAGTAGATATGGCCAGAGGCTATGGCGTTGGTTTGGGCAAAATTCGTTCTGATGGGTACTGACCTTGCAGTGGAAGGGCCTGTCCTTGGGCCATGATTCTTGTTTTTTACTCTTGACCATTTCCATCTTCTCCCCGTGGATATGATAGTTGGATTAGCTAAAAGCACAATTTAGTTTACACTCCCAATTAGATCGTATCACTAATCCGATGTGATGATGCCGAGATTCTGTTCTCCGGTACCGTCAGTATTTCACAGCATCATAAGGGAGCGTAAACATGAAAGAGGTCTTGTTCTTTATTTTTGACAATATGACAGATGACGAAATCACCTTTGCCATGCACATGCACTGATCAAAGATTCAGCGAACAAAATTAAGAATCAATAACGAGGTGAGCACCTTGGTATCAAAAAAGCGTTGGGCTAATGTATACGAGTGGTTCATGGTCATACTTGTCGTGGTGGTAGTGATAATGCTATTTATCGAATACCGTTTGGAGTTATCGCCTCAGGCATCAATACTGTTTCAGCGTGTAGATACCAGCATCTTAATCATTTTTGCGTTAGATTATGTCATCCGCTTATTCTGGGCTGAAAAAAAGAAAACGTTTATCCGCAGTAATATTCCTGATCTTGTTGCTATTGTTCCTTTTTCTTCTGTATTTCGTCTTGCCAGATTAGCACGACTAACCCGTTTGATTCGCTTGACTCGAACCATGCGCCTTGTGCGTGTGGCTGTCTGGCTTTCCCGTTTTAAAGATAAATTCAGTGTGTTTATACGCACCAATGGATTGATTTATATGGTGTTTATAACGATGGCGGTTACGCTTATGGGCGCTGTAAGCATCTATCTGCTTGAGGATATGAGTGTGATTGATTCTCTTTGGTGGAGTTTTGTTACCATCACCACGGTTGGATACGGTGATATTTCACCATCGACCAACGGAGGCAAGCTTTTAGCATCGGTGCTAATGTTGGTGGGAATAGGATTTCTGGGCATGGTAACCGGTACAATTGCCACATATTTCCTGGGCGACAAAAAAACAGAAGCAGTATCTTATCGTGACATGACTGTTCAATCAATAAAACTTAAACTAGATGACTTTGACAATCTGTCAGAAGAGGAGATTGACCAGATGTCGGCAGTATTAAAGAGTCTGCTAAAAAAGGAGTGAGATGATGGGTATACGGTTTCGTAGAAGCATCAGTCTTGGGAAGGGGGCAAGACTAAATCTCAGCAAAGGCGGCCTTGGTATTAGTGTTGGTGGAAAAGGTGCTCGAGTAGGATTGGGTCCCCGCGGAGCCTATACATCCGCAGGAATACCAGGAACGGGCCTGTATGCGATTAACTACGCGGGTAAGAGTAAGCAGCGAAAGAACACTCCCGTCAATAAAAGGACGGAAGCGCCTGTAATGAACGCCCAACTCCCAGCCCCTCCGGAAATAAAAACGTCACTTCCGACTATTCTTTTGATCGCATCGATCTTGCTCTTGCCAGTTGGCGGTCTTGGGGCGATTGGTTTGGTGATTTACGCTTTATTATGGTTTAAATCTCCCAAATGGAAGGCCAACAGACATTACAGAGAAGGTAAGAAGTATTATCTGAAAGCTCAGCACAAGGAGGCGTTGGATGAATTGGTGAAGGTACAGGAACTAATGCCGGAAACTTATTCTATTTATCCACTGATGGCAGATAGCGCGTATCACTTGGCAAAACATGATAAGGTAATCCACTATTATGAGGCATATTTGGAAAGAGATCCAAATGATTACATGGTTCGATTTAATTACGGGCTCGCTCTTTCTGAGATCGGCAAATATGAAGAAGCTGTACGTGAGTTGCAACAGATGCCGGAGGAAATGGCGAAAGAGTTGCCTCTCCTGATAGCTTTGGGCAATGCGTTGCTGGAATCTGGAAAGCCGGAACAGGCAGTGGCGGTATTGGAAACTGGCCCAACTCGTAAACAAAACATGGATGGTCTGATGAAGATGTTTAGGTATATACTTGGTTGTGCCTACCAAGGGTCTGGAGACGTGAAAAAAGCAGTGAAACAGTTTCAAAAAGTTGCAGCTTTTGATATTAACTATGAAGATGTCAGTACACGATTGGCGGAGCTGGAAGCTTAGGGAATCAACATATATGAAAAGGAGGATGTTATATGAAAAGGCAATTGTTGATTACCGCAGCACTCATTTTATTGTTCGCAAGCTTTTTTGTGACTCCCGCTTCTGCAGCGCAACACACGAAAGTTACTGTTGACGGACACCTGCTTCAGTTCGATGTGCCACCTGCAATCGTTGAAGGTCGGACATTGGTTCCTCTAAGAGGTATATTTGAAGCGCTTGGTGCTGAAATTCACTGGAATAATGACACTAGAACAGTTACAGGTACAAAAGACGATACCACAGTTGTATTGCAAATTGGGAGTCGTTTCCCCACCGTGAACAATGTCCCTGTAGAAATTGACGTCCCTGGAACGCTGGTTGATGGCAGAACAATGGTTCCGGCTCGTTTCATTGCAGAAAGCCTGAATGCCAATGTAGAATGGATTTCTGAATCAAGAACCGTGGCAATTAACAGCCAAGCTGTGCAGGCTAATGAGGTTGCACCACCACCTGCCGTTACCCCGGCACCTACGGTTAATCAACCAACAATAGTTGCGCCTCAAACTGGCAGCGTTAACATTAACACTGCCGGAATTGAAGAACTCAAAAAAATTATACACATTGACGAAGAGCGTGCAGAGCAGATAATTCGTCTCAGACCCTTTCGTTCCGTTGACGATATGACGCGTATAAATGGCATCGCAGAAAAGCGGCTGGCAGAGATCAAAGCTGAGGGAGTTGCTTATGTAGAATAGTTGGAGTTGTGAGTGGGCCACTTTTTGTTTTGAGAGCGACAGCGTATCAGTTTTTGCAAGCGTTAAACCAATCACCAAATAGAAAAAAGTTGAATGATATGGAACTGTTACAAGTGACGCCAAGGAGAGATAAGCCACAATGAACAAAAGGCGAGTTAGGAAATTGACTGACAGGGTATGGATGATTGTTGGCAGCAACCGGGGAATCCAGCCCAATGTAGGCATTATTAACAATGGAACACAGACAGTGTTGATAGATTGCGGCAATGGTCCTGTCTGGGGAACATTTATACAGGAAGTGCTGGCTTCCATGAAAGCGCCCCCTGTGTCGCATATCATCTATACTCATCACCACTGGGATCATGTTTTTGGTGCCATGTCTTTTGATGCCCCCATTATTGCCCACGAAAAATGCTTGGACTACCTGAAGGTGGAAGCTCAGAAGCCCTGGAGCGCTGAATTTCTAAAGCAGGAAGCAGCCAAATACCCACAGAACAAGACCAGTCATGATGTAAAAATACGAGCGGTTCATAACTGGGACGATTTTCACATTCGGCTTCCACAAACAACTTTTCGGGAACGCATGGTGATAGAGCTGGCAGATGGACGACTGTTGTTGGATAGCACCAATAGCCTACACTCGGAGGATTCCATTTTAATTTATGATGAACATGATCAGGTGATGTTTACGGGGGATGCCTTCTACCCGCCGCCTTACCATGAACGTAAAACGCACCGAGGGGATGTGTCGGCGGTAACGAAAAATGGATTTTCTAAAATAGTGCTCAGTCAAATGCTAACTTATGATTTCAAAACGGTAGTCCATGGCCATGGCATGCCTCTGAGGCGAGATGATGTCATTCGCGAGCTGGGGGATAAGGCAGAAGAACTCAACACATGATCCCATCTGTGACACAATGAAAAGGAGAAAGCTATGTACGAAAAAGATGATACTTGGAAACAGCTTCAAGCTCTTTTGCCTGAAAAAAATCGTTTGAGTGATAAAATAGCGCCAGTTGAAAAATATTTAACAATCAATGATATGGATGTTCATATTGATGAGTATGAGCAGGGTTCAAACACAACGGTAATCGTTTTTCATGGCGTTGGTGGAAATGGACGTATTGTTTCATTTTTTGCAGCACCTCTTGTAGCAGAAGGTTTCAATGTCATTTGCCCAGATCTGCCGGGATATGGATTCACAAAATATCGAAAAAAAATAAGATATAATGACTGGATTGATATTGGGAGCAGAATAGCAGAAGAAGAACTAAAGAAATTGAGAAAAGTATTTGTAATCGGATTGAGTGCAGGGGGGATGCTTGCATACAATGTTGCATGTAGAAACAAAGATTTATCTGGATTAATCTTCACGAACATCCTGGATAGCCGTGAAGAAGAAGTAAGGCTATATTCCGCAAAAAATAAATTTCAGGCAATATTTGGAATAAAACTCTTGAATCTACTACCTGAGTTCTTCAAGAATTTTAGAATACCGATTAAAATGGTGACAAACATGGATGGTCTCGTAAATGATAAGAGCATACTAAAAGTACTGTTAAGAGATAAACGAGGTCCAGGAAGTAAAGTCGATATAAATTTTCTGCTTTCAATGATGAATAGTGCTCCCATGATAGAGCCGGAATACTTTGACAAGATACCTGTTCTCATGGTTCACCCAGGAAATGATTTGTGGACGCCTGTAAAGGTGAGTGACATCTTTTTTAATAGAATCACAGCTATTAAAAAAAGAGTACTCTTGGATAAAGCCGGACATTTTCCGATAGAGGAGCCAGGATTAACCCAAATGGAAAATGAAATCAAAGCTTTTATTAAAGAGTACTCAAAATAGAAATTACTTGCATATTTTTCTTTTCCAGAGCGGACCCTTGGCATCACGCCACAAATAGTGAACAGCGCTCCCACTTTTGAAGAATTGCGTCACATGAATCGGCCTTAATCGTTGGACGACAAAGAATTCATAAGGGCAAAGAAATGCTGGGGCTCACCGGTACTAAAATACTCATACCAGGATTCCAGTGTGCTTGATTGAAAAACACCTGCATGTTCAATGATTTGCTTCGCCCACAACAAAGCTCCGGTGGAACTTGCGGTAATAAGGTTGTGATCCGCCACAGATGGCTTGTCCACATAAAAACGTTGCCCTTGATAACCAGGAGAAACCATTTCAAGAAATCCGGGCCCATTGCTGGTATGGGGACGCTGATCCAACAGCCCAGCGTTGGCAAGTGCGGCGGTAGCACCACAGATGGCACACACGGTGGCGCCCAAAGAGAGAAATTCCCTTGCTTTTTCGATGATAGCGCCATGCTTTGGGTCGTTCCACGTATCTGCGCCCGGTAATAACAACACGCTTGTTTCACTCACGGCAATCTCATCAATTAAGCAATGGGGCACGATGGTTAACCCGCCCATTGTATTGATTGGCTCCTTTGAATAACTGACCGTTTTGAGCGATACCCGCTGCTCTCCCTTTTTGAAAAATCGACCAGAGTTCAGCTCCGAAGTAACATATCCCAGTTCCCAGTCGGCTAAAGTATCAAGAACATAAACATAGATTGTCAACATCAATTCCTCCATTTCCTTTGATTACCTGCTTTTTCATTCTACCATTCGATTGTTGACAACAGTATGGCAACAATCTGGCAGCAATCTGCGACAGTCAAAGAAATACTGAAAGGCGGCTCTCGGATGAAAATTGACAGGCTCGTCAGCATGATTATGATACTCTTGGATCGAGAGCGTATAAGCGCACAGGAGCTGGCAGATATGTTTGAAGTTTCACTTCGCACAATCTACCGCGACATCGACAGCATCAACATGGCAGGCATTCCTGTTCGATCAGTATCGGGAGTAGGCGGCGGCTTTGAAATTCTGCAGGCGTACAAGGTTGATAGAAAGGTTTTTTCGACTGCCGACCTTTCCGCTATCCTGATGGGGCTTTCCAGTCTTTCCAGCATGATCCGGGGTAATGAACTGGTAAACGTCCTTGCAAAAGTGAAGAGCTTTATCCCCGCTGACAGAGCGAGAGACATTGAACTAAAAGCAAGTCAAATACATGTAGATTTAAGTCCCTGGATGGGCAACAGAAACATACAGCCATATTTGCAAATGATCCAAACAGCGTTGCAGGAAAGCAGGCTGCTTTCCTTTGAATATGCAGACCGCTACGGAAATAAAATGGCACGAAAAGCCGAACCGTATCAGCTTGTACTGAAAAATAGCCATTGGTATTGGCAAGGGTTTTGTCATAAAAGAACTGATTTTCGCCTGTTCAAACTATCCCGCACATCAAACCTGCAAATTCAGGAGACGTGTTTTACGCCACGGGAATATCCAAAACCGCAGTTGGACTTTGCCGATGTCTGGGCAACAATGCAAACAAAAATCAAACTTCGGATTCACCAATCAGTCATGGACAGGGTGCTTGATTATTGCACTGATGACAACTTTTCGCCAGAAGGTGATGAGCATTATATTGTTCGCTTTCCTTTCATAGAGAACGAATACCACTACAACATTCTTTTCAGCTTTGGAGATAAGTGCGAGTGTTTAGAGCCGTTGCATATCCGCGCAGAAATGAAGCGCAGAATACATAATATCGCCACTTTATACAATAGATAGAACAGAAGTTTATTCTCATGTTAAAACACTTTACAGCATAGGCCAAGGGTGTGCGATCAGAAAGGCTTATTCTCTAAAGACATCAACAAGCATATTGATTAACGCCTTAGACTGACTTCCGTCGGGATCATAGGGAGGAAAAAATTCGGTTATTTCGACCCCGGCAGTTCTGGAATCGGCAAGAATCTCCCGGAGAAGGCTTGTGGTTTCTGTCATAGAAAGTCCGGCTTCACTGGGAGAATAGACGGCATGCATTTCTGCCTTGGCAATCACATCCAAATCCAAATGCACCATGATTTTTCGGTTTTGTGGGATTTCCTGAAGAACCTTTTGGATTATCTGGCGTATTCCTTTTTCCCGCAGTTCAGACAGCGGGTGCTTCTTAACATCTGTGTTGATTTCTGATTCATGCTGATACCCGACAATGGATACGTTGTCGCCGCTAAATCCCTTCAAGCTGTTAAGAAAATCATTTTCTTCCAGAAGAAACCACAGCCCCATTCCGGCCGCACCCATGCAATGATCGGCGGAAGGCTTGTAAGCGTCTATATGGGCATCAATGACGATTAGATGAATATCGGCTGCGTACCTTCTGTATAAGCTGTGCACCGTACCGGTCTCAATACTGCAGTCTCCGCCAAATAATAATAGTACTTCATCTTCATGAAACCAGTCTTTTGATTGATGACAGATCTCTTCCCACACAACACGGGGGCCGGGCCAGTTTCTAATGGGAGGGACATTGTGTCTGGGTATATAACTGGGAATGTTGACATCCCCCATATCCAGTACGCTGATTCCCTGCTTTTCCAATGCATCAATCAATCCGGCCTCGCGAAGGACTTTAGGGGTCGTTTCAGTTCCGGTATAAAAACCTCCCGAGTTCATGGGGATTCCGGCAACTTTTAATTGCTTCATTTTTATTTCCTCCCTTGGGTTGTATTAACAAAACACTCTTCGTGATGGAGGCAAGACAAAAGCGCCTCTTTTCTTTTTTGATAGAATACCTGGTTTAATTTGGGGCGTCCTTTGTCTTTGAAGATAACATAATGGCATTGGCCGGACAATGGTGCACACATTTAAAGCAGTATTCGCAGTGGGTGTTGTCATAAACCGGTACCAAGGAGCTGGAGCCTCGATGCCAGCATGTAAGGATGCATTGATGGACACATCGGTTGCACTGCACACATAGGGTATCATCAACCGTAAGTTGATGTGTAACCCTTTTACCAAAGTACTGGTTTGGGTAGTTAAGAAGTGCATGTAACCTGAACCGGGGATTTATTTCCACAATCTGGGATGATACAATGCACTTTCGGATATGTTCCAGGTGATTATTCAACTTTTTAACAGTGTTTTTTCCATACCGAAACAGTGGTTTCATGGGCGGTAATAAAAGTGCCGCATCGGTGGCAGGAGCCCGGTAGCCTGCAGTAAAAGATAATACGCAATTTTTCTCCTTCAGCTTTTTTCCTAAATGATACAATGCATTTGCAGGATAAAGTCCGTAGGTGGTAAAGAGAAAAGCTGTTTTTTGAGGTTCAAACGAAGGCATATTTTCGACAAACTGCACCATGGAATGAGGTGCTTCCCCATGGTAAGTTGGAAAACCCAACACAATCAGATCATAATGTCCCAGAATTTCATAGGGAAAAGGTAAGGTTATGGGTATTAGATCTGGTGACAAGTCTTTTAATTTTTCGTGATATATCTCAGCGATGGTTTTGGTACTCCCGGCACCTGAATGATAGATGATTAGTGTCCGTTTCACTGGCATCACATCCTTCACATCCTTCAACCTATTCATTTGGTGGATGATATCAGTGTTTAATCACACTACTTATTCTACTACGAGAAAGAAGCGCCGTTGTTTAACGCGCGCATAGTTTATCTTCATTGGGTGGAGATTAGAAAGGCGTCAGTCTGATCATCCACACACGCAGTGGATCATCAAGCGAGCCACGAGAAAAATAGCCATATAAAACAATACATGAAATGAGGTGCATGATGAAAATGACAGAAATCATCAACCAATTTTTTGCGGCGAAAGTGATCTTTATCGTTGTCTCTTTGTGTGTAGTGGGGCTGTTTATCACAGGCGTTGTTTATGGAGATGTCACCATAATAGCAGGCACCGTGCTTGCTCTGGTCGCCCTGTATAAGTATCGCAGGCAATGGATCTGATCCCCGGAAACCCTTGAAAGGTTATGGCAAGTGAGAATCTGTTGACGCCGGCAGGAGAGGAAGTAATCATAAGGAAAGAAGGCGCATACATCCGTGAAAAAAAAGAGCTGCATAGTAATGGTGTGGGTTATCCTGATAATTGCCATTGGCTGCACACATGATCCAGAACCGCCGCCAGATCATCCTTCGGAAGAAGGACAACAGCCTGAAGTGGAAGCGTCTTTGCAGGAGGAAGCTTCCCAGCAAGGCATTTCAGATGACGGCATTCTTCATTTTTCAGAAGGAAGAGTCGTTTTACTAGCGTATGAAGACGAAATGAACCTGGAAGAAATCTTGGGCACGCCTTTGATGGAAGAAACCGTCATCCTTGAAAATGCCGACACTTTCACCGGAAGTCATAAAAAGACACTGATCTATCAGGATACACGGCTCATTCTCTTTTCACCACCCCAGGGCGGCCGGCGGTTCTACCTCATCAACATCGAAACGGAAAACCAGCGTGTCACAACCAACCGAGGAATCGGCCTGGGTCACACGCTGGACGACCTGATGCTGGCATACCCAGAAGTGACCCGCAGCATGGACGGTACCTCCGGGACCAACGGCCGCTATGAGTTCATGTTCGAAGACAACCCTTACACTTATCTCTTCTTCTATATAGAAGAAGGAAAAGTGGTCAAACTGCAACTCCTTCATGAATTTACCTAAAGAAGATGGGCACATGCTGACTATCAGGTGTGCCATTTGCAAGGCAAAATCGTTTCGAATGTGGCTTCTGCCACAGCATTGTCATAGGGAAAACCTTTCAGACTCATGGAGGGCTGAATGCCAAAGGTGCGAAGATCACTGGCAATTAGTTTAGAACAGGAGAGATGCCATGAAACGATTCGATGAACGGGATATTCTCTTTGCCCGCATGAACTATTCTCCCAGATCTCCCGAATACGATGATTATTACCGGCGCCACCCGGAAATGAAGGAAATTGACAGTGCACTGCGAGGAATGCCACCCCTGGGAGAACCCGGAAGCGCTACCTACCATCCCATCCATTCCCCTTTGGTGGGGTCCGCCTTCCAGTTTTTGTCGGAAATAAAGCACCTGAGTGAAGGGGAACCGGCAAAAGAAAAAACAGGTGTTCCGGAGCCAGAAGAAATGACCCGGCTTCTGAAGGGTTTGGCAGTTTATTATGGTGCAAAGCTCACGGGCGTCTGTGCCATGAAGGATCATCACTATTACTCTCACCGGGGTCGGGAAGCTGCTCATTACGGAGAATCCGTCACTTCCAGCCATCCTTATGGGTTGGTATTTGCGGTGGAAATGGAGAAAGACATGATATTGCGGGCACCGGGAATCCCGGAAAGCCTGGCTGCTGTAAAGGGGTATGTGGATGGCGCTGTTATCGGGATGATTGTTTCTTATTACATTCGTTCCCTGGGGTATGATGCCCGGAACCATATGGATGGGAACTATCTCCTCATAGCTCCTCTGGCAGCACGTGACGCTGGGATGGGAGAAATCGGGCGGCATGGTTTGCTGATCACAAAAGAGTTTGGTCCACGGGTCCGGCTGGGTGTGGTTACCACCGACCTTCCCCTGGTATCAGACAAGCCCTTCGAGTTTGGAATTCAGGAGTTTTGCACACTTTGCAACCGGTGCGCCATATCCTGTCCGGGGAAGGCCATTCCCAGGGGAGATAAGGAACTCATTAACGGTGATATGCGCTGGAAAATTTCTGATACTGACTGTTATCGACGCTGGCGCATGCTGGGAACAGACTGTGGTGTGTGCCTGGCCAGCTGCCCTTTTAGTAATGAGCTGAACCCGCTGATGGTGGAGCAAATGGGCGCCTCCCCTGAGATCATGCACCAAATCCTCCGGGAGTTCAACCAGAAGTACAAGCTCAGGCCCATGGTCAAGGAACCGGTGAACTGGTTTGTTTAGAACACAACGGATACAAAAGGAGTGGAGTCGCCGTGCATGAAAATCTCATCGCTCCCTGTGGCATGAACTGTGGCGTGTGCATCCACTATCTTTTTATGCAGCATGATATAAACAAACAGGGATTTCGCCGGAAGTATTGCCCGGGGTGTATCCCGCGAGGGGAGCACTGCACCCACATGGGCCATTACTGTGAACTGATGGCAGAAGGAAAAGTCCGGTTTTGCTTCGAATGCAAGGAGTTCCCGTGCAAAAGGCTGAAGGCACTGGACCGACGTTACAGGGGAAAATATCACATGAGCATGATTGAAAACCTTAAATACCTTCGTTTTCACGGAATAGAGGCATTTCTGGAAAAAGAAACGGAAAAGTGGCGGTGCAAAGCATGCGGCGGGGTCGTCTGCTGTCACAATGGCCTGTGTCTGGAATGCCAGATCGATACCCTGCACCGCAACAAAAAATATCGGTGGAACAGGGAAGAAAATGAATGAACCACATGCCGTCAACCGAAGAAGGAAAAACGATCAAACGACAACTCCTTCATGAATTCACCTAAAATTGATAAATATCCCCCAATATGAAACCCGGGCCACGGAGGCCCGGGTTGAACTGAACAGGGGTCATAGTGCATGCAGACAACGAATTGGCAGGTCGTTAGATTTTGAACTGCTGTACCAAACGATTCAGTTCTTCAGCAATCTGCGACAATTCTTCGCTGGAATTGGCTATTTCTGCCATTGCAGCCGTTTGTTCCTCAACAGACGCCGATGCTTCTTCCGAACCCGCCGCATTTTCCTGTGAAATCGCCGACAGGTTCTGCAAAATCTGCGTGATTTCATCTTTTTTGTTCTCAATCTCCAGACCAGAAGTGTTAACTTCCCGAATGGCCTGTTTCATGGTTTCGATGGCAGTGCTGATTCCTGCAAATTTTTGGTTGGTTTCTTCCACACTATCCGACTGTGCTTCAATGATTTTGGCAACCTCTTCCATGGTTTTCACAGCATTACCGGTCTGTCCGGTCAGCTCTGCCATAATGGTGCTGATTTCTCCTGTGAACCGGTTGGATTCCTCGGCCAGCTTTCTGATTTCATCAGCCACCACCGCAAAACCCCTTCCGGCTTCTCCGGCACGAGCCGCTTCAATGGCTGCGTTCAAGGCCAATAAGTTGGTCTGTTCGGCAATGTTTTTGATCATACCGCTGGCCTGGTTGATCCGATCGGCACTGTTGTTTGTGTTTAAAATCACTTCGTGCACCTGGGCTGATCCCTGGCTGCTCTTTTGTGTCTTGACAATCAGCTCTTTCAGGGTGCGAACGCCTTCGTCCTTTAACCGGGTGACAGAATCTGTCGACTGGTTCAAGGCTGATAACGCCTGCTTATCTTTTTCGACAACTTCACCCAGCTCATTGGCTGCCATGGCACCTTTTTCGGTGTCTTTGGCCTGATCACCGGCACCCTTTGCGATCTCTTCGATGGTTCGTGCCACTTCATCAGAGGCGGTTGCAGACTGCTGGCTGGTGGCCGTCAGTTCTTCCGATGAAGCCGCCACCTGTTCAGAAGCTTCAATGACATTGCGAATCATTTTTTTCATGGAATCCTGCATATACCGAATGGCTTCGGCAATTCCGCCAATTTCATCATTCCGCTGACTTAATGCCGCCGGTAAATCCTGGCGGAAATCACCCTCAGCCATGGCACTTGCCTGAGATCCCAACACCCGAAGGGTCTTTATCACACTGTTGGAGGTGGAGTAAAGGATCAACCCCAGCAATAACAGACCAACCAGTCCGCCGCCAATGGCGACTGAAAAATTTCTCGTGATGGCGGCATTAACATCAGCCATTGAAAAACCAATGGCCACGGCTCCCTGTAGCTCACCATTGATGACAGCGGGGAATATAACATCAAAGACCGACTCGCCGTTAAAGTCCCACATCTGGCTGTAAGGAACACCTCGTTGGGCCGCTGAAATACTGCCTTCATCATCAAAAACGATGTTCAGCTCATTCATATCATTGTGTGCGATGGTTTTCAAATCCTGGTCCATCACCAGGGCATAAATGATCTCATCAGACAATGCCATGTTTTCCACCAGAGACTGATAGCTGAACCTGTATGTCAGTGCCTGCACTTCATCTGCGGGAATGCCCACCTGGATGAAATCACCTGAGTTACTGCGCAGGTACCCATACTTAAAATAATTCCCTGATTCGGTGTCCATGCGGATGTCTTCCATAAGACTTTCTTCGCCGCTGATCATAAATTGATGTACGGGATGCCCCGGATCAGGCTGCCAGCCTATGTACTCAGGCACTGTGGAATAGATTATGGAACCCCCGCTGTCATACCAGTAAAGATCTGAGATGCCAAAGTCTGCCACCAAGCTTAGAAGAAACGCATCACTCATTGCTACTTCGTTGCGGACAGCCATCCTTGCAGCCGTTAATATTTTCTCTTCCAGTAAACCATTCAAGGCTTCCAGTGAATCCGCGTTGTCTTCCACTCTGCTTATGAACTGACGGGCAGTGTAGTATCCGTTTTCTTCCATCTGATTTAACAGGCTCTCTCTGCTAAACCAGGAACTGGCAGCACTAATGGCCGACACCACAATGATGACCACCAGCAAAGGCACCAACACCAACCTGGTTTTAATAGTACCGCTTCTCCCGTTACGTTGAGTCTTTTTCAGCTCCATCTGATTCATCCTTCCATTCCATCTCCTCGGACTGACATGCAGCGCACAAACGTGTGTATAATCACGATTAATATGTATTCCCGTTCATTCTACAAGAGCTTTCAAGCCATTGTCAATGATTATCTTTTCTCTCGATAAATAGTTATCAATCTTTTTTTTCCGAACCAACATCACCCTGCAATCCTCATCTTGCCGGCGGTTTTTTCCATGCTAACAGTAAGGTGCCCATTGCTGATGGGAAAATATAGTTTTTCGCTTCCTGGTTCAAGAGATTTTTAGAAGGTGAATGAAGTCGGAAAGGTCACGAATGTGATATTCTATAAGGTAGAGAATGGCTGCCAGCCAGAACCGAAATCAGTGGCAGAATAGCGGCTGAATCTCTCTCCGGTGAACGGGAGTGAAGTGATGAAACGATTCGATGAATGTGAGACGCTTATTGCCCGTGTGCGGTACTTGTTATCCCATTCACGCTAGGATCGAGTTCGTTGCCATTGACTTTAAAACAGTCAATGAAAAAGGATGTGTCTTTCTTAGGAGTGAACCAATGAAAAGTCAATTAACGGTATATCTAAACCATTTTATGCGACCGATTCCTGGCGGTGTGGAAACAGTGAGGGACTATCGGGATGAACAGAAATGGATTAGTTCAGATTCTAAAATGAGCATGCCCGGCCAAAAGGGAAAACTGACAGAAATTGAAAAGTGGGTTGAGATCAAGGCTTTTCTATTGGCTAAATATCCGGTGACAGAAGGCTTGTATGAAGCAATCCTTCGCAGTACGGGAGAGTCAACGAAAAGTTTATTGAAAGATGGTGAAGTGGCTAACAACAGGCCGGTGGTGAATGTATCTTGGTGTGAAGCTGTTTCATTCTGTAATCTGCTGTCAAAAAAATGCGGATTACAAGAATGCTATACCATAGATAAAAACAGCGGCAATGTGGGATTTGAACCGCAGGCAAATGGATACAGGTTACCGACGGATGCTGAGTGGCAGTACGCCTGTAAAGCCACATCAGAAGGGTATCGATATGGAGAGATCACAGACATCGCCTGGTATGAAGATAACTCAGAAGAGCGGGTTCATGAAGTGGGGAAAAAACAACCCAATCAATGGGGCTTGTATGACATGCTGGGAAATGTGTGGGAATGGTGTTGGGATTTGTATGACGAAAAAACCTATGGGGAGTATCGGGTTTTTCGTGGTGGAAGCTGGGCAGAAGAAGCCAGAGGATGCGGCGCCACTTCCAGAAGGCGGGGACATCCCACCTTTAAAATTGATGACCTTGGTTTTCGTTTGGCCAGATCATGCGAATGGGTCAGATCATAAGAATATGAAGAAAAGGAGCCAGGAAACAGGTTAACAGGGCAGAAGGCAGGAGAAAATGGGGAGATATATGAAGCAGATGCAGTTTATGCAGTGAGGCCGAACGGCCATGGAAGACGGCATGAACCAGGTACTCCTCGCGTCTCATGATTATTCCAGCCGGGATCATATAAAACCTTTGGTTGACTACGTAAGACGGGGCACGTGATAGGCGGTATTGATAAAGATAAACATAGCAGCAGGGATGGTCATGAAGTGGAAAATGTGGTAGGATAGACAAAAATAAGCTTGTCATATAGAAGACAGTTCGAAACCATCCTGTCTATAAACAAAACTAGGGCCAGCCGTTGCTTGCGACACGGCATTTTTTGTCATGGTACCTTGGTGTGCCTTTTTTTTATGTCTTTAAAACAGTTCATTATAACGGTTTGCAGACAGGCGGTTTTAGCAGGAGGATGCGCTGTTCTTCCATATGTTCAGGGAAGGAGCAGAAAATGAAAGATCAAACAGTCAAAAAAGGCAATGGACTCGCCGATGCGCGCAGTCTAACCTTTTCGGCCATTGTGATGGCGCTGTATGTTGTCATCATGTTTTTCACCCAAAGTTTTGCTTTTGGCCAGTATCAGGTGAGGATCGCCACCAGTCTGTATGCTCTGGCGGCTATCAATCCGGTTTTAATCATTCCACTGGGTGCAGCCAATTTTCTCAGCAATACCATCATGGGCGGTTTGGGGCCCATGGACATGATGGGTGGGTTTGTGGTAGGTATTTTGACAGCTGCCGGATGCAGGCATGCCAGAAAAGGGCATCTTTTACTGGTGGCGCTGCCCATTATGGTGATTCCAACGTTGGTGGTGCCTCTTTGGCTTTCGCCGCTGATCAGCGTTCCTTATGGAATTCTTGCGGTGAGTATCGGGGTCGGGCAGGTAATACCGGGCATTGTGGGTGTTATGTTGGTGAAATACTTGGAAGGGCCGCTGTCAGATAGATGGCTGTCAGAAAGATAATGGAAGAAAGCCAGGGGAGGCATTGAATAATCATGTTAAAAGCACCTGACCATATTGAAGGACTGTCGCTTTTAGGGAATCAGCAGACTGTCTATGAAGACCAGTACAAGCCTGAAGTACTGGAAACATTTGAAAACAGGCATCAGGAGAATGATTATTTTGTCAAGTTTAACTGTCCTGAGTTTACGAGTCTCTGCCCCATCACCGGGCAGCCGGATTTTGCCGCTATTTACATCGCCTATGTCCCTGATGTGCGGATGGTGGAGAGCAAATCCCTGAAGCTTTACCTGTTCAGTTTTCGTAACCACGGTGGCTTTCATGAAGATTGTGTGAATACGATTATGAAAGACCTGATCAAACTCATGGACCCTAAATACATTGAAGTATGGGGCAAGTTTACACCCAGAGGTGGGATCTCCATTGATCCTTACTGCAATTACGGCAAAGAAGGCACCCGATGGCATGAAGTGGCGTGGCAAAGACTGCAGCAGCATGATTTATATCCGGAGTCAATTGATAATCGATAGAGAGTATAGGAGGCCTGCCGGTGACCGGCGGGCTTTTTCCATGCCAACAGTAAGGTGCCCATTGCAGATGGTGAAAAACAGTTTTCGCTTCCTGATTCGAGAGATTTTTAGAAAGCGAAAGAAGGCAGAAGGGTTACGAATGTGATATTCTATAAGCTAGAGAAGAGATGAAACCAGGTGTCCACGGTGGCACGGCATACTGGGTTTGATTTTAAGCACCCGGGGTTTTCGTGGTGGAAGCTGGGCGAAGGAGGATGGCGTTGGTTTTCGTTTGGCCAGGTCATGCGGATAGGGAAAAGTGAACAGAGAAACAGGCTAAATGAGCTTTAAACAGGGGGAATATCATGATGAGAAAAGCGGCAGCAGGGAGAAAGTCGGAAAACCAAAGCAAAAGGCAGTCGTCAGTGAACAAGAATCATCGAAAGAGAACAACGAAATATGCATGTATGGTGACAATGTGCATGTTCATGTTCACTCAGCCGGCCCTTGCTGAGATAACCAACTTTCCGGATCTGGTAGATGCCTGGTCAAAAGAGGCTGTCTCTTGGGCAGTGGAAAGGAACATTGTCGGCGGCTATCCTGACGGCACCTTTAAACCTCATGCCGATGTACTGGAAGCTGAATGGACAGCCATGCTGTTCAAGTATTTGGAACCCGGCAGGAAACTTGATTCACCCGGAAGTGGTCATCACTGGTCAGAAAACATTTACACCCATATGGCGCACTATCAACTGCCGGTCCGCGGGCATCAACACGTCACTGCCCGAAACCTTCCCTTGAAGCGGGTGGAAATTGCGAAAATCACCTCAGCCCTCTACGGGTTTAACCTGTCAGACGCTCAAGCCGTAGAATTCATGTACGACAACGATTTTTCCTCCGGCATGGGCGGCGGCCGTTACTATCACACCTACGGAGTTGATCAGAATCTTCAACGCCAGCAAGCGGTCATGTTCCTGATGAAAGTGGACAACCAGGTGAAAGCCACTGGTGGGGTCACCTTTCGCGGTGAGTTCTACCCGCGGGCAGAGGGTCCAACCGGTATCCCTGACGGTGGTTTGAATTTCGCCAATACCACGGTGGATGAGATTGACTGGTCGCGGTTCAACCCTGTCAGTCAGGCTACAACCGCACTGACGCAGGAAGATGTGGCTCGCCTGCGGGAGCTTCGTGACAACGGCAAGTTTTACCGCGGCGCCTGGTTTAAAGATTTTGACGAAGTGCCTGAAAGTGAAAAGGTAGATACGATCCAATGGATCACCAAAGAGTATGCCCATCATTTTGAAGGATACAAGGCCATCCTGCACCTGGATACGATTTACATATCCCACGAAGGGATGTACATTGCATTGGGAATCACCCAGAAAACTGAAAATGGGAAGACATATGAAGCAGATGCAGTTTATGCGGTGCGGCCAGGCTTGCCCGGGGGATCCTTGTCGCTCTTGTCTGAATGGCGTGAAGTGCAGTAATTGTTAAAGTGCCGGAAACATATCCAACCGTTGATTGACTGCGTAAGCCAATTGAGTACGTAAACGGGTTCGCACCGGATCGGCCATGGGTCACTTTGGAGATAAACAACCGTTGGTTTTAAAGTCATAATCGGCTATCAGTTTAAGAAGCTATAAAAGGTGAAAAATCAAATAAAGGGGTATGAAGGGAAATGGAGAGCGTTTGGAGGCACCCGACGCCTGCCGGAACCCTGATGACTAAGGTGACTGGGATGGCTGCGTTAATGGAAGGGTTGAAAAGTGAATGAAAACAATGTGAAGGAGTGATCACATGTCGAAGCAGCGACCGATTGAAGAAAAATTTGTGATCGAGAAGGAACACTGGGTGGGAAACGGTTTTCGGGTCAGAAATTATTTCCCCGGCGGGAAAAATCTGCTGGACAGATTCTCACCCTTTGCCCTGCTGGATTACAATGTGCCCAGGGAGTTTTCACCCGCCACCACCTCCCGGGGTATCGGGCCCCATCCTCACCGGGGCATCGAAACCGTCACCTTCGCCTTTGAAGGTGCTGTGGAGCACCACGACAACGCCGGGAACCACGGCATTATTTACCCTGGGGATGTACAGTGGATGACCGCCGGTGGTGCCATTATGCATAAAGAATACCATGAAAAGGCATTTTTGAACCGGGGCGGTGTCTTTCATATGATTCAGCTCTGGGTGAATTTGCCGAAAAAAGATAAATGGGTACCGGGGCGGTACCAGGATCTCCCCAACAGCAAACTGGGGAAAATGGAACTCGCCAATGGAGCAGGCGAGGTCACTGTTGTGGCAGGCGAGTTTAAGGGTGTGAAAGGCCCGGCCATGACCTATTCACCCATGAACATCTATTTGATGGATGTGCAGGGGGGCGGCAGTGTCACCTTTGAAGAGCCGGGCAAGTATAATACGGGCCTTCTCCTGACGGAAGGACATGCCCACATCAATGACACATCCTGTATCCATAAAGATTTCATCCTTTTTGAAAACAGGGCAGGGGAAATCACCCTGAAAGCGGGCGAAGAAGGTGTGAAACTCATTGTCTTCAGCGGAGAACCCTTAAATGAACCTGCCGTTGCAGGGGGACCCTTTGTGATGAATACCAAGGAAGAACTGGACCAGGCGTTCCAGGATTATCGTGACGGCAAGTTTGGAACTGAAGATTTTTAGCCTCTTTGTTTAAACGCTTTACTAAGTTTAAGCGCTTTACTAAGAAGCATATTCTTTACGATGAAGCGCGCATCGTGCTGGCCTCTGGCAATCCACAAGGAATGGATTGAACGGGGGCTTCTTTTTGTGGGTAATCGGATGGGTGAACAGTCTTGAAAACAACAAAAATAAAATGCTAATCAATACATATTTATTGCAAAACAATAAATAGTATGCTAGGATGAAGCATAACATAGTTGCGAGGTGATGATGATGAAAAGGGAAACACTCTTTCTAAAAACAGCTGTCATTTTCATTGGCCTTCCCATTCTGGCCGTGTGCGTGATTGTGCTGCCCATGATCGCCAGGGAAGCAGCAGTAAGCAGCTCACATATGGCAGCAGTCTTGTATGGAATCGTCGCGGGGATGTACCTGTCAGCCATTCCATTCTTCATGGCACTGTACCAGGCCTTTACGCTGCTGAACCTGATAGATCGGAATGATGCTTTTTCAGATTTGGCAGTGAAAGCCCTGAAGAAGATCACATATGCTGCGGCAACCATCAGCATTCTATACATTGCACTGATGCCTCTTTTTTATACGGTGGGAGAGGTGGAAGACGCCCCGGGGGTGGTTCTCATCGGGATGCTCTTTGCATTTGCACCCATGGTGGTCGCCGTGTTTGCCGCCGTTCTGCAAAAGCTGCTGCAAAATGCCATCGAAATAAAAAGCGACAATGAATTGACGATTTGAGGTGATTTTAATGGCAATTATCATTAACCTTGATGTGATGCTGGCCAGAAGGAAAATGAGTGTCACAGAGTTGTCGGAAAGGGTCGGCATCACCATGGCCAATATTTCCATTTTAAAAAACGGCAAGGCCAAGGCCATACGATTCTCCACCCTGGAAGAAATATGCAAAGTGCTGGAATGTCAGCCTGGGGATATTTTGGAATACCGGGAAGACAGTGGGGACTGATCACGGTCACAAAAATGAATCACAGCAGCGATTAACAACAGACGAGGTGGAGGCATGTACGACATTGCGATTATTGGTGCCGGTCCGGCAGGAGCAAACCTGGCCCGGCTATTGGGAGAATCATACAAAGTGGTTGTGATTGACAGAAGAGACCTGGAGTCGAAATATTCCGCTGGCCCGGGAAACAAATGTTGTGGCGGTCTTCTGGCACCTGATGCTCAAAAAATGATTGCCAGACTGGGCTTGGGAGTACCAACAGAGGTATTGGTGGATCCTCAGCTTTTTGCGGTGAGAACCATCGATGTGACCAATGGCATCGAAAAGCTGTATCAACGATTTTATTATAATATGGACAGGGAAAAGTTCGACAGGTGGATGGTATCACTGTTGTCTTTAGGGGTGGACAAACGCTTCAACGCTGTGTATAAAGGGTATGAGCCGATGAAAGACGGTTTTACAGTTCATTTTACGCAAAAGGGGAGAAGAGATTCTCTCAAAACCAGAGTGCTCATCGGTGCGGATGGTGCCTGTTCAGGGGTTCGAAAGTCCATCAGTATGGGCCGGGCTGTTCCGGATACTTATATTGCCATTCAGGAATGGTTTGAAAACCAGTTGCCCCAGGCATACTACACTGCCATTTTCGACGAGGAAATCAGTGACTTCTATTCCTGGATCATTCCCAAGAATCAGTACCTTGTGCTGGGGTCGGCGCTTAAAGCCAATGATAAGACCTGGGAGAAATATCACAAATTAAAGGAAAAACTGACTCATTATGGGTTTCTTTTTCATCACAGAGTCAAAAAAGAAGGCGCTTTTATCTATCGGCCAAAGCATGCGAACCAGCTTTGGGCCGGAAAAGAAGGGGTTGCCCTTGTGGGAGAAGCCGCCGGCGCCATCAGCCCCAGTTCGGCGGAAGGAATCAGCTATGCCCTGAAAAGTTCCCTGTTCCTCGCTCAGAGCCTGAATGAAGGCATTGAAGGCTTTCTGGGCAGATATGAAAAACGGCTGACAAAGATCAGGCTTAATGTGATCGCCAAAAATGCAAAAGCCCCTTTCATGTATCGTCCCGGCCTTCGAAAGCTGGTGATGCAATCGGGTCTTCAGAGTATCCGGAGAACAGTGGTGAACCAAACAAGCCAAGATGGAAACATTTTTCCTGAGTCAATCAAATGAAAGATCACACACACAGATAGTATCATTACATCAAAAAGGAGAGATAACCATGCGCACGGTGATCAACAACGGCCACGTCATCGACCCGGGCGGCGGGATCGACGCCCGGTTAAATGTGGGGATCGTCGACAATAAAATCTCAGAAGTAGTGGAGCATACCCTGCGGGGAGATCTTGAAATAGACGCTGCCGGCCTGGTTGTTTCTCCGGGATTCATCGACCTGCACATTCATGAAGATCCGTACACACAAGAGGCAGATCGTTTTGATGTGTCCATTTTTGATGCCCTGCTGCGCATGGGGGTCACCACTGCCATCGGCGGAAACTGCGGCATAGGAACAGAGCGGCCTGACCAGTACCTGGAGGCGGCCCGCCGGTTGGGGCTGCCCCTGAATGTGGGACTGCTGGTACCCCACGAAACTCTGCGGCGGCAGACGGGGCAGTCGGACCCTTACGCCCCGGCTTCCCCTGAAAGTATTGGCCACATGGAGAAGCTGGCAGACCAGTACCTGAAGGCCGGTTGTTTGGGCATTTCCTTCGGCATCCGCTACGTTCCCGGTATAACGGAGGAAGAGTTGAGCTGCATCAGCCGCGCCGCCCAAAAACACCACACCTTCATTGCTGCTCATCTCAGGGATGACGCCCATCAGGTGATGGCGGCGGCGGAAGAATTCATCCGCATCGGTGAGAAGCACCGGCTGCCGGTACAGCTGTCTCATATTGGGTCCATGGCCGGGTTCGGACAGATGGAAGCTTTTTTGGCCCAGATGGATCACCGGGCGGAAACTGGTCTTGACATCAGCGCCGACTGCTACCCTTATACCGCTTTTAGCACCTTTATTGGTGCCGCCACCTATGACGAAGGCTTCCTGGAACGTTATGGCATCACGTATGATGCCATTGAAATTGCTGAAGGGGAATTTCAGGGACAACGCTGCACAGAAGCACTGTTCCACCGGCTGCGAAGGGAAGCTCCCCGCACCCTGACCCTGGCCCATGTGATGAACCAGACAGACATTGATTTGGCGCTGCAGCATCCGCTGGTGATGATCGCCAGCGATGGCCTCATCAACGGCGGTCAGGGCCATCCCCGGGCAGCCGGCACTTTTCCCAGAGTATTGGGTGAGTATGTGCGGGAACGAAAAATACTGACACTGAAGCAGGCCATTGAAAAAATGACGGTGCTTCCTGCCCGCCGGCTGGGCATTGCCAAAGGCACGCTGCAGGTGGGGGCAGATGCGGACATCACCCTTTTTGACCCGGTCACCATTGCAGATCAGGCGGATTTCAACCACCCGATGATGCCCCCCACAGGGATCAAAGGGGTTTTTGTCAATGGCAGGCTGGCACTGCAGGAGGGAAAAATGCGTATCCGCAATGCTGGCACAGCCATGGTCAACAGTGGAGCAAGTTCTTAAAAATAAGCGATGATTGAGATGAATGAGGCAAGAAGTGGTCTGATTAAAGTGGTTTATCTGATGAAAGTGATTTAATGGAGGAGGAAAACCTGATGCTTGACCAGATCAACCGTCTGATGGAAACTGTTCCCGGTACCTTTGGGCTGTATTACCATAACCTGATCACCGGGGAAAAACTTGCCATCAACGCCGACCGGCCTTTTTTGGCCGCCAGTGTGATCAAACTGCCGGTGCTCATGGCAGTGATGCAGGAAATTCATGAGGGGCGCCTGCATCCTACCGATACGCTGGGCCTTGTTCGGGAGGAAAAAGTGCCCAGTTGCGGGGCCCTCTTTTACATGGATGACCCCCAGAAAGTTACCCTGAAAGATCTGTACACCCTGATGATCATCCTCAGCGACAACACCGCCGCCAACCGTCTCATGGGGTTGGTGGGAATGGAGCGAATCAACCAGGTTATTGCAGGGGCCGGCCTCCGCCACACCCGCCTTAACCGGTTTCTTTTTGATGCGGAAGCCCAGCGCCAGGGAAAAGAGAATACCTTCAGCCCCGCCGATGCCGGTCTGTTGCTGGAAGGTGTTTACCAGGGCACCTTTGTCTCGCCTGCCATGAGCCGGGAAGCCAACGAAATACTGCTTCTTCAGCAGTTGAAGAACAAACTGCGGGCCTTGATCCCCCGCAGGGTTCCCATCGCCCACAAAACAGGGGAAGACAGCGACATGACCCATGATGTGGGAATTGTTTACGCCAGGCAGCCTTTTATCCTGTGCCTGGCCAGCAACGATACCGAAGTGATTGCAGCGGAGGAAGCCATTCGCCACATCGCTCTGGTGTGCTATCAGCATGCATTGCGTTAAGAGTCATCACGCGCCTCAAGGGTGGTCACATACATCAAAAGGAGGCCTCTGTTGATCAAAGGGTTTGAGAAGTTACCCTTCGCAATGCATCCGGCATTTTTTCAAGTGTTTTCGGGGATTTATATGGAACTCAGGTGATTCCGGGGAGTGATAAACCACTATGAACAAAAGGCGATTGAGGAAGATCACCGACAGGGTCTGGATGATTGTGGGAAGCAATCGACGTATACAGCCCAATGTGGGCATTATTACCAACAAGACACAGACAGTGCTGGTGGATTGCGGCAACAGCCCCGCCTGGGGGAATTTTATTCAGGAAATGCTGACTTTCATGGGCGCCGCTTCGGTGTCTCACATCATCTACACCCATCATCACTGGGACCACGTTTTCGGGGCCATGGCCTTTGAGGCTCCCATCATTGCCCATGAAAAATGCCTGGATTACCTGAAAGTGGAAGCTTAAAAACCATGGAGTGCTGCATATCTGAAAGAAGATGCAGCCAGAAACCCGAAGAACAGGGTCAGTCATGGGGTTAAAATGAGAATGGTTCAACACTGGGACGATTTTCGCATTCGCCTTCCCCAGACAACTTTTCGGGAGCGCATGGTGCTTCCATTGACAGATGGACGGCTGTTACTGGAAAGCACAGAAAGCAGCCACTCCGAAGACTCGATTTTGATCTATGATGAACAGGATCAGGTATTGTTTGCGGGGGATGCCTTTTACCCGCCGCCTTACCATGAACGGGAAACAGAGACAACAGAAGCGGGATTTTCGGAGAAGGTGTTGAGGCAAATCGTGGCCCATGATGTGAAAACAATCCTTCATGGCCACGGCATGCCCCTCACGCGTCAGGCGGTTATTCGTGAGCTGGGCGGGGCGTGATGAATGGGTTCAATCCTTCCCGGGTATAAGTAACTCGATGATTCGAAGAAAAAAAGGAGGGTTTTTATGAGCAAAGAGCAGATAGCCCGAACTGGTCAGATAATTTATTTTTCCCACGGCGGAGGGCCGCTGCCAATCCTGAACGACCCATCCCATGAGAAAATGATTCATTTTATGGAAAACCTCTCCCCCAAAATTCACCGGCCGGAAGCCATCATTGTGTTCAGTGCCCACTGGGAGGAGGACACAGTGACCATTCAAAGCGGTCGGGAGCCGGAGCTGACGTACGATTACTACGGTTTTCCGGAAGCGGCTTACACCATTCAGTATCCCTCCAAAGGAAACCCCCGGCTGGCAGAAAAAATCGCCGAACTCTTTGACGGGAACGGAATTGAATGGCGTCTTGATGACAAAAGACCCTATGATCATGGTTCGTATATTCCATTGAAGATGATGTATCCACTGGCAGATATTCCTGTGATCCAGATTTCGCTGCACCACAGCCTCAGCCCGCAGACACACCTGGCCATGGGGAAGGCATTAAGACCTTTGTTGGAAGAAAATATCCTGATCATCGGTTCCGGGTTTTCTTTTCACAACATGAGCCGGTTTGACTTTGAGGGAAAAAACATGGAAGATCTACAGAACAATGCGTTTCAGGACCATCTCATTGCCGGTTGTTGCGATGAAATAAATGAGGAAAAAAAGTGGGAGCAGTTCATCAACTGGGAAAGGTTTCCCGGTGCCAGGTACTGTCATCCCAGAGAAGAACATCTTCTGCCGCTGCTGGTGTGCGTGGGACTATCGGGAAACCCGGGCGAAAAGGTTTTCGACGACTATATTCTCGGAAAAAGAGCCGTCGCCTTTTTATGGAGAGATGGCGGTGTCCCGGCATTCGAACTGTCTTAGCGGTCGAAGATGCGTGTTTCAGGTGGAAGAAGTGCTCCGGTGGCCGAAATTTCAGTGGCACTGAACAAATAAGATCAACTGACGAATGATTTCAGACAAAATGAATCAAGAACTTTTACTCATAGTGATCTATCATATAACTGTACCGAATAAAAATAAGGGGGCAGTTATGATGGAACTAAAGTTAATTGGTAAGGTGAAAAGCGACCAGGGGTTTGCCATTGCCATTGAGGATGACTACAAAGAGGCCCTGACGGCCATGGATGGATTCAGTCACCTGATGGTTGTATGGTGGGCCAATCAGGTGGATCAGCCGGATTTGCGTGAGACGAAGGTGCTGGACAAGCCCTATCTGCCAGGCCCGGAGCGCATGGGGGTATTTGCCACCCGATCGCCCATCAGGCCAAATCCAATTTGCATCAGTGTGATTGATGTGAAGCACATTGATTATGAGCGTGGGATCATTGAGACATGGTATATTGATGCAGAAGAGGGGACGCCGGTGCTGGATATTAAGCCCTATTACCCCTGCTCCGATGTGGTGAGGGAGCCAGCGCTGCCCGAGTGGTGTGCAGGACTGCCGGTGTGCATCGAAGACTCAGCTGACTTTGACTGGAGTGTGTTCTTTAACTTTTAAGAGGTGTTGGGAATGAACAACAGAGAGTTGATTTTACAATCCATTCAAATTATTGAGACGAACCTCAGGTCAAAAATATCTGTTTTAGATATCTCCAAAGATCTGGGGTTTTCTTTCTATTACTATTCCAGGTTGTTTAAATCCATCACGGGGCATTCGCCGAAATCATACATTCTGGCCAGAAAAATCACAGAGTCAGCCAGAGAGCTGATGGCGACAGATAAACGCATTATCGACATTGCTCTTGATTATGGCTTTGGAAGTGCTGAGGCGTATAGCCGGGCTTTTTTCAAAATGATGCACCAAAACCCGTCGGATATGCGCAGAGAAGGCGCTGCTGACAGACGACTGCTGTTGCAGCCCATCACCGAGATCACGCTGAAAAAGAATGAACACGTTCTGGACAAAGAACCGGAAATCGTATTTTTGGAGGACATCAAGCTGGTGGGAATCTCTTTCTACTACGATCTGTCACTGAAAAACGATCTTTCGGAACAGTGGTCGATGCTCACCGAAAATCTGGAAACCATTCCCAGTCTGAAGAAACCCCTGGAGTTTTATCAGATGCAGTTTTGGTTCCCAAATCAGGACACAGACAGCCTCTTTTTTTACGTGGCGGTGGCTGTCAGTGAAATGGATCGAATCCCCATTCAAATGACGGCTAAAATCATTCCCGCCCAAATTTATTATAAGTTCAGGCATAAAGGGCTGGCCAATCAGGTGGGGCATACCTACCGGTATATTTATGAAGAATGGCTGCCGGCAACAGATAAGAAACTGCCGGGGCACTTCAACTTCGAATACTATGGCAAAGAGAATTTGGGGCCGTACAATGAGAACTCTATCAGCGAGATATATATTCCCGCCCAAAACACACCAGATATCTAAAATACTGTTATCCGGCAGATCAGGCCGGTCATCATTCGGGCGCATGTGGCATCAGCCAGCATCCGCACCAATGAAAAAGTAGAGAATAGAACAGTTCATCTCCGCAGAATAAAGGCGATACTTTAGAGCGGCATCATCGACAGGGAACAAGAGATCAAGAAATAGATACTGCGTCGGAGAATGAGTGGTGGAAATACGACTGAATTGATATGAAAGGGCTTTGTTGGGTAGAAGAAAAAGACCAGAAGCATCGGGAGTGGTGTCGTGGTGTCTATGGTGTTTTGTGGAACCGGGAACTACATATTCAAGGAATGATAAACATGTCGGCTAAGTGACTGGAAAAAATGGAAGCATAAGGCGATAACGATTCAATAAGGGGGTAACGTTGATGACACCTGAACAACCACTTCCTTTAACATCATTTTCAACCCATAACAGAATGACAGATAATAAAAACGTTGACGTAATCATCGTTGGGGGAAGCTTTGCAGGACTTTCAGCCGCGATGGCATTGGGGCGGGCCTTGCGAAATGTGCTCATCATTGACAGTGGCTTGCCCTGTAACCGTCAAACACCACATTCCCACAATTTCATGACGCAAGACGGCGAAAAGCCAAGTGCCATTTTAAAAAAAGCCAAAGTGCAAGTGTTAAATTACAGCACCGTAAAAATTCGCAATGACGTAGCGATCATTGGTGAGAAAACCCAAAATGGATTTTCAATCCTTACACAAACAGGCGCAGCGTTCACGGCTAAAAAACTCATTTTTGCCACAGGAGTCAGAGACATAATGCCTCCTATAAAAGGCTTTTCAGAATGTTGGGGAATATCGGTGATCCATTGTCCATATTGCCATGGATACGAAGTGAAGAATGAAAAAACGGGCATTTTAGCAAATGGAGATATCGCATTTCATTATGCCCAGCTCCTGAGTAACTGGACAAAAGACCTGACTATTTTCACGAATGGAAAATCCATTTTGACACAAGAGCAAACAGATAAAATCACCCAACATAACATACCAATAGTGGAAAATGAAATCAGTTATCTAAAACACCAAGATGGTTATATTCAGGAAATCGTCTTTGCAGATCAGTCAACCTTTCAACTAAAAGCAATTTATTCACGACCTGACTTTGAACAGCATTGTAAAATTCCAGAAAAGCTTGGATGCGAGTTGACAGAGCTGGGATTTCTCAAAGTGGACATGTTTCAAAAAACAACGGTGGATCATATTTTTGCTTGCGGGGACAATGGCAGTCCATTACGTGCCGTCTCCTATGCGGTGGCGACGGGCAGTATTGCAGGTGCTATGGTCAACAATGGAATGACAGAAGAAGAATTTTAGTAAAAAAAAGCAGCGCATAAAAACGCTCTGCAGTCTGCAAAAGGGAACCTTTCGGTTCTCTTTTCGTCATTAAGTACAAAAGCAGGAATGGGAGGCCAATAAAATGAAATATGGAAAAAGAAGATTGGGTCTGATCATACTGGCTGCTGTACTGTTGTTTTCACTTGCCGGTTGCACAGATGAAGCTGATGGGGCAGGAATGAACATACCTGAACCTGACCAGGAAATACTGGATGCTTTTGATGTGGTGCTTGCGAATACGTCCAATGAATTTGGATTTGAACTTTACCGCAACCTTGTCACGCTGGAGGATAACATCATGATCTCGCCCACCAGCATCTACACGGCTCTTGCCATGACCATCAATGGAGCCGGCGGGGAAACCTTCGAAGCCATGGCAGACATGCTTGGGATGGAATCAGAGGCGTTGGAAAAGTTTAATCGGAACAATCTGGCCCGGCTGTACAAGCTGCAGGAAGCGGATCCGGATGTGATCATCAATATTGCCAACTCCCTGTGGATGAAAGAAGGCGAAGCATTTGACCAGGATTTTGTAGACCGCAACCAAAGGTATTACAACGCTTCTGCCAAAGCCCTGGATTTCGGTGCTGAAGCATCGGTGGATGTGATCAACAGCTGGGTAAATGACAGAACTGACGGACTGATTGAAGACATTGTTGAGTACCCGATTGATCCCAACACAATCCTGTTTCTCATCAATGCAGTTTATTTTCAGGGTGACTGGACCGACCCTTTCAACACGGATCTCACCAGTAATGATTTTTTTAATGGCCCTGAAGGGGAGATCCCGGATGTGCCTTTCATGAACCGAAATGATGAATTTGACTATCTCGAAAAAGAAGGAGCGTTTCAGGCAGTCAGACTGCCTTATGGTGAATCAGAAAGACTCGCCATGGTTGTTTTTCTGCCGGATGAAAACAGTTCGCTTCTGGAACTTGCGGCGGATTTGAACATGGAAAACTGGAACCAGTGGCGCGAAGAGTTTCAAACCTATCAGGGTCATTTGCGGCTGCCGCGGTTTTCCATGGAATACGAAGAAAAACTCAATGATGTACTTAAACTGATGGGTATGAAAGTGGCTTTCGATCCTGCCAAATCAGATTTCTACGGGATGGTCACAAGGAACGAAGGACCGCGTTTATATATCAGTGAAGTAAAGCATAAATCCTTTATCGATGTGGATGAGAAGGGTACAGAAGCAGCCGCTGTCACATCGGTTGAAATCAGGGTTGAATCAGCGATGATAGACTTCTTTGAGATGAATGTGAACCGTCCTTTCTTTTTCATGATCCATGACAGAGAAACAAATGAAGTGCTCTTTACCGGTTCTGTCGTGGACCCCACGCAGTAAGCAGCATACAGATCATGACTAAAGTACAGAACATGGAACGCTGTACTTTTTTTATGCATCGGGAATACAATCCAGATAAAACAATATGATACAATGATTGACAGAAGGATTTTACTTTTTGCAACGGCGGCCAACAGATGGATAAAACGGCATCTGATTACACGAGAGGATGGTGGGTATTATCCTTCTAATGTCACTGGTGGGAAGGGAATCGCCATGGTAGGCAGAGCAGCTTAAGCTGACATGAAATGAAAGTATACTCAACACGACAGAAGCAAGGAAGGGATCAACCATGAAGAAGACATTGCGAGTCATTTTGACAGTTTTACTGGCCCTGGCCCTGGTGGTCACGGCAGTACTGAGTATTCATCTTGAACTGAACCTGCGAATCCGCAGATGGGCGCACCAACTGCCGGTGATCAGTGCCTATGAAGTTGACCAGCAGGCACCCCGGGTAGTGTACCTGGGGGAAGAGGGAGTGCGCGTTGAACCCTACACCGAAGACTTGCTGCACATCAACAGTGAAACGGGCAAAACCCATTTCAATGCCTACTGGCTGCGGGATTCCCTTTACACTCACCATTACGATGCCGTTATGGGGCAAACCAATCTGGTGGGGCCCCAACACTTCATTACCATCTCCGATGCCGGGGAAGTCACCGTCGACGGTGAGCCGGTAAACCGCCAAGTGATTCCCGTTCATTTGGAGGAAGACACCTTTCTTCCATACGAAGACATGGCTGATCTGGACATTGGGGACACGCTGGGCATCCGGCTGCAGATGGGGAACACCAGCGGCCATGTGATCTTTACCAACGATTATCTGCCCTATCAGCAACTGGAGCTGGAATCAGGCCAGCTGATTTTTGAAGATGCCGGACAAATGAATGCTTACCGGGAGAGAATCCTGTCGCTGGAGACGTACATTCGGTGGCGGGCCATTCGTGAACCCATCCGAATTCTGGAGCGGTCTACCGGCGGGCCGGCGGTGGCCTACGTGTCCGGAGAAGATCAGATCACTTTGGTGACAGAACAAGGAGCCATTGGCGTGATTCGGGAAACGGAAAGCCGGCTGGCATCCATGGAAACCATTCAGGCGGCCACACTTCCTGAATGGCAACCGCCCCTGGACGAACCGGTGATGCTGGTATGGGAAGCAGTGTACGGTCGTAACCCCAATGTGGATACCCTGCCTGACATGCCCGGGGTCAACGTGGTATCCCCCACCTGGTACGAACTGACAGATGATGCAGGAAATATTTCATCCAAAGTCTCTGAAGCATATATACGATGGGCGCGGGATAACGGGTTTCAGATCTGGGCGCTGGTGTCCAATGAGTTTAACATCGACCGCACCCACGCATTTCTACAAAAGGCAGACGCCCGGGAGCGGTTCATTGACCGGATGATTCAGGAAGCCCTGACCCATGGGTATGAGGGCATCAACGTTGACTTTGAAAACGTCTATATGGCCGACCGGGACCGGCTCACTCATTTCATCAACGAGTTGGCCTGGTCTATGAAGCAGCACGGGCTGATTTTGTCCATGGACGTCACCATCATGGGTGGCAGTGACAACTGGTCAAAATGCTACGACCACGAATATCTGGGCCGAATTGTCGATTACCTGGTGATCATGACCTATGACGAACACTGGGCATCCAGCCCCGTCAGCGGGCCTGTGGCTTCCTACGGCTGGGTGGAACGAGGCATGACAGAACTGACCAGGGTGGTGGACCCCAACAGGCTGGTGATGGGGTTGCCGCTTTATACCCGGGTTTGGCGGGAGCGGCCATCCACCGAGCGGGCGAATCGAATGACCAACCGGTCTTCGGCCATCGGGATGCAGGCTCAGGCCAATTTCATTGAAAACAATGGGCTTACCCCCTTTTGGGACGAAGAGTCACAGCTCTATTACGCCGCTTTTATTGACGGGGAAGATCTGGTGAAAATCTGGATTGAAAACGCTGAAACCCTGTCCATTCGAGCGGGCTTGGTTCATGAACTGGGCCTGGCAGGTATTGCCTGCTGGCAGCGGACCTTTGCCACCGACGATGTGTGGCCGGCCCTGCGAGACGTGGTGTTCGAAACAGCAGACTAAACCGGAACGATGCCGGTGCCCGGAGTGCCTGTACACAAGTTCAATGAACAGAGGCAACTAATAGGGGAGTGCCGTATGTCAAATTAGTGAAAGGGTGAAAAAATGGAAAAGGCGATCCTGCTGGGTGGCATTCAGGAAATTGGAATCATCAAGGGAAATGTTGCTGAACTGAACAACTGTATTGAGCAGAAGAGAATACTGGAGACGAAAGAAAAGCAAGTGGAGAAAAGCATTTCCCAAAAAGAAAATGCCATAGAAGACGAAATCAAGAAAGTCACACGTCAACGCAAGACACAACTGGAAGCTACTTTTGATGAGCAGATTGACAGTGTTAACGCGAAGCTGAAGAATGTGGAATCGAGCAAAGAAAAAGCAAAAAAGAAGGCGATTATGAAACGAGTTGACATGGAAACAGCTGACTTTCGCAGTGAAGATGAGGAATTGCATCTGGCGGGTAAGTCGGTTTTCAAACAAGAAAAGATCCCGTTCCTGTATAACAATCGACTGTTTTTTGCCCTTTATTTTCCCAGTGGAATAGGCGACGCAGGGATCATTTTGCTGACGCTGGCATTAGCCTTTTTCGCCATCCCCTTTGGCCTCTATTATGCTTTTTTTGAAGGAATGGGGATGCTCTATCTGGCGCTGAGCTACGTATGTGTGATTCTTGTTTTTGGTGGTATTTACCTGGCGGTGGGCAAAACAAAGTATAAGCATTTAGAAGCGCTCAACAGAGTGCGGGCCATGCGCCGAAGCATTCAGGAAAGTAAGAAAAGGCAACGGAAAATAAAGCGCCAGATCATGAAGGATAAAGATGAGAGTCATTATGAATTAGGCGAGTTTGATCAGGAAATAGGGCAGTATACACAAGCAGTCAATGAACTGATGGAGCAAAAGATAAAGGCATTGCGTGATTTTGACAATGTGACAGCTGAAGAAATCAAAAAGCAGATCATCGCGGCCAATGAAGAGGCGTTACAGTCGCTCAAGGCGGAATACCGGGAAGTGTATGATCAGGGCAAAGAAAATCTGGAGAAGCTCAACAGACTCTCTGTGAAAATCTCCACAGAATATGAAGTTATCATTGGCAGGGAGTTTTTGACACTGCCGAAACTGGAACTCATGGAAGAAGCCATCAACGCTGGAAATGCAAGCAATATTGCAGAAGCCATGACTTTTATCACATCAACCAGTCAAACAGAATAAAGAACGATCACTATTGGAGGGAAACCATGACAGCGATGGCTTCACCGAACAAATCAAAGATGGAATTCTTAAAAAGAAAAAACATTGAATTTTCAATGAAACGCTATGGCATTGAGGCGCTTGGGGCCATGGCATTGGGGCTGTTTTCCTCCTTGATTATTGGCTTGATTCTCAATGTGGCGGGTGAACAACTTCAGCTTCCCATACTGCAGCAGTTGGGCCAGCGGGCCATGGCCATGGCAGGCCCAGCCATTGGTGTGGCTGTTGCCTACGGATTAAAGGCACCGCCACTGGTGTTGTTTGCTTCCACGATCACTGGCATGGCGGGCTATGAAGCCGGTGGTCCTGCGGGCTGTTTCGTGGCTGTGGTGGTGGGAGCAGAATGCGGAAAATTGGTTACGGGAGAAACAAAAGTGGATATCATTGCGACTCCCATGGCCACCATTGCAGCCGGTGTGGTAATGGGAATGGTGGCAGGACCTTTCATAGGCGGCTTTATGGCCTGGCTGGGGACTGTCATTATGGCGGTGACCGAAATGCATCCTATTCCCATGGGAGCCTTGATGGCTGTTATTGTGGGCATGGCGCTTACATTGCCCATCTCCAGCGCGGCACTGTGTATCATGCTGGGTCTCGGCGGTACTGCTGCCGGTGCAGCTACTGTGGGATGTTGCTGCCAGATGATTGGCTTTGCTGTCATCAGCTACCGGGAGAACGGCTGGGGCGGTCTGCTCTCTCAGGGGCTGGGCACTTCAATGCTTCAAATTCCCAACATTGTGCGAAATCCACTTATTTGGATACCACCCACGGTGGCAAGTGCCATACTTGGCCCGCTGGCTGCCACTTTACTGCGCATGGAAAACGTGCCCACAGGTGCCGGAATGGGAACCAGCGGACTGGTGGGGCAATTTGGAACCATCAGCGCCATGGGATTCTCTGCCGATGTACTGATGAAAATGGGACTCCTTCATTTCATACTGCCGGCCGTGCTCTCGCTGATTCTGGCAGAAATCATGAGACGAAGGGGATGGATCAAAGCCGGTGACCTAAAGTTAAACGAGTAGATTAATGAAAAAACCAACAAAAAAGCAAAAGGAGAAAAAACCATGAAAACTGTCATGGAGCAACTGCATGAGCGAAAATCTGTGCGGATCTTTGAGAAAAGGGATGTCAGCGATGAAATGCGACATCAGCTGTTTCAGGCAGCTTATCAGGCACCCACTGCCGGCAATATGATGCTTTACACGCTGCTGGAAATCACCGACCAACAACTGAAAGAAGCGCTGGCAGAAAGCTGTGATCACCAGCCCTTTATTGCAGATGCACCGCTGGTACTGGTGTTTCTGGCAGATTATCAACGGTGGCTGGATACTTTTGCCTTTGAAAACCTGAATCCCCGGCCGCCTGGCCCCGGTGACCTGATGCTGGCCTGTGCCGATGCCCTCATTGCCGCCCAGAACATGGTGGTGGCAGCGCAGTCTCTTGGTCTGGGGTCCTGTTACATTGGAGACATTACAGAAAACTGCGAAACAGTTCGATCCCTGTTACATCTGCCTGAATACGTGTTTCCAGCTGCCATGCTGGTGGTGGGACACCCCACCAGGCAACAACTGCAGCGCACAAAACCCAAACGGTTTGATGACCGGTTCATAAGGTTTCAGAACCAGTACCGACGCCTTTCTCCGGAAGAACACCAGGAAATGCACCTGTTTCAGAAAGAAACCCACCAGGAAAGTGCCGGCAACATCCAGGAGAGTTTGGAGACCTTCTTCAAACGCAAATACGACTCCGACTTTGCCCGGGAAATGAACCGTTCTGTGGAAGTCTACTGGCAGGCATACATAAAGAATAACAAGAAGTTGTAAGGCCCAATGTGCCGGCAAGTTCCATGCATGATGCTGATTTTCACCTGCTGATCAAATTTCTTTCGATACGAAGGAACGTATCATAAGCGATACAAGCACGATTTTTTCAATAGTAGAACACAATGAAGGAGGCAACAGGGTGAACAGCAAGATGACATTCATACTCATAGGAGTACTCATGATAACAGGGTTTTCGGGATGTTCTTCGCGGGTTCAGGTACCATCTCAACAAGAAGAGGTGCAGGTAGCCCCGGCTGTCAATGATGCGTTGCTAGCAGGAAACATAGGGAGTGATTTATATGCTGAAAAAATTAAGGAAGGAGCTTACGTTATCAACCACGAATTTCCATGGCCGGCAAATTCAATGGTTGTAGAGATGGGAACAGGAGAGATTGTTTTGGTTGATACGCCATATACCCCTGAAGCAACGCATGAACTGTTAAATTGGATAAATCAAAGCTTCGGGGATCGGAAAATTGTGGCCATCAATACGGGATTCCATTTTGATAATTTGGGGGGAAATCAGGTATTGGTACAAAATGACATTCCCATATATGGCTCATCTTTAACAGTGCAGCTGATTGACGAATTGGGTGAAGCATCCAGAAACCTGATGTTATCTTGGCTGCATAGACCTGAATCTCAGCGTTTTTATAAGGCCTACCAGCAAATTCCATACGTGTCGCCAACAGTCATTTTTGAATTGACTGAATCTGATCTGATGAGATTACCATTTGGTCAGGAAGTGGTAGAAATCTACTATCCTGGAGAAACTCATTCTCCAGATAACGTGGCAGTTTATTTTCCTGAGAATAAAATTCTTTTTGGTGGCTGTATGATTAAAAGTGAAAGTTCGAAGGATTTGGGCAATACTGCCGATGCCAATCTGGAGGAGTGGCCTGTTTCGGTTAACCGTGTATATGAGAAATATAGTGATGCAGCCATTGTGGTTCCTGGGCATGGTCAGTGGGGCAGTACTGATTTGATTCAACATACGCTGCAGCTATGCACGGAGACAAAATGAAACCATTCACATCTAACCAATACTTAACGAAATATTTGCGCTGAAATTACCCTTGCCATCGTCATGTTCATTTGCAAATGGCTTGTTTCAGCGTTGCTTAAATAATCGTTGCGATCAATGTAGGAAAAGGTGTGTGAGAGACAATTTACGTTTAGAAATTGATATGATATGCTATAAATGGCAGCCAAAATGACGCGTATTAGGACGCAAAACAATAGCTAAACCATGGCTTCAGAATAGATATTTGGATTTTGGTTAACGTGGATTAGATCACTTAAAAATGACGCAAACTTAACCTCTTGAATCTGGAAATGAAATTGCCAATGAACTTGAGTGCATGTGATATGGTGCAATTCATAGAGTCCTATTCACAAGGTGGTGATCTCCCATGAATGAACAATTTCTAATAACTGAAGACTATCAAAAAATAATACGGTTTATTAATTCCATTCAGCTTAACAAGGGAGATTGCCGGTATTCGATACTGAAACATCTTTCCAGTATTTTCTCATACCATAATTTAACCTTTTTGCTTGTTGATGAGAATGGAATTCTGACAAACCCACTGGGTTTAAATGTCAGCAGCCAGTTATGTCAAATGTATGCGCAATACTATTACAAAACGGATATATTTCACCCTTTGAATCTTCCAACTCACTTACCCCTTTCCAAAAGAGCTATCAGAACGGCAGATATTATGCCCTACCGCCAATACGAAAACACCGAGTACTATAACGATTTTTTGAAAAAAGACAACTTCTATTATCAAATTTCACTTCCATTAAATATTGACAACAGGCTGATAGGTGGTATCGGAATACTGAGGTCTAAGGAAGAAGGTTGTTTCACTAACAAAGATGTTGAAATATTGGAATGCATGTCAAGTTATATAGCGCATTATCTGCTTCAATTTCAGAACACGGAGTATATCAAGCGTGATAATAAAAATCACGATAATTGTATTGATCACATGCCTGTTGGATTTGTGTGTTTAGATAAAAAACAGTGTGTGGTATGCAATAATGAAACGGCAGCATCAATATGCAAAAGCATTCTTAAAGATCAAAAAAATACGAATCATGTCGAAGCTGTTATCAATGAAGTTCTTTCCAGCCTGGATATAAGTGTTATCACTTCAAGTTCTTGTATCCATATACAGCACGGAGACTATAACTTTAAAGTAGCACTTTCTATCATACCGGATTTTTATCTGGGCATTGAAACATACTACCACATCTTCATTTACAAGGCCGCTGCGGACGGAAAGGTTAATCAAGTCCATAATGTCAATGATTACGGATTATCCCAAAGAGAGTTAGAAATCATTGTGCTTATTGCTGAAGGATTAACCAATAAGAGGATTAGTGAGAAACTTTTCATCAGCGTTAATACTGTCAGAACACATATTGACAACATTTTAAATAAATTGGATGCGAACAGCAGAATAGAAATTCTCTATAAAATGGGATTGATCAAGAATGTAAAATCCAATAGCGCTGGTATGGTCAGAAATAATAACTGACAAACCCTGCTCAAGCAGACACCTGTGAGCAGGGTTTGTCAGTTTGTTAGTGGACATTTTTTCAATGGTGCCCGGAAGAATAGTTCTCCAGTTGGAACCATTCATTCTTATCGCCTATAATACATGAAGATCAAGCCCTGCTGCCATTAAGGCTGTTTCATGCAGTGCCTCAGATAACGTTGGATGTGCATGAACTGTGTTAACAATGTCCATAACAGTCAGTTCATTGTTAATTGCCAGTGTATACGTTGCAATGAGTTCTGTTGCTTTTGTCCCGATGATCGTAACACCTAAAATATGCCCTGAGGTTTTATCATAAATGAGTTTAACAAATCCTTCGGTTTCCAGCTCAATGACAGCTTTTCCATTGCAATAGAACGGATATTTCACTACACCGACCTGTTTGATAAGTTTGCGTGCAGAGGTTTCGGTATGCCCGACGATTGCAATCTCCGGTGACGAAAAGATGCAATGGGGTATAGCTTTGTAGTTAACTTCTCCTGCCATTCCCATGATATGCTGGACGGCTGTGCGTGCTTCGTAATAGGCTATGTGTGCAAGTTGTTCACTCTGAGTAATATCACCAATAGCATAGATTCCTTCTACGTTTGTTTGCATAAACTTATCGGTTCTAACACGCCCATCATCTATTTGAATATTTACCGCAGATAACCCAACATCACTGGTAAGTGCTTGCCGGCCGACGCATACCAATATCTGATCGCAATTGATTAACTCAACATCACCATTGCCGGTGATGACTGTCAGTACCATATCATTCTGGCCAGGATGATCAACATGCTGTACCTGCGTGTCAAGTAAAACGGTAACCCCTTTTCGCATGAGTGCTTTAGTGATTGCCGCTGATAAATCTTCATCTTCAGCTGCAATGAGGCGGTCAGTTAATTCTATCAGTGTAACATCCACACACAGAGAGCTGAAAATAGAGGCGAATTCAACGCCGATAACGCCGCCGCCGATGATAACCAGTTTTGTGGGCAGCTTTTCGGATGAAAGGATCTGGCTACTGTTGAAAATATTGATTCCATCAGTTTCCAGTCCGGGGATAGCGGTTTCTTTAGCACCCGAAGCTATGATAATGCTTTGTGAATGGACCTTGATTATTTCTGCATCTTTTTTGATTGCAACTGTGTGGGTATCAACAACACGCCCTTCGCCTTGGATATACTTGATGCCGCTTGCCTTTATTAACTGTTCCACACCGCCAACTATCTGTGCGACAACCTGATTTTTAAAGTTTATTGCTTTTGCATAATCAAATTTTTTGTGAGTTGATTCGATGCCGTACATTTCTGCTTTTTTGAACAAATGATTAACCTCAGCACATTTTAGCAGAGCTTTCGTGGGGATACAGCCTTCATTTAAACAAGTGCCGCCAAGTTTGTTTTTTTCAATGAGAGTTACTTTCGCACCAAGCTTGGCAGCAGTTAATGCAGCAGAGTACCCGCCCGGCCCTCCCCCGATGATAGTGATGCTTTTATTTGCTGTATGCAGATCCATAAGGCCCTCCTTTAACATGTGAAAACCAGTAAAAAGCTGCAGAGGTATATTCAGAATCCCCTGCAGCGGTTGCGAGACATAGGGCACTGGGCATGTGCCAATCGGTAGTACCGCTATATGACGTGCAGTTGTCATATTACTAAAAAATAGCACTACCACCATCGACATTAATCGTTTGTCCTGTGATGTTTCTCGCCAAATCAGATGCAAGATACACTACCATATTAGCAATGTCTTCAGGCTCTTGCGGTCTTCTAAGTGGAATTTGGCTGCTTGAAAAACTTCTGAAAGCCTCATTTTTAGATTGAGCATCGCCGTTGTTGGTCATTAGTTCCAGCTGTTTTTCCCACATATTTGTTCTGATGATTCCCGGACAGATCGCATTGATGTTGATATTGTTTTCAGCTACTTCCCTTGCCAAAGAATTAGTTAAGGCAATGACACCGGCTTTGCTGGAAGCGTATACAGATGCGTACGGGGCCCCCATTTTAGCCGCAACTGATGATATGTTGATAATGTTACCTTCATTTTGGGGGATCATATGTGCAAGAGCGGCTTTGCATCCGTAAATGACACCTTTCAGGTTAATATCGATCATGTTGTCGATATCCTCCTGTTGCATATCTGTAATCGGTTTCATCGTGCCAATTCCAGCATTGTTAACAAGCAAATCCAGTTTTTCGAATTTCTTTATCGATTCATTGACCATATTGACAACTTCGTTCTGGTTAGAAGTATTGACCTGAAATGCCATCGATGCATTACCCATTTGTGAAATTTCATTAGCCACCACTTCAGCTGCAGCTATATTGATATCAGCAACACATACAGCACACCCTGCCTCTGCCAGTCTCATCGCGATTGCTTTTCCTAAACCACTGGCGGCACCGGTCACAAGCACCGATTTGCCATTTAGATTAATGGGAACCATAGATTAGCCTCCTTTACCCACCATTTTACCAGCTATTTTGGGTTCATTAGTTCTTTGACACATTCAGTGATTAAAACTTTGTTTGGCAAACAATATTGTTCGGGCATGCCGAATGGCAGTGGTATATTTGCAGCGCCTAGTCTCTTAATGGGTGCTTTTAAGTGAGGGAAAAATTCTTCGCTGATAACTGCACTGATCTCTCCGCCGAATCCCCCTCGTTTAGGTGCTTCATGAACAATAATAACCCGACCGGTTTTCTTGACAGACTGCGCCAACGTTTTTTTATCTAATGGGATTAAGGAGCGTGGATCAATAATTTCCACATCAATTCCTTCGTCGGCCAGTTCTGTTGCTGCTTCCAATGCTGGGTAAACCATCGCTTGCAGAGCAATTATGGTTACATCTTTTCCTTCTCTAACAACTGAAGCCTGACCAAGTGGAATGGTGTACTCGCCTTCAGGAACATCACCTTTCATGCCAAGAAGCTGTTTGTGCTCGAGGAACAGTACAGGGTCATTATCTTGAATCGCTGTTTTAAGAAGTCCTTTAGCATCATGTGGATTGGAGGGCATCACAATTTTTAACCCGGGGAAGTTCATAAACCAGGCTTCAACACATTGTGAATGTTGTGCGGCCGCACCAAAGCCCGCGCCTTGAGGAGCTCTAATTGTCATAGGCACACTCAGTTCGCCGCCTGACATATAGCGTTGTTTTGGACCCTGATTTCCAACTGCATCAAAAGCATACACAATGAAATCTGCAAATTGCATCTCGACGATTGGTCTTTTTCCTGCCATTGCAGCGCCAACACCAAAGTTAGCATATCCAGATTCGGCAACTGGCATATTGAATACCCGATTCGGTCCGAAGCGGTCGTAGAGTCCTGCACATTGCCCAAAAGCACTTCCCATCTTTGCGACATCTTCTCCAATGATAAACACATGCTGATCTTTTTCCATTTCTTCCATTTGTGCTTCCAAAACTGCCTGAGAAAAAGTTAGTTGTCTCATAATAGTTCACCTCCCAAATTTGTAGCATATACTTGATCCAAATCAAGTATATCTTCGGGTGTGGGCAGTGGCTCTTTTTCTGCATAATCAAAAGCATCGTCGATGAGCAACTGAACTTTATCAGCTATTTCTGCAAGCTCCTTCGCTGACGCTCCCTGTTCAATTAGCAAGTTTTCCATCCGCTTGATGCAATCGTCTTTCATAGCTGCTTTGTGTTTTTCATCATCTCGATAGAATCCAGGATCACCTTCAAAGTGTCCTCTCCAGCGGTAGGTTTTTGCTTCAACAATATTGGGCTCGCCATTTTTGGCTTTAGCAATAGCCCTTTCAAGTGTTTCCTTTACTTTGATAACATCATTGCCATCGATCGTTTCTCCCGTCATTCCATAAGCAAGTGCACGTGTTGACAGATTTTCAATCTTGGTTTGCTCATCAGTCGGACAAGAGATTGCCCATCCATTGTTCTCGATGTAAAATACGATAGGCACATTTAATAAAGCCGCAATGTTCATTCCTTCATGGACATTACCTTCACTGGCTGTCCCATCACCGAGGACGCAGACAACCACTGAATCCTGATTGTCCTGTTTTAGTGCCCAAGCATATCCGACTGCTTCTGGTATGCCGGCTCCCAGCATGCCATTCACCGGCAGTAATCGATCTTCTTTGCTGGATATGTGAAAAGTGAATGCTTTGCCACGATTATACCCTGAACTTTTGCCGAAGAGTTCAGCTGTTAATTTCTTTATATCCAGCTTATTAACCAAACCTGGATGAAATCGATGGGTAGGAACCAGGTAATCGTTGGGTCCAAGTGCATTGACAACTCCGACTTGCGCAGCTTCCTGTCCAATTCCCAGATGGAAAAACCCTTGCAGTTTACCTTTGCCAAGGAACGTAATAATTTTCTCTTCGTATTTCCGCCCGAGCACGAGCTGCTCATAGAATTTAAGCAACTCATTTTTTGAATATTTCATGTTGACACCTCCGCATGTTTTAATCCATCAATAGAATGAACAGCCTTCTTTCACCTCCTGTAAATAGCAATGGATAGTTCCTTCCTGAAACTTTTTTCCAAACAAGAACCCAACGTGGCATGATCGTTGCCAGTTAGTATTCAGTGTTTGCCTAAGAATCGTTTTTTCTTTTTAATCAATGTACTGATGGACATTGGTCATCATCTCCTTAAGAGAGGCTAAAAAGCTAACAGCCGGCAGTCCATCGATGATTGCGTGGTCTGCGGTTAGAGACAGCGTAGTTAGTGGCAAAATGACAGTTGCATCATTTTCCAACACGACGACTTCCTTGCGAGTGGTTCCAATAGCCAATATCGCAGCTTCGGGAGGATTGATAATTGGTGTTATAACATCAACATCAAACATCCCCAGGTTACTAATTGTAAAAGTGCCTCCAGTCATATGAGCTGAAGTTATCTTTTTATCCATAATTTGCTGTATCAACTGTTTTGATTCAAGCGATATCTCCAGCAAACCTTTTGATGCCACATTTTTAATGACTGGAACGTAAAGTCCTTCTTCAGTGCCTACAGCAATACCAATATTAATGGATTCATAAATGATGAGATCATTCTCTACGATCGTTGAGTTGAGCAGTCTGTGCTTCTCTAGGGCCAATCCTGCGATTTTTACAAAAATATCTGTTAAGCTAACTCTATGACCCTGTTCAGCGTACAATTCTCTTAATCTGATTAATCCGCTCATATCGGCACGCGTAGTCATGGTTCCTTGTGGTGAACGCTGCAAACTCTCTGACATCCGTTCTCCAATGATTTGTCTGAGACTACTTAAGGGTTTTTGCTGTAAAATTGTTTTATCGTGGTGAATTTGATGAATTTTCGGTTCGTCTAAAATTTCAATGAGCTGTTCTTTTATGACTGCAATATCATCGGAAGATTCCGAAATGTAAGCAAGTATAGCACCGATACCAACAACATCCCCCTCTTTAACGATGGGTTTGTTAAGAACTCCATCTGCAGGTGCTTCTATTTCATTGGATATTTTTTCGGATGTAATTTCTGCAATGGGTTCTCCTTTTTTCACGCCGTCACCTTCAGATTTTAACCATTTAACAAGGGTACCTTCCTTCATTGTCATTCCAAGCTTGGGCATATGGATTTCAATTGGCATAAGTCTTCTCCTTTTCGCAAATGTAATTTGGTGATATATTGCAAATTTATCAAAATATTCTTTATATATCTTCCTGTGAATTACGTAATTTGTTTTTCAAATACGCAACTTTACGTATTCAAATGCCAGCAGCGGTAGTACCATTGCTTCCTCTGTTACACCCTTAGATTTCGGGGTAAGTAGATGAACGAATGAAAAATGGCGATGCCATTCCACACAACTGGCCTGAGGGCCAGTTGCATGATGAGAGAAAGGTGAGAAGGATGAAAGAAAGCCTCATTGCTCCCTGTGGCATGAACTGTGGCCTGTGTGTCCACTATCTTTTTATGCAGCATGATATCAACAAACAGGGATTTCACCGAAAATACTGCCCTGGTTGCATCCCGCGGGGGGAACACTGCACTCACATGGGTCATCACTGTGAACGGCTGGAGAAAGGAGAAATCCGGTTCTGCTTTGAATGCAATGAATTCCCGTGTAAGAGACTGAAGGCGTTGGATGGCCGCTATCGGAAAAAATACCATATGAGCATGGTGGAAAACCTGGAGTTCATTCGCCAGCAGGGCATGGAAGCATTTCTGACAAAAGAAGCTGAAAAATGGCAGTGCAGAGAATGCGGCGGGGTTGTTTGCTGTCACAATGGCCTGTGCCTGGAATGCCAGATGGATACCCTGCACCGCAACAGAAAATACCGGTGGCACGAGGAAAATAAGTGAATACAAAGGGCCATGTAAAAGAGCCATGTAAGGGCTATATATGTGAAGAAGTTCAATTGAAAGAAACATGTGAAAGGAACATGAAAATGACAGCAGGGACAAAGCGGAATGAGATAGCGCTTGGAATGACTGTGGGGGTTGTTCAAAAACAAGACCAGCGCAGCGGAAATGTAACAGAAGGGGTTGTCAAAAAAATCTTGACGAATGCAGCTTCTCATCCTCATGGGATTAAGGTGATGCTTGAGAGCGGAATCGTAGGCAGGGTAAAAGAGATCAAGAAATAGATGGAGGCAACAAAAGACGATAACCGTTACTCCGGGATAATCGTTACTAAGGAAGGGATCAACCATGAAAAAAACAGGAGTGTCATTTTGACAGTGTTGCTGGCCTGGTCCAGGAACTGGGACTGGCAGGCATTGCCGGCTGGCAGCGGAGCTTTGCCACAGACGATGTGTGGCCGGCCCTGCGAGATGTGGTATTCGAAGGGGCTGATTAAACCAGCAAGTGATTCATTCATATGCCTGAGAAAATAAAAATGGAAGATGTTTTTATCATGAACACGACAGGGGTGGCTTATGATTAGCAAAAGAATTCAAAACATGATCCCGTCAGCTACATTGGAGCAAGCTGCAAAAATAGCGGAATTAAAGAATCAGGGCATCCAAATAATTGGATTTAATGTTGGCGAGCCTGACTACAACACACCGACAAACATCATTCAAAAGGCAGAAGAGGCTTATCACCTGGGACTGACCAAGTACACGCCTGCAGCTGGCATGGTAGCGCTGAGAGAGGTAATCTGTCAAAAATTCAGGAAGGAGTATGGGTTGGATTATGCACCCAAGGAGGTGCTTGTATCAGCAGGTGCCAAGCAATCCCTGACAAATGCACTCATGGCCATCGTGGATCCCGGTGATGAAGTCATCATACTCACACCTTGCTGGGTAAGCTACCTTGAAATGGTCAAGCTTGCCGAAGGGGTGCCTGTTTTGGTTCCGTTGGAGGAAAATGACGGCTTCAGACTGGATGTGGCGAAGATAAGAAAAAACATCTCAGAAAAAACAAAAGCCATCATCATCAATTCACCCAATAACCCGACCGGAGCGGTATACAGCAAAGAAGATCTGAGGCAGCTGGGCCAGATGGCAGTTGAACATGATTTTTATATCATTTCAGATGAAATATATGAATTTTTAGTCTATGAGGGCGAGAAAAATGTCTGCGTGGCTGCCCTGTCTCCTGAAATAAAGGAAAAAACCATCACCATCAATGGGATGTCCAAGGCCTATGCCATGACAGGCTGGCGAATTGGATATGCCGTGGGGCCCACACAGATCATCAAGGGGATGGCAGATTACCAGGGCAACACGACGACAAGCCCCAACACACCCGCACAATACGCCTCGATAGAAGCACTGGCAAACTCCCAAGAGTCCGTTGAGATGATGAGAGCTGAATTTGACAGAAGAAGACGCTATATCCTCGAAAGAATCAATGCAATGAAAAACATCCATTGCAGTATCCCCAAAGGCGCTTTCTACGTCATGCCCAATGTCAGCTATTTTTATGGCAGAGAGTACAAGGGCCTGACAGTCAACAATTCCTTAGACTTGGCAAATTACCTGTTGGAGGAAGCTAAAATCGCCGTCGTAACGGGAGCTGCATTTGAAGCGCCTGACAATATTCGCATCTCTTATTCCAATTCAATGGAAAACATTGAAAAAGGGATGGACCGGCTGGAAGCGGCATTAAGCAAGCTGAAATAGGCCGAATGAAGGGTAACAGAAAAGCAGGGAGATGTTTAATCTTCGTCCCTGCTTTTCTGTTATAAAAGGTACCTGTTCTTATTTTTTAATAATTTCTTCAGCCATCTCTAAAAGCGCCTCTTTTGTAAGCTTCTCATCGAGACAGTTTAAAGAATAACGAATACCGTCTTCCTCCCACTCGATCATTTGAATGTGCTTGATAAAATCAAAGTCTTCTCCAAAGGAAAAAACGTAAGTGCCATTTGCTTCATCAATCTTATCCTGTTCGGTCATAACATAATCTCCAGGCTTGAATTTATTTAAATAGTCATCGTAAAACACGGTCTGGGCATCTGTCAAGGCAATTTCTTCGCCTTCCAGCGGGGGGAATTCTGTTGAATTCTGGGGCTTTTCCATCACATACAAGTACAACTCTGAATCGCCTTTCATATAGGTGAATTCTGCACTTTTTATCATAGCCACTTGATTTTTCCCTTCATCCTTACCTTCCAACTTACCTACAAAAGCTTCCTCGAATGCGTATCCGTTTTCAAACTGTTCCACATACTTTGGTAAAAATTCAGCCGCCTTTTGCATTTGTTTGTCAGAAGGGTAGGATTCGAATTTATTAAAAGCATATCCCGGAACAGATGTAATTGAAATAATCTGAGATGCCGCAAAGCAAGTCGCTGTTGTCAGTACAGCTAAAATGAAGGCCACCAAGATCTTTTTTGTTCTTTTAGCACTTTTCATATAATGTTCCTCCTTATTTCTGTGTTGGATGCTCCTATGGATTTCTTCAAACATGTTCTCAGAAGGGCTTATTTTTTCAGCCTCCTCCTTCTTGATACATTCTGTTTCAACTTGCTGTGCGTCATGATAATCTGCCATTTCAAATATGTCTTCCACTGGCACAAGGCCTTTTTCTTTTTTGGAGATTTTCCAGGCATTTACCTGATTTCACTGCAGATTGAGTTCGTGTCTATGGCATTGGTTTTCTTACTTTAAATTCTAAAGCGTTGAAAAATGTGATTATTCTTACTATCTTATACGAACAAGCTTTTGATATGATGCCAAAAAAAGAGGGTATCAAAGCATAAGAATTTTAAATGGACATGAAGCTCAGGGATTCACAAAAAAGGTGAGTCGGAATTTTCGGAACAATGATAGAATAAGGATAAAATAGAGATGAATAGGAACAAGTCGTGCAAGAACAGGAAAATCGAAACCTGAACAGGGTGACAACAAAATTGAATGGGGAGTGAAGTCGATGGAGGTACTGTGCACAGCGGAAACCAGTACACAGATCGGAGTGCTGGAAAAGAACCTTCAGATCCATTATGCAGGCTGGACAACGGAGCAGCGGATTTTATCGGAGGATGAAATGGCAGCTCTCATGGCAGCCAATGAACCGGAGATTCTGTTGACCAGCTATGACCCCATTACCCGAAAGGTCATCGACAGCTCTCCCCGGCTGAAACTGGTGGTCTGTACCCGGGCAAATCCGGTGAATGTGGACGACGGCTATCTCCGGGAAAAAGGCATTCCCCTCAGCTACGCCCCGGAACGCAACTCAGATTCAACGGCGGAGTACACCGTTGCCATGATGCTGGCTGTCATGCGCCGTATTCCCAATGCCCACCATGACCTGAAAATGGGCCTGCACACAGCTGAAGAGAGCGCGGTGATACAGGACACCAAGGCGGGGCTTCGCAGAGATGTGACCTGGGCACTGGGCAAAGAAACCCCCTATGTGCATTACAAGGGATTTCAAATGAAGGGAAGAACCCTGGGCATCGTGGGCTACGGCAGTATCGGCCGCCGTGTGGCAGATATTTGCCGGGCTTTTGGGATGAAGATCATGGTGTTCGATCCCTACCTGCCGGAGGCGGAAAAGGATGGCGCGGTTTTTGCCGCCACACTTCTGGAACTGGCGCGGGAGGCGGATGTCCTCACCGTCCACAGCAAGGATACCCAGAGACCTTTCAAATGATTAACCGGGAAGAGCTGCATCAGATGAAACCGGATGCTTTCTTTATTAATACCTCCCGGGGTGCCCTGGTGGATGAGGAGGCCCTGGTGGAGCCGGTGTACCGCACCAGTACCTTTGTGTTTACGGAAGAGCGGCTGGAGAAATGGTTACAGGGTACGGCAGGGGAAGAAGAGATTATCTATACCTACGGTCGCTCCCGGAATCCAACCCAGATCTCCCTGCAGAAAAAAATCGCCGCCCTGGAGCACGGAGAAGCAGCCCTGGTGACTGCGTCTGGCATGGCGGCCATTACGATGGCCATACTGGGTTATTGCAAAAGCGGGGACCACCTAATCTATGCCCAGACCGTTTATGGAGGCACCTACAACCTGATGGCCCATGTGCTGAAGGATCTGGGAATCGACGTCACCTTTGTGCAGGACCTCACAGCAGAAAATCTGAACAGGGCGAAACGTGGCAATACCCGGATGGTTTACTTCGAAACCGTTGCCAATCCCACCCTGGAGATTCCGGAATTTGATGAAATTGCAGCCTGGGCAAAGAAAAGCGGCGTCCACACGGTGGTGGACAACACTTTCACCTCCCCCTACCTCTTTCGGCCACTGGACTGGGGTATTGACACGGTGATTCACAGCGGCACCAAATACATCAACGGCCACGGCGACCTTGTGGCGGGTGTGGTGGTGGGCAGTACAGCCTTTTGCGAAGGGCTGCGAAAAAAAAGCACATGGACATCGGGCCGGTTCTTTCCCCCGATAATTGTTCACTGATGATGCGGGGGCTGAAAACCCTTCACCTGCGGATGGAGCGGCACTGTGAAAACGCCCTGGCCTTTGCCCGGGCTATGGAGAAGCACCCGAAAATCCGAAAAGTGCGTTACCCGGGACTGCCCGACGACCCATTCCACCGGCGGGCCCAAAAATACTTCAATGATTTTGGTGGTATTGTGGGCCTTGAGATTGAGGGTGACCTGAAAAAAGTGCAGGAACTGGTTTTTCAGCTGAAGCTCTGCTACTTTGCTGTCAGCCTGGGGGATTTGGATACCCTGGTGCAAATTCCGGCGCTTATGACCCATGGCAAGGTTCCCCGGGAAGAACGGGAAAAAATGGGGATCATGGACGGTGTGATCCGGGTGTCGGTGGGCGTTGAACATGTGGAAGATATCATCGGCGATTTTGAACAGGCCCTGGAGAAGCTGTGATGAAAGTGATGTCACAGGAGAGATCATCTGCCGGTCACCGCAACAGGAACTGGGACTGACGGGGCTGTACCGAATCCTGTCCAATAGCGAACCGCCTACTTCCCATCAAACCCAGCGCTTTACCCCGAACAGGAAAAACCATGGGGTTTATGTGCAGCAGTTTCAGGTGTTCAAGGAGTTGCAGCGTTCTTTCTTCACCCTTCAAAAAAGCTGATTTCATTGAGAGGGGCAGGCAAGCGTTAGGCGCTATTCGATGTAAGGCAGTCATAGGAAAAAGAATAGGAGGAGTATCATGACAAATGAACTTAGCTGTCAAAAAGGGTATATCTATGTGCTGGATACGTTGGCTGACTGGGAAATTGGTTTCATAACGGCAGAGCTAAATAGTGGCAGGTATTTTGCTGAAAACACAAAATTTGAGCTCATCATGATTGGAAATTCATTGAAGCCAATTAAAACAATGGGTGGCATAACGATTACGCCGGATATGGATATCAATCAAGTTATATTCAAAGAAGGCGATTTACTCGTGCTTCCTGGAGCAGATACCTGGATGGATGAAAAAAATAAAAACATATTGGAAATGGTATCGAATGTAATCAACCAGAAGGTGATCGTTGCGGCAATTTGTGGCGCGACAGCCGCATTAGCTCAAAATGGCTTATTGGATAATAGAAAGCATACAAGTAATGATAAGGATTACCTAAAAATGTCTTGCCCGGGTTATGCTGGAAGTCACCATTATATCAATGCTGCAACCGTAGTAGATGATAATGTCATAACGGCCACAGGGCTTGCTCCATTGGAATTCGCATACGAAGTATTTAAAAAGATAAAGGTGATGAAATCGGATACAGTAGAAGCATGGTATCACCTTTATCAAACGAGGGAATCCAGGTATTTTTACAGTTTGATGGAATCAATGGAATCAACGGAATCAATGGAATAAATTCAACAATAGATGGCACGGGTCTCCGGGATTTCCGGAGACTTTTTTTGTTTTCTGGTGGTGAAGGTCCATTGATTGGGTATGCTTACAGCAAGACAACTGCTGACTCGATCAAACAGGAAGTAATCGGAGATGTACAAGGAAAAGAAAAGCCAGCCAGATGCGGATGTGGTAGTGGTTGGAGCTGGAATTGCAGGACTGACGGCGGCGCGTGAACTGAAAAAGGCCGGGTACAGTGTGATTGTGCTGGAAGCCCGCGACAGGGTGGGCGGCCGAACGGCCGGGCATATGCTGCAAAATGGCGTGGTTGTTGAAATTGGCGGTCAATGGGTGGGGCCACAGAAAACAGAAATATTGAAACTGATTGATCAGCTGGGACTGGAAACATTTCGCACGCATGCAGAAGGCGATACCGTTTTGATTCTCAATGGGGAAAGAATCAGGTTCACAGGCAACAAACCTGCCCTTCCTCAATCATCACGGCGTGAATTGGACCGGCTTCGGGTAGAACTGGATACTTTGGCGGAGTCTCTGTCTGTTATACCACCGTGGAAAAATAAAGAGGCGGTTCAGTATGACCACATGTCTTTCGAAAACTGGCTGAATGATCATGCACAGGATGAGAATGCGCTGAATTTCTACCGCTTCATCTCAAGAAACCTGTATTCGGCAGAATCTTGGGAAATGTCCCTTCTCCAGGTACTCACGGGCCTGGGTTCCACCGAATCAATCGAATATTCCATCTCACCCGACGGCAGCGCCGGTGGACCGCATACACTGGGCTGGGGCTGAGACTGCAGCAGAGTACTCGAACTTTATGGAAGGTGCCGTGCGTTCAGGCATGAGAGCCGCGAAAGCAATCATGGAAGATTGAATCTGATATTCGATAAATGGCACATGAAAAAGCTCCCGGAAAAGTGGGGAGCTTTTTCTGCAGATATAGCAGTTATATAAGAAAACCGGTTGGTCGCCTGTCGATGGACAGGGTTGTCTGATGGCTCTGTGTAGGAAATAAGCTGAAATTTGCTGATATAAGCGGAGGACATTGTGGTTGAACATCAAAATTGATATGATAGAAGTGTTCATCAAAACTAAAAATGATTTGATGGTCAGAGGGTTGTCAGTCTACCTTGCAGCCCGAGCAAGTCGATTCTTTGAAGAAAGAAGGACATCATGAACACACATCCTCTTCAACTCCCCCGTGGGGTTTTCCATCCCCCTGCCTCTGGTTACTATGGAGGAATCCTTGGGTACTCTGGCGGAATAATGTGTCAGAATAAGAAAAAGGAGGCATCTCATGAGCTATATGACCATTGATCAAACCAATATTGATCAGGAGCACATTTGCTGTGCCATTTCGGATAAAAAGTGTGCAAAGGGCTATGAACTGAAAAAGAAATGGCTTCGAAATGAGTTTGAAAAGGGCTTTGTCTTTCGCAGAATCAATGAAAGAGCAAAAGTGTTTATTGAATATGGACCGGCAGAAAAAGCGTGGATACCTGTCACTGCTCCGAAGGATATCATGATCGGTTGTTTTTGGGTTTCAGGGAAATACAAAGGCAATGGACATGGAAAAGCGTTGCTTCAAGAGGTTATAACAGATGCAGAACAACAGGGAAAAGATGGATTGGTAACGGTGGTGGGAACCAAAAAGTATCATTTCATGAGTGATACAAAATGGCTGCTGAAGCAGGGATTTGTAGAATGTGACACCACACCTGCCGGTTTTTCTTTATTGAGCTTACGATTCAATGGAAAAGATTCGATGCCCCATTTTAATGAGCAGGCGAAACGGGGCAAATGTCCGGATGACAAGGGTTATGTGGTCTATTATTCGAACCGCTGTCCTTTTACCGAATATCATGTCAGGGAGTCGCTGGCAGAAACTGTTGAAAAAAGGCAGCTGAATATGAAAGTCATTAAACTGGAAACAATGGAGCAGGCGCAATCTGCCCCAACACCTGCGACGATTTTTTCTTTGTTTTATAATGGGGAATTCATGACAACTGATGTGAGTGTCTGTATGGATAGCAGGTTTGATAAGATTGCTTCGCTTAAATAAAGACAATCACGCGACAATATGTACCTGTGGTTGGTCATCTTAAAGCGACTGACAGCTGCTTTGCAGCCGAGAAGTCGTTTTTTCTTTGCAAGGGACAAAAGTAAAGCGGGCAAAAAGACGTGAGCAGGCGACAAACAGCAGGGTTGACATAACTGAACGCTGAATAAATGTTCGTTCGCGTTGTTTGGATGGTGCGCCCGCGGGTATTAACATAACATCTATCACAGGTTGTTTAATAATAAAAGAGTTGACGTTATGTTACGGTATTCACTCATCTTTTTGATCCTGTTAGTCATATCTTTGATCACTGGAAGAAAATAGAAGCGTCTCATTATCCATCGATCCACCAATTTGGAGGTATTTGTAATGACTCGAAAAAACTGGAATAGGACTTACGGTTCCCAGGGAAGTGGGCGTCAGAAAGTCGCCTATTACGTGGGCATTTTCTTTTATGTTGTCCAAATTCTGCTGGCATTCAGATTCATCTTTAAGCTGTTGGGTGCCAACGCATCCAATCAGTTTATCGCCATGCTTTATTCGATCACGTCACCTTTAACAAGTATTTTTGACGGGATTTTTCCCGAAGTAATGTTAGAAAACTATGAGATGCTGCATATCTTTGAGTCATCCTCAGTGATTGCGTTGGTGGTGACGGCCATCATTGCAGGCCTCATTCGCAGACTGCTCATTGGCCGGGATCCTGATGTTGTTCCAGCAAATAGAGCTGACACCACGGTGGCACAACCCCAAAGAAAGGAAGAAAGGAAACTATAGCCCGCCACCGTTACAGCCTCAGAATTCGGGGTAAATAAACAAAGCAAGTTAATGAAGGAAAGAGGGCGATGGCATGACCTGGGCATGACCTGAGAAAGGTTTCATCCATAGCGAACCTTCACCCTGAATGACTTTTCATACGAAAGGATGAGAGAATAAGAATGAATCGAAAAGTGTTAGCAGTAATCATCGTTTTAGTCATGGTTGCATCCAGCTTTTCAAGTGTTTATGCGCTTTCTTATACCGTGGTCAAAGGAGATACCCTGTGGGACTTGGGGATAAAGTACGGTGTTGAATGGGGCGAGATTGCTGAACTCAACGGCGTTCATGACGCCCGAAAGCTGCAAATCGGCACAGTGCTGGAAATTCCAGTTCCAGGCGAAGTGGCACCGGAGGAACCTGCTCCGGCACCAATGCCGGAACCAGCAGAAGAACCGGCACCTCCCGTTTCTGAAGTCATTATTGAAGAACCTGCCGAGGAAGCCTTCATGGCGTATGATGTGTCCATTCCCAATGGCAGTTACCAGGTGCCCGGTATCGTGACCCTGCCTCTGGGTAACGGTCCCTTCCCCGCTGTGGTGATGCTTCACGGCACCGGTTCTGAGAAAGACGAAGCGGGGGGCGGCTATGCATTAACCGCTCCAGCGCTGGCAGAAGCCGGTATTGCCAGTATTCGCATTGACTTCATCGGCACCGGCGACAGCCAGGTGGACTACATTGAATACAATTTTAGCACTGCTGTTTCCGATGCCAACGCCGCTTTCCAGTACATGGCGAACCTGGAAGCCGTCGATGCCACCCGAATCGGTGTGATGGGCTGGAGCCAGGGCGGCACCATCGCCATGCTGGCTGCCGCTGACAACCGTTCCTTCCAGTCAGTGGTCACCTGGGCCGGCGCTCCTGATATGACCATCGGCGGCTCTGAAGAAGAATACGAAACGGCCAAAGAAGACGGCTTTTTCCTCCGCGAATTTGGATGGCGTTCACCGCTGCGTGTCAGCCTTCAGTGGTTTGAAGATGTGTACAACACCGATGTGCTGGAAGTGTTTGGTGATTCCAACGCGCCAGTGCTGGCCGTCAATGGCAGCGAAGATGATGTGGTCGTTCCTGCCAATGCAGCCCTCATTGTGGAAGCATCTGCCAACCCGGCTTCCCGACAGCTGATACTGGAAGGCGCCGACCATACCTTCAATATCTTCACCGGTGACATGACCGCTTTTGATCAGCTCATCGACGCCACCGTCAACTGGTTTGACGTTACCCTGCAACCGGCATTTACCATTGAAGAAGTCACTGTGATGAATGGCCGGCGGGCAGTTCCCGCCACAGTGGTCATGCCCGTGGGTAACGGCCCCTTCCCCGCCGTGGTGATGAACCATGGGCATGGGGGCAGTCGTCAGGAAAACGGCGGGTTCGGCGGTGTGGCTGAAGCACTGGCCGGCCGAGGTATTGCCACCATCCGCATGGACTTCCCCGGATGCGGTGACAGTACCGAGCCCTTCACCGAAAATTACCTGTCCAACATGATTTCCGACTCCAATGCCAGTCTGGCCTATCTGTTGGAAAACTACCCCATTGACCCCCAGCGTCTGGGCATCATGGGGTACAGCATGGGCGGCAGAATCGCCCTGCACATTGGCAGCGAAGATGATCAACCCTACAAGGCCATGGGCCTGCTGGCACCTTCCGCCGATTGGGGGCAGGAAATGATGGTCAGTTTCCTGGGCGGACAGGAAGCGTTTGACCAACTCTACGAAGAAGCCCAAAGCGAAAAAGGCTACGCTGATTTCACCACCCAGTGGGGACAGGTGCAGCAGCTTAGCCTCAATTGGTTTGACGAAATGATTGCTTCCCGTCCTCTTGAAAACATCGCCGGCTATGACGGTGCCATGCTGGTCATCTTTGGTGACCAGGACAACGTGGTGCGTGCCGGTGTCAACCAGGCGGTAGCCGAAGCCTATGAAGCGGCAACGGTGAGGGTGGTGCCCAATGCCGACCACGGGTATGGGTTCTACAGTGATCAGCCTGATGTAACCGCAGCAGTGGAAGATTCCCTGGCGAACTTCTTTTTTGAAGCACTGAGGTAGAAAAACAACGCCACATACTGTTGACAAACGGGCTCCCCTGTCGTAATCCTGTAAAACGGATTCAGCCAGGGGAGTTTTTTGATGCCATATATCTGGAGTTTAATGATTATTTCATCTGATGTTTTACAAAAGTTAAACACGGCAGCCCGAAAGCAATGCTTAACATTAATCTGCGAAAAGCTTTTGTTTATGCAAAAAATGATTTAAAATGAATGACAAGTATGCGGTGCAAAAGACATGATGTTGCAAATCATGTTCTAAACAGGTGGTGCTCAAAATGACCAAAAAACTGAAGAAGACAGATGGTATCAAGAATGGCGAACAGAGTCAGTTGCGTCATATTCTGCAAAACCTCCCAGACCCTATGTTCGTAACAGACCGGGAGGGAAATGTGCTGCTCTCCAACTCAACCACGGCATTGGTTTTGGATTTGTCATTGTCTCAATTCCTTAACTCCAATGTGAAAGATCTGGTGGCAAAGGGCCATTACACCAAAACCAACGCTATTGAGGCGGTGGAGAAAAGAGCTGCCGTGACCAGTCTGCTGACAACAAAGATGAACCTGACCTATCTGTCCACCAGCACACCGGTTTTTGATCAAAATGGAGAAGTGGAACTGGTGATCACCAGTGCCCGGCCCAAAGCTCTCATTGATCAGTTTATCAGCAGCGAATCCAGTGAAGCTGTTGCTCAGCGAAAAAGAGAAGTTGAGTACTTGCGCAGGTGTCTGTTGGAACAGGAAAATTTCATAGCCTCCAGCCCGAAAATGCAGCAGGCAATCCTGTCAGCCAATGCAGTTGCCTCCACAGACAGCATTGTGCTTCTTCATGGTGAAACCGGAACAGGAAAAGAAGTGCTGGCAAAATACCTGCACCGTCACAGCAAACAGGCAGAAGGTCCTTTTATATCGGTAAACTGTGGGGCACTGCCTGAAAATCTTGTGGAATCCGAGTTGTTCGGTTATGAAAAAGGTGCATTTACCGGTGCTAATCCAGAAGGAAACATCGGGTTGATCGAAGCAGCTGATGGGGGCACCTTGTTCCTGGACGAAATCGCTGAGCTCCCTCTTCACCTGCAGTCCAAGCTTCTGAGGGTTTTGGAAGACAGCGTGGTGCGCCGGGTGGGAAGTCATGCTGGAAGAAAAATCAATTTTCGCCTCATTGCTGCTACCCATAAAAATCTCGATAAAATGAAAGATGAAGGCACTTTCCGCCAGGATCTCTTTTATCGTCTGAATGTATTTCCCATTGCAATCCCCTCGCTTCGCGAACGTCCTGAAGATATTCTCCCGCTGGTGAATCATTATTTGGATGTATTGAATAAAAAGTACGATTTGGATGTCACATTGGATGCAGATACGCTTAATGCCTTTCAGCACCATAGCTGGCCGGGAAATGTGCGTGAGTTGAAAAACGAAGTGGAGCGCCGCGTCATTTGCAGGTTAAGTACCCTCTCCCAAGACCTGTTTGATTTAACCGGAATCGCATCAGCAGCATCATTAGCAGAAGGTCATGAATTTAAACTGCTTGGTCTGGAAGGAACACTCAAAGAAGTGACTGAAACTGTTGAAAAAAAGTACATTCAGTATATGCTGGCAAACTGCGGCGGAAAACTCAATGAGACAGCCGAGAAATTGGGCATTCATCGCACTGCACTTTACAGAAAAATGAAGTCGTATCATCTGCAGAAATAAACGCTGTCAAAAGTCGTCAAAAGTAATGAAAGGTTATCAAGAGTCAAAAACGTTGTCAAATGGCAACGTTTTTTTCGTGCGAAATTGAAGATGTTGCAGAATGGATACATTTACTTAAAGAAAGTGTGAACGATTGTTAGGGCGAAAATGAAAAATTTCACTGCAAATGCATCATGGGGATGAAAAACTGTTTAATATTTAACAAAATTTCCAAGTTGGCATGCTTCATGCTTTATTAAGGGGAAAGAGAGAGATAATGAACGAAAATGAAAGGAGGATGATTGAAAATGATCAAAGCAGATAAAAGCAATAAAAACGCCAGGATGCCGATGCTGATGCTGTTGATTTTGATGTCAATTGCGCTCGGTGGTTGTGGTGGCGCTGGAGCGACGGATGAACCAGTAACAGTTCAGACGGTTACCGGAACCGGACAAGGGTATGCCAGTGAAATAGTTGCAGAAGTGATACTCGAAGGAACCGTGATCACGGCAATCGAAGTGATTGAATCCGGTGATACCCCGGGGCTTTCTGAGGGTGCTTTCAAGGCAGTCATTGATGAAGTACTTCAAAAGCAAACAATCGAAGGCATTGACGCGGTTGCCGGGGCGACAGGTTCCAGCGGTGGCGTTATAACGGCCATAGAAGATGCTTTGTCGAAAGTCGAGTAACCGGAGAGCAGAAACGATACAGTAAAAATTATTGGAGGGATGAACATGAGCCAATCACTTGACAGAAGAAAGTTTTTAAAACAAGCCACAATAGCTGGAGCAGCCCTGGCGGGAGTCAGCCTGCTGCCGGGTTGTGTGAGCCAGCTTGCCGAAGACACTCAATCAGACAAAGACATTGTCTGGAATGAGGAAACAGATGTGCTAGTTGTCGGCAGCGGCTTTGCCGGCTTTGCAGCGGCCATTGAAGCGAAAGAAACGGGCGCCGATGTGATGTTGATTGAAAAAATGCCTTTAATTGGCGGTAACTCCATGATCAATGGCGGTGATTTTTCCTGTGCAGGAACAGCCATGCAGGCAGCAAATGGAATTGAAGATTCCGCAGAAAAAATGGCAGAAGATATGATGCGTTCAGGGTCTTTTCTGAATCATCCGGAAAAAGTCAAAGTGTTGACGGAAAAATCCAATGAGGCCCTGGAATGGACCATGGATCATCTTGGGGTGGAATATATTCGAATCGCCTTTCATGGCGGCCATTCTGTTCCCAGAACACACACCACCAGTAATGGAACCGGATCTGACATTATTCTGGCCATGGCTGCAAAACTTGAATCTCTCGGCGTTTCCTCCATTAATGGCCGCAAGCTCACAGGACTTATTCAGAGCGATGAGAAGCGAATTGTGGGCATAAAAATGAGAGACGGTTACCGCTTTGGAGATGAAGACAGCGGAACAGAACTGTTTATCAAAGCCAACAAAGCAGTGGTGCTGGCCAGCGGAGGCTTTTCAGGGGATGCCCGCATGCGGATCTTACAGGACCCTCGTATTACGGAAGAATTTGAAACAACTAACCATGTGGGAGCTACCGGTGAAGCACTGCGGGAAGCCTTGAAAGTGAACGCCATGGATGTTCACATGGATTGGATTCAGTTGGGCCCCTGGACAAGCCCCGACGAAAAGGGTTTCGGTTACGTCCCCCAGTTCTGCGAGCGTCTGGTCGGGTACGGATTGATGGTCAATCCCCAGGACGCCAAACGGTTCATTGCCGAAACCGGTAATCGTAAGGTAAGGGCGGACGCCATCATTGCCATCGGTGAACCTGTTCTCATTATTGGTGATTCCTATGCAGTGGAACGCCAGGTGCTGCCTCATATACTGGAAAAAGGACTGGAAAACGGAGCGGTAAAGAAGTTTGACACCATCGACGAACTGGTACAGGAATATAACATGGATTCGGCCGCGTTTAGTGAAACCCTTGACCGTTGGAATTCAATGGTGATCCAGGGAAAAGACGATGATTTCAACTGTGCCATTCTGGAAGGAGCACAGCCAACTGAAGCAGGGCCTTTCTACGCTGCCCGACTCTGGCCACGTGTGCATCATACCATGGGTGGGTTAGTTACCAATGAAAAAACCCAGGTAATCAACCAGGATTTCGAACCAATAGAAGGACTCTATGCCGCCGGCGAAATCACAGGCGGAGTTCACGGGGCTGTTCGATTGGGCGGTGTTGCCATTGCCGATTGCATCGTCTTTGGTCGCATTGCCGGGCAGGAAGCTTCGAAAGCATAGGGATTGCCATAAGAACTGATCAAACGCAGGGTTTTGATGGGAACAGAAAACGAGGTGAAAAAAATGGGTTTTGGAAGAATAGGGTTTCAGGAATTACTGGTGGTGTTTGGGATTGCATTGCTGATATTTGGCCCTTCAAAGGTACCGGAGATCGGAAAAGCGATTGGAAACGGTATCGGGGAATTTCGAAAGGCTTCCAGAGAAATTACCAAGTCGATAGACATTGAAGACAACAAAGAATAACATGCTGCCAAAACCACCTGCCCCAAAAAGAGGCAGGTGGTTTTTTGGAAAAAAAGACCAACGTTATGAAACGACAGACAGGTATTTTCCTAAAACTCAACGATCAGGCGTTTCTGGAAATTGTGGAATGTGTGGTCAAAAAATCAAGCGAATCAGCAGACTCAACAGGATCAGCGAAAAAAACATTCTCAGTGCAAGAATCACCATCAGGTCTTTGAGAGTTATTCCAATGGTGGTGCTCAGAATGCAGGGGACGGTGCCTGCCAGAAACAGTACCGACGAAATGGAAAACACACCCACGGTAAACCGTGCGGCCAAAGAGGCTTCCATACCAGCCATCATCAATGAAGGCATGGTGACGTCAACGCCTGCTGTCACAATGGCTTTCGTAACAGCAAGTGAATCTGGAATACCCAAAAGGCGAACAAGGGGATGGAAAACATTAGCGGCAAAATCGAAGAATGGCGTCATTCTGGCCATATAAAACGCGATGGTGCCAATGGATAGAATCAGGGGAAGAAAACGAAGGCTCATGATGATGCCTTCTTTAACATTCTTAAGCATGCATTTCAGCGCCTGCTGATTATTTCCAGCTTCCAAAGTGGCCTGGTGTAAGGCGCGCGAGAAAAGATGGCCTTTTGTCACCTGTTCTGCCTTTTCGGGTGGCGCTTCTTCTCCAAAATGTTTTAGGGGAGGTAAGTGGACAGTGATGGCAGTTACCAAACAAGTGACCACGATTGATGCGCCGAAAAAAGTGGGCCATATGGACATCAGGTCCAGGTTGCGGGCAACGATGACGAAAAATGCGGTTGAAACCGTTGAAAATCCGGTGATAACGATGGCTGTTTCCCGGCGGGTGTACATCTGATCCCTGAAAAACTGGTCTGCCATGAAAATACCCACTGAAAAACTCCCCACAACAGAAGCGACCACATTCACTGCGGCACTTCCCGGAATCTTCCAGACAGGCCTCATCACCGGCTGCAGGATAACACCCAGAAAACCGATTAAGCCGTAGTCGGTCAGAAAGGTTAAGAAAAAAGATCCCAGGGGAACAATCAGGGCAACTGAAGTGGCGATGGTATAAAACAAGAGCGGCAGCATGTCTGAGGCCAGTAACCATTCAGGGCCCAGGTGAAAAAATGCCATTACCCCAAGAGCTGCGCCCAGCAGTTTCAGGCAGGTGATAATCACCGAGGGCACATCCCGTTTCCAGCTTTTTTCATAAAATGGCAGCAGGCTTCCCGCAAGAATCATTCCCAGTGTCACCAAAGCGCCAAAAGTCAGGGCATTTCGTGTGATGGCGGTGACCAGATGATCCAGTAAAATCGTTTTTCTGCCGGCAATGGTAAAGGGAATGAAATAAATGCAAATGCCGATGGTGCTGTTTAGGATAAACTTCATAAGACTGAGCACTTTTGGGGGAGTTTGTCGTGTTGTGTCATCTGATTTTGTATCCATGAAAGGCTCCTTTACATTGATGCTTAATGATCTGATGCATAACAAACCCATTATATCCGGATCTTAAATTTCGGTCAATCATCTTGATGACTCTTCCTTCTACACGTTTAAGGCAGATTCGGGCCGGCAATAAATAGAACGAGATCATAGTCAATGACGTCCTACAGTTACTTTGATGGAATAGGCGATAAAAAAAGCCTGCGTTGGGGCAGGCTCGAAGTTGGAGTCAAAGGGCTTTGGTCAGGGCAGCGGACTCCAATCTTGTGTGTTTTTAGTCAAAAGTCTCGAAAACAGCGCCTGAACTCGCTGCGCTAAACAGCAGGCGCTGGCGGTTTTCTCATCTTTTCGAAAAACACTGACAAGATTTCCAAGGCTGCCAGAATATTCAGTAGGGGCGCCAGGGGAGATAATATCATGTTACGTATAAAGGCACCTGATAACTGGAAGGTGGTTCAGCCAATAATGTTAAGGGAACAGAGAGCGATACCCACATCGGTGTCTGGTAAAGGTCTAGTAAATCCATTTTTTCTTAATATTATGGGTGCTAATCAGAAAGAGTCCGACACTGTAAGCCAACAGAACAATGAGGCTGATCCACAGCTGAATATGACCGTTTTGGTTAATGGAAAACTTGAGCAGATCAGCACCATAGGTCAACGGCAATACATAAGAAATGGGTCTTACAAAAACAGGGAGGCTTTCGATGGGGATGAACAATCCACAAAGAAACATCATGGGGAAACGGAAAAAATTTGAAAAGGTCTGAGCTTCAAAAACTTCGCGGACAGATACCGCAATAAAAAGTCCCAGGAAAGTTGATGTAACCGCAATCAGGAAAACACCAACGATCATTGTAACCCAGTGAATGCCAGAAAGATCCACCAGAAAAGAAGCAAACAGCACTGGAACAAAGGCATTGACAATACCAAACACAATGGCCCCTGTGGTTTTGGCCAACATTAACAAATTTAGACTGATGGGTGCCAGCAGGAGTCGCTCAAAAGAGCGGCTTTTTCGCTCAAAAGTAATGGTAACGGCAAGCATGGAGGTGGTGCCAAATAAGACTGATAAGGCCATGACCCCCGGGAGAATATCTCGAATATCCACCGGTGTTGATGATCGCATAAAGAACATAAGAGTCCAAGAGATGGGAAAAATGATGCCCCAGCTGATATTCGGCGGCTTAAGATAGTAGTTCTGCATGTCTTTCACCAAAATACTCCAGAAAGCCATTCGTTGTCTCATTTCTTTTTCCCCTCCTTTTCTTTTTTCAGTTTATTGATTTCGATCCCGGTGATATTGACAAAAACTTCTTCCAGGGAAGGGCGCAGAATCCTTGCCTCACTGACAACAACACCTTGTGCTTCAAAAAAACGCATAAAAGGCATCAGTTGAACTCTTTCAACTGAACTGATTTTGATGCTGTCCGGCGAGGACTGTTTAATGGAAACCTGAGGAAACTGATGTAAAAGAGCCGCTTCCAGCTCACTCTCGCTTTTTTCAATGAAAAACTCAACGATGTTTTCCTGTTGCGCTTCACTCATCAAATCATTGGTTTTGCTGACTTTTATTACCTTGCCATTGACAATAAATCCAATACGGTTACAGAGCCTCTCTGCATCTTCAATGTAGTGGGTGGTTAAAAAAATGGTTGTTCCTTTTGCGTTCAATGTTTTGATCAGATGCCTGATCTGTCGGGCGCTTTCCACATCAATCCCGGTGGTGGGCTCATCCAGAAAAAGGATTTCCGGTTCATGAATGATGCCAGCAGCAATGGTCAGCTTTCGCTTCATGCCCTTGGAATAAGCTTTGAATGGTCTGTCGCCTGTGTTGTCCAAGGAAAACTGTTTTAAAAGTTCCAGGGCTCTCTTTTCACGTGTTGCCTTCTCCAGGCCGTAAAGAGAAGCGCAGAAAACCAAATTAGCATACCCACTCATCTCATCGTACAGGTTGCTTTCATCCGGAACGATTCCGATGATCTGCTGTACTTTTTTGATATCTTTAATGCCGTCCTGTGAGGCAATCATGATTTCACCGGATGTCGGTTGTGCAAGCCCTGTGAGCATGTTAATGGTCGTGGTTTTTCCGGCACCGTTGGGACCCAGAAAGCCAAAAACCTCTCCTTTTTCAACCGAAAAGCTGATCTCTTTCACTGCAGTAAAATCTCCAAATCGTTTACTCAGATTTTTAACGTCAATAATGTGCACCGTAGCCGCCTCCTAAAGCCAAAAAGAACGGGCAAGTCATGTAAAATTCTGTTCTTTTCAGAGATTTGTTTCATCAGTCATGAAACTTTTTTGATGATGATCCTCGCCTGGGCGATCTTTCGTTATTCCTGTTTTTTTGCAACAGGAATGTTTGCTTGAAGCTGATTGATGACACTCCGAAAGACCCTGCGCCAAATCAGCCAGCTCGTTAAGTTCTTTTGCTGCCTGTTTCAGAAGATGCCGGTCAACATAGTAATGGGTGAAATAGCCTCTTTTATCCCCCTTTACGATTCCGGCGTTTCGCAGAATTTTGAGATGCTGTGAAACTGCAGATTCTGAAACACCCAGATGGTGGGCTAAAGCACCAACACAATAATCGTGTCTTAACAGCAGTTTAATCAGATGATATCGAGTCTCGTCAGATAAAGATTTGAGGATTTCAAATAACTCAGGAATAATGATCACCTCCTGTTTAATTAAGTAAACACTAAAATAAATTATAAACCACTAAAGTAAACGCGTCAATGATTGGTTGTTGCTTTTTTAATACCTGCTTTATGGTAAGGTGTAGTATACAGAGATGGCATTCTGATGGAACCGCGTGTGTCACTGCTGCTGTTTATGATCAAAAGCGAATGAGCAGTCTGAAGAGGGGTATCTAATAAAAATAGCATGTTTGATCCCGGGGTTTCTTTCTTTTACCCTGAATTCGCCACAGGAGTGAAACGCAGGAAATCTGGGAATAAGCAGGATGGTTTGAGAATTTCATAGCACATATATGGAGCGGATACATAAAATGGAGATAGGTGGGTAATGCCGTTGAAGAATTCGGTGAAAAATCTGGTGATCGACGACATCACCATTCAGGTGGTGCGTAAAAACATTAAAAATATCAACCTGACGGTTCGGGGGCCGGAAGGCATGGTGAGGATGTCAGTGCCCCGTGGGGTGGATGATCACTCCATCAACGCTTTTGTCAGGGCAAAGCTTTCCTGGATCAAAAAACACAAAACACGGCTCGAATCCCGGGAAAAACCTCCCGTGAGGGAGTATATCACAGGCGAAGTCCATGGTTTTCTGGGAAAAATGTACCGGCTGAAGGTGATTGAAGTGAGCCATCAACAGGAACAACAACGGGTGGTTCAGCAAGGCGAATGCCTGGAGATATATGTGCAGCCGGAGCATACCAAAGAGAAACGGGAGGCACTTCTCTACCAGTGGTACCGGGAACAGTTAAAGAAGCTGATTCCTCACTACATCAACAAGTGGGAACCTGTGATGGGGGTTAAAGTTCACCAATGGGGGATCAAACGTATGAAGACCCGGTGGGGAACCTGCAACATTCAGGCAAAACGCATCTGGATCAACCTGGAGCTGGCCAGAAAGCGGCCTGAATGCCTGGAATACATAGTGGTTCATGAGTTGGCTCATTTACTGGAACGCCATCATAATCAACGGTTTAAAGGATTGATGGACCAGTTCCTGCCACAGTGGCGGGATTTTCGCGGTGAATTGTCCGGGTAAACATGGCCGGCAGAAACAGCTGCAGCCGCAGTGCCTTTTTTCTTAAAAGCACTGCGGCTGTTTGATGTTAAAAAACGCAGTTCTTAGGAAACGTGGTTATTGCCGGGCATCAGCCATTCGGGCTACTTTTCTTTAACCTGTATTCCTGCAACGATTTGCTCATAGCTTTGAATGGCGTAGGCTCTGCCCTGATCAGTGAGCTTCAGGATATCATTTTCCACCACCACATGATGGTGGTCAATCAGCCGCTTCACCAGCCGGTCCAGAAAATCATGGGGCCAGTGGAGATGGTCATAAATGGTATGTCTTCCGTTTTCCAGCGCCTCATCGGGGTCTCCCTCGTGGTTGTGTAAATGAAAAAGAAGGGATTTTTCAGCAAAATCGACTTTTTGCCGGCGTCGTCTTAGAAAAACCGACAGCATACCCCTGCTGGGAGCGATTAAGAAAACCATAAAAAAGGTAATGCCTGTCAAAGTAGCCATGGATCCCGCAATGGAAACATCAAGCCATATGGCCATCCGAAAACCCAGGAATGCATTGAGCGCTCCAACGGCAAAACTGATGAGCATCATCCTTTTCAAGTCATCTGTCAGTAAATAGGCTGTGACAGGTGGTCCCACCATAAAGGCAACCACCAGGATAGAACCCACCGTTTCAAAAGCAGCCACGGCGGTGATGGAAACTGCAGCCATTAAACCATAATGAACCAGGGTGGGGGCCAATCCCAATACGGCTGCCAGTGCCGGATCAAAGGTGGCGATTTTCAGTTCTTTGAAGAACACGAAAGCCAGCAGCAGGTTCATCAGCAGGACGGCTCCCATGACGTAGATGGCTTTGGCCCCCATATCTACCCCCAGGAACACAAATCGGTTGAAGGGAGCGAAAGCCAGTTCTCCCAGCAGCACAGAATCTGTGTCCAGATGCACCGATCCGGCATAACGGGTGATGAGAATAATGGCAATGCTGAATAGGAAAGGAAACACAATGCCGATGGCAGAGTCTTCAGCCATCAGTTTGGTTTTGGTGATAGATTCCACCATAAAGACGGTGAGAAGTCCCATCAGCGCTGCTCCCAGAATCAGGAAGGGAGAAGTGAGGCTGTGGACGATAAAGAAGGCCGCGACAATCCCCAGAAGAATGGTGTGGGTGATGGCATCGGACATCATGGCCATGGAACGCAGCACCAGAAACATGCCGGGAATGGTGCAGGCAGTGGAAACAATGATGGCAATCAGTAAAATTTCGCCTTGAGCGCTCATTATTCATCTCCTTTCACGAGATGCCGGTTCACATGCCGGATTCCTTCGGGGGTGATGGCCACCTGGTTATCTTCATTTCGCCGCACCAGCCCCCGTTGCTCCAGGTTTTCAACTGCGGCCTGGAGTGCCTTGGAAGGTTTGCCGGCAATATTTTTTGACGGTTGAATCATGGCCATGGCGTGGGTATGTTGGTGATTTTCGTGATTCATGGCCAGTTCATGGATGGCTGTCAGAACTTTGTCGTAAGAGATCATCTGCTGATTTTTCCGCTGGCGCAGGTGCTGCCACAGCAAACCCCGGTTGGGAGCCAATAACAGACTTATAAGGGTAAACAGGCTTAAGACAATAACAATGGTGGGACCAGTGGGCATTTTGGTGATGGATGAACTGATCAGCGTTCCAATGAGGCCGGAAACAGCCCCGAAAAAGCCGGCCAGCAGTGCCACCACCGACAGCCGGTCTGACCACTGTCTGGCCGCCGCGCCTGGTGCCACAATGAGGGCGCTCATCAGAATAACGCCAACGGTCTGGAGGCCGATCATAATGGCAACCACAATCATTCCAGACAGGAGTGCATTGATGCGGCGTGTGGAAAAGCCGGCCACTTCGGTAAAACCAGGATCAAAAGAAAACATTTTCAGTTCTTTCCAGAAGAGCACTGTCAGGCCCAGCATGAGTAACGTGACCCAGATCATCAGGCGCACGTCTCGCACCAGCATGGTGGAGGCCTGGCCAAAGATGAATTTATCAAGCCCGGCCTGGTTGGCAGTGGGAATTTTTTGAATAAAGGTGATGAGTACCAGCCCAAATCCAAAGAAAACGGAAAGAATCAGGGCCAGGGCGCTGTCATATTTAATCCTGGAAAATCGGTCAATGGCGATGATGGTGCCTGTGGCAAGAACACCGGTGAGAGTGGCTCCCAGCAAAAGCAATTCTGTCTGGCGAGTCTGGGTCAATAGGAACATCAGGGCAATACCGGGCAATGCCGCGTGTGCCACGGCATCACCCAGAAGAGATTGTTTTCGCAGGACTGCAAAAACACCCAGAACACCACTGACAAGTCCCAAAAGTCCTGAACCTGCCGATACAACCAACAATGTATAATCAAGTCCCAACGATGTGAGCATCAAATCACTCCTCGCTCTGCAGCACCTTGCCGGTGCTGCGGTAGGTTTTTCTCAGGTTTTCTTCCGTAAAAACATCGGCCACAGGCCCGCTGGCAATCAGCTGGGTATTGAGCAGTGTTACCCAGTCAAAATAGTCGGCAACGGTTTGCAGGTCATGATGGACAACCACCACGGTTTTACCGGAGGCCCGGAGTTCTTTCAGCAGCACCATGATTGCCTGTTCTGTTTTGGCATCGACACCCTGAAAAGGTTCGTCCATGAAGTATATTTCCGCATCCTGGACCAGTGCCCGGGCAAGAAACACCCGCTGTTGCTGGCCGCCTGAGAGCTGGCTGATCTGACGCTGGGCAAATGCTTCCATTCCCACTTTTTGAAGGGCGTCCATGGCCAGCTGACGGTCTTGCTGGCTGGGGCGCTTAATCCAACCCAGAAATCCGTAACGTCCCATGAGGACCACATCTAAAACATTGGTGGGAAAATCCCAGTCCACACTGCCCCGTTGGGGCACGTAGGCAATTTTTTTTCGCTGCGCTTCATAGCTGCTGCCTTGAATGGTCACAGTGCCGGAGATTGGTTTAATCAATTGCAAAACGGCCTTGATAAGTGTTGATTTGCCGGCACCGTTTGGGCCGACGATGGCCATCAGAACACCCGTGGGTACTTTTATGTCAATATCCCAGAGTACGGGGGTTGTCTGATAGGCGACTGTCATGTCTTCAACGATCAGTGCGTGTTCCTGATTCATGGCTGTGCCTCCTATTTCAATGCATCCACAATGGTGTCGATATTGGCCCGGACAGTTCCAATGTAGGTTTCGGCATCGGTACCGGCAGATCCCAGAGAATCTGAATATAGCTCTCCTCCGATGGCTGTATCGAAGCCTCTGGAACTGACGGCTTCCTGAACGGCTTCAATGCTTCGGGTTGGAACAGATGATTCGATAAAAATCGCCTTGATCTGTTTTTCGTAAATATAGTCAGCCAGTTCCCGAATATCAGCTGTACCGGCTTCGCTGACGGTCGAAATACCCTGCAGTCCCAGCACTTCAAATCCGTAAGCTTCGCCAAAATAAGCAAAGGCATCGTGGGCGGTGATGAGTACGCGAGAGGCTTCGGGAAGCTCTTCCACACGGGACAGGATATAGGCATCCAGTTCATCAAGTTGGGTTGCGTAGGCTTCATAGTTTTCCCGGTAAGCATCTGCATTGGCTTCGTCCAAATCAATCAGGGCATCCTGTACAGCCTCGGCTGCCATTTTCCACAGTTGTACGTCAAACCAGATATGGGGGTCGTATATTTCGTCTTCCTCATCGGATTCCAGGAAGAGTTCCTCGGGCAGTGCTTCAGCAACGGCCACCACTTTTTTGTTCTGACTTCTCATCTGACTGAACACTTCACCCAGCTTTGCTTCCAGATGGAGGCCGTTATAAAGTATCAGATCGGCCGAACTGATGGTTTCCACATCACCGGCGCTGGCACTGTAAAGATGGGGGTCAATACCTGGCCCCATGAGGCCGGTGACGGTAACGTGATCGCTTCCGATGACCCGGGCCAGGTCTGCGAGCATGGTGGTGGTTGCCACCACCTGATACTGGTCGCTTTCTTCCGAAACAGGTGCAGAACTGCAACCCACAGCTGCTAAGGCAGCCGCTGTTATGATCACTGTGATTAATTTCCATTTTTTCATGTGAGATCCTCCATTCTTTGTGGTTGTTCATCGGGAAGTGTTGACTGTTTTGTTTTCGGGAAGCATTCAACGTAGAGCAACTTGGCCACCTTAAAGCCAATGGCAATGTGCTCATGCTGCAATTTCAGTGTGATAATGTCGCTGATGTTGTCTTTACGAACCACCTGCAGTTTGTCTCCCAGCTTCAGTCCGATTTCCAGCAAATAAGCCAGCACCTGTTGTTCGTCTGTTACCCGCACCAGCTTGTAACTGCTGCCCGGCTCAGCCTCCATCAATGAGATGAGGGGCAGATCAGGCATATGGCCCTCAAAGGTGGGAATGGGGTTCCCGTGGGGACAGTACGCCGGTCTGCCTAAAAAATCAAAGAGGGATTCCTCCAGCCTTGCCGATGTGACGTGTTCCAGCAGTTCGGCTTCTTCATGAATTTCTTCCCATGAATAGTGGAGTTTTTCATGTAGAAAGTATTCCCATAACCGGTGCTTTCGCAGGAGAGAAACAGCTGCTTTTATTCCGCTTTGAGTCAGCCGGGTACCCTGGTAAGGGGTGTATACCACATGGCTTTTTGATGCCAGCTTTTTGATCATTTCATTCACTGACTGAACAGAATGATCGAGGGTGAGTGCCAGTGTTGCATTGCTCACAGGCTTATCACTGGCACTCTGAAGTTCGTAAAGCACTTTCAGGTAATCCTCTTCGCCGCGGTTCATTAGAATACACACCCTTTGCAATAAGGATAGCAAGTGAAAAATGTTAAGGTATACCTGATAATTACCCCATCAAGGCTGGTCTAAACATCCTTTATGTTGACAAAAAAGAAATCTGAAGATATACTAAGTTACAACACTAACTTAGTGAGCTACTCTGAAGGGGGCGGTGAGTGGTGAAACAGCTGGAGGGCACAGAACCCATCTATCTGCAAATTGCAGACTGGCTGGAGAATGAAATTCTCTCAGGGCATGTCAGGTCGGAAGAAAAAATCTACTCCCAATACAAGCTCTCAGAAATCTTCGGAATCAACCCGGCAACGGCTCTCAAGGGGTTGAATCTTCTGGTGGAGAAAGGCATTGTCTATAAAAAGAGGGGACTGGGAATGTTTGTTTCTGCTGATGCACTGACAATCGTGAAGGAAGAGCGGCGGGGCCAGGTAATGAAAGAACAGATCAGAAACCTGGTGGAAGAAGCCAAACGACTGGAAATCTCACAGGCAGAACTGATAAAGGCCATCGAAAATGAAATGAAAAAAGGTGGGAAGACACTATGATTCAATGCGAAGAACTGACAAAAGATTTTGGCGGCACAAGAGCGCTGAATGGGTGCAGCTTTCAGATTGAAGCACCCACACTAACCGGGGTTATCGGTGTGAATGGAGCAGGGAAAACCACCTTGTTTAAAATCCTGGCAGGTTTCCTGAGGCCCAGCAGTGGCGAAGCCCGTGTTTTAGGTGAGCCGGCCTTTCAAAATATCAACGTGGCGCAGAATGTGGTGCTGAACGAAGGGAGAATGACCTTCCATGCCAATGCCACGTTACAGGAGTTAGTGCATTCTTACGGCCGCTTCTACCTGAACTTTGACGAAAAACTGGCAAGGGGACTGCTGGAGTACTTTCAGTTGGATGAAAAGCGGCAGTATTCCAAGCTGTCAAAGGGGATGGCCAGTACTTTTCGGCTCATCATCACTCTGGCTGCACGGGCGCCCATCACACTTCTGGATGAACCCGCCAACGGGATGGACCCTACGGTGCGGAAAGATCTTTATGAAGTGATATTAAAGGACTACATTAAAGTACCCCGAATCATACTCATTGCCAGCCATTACCTGGGGGAAATGGAACAGATACTGGAAAATATGTTGCTGATTCATGGGGGTAAAGTCATGCTGCACAGCGCTTTGGAAGAATTTCAAACGTTTCTGGTGGCTTTGAAGGGCTCTCCCCAGGCGATCAAACCCATTGAAGAAAAGCTGCAGGTGTATGAAGGAAAAGACTTTGGTCCGGGAATCCGGCAGATAGTCGTCAAAAGAGAAGCATTTCAACAGCTACAGCTGAAAGAGGAAGAAGCCGGAGTGCTAAAAACCACGGGCATCAGCCTGGAAGACAGCTTTATCTATCTGACACAACGAAAAGGAGGCGGCATCGATGAACTCTATCATTCATAAAGAGACCCAGATGACCATCGCCCTCCGGCAAACCAGAGACAAGCTCTATCATAATGCCAATGCGTTTATGTATCTCATCATTCTTCAGCTGTTGGGATATTTCCTTGCCAATAATGTGGGAATGAGCGGGTCTGGAACAGAATACTTTAGTTATACGGTACGCATTGCCAGCAGCGTCCCCCTGATTTTTTTCACTATCATCTGGATGCTCCTGCAGGGGCTGCATCTGGCCGGAGAAAAAAGCCGGGAGTATTACCTTGTCTCCAACAATTTTACCGCCTATTTTTCTGATATTGCCGTCCTGGAGATCTTTGCAGTGACGGGGGGCGTCACTCTGTTGCTGTCAGAGTCTTTTCTTCAGGTGATGGTCTCTGTCTTGTATGAAAATGTCACTTTGCAGGCATCTTTTTCAGAGGTGGGCTTCATCAACTATGTGAGTCTCTTTGTCACTGCCACGCTGTATTTGCTGATGTTTGGGGCGGCCGCCTATACGGTGGGCATTCTCAGAGCCCGCTTTAAAGGCCGGTTCTTTCTGGGGATATTTCTTTTGATTGCCCTGCTTATCTTCGGAAGTGTACTGGCAGCGCGCCTGTTGGGCCCTGCATTTGGATCCACTATTGAATCTGCAGTCAATTTCTATCTTCACGAAACACGAGGCATGATCTGGTTTCTGAAAATGGCCGTCACCATTGGAGCGCTTTATGGGATCAGTTATCTGGGAATTCGTAATCTGGAGGTGAATGCGTGATGGCAATGGCGGGGTTTTGGGTCATTTTGAATCTTCTCTTCCTGGTTCTTTTAATTCTGGGAATCAGCAAAATAGTGAAAAGTCGCATTTCTAAAAAGATATCAATCTGGGTAATGGCCATTTACTTCATTTTGCTGTTTTTTTCACCTCTCATGGCAACCATGATGCAGGGTGCTGACAAAATAAATGAGCCGGTCAGAGTGCCCGACTCTTACTTTATGAGTGTGGTGGAGAATGCAGATACTATGACACTGGAAGATCTGGTCGAGGATGAACATTTCGTTTTGCTTGATGTGCGGGAGATTCCCGTGGCTCTCAATGATTTCTCAAAGGACCGTCCTTTGAAAATTGCCTCACGGCATCGGGATCATGACCAGTTCGACCACATGTATCGATACCAGCTGATGGTGGAAGTGACAGATGAAGTGGAAAACGTGGAAATATCACAATTTGTACAACGAACTTATACTGACCAGGTGGAGATTAGTCAGGAGCTGGTTCCCTGGTCGTGGACCATGACAGAAGGCCGTCTGAAACCGGAGATTCATCAGACGGAAATTGTTCGGCACAGGTTGTCACCCAATCCGCTGCTCTTTCATTTTCAAGAGAAGCACAATATCATAAAGAATGGAAGCATTTCACAGGAGATGGATTTCCATTTTATGATTCCAGAATTTCGTATTATTCAATGGGTTCGAGTGCCTGAAGATCTTCATTTTCTGGTTCAGGGTGTTGGCCCCCACTGAGAGAATTGACAGGATAACAGCTTAAATCCTATGATGAGTGGCGTCGACTTATGCTTTTGCATACCGTTTAATCACTGATTGCAGCAGACTCAGATTAAATGGTTTTGACAGAAAACCGTCCATGCCCGCATTGAGGCATTCTTCCCGATCGCCAGGCAGCGTTTTGGCTGTGATGGCCACAATGGGAGTATGGCGGCCAGTGCTGATTTCATAATATCGAATGCGGCGTGTGGCCTCGTAACCATCCATTATCGGCATCTGACAGTCCATGAGTACGAGGTGGTAGGAGTAACGGATCGCCATTTCAAGAGCTTCTTCGCCATGGGTAGCGGTGTCCACCTGACAGCCCAACTTTTCAAGAAAGAGCTGCGTCATGATACGGCTGGCATAATCGTCATCCACCACAAGGGTTTTGAAACTTGGTAGTTGGTTTAACTTTGAAAACGACTCGCTGTAAACCGGCTTATCGGAATGTTGGAGAACTTCCTGGTCCAGTTTAAGTTCACAGGCGAGTGTGAAGGTGCTTCCGGCTCCAGGAGTGCTGACGGCGGTAATGCTGCCCCCCAACGTGACTGCCTGTTCCTGGGCTACAGTCAGCCCCAAACCCAAGCCGCCGTGTAACCGGCTGTGAGATTCATCAGCCTGGCTGAAATGCTGGAAAATATACTTCATTTTATCTGGAGGAATACCAATGCCGGTGTCTTGAACTTGGAATTGAATGTTGATGCGGCCAGAAGCTGCTGTTTTTTCACCCTGCATGATACGCAGAGTCACCGTGCCGTTTTCCGTAAACTTCAGAGCATTTCCCATGAGGTTTCCCAGAATCTGAATTAACTTAAACCGGTCACCCACCAGCTGATTTGGCAGGTGGTTTTCTTTGTTAAGGCTCAGCGTGAGCCCTTTGTGTACGGCGGCCACCTGGTGCAAATCCATGATTTCCTGAAGTAACACATCCAATTCGAAGGGTGCTTCGGTGATTGGATGAATGATATTTTCCATATTGGTCAGCCTGGTGTAGTTAAGAATGTCATTCACTACCCGGGTGAGGGCCAGGCTGCCATCCAGGGCAACCTGTGTGAATTCAACCTGCTCTTCGGTGAGGGCTGTGGTTTTCAAAAGCTGAAGCATGCCCATGAGACCATTTAAAGGTGTACGCAACTCATGACTCATATTGGTCAAAAACCGGGTTTTAGCATGATTGGCGGCATCGGCACTCTCCTTGGCCAGGGCCAGTTCCTGGTTTTTTGTCTCCAGTTCAAGTTGAATCTGCCTGAGTTGAGAAATATCCACGTGGGTACCCAAAGTGATCCCCATGAGTTTACCCTGCTCATCCTGCAATGTCTGCCCACGTGATAAAATCCAGGCCCAGGTGCCATCCCTTCGTTTCATGCGAAAAGATGACTCGTAAATCCCCTGAGAACCACCCGCCACATAGTTTTCAAGATATTCAACCGCTCGATCCATATCCTGGGGATGAATCAGTGCACGCCAGGCATTGATATGACCGTTGCCATCAGGCAGCAAAAACGCACTTTCTTCGTAACCCAGCATGGAGAAATAAGTGGGGCTGTACCAATCTGCTTTTGTTTCGTGATGATACTCCCAGGCACCGATCTCAGATACGGCGGTGACGGTTTCGTATCTGTTTTCAGTCAGCTTCATTTGTTTCTCAGCCTGTTTTCGTTCAGAAATATCCCGAACAATGCTCTGAATAAGGCCGTCGCCGTCATAAGAAATGACTTTAACACTGACTTCCACAGGAATGTAAGACCCATTTTTATGACGGTCAGCACTTTCAAAAACGGCTTTGCCTGCCCGTTGAAGCTGGGTCATTTCCTGAGGCAGGATAACGGCAGCCTTTGGATCCAAAAGGTCAGACAGATGACTGCCGATTAATTCATCCCGCTGATAGCCAGTCATTTGACAGGCCTGCTGGTTGACATCAAGGATGATGCCATGAAAATCATGGATGTAGAGGGCATCGTTGATGTTTTCAACGATATTTCGATACCGGGCCTCACTCTTTTCCAGTGATTCTTCCCGCGTTTGGATCTCGGTGATGTCCCGAAAATATTCAACAGCCCCTGCCAAAGCACCTTCGCTATTGTAGACGGGATAAGCAAATACCTCGAAAATGTGACGATCATCCTCGTTTTGATAATACTCTTTCTTTTTCACCAAGCGGCCCGTTTTCATGGCTTCCAAAACATGGCAATTGTCGCAGGGTGTCTGGCGGCCATAATGAACCTGATAGCAGGGGAGCCCCAGTTCCTGGCGGCCTTTGCTTAATCGGCGCGTTGTTTCATTTTGAAGCCGAATGATTAACTGGGGATCCATCACCCGAATACCATCTTGGATGGCATTCAGGACCGAGTGCAGGCGATTATCAGCTTCTTCAGCTAAAATCTTCCATTTTTCTTTCTGGACGCAACTCTTGGAATACCGGATTGCCAATTGATTTAAGTGTTGTTGATGAATCCGGATGGTCTTCATGGAGTACCTCCCTATAGGTTCTTATCTACTGTGGTTCGGCAGCAGGCGACAGCTATCATTCCGTTGATTTTTGCCAGTTTTTGACGCTCACTGCTCACTTTGTGAAGTCAACTGTCAACCAAAATCTCGATGCAGGCGGTTTTGTTTTGGATAAGTAAATAGAATGCGCAAAGAAGCCGGGGATATAGCGTTTGATACTCGTAAAAGTAATCAATCTATGGTGGCATTTTTTCGGTTTCTGAGTAAGAATACACGTCAGAAGAAGTTACCTTATATTAATATACCAATGGCAGGGTTTAAAACATGAATAGTCGACAGATGGAAAATATCTGTTTACCATAAATGACAATTGTCATGTCATGATTGGCAGATGCTCACTGGCAGTGGATTTCTAAACCGCTATACTGGAGATAAGCGGTGCACACCAACCGGCACAAGATGCCCTGGTGAGGGTGGCCGCTTTGATAATCAGCAGCCACATGAAAGGAGCGTTTGATCATGAAACCAACACATGAACCGATTCGACCCAGTGAACGGATGGACATACTGGATATTCTACGAGGCTTCGCCATTTTTGGCATTCTGGCAGTGAATATTGCGGGTATGGCGGGCCCTGCCTTTTTACCGGGCTATCTGCCACCCGCCCTGCCCTGGCACGACCAGATCGCAACATTTCTGGTGAATTTTCTGGCCATGGGCAAGTTCTACGTGATTTTTTCGTTTTTATTTGGCTTGGGATTCTCCATTCAAATGAGTCGGGCCGAAGTGAAAGGCCAGTCACTGAAAAGCTTTTATCCCCGGCGTCTCTGGATTTTATTTGGCCTGGGCCTGCTTCACAACACTTTTTTCTTTCTTGGCGACATCTTGCGCCACTATGCTTTGCTGGGGTTTGTCCTCATGGCTTTTCGCAAACGAAGTGACCGCACACTGATGATCTGGGCGGCAGTCTTTATGGTGATTGGGTTTATCACAATGGGCATCACGGGAGGGCCGCTGGCCGTCGGTGGGGAGATACCGGAAGAACTGGCCTTTATTGTTCCCATGGCCCGGGACGTTTATACCGGCAGCAGCTTTTTGCAGGTGGTCATATTCCAGGCGGTGGGCGGAGTATTTTCCTTCTTCATCACCTTTGCGTCTCAGGGTGGTGTGGTGATGGCACTTTTTCTTCTGGGGCTTCTGGCGGGAAGAAAACAGTTTTTCCAGCAATTGGCAGAAAAGAAACCGGTGCTGAAAAATGTGGCGGTTTGGGGATTCATCTTCGGACTCTCCTTTAACGGTGCGTTTATCCTCTTTGCCGAACTACCCTGGGTCTCCACTTTTTTCTGGGTGGTGGGGGCGCCGCTGCTGGGCAGTGTGTATATGGCGTGGCTGTGTCTCTTATACCTGAAACCCCGGGGAGCCAAATGGCTGGCCCCTGTGGGCCGGGTAGGGCGCATGGCGCTGACCAATTACCTGATGCACTCTCTCATTGGCTCACTGATCTTTAACGGGTATGGCCTGGGATTCTATGAAAAAGTGGGTCCGGCGGGGCTTTTGGGCATCACATTCCTCATTTACCTGCTGCAGATTCCCTTCAGCACCTGGTGGCTGAACCGGTACCAGTTTGGCCCCATGGAATGGCTGTGGCGTTCATTAACCTACAAAAAGCGCCAGCCCTTCAAAAAGGTCTTCCCGGTGACGGCAGGTTCATCAGGATTAATGGAGCAGGGTTCATGAATACCCGGTCTATTGCCCCATATACGATTTCAAACTGAATCAGAACAGACCGAGTCACCACTCACTGAATCAGAACAGACCGAACTGCCATTAACTAAGTCAAACAGACAGAATGGAGGTGCAGCAATGCTGCTGGAACTGGAAAGTTTGGTGAAACGCTACCAGGATCACCTGGCGGTGGATCACCTAAACCTTAAGATAAAAGAAGGGGAGATCATGGGGCTGCTGGGGCCCAACGGGGCGGGAAAAACCACCACGCTGAACATGATCACCGGGCTTGCCAAAAAAGATGCAGGGATCATTCGCATTTTTGGGGAAGAACTGCATTTAAACAGCCGTGAAGTGAAGGGGAAAATTGGAGTGGTTCCCCAGGAGATTGCTGTTTTCGATGATTTAACCGCTGAGGAAAATGTCACTTTTTTTGGAAAACTGTACGGGCTCAGGGGGAGCCTCCTAAGGGAGCGGGTCAAAGAAGCACTGGCATTTTCAGGCCTGACAGGGCACGAGAAGCAGTTTCCCAAAAAGTACTCCGGCGGCATGAAGCGGCGATTGAACATTGCCTGCGCCATTGTTCATCAACCCCGTCTGCTCATTATGGACGAACCGACAGTGGGAATTGATCCTCAGTCACGCAGCCATATCCTTGAATCGGTGCGCACCCTTCAACAGAAAGGAACCACCATTCTATACACCTCCCATTATATGGAAGAAGTGGATGATCTATGCAGCCGCATCGCCATTATGGACCAGGGGCGCATCATTGCCCAGGGCACCTCAGAAGAGTTGAAAAGCATGATTTCTTCAGAAGAAAGGATCGATATTATTCTTTCGGAAATCAACTACTCGCTGGTGGATGAAATGAAGCGGCTTCCGGGGGTGCTGGAATGCCATCTGGAGGGCAAAAAGCTGACGGTGCTGGTGCAAAAAGACAGCGGCCTCATTGGAAAAATCAGTCAGATCATCGGACGCTTCGATTCAGAAATCCGTTCTCTGCAGGTGGAAAAAATCACCCTTGAAAATGTCTTTCTCACATTGACAGGCAAAAGTCTGCGTGACAGCGGAACGGGGGAACAGCCATGAGTGTTGTCACCATCTTTTGGTACACCCTGAAACAAAACTGGCGGGATCGTTCCACCTATCTGGAAATGATGCTGCTGCCACTGGCACTGATTTTTATTCTGGGCGTTTCTCTGGCCCCTGCTTTTCATGTTACGCTGCTGCCCACCATTGAAACAGCCCTTTTCGTCGAAGATCAGGGACCCGCAGGAGCGGGTCTGAAGCAATTTCTTCTGGAAAGGGAAGAAGAAGGCCTGCTGAAAATTCAGCCGGTTTTAACAGAGCAAGCAGGGAAGGAACGGGTAAAAACCGGTGAAAGTCATGCTTTCATCCATTTGCCTGCCGGTGATACGGCACTTCAGCCGGCGTCCATCCAGCTGTTGACCGATTCACAAAACTCGCTGCGCACCAGCGTGTTGGAGAGTCTGCTGAACAGCTTTGTCATCGGCCTCTCCTCAGAGATTCAACCGGAGCAGATTCTTCCCAGGCCGCTGGCGGCCAGTGAAGTACTGCCCGGAGCCATGGATTATTACGCTGTCACCATGATGGTGATGTTTATCATGTATGGCGCCATCTATTCGGTATATGGGATGAAACATTGTTATTTGGGGCCGGTGGGCAAACGCATTGCCAGTACGCCCCTGTTGCCGGGGCAGCACTACTGGGGGCTTGTGCTGGCGAACCTGACCACCATTTTGATGCAATCTGTCATCGTGGTATTGTTCACCCGAACGGTATTTGGCGTCAACTGGGGCACCAATGCCCTTCTGGTGGGTGTCATTATCTTACTCGCGGGGTTGGTGGCCACCGGGTTGGGCACAGCGCTGGTCATGATCGTGCAGGATGAGACCCTGGCAGGCAATATCATCAATGTGCTGGTACCGGCCATGACATTTTTAGCCGGCGGTTTTTTCCGCATCAATTTTTCGGACGGCTCATGGATCAGCTACCTTCAGTATCTTTCGCCCAATTATCTGGCACAGACGGCGCTCTTCACCACCATCTACGGGGGCGATGATCTGACCATCATGGTTACGCTGGGAGTCATGGGCCTGTTCATCAGTGTCGCTTTTCTGGCAGCCCTGCTCAGTGAAAGGAGGGCCCGCATATGATTGTTTCCGGAACCATTTTTCGACGGCTTTTTCGCAATAAACTAAGCCTGCTGCTGGTACTGGTGATTCCACCTGTGATGATCAGCCTGCTGTTAGGGCTGGGAATGACGGGAAGCGATGCCATGAACGTGGGCCTGGTGGATCAGGACCAAACCCCGCTGACCCGGCAACTGGAAGAAATGCTTCGCGACCAGGTGTTGGTGATTTCCATGAAAGAAGAAGCGGTGAGGGGTGCCTTGGCCAGAAGTCAGGTCAGCATGGTGCTGGTGGTGGAGAAAGGATTTACCGGCGATGTGCTGGCAGGGCGCCAGCCAGAGGTGTATCGTTACAGCATCGAGGAATCCAACCTTTCAATGCCGGTACGCATGGCGGCGGAGGGTTTCATTGCCACAGCCCGCAGCCAGGGTCTGGCAGCTCAGGGTGATGAGAATGTTTTTTACCAGCGGATGGATGCCCTGCGCCAGACACAGATGCAAGTGGTGGTGGCCCAGGCAGACGGCACCTCGCCCCAGCAGGCCTGGGATGCGGTGAGTGCCATGGGAATTTTAGGGATGAACATGCTTTTTCTGTCTTTTTATGCAGCCATGTATTTGCTGAAAGACCGGGAAAACAGAACATTCCACCGGGCGATGATCACGCCGCTGACCCAGCGCAGCTATTTGTTTCAGATGATCACCTGCTTCATTGTTATCATGCTCATTCAGGTGGCAGGGGTCTTTGTGGTATCCCGGTGGTTGATGGAAATGTACCTGGGAGTCAATATGACTGCTCTTTTCGGAGTCATGATGGTCTTTGCGGTGGTATGCATTTCCCTGGGAGTGGCTGTTGCCGCCAATGTGAAGAGTACCCGGCATGCAGGGACACTGTCGTCTTTACTGGTGACCCCCATGGCCATGCTGGGAGGTTTGCTGTGGCCCCGTGAAATCATGCCCGAAGTGCTCCAGCATGTGGGGCTTTTCCTGCCCACCACATGGATGATGCAGGCCGCCGGTAAGGTTGTTGAAACTGGCCGGCTGGTGGATGCCACCTGGGAACTCATCATCCTCATGCTCTTTGCCCTGGTATTTTTTCTTCTGGGTGGGTGGCGACGGGTAGACATTAGCAGCTGAGAGCATTATGATGGGAGTAAGCAAAGATCAATCAACCAATAATCAACGGGACAACTGACAATAAAGGCAGGGGAATGCCATGAGAGACCCACTGAAAATCCTGCTGCTCATCTGGGTTGCCGCCAGCCTGAAGTTTGGAGAAACGGTGCCATTGCAGGAATTTGCCGGGCTGCTGCTTTTAGCAGCCTTTTATGTGGTGCGCGCCCGGTACCTCAGTAACCTGGTGATGATAACCCTTGAGGGGATACTGGTGCTGATCCTGTCTGCTGCGAATCCCCTGTACCTCACATTGCTGGGGATAACAGCCCATGACCTGGCGACCCGGGGATGGGTCCCGCTGGTACCGGTACTGTTATTGCCGGGCGTGTTCTTTCTTGACAGACAGTGGTTCATGGCCTATCTGCTGCTCATGGCAGTCTGCACCTATGCCGGCCTTCAGAAACAGCAGCTGGATAATGCCCGCCGCACGTACCGGCAGGCCTATGACCAGGAACGTCAAAACCGGTATGTGCTGGAAGCGACCAAGAACCAGTTGCTGCAGGCAGCAGAAGAAACCACCCACCTGGCGGAAATCAGGGAGCGTAACCGGATCGCGCGGGAAATTCACGACAGCATTGGTCATGATCTGGCAGGAAACCTGCTGCAGCTCCAGGCGGCTGAACGGGTGATGGCAAAAGACCCGGCAAAAACCAAAGAACTGATCCAAAAAACCGTCATTGGCCTGGCAGGTTCGGTGGAACTGCTTCGCAACACCGTTCACAACATTCGGCCCCGGCAGGTACAGGATTGGTCACACTTCCAAAAAATCGCTGACAATTTTCAGTACTGCCCTGTTGATTTTCGCCACCAGGGAGATTTCAGCCTGATCACCCCCCACCAGGTGGCCATTCTAACCACCATCATCAAAGAATCCCTCACAAATACCGCCCGCCACTCCGGCGCCAGCCGTGTGACCATGGAACTGGATGTGCGGGACAAAATCATTCGCCTGTTCATTCAGGACAACGGCAGCGGCTGCCGGCAAATTCGGGAAGGGATGGGCATCAGCGGTATGCGGGAGCGGGTGCACCATGCCGGAGGCAGCTTCTCGGTGAACTCCCGGGAAGGCTTTATGATTGTGTGTATTCTGCCCAGAGATCATGAGAGTGGAGGCGAAGGAAATGCTGAAGATCATCATCGTGGATGACGACGCCCTGATTCGGGACAGCTTGACATTGATACTGGAGATGGAAGCTGATTTTCAGGTGGTGGGAACCGCTGCCAACGGGCAAGAGGCCGTGGCCCTCTGTGGCAGCGCACAACCGGACCTGGTCTTGATGGACGTGCGCATGCCGGTGATGGACGGTGTGCTGGGCACCCGGCGCATTCGGGAACAATACCCCGCCACCAAAGTGGTGATTCTCACCACCTTTAAAGATGAAGCCTACATCAAAGAAGCCCTGAAGCATGGTGCTTCGGGCTATATTCTCAAGAGTCAGCCGGCAGAAAGCATTGTGGAAACCCTGCGGGCAGTGGCCCGGGGCAATACCGTGCTGGAGGCCCAAGTGGCCAGCAGCCTTACCCATATGATTCGTGAAGGAAAAAAAATGAGCCAGACAGATCTGGAGCTCACCGACCGCGAAATGGCAGTGCTGGAAATGGTGGCAGAGGGCCACTCCAACCGGGAAATCGCTGAAAAGCTCTATTTGAGTGAAGGCACCGTGCGCAATTATATCACCGTTCTCTTGGACAAACTGTCTCTGCGGGATCGCACCCAGCTGGCCATTTTTTATTTGAAGCACTTCTGAATGCCCTGATGCCCAAAAAAATCAACACAAGGCCGATGAACACATTTAAACCCGTCAGCAGTGCAGCTGGCAGAAACGCATTGACAGAATGACCAATGGCGGCGACCAGGGATAAAAAGAGCACTGTTGACAAGACGGCTCCAAAACCAAAAAGATACATATCACCCAGGCGCAGCTCTTCCTCAATCATTTTTGTGGAGAAAACGCCGGCCCAGAACAGAATCGTCAACGGATTTGAAAGGGTCAGCAGCAAAGCTTTCAGAAAGGGATGGGTGACAGTGGACAGTGACAAAAAGGTGACGCTGGGGATGACGGAAAATCCAAAGGCTCCGGCGATGATACTGATTCCAAAAACAATGAGAATGACCGCACCGATAGTCTGAAGGGCTTTTTTGATGCGGTTGTTGCGTTGCAGCAGCGTTCCCAGCCCCCGGATGGCCGCCAGGATGAATAATGCATCAATCAGTGTGACGCCGGTGACGCCGGCCATGGCGGCGGGAAACCCATGAGTGACAGCTGTTTGAAACACGAAGAGACAAATGGGGCCGACGGCTATCTGCAGCAGCATACCAAATTTGAATCCTCTGATCACCATAAAGACCCTCCTATCGGTTGGGAATTTCTTTTAAGGTGGATAGAACGATGAATGAGTTTGACTTCTGGACACCTGGAATCCCCTTCAGCTTTTGACTGAGAAAGACTTCCAGCTCAGCAGTGTCTTTCAGCAGCACCTTCAGCATATAATCATACTCGCCGGCCATGTGGTGGCATTCAATGACTTCTTCAAATCCAACAATGGTCTCCCGAAAGTCACCGATGTGTGCGGTGTGATCAATATTGACAAAAATAATGGTCAGCAGGTGGTAGCCCATCTTCCTGCGGTTGACTCTGATGCTGTATTCCTCAATTACCTGGCTCTCTTCCAGCTTTCTGATGCGCTCAGAGACGGCAGGGATGGAAAGATTCACCCTTTTACTGATTTCTGAAACAGTTACTCGCCCGTTCGCCTTCATGATCTCAAGAATATGGCTGTCCATCTGGTCCATCAGGCATATCTCCTCTCGAATTAAATAATTTAATGAAATTATACATGACTTTATTATGTTTTCATATGAAATGGGTATAATTCAAAAACAATTTAAGGAATAGATGATTACAATTAAATGTTTTAATGATGAGAAGAACGCAATGACGAAAATGATATCATGATGAAAAGGGCATAATGACATAATGGATCAATAACTGTTTTTGAACTATCCGTCCGGGATCTGTTTTCCCACAGTGAAGTGGGGGTACAGTTTCCCTGAATCAACGAACAGGAGGTCGTTCCATGCAACCAACCATCACAGAACAATTTCAACAGCAGCGCATCTATTTCGACAGCGGTGCCACCCGTACCACCCTGTTTCGCTTGAAACAGCTTCGGGCCCTGAAGCAAACGGTGAAAAAGCACGAAGAGGCACTGATGGAAGCCCTTCATCAAGATCTGGGCAAGCCCGCCTTCGAAGCCTATACCGCAGAACTGGCCCTGTTTTATGACGAAGTGAGCCGAAGCATCAGCCACCTGCGTTCCTGGGTGAAACCGGAAAAGGTGTCCACTCCCCTGGTGCTGGAACCTTCCAAAAGCTATATTCAGCCGGAACCCAAGGGGGTTGTGCTCATCATCGGCCCCTGGAACTATCCCTTTCAGCTGGCGATGGTGCCCCTCATTGGAGCCTTGGCGGCAGGAAACTGCGTGATGCTGAAACCCTCGGAACAGACACCTCACACAGCAGCACTGATTGAAACCATGATTGAAAGCACTTTCGAACCCCGTTATGTGACGGTGGTGCGGGGTCCCGGTGCTGAAGTGGGGCCAAAGCTCATTGAACCCCACCGATTCGACCACATTTTCTTCACTGGCAGCACCGGGGTGGGAAAAGAAATTCTAGCCATGGCAGCCCCTCACCTGACACCCGTCACTCTGGAACTGGGAGGTAAAAGCCCGGCCATTGTGGCGAAGGATGCCAATTTGGAAGTAACCGCCAGGCGCATTGTCTGGGGAAAATACTACAATGCGGGCCAGACCTGCATCGCCCCCGATTATCTGCTGGTTCACCAGGACGTGAAAGAAGACCTGATGCACCATATGGTGGAAGCCATTCATGCCTTTTACGGGCCCTACCCCTCCCGCAGCGACAGCTATGGTCGCATTGTCAACCGGCGTCATTTCGACAAACTGGCCGGCTATCTGGCTGAGGGAACACTGGTCACCGGCGGTGAAATCGATCCGGCGCAGCTGTACATGGCGCCCACGATTCTGGACGACATTACCCTGGAGGATACCATCATGCAGGCAGAAATTTTTGGCCCCATTTTGCCGGTGATGACTTTTAATGATCTGGAAGAGGTGATGCACATTGTTCGCCGTCATCGCCACCCCCTGGCCCTCTATCTGTTTACAGAAAACCGGCGCATTGAAGAACAGATCATCGACGCCATTGAGTTTGGCGGAGGATGCATCAACAACTGCATCGTTCATGTGGCTAACCCCCACCTGCCCTTCGGCGGCGTGGGCAACAGCGGCATGGGCCGCTACCACGGAGAAGCCTCCTTTCAGCTGTTTTCCAACATGAAGGCAATGATGCGAAGCAGCACGCTGCTGGATCCATCCCTTCGATATGCACCCTATGATGAGGAAAAACTGAAGCTTGCCAAAAAGTTTCTGTAAAAGAATCGGAGGGCAAATGGGGAAAGCTCCTTGTTGGGCAAAAAAAGAGGATGTTATCAGTTTTCCTGCGGCATATTCGTGATAAAGCGTGTTTCAGGTGGAAAAATGAATCAGCGGGAGGCATGTGAATGAAAAACCTTTGGATTCGACTTGTTCCATTGTTGGTGGCAGCGTTGCTATGCTTTGGAGGAATCACTGCCGGGGCCACCACATCCAGCCCAAGGGCAGAAGAAATTCATTTAAACGCCATTGTCATCGATACCCACAACGACACCATGATGAAAGTGGTGGATGAACGCACCTGGCTGCCGGTGATTGACATCGGTGGCACGACGCCGTCAGATTTTCAGCTGGACATTGCAAAAGCAAAGGCCGGTGGCCTTGATGTGGCCTTTTATGCCGCCTACAACGTGTACCAGACCGACAGCGCACACATCATTCCCCGCACCAACAGCCGCACCCTGGCACTCATCAACGCCCTGCACTGGACGGCACAGCGAAACAGGGACACCATGGTCATTGCCCGCAGTATGAGTGAACTGGAAAAGGGTCTGGCAGACGGAAAACATGTGGCTGTGGCCACACTGGAGGGCATGTATGCCTTCACTGATGAAAACGCCATTGAACTCCTTCATCAGTATGATGACCTGGGGGTTAGAGCAGCCGGGATTGTGTGGAATACCCCCAATTCCCTGGGAGCCGGTGCCCATGTTGCCAACCAGGGCCCTGATGCAGGACTCACAGATCTGGGAAAAGCCGTTATTCGGGAAATGAACCGACTGGGAATCATCGTGGATGTTTCCCACATGAATGAAACCACTTTTTACGACACCATGGCCATCGTTCAGGCGCCAGTGATTGCTTCACATTCCGGTGTGGACGGTGTGCGGCCCCATGTACGAAATCTGTCAGACGATCAGTTGCTGGCACTGAAAGAAAACGGGGGAGTGGCACATATCAACTTCTGGTCCACCACTGTGGCAGACGTGGGGCAGACGGCCACCATCGCCCGTTTGGCAGATCACATCGATTATGTGGCAGGGTTCATTGGAGTGGATCATGTGGGGCTTGGCTCCGATTTCGACGGGGCGCCCATGCCGGTGGATTTGCCCAATGCGTCCTACTTGCCGGCACTGACAGCAGAGTTGGTCAGGCGAGGCTATTCAGAAGAAGAACTGGAAAAAATACTGGGGGGCAATTTGCTGCGCGTCTTTAGAGAAGTGGAGGCATTGGCCCACCAGTCGTCTTCCCCAAGAGGACTGGGGTTCACCATTTTGCCGGAACTTCAGCCAGGGGAAATCATCCACAACGCCCGCCCCCGCTTTACGGCTAACGTTATCAGTCATGGCGGTGATTTTGTGGAGGCCGCCACCTTTCGGGTGATCGTTAACGGCATTGTCTACGAACCGGAGTGGCATGCGGCAACGGGCATCCTTTCCCTGGAGATGCCGGATCCCCTGCTGAACCATGGCAATTTTCATGTCATCACCTTCGAAGGCAGCAGCAACCAACATGTCATTGCCAGGGAAACCCTCATAGTGTATGTGCAGTAGGTGAAGAACAGCTGAAAGATGTTAAAATCATTGACAGGAAGATAAATTTACCCTATTATATAACTTAAGTAATTTAATAGACACACCACTTTTTGAATGGCAGAGAATGAGGGCAATCCCTTCCCAGATCAATGGGGAAAAAACTGTGAAAAGAAAGGGCTAATGAAACGAAAACGACTGCTGTGAGAAGGAAACCGACTAATGAAAGGAAAGCGATCCATGAAAAGTAAGAAATGGAAATATGCAGTGATCATAACCATCGCTGTCGCATTGGATATTCTTTTGCACGTTTTGACCGGTGGATACAGTGAGACAGCACCACATGCATTGGAACTGAGCTCCCTCGCTGAACATGTGGGCGAAGAAGGAGCAGCCATCCTGTGGGCGGTGCTGGCTTTTTCAGGGGTGGCGTATGTTTTTCATCGATTCGAAGGCAGTATAAAAGGGTCAAAGTTCACAAAAGGGTTGCGATATGGGATCGCAATCGGTATGATGTGGCTAATAGCGATGCTTGAAGGGGTGGCACTCTTCGGCAATTCATTGCTGAACGAGTTCATCGTGGGTTTGTCAGACTTTATCCCTGTCGTGGTCATGAGCGTTCTTTTAAGTCTGTTCACCGGCAACAATGAAAGCACTCGGCCGGCATCAAGCCTGGTTAAGAGGAGAAAGAACCCGGATATGAAGAAGCTGGCTAGTCAAAGAAAGAACCTGTTGACCTTGATTGTTTTTGCTACATTGTTTTTGGTGGGAAGGTATGTGGCGTACCATACTGAACTGATTATGTCCGGGTATCGGGTCAACGGGTTGTCAACGGCAGTCTGGACGTTCTTCATGGGTCTGACAATGGGAGCGGCCTATCTTCTCTTACATCATGCGGTGAAGGATGATCTTAAAATCATGAAATCTGTCACATTTGGCATCTGTATTTTCGGCACAACCTGGCTTTTGTTCATCTGCTTCATGCCCTTGCTGTTCAAAGGATTTCTTGTGGATGTTCTTGTCAGAGTGGCGATCGATGTCACCCTCGTCATTATAAGTGCCTATTGCTGCGAGCTGCTGCTGAGCGACAGCACCTTTCGGAAAGGAAGATTAAAATATGAACGAGAATCAGTATAGGCATACGGTTGCTGCCGAATCCCATGCAGAAGCTTATCAGCCGGCACCGTCAGTCAGGTGACGGCCGCCGCAGCTCCCTTCAGAATTGTGCCCGCTATGGTGCGTGAGACAGCCGGCAGGAAACAGGGAACAACGGGTCAATGAGTTTGCCGGCTTAAGAAGGTGCATAAGAAGTTCCGTAAGGAAAATGGATAGGGAGATTAAAAGGAGGGGTTAAAATGATCGGATTTTGGAACCGGCGTGAAGTATATGTGGGAACATCATTGGATCAATATCAGCGTGTGTGTGATGCATTGGAAAAAAGCCGGATAAAATACAAAACCCGCGTGGTTAACCGGAACAATGCCAATGTGATGGGTTCGGGCAGAGCCAGAACCGGCACTGCCGGACAGCGCCTGGACTTAGCCTATACCTATTATGTGTACGTGCATAAGGATGATAATGAAAAAGTCAGTCCGGTGTGAGTGCCTGTTGGAATCAGCCGCCCTGACCAAAGTCCTTTGTCTTCAACCTCAAGACACCTTCTCAGGGTGTCTTTTCATTCGCTGCTCCATAAATCAGCATGGATGGCGCCTTTTCAAAAAACAATGACCGCTCTTTTCGGGTATAATAGGTGTCAAGGCGGTCTTCGTAGCCAGAGGTATCTTCAATGAGGAGATAACCATTTGAATTTAGGACGTTTTCTGGCAGGACTGATTTTGCAATATTACAACATTGTCAAAAAGGAAGCCGGAATCATTTATCACATCGACAAATAATAGGAGGACACCATGAACAGGGTAAAAGAAAACAACAAGCTGCTTTCTGCTTTCATGTACGCCGCACTGTTGGTTAGTCTTTACCTGATGACCAGCAATTTTCTGCTTTTTCACGCGTATGCTGAGGGCTTCGCCATTGTCATCGCAGTCCTCATGTTTGTCATCACATGGAATGCCCGGCACTATATTGATGACCACTACCTGCATTTCATTGGGCTGGCATATCTGTTTATTGCCAATATCGACTTTCTGCACGTGTTGGGATACACAGGCATGAACATATTTCCCAACTACGACTATCACGCCAATCAGTTGTGGGTGCTTGGCCGGTATATGGAAAGCCTTACCCTGTTGGCAGGTTTCTATTATCTTCATCAGAAAAAGAAATGCAGTGAACTGTGGGTCATGATGGTGTATACGCTTATTTCTGCACTGGGAATTCTGGCGATCTTTGTCTGGAAAATTTTCCCGGAGGCCTTCATCGCCGGTGTGGGACAAACTCCTTTTAAAATCATCAGCGGTTATATGGTTATGGGTATTCTTATGCTGGTACTGGTGGGACTGAGGTATTACAGGGATCATTTTGGCCCCCATCTGGTGCGCCTCATCGGCCTCTCAGTGGCCATGACCATTATCTCGGAACTGTTCTTCACTTTCTACATTGATAACTATGGTATTTCCAATGTTATGGGACATTATTTCAAAATCATTTCCTTTTATCTGATCTACAAGTCCATTGTCGAAAAAGGCATTCAGGAGCCCTATGAAATCATATTCAGGCGACTGGAAAAGAAACGAAGCCAATTGACAAAAGCCAACGAAACCAAAATGAAGCTTTTTTCCATCATTGGCCATGACCTGCGCAGTCCCTTCAATAATCTGCTGGGTGTGGTGGAAGTGCTTACGAACGATCCCAGAGCCTTTGATCCCGAAGAACAGAAAGAGCTGTTCAACGAATTGCATGAAACCACCAAAGAAACCTACAGCCTGGTGAATAACCTGCTATCCTGGGCTTCTGTGAACATGGAGGGTCTGAAGCTGGATACAATGGAAATCAGTCCCATGGAAATCATGGATGAGGCGGTGAACGGGCTGAAGGGCATTTTGGAAAAAAAGGCACTGCAAATAAATATATCGGGCGATCCAGAATTGACCATAATGGCAGACGCCAAAAGTGCAGAGGCCATTATCCGAAACCTGATGTCCAATGCCATTAAGTTTTCACACACCGGCGGCCATATTAATCTCAGCGTGCACCAGGACTCCCGGGAAGTGATCATCCAGGTGCAGGATCATGGTGTGGGCATGACACCGGAGCAAGTGGAGAAGCTATTGGTGTCAGAAATAAATGAATCAACTGTGGGAACGGCCAATGAAAGGGGCACGGGCCTGGGCTTTAATATTGTCAGGGAATTTGTTCAACTGAATCAGGGCAGGCTGGAAATTGACAGCCAGGTGGATCAGGGGACTGTGATCAGGCTTTTTTTTCAGTCTCCTCCCCGGGGGCTTGCCGCTGGCCGTTGATGGTGGCCTGCTCGTGCGCGTCAAGGGGAATTACCAGGCAACGCTGGCCATCAATGATTTGAGTGGAAATCTGGGAAGTCTTACTGGGATTCACCCGCAGAATCACTTCATTCATATCTGGCTGAAGATCGCTGGAGACTTTTTCCAGTTCCGTCTGCAGTGTTTCCACCTGCCTCTCCAGGCGGGTTTCTTTTTTGCGCTGTTCGCCGGCTTTTAGAACTTTGGGGTCCATGATATGCTTGGCCAGAGGCAGATCTTCCTCAAAACACTGGCGATAAGAAAGTTCAATTTTGGCAGCCGCCTCTTCGGGAATGCCGCTTTCCTGCATTAAACGCTGTACCTGTTCCTGATTCAAATGAAAAGGAGGCTCTTCCATTCCTTCGTATTGAAACTCATGGTCTTCCACCATGGTGCGCAGGTTTTCATGAATTTCCAGCAGGGCACGCTCGCCCTTTTCCTCGTCTGGTCCCAGGCAGTCATTCACAATCATCTGAAAGGATTCCCGCTGCAAAGTGGCTGTTTGCCTGGGAAGACAGCCAAGTACACCGGCCATCACTTCCGGGTGAGGTGCTTTGGGGTTCTTGGTGTAATACATCACCGTGTTCACATCGGGGCTGCGCTCAATAAAGGCGGGGAAAACAAAGCCCACCACAGGTTTTTCCACCACCCAGTCCCGTGCCCGTGCCTTGATTTTCTGTACCTGCTCATCATAACGAAGGCCTGGCTCAGAAAGGGTGACGGGGCAGATGGCACACAAAAGGTATTCATATACCTCTTCAGACTCATCCAGCTTGGCATTGTCGCTGGTTTTGGTGATAACATCATAGGCATCATGAAACAACAAAATCAGATAATTGCTGTTATCGTGATCATACTGATCAATCACAGACTGATAAAAGGTGCTCAGCAGTTCGTCGTCCTTCAGCTGGCTTTTTTTCAGCTGATAAAGAGAAGCCTGCTGCTGATTTTCAAGGCTCTCATCCAAAGGAAACTGCAATGACAAAATCTGATTATCAATACCGCCGGACATGACTTTTCCTGCAATTTCCAGATATTTGAAAGCATCATCCTCTTCCAGGGTGAGAAAGGTTTCCCGAAACTGCAGCAGGATGCGCTGGTCATTGCTTACATAGCAGCCACACACCCTGGTGAAAGTGCAGTCGTTCTTTTTAAACCGCTTTTTTAATTCCAAAATGTCTTTTTTTTGCATGGATAATTCCTCCTGTAATGGAACATCTGTTTGAAACAATTGACGAAACAACTCGATTTCCATTCTATCAAAAAGCAGTAAGAGATAAAAGAAAAACCACACTGTAAAAAAGCATAGCGGCAAGAATCCGTCATGTTGGCAATAAAATTTTAAGTGTTCGAAGAAGGTGTTCCTCTGCCAGCACGTGCAGATGAGACAGAATATTTTGTGATGCGTAGTGGTAATGGTATAATCAGCCTGTAGCACATGTAACATAGTCGGGTTTAAGCCAATAGATGTGGTCGCAACTGAAGCCTGATGATGGGGGAGTTGAAGCAGATGGTGAGAGTGATCATTGCGGATGACGAAGTGCGGATATGTCAGTTAATTATCAAGTTAATTGAGTGGGAGAAGCATGAGATGTGCCTGGTGGGGACTGCACATAATGGTGTGGAAGCATTGGCTCTGGTTGAAAAAGAAAAACCTGATATTGTCATTACTGATATTAGAATGCCTGGTTGTGACGGGCTGGAGATGATCGAAAAAATAAAAAAAATAAGAAACGATGTCGAGTTTATCATCATCAGTGGGTATGGCGAGTTTGAGTATGCTAAAAAAGCAATTGCTTTAGGTGTGCAGGAGTATTTACTAAAGCCCATCAATCAAAACGAACTGCTCAAATCACTGATGAAAGTGATCACCTGTGTTAACAAAAAAAATGACCAAATTGATTTGGAAAAAGACTATGTAATGATGCTTAAAGACGATGTGAGCAAGACAAGGCAATCGTTTTTAAATGATCTTATGTTTATTAATGCGCGAAGTTATCACGAGCATCGATTGTGTGAAATTAACGAGACGTACCACTTCAATTTTCGAGAAGGGTTGTTTGGTGTGGCATGCATCAAGATTGATCAAGAATCAGAGAACGGGTCGCTAAGTCTTCAAAATCTGATGGATGAAATGACTGCCCGTCTGACAGCCTCTATTCAAAATTTAGTGTATGAAGGGGAGGTTGTCAGAAAACAGAGAACGCTCTATTTGATCATGAATTATTCTTCAGAGCAGAAAAACAACATGGAAGAGGAACTGAATCAGATCTTGGAACAGAGCAATCAAATGGAAGGAAGAAAGCAAGGGTTTGTTGTGACCATTGCCATTGGAGAAGAAAAGGGGGACCTGAATGGTCTGGTGGAATCTCTGGGATCGGCAAGTCAGTTAGTGGAAGATCGAATTGTGACGGGAAGAGGCAGCGTTATTATGCCAAAACATCAGATGATGGATCAGGCTGTAGTGGATCATCTGTATCATCGTTTTTCCAAAAAATTCATCCCCAAAATAGAACACTTGGATTTGGAAGGTATTGAAAGGGCCATTGGTGCGTTTAAGAAAGAAATCGAACAGGTTCCCATCAGCGGTGCTTATCTAAAACAAATGGTTCAGGAAACACTTCATTTATACGAGATGACCATGAAGAGCAGTCATAGTCATTTTAGTACTGCCATAGAACATGAAAACGTTCTCATTCGTCGTCTGGAACAAGCCAGCTCTGTGGATGAACTATTTGAAGCCCTTAGTTTCCATATCACAACTTCCATCAGCGCTTTTATCGAAGATGGATCTCGCAGCGGTTTAAAATCAATCAGACAGGCAAAGAAATATATTGAAGAGAACTATATGAACCAGCTGACACTGGAAGAAGTAGGCACGCATATCGGGTTTAATGCCTGCTATTTTAGCAGTGTGTTCAAGAAAGAGACAGGCAGCTCTTTCGTTGAGTATCTGTCAAAGACCCGAATTGAAAAAGCAAAGGCACTGCTTAAAGAATCTGATTTGAGGATCTTGGACGTGTCTTTGATGGTGGGATATAATGATGTGAAATATTTTACCAAGTCATTTAAAAAGCACACGGGTTTACAACCCAATGAATACAGAAAAATATTTTCTTAGGAGAAAAAGATGAGAGATAACCGGGGACCATACCTATTGACCAGAGTTGTTGTGCTGTTGCTCGTGATGGGCTCTTTGTTGACACTCGTTTGTCTGCGGTTGATTTTTATGTCAACGAACAAGAGCGGTTACGCATGGCTGGCGCTGTATGCAGCGCTGATCATTGGTGGAATCTACATTTCCTATCAATGGATCTACAGACCGTATAAAGAAACAAGCAAGGTACTTAGATTATTTCAGGAAGGGTACATTTTCAAAGGTGTCTTTGACGTGAGGGTACACTTTAACGAAGCTTCCCATCTTGCTTTTCAAAAATTCAAGGAGATCATAGACACAAAAGAACTCATTGAAGGCTCTAAAAAACATGCTGAATACCTGGCGCTTCAAAATCAGATTAACCCACATTTTCTGTATAACACCTTGGAAGGGATTCGCAGTGAGGCATTGATTGAAGGTGTGGATAGCATTGCCAATATGACAGAAGCTCTGGCCACTTTCTTCAGATATACCATTTCCAACGTCGATAAGCTGGTCAGCCTTGAAGATGAGATTGCAAATGTGGAGAACTACTATCTTATCCAAAAGTTTCGATTTGGAGAGAAACTGAACTTTCATACGGAATATCAAGTGGAACAAGGGGAAGAAAAGGAGATTCTTAAAGCGAAAATACCAAAACTCACATTGCAACCAGTTTTTGAAAATGCCATTTTCCATGGGGTAGAGCGGAAAATGGGGGTGGGAATGCTGGCATTAAAAATTCAAGCCACCCAGAAACGATTGATGATTATCATTTCGGATAATGGGGTGGGCATTGAAGAAAACCGGGTGCGAAGTCTGAATAAAAAACTTCGAGGGGCTTCGCTGGAGTATATGAAAGAAGATAAAAGTCAGGCAGGAATTGCTCTGTTGAATGTCAACAACCGAATCAAATTAATTTTTGGTGATGAGTACGGGGTCTACATCTATAGCCGTGTGGGGGCAGGTACAGATGTGGAAATAACCATGCCGCTGATTAAGGAGCCCCTATAAGGTGAGGTGTTGTGTGATGCCAATGATGAAGGAAGAAATTCTGAGGGTGGAAAATGTCACCAGTCGAATTGACGGGATCACTTATTTGGACAATATTAATTTTCATGTCTTCAAGGGTGAAATAATGGGATTGATCCCTTTGAACAATCATGGCAAGAAGCAGTTGATAGAACTGATAGCTCAAAACAAATCCATCAAGTTTGGCAGAATTTACTTTAACGAAACGTTAGTCAACTATTATGAACATAGCAATATGACCAACAACAAAGTGTATGTTATTGATAAAGAGACAAAGCTAATAGAAAGCTTAAAAGTAACAGATAATATTAATGTCCTCAACAATCAGTTTAATGAGCACATTATTCATGAAAAAAAACTTCAGGAGAAAACCGATCAATTACTAAAAGAAATGGGCGTTAAGATACGTGCCAACGAATACATTTCAGCGTTATCCATGTTTGAAAAAACGATTATTGAGTTAATCAAGGCATTGATCACCGGTGCCCAGCTGATTATACTCAATGAGCTGGCAAGTTTTCTAAGCATTGAAGAGCTGGGCGTGTTTCAAGAGCTGATGCTCCCCTATGCCCGCAAAGGAACCGCATTTATCTACATAGCAAATCACCATGAAGAGGCATTTAAAATTTGTGACCGGGTATGTCTTTTGGAAAATGGCAGCGTCATCAAGGTGATTGATCAAAAAGATTTTTCTGTGGAGACGATACAGCCATATATCATCGCCTTTGACCGTCACAGCAGCACTCATGAAAGCAAGTCATTTCAAGGCATTTTTGAATGTCATCACTTTAAGACAGAACATCTTAACGACATCAGCTTCTCTGTCAGAAGAGGGGAGTGTGTGACGCTGCTTGATGTGAACAACAAGGGCATTCAAGATATCGCCGAAATACTTCAAGGGTCTTTTCAACCGATCAGCGGTGAATTATTGTTGGACGGTCAACGAATAGATCCCATCAGCGTAGGCAACCTATTGGAAAACAAAGTGGTGTTTATTCCGGAAAATCCTGTCAAAAATATGCTGTTTTATCATATGTCATACCTGGAAAACGTAACGTTTCTGATGGACTACAAGCTGAAAACATATGTGATCCCCAAAAGAGTTCTAAAAAGCATAAAAGAAGAATACCATCTATTGATGGGAAACGATATTGATGTAAAGGACATCAGAACGCTGGACGCAAAATCGCTGTATCAGCTGGCTTATTATCGAGTTGAAATTTTTAATCCTAAAGTGGTGTTTATTATGCAGCCCTTTGCTGATGCCGACATGTATTTGCGCGGCAGTATTGTAAAACTCATCAACAGGCTCAAAAATAAGGGAAGTGCTGTCATTATACTGGCAGTAAACATTGCAGACACATTAACTGTTTCAGACAGGCTGCTAATGATGGAGAACGGTGTTTTCCTGAAAAACTATGACAAGAGTGAACTGTCCCACGTTAGATTATAGAATTTCAATTCATCAGGGAACCGGGCCTTGCAAGACAGCATAGAAATGAAGAACAACACAAAGGTGAAGAATCATATCAAAAGCAGTAATAAAACGAAATATCTAAAAAATGTCCCCCTATTTCAAAAGAATTCCTACCTCATTTTTTTAAAAAGTATGGTATCTTTTTAAGACAATGTGACGGAAGCAGGACGAGGGGGTTTCTTATGGGCAATTTTATTGTGGAATTGGAAAACGTTTCCAAGGGTTTTCCGGGTGTGAAGGCACTGGATCATGTGTCGCTTCAGCTAAGAGCTGGTGAGGTGCTGGCATTGCTGGGAGAAAATGGTGCCGGCAAATCAACCCTCATGAAAATTCTGTCAGGAGTCTATACAATGGATGAAGGGACAATGAAGATCTTTGGTGAAATGGTGACAGAAATGAACCCTGTCGCGGCACAAGAACTTGGAATAGCCATTATTCATCAGGAACTGAATATGTGCGACCACCTCACTGTGGCCCAGAACATTTTTCTTGGCCGGGAAGTGACTAAAAAAGGCATTTTATCAGATGCGGAAATGAATCAAAAAGCGTCGGAAATTCTCAGCAGTTTGAGCATGGATATTGATCCGGACACAGTCCTGGGGGATCTGTCTGTTTCTAAGCAACAAATGGTGGAAATAGCAAAAGCACTGTCCACCAATGCAAGAATACTCATTATGGACGAACCCACATCGGCACTAACCTCTCAAGAAATCGACGAGCTGTTCACCATCATCAATCGCTTAAAAAACGAAGGCTGTGGCATTGTGTACATTTCTCACCGGTTGGAAGAACTGCAACACATTGTTGATCGAGTGATGATTCTCCGTGATGGACAGTATATTACTTCCATGGATTTTAAGGATACCAGTATTCAAGAAGTGATCGCCCATATGGTTGGCAGAGAAATCACAGAAAAGTTCCCAAGGGTTAACCGAAGTGTGGGGCGTAAGATTTTTGAAGTGCAGCATTTAAATGCAGGGAAACTGGTGAAGGATATTAGCTTTTCTCTGTACGAGGGAGAAATTGTGGGTATTGCAGGACTCATGGGAGCAGGCAGAACGGAAACGACCCGGGCGATTTTTGGAGCAGATGCAAAGGAATCAGGCACCATTATCATAGATGGTGAAGTGGTGGAAATCAATCAACCGATTGATGCCATCAATGCAGGGATCGTTCTGGCTCCCGAAAACAGAAAAAAAGACGGATTGTGCACCAAGCTCAGCATTAAGGATAATATCGCTTTACCCAATTTGGATATGATGGTTAACCCATTGGGGATTGTGAACACAAAAAAAGAAGAAGAAATGACCGTGAAAGCGATTAAGAATTTAGATATACGACTGGCTAACTCAGATGTGGATGCAGAGAGCCTGTCGGGTGGTAATCAGCAAAAAGTAGTGGTGGGAAAATGGCTTGCAAGAAACTCAAGAGTGGTGATATTCGATGAGCCGACACGGGGCATCGATGTTGGTTCAAAAGTGGAAATATACAATATCATGAATGCGTTAAAAAGCCAGGGAATCGGTGTCATTTTTGTTTCGTCGGAAATGCCGGAAATACTTGGAATTAGCGACAGAATATTGGTAATGGCAGATGGCAGAATCACAAAAGAGCTGGACATCGAAGAGGCAACACAGGATTCCATTCTGGCGTATGCAACGCAGTTTGATAAAAAGATTCATCATGACATCGCGTAAAAAAAGCAGAGGAGACTGGGTATGGGAAATAAGGATCTCGGCAAAAAAATGCTAAAAGTGTTTTCGAAAAGAGGAATGGGGCAGGTTATTACGGCGTCTGTGGGGTTGGTGGTGCTGGTTGTCGTATTCGGCATCTTAAATCCCAACTTCTTTTCCAGCAGAAACGTTTCCAATCTGCTTAGACAAATCGCCCCCATCATATTGATTGGTATTGGACAATCTTATGTACTTATCACCGGGAATATTGATTTGTCCATTGGATCAGTGGTGGGCATGAGTTGTATGATTTCGGCCACATTAATGACCAAAGGCATGAGCCCCTGGTTGGCAGTTGGGTTCACCTATGTGGCAGCACTGGCCATGGGCATACTGAATGGGCAGTTGGTGTCAAAAGCAAAACTGCCACCATTTATTGCCACATTGGGAACAATGACCATCGCCCGGGGGATCGCCCAAATTGTGAACAACAATTACAATACAGACTCGATTGGAGCAGGGGCTGAAGGGTTTAGAGAACTCTTTTATTATGGAAAAACAGCGGGACTATTTAATACCATCTGGATTGCCCTTGGATTATGGCTGGTGTTTAACTTTATCCTGAGCAAAACCAGAACAGGCAGGCATATTTACGCGGTCGGCAGCAATGCCCATGCAGCACACTTATCTGGCGTGAATATTGCACAGACCGTTACAAAAGCATATCTTGTCAGTGCTGTTTGTGCAGCAACCGTGGGCCTGATCATGACGGCCATCAGCGGTATGGGCACCATGGATGCGGGGACCACCTATGAATTATACGCTGTTGCAGCATCGGTGATTGGTGGTGTCAGTACCCTGGGTGGTCAGGGCATACTCCTAGGTACAATCGTTGGCGCATCCATATGGGGCGTATTGCAGAACGGGCTTCAGTTTGCTGGAGCGCCTGTGGCCATCAGAAATATCGTGATTGGGGTCATCGTCATTATTTCTGTTCTTTTAGACATTGTCTTAAGAGCCAATAATAGAAAAAACAAAAAAGGGAAAGCGGCAGCGTGAACGCAACCCAACTTTTTTCAACGTGCCTGAATATGTCTTTAAAGCGAAAGCTTTAAAATAAAATCAAGGGGGATTAACATGATGAGAAAATTAGTGACAGCAGTTCTTGTTTTGATGCTTCTGATGGCCATGGTTGGATGCTCCAATGATACCGGTTCCACCAACGCAGGCGAACCGGCAGGTCAGGCAACAGCAGAGGAAAGCTTTAAGGTGTATCTGATCACAATGGATCAAATGGATCAGCACTGGGTGACGGTGGATGCAGGGGCAAAACAGGCGGCTGAAGAGCTGGGTAATATTAGCTACACATGGCTGGCGCCTGACGTTAAAGATGATGCAAAACAAATCGAGAGTATCAATAATGCGATTGCCGGCGGGGCACAAGCCATACTGTTGGCAGCCAACGGTCCCAATGCGGTTACTTCAGCGCTGAGGGAAGCGGAAAATGAAGGCATTAAAATTATCTATGTTGATTCGCCGGCAGATTTCCCTGCGGTGCAGACACTGGCCACAGATAATGAAGCGGCTGGAAAAACAGCCGGTATGGAAATGCTGGCAGCATTGGAAGCGCAAGGGATCACCGAAGGAAAAATTGGTATTGTGAATGTGAATGCATCCACTTCCTCAGTAGTGGCAAGAGAAAATGGATTTAGAGCAGCATTTGAAGGCACAGCCTTTGAGCTGTTGCAGACCCAGTACGGAGAAGGGGACGCGGCAAGATCACAAGACATTGCGGCCAACTACATTACTGAAGGGGTCGTGGGAATCTTTGGCGCCAATGAAGGTTCAACAGTGGGAGCGGGAAATGCCATTAAAGAAGCTGGTGGAGGAGTTGTGGGTGTTGGTTTTGACAAATCAGACACCATCCTGCAGTTGATTTCAGAAGGACAATTACTGGCGACAATGGCACAGAATCCAGATGTGATGGGTTACGAAGGCATGAAAACTGCAGTTAAAGCACTTAAAGGAGAGACGATTGCAGACGAATTAGTTGACACAGGTGTGTCGGTGATTGACAAGTCATCCCTGTAATACACAGGGCTGTTAAAATGCCTTCTCTTTTTTCATAGAAAACCCGGCAACCTGACGCATGGTACAGTCTATGGTTGCTGGGTTTTCATATCCTGCTGGGTTTTCATATCCTATAGGTAATTCGGGATGCCTGTGAAACTTTATGCAGAATCATTCGTTTTCATTATTGTCATGACAAAAGTTGCCTTGGGGCAAGGGAGGCACCACGAAGGAGTGATCAGTATGCTGGCAGCCATTGAAGCAGGGGGAACCAAATTTGTGTGTGCAGTGGGAGATCACCAGTTTAATATCATAGACAGAACATCCTTTCCAACCACCTATCCAGAGGAAACCATGGCAAAAATCATTGGTTTTTTTGACGCCTATGATGAGATTGAAGCCATGGGAATTGGTTCATTTGGACCCATTGGCATTAATCAACATGCGTCAAATTATGGATACATTACTTCCACCCCCAAAGTAAAGTGGAGAAATTACAATTTTCTGGGTGAAATGAAAAAGCATTATCAGTTCCCAATTGGCTGGACAACCGATGTGAACGCGGCTTGTTTGGGCGAATATCATTTGGGCAGTGGGAAAGATAAGCATAGCTGCATTTACCTGACTGTTGGAACCGGAGTGGGTGGCGGTGCCATTTTTAACGGCAGGTTCATCGAAGGCTTTGGTCATGCAGAGATGGGACATATTATCTTGAGAAATCATTCTGCAGACCCCTTTCAAGGAGTCTGCCCTTATCATGGAAACTGTTTGGAGGGGCTTGCATCGGGTCCGGCCATTGAGAAAAGAGTAGGGGTAAAAGCAGAAGAATTAGACAAGAACCATCAAGTATGGGAGATGATTGGGCACTATTTAGCCCAGGCTTTGCTGAACTACACGCTCATACTCCGGCCCGAAAGAATTATTCTGGGGGGAGGCGTCATGAATCAAAGCAAGGTGTTGACATGTGTCAAAAAAGAGTTCGCGTTGATGCTGGCAGGCTATGTGGATACACCTGAGGTGGATGAGTATATTGTGCTTCCGTCACTGGGGAATAATGCAGGTATTACTGGCGGACTGATACTGGCGCATCAGCTTCTGTAACTAATGACAATATGCATGCAGCTAACTGGAAAAAGCAGAGCAGTCAATCATATACAAGGTATGAGAAAACAGCAGACCATAAAAGTATGGAAGGGGGATCTAATGGAGCTGATTTTTTTTGACAAGCTGTTTTATGAAAAATTATGGGGCGGAAACCGGCTTGCAAAGTACTTTGATACGGCCCTTGCAGGCGACAAGATCGGTGAATGCTGGACAGTCAGCGGACATCCCAATGGAGACAGCACCGTCATCAATGGCAGGTATAAAGGTCGAACACTTAGCTGGTTGTGGCAACATGAAAAGTCTATCTTTGGAAATCTAAAAGGAGCCACTTTTCCGTTGTTGATAAAAATCATTGACGCAAAAGAGGATTTAAGCGTTCAGGTGCATCCAAATGATCATTATGCACACCGGCACGAGAATGGTGAACGGGGAAAAACAGAATGCTGGTACATCTTAGAATGTGAAGAAGGCGCTGAACTCATTCTGGGTCATCATGCATCACATATAGATGAAATGGAAGCAATGATCAGGGAAGAACGATGGGGAGAGCTGCTGAAAAAAAAGAAGATTAGACCCGGGGACTTTTTGTACATTCCGGCAGGCACGATCCACTCCATCGGAAAAGGCACGCTGCTGTTGGAGATTCAGCAATCCAGTGATGTGACGTATCGTGTGTTTGATTTTAACCGGCTGGAAGGCGGCAGGCCGAGAAAATTGGATATAAGCAAGAGTTTGGATGTGATCACCATACCTCATCAAGATTACGCGTCAACACCGCAGATTTCACATATGGCAGGTGGAAGTCAGACATGTTTAGTGGCAAAGGAACATTTTACAGTCTGGAAGCTGACAGTAAGCGAAAATCTAATTTTTGAGCATGATGAGACATTTAAATTGGCGAGTGTCATCAAAGGCAGCGGGCGCGTTGCTGGGATAGAGGTGAAAAAAGGCGATCATTTTATGGTGCCTCATCAATTTGGTTCAATGAAAATAGCAGGAGAAATGGAGATAATTCTTGCGCACTTGTAAAAGTACAATATGTTTCATATGCTTCAAGTGGAAATCTGATACCGACCGGCCACTTAGGGCTGCCGGGCGGAAGACATAGCCCCCTACATCCCATAAGAGACGAAAAAGGGAATTTCTTTGGACAGCAAACAAGGAGTTCCTTTTTTGCGTCAGTCATGATCGCAAGAGAAATTTCGGAAAGACTTAAGAGGGGGTCTAAATGACCCTCAAAAGCCCAGTTGACTTGACGCACCTGTTTCCAACGCGTAGAATGGGTCATGTTGAGAGTCGTCTCATGAAATGCATATGGATGGGAAAAATACCTGAGATGAACGGGCGGAATGAGATTACGGAGAACAGCTGATATGTAAGGACAACAAGAAGGGAATGAATGACAATGACAGAAGCAGCAACAACACAGAGCATGGCTGATGATGAGAAACTTGTGAAAGAAGTTGAATCAACCGTCGTGGGTCACCCCTGGCGGCGGCTGATTGCCCGGTCTTTTGATCAGTCCCTGTACGGCATCATATGGGCTGTGTTTCATTATTTTATCATCTGGTGGCATCCGCCAAACAGTTTTTTCTTCAATCTGCTGGACAGCTACATAACACTGGCCATGATGATGGTCATCGAACCGGCCCTGCTGGCTTTCTGGGGAACCACCCCGGGGAAGTTCATATTCGGGCTTGAGATTCGCAATACCGATGGGTCCCGGCTCACCTACAGCCAAGGGTTCAGTCGGATGCTGGGCGTATTCTCCAAGGGGCTGGGTTATGGCATTCCCATTTATAATCTGGTGCGTTGCTGGCGCAGCAGTGAAGCCACCCTGCAGGGGGAAATACTGGAATGGGATGAAGGGCTGAGCTATCAGTTGAAAGATACCCGGCCGCTACGGGGCTGGATCATGGCGGGTGCCTATGTGATGGTGCTGGCCACTGCCTTTTGGATCATCATGCAGGCCCAGTTGCCGGTGCACCGGGGAGATCTGACACCGGAAGCCTATGCAGCCAATGTGAACGACCTGCTTTCCCGGCCAAACAGGGGAACCATGAGCCGCCGTATGACGGCAACGGGGGAATGGGTGGAATCGTCAGATCATCGGGGAAGTGTCATTTATTTTGATTTTGACGGGCCGCCTCCCACCCATGAACTCACCGTCGAGAACGGTTTGGTAACAGGTGTCAGCTTCGAAGTGGAGCGAACCGACACAGATTTCTGGCAACCTACTTACAGCTACCAGAAAGAACTGATGGTGATGGCCTTTATAGGTGCCCAGAAGAACGTGAACGGTTATGGGTTAATCTTCAGGTCCGGATTACAGGAGATGCTGAGCCAGCGGGACAGCTATACCCGTGAAATTGCCGGCGTTCGCATCACCAACGAAGTGACCCACAGCGGCTTTGACCAGGTGGGCGTTAGGCCAGTTCCCAAAGAGGGTCAAGAACAGTATCACCATGTGATTTTCAGGCTGGAAAAAGTCCAGTAAAGCCATGATGAATGCGCGCATTTGACAATCCGCTCTGAAACATTTTATAATAAAATGGTACAGGTGATTACAGGAAACAAAATTCTAAAACCAATACACGAAAGGAAAAGGTGCCTGAAAAGATGCGCAAATAACCTCACGTCACAAAGAAGCATCATGACATTCGTTCTTGCCGGCAAGCTGCTGTCAGGAGTGTTGTGGTGAACATCTTTTGAAAACGCGAGAGGACGGCATCTTTACGGGATCAGCACACGGCGCACATACCCTTCAGGGGGTGATATTGCGCTGTTGCCTTTCTGTTATCCGAAAGTGGCATCCTCTCCCAATTGAACGGAGGGGATTTTTTTGTATGTAATTGAAGCGAATGGGATTTCCAAAAGCTTTGGAATCCGTGAAGTGATTCATATTGAACAACTGAAGGTTGAAGCGGGGCGGCGCATTGGCATCGTCGGTGCCAATGGGGCAGGCAAAACCACTTTGCTCCGGCTTCTCGGCAGGCAGCTTGAGCCGGATGCGGGGCTGGTACACCTCCATGTGCCGGCTGTCTTCTGGTCTCAAATGGAACCCCCTGAAATCAAGGAGTTATTACCGGAAATGGCATCCCGGTTCAATGTGCCGGTCTTCTGGCGGGAAAATCTCAGCGGTGGCGAAAAAACCCGTTATCGGGCAGCGGCCGCCTTTCAGAATCCGGCACCGCTGATGCTGGTGGACGAACCCACCACCAACCTGGACATGGAAGGAATTGAACAACTGGAACAGTTTTTTGACCACTACAAGGGAACACTGCTTCTGATTTCCCATGACCGACGGCTGTTGGATACACTGTGCACCGACATTCTGGAAGTGGAAGCCGGAAAAATCAGTAGCTACAAAGGGAACTACAGCGACTATGCGGCGCAGAAAGAAGCTGAACGAAGCCGGGATCAGAGTGCGTACGAAGCCTACCGGCAGGAAAAGAAGCGGCTGAAAAAAACCATTCAGCAAACGAAAGAAAAGTCCGCCGGCATTCGCAAGACACCCCGCCGCATGGGCAACTCGGAAGCCCGTCTTCATAAAATGGGGAACCAGTCGGCGAAAAAAAATCTGGATCAGGCGGCCAATCGATTGAAAACCAAGCTGGAGCAATTGGAAATAAAAGAGAAACCCTTGCGCCTCACCTCCATGCAATTGCATTTCGAAGGAACAAAATCCCTCCATAAGCAGGAGGTGGTTCGGGTTGAAGGGCTGACTTTTGCCTACGGGGAACACCTGTTGTTTCAGAATGCCGCTTTCCGGCTGATGAAAAACAGCCGCACAGCCCTGGTGGGTCCCAATGGCTGTGGAAAAAGCACCCTGGTGCGTTTGCTGCTGGAAGGCCATCCGGCGGTTCAGGTGGCTGAAAAAGCCACCATAGGCTATTTTGATCAGCAGATGCACATTCTGGACGATGAAAAAACCATTCTGGAGAATGTGATGGCAGCGGCACAACTGCCTGAAACCGGTGCCCGCATGTTACTGGCCAAGCTTCTTTTTCCCGGTGACCGGGTGCATCAGCAGGTGAAGGTCCTCAGCGGCGGCGAAAAAGTCAAAGTATCCCTGGCCAAAATCCTGCTTCAGGGATTTAACCTGTTGCTTCTGGACGAACCCACCAATCATCTGGACATTCCTTCCATGGAAGCGGTGGAAGAAGCACTGAAAGCCTTTGAAGGCACCCTGCTGCTCATCTCCCATGACCGGCACCTCATCAGTCAGGTGGCGGAGCATCTATTGGTGGTGGAAAACCGGAAAATCAACAGCTACTCCGGCACCTATGAAGCCTATCAGCAACAACAGGCCAAGGGTCAGTCACAGGATGTGGAGCAGCATCAAAAACAGAACCAGGAGCGCGGCGATGAACAGGAGCAAGCCATGCAGCAAAGAGAAGAACAGCTGCTGGTGTTGGAAAACCGGAAGAATCATCTTATTGGACGCCTGTCTCTCCCTGCCCCTGACGACGACGTGGCAGCCCTCGATGACGCGTATATGAAAGTGCTGAAGGCGATTCGGGAGTTGAAAGAAGCGATTAGTGGCAGCAGATGACATTGACAGTTTGATTGACAGTATTATAGACTCAAAAGGATCAAGGGAATAATAAGGGGCAGTTCGTTCATCTGCCCCTTATCATCCGGGAGGAAATCAGCATGGACCATCAAGCGACTGAACAACAGCAAGATTCTGGGAAAGTTCGAAACCAGTACCCGGTGAAGGGATACGGCATGCTGGGACTGTGGTTCCTGGTATTTTTCGTGTGCGTGGGTATTTTCTCCATGGTTACTCCCCGGTGGGGAGAAGTACTGGGTGTTAAGGCAGTTACCCTGGTGTGGCTCAACCTGGTGAACCTGCTTTTGGCAGGGCTGTTTTACATGATTTTGAAAACCCAGCGGGTTTACTACATCAACTATGTTTCCTACAAAGAGGCAGTGGCGGCAACAGAAGAAGAACGCCTTCGCTTTGCCAGTCAGCACCTGCGCACCTTCCTCCAGGCAACAGGTCTTTACGCCTTATACTCGTTGGTGTCCTGGGGGCTGAAGGCGGGACTTGTGCTGGACATAGGCCTCTATATGCTCATTCTCATAGGTGCAGCTTTGCGTACCATTCCCTTCAAACTGGGGAAATGAAGTCGAATGGCATCTTTTTTGAGTAAAACCATTGACATATGGAAATGGCAGGTGTATACTTAAGTAAATACTTCGGTTGACGAAATATTCGGAGGAAGAAACAGTGAACCCATCAGACGAGTTTCTGCAATTTGTCACAGACAACCTGAAAAAAATCTTTTTCCCGGAAGAATGGCTTGAGCTGGACATGAAAGTGTCCAAAACAGAGCTGTTTGCATTGCTGTATCTTTCCCGAAAAGAGAATACCACCATGACAGAACTGGCAGAAACCATCGGCCTTCCCATGAGCACCGCCACCGGTCTGATGGATCGCCTGGTGCGCCAGCAGTATGTCAGACGGGGACGAAGTGAGGAAGACCGGCGAATCGTGGTGCTGGTGCTGACAGAGGCTGGCCAGGGGTTGGTGGATAACTTTAAAAAAGTGATGTCGGAGTACTTTGCCATGATCATGGATGACCTGACAGTTGAAGAACACCAATTATTAATGCGTATTGCCCTTAAAGTATTCCGGAAACTGAAGCAAAGAAAAGAATCCGAAGAGGAACAAGTGGTTCAGGAAACCGGGATCAAACGAATCGAGATTGAATAGAAACATGCCATTTTCATCAATCAATCAATCAATAAATCAATAAATCAATGGGCGAAGAAAAAGGGACAGCGAATCGGCTCATAAAGTGACAATGGCTTTTTTTTACCCAAATATTACGAGGTACGAAGTATTCGCAACAAGAAACAATAACCCCGAAACACAGCACAACAACAGGCAAAAGGAGAGGAAGGATCACATGAGAATTATTTTGTACACAGGCAAGGGCGGCGTTGGAAAAACCAGTGTGGCAGCAGCAACGGCTGCAAAATGCGCTGCAAAAGGACTCAAAACCCTGGTGGTGAGCACAGACCCGGCCCATAGCCTGGGAGATTCACTGGAAGTCAAATTAACCCCTGAGCCGGAAGAAGTGGCTCCCAACCTGTGGGCCCAGGAGATTGACAGCATTCATGAAATGGAGCAGGGTTGGGGAAAGGTGCAGCACTATCTCACCGAACTGTTCACCGCCAAGGCAGTGAAGGATATCACCACCGAAGAGTTGACCATGTTCCCCGGCATGGAAGACTTGCTCAGCCTGCTGCGGGTACTGCAATACTATAAGGAAGGCCGCTTTGAGGTGATTATCATTGACTGTGCCCCCACGGGTGAAAGCCTGGCCCTTTTAAGTTTTCCGGATATGTTCCGGTGGTGGATGGAAAAGCTCTTCCCCCTGAAAAAGAAAGCCATAAAAGTAATGGGCCCGGTGATGCAGCCGCTTCTGGGGATTCCCATGCCTTCCAGTGATGTGATGAATGAAATCGACAATCTGTACTATCATTTGGACGAAATGAAACAGCTCTTCTCAAACAAAGAGATCACCAGCATCCGGGTGGTGGTGAATCCGGAAAAAATGGTGATCAAGGAGGCTCAGCGCAGCTTCACATATTTGAATCTCTATGATTTCAATGTGGATGCCATTGTGGTCAATCGGGTGATTCCAGATACAGTCACCGACGATTATTTCATGGTGTGGAAGGACATCCAGCAAAAATACAGAAAAGAAATCATCGACAGCTTCAGTCCGCTGCCCATCTACTACGCGCCCCTTTTCGAAACAGAGGTGGTGGGGATGCACATGCTGAACCGTATGGCAGAGGCCGTCTTTGGTGATGAAACACCTGAAGCCATCATGTACACCGGCAGGTCTCAGGTCATCGAAAAAACGGAACAGGGCTACCGCCTGACGATCCACATGCCCTTTGCCGACAAGGGAGAAATCAATCTGAACCAAAAGGGTGATGAGCTGCTCATCAGGGTGGGCAGCCGAAAACGGAATATCACATTACCCCGCACCCTGCTGAACTATACCATTCAAAAAGCAAAGTTTGAGGAAAGCAGTCTTCACATTGAGTTTGGAGGTGAAAAAAGTGAATGAAAATCTGATCAAGGGACTGGTGAAGCTGAAATTGGGCATGATGGACAATGTGATCGATCACCTGCCGGAAGAAGAGGCTGCCGAAGTGCGAAAGCTGGGGAACACCATTCTGGAAGCAGTGACAGAATACAGGGATAACCCTGTCCGCAAAGACAGGGAGTCCTCTTCATCCAAAGAGTTGAAGTCCATCAATATTGACTGAAAGAATCACTCTCGACCGTAAAGTTCATCTGCCGGCTTCTCCTCCCAGAGCTGTTTCAGGATCTGAAGCTCTTCCGAATAATCGGTCTTGGTTTCATCCTTGCTGTAGGGCAGTACCTCCAACACCTCCACCGACAAGTGATTTTCACCCAGTTCTTTCCAGACCCGCTGCAGTTCTTTTTGGGGGTGGCTGCCGAAACGAAGCTGAAAAATCGTTTTATTCATGGTGCCCTTCAGATCCTGTGTGGTTTCAAGATAGCAGAAGGGGGGAGATGCTGAGCGGATGGCAAAAATCCCCATCTCCGTTTTCATCTGCTTATACTGCGCTTTCAATTCTTTGCGACGGTCCATGCTAGTACCCCATTTCCCGCAGAATCCTGGCCAGGGTGCTGAGGCGTTCGCCAATCAGTTCACCGTCCTCCGTCAGTGCCTGGCTGAACAGTTGAATGTCTTCATCAATTCTTTCGTTATCGGTGCATACAGCCACCGTCATGGCATCTCCCTGAAGCCCCACGCGATCCAGCGTGGGGTTTTCCGGGTCATACAGCTTTTCGAACCGGTAGGCATCACGAAAATGCTGGCTGGTTCGGCATACTAAAATCGCCAGATCCAACACCCGGTGCAGGGGAAGTTCTTCCGACTGCCGTGACCACTTGCCGCCGGTGTGACGCCACACTTTGGCAGAAATATCCACCTTGCCCCGGTCATTCCATTGAGCCAGGCCCAGTGATAAACCCTGGGCATCGGTATTGTAGGCATAATGCCCATCCACATTGCCATAGTTCTCAGAAACAATCACGGGTTTGTGTTTTAAGTTGGTTGGGATGTTCATTTCATTTTCCTCCTTTGGAAACCACAGAAACCACGAAACATCTAACGTACCAGTGCAATCATTCGCGAAACAGGCAAATTGCCAAGGGTCAACTTTCTCATTTGCCAATCAAGCAATCTTCCAACTTACTAATTTACTAATTTACTAATTTACTAAATTACTAAGTTGATAATATCAATATACCCGCCTCCCTGTTTTCTGTCAAGGTATTTTTTATGGTGTTATCGAATCTTCCCGGGAACAGGCGGGTGGCGATTGCTTATTTTTTGGAGGTTCGGGTATGATGTAAAAACGGGAACGTTCAGGTTGAAGGAGTTGATGACATGCCCATTCGAATTCTGCAGTTATATCGTGACCGTTCCGATTTCTTTTGGGAGCTTTTTGTTCAGCATGCTTATATCACTCTGATCGCCGTGGGGATTATCACAGTGCTGGGTTTGGTGCTGGGAATCGCCATGACAAAAAACAAATGGATGGCCGTGTTACTGTTGCGGCTCACCAGTTTTTTATTCACCATTCCTTCCATTGCTCTTTTTGGCGTTCTGGTATCCATCACCGGCATTGGGTTGCGCAGTGCCCTCATCGCCATTATTCTCTATGGGCTGCTTCCCATGATTCGCAATACCTATACCGGCCTCATTGAAGTCGACCCGGAGATTATGGAAGCGGCCGAGGGAATGGGCAGTACCCCTGGGCAGTTGCTGCTGCGCATCCAGCTGCCTCTGGCGCTGCCGGTGATTTTCAGCGGATTTCGTACCATGGTGGTGATGACCATTGCCCTGGGAGGCATTGCTTCCTTTATTGGAGCCGGTGGTCTGGGGCGTGCCATCTGGCGGGGAATTTCCACCAATTATGCTGAAATGACCATTGCAGGCAGTCTGCTCATTGCTCTTTTTGCCATTATCACAGATATGATGCTGGAAAAAGTCGAACAATACTTACGAACCCATTATCTGGGAGAAGGAGGAAAACATGAAAAAACACAGCTGCACCATGAGAGAGTCAAAACCTGAAAATGGCCAACGCGATCACCATCGCCAAAGCCACAGTCCCAACCATAGCCACCGCGCTGTTCACAGACCTGGTTTTAGAGGTGCTGCCCTCCTGTTGACGCTGCTGGTAATGGCTGTGCTTCTGGCCGGATGCGGCAGCCAGGAAGTAAACAAGGTGGTGATTGCCAGTAAACCCATGCCGGAACAGTATGTGCTGGCAGAAATGCTGGGGTTGCTCATTGAAGCAGAAACAGATATTGAAGTGGAGCTGAACCACGGCATCGGCGGGGGCACCTCCAACATTCACCCGGCCATGGAACGGGGAGATATCGACATCTACCCGGAATATACCGGTACAGGATGGCTGTTTGTTTTAAAGGAAGATCTGATCTCTGATCCCCAGGCCCTGTACCAGGCCACCAAAGAAGCCTATGCAGCAGCGTACCAGATTCACTGGACGGGGTTGTATGGCTTTGAAAACACCTATGGCATTGCCGTGACCCGGGAAGTGGCGGCGGCCCACCAGATGAACAGCATTACCGATCTGGTGGCGGTTAGCCCGACGCTCACCTTCGCCACCAATGCCGATTTCTTCGAAAGAGAAGATGGGTATCCGGGCCTGCAAGAAGTGTATGGGCTGGCGTTTGGATCATTGAAGGAAATTGACATTGGCCTTCGATATGATGTGGTACGCAACAATCAAACGGACGCCCTGGCAGTGTTCACCACCGACGGCCAGCTGCAGGAAGTCGATGTGGTGGTGCTGGAGGATGACCGGCACTTTTTCCCCGCCTATCATGCCGCCACTCTGGTGCGCATGGAAACGCTTGACAAGTATCCTGAGCTGGAAGCTGTTCTGGAAAAGCTGACAGGTCAAATTGCCAATGAAGATATGATTGCCATGAATTACGCGGTGGAAGTGGAAAACAAAGACCCCAGAGAAGTGGCTGAAAACTTTCTGAGAGAGAAGGGACTGCTGCCATAATGGCTGTCATTGAGTTTCAGAAGGTGACGAAATCCTATGGTGAAGGAGACGTGCTCAAAGGGCTTGACCTGCAGGTTGAAAAAGGAGAGTTTATCACATTGCTGGGTGAATCCGGCTGCGGAAAAACCACCCTGCTGAAAATCATCAACGGGATGATTCCCTTTGACACCGGCTATGTGAAAATTGGCGGCAAACTGTTGAGTGAGTGGAATATTGTGGAGCTGCGGCGGCAAATCGGCTATGTGATTCAGCACATTGGCCTGTTTCCCCACATGACGGTGGCGGAAAACATCGCCTACGTATTGTCGCTTCAGAAATCTCCCAAAACACTGCAGCAGCAAAAGGCAGAAATGCTCATGGACCTGGTGGGCCTGCCCCGGGAGTTCATGCCCCGCTATCCCCGTGAACTCAGCGGTGGTCAAAAGCAGCGGGTGGGAGTAGCCAGGGCACTGGCGGCTGAACCGGAAATTATTCTGATGGATGAACCCTTTGGAGCGGTGGATGAACGGACCCGAAACCAACTGCAGGAAGAAATGGGGGCCATCCACCGGCAAATGAACAATACGATTTTATTTGTGACCCATGATATTCAGGAAGCCATGAAGCTGGGCACCCGGGTGGTGCTGATGAACCAGGGCGTGATTGAGCAAACCGGCACCCCCGGGGAACTGGTGCTAAGACCGGCCAATGACTTTGTTCGCCGGTTTTTGGGAAACAAAGGGTATCTTGCGCTGCTGGATGACGACCATGTTTCCCGTATGTACGAAGAAGCGCTGAAAAACGAAGCAATAACGGAAGAAATACCTGCGTTAAACTGAAGAAAAGATCCGGAGCAATTCGGATCTTTTTTTGAATCATTTTTCTGCAATGCTTCTAAAACCCTTGATGTTCCAACCATTCAAAGATTTTTTTCTCCCGGGCAGCCTGTGCCTGTTCATCCGCCTCATGCTTTCCCAGAGCCAGTTCATCCTGAATTAATCCATCAACCAGGAAAATAATCCGGTCTGCCCGGGCAGCCACTTTGGCATCATGGGTCACCAGCACAACGGTGGTGCCCTCGCGGTTGATGCGGTTGAAGATGTCCATGATTTCCTGTGTGGCGCGGCTGTTTAATGCGCCGGTGGGTTCGTCGGCAAACAGAATATCAGGATCATTAATCAGCGCTCTGCAAATGGCCGCGCGTTGCAGCTGGCCGCCGGAAACCTTTCCCGGGTCATGAGCCGCCACAGAAGAGATGCCGGTTTTTTCCATTAAAGCCTTTCCCCGCTGGTTCACATCATCCCGGGAGAGGGCCCCGGCCTTAAACCCTGGCAGCACAATGTTATCCATTACAGAAAGCTTGTGAAGCAGGTAGGCATGCTGAAAAACAAAGCCCATGTGCCTCAGCCGCAGCTCGCTCATCTGGTCATCGTCCAGAGATGTGATCTCCCGGTCAAATAATGAAACGCTGCCGGAAGTCGGCTTGTCCATGCCGCTGATGCCATAGAGCAAGGTGGATTTTCCTGATCCCGATCTCCCCATGATGGCCACCATCTCTCCTTCATAAACAGTGAGATGGACCCCTTTTAATACCTGTGTCCCATCAAAGTCTTTCGCCAACCCTGTGACTTCCAGTAGTGTTTTCATCTCAAATCTCCTCGAATGATTGTTTGGTTTTTCTGATAAAGGGACGATTCTGTGCGGGTAAATGTCTATTGGGTCATCATCGAAATGATGCTGTGTCTTTTGGCAGATCCTGCTGAAATGCCTGTGACAACAAGAACCAGGGCCAGCAGCAACAGGGGGCACATGAGATAGGTGACCAGTGGATTTGCAATGAGTTCAACCTGTCTGATGCCGATGCCTGCCACACGCAGAGCTCCATTGATGATGCGGCTTCCCAGCACATGGGTCAGCATGATTCCCGTGACAATGCCCAGGAGGGCCACCCCGCCCATTTTGATAAGGTACTGCTTTTGAATATCCTTTTCTGAAAACCCCACCGCTTTGAAGATGGCAATTTCCCACACATCTTTAGCCAGGCGCAGCTTCATGAACAAAGCGGTGAGAAGCATCACCAGGCAGATGCTCATGATGGCAATGGCAATCACCATGAGCCTGAGCTGACTGACAACACCGCCCAGGGTCTGGCTGATATATTGGTCCATGGGGTCCACCTTGACACCGGTGCCAATGATGGCCGACCATTCATCCGCCTTGCTCTCGGGGTGAACACCATCCTTCAGGCTTACGGAGAAGGCGTATTTGGTACTGGCCAGTTCAGGGAAAACATCGGTTGATTTTGCCGTAAAGCCTCCGCTGGTGACATCCTGATAGACTCCGGAAACAATGAACTCACGGGCTTCGCCGTGAAGGAAAATGATGACGGTATCTCCCGGCGCTTTTCTCATTTCATTGGCATTCAGATAAGACAGGGCGATTTCATATGCGGTCTCAGGCTGTTGTCCGGTGAGGTACTGAAGTCCGCTGCCGGCGTGGGGGCCGACATCAATATCAATGTTGAAGGGCTGATGGTCGCCATCAATCGTCTGAACACGCACCCTTCGGAACGCATCATAGCTGGCAATGGCCGGATCCCCATCCAGTACTTCCCGAACCTTTGTATAGCCTGTCTCAAGGTGCTCGCCGCTTTCCACCTCAATAAGAATATCCTTCAGAGAGCTGCCCATGTAGGTGATAAATGCCGGGGATTCAAAGGTGTTCATCAAATGGGTGGGGATGAGCATCATGAGCACTGCCGTCATCACAACGGCAAAGAGAATGGTCCAGTCCCTGAAATGATGATAAACCTCCCGGAGGGCAAGGAGCCAGTTGACAGACAGCTTTCTGGAACGATGAAGCCCCTGTTTTTCAAACCGCTTTTCCTTTCCAAAACCCTTACCGCTGACCAGGGCTTCCACAACCGTCAGCCTGCGGATTCGCTTCAGAATCTTTTTGGCGTAGAGAACAATTAAAAGATACAAAAGACAGGCTGTGGCAAGGGACAGGGTAATGACAGACACTGAGAGTGTGGTTTTTCCAAAGGTGGTGCTGATGTGCCGGGTGAAGAAGCCGCTGATAGAAAAGGCAAAGCCATAACCGGCCAAAACACCTGCCACAGCCAACAACCGATACTTATGGAGGTAAAGATTCCGCTGATCCTTAAAGGAAAGACCGATGGCTTTCATAATGCCAATTTCAACGATCTCCTCTTCGAGAGTTGCCAAAATGGTAAATCTGATGCAGATGAAGGCCACCATGATCAACAGGAGGCTCACCAGAAGCATGACAAACACGGTCACCAGATCTGTGAGGGCACTCAAAACAAAGATCATGGCATAGGTGATGGTGGGGCCGTTCTGGGGAAGCCCTGCATTTTCATAGGCGGTTTTTAATCCGGAAGCCTCTTTTGGATCATTGAGATAGGCTTCAATAAGATATTCATGCTCGCTGACTCCCATTGACAGGGTTTCAAAATCATGATCACTCAGCAGGATTCGGGTGGAAGAAGTCATGGGTGAATTCATCTGAGAGTCCAGCACAAAGGTGACAATCACCAGTTCTTGCATCACATCTCCATTGGATAACATCAGCCGGTCGCCGATTTCAATGCCGTACATTTCCCTGAGGAGAACTGGAATGCCCACTTCGCCTTCGCCAAGAACCACCTTTTCATGGGCGGCATCCAGCAGCAGATCCCTGGTTTCATTTTGCCTCACCAGGCCAATGTCCAGCCGCAAATCAGCCAGGGTGAAAGCCTCCCTGGTTCCCGCGATGGTCAGATGGTCGCCATAGACGTTCAGCATGGTCACGGTTTGCCAGTCAATGACATTTTCCTGACCTGCCATAAAGGCGTCAATGGCGCCCTGATCCAGTTCGCCTTTATGCATCTGAAGAAAATGCGGGGGCTGGGCGATGCGATAGAGGTTTGAAATGCCTGTCAGGGTTTGAGTCGCCACCATCACAGACAAAACTGCCAGGCTTGCTGAAAAAATAATGAACAGCAGCAGGCCGGCATGAATGACTTTGTTTCTTTTGAAATCATTTTTAATGATGATCCAGTTCATCGCTCTTCCTCCACATTCATTTATCTTATGCTGCATCCATTTATCATCCACTGCATGCATCCATCTTTTTTACATTGATCTGCATTTTTACAAAAAGTATTTTCAAAATCGCAGGCAAAGCGACAGTGTCATCATTCGGTGGCCCAGTGGGCGCTATATTGCTTCAAAAATTCATTTTCAGGGACTCCCAGCATTTTTTCCAGAGTGCCAATTAAAGCGATCATGATCAGCGTCTGGGAATCAGCATCCATTTCAAAGATACCTTCATCTGTCAGCGATAATGCTGCCGCCAGAAAAATCTGCATGCACTGCAAAGGGTGGGAACACCGCCAGATTTTTTGGTCGATCCCTTCCTGTACAACATCTGCCAAAATGGGCGAAAGGGACTGAATCAGCTGCTTCAGGCTTTTCTGATGCAAGAGGGCGTTGGCGGGTTGGTGCATGTCTTCCAGCATGTGATGGGCGGCGGGGTCATCAACCCGCATGGCCAGAAAAGCATTCATCAGTTTTTCATTCGGATCACCCGCCGCTTTTTCAATGGTTGCCTGTACCCGGTCGATGATTTTATCCACATTTCTGGCAATCACGCCATCCATCGCCGCTTCCTTTGATGGGAAATAGTGGTAAAAAGTGCCCTTGGCGATGCCAACGGTCTTAAGAATGTCATTGACGGTACAAGCCTCAAATCCTTTGGAATAGAACAGTGACTCTGCAGCATCCAGAATTTCGTTTCTGCGTTCTTCGTAGTTTTTCACGATTCGGTTCATGTGACCGCCTCCATATCACGTTCCTTGTCATTTCAGCAAAAATGTTTGAGTGCCCAACGATAGACCGACCGTCGGTCTACAAACTGACTATATGCTTTTCCTGTCGACTTGTCAAGGGAGATTTTAAAAAAAAGATTAATAAAAAAACGAAATTGCCTGAAATAAATCATTTTTCAGGCAGGAATTCAGGCAAATGTGTCGAATGTTCATTGAAAGATCTTATCAGGCTCCGCGATCCCGTCTGCCACATACAGGGAGCGGCGAAGGAAGCCGGATTTTTCGCCAAGAGATTACAGTACAGTTCAAATACATCAACAGGGAGATGAAAGCATGTGGGAAAAAATGGTGGCTGACAAAATTGAAGGGAAAACATCGCCTCTGCACGACTGGCACATGAACCATGGAGCTGAAATGCTGTGGGATGACGGCTACCCCTGGACGGTGCACCAGGGGGGTGACCCGTTGCTGGAATACGAAGCCATTCGCACGGGTGCCGGTCTTTTGGATCTTTTCGCCATTTTCACCTATGAAATTGTGGGGCCGGCGGCCGCCGATTTCATTCAGCGCACCTTCACCAACACGGTGGCCGGCATGAAGCCGGGAGATGTGCGGTATGGGGCCTTTGTGAACCATCAGGGGATGCTCATGGATGAAGGTAATGTCTACCGGTTTGCCGAAGACCGGTTTATGATCATGGTGAACGCTCCCCGGGCCATCCACCAGATCAAGTCTTATGCAGAGGGCCTTGATGCCCGTGTCATCGACCGTACCGATGATTACTGCATGATTGGTGTTCAGGGCCCGGAATCTGAGAAAATCCTGGCGCCGCTGGTGGCGGGTGACCTGTCTCAGCTGAAGTTCTTTCACTTTTGGCCGGAACCCACCACCGTTGCCGGCCGCCGGGGCTGGGTTTCAAGAACCGGATATTCCGGCGAAAAGGGGTATGAGGTATGGGTGGAAATCAAAGATGCCCTGCATCTGTGGGAGAAACTGGTGGCGGCTGGCGGCGTTCCCTACGGCGTGATGGCGGTAGATATTGCCCGGGTGGAAGCAGGCCTGCTGCTGATCTACCTGGATTTTGACCTGGGTACTGTTTCTCCCTGGGATCTTTCTCTTGACAGGTTTATCAAGCTGCATCCCGACTGCGTGGGAACGGAAGCCCTGGCGGTTTACGGAAAAAATCCGCCCAAGCGACTGAAGACACTGGTCATCGAGGGTGACCAGGTGCCGGAACATCAG
>NZ_FXUF01000010.1 GCF_900182905.1 Anoxynatronum buryatiense | reverse complement strand
TCGTACATCCGGCCGAAAAAAAGAAAAGCCCCAAATCCTTTGTTATTGAAGGGTTTCAGGGCTTTTTTTATGCATTTTTCTGTCAAACTCAAGATTATACTACATATGCAATCCGTTTGCATATAGAACAGACAAGAATATCTCCCTGATTTTCCGAAATGCAGATTGTTGAGAGCTGAGTGCCCTTTTCAGCCCAGCTGCCGGCCTCTTATAAATGAAAAAGCTGCACACTGAGTCGCGTGCAGCTTTTTGAGAATCTTTTTCGGGTGCAGAGAGATTAGGAGAGAAACAGCTGAATGTCGTCTTCAACAGACTGGATTCCTGCAATGCCGAAGTTGTCCACCAGTACTTTGGCCACGTTGGGTGACAGGAACGCAGGCAGTGTGGGGCCCAGGTGTATGTTTTTCACGCCCAGATACAAAAGCGCCAGCAGGACAATAACTGCTTTCTGTTCATACCAGGCAATGTTGTAAGAGATGGGAAGGTCATTGATATCTTCCAGGCCAAACACCTCTTTTAACTTGAGGGCAATCACTGCCAGCGAGTAGGAATCGTTGCACTGGCCGGCATCCAGTACCCGGGGAATGCCGCCGATGTCTCCCAGGGGCAGCTTGTTGTAACGGTACTTGGCGCATCCGGCAGTGAGAATGACGGTATCCTGGGGAAGGGCTTCTGCAAATTCGGTGTAGTATGAACGGGACTTCATGCGGGCATCGCAGCCAGCCATGACAAAGAATTGTTTGATGGCTCCTGTTTTAACGGCATCCACCACTTTGTCTGCCAGTGCCAGCACCTGCTGGTGGGCAAAGCCGCCCACAATGGTGCCGGTTTCCAGCTCTGTGGGGGGCTGACATTTTCTTGCATGCTCAATCAGAGCTGTGAAATCTTTTTGACTGCCTTCGGGGCGATCGGCAATATGAACAACACCTTCAAATCCGGCAGTGTTGGTGGTGTATACCCGGTCTTTATAGCTGTCTTTTGGCGGAACCAGGCAGTTGGAAGTTAGCAGTACAGGTCCGTTAAAAGCGGCAAATTCCTTATCCTGATGCCACCAGGAGCCGCCGTAGTTTCCAATGAAGTGATCATACTTTTTAAAGGCAGGGTAGTAGTTGGCGGGAAGCATTTCGCTGTGGGTGTATACATCAACACCGGTGCCGGCGGTTTGTTCCAGCAACTCTTCCATATCTTTCAGGTCATGACCACTGATGAGAATGCCTGGCCGGGTGCCTACGCCTATATTGACACTGGTGATTTCCGGATGACCATAAGCACTGGTATTTGCCTGATCCAGCAGAGACATACCATCAACACCGAATTTGCCGGTTTCCAGTGTCAGGGCCACCAGGTCATCGGCCGTCAGACTGTCATTGGTCAACTGCGCCAATGCACGATGCATAAAAGCAGTGATTTCCTGGTTTTCCTGGGACAGGTTTTGGGCATGATGCACATAAGCAGCCAACCCCTTTAAGCCATAAGTGATCAGTTCCCGAAGAGAACGAACGTCTTCGTTTTCAGTTGCCAGCACGCCGACAGTGGATGCTTTGGCTTCAAAAGCGTCAAGTGTATGAGCGGTCCAGACAGCTGCATCACGATTTGGAACAGAGGTGGCAGGGCTGACAGCAGTCAGCTTATTGCTAAGGGTTTTCCGCAAAGTCAGACCGTCCTGAATGCGATTGACGAAAACCTGCTTGTCAAAATTTGCATTGGTGATGGTGGCAAACAAGCTGCCCACCATAAAATGGTCAGCCTCCGGAACACCTTGTCCCAGCTGATTCAGTTCATGCTGATAAAGTGCAACCCCTTTGGTAACAAAGATCAGCAGATCCTGGAGATTTGCCACATCGGCGGGTTTTCCACAGACCCCCACTTTGGTGCAACCGGTGTTGCGGGCCGCTTCCTGACACTGATAGCAAAACATACTCATTTTTGATACGCCTCCTTTTAAATAGTGAATCAATACTTGTTAAATGGTGAATCAATACGTGGTGTTCAGCTATTGAAAGAGCAATGTCATGCCTGCTCGCTTCAAACAATATTATGGTACCACAATACTTAAATAAAAGCAAATGAAAACGCTGAGTCGAGTCAGGCTGTCAATGCCTGTGAAACAGCGCGAGTGACGCTGGAAATACAAGGATTCTGATTAAAAAACCGGAAATTTAGTGAGCTGCACTGTCTTTGCCCGGTTTTCGATTGCCAATGAACTCACTGAGGTGGGTATTGGTCAGATAGTCAATGAACTGACTGTTTAGTTTTTCCGGCATTCCTCTGAAAATGCAGTAGGCAAAGGGACATTCCCGGCGATGGCTGGGACATCCTTCCAGAGAAACAGGCCCCTCAATCATTTCGTAAATTTCCAGAAAACTGATGTTGTCAGGGCTTCGGTCCAGTGAAAAACCACCTTTAGGTCCGCGAACAGAGCGGAGAATGCGCCCTTTGGCCAATCGTTGCAGCACTTTTGATAAATGTGCCTCTGAAGCACCGGTTGCCTGAGCAATTTGCTTGACATTTACATACTCGCTTTCTGAAGTGGCAATATACACCATGCTGTGCAATGCCAATGACAACATCTCCGACAAATGAAAAGTTCCGGCCATCATGATCCCTCCTGATTGATTCTATTTTAGTATTAAAATATTTAAATGTCAATAATATTGGTAATTTTTTTATGGGTTTTTAAAAATACATCCAGAATTTTAACATACATTGTTTGAAAGCGAGAGAAAAGGGAAAATATAGATTAAATGCAAATCGATTGCAACTAAAGGAGGTCTTTGATATGAAGTTTGAAAAGCAAAAAAGGCCAGTGTCTACCTGTATCAGACATGGGTTGGCACTGTTACTGGTGGTAGTGATGTTAACGGCTGCAGCTGGGTGTTCTTCACAGGAACTGGGACCCACCGAAGTTTCGCCGGCTGAGCCGGAAAATGGAAGTGACACACCAGTGACTGATGAAGTGACTGAGGAAGAGCTTGCAGAACCCGCCATATTCGTTACCGCCAGCTTTTTTCCTTACGCAGATCTGGCCCGGCAAATTGGCGGATCACTGGTTGAGATCCATCAACTGGTGCCGGATGGAGCCGACCCCCACAGTTTTGAACCCAGTCCCCGGGACTTAATTAAGCTGGAATCGTCCCAGATTTTCATATACAACGGGCTGGATATGGAACCTTGGCTGGAAGGAGCACTGGCATTACTTGAGAATCAGGAAGCGCGTCTCTTACAGGCAGCCGATATGGTTTCATTGCTGTCTTACGGGGAGAAGGATCATGACCACGATGACAAGCATGATCACGAGCACGACCACGATCACGACCATGATGATGATCACGATCATGATCACGGTGAATGGGACCCCCATATTTGGACAGATCCCCTTAATATGGTGACGATTGGTTCGGAACTACTGACTGTTTTCCAGGAACTTGACCCTGCAAACAGTGACATTTATGAGGAGAACTATCATCTCTTTGCAGCTGCCATCGAGGAGCTGGATGAGGCATTCCGGCAGATGGCTCAAACGGCAGATCAACAGGTACTGCTGGTCTCCCATTCTGCTTTTGGATATTTTGCCCACCGTTACGGGTTTCAGGAAATTGCCGTGACGGGAATCACTCCTCATGCCGAGCCCAACCCCGGTCGTCTGGCAGAATTGACAAATCTTGCCCGGGAATATAAACTGGAATATATCTTCTTTGAAACACTTGCAAACCCCCGCACTGCTGAAGTTCTGGCGGCTGAAGCCGGGTTGAAACCCCTCATGCTGCATAACCTGGAAGGGCTTAATCAGGAACAGCGGGAAGCAGGGGCCACCTATCTATCCCTTATGCAGGAAAACTTGAAAACATTGGAGAAAGCGCTGGTGAAATAGCCGTGGAAATGGTGCGCCTTGAAAATATTAGCTTTCAGTATGATGACATCCCGCTGCTGCGGGATGTCAGTTTGTCCATTCAAGAAGGGGATTTCATGGGTATTGTGGGACCAAACGGCTCTGCAAAAAGCACGTTGCTAAAGCTGATGCTGGGGCTTTTGAAGCCGGAGCAGGGGCAGGTGCTGCTGCTGGGGAAACCGGTGCATCAGTTTCGTGAGTGGCGGCGCATTGGCTACATTCCTCAAAATGTGAGGGAGTTTAATATGGGATTTCCCGCAACGGTCTATGAAATGATCAGCGCCAATCTGATCAGTCAGATGGGACTATTCAAGCGTATGACGCCCAAACTGGATAAAAAGGTGCGGGAAGCACTGGAAATTGTGGGACTGTCAGGTTATGCAGACCGACGGATCGGGCAGCTTTCCGGCGGGCAGCAGCAGCGGGTGTTTATTGCCCGAACACTGGTGAGTTCACCCTGCATTATTTTTATGGATGAACCACTGGTGGGAGTGGATGTGGATTCCCAGGAGCGGTTTTATGAGCTGATGGAAACCCTGAACCGGGATATGGGCATTACCCTTATTATGGTCTCTCATGATATTGGTGTGGTCAGCGAACGAACCAGTCGTATCGCCTGTATGGGGAGGAATCAGATTTTTGTCCATGACACAGCTACCTTTAAGCCGGAACAGTATCTGGAAGATATGTATGGTGAAAAAACCAGGTTGATGCACCATCATCACTGATTTGAGCAGAAACACGACAATATGAACAATCAGTCTATCAAAAGACGATGATGGAAATAAACAGGGAGGTTCAGCCATGCCGGAAATACTAACCTATGGATTTATGCAGCGGGCATTCCTGGCGGGAATCGTCGTAGCGGTGCTTTGTCCGGCCATTGGTATTTTTCTCACCCTTCGCCGCTTATCACTCATCGGTGACACCCTGTCCCATGTGGCGCTGGCCGGCGTGGCAGGTGGAATACTGGGGGGGATTTATCCCATTTACAGCGCCCTTATTGCAACAGTTCTGGCAGCTCTTGCCGTTGAACAGCTCCGAAAAACCTATGCCCATTATGCAGAACTTTCTCTTTCAGTCATGATGTCATTTGGTGTTGGCCTGGCAACGGTGCTCATCAGTCTGGGGGGAGCCGGTGCGCAGGTATCCAGCTATCTTTTTGGAAGTGTGACATTAGTGACCCGGCAGGATGTCTGGAGTATCTGGCTGTTGGGCGGTGCCATTCTTTTTTTAGTGATGATGCTTTACCGCAGTTTATTTTTCATGGCCTTTGACGAAACGGCGGCGCTGCTGGCAGGTATTCCGGTGAAAAGCATCAACCTGCTGTTCACTATCATGGTCGCCATCACCATCTCCCTCTCCATGCGAATCGTCGGAATTCTGCTGGTGTCATCTCTCATGGTACTGCCTGTGGCCACCGCTTTGCAGATTCGGGGAAGTTTTCGCAAAACATTTTTCTTTTCGCTGCTCTTTGGCCTGCTGTCGGTGGTCATTGGGCTGACCATTTCCTTCTATGCATCTTTGGCGCCGGGAGGCACCATTGTCCTGACATCATTGGGGATTTTAATGGCAGTGAGCGGGTTGAAACGCTGGATTTGATGAAATAACGCCTGCAAGTGTCTTTATTATATTTTATCTGCAGTCTGGCTCTGCATCTGAGGATGCAGAGTTTTTTGATGATGAAAATGGTGAAGCACAGGTTTTTTCAGAAAATGGCGAATAGGCAGCAAAAAACCATTGACAAACCTAGTCGCCCATACTATAATAATGATAATCATTATCAAAAGAAAGGGGGCTTCACTGATGAAAGCCTTATTAGTAGGAGCTGATCGACTGGGCAATATTCCCGAAGCGCTTGAATCCTTCGGAATTAAGGAATACACGCACTGGACCGGGCGCAAAAAAGGGATGCGCCGCATGGAAATTCCTGAAGAAACCGACGTGATCATTGTTTTCACAGATTTCATTGAGCACAACATGACGAAGCTGGTGAAAGATCAGGCCAAACAGATGAAAATCCCCTGTGTTTTTTCCCGCCGGGCGTGCAGTGATCTGGTGAATAAACTTGAAGGATGTAGCAGCTGCCCTTTTAATGCACGAAAACAGTGATTTGCCAATCATGTGTGGAATTCCATTATCTGCAGGAACTGAAACATGTCACAAGAGTGGCTTCACAAGCCTTCCTCAAGAATACCTGTCACTGATGTGGCGGGTATTTTATTTTGCGAAATGTGGTCATTAAAAATGCTTGTCAAAAGAAAGCAGGAGTGGTATGCTAATGGTGATAATGAGAAGTACTATCAATAATTAATGACTATTAACGTCAGGAGTGGTTGTTATGTCATTGTATAAAATGAAGATTAAAGGCCGTTGCATCATCGAAACACTTCCCTCTATTCCCCTGATGGATGCCATGGGGTTTCGAATGGGACTGCCGATGGAAATCCAGAGCCGCCAACCCATGGGTGGGCCAGTGGTTGTCCGGCTGGGAAACCGTTGTGTCGCCATCGCCCGTGAATTTGCTGAGCAAATCATGGTGCGGGAGGTGGCGTAGTTGGAGTGCCATCAAGAACAGGCTTTTTTAGGGCCTAAGTCAGGAGATTTTCGGTTCCTGCTCATGGGAAACCCCAATGTGGGCAAAAGTGTTGTTTTCTCAAAGCTTACAGGGGTTGAGGTAGACAGTGCCAATTATAGCGGTACCACTGTCAGCTTTACAAGTGGCAAATGGCAGTATCGGGGACGCAATGGTGATCTTATTGATGTGCCTGGAACCTATTCATTATCGGCCACATCACCCGCAGAGCAGGTGGCGGTGGATATGGTTCATAATGAAGCTGTTGACGCCATCATCGTGGTGCTGGATGCCACCAATTTAGAGCGAAATTTATTTTTCGCGCTCCAAATACAACATTTAAGTACTGTTAGTCCGGATAAAGTTGTGCCGGTGATTTATGCACTGAATATGATAGACGTGGCAGAGCGTCAGGGAATATCCATCGATGTTGACCAGCTCTCACAACGCCTGAATGCTCCCGTCATTCCCACGGTGGCGGTACGCAATGTGGGGTTGCTGCAGTTAATGGAAGCTGCCATCAAGGCTGCAGATACTTTTCTTCAAAATCAGGAAACATCAATCGACACTGAAGCTGTTGATTCAGATACAGGCGATGCAAATCAATGGCCTGACACTGACGATGAGCGTTGGCAATGGGTGGGCCGTACCATTCAGGAAGTGCAGCAAGTGGAACACAGGCACCCCACCTGGCTGGAACGCCTGGGTGATGCGTCTATGAAGCCCTTTCCGGGGATTCCGCTGGCGCTTCTGGTTTTAACGATTGCGCTGGGAATTGTGGTAGGTGGCGGAAAAGGCCTTCGCAGTGCCATTTTGCTACCCCTTGTCAACGGTGTAATTGTGCCGTTTTTCGTTCGTATTGTATCTATCTTTGTCACTGAAGGGGTTATTTACAACGTTCTGGTGGGAGAATACGGCATATTGGTGAAAGGGATTGAGTGGCCCTTTGCCCTGATTTTCCCATATGTCTTTCTGTTTTATATCGTGCTGTCATTTATGGAAGACAGCGGCTATCTGCCCCGTTTGGGCGTCATGGTGGATGGTGTGATGCGGAAAGCCGGGATTCAGGGTGGCAATATTGTTCCCATGATCATGGGCTATGGCTGTGCCATTCCGGCCATTCTGGGTACCCGCGCGGCCACCAGCCGAAAAGAGCGGATCATGGTGGCAACCATGGTGACACTGGCGGTGCCCTGCTCTGCTCAAACCGGTGCCTTTATTGCGCTGTTGGGAGATCATTCCGTCTTTATGCTGATTGGTATTTATCTGATCTCATTTGCGGCCATTTTCTTAACAGGCGTGATTCTTGACCGTGTGATTCCTGGGAAAAGTGATCCAATGCTTCTGGAAATCCCTAATTTACTGATGCCGGATCGTCAGACGCTGGTGAAAAAAATCAAAATCAGAACCAAGCATTTCATGATGGAAGCAGAAGTGCCCATGATGATGGGGGTTGGTCTTGCAGCTTTATTGGTAGAAACAGGTGCGCTGGTTCACGTGGGTGAAGTCCTTTCTCCCCTGGTGGAAGGCTGGCTGGGACTGCCGAAGGAGGCTACACTGGGCCTGATTCTGGGGATTATTCGCCGGGAACTGGCGGTGCTTCCACTGTTGGAAATGGATTTAAATTATATTCAAATGTTTACAGGCTCCCTGGTAGCACTTTTCTACATGCCTTGCCTGGCGGTGCTGGGTGTTCTCATCAAAGAGTTTGGTGTGAAAATCGGCGCGATCATTGGTGTGGGCACCACGGTAGCAGCATTGGTGCTGGGAGGTTTGTTCTATCAGGCAGCCACTTTGGTATCAACAGTGCTGTAATGTTTATGTAGATGATTGGTTCAAACAGGCTTAGCCCAAAGCTGTCATGGTTGCTGATGATGCGAAGCCCCTGTTTTGGGGGCTTTCTCGGTTTCTGTGTCGATGATTCAATGCGCTGAAACACGAAAACGTCATGGCTATCAAATGAAACGCAAGATAGAAACGTCAGAAAGGATGTTCGCCGTGATTCCTGCCTTAACCCGCTTCACTGAAAAATCCCTCTCTCACTTTCCGGCCAGTTATCCCTTGATGAGACTGTATTATCGCAGCATTGTCAATCGGGAAATTGGATTGGGTAGTATTAATCGTCATGATCGTGTGCTCTGTGTTGGAGGTGGCGCTTTTCCTGTTACAGCCATGGAAATTTGCCGGCACACCGGAGCGGCGGTGGATGTACTGGACTGTGATCTGGATGCCGTGGAACATGCCCGGGACCTGCTACGCAAAATGGGAATGTGGCAAATTTTCGTGCATCATGGTTGCGGGCAGTCATTTGATCCAAGTGTTTACAATGTGGTTCATCTGGCGCTGCAGGTGCGTGGCAGAGAACAGATTCTGGAAAATTTGCAGCAATATGCCCAGCCAGGCACTCGCATATTGGTGCGACTGCCTCACAGTAAACTGGAGCGTTTTTATGAAGCACCCTGTCAACAAACCAAAGCCCGTCTGGCCCAACAGGCACAGTTACGGTTGCAGCCTGGCAGTACCATGGCCGGCACCTGTATGCTGGTGAAGGAGGATACAGCACATGAAGCGAAATCACTGGATATCCGTTCTTGGACTGGTGCTCCTGCTGTTGCTTCTCTGGCGGACTGATTTGCACCAGGTGGGACAAAGTCTGCGAGAACTGTCGCTGACGACGCTGGTGGTGCTCTTATCCCTTCAGGCAGCAAACCGGATGCTGGTGGCATACCAATGGCAGCATCTGGCAGGTATCAACCATCGCCGGGTCACTCTCATGCAAATGGTGCGCATGAATCTGGTGGGTACTTTTTTTGAAGGTGTCACTCCTTCGGTTAAATTCGGTGGTGAGGCAGTAAAGGTGTGGTGGTTCAAGGAACACTTGGGGTGGTCCGGTACTGAAGCCACTTCACTGCTGATTCTGCAGAAAAGCATCAGCGGCCTGGTTTTTGGGGCGATGTGTGCAGTAACTCTGATCTCCCTCATGCTGCATCCCCTTCAGGGGCGTTTGATCAGCAGTCTTTTTCCCATTGATGCCCATTTTGGAACCACACTGCCATGGGTGGTGCTGTTATTGACGGTGGTTCTCCTGTTCTGGGGGATCTCAAAACTAAAAACGACCCGGGGTATTGGCCAGTGGGTACGTCAAACCTGGCAGCGGTTCATCAGTGATACTGCCGCATTGCTCCAGCATCCGGCAAAAGGGATGCAGCAGCTGGTACTCAGCCTGATCATCTGGGGAAACTATGCCCTGCAGGCCTGGGTGGCCGCCAAAGGTCTGGGAATTCCCGCCGGCTTTCTAACAGTGGCGGCAGCCACCTACATGGCCTATATGGCAGGGATGATTCCGTTGTTTCCAGGAGGAGCAGGCACTTTTGAAGGCGCCATGATACTGGTGCTGACAGGCTACGGCATTGCAGTGCACCAGGCGCTGGCCCTTACCCTGGTGGTGCGGACCCTCACCTTTTGGCTGGTGTTTGGTGTCAGCGCCCTGGCCATGCTGTTTTTCTGGCTGGCAGACAGGTGCCGTGCCGTGACTCATCCGACAGGAATAGGCAGGTAAACAGTCATTGGTAGAACCCATCATATACAAACTGAAAAACTCCTGACAGGCAAATTTCTTTTTTGTCCGGGCAGGAGTTTTTTTACTTGTGACGAATATATGACAAGTGACCCGAAATGACTGCACAATATGATTCAGTATGATACAACAAGAAAGCACTGAGGAGGCAATGTGATGATTTATAAAAGCAAAGAGCTGGAAAAACAGGCAGCAATGCAGGTGGCACAGCTAATGGCGGCTGCTGCCCGAACAGCTCCCAAAGGCAAGGGATCAGATCGTCTTGAAATGATGGTGCTGGACGGCACCGACAAAGAAGCACTTTCGCAGGAAATGCGCCGTATTGCAGAAGATTCCGGGGCCGCGTTTTTCCAGCGTGATGCCGGGAACGTGGATGACTCCCAGGTGGTGCTTCTCATTGGCACCCGCAACGGGGTTGCAGGAGTTCCTGTCTGTGGATTCTGTGGTTTCAAGGACTGTGCAGAAAATGTTCAGCATAGCGGAATCTGTGCGTTTGCCACCGGTGATCTGGGCATTGCCGTAGGTTCAGCTGTTTCTGTGGCAGCAGACCACCGCTGTGATAACCGCATCATGTTTTCGGCAGGCAAAGCCGCGTTAAACCTGGGATATTTCGGTGACGATGTGATCATCGCCTACGGCATTCCCCTGGCTATCAAAGGGAAAAGCCCCTTCTTCGATCGGGGATAATCGCGCCGGCCAGCCGGAGACAGCATGCGGAAACAGCAAAAAAATGTTGTCAACAGGGGATAAAATGCAGCGGAGGTTGATATTCTTCCGTTAAATGGGTATCAGATTTCTAACATCAGTCATCACCAGCACTGGGAGTCAATGAATGTGAGCTGGAACAACGCAGGCATATCACCGGGATGGAGGTAGTCAGATGAAGGATAGACAGCAAACCATGCAGCAGGCCGCTGAAACAGTCGTTCGCCTCGAAAACTTTCCCGCCTCCCGGATTCCACAGAAAATCGTGGTGATCTATCTTGTCGCCGGTACCCTGTGGATTGCCTTTTCAGACAGATTACTATTGGCCATGGTATCCAATTATGAGCAATTCGTGAACTTGCAAACCTTCAAAGGGTGGTTTTATGTCGGTGCCACGGGATTGTTGCTGTACCAGCTGATCCGTCAGAATCTGAGGGAACTGACCCGTTACCAGGAAGATTTGGTGGCTAATTATGAAGAACTGGAAAGTGCCTATGAAGAACTGGTGGCCATGGAGCAGGAATTGCAGGACAACTTCAACACCCTTCAAGACCAGCAGCGACGATTGCTGGAAACGGAGGAGCGGTACAGACTGGTGGTGGAGGGCAGCAATGACTGCATCTGGGACTGGGACCTGCGCAATCAACTGTTGAGTTTTTCGCGCACCAAGTTGTTGTTGGGCTACGAGGAAGACGAACTGCCGGAAACCTACGACGCCTGGGCATCGCTGGTTCATCCCGAAGACCTTGAAAACACAGAGCTTATCAGTCAACAGCATTTGGATGGCAAAACCCCTTACTTTTACAGCGAATACCGGATGCGCAACAAATGGGGTGAATACCGGTGGATTCAATCTAGGGGAAAGGCTGTCTGGGATGCAGAAGGGAAACCTGTGCGCATAGCGGGGTCCCATGTGGATGTGACTGAGCAGAAACGTTTGATGCGGGAAATGTATCAAATGGCATATTATGATGAACTGACAGAATTACCCAACCGCACCCTGTTTTACGATCATCTGAAAAAAATCATGGGCACCCATCATCGGCACCAGGAACAGTTTGGCCTTTTAACCATGGATCTGGACGATTTTCGCAGAATCAATGATACCCGGGGGCATCCGGTGGGAGATCAAATCCTGGTGGAAGTGGCCCGCCGCATCAATGAACAGCTGCAGGACAACGAGTTTGTGGCCCGATCGGGGGGCGATGAGTTTTATGTGCTGAAGCCCCGGCTGCTATCAAAAGACGATCTGAAAGGGCTGGCAGAACGGATATTAAAAGCCTTCGAAGCGCCCTTCGGGGTGGACGGCTATGAATACTTCATCAGCGCCAGTGCCGGAATTGCCATCTTTCCTGACCACGGTACTGACAGGGATACCCTGCTGCAGCACGCTGACGTGGCTCTCAGTGAAGCTAAAACTGCCGGTAAAAACAAATTCTGGTTTTTCGACCAGACCATCCGTGATCGAATTACCAACTGGATGGAAAAAGAGAAGGACCTGCGCTATGCCATTCAACGTCGGGAGTTTGTGCTTCACTACCAACCCATTATGGATGTGAAAGGGAATATTGTGGGTGTTGAAGCCCTTATACGGTGGAATCATCCCCAACAGGGGTTACTCTCTCCCTTCTTTTTCATGGAACTGGCAGAAGAAACAGACCTGATCCATCCCATTGGGGCCTGGGTGATGGAAAGCGTCTGTCAAACTTGCAGGCAGTGGAAAATGGACGGCTTACCGCCCCTGACTGTGTCCGTCAACCTGTCTTCCATGCAGTTTCGTCGAACAGACCTGCCTGACTGGATCAGTCAGATGATTCATCAGTATGGTGTTGATCCCTGCCAGCTGGTAGTTGAAATTACTGAAACAGCCGCCATGGATAATCTGAGTCACACCAAAGAACTGCTGAACCGCATCCGGGCGTTGGGAGTTCGGGTAGCGCTTGATGACTTTGGCACCGGCTATTCCTCTCTCAATTACTTACGGTCGCTGCCCATGGATATCCTTAAAATTGACAAATCCTTTATTCAGGAAATGGGAAATAATCCCAAGGAAACCTTTATTGTGCGCCAGATTATTGACATGGCTCACCAGCTTCAATTAACCGTCACTGCCGAAGGTGTTGAAGAAAGAGCCCAGTGGGAGATGCTGGAACGCTACGGCTGTGACCATCTTCAGGGCTACTATTTCCACCGGCCCATGGCAGAGGAAAAACTGAGGGAAGTACTGGCAAAAACAACCGTACATCCATTATCTGAGGCTGAGCATCAACAGATTCATTAAACGCAAGGGATGGGCAGCATCACCCCATCCCTTTTTCGCAGAAGGAGCGATTTCATGAACGAAGAACAACGTGCCCTGCTGGTGGGGGTCAACCTGAACCATCATCCCTATTTTGAATATGGCATGGAAGAGCTGGCCAATCTGGCCGCCGCCTGCGATGTGACAGTGGTGGGTCAGGCTTCCCAAAACCTGCAGCAGATCAATAAGACTCACTACATTGGCAAGGGAAAAATCGAAGAAGTGGGCCAGTTGGTGGCAGAAAAAGAAGCCAGTGTGGTCATTTTCAACGATGAACTGTCGCCGTCACAAATTCGCAATCTGGAAGAGAGTCTGGAATGCAAAGTCATTGACCGTACCATGCTCATCCTGGATATTTTTTCAGAGCGGGCGAAAACCCGGGAAGCCCAGTTGCAGGTGGAAATTGCCTCCTTGCAGTATGCACTGCCCCGTCTCATTGGCCTGCGACAGTCGCTGGGTCGGCAGGTGGGCGGTGTGGGCACCAAGAACCGGGGTGTGGGCGAGAAAAAACTGGAGCTGGACCGCCGGGCCATTGAAGAACGTATTACACTGCTTCGCCGGGAACTGAAAGAACTGACAGAGCACCGCAAAACCCAGCGAAAACAGCGGCAACGCACCGAAATCCCCACCGTTGCCCTGGTGGGATACACCAACGCCGGCAAGTCCACGCTGATGAACGCACTGGTGGAAACTTACGGGGAAACTGCAGACAAGCAGGTACTGGAAAAGGACATGCTTTTTGCCACACTGGAAACTGCGGTGCGCAAAATCCGGTTACCGGAGAATCAGACCTTTTTGCTCACCGACACCGTGGGCTTTGTCAGCAAACTGCCCCACCACCTGGTGAAGGCCTTTCGCTCCACCCTGGAAGAGGTGAAGGAAGCAGATCTGCTCATTCACGTGGTGGACTATGCCAACCAGGACTATATGGAACAAATCCGGGTAACCAACGAAACTCTGGAAGCCATCGGCGTCACCGACCAGCCTATGATCTACGCCTATAATAAAATGGATCAGGTGACTGAAACAGCCGGCAGAAACGGAGCCGACAAACCAGATGTGATCTTCCTCTCCGCCAAATTGAGAGAAGGGATTGAGCCCCTGGTGGCCAGCATCCGGGAACACTGCTTTGGCGATGATATTACCTGCACCTTCCTTTTCCCCTATCAGCAAGGACGTCTGGTGACCTATTTCAACGAAACCGCCGGTGTGCTTGCCACCGATCATGAAGCCGAAGGCATTCGCATGACAGTGCGGTGTCGCAGGCGGGATGCCGACAAATACCGGCAATACCAGGTATCTGACAACGCGCCTTCAGAAGAAATGTAGCCAATCAAACAGCATGCGAAAATGTAAGAATGCAGGAAAAGGATCACAAGGGAAAAGAGGTGTTTTCATGGAAACAGCTGAAACCAGGCCATCGTCACCCCGGCAAATCACCGCCGCCAACCGGTTGAAACCGGCAGCCCTGTCTCTTTTTTGCTATCAGTTATCAGTGCTGTTTCGGTCGGGGATTCCCCTGCTGGAAGGACTGTCCCTGCTGGAGAAGGAGATGACCGACCCCCGGCTGAAAAAAGCGGCTGCTGCTCTGTACCAGGACATTCATAGTGGCAGCACCTTCCAGGAGTCCATCACTCGTCAGTCTGGGTTTCCCCCCTACCTCACAGGGATGCTGGCCATTGCCGAAAGCACTGGCCGGCTCGATGAAGAAACCCGTCGCCTGTCCGACTACTATGACCGCCTTGATCAGCTGGAACAGCGAATTAAAAGCGCCGTCGCCTATCCCCTGATTTTGGCGGTGATGATGACTGCGGTGGTGGGATTGCTGATTTTCCGTATCCTTCCCATGTTCCACCAAATTCTGGTTTCCATTGGGGGCAGCATTCCCGGGAGCACTCAGGTAATGGTGTCTGTCAGCCGGTCTTTGCAGCAGGGGGGTGTGGTGATGATGGCTGTGGCAGCATTGGTCGTTGCTGGTCTGGTCATTTATACCCGAACTGGGGCAGGCAGAGCCAGGTGGGATCGGTGGAAGCTGACTTTTCCGCTCTCCAGAACCCTTGCTTCCAAAATCATTGCCTTCCGGATCAGTCATGCCCTCAGTCTTCTTACCGCCGGTGGCATGGCCTTTGATGAATCTCTCCAGTGGACAGAGTCCATTGTGGAAAACCAGTATGCAGCCGGCCAGCTTCGGGCCTGTCGAAAAGCCATTGCAGAAGGTACCCCCGTGGCAGAAGCCTTTGAACAGGTGACCATACTGCCTGAATTACTCATCCGCATGGTGCGCATTGGTGCCCAGACAGGCCAGGTGGAAGATTTTCTGGCCCGCAGTGCTGTCATGTACCAGCAAGAGACTGATCGCAGTCTGCAGCGTCTCACCGCCATCGTGGAACCGGCGTTGGTGATCGTCTTATCACTGATCATCGGCGTGATTCTCATGGCCGTCATGCTGCCCCTGATTCAGATTCTGTCCACCATTGGTTAAGGTGTGCGCCCGTTACTCCAGAAACTGATGAAAAAGGTGATGTTCATGACAATCCTCAAAGACCCCCGATGGATCAGTCTGCTGATCCTGTTGACAGTGGTTTTGCTGGTATTCGCAGGCATGGGCGATTTTTGGGTCGGTGCTGACGGTGAAAGCCTGGCGATTCTGGAAGAGGCCGTCCGCCGGGCTGCCATCCAGTGCTATGCCCTTGAAGGCAGCTATCCCCCCAATCTGGATTATCTTGAAACCCATTACGGCCTGATTGTCAATCAGGAGGCCTATTTCTACCATTATGAAATTATCGGAGCCAACATCATGCCCCAAATACGGGTGCTGCATCGCTGGCAGTAACCAGAAAGCACCATCAAGGCATCAAGGCAACGTGACGGTCCTGTAATCAAAGGAGGCACCATCATGAAGCGCTTTCAGTTTTTACACCACCGCCAAGGTCACAGCCTCACCGAATTGTTGCTGGTGATGGCGTTGTTGTTGTTTTTTGGCACCGCCTCCTTCACCCTCATGGCCGCAGGCAACAGAGCTTCTCAACAAGTCATAGACCGACAGCAGGCCCAGAGTCAGCTGCGCACCGCCGCTGCCTATCTGAACACCCGCCTTCGGCAGCAGGATAGCCAGAATGCCGTCACCCTGCGCCCCCACCCGGAAACTGGCCAAACAGCTCTGGTGCTTACAGAAGTGTACTACGGTGAACTCTGGGAAACCTGGGTTTACCACAGGGATGGCACCCTGCGGGAAGTGCAGGTCATCCCGGGTGATCCCGTCAGGGATGATTTCAGCTTTAAAATCGCCTTGCTGGATACCTTTGAAGTGGCGATGGAGGAAGGCACCACCCTTCACTTTCAGATGAGTATGAATGTGGAAAACGAAATCCTGAACAGAAACGGCTATTACCGGCCAAAGGCAGGCATTGCCGGTGTGGAGTAAAAAGGAGAATCATCTCTCCCAGACTCATGCAGGAACGCTGGAACAGCGGCTGAAACCATATGTCCGGAACAGGAAGTGAGCGCATGACCGGAAGGCGGAAAAGAAAATCGCAACAGGGCTTTTCTTTGCTGGAGATCATCATGGCAGTGGGAATACTGTCACTGGTGAGCCTTTACCTGCTACAGATTTTTGTGACGGCGGTTCGCCTCAATCATCAGGCGGCTGATCTGGACGAAAGTGTTCAACTGGGCAACAGCATCATACAGCTTTTGGACAGCGGCCTCGAAAAAGAAAGGCTGGCAAACCAGCCCTTCTTTCAACATGCCCAGATTGAACAGAATGGGCAGTCCACCAGCCTGACCATGGGTTACGATGACAAATGGCAGCCGGTTCCCCATGATTCGGAACCAGCTTTACAGCCATTCTACAAGCTGCAGGTAACTGCCACAGAACAAGAAAATACCGGAGGCAGGCTTATGACAGTGGCACTGGCCGTCACCCGTCAACAACCCTACCTGCTGCAAAAGGAAGATATGCCTGTGATCTACCAGCTGGAAACCCAGCGCTTTCTTCCCGGAGAAGGAGGTGGGCAGCCATGAGACGCCGGCTGAAGAAACGAATGAAAGAACGAAAGGAAATGTTCTTCACCGCCCAGTCAGGAAGTGCTTCGGTGCTGGTGATTATGCTGGCCCTCATCCTCATTGTTTTTGGCGTGTTTGCCATGATGACAGCTCACTCGGGCCTGGCCATTGCCCGGCGAAACGCCGCATGGACCCAGCGCCACTATGACCTGGAAGGAGAAGCTGCGGCAATCACCTGGCGGGTCAGCGGCATGTTGGCCGATACCTGGGAGGAAGTGCTGGTGGCAAATGAACTGGAGCAGCCTGGAAGCAGGACCGACGGCACACCACCACCAAGCCAGGTTTCACAGAGTGCTGCCGTTGACTGGCCCAACCTGCTGGAGCAGTATCGCCGGCTGGTGGCGTATCGCCTGGCAGAAATGGCTGACATGCAGATGGACGCCGCACAGGCAACTCTATCGGATGAAGACACCATGATCATTACGTTGGCACTTCCCCCGCCGGAAGAACCGGGTATGGGCGGCTTTCGTGCTGAAATACAGGTGGCCCTGCCTGGAACGCCCCTTGATGAACAAGGATTATTTTCCAGACCTGTGCAGAAAATCACTGCCTGGCAAAGTCTGCCGGCAGAAGTGGAATATATCGAAGGTGTTGAATTCAGAGATGTGGAGGTGAACCCATCAGGTGACAGCTAATCCCATTACCAAGGATACTATTAAGGAAATTACCAACGATATTGGCAAAGGGGTGCATGCGCTGCTCACCCTGGCAGTGGAGCGGGAGGCTTCAGACCTGTTCATTACCGCGGGAAGACCACCCACCCTGAAGGTGAACGGCATTTTGGAACCGGCAGGAGAAGTTGCCCTGAAGCCGGCTGATACAGAAGTACTGATTCGAGAACTCTTTTTTAAGGAAGTCCATTTTCAGGAGTTTATGGCCCAGGGTGAAAAAGATTTTTCGGTCTCTATTTTTGGAGTGGGCCGTTTTCGGGTGGCCGCCTATACCCAGCGGGGTTCCATGGCGGCGGCCATACGCATCCTCAGGTTTGATCAGCCGGACCCTCTGGAGCTGGGAATTCCCGATATGGTACTGGATTTTCATCGCCAGACCCGGGGGCTGATTCTGGTGACAGGGCCAACGGGAAGCGGTAAGTCCACCACCTTATCAGCCATTATTCACCTCATTAACCAGCGGAGGGCCTGCCATATACTCACCCTGGAAGACCCCATCGAATACCTGCACACCCATGCCAAAAGCCTGGTGGATCAGCGGGAAATCGGCATGGATACCCGCAGTTATGCCCATGCCCTGCGGGCGGCCATGCGTCAGTCTCCCGATGTGATTCTGGTGGGAGAAATGCGGGACCACGAAACCATCTCTATTGCGCTGACAGCAGCTGAAACCGGTCATTTGGTGCTGTCCACCCTCCACACTGTGGGAGCGGCTAAAACCATCGACCGCATCATTGATGTTTTCCCTGCCGAACAGCAGCAACAGGTGCGCATTCAGCTTTCCACGGTGTTGCATTCCGTTGTATCACAGCAATTGATTTCCACAGATGACGATCGCCGGGCAGCTGCCTTTGAAATTATGCTGGTGAACGGCGCCATTCGCAATATGATTCGGGATGCCAAAATTCCTCAGATTGATGCTGCCATCCAAACAGGCAAAGCACAGGGGATGATCAGCATGGACATGAGTCTGGCGAACTTGGTGAAAGCCGGAAAAATTTCCAAAGAGTCAGCGCTCACCCATTGTATGAATCCGGAAGTGCTGAACCGGTATCTGCTTTAGAGGGAAAGCAAGGGGAGATATCCAGCCATGGGCAGTGAAGTTCCCATCGCCGCGGGCGGTTTAGGGCTATACCCACGGGGTAATACTACCGATATAGATAATAAGAGGATAAGATCGGCATTGCAATGAAACCATATACAGACCGGGAAGCGATCAGATGAATCATGGACTACTCAGCCATTGGATAGGGGGCTGCAGGATATTTGTCTGTAGATTGCTTGAATAAGGCAGTCATCAGTGAAGTGATGTAGTTAGAAAGGAGGCAACAGGCATGCGAAAGGGAATATGGGCAGTTGTGTTGGTATGCCTGCTGATACTGATTCCTCTGGAAAGTGAAGCGGCAGGAGCGGCTTTTGATACCAGTGATGTGGACAGAGGCGTGATTCATGTCAGTTATAAGGCGTCGCAACCACGTCAGCTGAAGGTGATGGTCACCAAAGGGCAGGAACGGTACACCTACGATCTGAAATCTGATGGCACCGTGGAGTCTTTCCCCCTGCAGATGGGCGATGGCAGTTACAAAATTGATGTGCTTCAGAATGCCGGCGGAACCCGGTACACCTTCCTTGACTCCAAGACAGTTCAGGTGAAGCTGGAAGACCCCAACAGTGTCTTTCTCAATTCCGTTCAGGAAATCAACTGGAGCCGGGAAGATCCACCTATTCTCAAAAGCGGGGAGCTTGTCGGTAACAAGGAAGAAACCCGGCCAAAAGTCACCACTATTTACGAATACATGATTCAGAACTACACGTACGACTATGATAAAATTCCCACTTTAACAGCGGCTTACAAACCCAACATTATTCAGACCTATTTCGAGAAAAAGGGCATCTGTTATGATTACTCTTCGTTAATGGCTGCCATGAAGCGAAGTGATGGAATTCCAACCAAGCTGGTTAAGGGATACACCAAGCACGTTGACGGCTACCATGCCTGGAACGAAGTGTTGCTGGATGGGGAATGGGTTATCATTGATTCCACAGTGGATGCCGTGTATCGGCAAGGCGGCACCAACTTCACCATGGTGAAAAATCCCAGTGAGTTTACGAAAGTGTACGAATACTAACATATAAAATCAACAAAACCCTGCAGGTATCGCTCCCGTATCCGGTGCGATCCTGCAGGGTTTTTTGATGGCGAGTTAATCGGTGCGTTTTTAAATCAGCTTCTTTTTCAGCTTTTCCGGGTGTTTCATAAAGGGCAAATCCAGAACGCGCAGTTGAGAATCCAGCTTACTGAGCACCAGGTACTCCACATAGAGGTTGCCGCCGCCTGCCAGTCGGTCCAATAACGTCTGGTCAATGCGCACCTGAATGATTTGATGAAACATGCTCTCATCTTCAATCCGCTGGAAGGGGAAGACAAATCGTTTTTCGGTGATGCGCTGCTGATCAAAATCAATCACGGTGACACCCGTCAAGGCGAATAAAAGGGATAAGATCTTTCCGAACAGGTAGATCAGCAGAATCAGCACTGCCAGGGCCGCCAGGTAAGAGCCTGCCAATAGCACCATTTCCATGATTTCAATGTCGGTCTCCATGGCGTTGGTCAGCGCTGACAGATAGCTGACGTCATAGGTATCAAAAATCCGTTGCTGAAAACCGCGGATACGCCGCCAGAAGGTCAGTGCCACCAGGGTAAAAAGAATTAATTTGAGAAGTTTGCTAAGCATGCCCTGCAGAGATGCCCGCAACACCACTTTGTTGGAATCCATAAATTTCCTCCTGTCCGATGATGGGATCGTTTTTATTTTACACTAAATGTGCTCTTCTGCCAACACCGGGATGAAGACTGTGATCAGGCAAAAACGTCAACGGCATGAAACGGGTGCCGTTATCAACATCAGTGAAGGATGACAGTCAAGTCGGTGATCAGTGAGGTGACGGGCGCTATGCTTCGGGATTTCCTGTTTCGGGGTCAGTGACCGGCAGCTGGTTTGCCGCATTGTCCAGTGATGCGAAAACCTTCTGTAACCGCCTGCCCAGCCAGAAAACCATAATAACCAAGGCAATGAACTCTGACAAAGGAAAAGCATACCATACTGCCGAAAGCCCCCATAAGCGCCCCAGTATCCAGGCGAAAGGCAGCAGCAGAACCATCTGCCGCAGAAAGGAAAGAGCCAGGCTTGGCAGGCCAAGACCGATGGCCTGAAAAGTGGTGGCACCGATAATGGCGGGGCCCACGATGAATAGTCCAAGAGAAATGGTGGTCAGGGCTTCGCTGCCGATGGCCAGCATCTCAGGGCCGGGCTGGAAGAGACCGATCAGTTGTTGGGGGAAAAAGCGGAAGAGAAAGGCACCAATACTGGTGATGACAAAAGCAGTCAGAAGACCATAACGAAGTGCCTGCTTCATGCGCGGAGCGTTGCCTGAGCCATAGTTATAACCGATAATGGGAATATATCCCTGGGTGAGTCCGAAAACAGGCATCAGGACGAAAGACTGAAGTCGAAAGTAGACCCCTGTAACGGCCATGGCCGTTTCGGTATAAGTGCCCACCACCATGTTTAGTCCCCCAATCATGAAAGAAGTGAGAAACTGCATGAACATACTGGGCAGTCCCACCTGATAGACGCTCTTGAGGATGGAAACATTCAAGGGAAAGGTACCCACTTTGGGTTTCACCTGATGCTGTCCCCGGTAAAGAAGCAACAGAATGAAAAAGCAGCTGACGGCTTTGGAAATCACCGTGGCCACCGCCGCTCCCGTCACCTCCATCCGCGGAAAAAAACCTATGCCGAAGATCATCAGTGGGTCAAGGATGATGTTGGTGATGGCTCCCAGCATCATCGAAAGCATGGGCAGAAAGGTGTTTCCCTGCCCCCGCAGGATATCATTGGCAACGATGGATGTGAACAGAAAGACACCACCCAGCATGATGATGCGGGTGTACTGAATGCCATACCGAATAACCTCCGGATCATTGCTGAAAGCGCGCACCAGCGGACCGGCAAGCATCAGGCCGGCAATGGCTGACAAAACACCGTACACCAGCGAAGCCCCCAATACATGCTGGGCTACCAGAATGGCATCCTCATTTTTCTGCTGCCCCAGTAATCGGGAAATGAGAGAGCTGGTTCCCACACCTGTACCCGTGGCAATGGCAATGAGAAAGATATGAACGGGAAAAGCGATGGAAAGAGCTGTGAGAGCGCTTTCGCTGATGCGGGCGACGAAAAAGCTGTCCACCACATTATAAAGTGCCTGAATGGTCATGGAGATCATTCCTGGAACAGACAGCTTGAACAGCAGCGGCAAAATTGGTTCACTGCCCAGGCGTTGATGGTGAGATGCTGGTTTCATGAAGTTCGCCTCCTATAGTCATAATTCCATTATAGAGATTGACGGAGTAAAAAGAAAGCCCTGAGAGGGTTTCCTGGTATTTTTCCCTTGACACCAGCGCACTAAAGCATTAGAATAATAGCAACTATTCCGACTGAAATAGTTGGGTATGAATTAAAGGAGGCGTTCTCATGAAAAACACAGTGAAGTTCACATCCACCATCCATTTGCCGGCAGCAGTTCGCTGTTGTGGTTGTTGCTGTTGTTGTTGTTAATACATGCTGATCTGATATTTGATATCTGATAGATGCTGAAACAGCCAAACAACCAATAAGGAGGGATTTCCCTTGTTTAAATATTTTGATGTGGTGCGTGAGCGAGACCCTGCTGCTCGCAGTAACCTTGAAATTCTGTTGTGCTACCCAGGGCTTCATGCCCTTTTCTTTCACCGCGTGGCCCATTTTTTCCACCGGCATCGCTGGTTCCTCATCGCCCGTCTTATTTCCAACTTCAGTCGGTTTATGACCGGCATTGAAATTCATCCGGGAGCCACCATAGGTAAAGGGTTTTTCATTGACCACGGCATGGGGATCGTCATTGGCGAAACTGCCGAGGTTGGTGACAATGTGACCCTGTTCCACGGTGTCACCCTTGGAGGCACCGGCAAAGATCAGGGAAAACGGCACCCCACTGTCAGCGACAACGCCATCATTGGAACGGGAGCCAAGGTGCTGGGACCCATCACCATTGGGGCATATGCCAAAGTGGGAGCCAATGCGGTGGTGCTGAAAGATGTGCCTGACCACTGCAGTGCGGTGGGAATTCCCGCAAAAATCATTCCCCCGCCGGAGGAAAAGCCGGGGAACAACGAAACTCCAATACAGGAACCAAAGCCTATTCAAAAAATTCGAAACGTGGTATAATGATACAAAACAGCCTGCCTGCGTTCTTCATTGATCGCAGGCAGTTATTAATGGCAGGCAGTTCATGTGAGGAGCGAAATAAAGATGGATCAGACCAGTCAAGGTGCCGGCACGGGCACCATTACCCTCCCCTACGGCAGGGAGACACAAACCCTTGATTTAAGCCAGCATCATGTACTGGGAGTGCTGCAGGCAGGTGGCAGTACTTCCGAGGGAATCGTGGCAGAAAGTGCCATCATACAACACGCCCTTGACCACCCCATTGGGCGGCTGCCACTGGACCTGATGCTGAGGGCCAAAGATACGGTGTGCATCGTGATTTCAGACATCACCCGAGCCTGGCAGCGGATGCATGTCTTCCTGCCGTTGCTGGTGGAACGTATCAATACAGCTGGCGTGCCCGACAGCCGAATTTGTTTTCTCTGCGCCACCGGTTCTCATCGCCTCATCACTGAAGAGGAAAGCCATACATTACTGGGGCCGGAACTGAGCCGGCGTTTTTCGGTGACCAGTCACGACTGCCATGATGAAAGCCAGCTCACCACCGTCGGTACCACCAGCTATGGCACCGAGGTACGCCTGAACCGCATGGCCGTGGAGGCAGATCACCTGATTCTCACCGGAGGCATCGTGTTCCATGATCTTGCAGGTTGGGGGGGTGGCAAGAAATCCATCGTGCCAGGCATTGCTGCTTATGATACCATCATGGCCAACCATGCCCTCTCTTTGGGTGATACTCCCGGCAGTGGCATACACCAATGTGTTCGTTGCGGCAGTATTGAAGGCAACCGGTTGAATGCGGATATGCAGGAAGCCGCCGTCATGGTGGATCCTTCCTTTATATTAAACGTCATTGTGAATGACCAGGGAACCATTGGAGCAGCCGTGGCCGGCCACTATCTGGAAGCCTTTGAAGAAGGGAAGCGAATTCTTGATCTCTCTGACAGGGTGCCCATTGAACGCCTGGGGCGTCTGGCGGTGGCATCGGTGGGCGGATTTCCCAAAGACATCAATTTTTATCAGTCCACCAAAGCCCTCAGCAGTGCCAAAGAAGCTGTTGAAAAGGGCGGGGTGATATTGCTTCTGTGCCAGTGCGAAGACGGGGTTGGGCATCCGGAGGTGAGCAAACTCCTCACTGAGTTTGATTCCCATGCCGCCCGTGAAATGGAAATGCGCCGGGCCTTTACCGTTTCCAAATTTGCCGGTTTCCTGGCGTCTCAAACAGCAGAAGATTATGAGGTGTATTGTGTCACCGATTTAGACCCTGCAGTTCTAACCGGCATTGGTTTTCAGGTTTACCGTCAGGCTTCCGATGCGCTGGAGGCCATCAATGCCCGGCATGGCACAGGTCTTGAAACCTACGTGATTCCATCTGCTTCCAATGTGCTGCCTGGCTTGGTGACACCCTCGCCTCCCCAGTCAGTTCGAATACTTGATTAGATTTGAATCAGTGGAATGAGTGGATCAGATGATGCAGCATTTCTGGAAAAAAAGATTGCATGTTTCGAGCTGAGTATGTATAATAATACAATCCGGAAACCGTGAGACACTGTTTCCGGAAACCGGATATTTCGGTGATGGCGCGGCCCTTGTTCGCAGGGAAAAACGCCTGTTGGTATCACTGATGTTCACCCTGATGAGGAGGTATGATGACATGTTAAAAGGAAAAGGAAAAATGATGCTGGCCGTGCTCGTGGCCATGCTGATGTTATTGACAGCCTGCAGCCAGCCAGCCCCGGCTCCGGCCCCCGCACCGGCAGAAGCTGGTGATGCTCCCGCTGAAGCGGCGGAAGACGCGGTGGACGGCAAAATTGCTGATATTCAGGCGGCTGGAAAGATTGTGCTGGGAACATCAGCAGATTACCCCCCCTATGAGTTCATTGTTGAGGTGGATGGTAATCTGGAAGTGGTAGGTTTTGACATTGAAATTGCCCGGGAAATCGCCAATGACCTGGGAGTGGAACTGGAAATTCGCGACATGGACTTTGATGGACTGCTGGCAGCCCTGGTGGCCGGAAACATCGATTTCATCGTTGCCGGCATGGTGCCCACCGAAGTGCGGAAAGAGAGTGTTGACTTCTCTGTTCCCTACTACCGGGCAGAACAGCGATTTTTGGTGCGGGCAGCAGATGCTGCTGAACTTTCCACCGTTGAAGCACTGGCAGGAAAACGCATCGGAGCCCAGATTTCAACAGTACAGGAAACCATCGCCACAGAGCAGATTCCCGATGCCGGCGAGCTGCGTTTTCTCAGCCGGATCAACGATCTGGTGATGGACTTGAAAAGTGACCGCATTGACGGCCTTGTGCTGGTAGGCCCGGTGGCCGCATCTTATGCCAAAGCCGACGCCCAGCTGGCAGTTTCAGATATCAGCTTCGGGCAGGAAGATGGTGTTGCCATCGCCATTGCCAAAGGCAACGATGACCTGACTGAGGCCATCAACACCACACTGGAACGGCTTATGGCAGATGATCTGATTACCCAGTTTATTGCAGAAGCCACCGCCCTGGCAGACGAACAGCAGGTGGAATAAACCGGCAACATCTGGTATGCTAAAAGACGGTGCTTATCACAAGCCGCCGTCTTTTTTTCTGACTCACACCGGCCTGCGGAGCCGGGATTATCGGAGGTGTTAACATGAATTACAGCATGGATTTCAGTTTTATTACCCGCTATCAGGGTCTTTACCTGACGGGAACCCGCAATACCATTTTTCTGGCGGTTCTGGCAGTCCTTTTTGGAGTGATGCTTGGCCTGATCCTGGCCCTTATGCGCAGATCCAGCCTCAAACCAGTCAAATTCATTGCGGCTGCTTACATTGAGTTTGTCAGAGGTACGCCCCTGCTGGTGCAATTATTTATTATCTTTTACGGGCTGCCGGTGGTAACGGGTATGCGATTCCCTGATTTTGTGGCAGGTGTGATCGCGCTGTCGCTGAACAGTGCTGCCTATGTGGCAGAAATCATTCGGGCAGGGCTTCAGTCCGTCGACCGGGGTCAGATGGAAGCAGCCCGTTCTCTGGGGATGCCCCACAACATGGCCATGCGCCATATCATTATTCCCCAGGCATTCAAAAACATTTTGCCCGCTCTGGGTAATGAGTTCATCGTGGTGATTAAAGAATCCGCCATCGTCTCTGTCATCGGCATTTATGACATCATGCGCAGTGCCAACATCGTACGGGGAATTACCTATCGGCCATTTGAACCACTCATCGTGGCAGCACTTATCTATTTCGTCTTAACCTTTACCCTGTCCAACCTCTTAGGGGTAGCTGAAAGGAGGATGCGTGCCGGTGATTCACATTAAAAATCTCCATAAAAAATTTGGTGATCTTCACGTTTTAAAAGGCATTAACGAAGAAGTTCAGCAGGGAGAAGTGGTGGTGGTGATTGGTCCCAGCGGTTCCGGCAAGAGCACCTTTCTTAGGTGTCTGAACCTGTTGGAGCAGCCGACAGAAGGCGAAATTTTCTTCAATGGGGATAACATCACCGACTCCCACAACGACATTAACAAACAGCGTGAAAAAATGGGAATGGTGTTCCAGCAGTTCAACCTATTCCCCCATAAAACCGTGCTGGAAAACATCACTTTGGCTCCCATTCAGGTGAAGGGCATGACCGGTACTGAAGCGGAGGAAGTGGCCATGGGCCTTCTGAAACGCATCGGTCTTGTGGAAAAAGCCAAGGCTTACCCCAAACAGCTTTCCGGCGGTCAACAGCAGCGGATTGCTATTGCCCGGGCGTTGGCCATGTCACCCCAGGTGATGCTCTTTGATGAACCCACCTCCTCCCTTGACCCTGAAATGGTGGGCGAAGTGCTGGACGTAATGAAAGAACTGGCAGCGGAGGGGATGACCATGGTGGTGGTCACCCATGAAATGGGCTTTGCCCGCCAGGTGGGTTCCCGTGTCCTTTTCATGGACGAAGGGCTCATCGTGGAACAGAACACTCCCCAGGCCATTTTCAACCAGCCTCAGCACCCCCGTACCAAAGATTTCCTCGGCAAGATTCTCAGATCCTTTGAATAAGGAGGCCATTCAATGAAGCATCCTCATTTGGCAAAAAGATACTGGAACCAGGAGCCCACAGCCCTGGCAAAGGTTTTTGAACGGGCTGCCCAGGCAGAAAATCTCATTAACCTCAGCCTGGGAGACCCTGATTTTCACACCGATTCCCGGGTGAGCCAGGCGGCTCTTGAAGACACGCTGGCAGGCTGGACCCACTACACCGATTCCCTGGGAATCATGGAACTGCGTCAGGCCATTGCCCGGGAATACCGGGGCTGGGGCGTGCGCTATGAACCTGATGACATCATGATCACTGTGGGGGCCTGTCATGGCACCTGGCTGGCTCTGGAGGCCATTTTGGATGATGGGGATGAAGTGATTGTTCCCACTCCCCATTTCACCCCCTACCCGGCGCAGATTCGGCTGGCCCGTGGCATTCCCGTCTACTTACCCGTCAAAGAATCCGACGGTTTTCAGGTGGATCCGGTAGCCCTTGAAAAAGTTATCACCCACCGCACCAGAGCCATCATTGTCAACAGTCCCAACAATCCCACCGGGGCCTGTTACAGTCGCCAAACCCTGGAGAAAATCGGGGCATTGGCGTTGAAGCACAATTTCCTCATCATTGCTGACGAAGTGTATGGCTCCTTCATGTATGAGCAAGAGTTTGTACCTATGGCGGCCCTTCCGGGGCTGAAAAAACATGTGATTTCCCTGGGAAGCTTTTCCAAGGATTACACCATGACCGGCTGGCGCATCGGCTTTGTGGCTGGCTTCCCTGAACTGATCCAGTGTATGCGGGACATCAATGAAGGGGTCACCTTTTCAGCACCTGCCGTTTCCCAGCGGGCCGCCCTCCACGCCCTGTCTCTGAAAGATGAATTACAGCCCGTTCAGCGCGAAACCTATCGGCAGCGGATGCAGGCCGCCTATGAGCATATAACTGCCATTCCCCATATGTCGGTGCTGCCGCCACAGGGGAGCTTCTACCTGTTTGTCAACGTCAAGGAAACCGGCCTCACCTCAGAAGAAGTGATGCAGCGAATCCTGGAAGAAACCGGAGTCTTGGTGCTACCGGGAAGTGCCTTTGGAGAAACCGGCGAAGGCTACCTGCGGATTGCCTGTACCGTTGAGTTACCCGTGTTGGAAGAAGCCTTTAAACGCATCGCCGCCATGCCGCTTTTTCAGAAAAGCGAATAGGGCGATTGAAAATTTCGATCTAATAACCCATTTCAATCACTGCAAACACCTGCCCATTATCCAGGAAGGATAAAGGGCAGGTGTTTTTTGGCCTATCCAGTTAAAGTAAAAGCAAAGCGCACAGGATACAATGAGATCACACTAATGGGATGATCTTTGGAAAAATAAAAATATTGGCAGCTGATGAAATCGATTCGCAGCCATTCGGAAAAAGGGTTACAGATGTTCATCCTGGCATTCATTCAGTTACCGAAATCATACGGTCTTCATGAAAAAAAACCGGCGGGAGGTGCTCTAGTCCATAGACGACCAGGCGCTTTTGAGTATCGGAAGACATGACAGCAAAGAGCATCAAGAAATATGATCTATAGTAACTGTTTCGGCATGGTTTCTGCAATTATAAATCGAGTCAATACAATGATACATACGATAATGCCTACTGCGCCCATAATTGAAAATACGACATTGGATATTTTGCTGAATGAGATTAACGAAGCTCCAACAATTGCGAGTATAGTAATACTGAGTATAATAACAAAACCCATTGCTTTATTTCCGCGGTCATATCGCTTTGCAATCAAAAACAGTCTGCCGGAAATCGTTGAGTAGATTGCCAGTATAATAATAATAGAATAGATGACCGACAGTTTGGGCAGTAAGAAATGAACGACTGCCAGCATCGGTACTTCCGTGCCTGCGACATGATCCATCGATGTAAGTACCAGATACACGACAACGGCTGTAGTCATATAAAAAAACAAGGAAGAGAAGATGCCTGAGAAAACCGCTTCTCTTTTACTGTTACATAATGAGCCTGTAGCTGAAGCCCATGCGAAACCAGAAACAATCAAAAGACCTGCCGATGAAAGTCCGCTAAGATATGGATTTTGGATACCGAAGGTGTTTGCTCTCAGCATAAGGCCCATTGAAACATAATGTTCGGAATTAGCAGATCCGGCAATTGGACTGACGCCTGATGTCAAAAAAGCATATCCGCCACAAAACAGGACAAATAAAACAGTGCAAATGCACAGATAACTCAAAGCCTTTCTGAGTCTTTCCAGACCAAGATGGGCGGTGACAAAACACAGAATTCCCATAATTGAGGCTCCTGCAAATGCAGGAAGACCACTATGCTGACTAATCGTTGCTCCTGCACCACTCATCATGGTAAAGGTCACGAAGATCATGCTCACGTAAATATAATAGTCGAGCACAATACCGAAATACTTGCCACAGAAATAATGATAAACATCGCTGCTTTTAACAAAACGCTGTTCAAAGCCGATCACATAGATTGCGATTAACACCGCCATAGAGGTTAATAATGCAAGGAAAATACCTGAAAATGCAAACTTGCCACCCCAGGCAGCGAAAAACTGGAGTGCTTCCACTCCTGTCGCAAAGCCAGAACCGATGTTGTAACCTGCAAAAGAGGCACTTGTTAACAATACTGATTTAAACACCAGTTTATCTTTTTTCATAATTTCCCCCATGGAGTTTGTCATGGAGTGGCAAAACAAAGACACTCCAATATAGAATGTTGAACTCTCACTGTATATTCGACAAAAAATCCGATTATCCTTTGAAGAGTTTGTTGAATTTTCACCACGAAAACACATGGAACTAATTTCTTTCTGAAAGATCAGAAGACTGCCATGTCAAAGACTGAATCGCAGGATCTTTCAACGGGGACAAAGGGCGGGCAGCATTCCTCCAGATCATTCAAGGAATGCTGCTTTTAAATGCGAAATTTTTAAGAAAACTGCCTGATTTATTTAATACTGCTTGCAGGATCACAGACACTTCCTTTAGAATGAGAACAGAATCAAAATGGATAAGTGGATGAGCATCATTGAGATGAAGATATTAAGTTTTATTTAACGGCAGTGGGATAGGAGTGAGTAAAATGGAAATTGTGGTGATTGGCGGTGGTGCATCGGGAATGGCGGCGGCTCTGGAGGCTGCCCGGTACGGCGGTCAGGTCACTCTGGTGGAAAAAGAAAACCGCGTGGGTAAAAAGCTGCTGGCCACAGGGAACGGCCGCTGCAACTACGCTAACCGGTTCGTTGAACCAAGTCGTTTTCATGGGCAGTGTCGGGAGATCATCCATGAGGTGCTGCAGGCAGTGCCTGTTGATGAAGTGCTCACTTTCTTTCAGCTGCTGGGGGTTACCCCCAAAGAAGAAAGTGACGGCAAAATCATCCCCTACTCAGAACAGGGCTCCAATGTGTTGGACCTTCTCCGCTATGAACTGGAGCAGGCAGGGGTGAAAACCCTGGTTGACTGGAAGGTGACAAGCCTGCGTCATCATCAAAAGGATTGGCTGATTCACTCAGAAAAAGGAGAAAGTCTCACGGCACACCGGGTGATTTTGGCCACCGGTGGCCGCGCCGGCAGTCAGTTTGGGGCCGATGACAGTGGATACCGCCTGGCAGAAAGCCTGGGACACCACATCACTCCCCTTTGGCCGGCCCTGGTGCAGCTTCGACTGGAGGCCGACTGGCTGAAAGCCCTGAAGGGTGTGAAGTGGCAGGGAGCCGCATCGGTGGTGGAGCAGGGCATCGTGCTGCGTCGTGAGGCGGGAGAACTTCTGATCACCGATTACGGCATTTCAGGCCCCCCCATTCTACAGCTTTCACGACAGGCACATACATCTGCCAATGATGACGCATCTTCCCCAAAAGAGCTGAGGATTCACCTGTTACCTGAGTGGGACTCCGAAACCATCATGGATGAACTCATGAACCGTTTTCATATCAACCCGGACAAACCGGCTGACCTATGCCTGCTGGGGCTTTTTCACAAGCGGCTGGTGCCGACACTGCTTAAAGCCGCAGGCATCTGGCCGCCCCACCTGCCAGCCCAGCAGGTGAGCGCAACTGCCATTAAAAAACTGGCGGAAGTTTGCCGGTCGTGGTCAGTACCCATCACCGGTACCCTATCCTGGCAACAGGCCCAGGTGACCGCCGGCGGTGTGGATACCCGTGAAATACACCCAGTCACCATGGCATCCACCAAAGCACCGAACTGCTATATCACCGGGGAGCTCATGGATGTGGACGGTGACTGCGGCGGCTTTAACCTATACTGGGCCTGGGCCACCGGTTTGCTGGCCGGACGTAACGCTGCTATGGGATAGTTAAGATATAATCGAAAAAGAATGGAGGTATTGACGTGGATTACAATCAACTATCGCTGGAGATGCACGAGAAACTGGTTGGAAAAATTGCTGTCATCAGTAAAGCGCCTGTCAAAACTAAGGAAGATTTATCAATCGCCTATACACCGGGCGTGGCAGAACCCTGCAAAAGAATTGAAGCCAATCCTGAAGATGTGTATCGTTATACGGCCAAATCCAACCTCATTGCTGTTGTCAGTAATGGAACAGCGGTGCTGGGTCTTGGAAATATTGGTGCTGCCGCTTCTATTCCAGTGATGGAAGGAAAATGTGTGCTGTTTAAGGAGTTCGGAAATGTGGAGGCTTTTCCCATTTGTCTTGACACACAAGACCCGGATGAAGTGGTGCGTATAGTGAAAGCGATGGAGCCTGTTTTCGGAGGCATTAATCTGGAAGACATTGCAGCCCCCGCCTGCTTTGAAATCGAAGAAAAGCTGAAAAAAATGCTGAACATCCCGGTTTTCCATGACGATCAACATGGTACTGCCATCGTTACCGTGGCGGCAGTGGTGAATGCCCTGAAGCTGACCGGTAAAAAGATAAGTGACATCACAGCAGTGATCAACGGTTCCGGTGCTGCCGGCAATTCGATTGCCGGAATGCTGACAGAAATGGGCATCGGAGATCTCCTGATGTGCGATCGCAAGGGAATCATTTCGCGAAACCGACAAGACCTTGACCCATACAAAAAGAAACTCTCGCTGACAACTAATAAAGCCAATCTGGAGGGTGCTCTGGCAGATGCCATGAAGGGCGCAGACATTTTCATTGGCGTATCAGCGCCTGGTGTGGTAACCAAAGATATGGTCAGGTCCATGAATGACAAAGCCATTGTGCTGCCCATGGCCAACCCCATACCAGAGATTATGCCGGAAGAAGCCAGGGAAGCAGGGGCCTACATCATCGGTACGGGGCGCTCTGACTTCCCCAACCAGGTGAACAATGTACTGGCTTTTCCCGGGGTATTTCGCGGAGCCTTGGATGTCCGGGCATCAGACATCAATGAAGCCATGAAAATTGCCGCCGCCAAAGCCTTGGCAGATGCTGTGGGAGATAAACTGAGTGTTGATATGATTCTACCTCTGGCCTTTGACACAGGGTATATGGAGCAGGTGGCTCAAGCCGTGAAGCAGGCTGCCATAGAGTCTGGTGTGGCCCGCATATAAGGTCAAATGAAGCATACCTTTAGCTGACGCTGCATATCCCAGGGATAACATGCACGATTTCAGGAATGGTTCGAAGATCTTGACAGAAGTACATGTTTTGAAAGTGGAGGCATTCATGAACAGGAAAATCTATTACCTTGCCCCCTATGAAGAAATGATCACGTTGGCAAAAGAGGTGTTGCGGGAGTACCCGAGCATTGAAATCATCCATGGGCTTCTTTCCCAAGGGCTTGTAAAAGCTATGGAATTGGAGCGTATGAGTAAGGCCGATGTGTTCATTGCCAGGGGCGGGACTGCAAACCTTCTAAAATCTGAAGGAATCAACAATCCAATCGTGGAGATGCAGATTTCCATTTTTGACGTGATCCGTGCAGCCATGGAAGCGCGAAACATTGACCGGCGTATTGGCTTAGTGGGTTTTCCTGGCATGTTTTGCCAGCTGGATGTGGTGGAATCTACCTTGGATGTGACTTTTGAAGTACTGCCCCTGCAAGTGGAAGAAGACATCGATGGGGCTTTTGAGGTGATTCACCAGAAAAGTCTTAATGTGCTGGTAGGCGGTGTGATTTGCTGTAAAGAAGCTACACGGCGGGGAATCCCCAGTTTTCTGATTAAAACAGGGAAAGAAGCTATTCTTTCGGCGGGTCTTGAGGCACTGCGACTCTCGGAAATTAAGCGAAGGGAAGAAGCAGGCAACCAACAGATTCGCGCTATCATGGACTGTGCCAATGAAGGGATCATGACGGTAGATCCCCATGGAAAGGTGGCCATCTGCAATCGTGCCGCCGCGGACATCATTGGTTTGAAACCGTATGAAATTATCGGAAGATACGCTTCGGAGTTCAGTGACGGCATCGTAATTCAGGAAGTCATAAAAAGTAAGCAGATGAAACTTGGGGTCATGACCAAAATGAACCAGGCCCAGGTACTGACCAACCATGTGCCCATCATTCTGGGTGAGGAAGTGGCAGGAGCTGTCTCCACTTTTCAGGATGTGACCAAAATTCTGGAGTATGAAGAAATGATCCGGGAAGAGCTTAGACATCGGTCCAACGCGGCCAAGTTCACCTTTGAAGATGTGGCAGGCAACAGCGAAGTGATTCGTCGCGTGATTCAAAAGGCTCAAAAGTATGCCTGTTCAGATGCCAATGTGCTGATTTTGGGAGAAACCGGCACCGGTAAGGAAATGGTTGCCCAGGCTATCCATCAGGAAAGTCGTCACAGGATAGGGCCCTTTGTAGCAGTTAACTGTGCCGCTTTACCTGCTTCTCTGCTGGAGAGCGAGCTTTTCGGCTACGAAGAAGGTGCCTTTACCGGTGCCAGAAAAGGTGGACAAAAAGGTCTTTTCTGCCAGGCTGATGGGGGTACCATTTTTCTGGATGAAATTTCGGAAGTTCCCCCATCTTTGCAAATGCAGCTTCTGCGAGTGTTGCAGGAAAAAGAGGTGCGGCCTGTGGGTGGTACCCGGGTAAAGCCGGTGAAGGTGAGGGTGATCGCCGCCAGTAACCGGGATCTGAAGGCGTTGGTCAGAGAGGGTTGTTTTCGCCAGGATCTGTATTACCGCCTGAATGTCCTACACCTGCAACTACCTTCCTTGCGTCAACGATTGGAAGACCTGGAAACTCTGATGACAGCAATGGAGAAAAAACATAGCGGTCGTATTATCACAGGCCCGACTCTTGCAGAAAGGCTGAGTCAAGAAGCCCTTCGGCTTTTAAAGGAACACGACTGGCCGGGCAATATCCGTGAGCTGGAAAATATTGTGGAGCGGCTGCTTCTTTACAGTTCCCATGATCTCGCAGTGGACGAGCAGGTGCTGAGTCTGGTGATGGAATCACCACAGGTTGCTTTGCGTGCGTTATCCAGCAACGAAATGATACAACTCACCGGCTCATTGAAAGAAATGGAACGCCAGATTATCTGCACCGTACTGGCACGGGAGGGCGGCAGTGCCACGCAGACGGCTAAGCGACTGAGTACCAGCCGAACCAATATATGGCGCAGTGTTAAGGAAAGTCAGGAGGGTGTACTGCATGAATAAACACCTTGCACTACTGGCCACCAGCCCAGATTTTATGGAACTGATCTGCCAACAGGTTTCGCTTTCGGACATTCACATCCAGCCGTTCCTAATCCAACAAAAGGGGCATGTACCCAAAGAGATGATGGATCACCCCTCAAAATGGGAGGCTATTTTGTACGAAGGGTCCGATGTGGAAGACATTCAGCAGTACTTCAGTATTCCTGTGATACAACTTCAGGTGGATGACTGTACTATCATGCAGGAACTGTACAAGGCGAGTCAGAGGGCTGGTTCAATTGCCATGGTCTTTGACCGTAAAAGACACTTGGCAGTTGATTTAATCGAAGAACTGCTGGGAATCCAGTTCCGGGAGGTGCTCATCCGGAAGGGGATCAACAGGGAGTTGCTTTTTCGAACGATGGCCGCCCACCGGGTGGAGCTGATTGTCACTGAAGAATGCCATGTCCGGGAAGCAAGGCAGTTCGGTTTTCAGGTATCGACATATCACTGCGGCATTAAAGCGTTGGAGAAGGGCCTGAAAGAAGCGGCTAAAGCAATAGAACTGCGACGTAAAGAACAGTACCAGAAAGAATACGTGAGTGCAGTGTTGAACTATGCTCAGGAAGGCATTATCGCTGTGGACGAAAAGGGTTGCATTACAGCGGTGAATCCGGTAGCGGCAGCGGTGCTGGGTATTGAGGTGCAGCATGTAATAGGGGGAAAGGCGGTGGATCATCTGCCTAATACCCGCATGGACCAAGTCATCAGGAGCAAAGTGTCGGAGCTGGGAAAGTTGCAGAAAATCGATGACGGGCGGACCATTTTAGTGAACCGTGTACCAATTCTTCACAACGGTTCAGCCAAAGGGGCTGTGTCAACTTTTAAGGATGTTACTCGTTTTCAGGAGCTGGAAAAGCAGATCCGATCAAGCCTTTATCTGAAGGGCCATTATGCCAGGTATGCACTGGAGGACATTATCGGCCAGTCAGAGCGCATTCGGGAAGTAATCACCAAGATTCGCCTCTACGCAGCCTCCAAGGCAACAGTGCTGATCTCTGGGGAAAGCGGCACAGGCAAAGAGCTGGCGGCCCACTGCCTGCATCAGTTGAGCGAAAGAGCCAAGGGGCCCTTTGTGGCCGTTAACTGCGCAACTATTCAGGAAAACCTTATGGAAAGCGAGTTTTTCGGCTATGAGGAAGGAGCCTTCACAGGTGCCGTCAAAGGAGGCAAGAAGGGGCTCTTTGCACTGGCTCATGGGGGGACCATATTCCTGGATGAAATTGACGGCATTAGCAAACAGATTCAGCTGCGCCTCCTAAGGGTGCTGCAGGAGCGGGAGATTCGGCCGGTTGGAAGCTCCAAAATTCTTCCTGTGGATGTGCGGGTGATTGCTGCTACCAACTCTCACATGGGGGAACGGGTTCGCCAGGGGCAGTTCCAAGGAGATCTTTATTACCGTCTCAATACGCTGGAAATTGAAATGCCGCCATTGCGTAACCGGCGCGAAGACATTCCCCTACTGGTGGATTTCTTTTTGAAGAAACATGGCCGAAACCAGGTTGAGTCCCAGAGAATTTCAGTTGTCAAGACAAAAGAACCGGCAACCGCCGTCTGTGACATTAGCGCTGGAGCCCTGGAGATCTTGAAAAATTTACAGTGGGAGGGCAATGTGCGTGAGTTGGAAAACACCATAGAGCGTCTGATTGCCCTGATGCCAAAGGATGGTCTTATTACCCCGGAACTGGTTGCAGAAGCCATGGAAGGGAGTGACAGCTGGGAAAATGAAAAGAATCACGTCGCCCTTCCTCTGGATGGATCGCTGGCTGACCTGAAGAGGCGTATCATTCAAGAAACACTGCTCCAGTGTTGCGGCCACCGAAAAAAGACGGCTGAACGGCTGGAGATTTCTCCAGTTCATCTGTCACGACTGCTGAAAGAGATGGATATGTGAGCGTATCCGCATATCAACAGAATGTAACAGAGGGTTACAAAATGTAGCCCTTTTTCTTATTTTTGGTCAAACCGACGGCTGAAACCCGCCAATGGAGACAAAGGTGAAGTTGGCACGGGACTTGCAAATTAGGAGAATAACACAGAAAACGATAAACGTCATCACGTGAGTTGAAAACGAAAGAAAAAGGAAAGGAGGGAGAAGCGCAAATCAATGTGCCAGTAACGTGTCAATGCTGTAACACAGCACTTGATGCAACCGAACCCAATGAAAGAAACAATGAAAAGGAGGATGATGAATAATGAATGAACAGGTAGTTGTCAATGAAAACACCGCTCGAGAAATGATGCAATCTGAAAAGAAAGCCTACACCATTATAGGTTTTCCCGTGCCCCTCTTTGCAGTACTGGCTGCTGTGACCCTTGCAGCTATTATGACAGGTAAGCTGCCCGGCGGAATGATCGGTGCCTTTGCGTCGATGATTATTCTTGGGGCCATCTTTTTTGAAATTGGCACACACACTCCCATTATTAATACCTACTTGGGAGGTGGTGCTATTGTCTGTATCTTCGGCAGTGCTGCGCTGGTCCACTATAATATTCTTCCCGAGGCAACAGTGGAGATCATGTCCACCTTCATGCGCGGCGGCGGCTTCTTGGACTTCTACATTGCTGCTCTCATCACAGGTAGTATTTTGGGAATGAACCGAAAACTCCTCATCAAAGCCTCTGTCCGGTATCTGCCGGCCATCTTGGGAGGTGTCATTGCTGCCATGGGAGCCGCTGCTGTGGTGGGAGCTGCCATCGGATTTGGAGCTAAAGAGGCCATGCTTTTCATCGCTCTTCCCATCATGGGTGGTGGTATGGGAGCAGGTGCTGTGCCATTATCTCAGATCTTTGCCCAGCCGCTGAATCTGGAACCTGAAGGTGTGCTGTCAATCATGGTGCCGGCACTTGCGATGGGAAATGCGGTTTCCATTGTGGCTGCGGGCCTGCTGAACAAACTGGGCAAAAACAAACCTGGCTTGTCAGGAGAAGGCGAGTTAATGATCGCAAAAAATGATGTGGCAGAAAAAGAAATTGTTCCGGAAAAAGAACTGCCGCTTGATATCAAACTAATGGGTATGGGAATGCTCATGGCCACCGTGTTTTTCACATGGGGAAATTTTCTGGGTCAGTTTGTTCCGGCTATTCACCCCTACGCATTAATGATTATTACAGTTGCTGTTTTCAAGGCTTTTGGATGGCTTCCCCATAAGTTTGAATCCGCCGCCAACCAGTGGTTTCGTTTTATCATGGGTTATACAACGGGTGCTCTTTTAGTGGGTATTGGAATTGCTTTCACAAATCTGGGACAGATCATTGAAGCGTTTACCATTCAGTACATTATTCTGGTGGTGGTTGTCGTTATTGCTGCTATTTTAGGATCTGGTTTTGTGGGTCGCCTTATGGGTTTCTATCCCATCGAGTCTTCCATCACTGCAGGCCTTTGCATGGCCAATATGGGCGGAACAGGAGATGTGGCTGTTCTCTCAGCAGCAGATCGAATGGTGCTGATGCCTTTTGCGCAGATTTCATCCCGTATCGGCGGGGCCTTCATGCTGATTTTGGCCAGTTTCCTCATAAATTTATTCCTCCGCTAATCAATCCCATAGGCTGAGACCCGGCAGATGACCAGAAGAAGTGAAAGGCCGGGTCCGGCATTTTCTTTGATATAATGAACCTACTAACGAGTTGAGAGGATGAATCACATGCATGCCATTGAAAAAATCATGGCCCGGGCTGCGGGAGTACCCCGGGTCGGGGCAGGTGAGATTGTGACGGTGAAGGTGGATTTTGCCGAAGTGAACGACCTCTACCTCCAGACGATCTACTCCTTCAGGGAAATGGGGGGCACCAGTGTATGGGATCCGGAAAAAATTTGTTTTGTCTTTGATCATTATGCTCCTGCGCCCACCATTCGATCCGCCCAGATTCACAAGGAAATGCGGGGGTTTGTCAAAGAACAAGGGCTCACTCACCATTTCGACATCAACACGGGTGTTTGTCACCAGGTGATGCCAGAGGCCGGCATTGTGCGGCCGGGAATGATTTTGGTGGCTACAGACTCCCATACCACCACCCATGGCGCTTTTGGCGCTTTCGGCACCGGGGTGGGGGCCACAGACATGGCCACCATTCTCATTTCTGGAGAAATGTGGATGCGGGTGCCGGAAGTGATGAAGATAGAAATCAACGGCACCCTGCCACAGGGTACTTTGGCCAAAGACGTGATACTTCATGTGATGGGCCAACTGGGAGCCAGCGCCGCTGTGTACAAGGCGATTGAGTTTTGCGGCACTTATGTGGAAGGCTTAGGCGTCAGCGATCGGATGGTACTGTGCAACATGGCGGTGGAAATGGGCGCCAAAACCGCTTTCATGGTACCCAACGAAGCCGTCCTCAGCTATGTGAACCAGCGCTACGGTACCGACTTTGAAGTACCTGTCACCGATGACGATTTTGAATATCCTTTGAGCCATGTGTTTGATGTAAGCGACCTGCCGCCACAGGTGGCAGTGCCTCACCGGGTGGATCATGTAATGCCCATTGACCAGGTGGAGGAAGTGCCGGTTCACCAGGCTTTTATAGGTTCCTGTACCGGAGGACGGCTGGAAGACATCGCCGTTGCAGCTGATCTGCTTCGTGGAAAACAGATTCATCCCGATTGCCGTCTGGTGCTGATTCCTGCCTCCAGCGAAGTGTTCCTGGAGGCCAATCAAAAAGGCTACATTGAGGACCTGATGAAAGCCGGTGCCACCATCTCCACTCCAGGCTGCGGGCCCTGCCTGGGAGCGCATGAAGGGGTTATTGCCGAGGGAGAGGTGTGTATCTCTGCTACCAACCGGAATTTCCCTGGCCGCATGGGCAGCACCGGCGGTGCCATTTACCTGGGATCTCCGGCCGTGGCAGCTGTTTCGGCTCTTACGGGCAAACTGACAGACCCGCGAAAATACTGGGGAGGTGAGTCTGTATGAAGATTGACAAAGGCACCGTGCACGTAGTGGGTGACCACATTGACACAGACCAGATTTACCCCGGGCGATACATTGAAATTACCAACCCGGCTGAGATCGCCGACCATTGTCTGGAAGGGGTGGACCCGGCCCTGCGAGGGCGCATGAAGCCGGGAGACTTTGTGGTGGCTGGTCAGAATTTTGGCTGCGGCTCCAGCCGGGAGCATGCGGCCATCACCCTGCTTCATGCAGGCGTAGGAGCAGTGGTGGCGGAATCATTTGCTCGGATTTTTTATCGGAACGCTATTAATCTGGGGCTGCCGGTTATTGTCTGTCCAGGTGTTTTTCAAAAGGTGACCGAGGGGGATGAAATATCGCTGGACGTTGCCGAAGGCCTGCTGATCAATCACAACACCGGAGAAACACTGAAATGTGAACAACTTTCAACGTATGTGATGGAAATATTATCAAGTGGCGGAATCAAACCGCTTTTTCGGAAAAGACTGTTGGAAAAAAATGACTGATACCCAGATCAAAAAAGAGGAACAGCCGGTGATCAATACTGGCGTTCCTTTTTTAATACTTGCGCCTGATGAATGTTTCCCTTGACTGTCGATTAAAAACACTTACAATAAAAACAGTAGTGACTTGACATTTCATGCATTCCATTCATACCACGCCGCTCTGGAAAGGAATGAAACCATGCTGCGTATTCAAAACCTGAAAATCCCGGCGAAGCAGTCTCAGGATCTGAAAAAGACCATTCTGAAACTGCTCCGCCTTTCTGAAAAAGACCTGATCAGCTGGCGTATCCACAAGCGCTCTGTGGATGCCCGGCGAAAAGACCGTATTCAGCTGGTGTATCAGGTGGACATTGAAGTGACCGATGAAAAGAAGGTGTTAAAGCGGTCGCCCCAATCCACTGTCATCCCCTGCCCGCCGTCACCTGAGCTGGCGGTGGTGGAGGGAAATCACCGGTTGGATCACCCCCCGGTGATTATTGGGGCCGGCCCTGCCGGACTTTTCGCTGCTCTTATGCTGGCACAACAGGGCTATCAGCCCCTGGTGCTGGAAAAGGGCCGGCCCGTACCGGAGCGGGTACAGGATGTATACCGTTTCTGGAAAGAGGGGGTTCTCAACCCCCATTCCAATGTTCAGTTTGGTGAGGGAGGTGCCGGTACCTTTTCCGACGGCAAACTCACCACCCGCATCAACGATCCCCGGTGCCGCTGGGTGCTGCAGGCCCTGGCAGCAAACGGGGCACCTGAAGAGATTCTCTATGACAGCAAGCCCCATATTGGCACCGATCAGCTGAGGCAGGTGGTGGTGAACATTCGTAAAAACATCGAAAGCCTGGGAGGCAGGGTACTTTTTGACCATGAAGTGGATGGCCTGCTAATGAAATCCGGCAGGGTCACAGGCGTCACGCTGAAAAACAGGGAGCCGGTGGAAGCCACTGTCGTCATCGCTGCCATGGGCCACAGTGCCCGTAACCTGTTCCAAAGTCTTTTCCAACAGGGTGTTCCCATGGAGGCCAAGCCTTTTTCCATTGGCGTGCGCATTGAACATCCCCAGGCCTTCATCAATGCCATTCAGTACGGGCCTGAGGCTGCAGATCTACCTGTTTTGGGGGCTGCCGATTACCGTTTGTCCTGGCACCACCCCCAGGGCCGCGGAGCGTACAGCTTTTGCATGTGTCCCGGCGGCCAGGTGGTGGCCTCTGCCTCTGAAATCGGCGGCGTGGTCACCAATGGCATGAGCGCCCATGGGCGAAAAGGCAAGAATGCCAACAGCGCCCTGCTGGTGTCGGTGACCCCCGCCGATTTTCATGAAACCCATCCGTTGGCTGGCATTGCCTTTCAGCGGCACTGGGAAGCCAAAGCCTTTGAAATGGGAGGCGGCACTTATCGAGCACCGGCCCAGCGGGTGGAGGATTTTATGGCGGGCCGTGTCTCCCGGGAACCGGGGAGTGTGCGCCCCACCTACCGACCCGGTGTGGTGATGGCTGATCTGAGCCAGTGCCTGCCAGACTATGTAACCACAGTACTTCAGGAAGCTCTGAAGGCGTGGGATCGCTCTATGAAAGGCTTTGCCCTGGCAGATGCCCTGCTCACCGGTGTTGAAACCCGAAGTTCTTCCCCTGTCCGTGTATTACGGGGCGAAGACCATGAAAGTGCAGTGGGGGGCCTCTACCCGGCAGGAGAGGGCTGTGGCTACGCCGGGGGTATTATGTCGGCGGCGGTGGATGGTCTGAAAACCGCAGAAGCTGTAATGAAGCGATATCATACGTCAATTGAATGAGCATTTTTCCATTGAGAGGGTATGAATCAATTATAGTAAATCGCGGAGGTGAAAACCCATGAATCTGGTCATTTCTGACAAACTGGCAGCCTATATAAAAAAGAAGCATATCAATGCCCTGACGGTACAGCAGGTGGAAGTGAAAAACTGCTGACTGGCGCCCAATCTTCCCTCGGTGAGTGAAGGCGAACCCCAGGATTCATCCAAATTTAACATATTCAACGTCGACGGAATCACTGTCTATTTTAATCGCAACATTGTCTTCAACAAAGAAATTGTCACATTGGATATACGCCGCTATCTGTTCACCCATGAAATTTTTGTGGAAGGTGTGGACATTGCCTATTGAGATGACGGGATTTTCGATGGTGGTGATCTCTGAAATGCTGATTCCACTGATGATATGGATATGACTGATGAAATAATAAAATGCCGTTCACACATAGGTGCACGGCATTTTGTCTTTTTTGAAGGATGGTAAAGAAGATGATGGTAAACTGTGAATTAAGTACTGTCAGGGTGGTCATGGCATAGCTGAAAAGGAAGAGTCAGTATGAAGCAGCTGCCCGTGTGTTCTTCACTTTCCACATCAATGGTGCCGTTCATCATGTGCACCAGCTTTTTTGTGATGGTCAGCCCCAGCCCCAGACCGCCATGCTTTCGTGTGTTTGAGTTATCCACCTGCTGAAAAGCCTCGTAAATGGTAGTGAGGTGATCTGCTGAAATACCAATACCGGTATCTCTGATTCGAAATTCCAGGAAAACAGTATCATGAGCTACATGCTCATCAGTCATTTCGCATGACAGAGTAATAACACCTTTTTCCGTGAACTTGACAGCATTGCCAACCAGATTGTGCAGCACTTGCTTGAGCTTGTAACTGTCTCCCACCACCTGATGCGGAACATCGCTGCCCATGGTCGTATGAATCACCAGTTTTTTGGCGCTGGCGGTGATCATATGCAGATTTTTCACTTCATCCAGCAGTTGGTTAAACCGAAACGATTTCAACTCATGGCTTTCAAAGCCCTGATCCAAACTGGAGTAATTCAGGATTTCATTCACCACATTCACCAGAGCACTGCAGGAGTGTTGAAAGATCCGCATGTATTCCTGCTGTTCATGGTTAAGGGGCGTTAACTGCATCAGCTGGCTCATTCCCATCATTCCGTTAAGAGGGGTGCGAAGCTCATGACTCATATTGGCCAGAAACAGGGACTTGGACCTGCTGGCAGCCTCGGCTTTTTCCTTTTCTTCCTGAAGTTTCAGCTCTGCCATTTTTCGTTCATGTATCAATTGTGTGTAGATAATAATACCGCCAATGGAGTTGTCTTCATAATACCAGGGGCGGCATTCCCACTGAGAATACTTCAAACTTCCATCGGCACGCTGAAACAAATCATCTTCTGCGCCAACAATATCACCCTGCAGGGCCTGCTGATGTACAGCACGCCATTTTTCCGGAATATCCGGAAAAACATCGTAGTGACACTTGCCGATGATCTCCTGGCTGCTCACGTCATAATCCTGCTTAAACTGATTGCTGGCATAGAGGTGGTCCATATTTTTGTCGAGCACCACAATGGAGCTGGGTGAATGATTGACGGTATATGTCATCAGGTGATGAGAATCCCTGGCCTGGCGAAGTGATTTCTTGATCTTTTGGTTTTGTCGAATAAGGATGACGGAAAGCAGGAAAAAAAGCACTGCTGCTGCCACTGCCATAAAAATGATGATGTTTTTTTGCTGGTGGTAAGCTGACAAAGAGAGATCGAAAAAATCAACGTCTTCGGGATGGGCACTGATTTGAAGCTGAATGCCCCATAAGAACAACAAAGAAAGCAACAAAGTAAGGGTTATCAAGAATTTCAGCTTCACTGAAGCGTGTCGTGTCGGGTCATGCTTCCGTAAATTCCACATGGATAAGCTCCTTTATCTGGGTTAACACTAATGTTAACCACCCATGGACACAGGCATGCATTGCTGAACAACCCTGATGGTGATACCTGTTTAGTTTCTTAAAATGTACCATACAGTAATTCCCGATGCAAGCAAAGCAGACCTCTCGGTGATCCGGCGGCTCACACAGATGCGGCTCCATGGTCACTTGTTTGAGATATTCCCAAAAACACAAAAACGCAGAAACAGGGTGGAATGCTTCTGCGCTGAATGGTTCAGTTGTGATTCGGTGTTAGAATTGGATCAAACAAGTGTTTTTAAATAGGTTTCCAATATTTCATGAACATGGGGATCTCTTAAGTCTCTGTTCAACGTCAGCTGCACCACATAAGCTCCCTGATGAATGATGATGGTGCCTCCGGTGGATCCGTCAGAGGCATGATAAACTGGGATAAAATAAGCGGCGTGACAGGCCTCGGGAAAATCCACCTCTGCAGATACCAGGCGAGGGTTAAAGATGCGATCATCGTTCAGGGTCAGGCGGTAAAGTTGTGCTGCAATACTGGGACTGCGGGCTTCCGACACAGTCAGGTGCATGTTCAGTTGCACACTCGTCTCGTAATACTGTTGATGATGGGGCACCAGCAGACTTGCTTGCTGGTGATACTCAGCATGGGTGACGGTGCCGGCAACTCCAAAATCTTTCAGCGTGAGCAGCGGCAAATCCTCGGGAGGAAGTGATGATGTGGCAGCAGGAAAAGTGCGGTGAAGGGTCAGGTGGGAAGTGACTGTCACCACCAGAAAAACAGTAACAACAACCAGCACCGTTTTGAGTGCCTGATCCATGTTTTTGCCGGTAAAATACCGGCGCATCCCCAAAGCAGCACCCATGGCAAGGAACAGGGGAAGCAGTCCCAAAAGAATTTGGCGACCATCCTTCTGAAGTATCTGTGCCAGAAGCGTCAGCACCACCGAAAAAACCACCAGAGTGGCCGTCCCATAGGCGGTGTTCCGCAGGAACGCCTGCAGTGGTGGTCGCCGCCGGGGGTAGGAGGTTACGGTGAGTCTTTGACGAAGGCTGCGGAGAGACAACAGATTGGCTGTTATCTGGGTTGTAAAAAACAACAGGAACAACGGAAACCATACCATGATCAGCAGCCCCACATTGGTGCGTAACACCCAGGAAGACAGTGGCAGCATACGGGAGGCATTGAACAGTGTCAGCAGAAACAACACGCTCAGACTGAAGGTTTCCAGCTTCAGCTGAGACGCAACGTGACCCATTTGGAATGAGCGCTGGAGTGAATCGGCGGTGTGGGCGCGGGTGTCACTGGCTGTTGGGGCGGTTACGGCGCCGTCTTCAGTCTGTCGGTAAAAGACCTGCAGGTTATGTCTTGAGAGGGCCAACTGCCAACCCTCTGCTTCCGCCTGGTGAATGTAAGCCTGGGTTTTACTCTTGTCAAAACCCTCAAATACCCGTGATTCCGGGTATATGGCAATGCCAAAGGTGAGCAGGCAGGGAGACATTTTTCGATAAATGGCCATGCCGCCGATAATCCGATGAATCATCCATCCCTGACCAGCCATCCGGGCGAAAAAATCTTCCATTTGTGCCCAGTCGGTTATCCCGAGGGGAAAAAGTTGAAATTTGGTGTCCATGAAATGCTCCTTCCATGATGTCTTTAGAGTGGCCACAGATATTCTCCGGCAACTCGTTCGTTATTTGTTGGCACTTGAGGGATGCTCTCAGAAAAAGCCTAACACGTTTACCATTATCCTGCAATCAAATGAAAGTCTTAAAAAAGTAACAGAGGTATCCCAATTACAAATATTTCCCTGGTCAGGAAGGACTTTAACAGTTTATGTCGAAATGATTAGAGATGAGAGTTTGTATCAAAGACCTCAGACGGTACCGGATAACAGCTATTACAATAACAGCTGTCAACCAGATTTGAAGGAAAATCAAATGGGTTCATAAGGAAACGGGTGAATGGAAAACCCGTGAAGGAGGAAAAACAATGGCAGAAATCAAATATGAGATTACGGAACATCTGGGACTGATCGGAGAGGGCAGTAAAGGCTGGGCAAAAGAACTGAATTTGGTGAGCTGGAATGACCGATCCCCCAAGTATGACCTGCGGGACTGGGCCCCTGAGCATGCCAAAATGGGCAAAGGCATCACCCTGACACAAGAGGAAGTCAAATCACTGCGGGAGTTGCTGAACCAACTGGATCTGGATTAACAGGCCTGCCGCTTGCGAAATGGAGGCAGCGATTTCATGCGCCTAAAACCAATCATGCTAGCAGTTGTTTTATGGCTGGTGTGCCTGCTGAACATGACGATGGTCAATGCAGCTGCCTTCAGTCATGCCCTGCCTGGTAACGATACTGCGGGAACACCGCCCCAGGCGACCCCTCTCAGGCCGGTGACCCTGCAGCTGCGCTGGGAACCCCAGTTTCAGTTTGCGGGATATTACGCTGCTTTGTGGCAGGGATATTACGCCGATGCCGGGCTGGATGTCACCATACGCTCTGCCTTTGATGAAAAAGGAGAAGTACGGCAGGCCACAGAAGAAGTGCAGGCCGGCAGGGCTGATTTTGGCGTGGGAGCAGTGGACATATTGATGGCCAATGAACAGGGCGAATCTCTTTCGGTGGTGGCAGCCATTTTTCAGCGAAGTGCCGTGGCTTATTACCGTTTGGAAGATACTCCCATGACCACGCTGGTGGATTTACTGGATCTTGCCGTCGCCCGCCGACACCACGACCTGCTGGATGTGGAGCTGCAGGCCATGCTCATTGCAGAAGGGATCGATCCCGGCCAACTCCCCTACACAGAAAAAAGCGGCAGTTTTACCCTTGAAGACCTCACTACTGGTCGCTATGAGGTGGTACCCGTATACCTGGGCAGTCTTCTGATGGAAGCCCGCAGAGCCGGTGTCCCTGTGGCAGTGCTGCGCCCGCTGGATTACGGCATCGATTTTTATGGTGATTCGCTTTTTACCACCACCCGGCTCACCCGGGACGATCCGGAGCTGGTGGAGGCTTTTCGCCAGGCCACGCTGAAAGGATGGCGCCATGCCCTGGATAATCCTGAAGAAATGGCAAAAGCCATGACGGATGTTTTCCAGAACTCCCTGGCGGGCAATGATGATGCGGCCGGCGATCATCGGTTTTTTCATGCTAGTGAACTGTTGGCTTATAACCGTTTTCAGGCCCAACAGGTGCTGGAACTCACCTATTATCCGGTGGTGGAAGTGGGCAACCTTCATCCCTTTCGATGGGAACAGACCCATCAGGCCCTCACCAGGCTGGGGCTCCTCTCAGAACCCCTTGACCTGTCTCAGTTTATTTTCGACTACAGCCGTTTGCAACAGGAAAAGCAGGAACACCAGCAACAATTGCTCCGGGTACTCACACTGGTGGGGTTTCTGGTACTCACCGGATTTTTGCTGGTGACCATCACTTCCCGCAGTGCCGCCCGCCGTCTTGAAAAGCTGTTCCAACAGGAACGGGAGGAGAACCGGCGTAAAGAAGCTTTTATGCTCTACCAGGCCCGCATGGCTGCCATGGGGGAAATGGTGACGCACATTGCCCACCAGTGGCGGCAGCCGCTGAATAACCTGGGACTGGTGCTGGGCAATCTGGAAGATGCTTTCTGGCACGGCGAACTGGATGAAAGTCACATGATTCAATCCATGGATAAAAGCCGTAAACTCATTGGCCGCATGTCCGGCACCATTGACGATTTTATGCAATTTGCCAATCCCACCACACAGCGGGAGGCATTTCGGGTGATGGAAGCGGTGGAGGAAGTGCTTGATCTGATGGAAGACCGTTTCCTGCTTCACAAAATTCAGGTGACCACAGAGGCCGATGAAAATCTACGTGCCTGTGGATACCGAAATCAGTTTTCTCAGGCGGCGTTCAACCTCATTGCCAATGCGGTGGATGCTTTGGTGGAAAAACAGATCTCTCAGCGAAAAATCCACATCACCATTGACAACGATACCCCCTGGGTGGCCGTGAGTATTGCCGACACTGGCGGCGGCATTCCAGCAACCATCGCCGACCGTATTTTTGAGCCCTACTTCAGTACCAAACCTCAAAAGCAGGGAACCGGTCTGGGTCTCTACATGACCAAAACCATTGTGGAGAACAGCCTCAAAGGCACCCTCCGCTGGGAAAACAGCACCCAGGGAGCCGTCATGACCATCCGAATTCCTGAAGAGAAGGGAGCAGTTAACGCATGACAACTGAGAAATCAGCCTCACCGGCAGCCTTAAACCGGCTCCATGTGCTCTATGTGGAAGATGACAGTGATACCCGCCAGGAACTGGCCCTCTACCTGAAACGGCGAGTGGGCCGTCTTCGACTGGCTGCCAATGGTTTGGAAGCCTTAAAGGCGGTGGAAGAGCAGCCGCCACAACTGATCATCACCGACCTAAAAATGCCTGAAATGGATGGGCTGGCCATGGTGCGGCGGCTCCGCCGGATGGGGCTGGAGATCCCGGTGATCATCACCTCGGCCCTTTCAGACAGCGACACCATCATTGAAGCCGTCGGTGTGGGCATTGTCCGGTACGTGGTGAAACCCATTCAGCTGGAAGAACTGCTGGAGCAGATGCATCAGGTGGCTCGGGAGATCATCAAAAAAGAAAACTGCCTGGTGGTGCTGGGGGAAAGGTGTCTGGCCAACGGTGACGAGCTGGCAGAAATGGAGATGAAAATCAAAGGGGAAATGGCCCGGTTCATGAAACAAAACACCGGCAAAGGCCCCCGGGATCTTCACGTTTCTCTGACCGCCGGCAGTATTGAGATTCGTGCCAGGGGATGTCTCACCCGTCTGGAAGAGGGAATCTTGGTGAATCGACGGCATCACAGCCTGGTGGACTATCACCGGCGCCTTTTTTACACCGAAAACCAGCAAACGCTGGTGAAAAGCCTGTCGCAGGTGGCCGGCTGTTCACTGCGTCTTGACGAAGTGGTCTGCGACAGCCGAAAAGACCAGGAAAAACTGGTTTTTGCCATCCTGTAGCCAGCGAATTTCGTAAAAGTAGATGTGTAGATTTTTTTAGAGCAGGAGACACTGTTGTTAATATTGCATCATGGTTTGGGTTATGATAAAATGTATTTGGAAACTTAAGAAAATTCACCCCGGCAGGACACCAAGCCTGTTGCGGGCAATGAATCTCCCAGGTAATTACAACTGAACATGCGGACGGCAGTGACCGGAGATCAGAAAACATGACGCTCCAGGTGGCCGGCACGAGGAGGGGAAACCCTCGTTTTGTGCTGGCCTTTTTATTTGCCTGGATTCCAGCGCTTGAGGCGGCACAAGCCAGCAGTCATGGAAGAAGGAAAGAAGCGACGCGTGAAAAAACATGCATGAAAAAAAGGAGGAGCAACAAATGGAAAAAGCCGTCAACAACGCAGCGCCCCGCAGCACCTCTGTTTTTGATCTGAACGGTGTCCCTGCTTTGGGAAAAGCCGTTCCCCTGGGTCTTCAGCACGTACTGGCCATGATTGTGGGTAACGTGACCCCGGCCATCATCATTGCCGGTGTGGTGGGTCTGAATTCTGCCGACCGCACGCTGCTGGTGCAGTGTGCCATGTTCATTGCGGGTATTGCCACCCTGCTGCAGCTGTACCCCATTGGCAAAGTGGGTTCAGGTCTTCCGGTGATTATGGGCGTCAGCTTTGCTTACGTGCCCACCATCATCGCCATTGGTTCCCAGTACGGCATTGCCGGTATTTTTGGTGCCCAGCTGGTGGGCGGATGTGTCGCCGTTCTGGTGGGGATCTTCATCAAGCATGTGCGCAAATATTTTCCTCCCCTGGTGGCTGGAACTGTGGTGTTCACCATTGGCCTGTCCCTCTACCCCATCGCCATCAACTACATCGCCGGAGGCGTTGGATCCCCCACTTATGGCTCTTACACCAACTGGGCAGTGGCCATCATCACCCTGTCAGTGGTACTGTTTTGCAATCAGTTTGCAAAGGGATATTTCAAATTGGCTTCCATTTTGGTGGGCATCGCTGTAGGCTATGTCATCGCCATTTTACTGAACCTGGTGAGCTTTGCCCCTGTGGCCGAAGCAGCCTGGTTTGCCCTTCCCCGCCCCCTTCACTTTGGCATTGAGTTTTATCCGCCGGCCATTCTCAGCATGGTCATCATGTACATTGTCAACTCGGTTCAGGCCGTGGGCGATCTTTCAGCCACCACTGTGGGTGGCATGGGTCGGGAAGTCACCGACAGAGAACTTTCCGGCGGGATTGTGGGTAACGGGGTTTCCAGCATAGTGGCTTCTTTCTTCGGGGGGCTGCCCACAGCCACCTACAGCCAGAACGTGGGTATTGTAGCCATGACGAAAGTGGTCAGTCGTTTCGTTCTGGGCATTGCCGCTGCCTTCATCCTGCTGGCAGGATTTGTGCCCAAATTTGGAGCCGTGATGACCACCATTCCCCAGAGCGTGCTGGGAGGTGCCACCATCACCGTTTTTGCCATGATCACCATGACAGGTATCAAACTGATTATTCAGGATGAACTATCTGGCCGGAACATGGCCATTGTGGGCCTGGCAGTGGCCCTGGGCATTGGCATCACCCAAGTGCCCCAGTCACTGGAACTCTTTCCTGACTGGGTGATGATGGTCTTTGGGCGTTCAGCCGTCGTCATCGCCACCATCGTGGCCTTTACTCTGAACCTGATTTTGCCCCAAAAAACCCTGGCAGACGAACAACAGGAAAGAAAAGAGATGGAACAGGAGGGATAGTGTATGATCACCGTTAAAAACGTGATAACCCCCTCAACAACGGCTGAAGCCTTTGAAGCCCTGCAGCAGAACCGTTTCGCCACGCTGTTGGGGGGCGGTGCCTTTCTGCGGATGGGCAGCAAGAACATCACCACCCTCATTGACCTCTCCCGGTGTGGGTTGCACTGCATCACAGAACATGATGACCACTGGGAAATCGGTGCCGCGGTGACTTTGGGTGAACTGGAACAGCACCGGGAGCTGAACCGGCAGTACGCCGGCCTCCCGGCCGCCGCCGTCAGAGAAATTGTGGGAGTGCAGCTGCGCAATGTGGTGACGGTGGGTGCCAGTGTCTACGCCCGGTACGGATTTTCCGATCTGATCACTGGCCTCTTGGCGCTGCCGGTGAAGGTGCGGCTGCATCAGGCAGGGGAAATGCCACTGGAGACTTTTTTAGAGCAGGGAGCCGGCGGGAAAGATTTGCTGGAAGCCGTTATTATTGAAAAAGGAGTTTGTAAGGGCGGTTATGTGTCTCTTCGCAAAACGGCTGGAGATTACGCCCTTCTCAATGCGGCGGCAGCGGTGGTCAATGGAAAGCTGCGCATCAGTGTGGGAGCCCGGCCTCGCCGGGCAGCGCTGGCCCACAGTGCCATGTCCCTTTTGCAAGAGGCAGCGGTGACCCTCAACGAATCTTCACAGATGATCTGGACTGAAGAAGTCATTCAGCAGGCCGCAGAAACCGCCGCCGGGGAGCTGGTTTTCGGTACCAACAGCCGGAGCAGCAGTGCATACCGGCAGCATCTTTGCCGGGTACTGGTGGCCCGGGTGCTTAGGGCTTGCAATGAAGGAGGTGGTCGGTCATGAAATTGAATACCACCATCAACGGTGTTGCCAAAATCCTTGAAATCTCCCCCGATGCCTATCTGGTGGATGTGCTAAGGGAAAACGGCTGCCTGGGAGTGCGCCAGGCCTGTGACACCGGCAACTGCGGTGTCTGTACCGTGCATCTGGATGGCCGGGCGGTGCTCTCCTGTGTGTTGCTGGCAGTGAAAGCGGAAGGGCGGGAAATCACCACCATAGAAGGCGTGCCTGAGGCAGCCGTCGCCATTGCCCGCTGTTTTGTGGCAGAAGGGGCAGATCAGTGCGGTTATTGCACCAGTGGCACCGTGATGAATATCCTCTATCTGGAAGCTCTGGTGGCACAGCCCACAGAAGCAGAGATCATGCACCATCTAAAAGGAAACTTGTGCCGCTGTACCGGCTACGCCAGTCAGCTGCGGGCCATCAAGGCCTACTTCGCAGCCAAAGCCGGCAGAGAAGACCTGCTGCCAGATGAAGCCGCTGCCAAACATCTTGAAAACACCGGCGCTACGACTGCCGACAATGTGCCAGGGGCAGCACGCCCGATTTCTGGAGAAGGGAAGGTGGCCCCATGACGCTGAAAATTGTGAAACAAAGCCTTCCAAAAATGGACGGCATGAGCCTGGTCACCGGCAAAGGCGTGTATACCGACGACCTGACTCCCCGGGATGCACTGGTGGTGCGGGTGTTGCGCAGTCCCCATGCCCATGCCCGCATATCCCGCATCGATAAATCCCGGGCAGAAAAAGTGCCAGGAGTGGTCTGTGTCCTCACCCATGAAGACGTGATTCGAAAGCCCTTCACCCGGGCAGGGCAAAGCTACCCGGAACTGTCGCCCCACGACAAGTTTCTGTTGGATGCCACTGTGCGTCACGTGGGGGACGATGTGGCCATCGTGGCAGCAGAGACTCTCCAGGCGGCGGAAAAAGCCATGAAGCTCATCAAAGTGACCTACGAGCCCCTGCCCCTGGTGCTGGACATGGAAAGCGCCGACAGCCAGCCACCTATCCATCCCGAACCGGAAATACTGGCAAAAGCCAGCTTCGGGTTTGACCCCCAGCAAAACATCGCCGGCACCGTTGCCTTTGAACTGGGACAGGTGGATGAAGTGCTGCCGGACTGTGACCTGGTGACGACCCATACCTACCGCACCCAGGGCCAGGCCCAGGCCATGATGGAAACCCAGCGCACCTTCACTTATCTGGATGTTTACGGGCGTCTGGTGGTGGTCAGCTCCACACAAATTCCCTTCCATGTGCGGCGCATACTGGCCAATGCCCTGGACCTACCCGCCTCCCGCATACGGGTGATCAAACCCCGAATTGGCGGCGGCTTTGGCTCCAAACAAACGGTCCACTCAGAGTTTTATCCTGCCCTGATCACCCTGAAAACCGGCCGGCCGGCAAAAATTGTCTACACCCGCCGGGAAGTATTTCGGGGTACCACCTCACGTCACGCCATGACGTTTACCATCACCCTGGGAGCCTCCCGGGATGGCACTCTCAAGGCCATCGACATGAACGGCATCTGGGATACAGGTGCTTACGGGGAGCATGCGGCCACCACCCTGGGCAGTGCCGGGAAGAAAGTCCTTACCCTTTACAACCGGGTGGAAGCCTGTCGGTTTCGGGGCAAGGCAGTCTACACCAACCATGTGCCCGGCGGTGCTCTGCGGGGTTACGGTGTGACCCAGGGCATCTTTGCACTGGAATCGGCCATCAACGAGCTGGCCCATGAACTGGGGCTTGATCCGGCGGTGGTCCGGGAAAAAAATATGATTCGCCAGGGGGAAACCACTCCCCTTTACAACATGGTCACCAAAGGCGCCGGCGAGGCACCCATGCTCATGGACAGCTGCCTGTTGGAAGCCTGTGTGACCCGGGGCAAAGCCCTCATCGGATGGGAAAGCAAATATCCCCGGCAGCAGGTGAGCAGTAACCGGGTGCGGGGGGTAGGCATGGCCATCTCCCAGCAGGGTTCAGGGCTGCCCAACATTGATATGGCGGCTGCCAGCTTGAAACTCAATGACGACGGTTTTTTCAGCCTGACCCTGGGATCCACCGACATCGGTACCGGTGCCGACACCATTCTCGCCCAGATAGCCGCGGAAGCACTGGGAGTTCCCATGGATCGCATCGTTCTCTACACCGCCGATACCGACCTGACCCCCTTTGACAGTGGGGCCTACGCTTCCAGCACCACCTATACCACCGGCAATGCCATTCTGGACGCCGCCGGCAAAATGTTGGCAGCCATTCAGAAAACCGGTGCCGCCTATTTCGATACAGTGGAAGAAAACATTGATTTCGACGGTGAACAGGTGATTCGTCGCCAGCCCTATGAAACCATCAGCCTGGCTGCGTTTTCCCAAAAAATCACCTACAGCGTCATTCATGAACAACTGTCTGTCACTGGCTCCTATGTGCCTAAAAAGGCGGCGCCGCCCTTCATGGCCGGCTTCGCTCAGGTGGAAGTGGATCTGGAGACCGGCCAGGTCACCCTGGAAGATTTTGTGGGCGTGGTGGACTGCGGCACTCCCATTAACCCCATGCTGGCCAAAGTGCAGGCCGAAGGCGGCATTGCCCAGGGCATCGGACTGGCCCTTTACGAGGAAGCCGCTTATACCACCACCGGCAAGCTGATTCAGGATACCTTCATGCAATACAAGCTGCCGGGACGCACCGATGTGGGCACCATTCGGGTGGAGCTCCTGGACGGCTTCGACGACACCGGCCCCTATGGCGCCAAATCCATTGGTGAAGTGGTGGTGAACACCGTAGCCCCTGCTATCACCGACGCCATTTACAATGCCTGCGGTGTACGAATCCGGGAACTGCCCGCCACACCGGAAAAAGTGTTTTGCCAACTGCAGCAGACTTCCGCTCTTCGTCATTTTCAGGTATAATGCTGGTAACATCACTTTGCTGTTACCGGCAGTCTATCATGGGCCAATATTCCGAACAACGGCTGGGCGACCATGAGACCGGTCAATGCCAACAGACAGCACGAAAGGCATGGTCATCATGGCTTATGAATACGGCATCTACATCGCTGCCCTGATTCTCTCCCTCCTGGTGACCACCTGCGTGGGAAGCTATCTACTGTTTAAAAGCCGAAAGGCAAAAGGAGCGCCTTACTTTCTCATGATGCTGTTCCTGGTTATTTTATGGACCGGCGGCACCCTCTTTGAGACGGTAGGCGCTTCTTTGTCTGTCAAGATATTCTGGGTGCAGGTCCAGTACATCACCTTCTGTTACCTCCCTGTGGTGCTCTTGGCCCTGAGTGTCAGTGTGACCGGTCATGCCAATTGGATCAGCCGGCGACGGCTGGCGGTCTTCAGCCTGATGCCATCGATTCTGATGGGACTGGTCTGGACCAATCAGCATCATGGACTGATCAGAAACAACGAATACCTGGTGATGGCACATGCTTTTCCAGTCATTCATAAAACCTATGGGCCAGGGTTTTATCTGCTGGTTTTTTATGCCTACACCCTCATGTTAACCGCTCTGTTGATTTTTATTCATGCAGGTGTCACCGGCAAGGGGATTACCCGCAAGCAACTGGGATTTGTGCTGGCAGGTGTTGGCATTCTGGTGTTGTCAAATATTCTTTACACTTTTGGAATGAGCCCCATAGAAGCCTATGACATCACCCCGGCCCTCATTGGACCCTGCGGCCTGATTATCAGCATTGGAATCTTCTACCACCGCCTTTTTGATCTGATGCCCATTGCCAGAAACAGAGTGGTTGAAACCATGGGGGCAGCGATGGTGGTGATGGATATGGATCATCGAATCGTGGACATGAACCCGGCGGCTCAAAGCATGTTTAAGCTGTCATCCATTGCCAAAAATCAGCCGGCCGAAGCAGTCTTCTCTGATCAGCTGCCACTTTTGACCGCCTCGCTGGACAACCAGATTGGCAGCCGGGAGTTTTCCATCAACACAGGGACTGAAGACCGCTATTACGAGGCTTTCTTCTCGATGCTGTATGAAAAAGCGCCGGTTCCCATTGGCAAACTCATGGTGATTCACGATGTGACCGACAAAAGAAAAATTGCCGCAGTCCATTTGGAACAACAGCGCAGGCTGGCGGTGGCGGAAGAAAAAGAACGCATGGCCCGTGATCTCCACGATAATCTGGGTCAGGTACTGGGGTTTATTAATATGCAGGCCCAGGGAATTCAGCGGGAACTAACCCAAATGGGTGTTGAAAACGTCCATGGACGCTTACAGCAGCTGGCAGACACCACCCGTCTGGCTCACGGTGAAATCAGGGCATACATACGCAGTGTGAGAGGAACAGCAGATCATCGCCAACACTTTTTGAAAGCCATTGAAAATGAAACGGCGCGCCTTCAACAGGCGACAGCCATTGCCTGCCATTTGGAAACACCCGCTGCCCACTTCTTTCAACAGATGGCCGCGTCTATGCAACTACAGCTGCTTAACATGATAAGGGAAGCTCTCAACAACATTCGCAAGCATGCTGCCGCTGCCAACGTAAACCTCAGGCTGGAGGCATCCGTTGAAGAACAGCAGCTGACAATCATCATTGAAGATGACGGAATAGGATTTGATCCGACAGAAGCAAAACGCAGAGTAGCTGCGAAAGAGAGTTTTGGCCTGACCATTCTCGAAGAAAGAGCCCGGGAGATTGGAGCCAATCTGGTTATTCGGTCTGCCACCGGTCAAGGAACAACCGTGCGAATTAACGTACCTGCCCAAAAGGAGTGGTTCAATGCAACGTCGAGTCTTACTGGTTGATGATCATACCCTCTTTATGGAGGGATTGAAGTACTTGCTGGAAACCTACGACATACAGGTGGCGGGGGAGGCTCGCAATGGCATTGAAGCCATGGAAAAAATGGTGCAGTTGCAACCGGACCTGGTGCTCATGGATATCAAAATGCCGGTGAGGGGTGGACTGGAAACCCTGCGGGAAATGAAAACCCTTTTTCCACAGGTGCCGGTGGTGATGCTGACCACATCAGAAGACGCACCGGATATTTCCAGAGCGATGGCCTATGGGGCTTCCGGATACCTGTTGAAAGACACGGCAGGGACAGATCTCATTGATTTTTTGAATGAACTGGAAGGCTGCAAGGGAAATGCTCCGGGTGACATGGTGGTTCGCAGTGGTGACATATCGGACAAGATGGCAAGCCTGGAAATGGAAAGTGAAGCGACCGGCAAGAAAGCGGCTCTGGCGGTGCATCGCAGACTGTCACGACAGCAGCGGGAAATTCTCACATTGGTGGCTGAAGGAAACACCTACCAGCAAACAGGCAGGCTGCTGGGCGTCAGCGGCAGAACGGTGAAGTATCACATGGAACGAATTATGATCAAGCTGAATCTGAAGAACCGCACACAGGTCATCGCCTATGCTGTTGAAAACCAGTTAATTAAGAAACGGGGCGGAATAACGGCAAAAGCCAATGAGCGATGGGTGAACCAGAGTGTTAACCGACCCAAGAGAACTGCCAAAAAAATCATGAAGGAGTGGTGATATGTCAGTGATGAAAGGGCGCAACCAACGCCATCTGACAGCTTTTATACTGCTGGTGCTGGCCCAGGAGTCGATGCACGGCGGGGCAATTCATACAACTTTGCGGGAAAAACTACCGAATTTCAACACAGATACAGGAGCAATTTATCGCTGTTTGCAGGAACTTGAGAAAGACCAGGCCGTTAAATCAAGCTGGCATACGGAGGAGTCAGGACCGGCAAGAAAAGTGTATGAAATATCAGAAACCGGATTAACAGAATTGGATGAATGGAAAAAAGACATTGAAACCAGGTTGGAAAACTTACAGTTTTTTCTGCGTGAATATGAAGCGTTCACGGAAAAACGCCATTCACTGCAGCGTCAAAAAGAGCGTTAATCAGGGCACTTCTGAATAAAACGGATACCGAACAAGAGAAATGAAATGAGAACAGAAAGAGGCAGAAAAATGATAAAAAGATGATTGACAAGCGATGCGACTAACACTATACTGTTTTTGACAGTACAGTCACAAAGACAGCGCTCGTCATTTTTTTTAAGCGCCAAATGATAAAGATAATCAAAATCATAAACCAGCACCTGAAGGAGGCAGAGCAGATCATGACAACCAAAGATTATGAAAGACTGCTTACAAAACCAACCAGAGAAGCGGACGATCAGGAAGCCTTTTGGGACAAACGAGCCAAAATCTTTCATCGCAACACAAAAGCGAAGAAAAGCGAGCATGTCGTAAAAATGATGGAAGCGCTCATGTATCGAAAGGTATTGAAACAGAAAGGAGAAGTACTGGACATTGGCTGTGGCACAGGAAGATACGCCATGGCCTTCGCCGAGCAGGGACAGCAGGTGTATGCATCAGATATATCGTCGGAAATGCTCCGATACACGGCAGAAAGCTGTCAGGCAGCGGGTCTTGTCAACGTACAGTGCGTTAAGCAGGACTGGTCAGCGACAGCAATCAGTGAACTGGGTTGGAAGAATAAGTTTCAATTGGTCTTTGCATCAATGTCCCCGGCCATTCAATCTTTGAAAGAAATTGAAAAAATGTCTGAAGCCAGCAGTGGGTATTGCCTTGTTGGAAGAATGATTGAATCAAAGAACGATGTCGAAACGGAAGTGATGCAGCAGTTAAAATTGTCACGCCCGTATGACCCGCACAACGACCGGCAAATCCCCTACGCCATGCTGAATATACTTTGGTTGCTGGGTTATGATCCTGAAATTTTTTACACAGAAGAATCGCAGCAGGTGAAACGTTCTGTTGTTGATACGATTGAAGGATATGCCCATCGGTTGAAAGATGCCGACAAAGCCACATTGGAAGCGATTGAATCATTCGTGTCACAACGCCAAGTCGACGGTGAAATTCAAAGTCGTTCCTGTTCCAAAATGTGTTGGATTCTTTGGAACACACAGCAATCGAATCGAGCATGAAAGGAGTCGGCAAAATGACAACAAGAGAAGAATTTCGTGGAGGCACACACATGCATGTGAAAAAATGGTTTGTGGCAGGGGTGTTGATGTGCGCACTGGTGCTTGCGGGCTGCCAGCAGTCTAATGTGTCGGATGCGGCAGCAGGGCAGGCTCAGGAAACACAAACCGAGCAAGAAACACCAACCGATCAGAAGACACAGGAGGAACAGCCGAAAAACACAGTTCTTCGCCTGGCCGGTGGAGATACCGGACTGCCAAATCCCTTCAGGCATCATCCCAGAGGACCTGGAATGGCGAAAATGCAACTGCTGTACGATTCATTGCTTGAAAAAAATGAAGAAGGGTTAATTCCCTGGCTGGCAGCAGACTGGAAAATGAGTGAAGATGGAAAAGTGATCACTTTTTCCCTGGTTGAGGGAGCTGTGTGGCATGACGGAGAACCCCTGACAGCTGAAGATGTGGTGTTTACCTATGAGTATTATCAAAAGCATCCGCCGGTGAGCAACAGTTTGATGGCAGACGGAGGCTATATCATCGAAAGTGTCAAAGCGCCTGATAGCAAAACGGTTCAAATGACAGTCCGGCAGCCAAGTGCCACCCACTTGGCAAACATCGGTTTCATGAGAATTTTACCAAAGCACATTTGGGAAACAGTGGAAGACCCTGCCGCCTACGAAGGAGAGGATGCTGTCGTGGGCAGCGGCCCATTTGTGATGGACTCCTACAATCCGCAACAGGGAACCTATCGATTTCTGGCTTTTCAGGATTATTGGGGGGCAAACCCGCGGGTGGCTGCCATCGAATGGGTACCGGTGAGCGATGCTGTACTGGCCTTTGAAAACAACGAGATCAGCCTCATTAATGCGTCGACAGATGTGCTGGCCCGTTATGAAAATCAGCCAGACTTCACAATTGACTCAAAACACTCTTTCCACAACTACCGACTCATGATGAACATGGAGCGGCGCAGTGAGTTTCAGGCCATTGAACTGCGTCAGGCATTGGCTTATGCCATTGATCGGGAAGGACTGATTGAAAAGGTGGAAAGAGGGTCAGGGGCCATTGGCAGCATGGGTTACATACCAGAAGCAAACAAGTGGTACAACCCCAATGTGAAACAATATGATTATGACATTGAAAAAGCCAAAGCACTCATTGGAGAGGCATCCCATACATTCAGTCTTATCATCGGCAATGATCCTAAAGAAGTGAGAATTGCCGAGTTGATGAAAATTGATCTTGATCAGGTGGGAATCACACTCAACATCGAAAGCGTCGACAGCAAATCGCGAGACGAAGCCGTTCAAAAAGAGAATTATGAACTGGCCCTCATTAATACGGGAGGACTGGGGGGCGACCCTGATTACCTGCGGGTAACCTATGCAGACGAGCAGGCAACTGGTTTGGCCAGTACCATTCCCGGGTACGCCAACGAAGCAATTAACCGGTTGGCAACAGTACAGCGGACAGAAATGGATGAAGCAAAACGAAAAGAGTTAATCGATCAGTTACAGGAAATGATTGCAGAAGAAGTGCCCATGATTCTGCTTTATGGAGCAGTTGATAATCATCTTTACCGACCGGCAGAATACGATGGTTGGATGTACCGGTATGACCATAACAAAACAGATCATAACAAGCTGTCATACCTGGAGCGGAATGATCAATGATCAGACGGTACGTCATCACATTTGTTTTTATTGTCACAGTTAACTTTTTGATCCCCAGGCTCATGCCTGGGGATCCCTTCCTCTATCTCTCTGTGGAAGACGGGCAGGTAAACACCAGTTTTTCAGAGGAACAGACAGCGTACTACCGTTCCTATTATGGACTTGACCAGAGCCTTTTGAACCAATATATCCGCTACATCAACAATCTGATGCAGGGTGATCTGGGCACCAGCATTTATCACAACGTCAGTGTTGTCAGCCTGCTGGCCGCCCGATTTCCCTGGACATTGGCGTTGGTACTGGTGTCGATGACGCTTAGCTGTCTGCTGGGCGTTCTGTTGGGGAGCCTGTCAGTCTGGTTTAGAAATCGGCGAAGCGATGAAATTCTATATACGACGATGATCATTTTGTCAGAAATCCCACCTTACCTGGCAGGTGCTTTTTTGCTGTATTTTATGGCGGCAAAATGGCAGTGGTTTCCCCTGTCAGGAGGGATCAGTCCCTTCAATGAGTTTTCGTTATCAAACGCGGGTGCATATCTGAAAGAACTTCTCTGGTATGGGGCATTGCCGGTGACGACCTTGGTGCTCACCAGACTGGGCGGCTTTTACCTGATCACTCGAAACAGTCTGGTGATGGTTTTTGACAAGGAGTATATGAAAACAGCAAAAGGAAAAGGACTGACAACAGCAAGACGACTTTTTAGGCACGCATTGCGCAACGCATTGCCACCTATTTTAACCCGATACTTCATGAGTCTTGGAATGGTATTTGGAAGTGCTGTGCTTGTGGAAAATGTATTTCGATACCCGGGAATAGGGCGGCTCATGCAAGAAGCGGTAATGACCCGGGATTACGTATTGCTGCAAGGTGTTTTTCTGTTAATGGCAGTCTCTGTGTTGTTAATGAACCTATTGGCCGACCTGTTGTCAAAAAAACTTGACCCGAGGGTGAGTTGAATGGCTGCAAAAATAAAAACGATATGGCACCGGTTTACCCTTGGGGGTAAAGTGAGTCTGGCAATCATCATAGGCATTGCAGCCATGTGGATGCTTTCACCGATGGTTGCCCGACACTCCCATCGCATTCCTTCGGGCCCGGTGCTGGAAGCACCCAGTGCAGTGCATTGGCTGGGGACAGACGACTTGGGCATTGATTTGTGGGCACAGCTTTGCCATGGGGCTGGAGCCAGCCTGCAAATAGGCATAGGAACTGCATTGTTGGCAGGTGTCGGCGGCAGTCTGTTGGGAGTGCTGGCAGGCTATCACGGCGGCAAACTGGATCAACTGATCATGGGTATCTGTGACATGATGATGGTGGTTCCTCAGCTTCCGTCAATGATTGTGCTGGGAGCCTTCTTCGGTGCCGGTAGAAGCAACATGATAATGATCATTGCCATTTTTGCATGGGCAGCTCCGGCCCGAATTGTCCGCTCCAAAATACGCTCTATGAAACATGATAAGTACATTGTAGCTGCCAGCAGTTATGGTGCCGGTTTTTTCCACTTGCTTAAAACTCATTTTCTCCCTGGAATCCTGCCACTGGTCGTGGTGAACCTGATGCGTATCTTCAGCCATGCCATCGTGGCTGAAGCGGGGCTTGCTTTTATTGGACTGGGAGATCCTATTGCGAAGAGTTGGGGTATGATTCTGAACCGATCGTTGAATTTCCCGGGGATCTACTTCACTGCATACTGGAAATGGTGGGTTGTTGCTCCGGTGGCTTTTTTAATCTCTCTGATGCTGGCGCTGGCGATGGTGGGAAGAGATTTGGAAAGGGTCGTTAACAGGAAACGATAGCAATCACTTTAAAGGAAAGAGACCCACTCAAAGAGAAAGGGAGAGCACTGATGTCAGAGAGTCTTTTAGAAGTGAGACAATTGTCAGTTTGTTATGAATCTGAATACCGGCAGACTGTTCAGGCAGTCAAAAATGTGAATCTGCACCTGAAGCCAGGGGAAAGCATGGGCATCATCGGTGAATCTGGCAGCGGCAAAAGCACACTGGCCATGGCTCTCATGGGATTGCTGCACCATGATCATGCCCGGGTGACAGGCGACATTGAGTTTCAGGGCAAGCGGCTCATTCATGGAGAAGAAAACAGCTGGCATCACTACCGATGGCGCAAAGGCGCCGTTGTCTTTCAAAACAGCCTTGAAGTGCTTAACCCGGTTTTGTCAGTGGGTGAGCAGATACAGGAAACCGTCGGACGGCATCTTGCACTCAGCCGGAAAGAATCTCGCATGAGGGCCGTTAAGTATATGGAAATGGTCAAACTTGACCCCAAATGGTTAAGCCGTTATCCCCATGAACTGTCGGGGGGAATGAGGCAAAGAGTGCTGGTGGCCATGGCGCTGTCTTGCGAACCCAGGCTGCTTATCGTGGATGAACCGACAACTGCGCTGGATACCCCGGCGAAAAAAGAGATGGTTCAATTGTTTCAAAGACTTCAACAGCAGCAGCAATTTGCCATGCTGGTCATTTCCCACGAAATGCCGGTGATGCTGGAACTGACAGAAAAAATCATGGTTATGTACCAGGGTATGATCTTTGAACAGGGTAACACCAAAGAGGTGATCAGACATCCCGGGCACCCCTACACCAGAGGCCTCATCGGATCATCACCGGCAATCAATCCTTACCGGGATCTCTGGGGCATTCCGGGAATCCAGGAACACATCGATCCAAAACAGTGTCCCTTTTACCAACGGTGCAACCAGCGGGTAGAAGCCTGTGAACAACAATGCCCGGTATTGACTGATGTGGCTCCCCGGCGACAGGTGGCCTGTCTGAGAGGCGGAATTGTCACTCTTTTGGAAGGTAGGGGAATTAATAAAACCTTCGGTGATGGCAAAGAAACCATTACCGCCTGTCGGGATTGCCATCTGAAAGTGAGAGCAGGCGAAACAGTGGCATTAATGGGAATGTCTGGTTCTGGCAAATCAACACTGGCAGAAGTTTTGGCGGGAATCATTGAACCTGATGAAGGAGAAGTATTCTTTGAAGGGAGAAAGGTGCGGCGCAATCGGGAAACTGCTAAAATTGGCGGCATGCAGATTGTTTTTCAAGACCCGCTCTCTGCCACCAATGAACAAATGTCCATTGAAGATGTGGTGGCAGAACCACTCACCATCATGAAAGTTGGGACTAAAGACGAACGGCGGCAGGCGGTGAAGCAAGCGTTGAAAGACGTGCAGATGCCACAGTCGGAAGATTTTCTTAACAGTCCTGCTTTCGCCTTGAGTGGCGGGCAACGCCAGCGAATCGCCATTGCCCGAAGTCTAACCATGAAGCCGAAACTCTTAATTGCAGACGAGATCACTTCAATGCTGGATCCATCCACCCAGGCAAATCTCATCAGGCTTCTAAAAGGCTTGCAGAATCAAAATGGGTTTGCCATGCTTTATATTTCCCATGACATCGATCTGACACGAAAAGTGGCAGATTGGGTCTACATCATGGAGCACGCGACCATCATTCAGGAAGGCCCGGCCAGCGAACTGTTGCATCCGCACATTCACCACCGTCATCAATGTGATGATGGGAACCATCATGAAAGACATCGTCAAAGAAAACATCATATGATCGTTTCGGTTAGCTGATGTGAACATTAAATTGGTTATCCACAGACATCCGGCGATGTTTTGCGTCATTTAAGGTGATAACTTGGAATCGGAAAATCAGAAAAACCCCAAATGGCGCGAAGGTAGTGTGAAGATGGATGAGAAAGGTGGCAGATGAAGCATGAAAATTGGAATCATTGTGTACTCTCAAACCGGCCATACCCTGTCGGTGGCGGAAAAAATCAGGGAGAAACTGGGAGAAGCCGGCCACGAAGCCGTCCTGGAGCAGGTGACCATTACCGGTGAACCGGCAGAAGGGAAGTTTCAGCTGGCGGCAACGCCGACAGTGGACGGTTATGAAGGGCTGATCTTCGGGTCACCGGTGCAGGGTTTTTCCCTCAGTGCGGTGATGAAAACCTATTTGGAGCAGCTGCCCTCACTGGCAGGTAAAAAGACGGCTGTTATGGTCACCAAGCAGCTGCCTTTTGCCTGGACAGGCGGCAACCGGGCCCTGAATACCATGAAGCAAATCTGCAAAGACAAGAACGCTCAGGTGGCCGGCAGTGCCGTGGCTTTCTGGGCAGCATCAAAACAGGAAAAAAGTGTGGCCGCATGTGTGGATTCAATGGTGCGATGTTTTTAAAGGATGAAAATCAATAAGGCTGTCCTCAGACGATCTTCCGTCGGGGACAGCCTTATTATTTTCCCGAAGCAGCAAAAAAGAGATCACTGAAAGAACTTCTTGTGTCAGGGGGATAATTCAGGAACGGGGCGGTTCAGCGGGCAGCTCCAGTTGTTGTTGCTGGTTGAAAAAACTTCGTGAGCCATAAAAAACCATGAGAAACACTGTCAGCGTGACACTGCCGGTGATCCCCAGCATTATGGCAATCTGGTATTCAATGGCGGTTACGGGAGAAACGCCTGAAAGAATCTGACCAGTCATCATTCCGGGTAGAAAGACGATTCCCATCCCCAGCATGGAGTTGATGGTGGGTAGAATGGCAGCGTCAAAGGCGCTGTTGGCAAGAGGGCGGACAGCTGCGGCGGGGGTGGCTCCCAGCATCAAGGCACCTTCCACCAACTGGCGCTGTTGGTGAACACCGTCGATAAGCTTTCCGGCTCCCAGTGCAATTCCAGTCATGGAATTGCCAATGATCATCCCCCCCAGAGGAATGAAATACTGGGGGTGGTACCAGGGAACCAGGCGAATTACCACCAGAATAAAGAAGAAGAGGCTGGCACCTGTTCCCAGAATCATGGCAAGGGCAATGATCCTTTTAAGGGCGGGTGTCAAGGGCGATTTAATCCGCTGGTAAATGTTGAAAACGGCAAAAGCCTGCATCACCATCAATGTGAACAGCGTGATGGCGGGGTGAGGGTTATCGAAAATCAGCACCAGCACGTATCCGGTTACAATGAGCTGCAGCGTCATACGGACACTGGCCAGAAAGATTTCTTTTTCCCTGGGAATACCCCTGGCTTTCACCAGCAGTATGAGCAGAACCACAAAAAGATAGGCGGCAGCCAGCTGCCATAATTGAAGCTGAATAATCTCATTCATGGGAGATACCTCCTGTGACATCTCGGGGTGTTCCATGGGCAAAAACAAGATGTTTTTCGCCCATGGAGGCCGCCAGGGTTTTTGAATGGGTGACCAGCAGCAATGTTTTCTGCTGCTGATGCACACGCTCCACCACACGCTGCAAAACGAAGCTTTCGGTTTCATCGTCAAGGGAAGCAGAAGGTTCATCCAGCAGCAAAACATCGGGGTTCATCAGCAGCACCCGGCCAAGGGCCAGGCGCTGTTTTTCACCGCCGGAAAGTTTGAAGGGATCTTTATCCAGTGGTTGTTGCAGCTTGACAAACCGAAGCATCTCAGCCAGTTCCGTTCCCGAGGCATCCGGTTTTTCTGAAAAGCGCAGGCCCATCTGCAGATTATCGGCAATGCTGCCGGGGAAAAGCAATGGCTCCTGAGACATCATCACCACCTGGCGACGCAGGGTAACCGGATCAATCTCTTCAAGGGGGGTTCCCTGGTAGTTGATTGTTCCAGTATCAGGAGAGATCATTCGATTCAGCAGACGCAAAAAAGTACTCTTTCCGCTGCCGCTTTCGCCGTTGATACAGGTGATGGTTTGTGGTTCAATGGTCAGGGCAGGAATATCCAATATGGAACCAACACGCAGCTGATTAATCTGAAACATGCTTTCCCTCCGTTTCCCGAACCAGTTCCAGGGCTTTATCCCTGGCAGCCGCCAGTAAGGCATCGCCCTTGGGAGTGGTTCGATAGTACTTTCTCATTCGACCATCATCCACCCGCGTTTCATGAACAAGATGTCCCTCTTTTTCAAGGGAGTGAAATATCGGATAAAGGGTACCGGGGCTGATGTCGTAGCCGTGGTGACGCAGTTCATCCATCATCCATGAACCATAGATGGGCTCCTTGGAAGCATGATGCAGCAAATGGATCTGAATAAAACCAAGAAACAGTTTTCGGAGTACTCGGTCTTCCATCATGACACCCTCCTTTAACATAATCGAAATACGATATCGGAAATCGTCAATAACAATATACCACAGTTTTCAAGGCACTGCAAGTCAGTAACCGTTGAATGAATGCTGCCGGTCAATGCACGCTTCATTATGGAGCAGACAAAGAAGCTTTCTGCACAGACAAAGAAGCCTCCTGCACAGATGGCAGAAGACTTCTTTGTTTGAAACAAATTGATGGGAGGGGAAGGGGATTGCCGTTTTAAAATTAGAAGCGACCGATGATCACTTCATCTTCACTGAGAATACCGGCATCCACCAAGGCACGCTGGAACGAAGTGGATTCCCGTGAAATGCGCACTGTTGCACCAGAGATGCCATCAATTGAATTTTGCACCGTTCGGGTGGCACCGGATTCAACATCCACCCCAAAGATGTTATCGTCGTTGACAGCTCCCGCATATCGTGAGACTGACCAGTCAACCAGTGATGTCATCTGAGTGGCATCCTGACCAATCAGATTCTGGGCAATGGCATCGTAGTTACCTGCCCAACCACCCAAACCGAAGTAACCATAGGAAGCGTCTTTGGATTGGGGAACACCATCGGCAAATTCAACTCCCATTGCTTCCAGGAATTCCTGAATACTGGAGCTTTCATCAATTTCTGCCAGAATACCCATATCATTCACCACATGAGACCATATATCAATATTGAAGAAATTCTTGTCAGCCAGCTCATCCCATGAGGCAGGCTTCATCAGACCGCCGCTGGAGGTGCGAACAGTGGGAATCAGCAAGCCGCTGCCGATGGTCACATCGCCCACAGGCATTGAAAAATCAAAGTCAGCTTCAAATTTAGACTCGTACAGGTAACGGGTGACCGGATCCACCATTCCCACAATGACAGTGCCGTTGTCATCAGCAGCCACGGCGTAAAAAGACATCATGTCAGCAGTATAAACGGTGAACATGGAAGTGCCGCGTTTGTAATCGTCGCCTGGGACGGCGGCAACGGGTTCAACGGAAAAGTCAGCTTTCAAATAGGCATTGCCGCTTTGGCGGGTGGTCCAGTATCCGTCCATCAGTACAAAAAAACGCATGGTGGCATCGGTGATGATCCCGTCATCATCCAGTTCCAGAATGGTTTCAACATACTGGTCGGATTCTTCAAAAGAACCGCCGTCAGCTTCACCCCGCCAGGAATATCCCACATAATGGCCTGCCAGAGACGGTGGTGCAGGAGTTGCCGGCTGCTCTGTTGCTGGTGATTCCGGTGCTTCGGTGGTTCCGGTGTCAGCAGGGGAACAGGCAGTGGTCAGGCCCAGGGTGATGAGTAAGAGGACAACAAGTGACAATGGTAGTAATTTCTTGCGCATCATGATCTCTCCCTTTCAGATTAAGTAGTTTGTTAAAATGGTCACAACATGTGGCGACAATTGGCACCATATGGGTTAAGCTCAATCTATCATGAAAACGTTTCGCCAGGTGCACCTCTCGACCAGCATATGTCCCTAAATGAAGGACAATCATCCCAGGGATTAGAAATCTGAACTGCTGGGGTGCTTTGTTAAACCCAAGGGGTACTCTCCACATGAAAAAGCCCTGAACCTTTTTGGATGGCAGTGCATCCCGCAGATTCAGGGCTTCATGGAGAGGTTTGTGGAACTTGCAACGGTAATACTACCGAAGTGTCTTTCGTTTTTGCCAGTACATGGCAGCTTCAGTTCGGTTGGAGGCATTCAGCTTCTTCAAAATGCGGCTCACATTATTGCGTGCGGTTTTTTCGGAAATAAACAGCACTTCGCTGATCTCCCGGTTGGTTTTTCCCTGGCTGACCAGTTCGATGATCTGCTGTTCCTGCAAGCTCAGTGTTTCATCAGATGAAGGCCCCTCCTTCACAGCGTTCATCACTTTTGCCATGATCACCGGATCAAGGGCCGGGTTTCCCTGTGCCACATCCCGCAGACCTTTAATGATGCTTTTGCTGTCAACGCTTTTCAGCAGATATCCCTCTGCGCCTGACTTAATGGCTTCCAGCACAATGGTATCCTCAGCGAAAGCTGACAAAATCATCACCTTCACATGGGGATTCTGCTTTTTAATTTCACGGCAGCCAGAAGCACCATCCCCATCGGGCAGCTTTATGTCAAGCAGAACAATATCAGGCGAACTCCCGGGGATACCGGCATAAGCTTCTTTTAATGTCCCGGCTTCACCGCAGACAGTCATACCCTCGCTCCGTTCAATGAGTGAACGTATCCCCGAGCGAACAATGGCATGGTCATCCACCAGAAATATTTTCAGCACCTTTTCTTCATTCTCACTCATCATTTTCCGACTCCTCCCAGGGAACACTGATCATAACAGTGGTGCCATTGGAATGACTGCTAATGGTCAGCACTCCGTTGATTTCCTGTGCCCGTTCTTTCATATGCTGAAGGCCGAAATGACTGTCAGCAGGAACCTCCTGTGGCGAAAATCCTTTCCCATTATCCTTGACACTGGCAATGAAACTGGACATGGTGGAACGAATCACGATGGTCAGCCGGGTGGCTTCTGAGTGTTTGAAAGCATTCCAGAGCGCTTCCTGAATAATGTAATAAATATGGGTCGTTTTTTCCCTGGAGAGAGCTCCGTAGGTAAAGGCCGGCACCTGATCCTCAAAAGAGACAGGAATGCCCCAGCTCTTTTCAAATTGTTGCAATAAAGCCCGTAACCCGCTGCGCAAATCTTCCATTTGAATCACTGGCTCCGGGCCGTGGCCGATGAAAGCGCGAATCTGATCCATCGACCAGTTGAGATCTTGCCTGATGTCGGTAAGCGCCTGCAAATGCCGGGGATTGTCTTCCTGTTCCATCAGTTCTTCCAGTTTAAGGCCTGTGACAAAGAGATGCTGGACGATCACATCGTGCAGTTCCCGGCCCATCTCACTGCGCTGTTGTGAAATGGTTTGCTGCTCTGTCAGGCGCTTCAGATTTCTCTCGTTTTCCCACTCAAAGAGACGTATCAGGTTCACAAAGAGCAAGGTGATGGCAATGGCACTGGCCGCCCGCCCCACCTCCACAGGAAAACCGGTGAGGTGGAGAAAGGCGTCTTTATTCAGAACATTACTGGGAAAAAAACCTTTATTATCCACAATTAAACCGGCAAAAAAGCCATAAGAGGCAAATAGAACGGCCAACCCCCGCATTTTCAGGGCAGCTCTTGTCAGTTTCAGCTCATGAAGCTCCCGGGCATTGCGGAACAGGGCATAGACAGTGATGACGGCACCGGGAAAACCGATGAAGTAGCGGCTGAAAATGTCTTCCAGAAAAACCCAGTGCAGCTGTGAGGTACCGTAAACAGCATAGGCTGCCACAAACGCAAGGGTCCAGCCGCCGAAAACAAACCAGGGAATCTGGCACATTCTTCTGCGGATGGTTTCACTGCTGTTTTGCAACAGGCATGCGCCAAACACCCACAGAAAAACAAAAGAAATACCATTGGTAAAAGTGCCCAGGGCAAAAAGATGCCGCTGAAAACCGGGAACCAGTCCGGAGATCCGTACCATGATGATCCATTCCGTGAACCCGTGGATAACACCGAAAAGCCCCAGGTAGACAATGGAGCGCTGCAGGGGAAAACTGCTGCTTCGGGTGGTGCCTTGCTGCAGCAGGGCGGCAATTCCCATGGTAAAAAAAGCCAGGCCATAAACAAAAAAAAGAAAAATATAGGCATTGCCTGAATACATGAGCGCATCACCTGCCTGTGTGAGGTATTCATATTACACCACGAAAATGCGTCAAGATCAATAGCAAGTCGGTCGGAGATGGTGGGACTAAGAGTGAAAAGGGTGGGTTAGAGGAGAAACCAAGGAATAACAGAACAAATAAAGAGAGTGGACACGTCGCCTGATAAAATTCCAGGGAGACAGGTGTCCACTCTGATTGACTGATAAAAACAATGGATAATCCGCACAGGGAACAATCATTAAAGAAAGCCATCACATGATTTTGGCAGCTTTTTCCATTTCTGAAACAGAGTCTGAAAGCTGCTGTAACGCAACACTGATTTCTTCGGATGAGGCTGCCTGGTTCAGGGCAATTTCAGAGACTCGCTGTGTTGACTGACTGATGGTGACAACCTTTTGCTTTAATAGATCTGTAATCCGCTTGATTTCAGAGATGGCACTGGTGCTTTGATCCGCCATTTTTCGAATTTCCCCTGCCACAACGGCAAATCCTTTACCCTGAGATCCGGCCCGGGCTGCTTCAATGGAAGCATTAAGGCCCAGCATGTTGGAGCTGGAAGCAATTTTTTCAATCATTCCAAGAATGGCATCGGTTTCTTCAACCTGGCGAATCATTTCCTGCTGCATTTCATTGAGAAGCGTCATTTCGCCGGATAGTTCCTGGGCAGAAGCCGTTAAGGCTTCAGTTGTGGAAACGATTTCAGCGGAGTTGCTGAAAAAAGACTGCAAGGCCTCGTTGAGGAGCTCCTGCTGTTCGAGACTGATGGCAATGCTCATGCATCCAATGACAAGACCACTTTCATCGGTCACCGGTACTGAAATGGCATTAAAGGGAACGCCGTAGACTTCCTTCGGCACCTGTGCTTTCGTCACCTTGCCGGTATGCATGGCCTTTTCAATGGAACTGCCTTTTTTAACGTTGAGTCCTTCGCTGTCTGCAGTGAATGTACTTGTCTGAACATTTTTAAGAATGGTGTCTCTGTCAGAAACGGCCAACATACAGTCGAAGGGAAATAATTGCTGAATCATGGGTGCCAGATGCAAAAGCGTATTGATAATTTCCTGGGACTCAAGGGGCTTGGGTTGAGCGTTGTCTGTGTTCATCTAATCCCTCCATCAACAGAGCATACGTTCAAATATAGTGAGCCGAGGATCAATAGGACGTAGATCTGACTATCGCATCATTAAGTTGGGCAGGTAGGTCGCAATACCTGGGAAAAGAATAATGATAAAGGTGGAAACAATCAAAGCTATCCAGAAAGGGATCACGCCTTTAAACACTGTTTCCAGTTTGATTTTTGAAATGCTTGCCGTTATGACACTGACTACACCGACCGGTGGTGTGAGGAATCCGATTAAGATCATGAGGATGGTGACAACCCCGTACCAGATCCCATTGTAACCGGCAGCCAGAACCATTGGATAGAATAGACCGGTGAAAATCACAAGAATGGCCATGGCATCCATGAAAAATCCGGCAACAAAATAGCAAAGAAAAATCGTTGTCATGAGGATCAATGGCGGTAAATCGCTCATGTGCCTGGTTAAAAACAGCGGAATTCTGCTAATGGATAAAAAGTTACCGAACATGACACCGCCAACCAGCATAATCATCAGCATGGCCACTACTTTTGCTGTTTCAGTGAGAGAGGCTGTAAAGCCTTGCCACTTTATTCTTCTGCCAACGAGGCAGAAAATCAACGACATGAATGCACCGATGGCACCACCTTCGGTGGGTGTAAAGACGCCTCGATAGATTCCGCCCATGGTGATGATGAAAATCATGGGGATGGGCCAAACAAGTTTCAAGGAGTTCATACGGTCACTGAAGGTTGATTTGACAACCCCCGGAGCAAGTGAGGGGTTTATTCTGACCATAATATAGGCTGTCAGAGCCAGCAGAAATGCCGTCATCAGACCAGGCAAAATACCGGCAATCAATAGCTGGCCAATGGATTCCTCAGTGAGCACACCGTAAATAATAAGCACAGAGCTGGGTGGAATCAAAATTCCAAGGGTGCTCCCCGAGGCCACACATCCTGCGATCAGACTGTCTTTATATTTCATTGCACGCATTTCAGGCACTGCAACGGTGGCAATGGTTGCCGTTGTTGCAATCACTGAGCCTGATACGGCAGCAAAAGCAGCACAGGTGACCACTGTTGCGATTGACAAGCCGCCGCGAATATGGCCAAGCCAGGCGTTAAAAGCCCGAAACAGATCTCTGCCTAATCCTGACTGACCGATAAACATACCCATCAGTGTAAACATGGGAATTACGCTGAGGGAATAGCTGTGTGCATTATTAAAGAGGTCTGCCCCCAACTTGGCCAGTGCGGCTGCCGGACTCATCAGCACCGCATAACCCAATGCACCCACAATGATCATGGAAAATCCAATAGGAATTTTGATCAAGATCAGGACAAAGAGTAGTACAATTCCCAGTAAGCCAATCATCTCGTTACTCATCGCCTGCATTCCCTCCCTTGAGTGCCTGAATGGTTTCTATAAAATCAATGATTAACACCAGCACCAGAACAAAAACACCTGCCGCTCCCGCTAATATCCATGGATGAACAGGCATTCTTAATACGCTGGTAATGAGACCGGAGGCCTGTATACGCTGGGCATGCTTGATCATCTGCCAAAACACGATGGAAAACAAACCCAGGCTTACCACTGCAATCAAAACATCAAGTACTTTGCGAACAGTCAGGCCAAGGCGGTCATACACAATGGTGATTCCGATGTTTTCCTTTTCAAGCTGAGCAACTCCCAGTGCAGGGAAAACGATCATGGCTAAGCCAATGCGGGTTAGTTCAAACGTACCGGCAATTGGTTTGTTAAAAACAAATCTCCCCAAAACATCAAAGACAGTAAGCATCATCGTTCCAAAAATGACAATGATACTAATGAGCGTTGCCGCTTTGGTGAGAGTGGTAACTGCTTTTTTGACGGATTGCATGTGACCACCTCCGTGGTATTGTAGAATCACCTTTCCTCCAGGAGATAACTCCGGAAGGAAAGGTGAATGGGTAGCGCTTTAGTCAATCGCTGAGTTGCCCGTATTTATTGTTCGTATTCACTGGCCTTCTGCACTGCCAAATCATAGGCTTCCTGCCCTGGTAAACCGGCAGCTTCCATGGCAGCGATCCATTTTTCAACCAGCGGGTCTACGATCTCATGAAATTTTGCCAGCTCTGCGTCAGAGAATGTGGACACATTGATTCCCACCTCGTGAGCGTGGTCCATGGCATGTTCAATCTCATAATCATATTGATTGCCAACGATTTCCGGGAATTCTTGCAGCAGTTCTTCGATAGCTGCCTGGTCTTGAGGGGCAATGGAATCCCACTTTGCTTGATTCATAGCCATGATAAACGGTGTGATATATAAATCCAGCTCCACCACATCAGTGACAACTTCCGACAATCGGAAGGAAATCAGCCCTGAAGGAGCCATGAAAGTGCCATCAACAATGCCACGGTCAATGGAATCGTACAAATCACTTACTGGAGTAGTAACTGGAACGGCTCCCAGTGCTTCAATAACATCATTATACACAGGGCCTGGAGATCTTAACCTCAGACCTGCCATGTCATCGACGGTTTCCACAGAACCGGATAAAAGGAGATGCCCTAAGTCAGAGCCGCCGAACCATAACAGTTTGGAGCCTTTATAGTCATGCTCCTGTAGAATGGGCCATAATTCCCTGGCTGTCAGATTGCCCTGCAGAGATGATGAAAACATGAAAGGAAATTCCAGAATGGTGGAGAGTGGGAATCGACCTGGTGTGTAGGCCGGCAGGGTGAATGCCATATCGATAATCCCCTGCTCCATGGCATCATATGTTTCACCTGGTGCAGCCAGTGCATTGCCTGCATGAATAAAAATTTCGACTCTTCCTTCTGTTTTTTCGAAAACATCAGCAGCGAATGGTTCCAGCACATTCACATGCATTGGATGAACAGCAGGCATAAAGTGGTTCATGACCAATTCAACTTTCTGGCCGCCTGCGCTGCCGGTGCTCTCACTGCCGCCGGCATTTTCACTGCTCCCGCCATCTCCGCCACTACTGGCGGCACCACCGTTACCACATCCTGCAACCACAAGCGAAAGGATTAAAAGAACCAACATAAGGATAGTGACATAACTCTTTTTTCTCAACATAAACGTTTTCCCCCTAACGTATTCTTGGCGCAGCCCTATTTCACATTTAAGCGGTAATGGATAATCAGGTGAAGATTGTGACGAAAATATTTCCATACTGCCACTGTTAAACATGAAAATCTTTCTTCCAAGAGACGGCTATCAAGAGACAGTTGTAGACGAGAGGCGGTTGCATATTGACAAACAATCACCCTTTCTGGATCAAGTGGCCGAGGGTCCTTTCGTTTCGATGGTAGTTCGGATTGAGTTGATTTTCCTGTGGGAAATGGACAAGATGGTAAAGATGAACATATTCAGTGAACAAATTCAGTATAAAATGAGAACCCCTTCGGTGTCAATAGAAAAAGATTAAAAATATTGCAAACAAAGCGAAATCAACGAATTATCAAAATTCGCCATGGTGCTCCAAGGCCCGTTTGGCAAGGTTTTTGACTGAATGAATTTGATGAATGCATTCATTAAGTTTGACATTATCGGAGTGCAATTGTATAATCAGCTAAACAGAATTCTCAACAAGCTGAAATATGGGCATTTTGCAAAAGGAGAAGGGAATGTGGAGACGAAGCAGCGATTGACCAAAAGGCAGATCCAGGCAAATCATACCAGAAACCGCGTCTATAAAACCGCTCTCGAACTGATGGAAATCAAAGGACTCAATAACACCTCGATTGAAGAAATAAGTAAAAAAGCAGGCGTTTCGGTGGGAACCTTTTACAATTACTTCAAGTCAAAAGACGATATTCTGGTGGACATTTACCGCAAGGCTGACGATTACTTTCTGGAGGTGGTGGAAAAAGAACTCGTTGAAAACGGCCCGGATACATATCATCAATTGCTCATTTTTTTTCGTCATTACGCTAAATACACAAAAGACAGAGGGCTGGACAATGCCTGTCAGCTTTACAGTTCGAAAAACAAATTGTTTATTGCAAAAGACCGGTACATGCCGAAAATGTTGATTAGAGTTATCTGGGAAGGTCAAATGTCTGGTCAGATTATTGAAACCATGACGGCGGAAGAGCTTGCAGATTTTTGCATGATTGCTGCCAGAGGTGTGGTGTTTGATTGGTGCCTGCATGACGGCGTTTTTGATTTGGAGGTCAGAATAGAGGCCTACATGAAAAAGCTGTTACAAGTAGTTCTGGTCAAGGACAAGCAGTAAGCGTATCGACACTTATTGATTCACTTAACTCTCTTGATTCACTTGATCTTCGCCCCAGCAGTCATTTTCTTGTCAGACAGTTTCTCGAATAACTCATCGGGCACCTCGATAATTGCATTATCTTCGACTTTATTAAGAGCGCATGACGCTCTTTTTTTGTATGCGCAAAATAGAAAGGCAACAGGGATGGTTAAAAGACAGAAAAAACGAAATGAAGCAAAAATTTGAAATTATATATTGACAAATTTACAAACCAGCTTATATACTGAATATATTCAGTGAACAGATTCAACCAAATTCATTTAACAGATGAAGTGACAACAGATCCAAAAGGAGGTAGAAAAGTGGACAATGTCAAAGCGTCGTTAAGCAACATTGTTGGCGGAGAGAATCTGCTTGACAGCCCTGAAATTCTGCTGGGCTATGCCAAGGACCAGAGTTTTGTAAAAGAAATGAAACCTTGGTGCGTCGTCAAGCCGAAAGACGCAGATCAAGTGGAGGCGCTGGTCAAATGGGCGAACAAAGCACGCATACCGTTGGTGCCGGTCAGTTCCCAGGGGCCACATACCCGGGGCGACACAGTGCCGGGTGCGCCTGAAGCAGTGATTGTGGATGTAAGCAACTTGAAAAAAATACACAGTATCAACCGTCAGCACCGCATGGCTGTCATTGAGCCGGGGGTCACATACGGAGAGCTTCAGGCAGCATTGGCTGAAAAAGGGTTGGCGTTGAGCACTTCCCTGGCTCCCCGTGCAGGAAAGTCTGTGCTCACCAGCGTGCTGGAGGTTGAACCAAGAATCAATGCCGTTCATCAGTGGAGCTACTCAGATCCGCTGCGCTGTATGGAAGTAATCTGGGGTGACGGGGTCAGAATGTATACCGGTGAAGCCGGTGGCGGCGTCAGAGACCTGGAGAAGCAGTGGGAGAAAGAAAGATGGCAAGTCGCCAGTACCGGTCCCATGATGTTTGACTTCTACCGCATGCTGACGTCAGCGCAGGGAACCATGGGAATTGTCACCTGGGCATCAGTGAAGCTGGAAGTACTTCCTCAAATCCACCGCATGTATTTTGTGCCGGCCCAGCAGCTGTCTGAACTGGAAGATTTTGTGCGTCGAGTGGTTCGCCTGCGTTTTAGTGACGAACTGTTTGTGTTGAACGGAGCGGCCTTGGCAGGGTTAATGGGTGAAACACCGGAAGAGATTGCCAAGCTTCGTGAGCAGCTGCCGCCATGGATAGCTCTTGTGGGTATCGCCGGCAGAGATTTGCTGCCAGAACTGCGTGTTGAAACCCAGGAGCAAGACATAAAAGAGATTGCCCAGCAATTTGCACTGAAAATGGTGCCGGGTCTTGCAGGCATTACAGGTGAGCAGGCATTGGCAGCGGTAACGGGTTCGTCCGACGAAACAGGATGGAAAGCGCGGGCAAAAGGTGCTTATCAGGAGATCTTCTTTGTGACCACTCAGGACAAGGCGCCTGGCTTTGTGGAAACAATGAAGGCACTGGCAGCAGAAGCAGGTTATCCAGCCAATGAAATGGGTGTGTATGTGCAGCCTCAGCATATGGGAACTTCCTGTCATTTGGAGTTCATTCTTCCCTATGATTCGAATAATCCAAAGGAAACGGCAAAGGTGAAGCGGCTGTTCCAAAAGGCCAGTGAAACCATGGTGGGAATGGGCGGATTCTTTGCGCGGCCTTATGGACCATGGGCGTATCTTCAACTGAACCGGGATGCCCAGTCTTACAAAACAATCCAGGAGCTGAAACGCATTTTTGATCCCGAGGGGATCATGAATCCCGGAAAATTGACTATTTGACAAAGGAGGCGAAAACCATGGCATTGGAAGATTACAGAGCAATGATGGAACGTTGCAGCAACTGTTCTGGCTGCAAGTGGATTCCTTTTGACAAGATAAAAAGTCAGCGGTTCAGCGAAAACTGCCCAAGTATAAGCTACTATAACTTCAACACGCATTCAGCTCGAGGTCGTTTTCAACTGGCACAGACGCTATTGGACGGTGATTGCGAATTTTCACCTGATGTGGTGGAAGCGATTCACAACTGTACAGCTTGCGGTTCATGTGATTCAACCTGTAAAATCACCCGTTACAATCTGGAACCGCTGGATCACAACCTGGCGCTGAAAGCCAAAGCGGTGGAAGAAGGGTATGCGCTTCCAGAGCAGAAACCCATCATGGACAGCCTGCAACAGGAAAAAACCATGCTTCCCGGTGAATTAAGAAGCAATCGTTTGCACTGGGCCAGTGGTATTGACGTGAAAGACCTGATGAAAGAAAAGGGAGAAGTTGCTTTCTACCCGGGCTGTAAATACAGCTACAATGAAAAATTGAAGCCGGTTGCCGCAAATGCACTCAAATTGCTCATTAACGCCGGTGCTGATGTGGGTATCTTCGGCAGTGCAGACATGTGCTGTGCCGGCCGGGCGCTGCAAATGGGCTTTGAAAATGATTATGAGCAGCAGGCGAAGGCAAACATGGAAGTTTTTACAAAGAGTGGTGTCAGCGTGATTGTCACACCGTGCTCAGACTGCTACCATGCGTTCAAGCGCCAGTACGCCAAACTGGGTCTGGACATTAAAGTGATGCATCTGGTGGAGTATCTGGATGAACTGATTCAGGATGAAAAGCTGGTCATGAAAAACAGAGTTCCAATGACTGTCACCTACCATGATCCCTGTCATCTGGGCCGATTGGGTGAAGCCTATGTTCCCTGGGAAGGCAAAGAAAAGAAAATATTGAATCAGGTGCACACCTGGGAACCCAGACGCCCCCGCTACAATGGAGCCGATGGTATTTATGATGCCCCCCGACGAATTCTGCAAAGCATTCCTGGTGTTGAATTGGTGGAAATGGAACGAATTCGGGAATATACATGGTGCTGCGGTGCCGGCGGTGGTTGCAGCCAGACCAACCCCGAATTTGCATCATGGACAGCCAATGAACGGATCACAGAAGCCAACGCAACAGGAGCAGAGGCAATGGTTACAGCCTGTCCCTGGTGTGAAGAAAGCTTTATGAATGCGAAGGATGAAGATGGTAACACGATTCAGGTTGTTCACCTGATTGATCTTGTGCTGCAGGCAATTTGAAAGGAGGGAATATCATGGCATTAGCGCGAGAAATTTATCGAGCGTTTGAATCAATCGTCGGAAGCAGAAACATCTCTGAAGACCTTGGAATACGTGAAACCTATCGGTGTATTCCAGCCCAGTCATCAGCTCACTTCGGGCCCTATGATCAAAAAACACCGTTGCCGCAGGCAGTCATCCTGCCAGGCAGCACTGAAGAAGTGCAGCAAATTGTCAAACTGTGTAACAAGTACAAAATTGAGTTTAAGGCTTCCTCCACGTTTTGGGCAACAATGGGATACATCGGTTCAGATTGTGCCATTCAGTTGGATATGCGACGCATGCGGGAAATCGAAATTGATGCTAAAAACATGACAGCTGTTGTGGAACCCTACGCCATTGGAGCAACTGTGCAAGCTGAAGCAATGAAAAGAGGGTTAACCCTTAATATTCCCGGTGTTGGCTGCAGCAGTTCGCCGCTTGCCAGTACTGCCGGTTGGGCTGGTTTTGGCCCGACTTCCATCTTCATGGGCTGTGCCACTGAAAACATGCTGGGAGCTGAGTGGGTGCTTCCCAGCGGAGAAACCCTTCGCACGGGATCCGTTGGCGCAGGCAGCGGCTGGTTTTGCGGAGAGGGGCCTGGCCCCAGTACCCGGGGAATTCTGCGTGGCGTCGTTGGCACCACCGGCACCATGGGCGTCTGTACAAAAGTGGCTATTCGGCTGCATCCGTGGCCTGGGCCAGACCATATACCTTCAGTGGGCGATGCACCGGCTTATCGGGCAGTGTTGCCAGATAACTTCAAAGGATATACATTGTGCTTCCCTGATTGGGGCGCCTATGCCAATGCGGTGAACCTTTTCCACGAAAACCCGGATATTTTGTTCTTGGGTCACCGGCAGTACAACAAGTTTGGCAGAAACCTGAAAGTGGCGATGATTAAGATTCTGAATGATAAGAACAAGCAGCTGTGTGACCTGCCGGCGCTCATGGAAGACCCGGTAACCAAAAAACAGAACGAAGATATGAAAATTGACGTTCAGGTGATTTTGGCGGGAATGAGTAAGCGGGATATGGCCTTTAAGGAAAAAGCGGTGGATACCATCCTTGAAGAGACCGGCGGATGGAAATCTGAATTCATGCAGGAACCGGATATTGCCGCATGGAATCTCATGTACCTGCTTCGGCTGGGGCATAAGAATTTGAACTACACCTTGTGCGGTGCCTATGAAGGTACTTTCGGACTAACGGGCAACGTGTTTGTCAGCAGCTCGCTGATGGAAGAGGCTTCTGCACTGAAGCGCAAGTGGGAGCTGGAGTCTGATTGCATTGCTGCAGTGGGCGGAGACTCTGATATGGGAAGTATTTCTGTCATGGGCGGCGGCGGCGCCACCGGATGGGAATTTTTCACCCAGTTTGATGCCTATGACAAAGAATCCATCAAAAACACCAAACTGTTTGCCGATGCAACACAAGAGTGGATGACCTCAAAAGGATTGGGTGTTGACTTCTGTCGCTGGAACGAGGATGCCCGCAGACCCGATGGATACAATTACACCCAGGAACAACATGATGAAATGTACATTAACCTGCCTCAGCCACATGTTACTGCGTATCAGTACAAAGTACGGGAAGCGTTTAATCCCAACAAACTCACAGGCAGCTACTATCGAACACTGACACCTGAAAAACTGAAAGAACAAGACTAACAGGCATCACCGATCGCGCCATAGAGCGTTGTCGCACCTCCAAGAACGAGGGCTTCTGGCATACCGGGGGCTCTCGTTCGCTTGTCAGAAAAATTAATGCAGGAAACTGATTCCGGCATTAAACAAACTGAAGCCCCGGCATGTGACTTGCTGCCGGGGCTTCACGCATTCTGGCTTACAGGGTGTGAGGTTGGTTGGGCTTAAAGACAATCAAATTCAAAAGGTTTATCGAATTTCAAATTGATACTTTGAAGTCAGTTTTTCCACGGTTTCCTGATAGACGGCCTGCTGCTTCTGGGATAACAGGTGTTGCTCCAGTTGCTGCTTCACTTCGTCCAGCTGACGGGAACTGCCTTCTTTACGGTCCATCACCCGAATCACATGGTAGCCAAACTGGGTTTTCACCGGTTCGCTGGTTTCGCCAATGGCCAGTTCGTTGGCAGCGGCTTCGAACTCGGGTACCATGCGGCCCTTGGGGAAGAAACCCAGATCGCCGCCCTTTTCATTGGAAGGGCATGAAGAATGGGCCTGTGCCTGCTCGGCAAAAGAAGCACCTTCATCCAGGGCTTTTTTAATTTCGGCGGCTTTTTCTTCTGAATCCACCAGAATATGACTGGCCTGAGTCTGTTCAGGCTCTTGAAACTGCTCGGGATGGGCTTCATAATAAGCAGAAATCTCTTCTTCGTTCACAGTTGCCTGCTGGAACATGGCGTTCATGGCATACTGCTTCAGAAAATTATCTTTCATCTTTTTTAGAGAACGCTGATAATCCAGGTTATCTTCCATTTTTTGCTCCATGGCATCCAAGAGGATCATTTCCTGATGCACCAGTTCCTGCAATAGTCTTTTCTTGCCGTCCTCCGTCTGAAACTGAGCAGCCTGACGGGGGTCCAGACTGCGAATCACCATTTCAAGATCTCCCTGGGTGATTTCCCGGCCTTCCACTACTGCCAATACGTCATGTTGACTCATCAAATCGCTCCTTTAAAGGTTTGTGGCCTCATCATAACAGAAACAGCAGTCTTTGTCCAACGAGAGTGAGGCAAGAACAAAGAATTAGGATGATCTTTTTTAGGATGATCTTCTTAATAAAGAAGACATTATAAGAAGGTGATGTGAGAAGGCTGGTCACGCTTTTGATATCACAACAGAAATCTGAAAAACCGCTTCAAAAAGTGCTGCCTTTTTAGCAACCCGTGCCGCCACCTGGTCAATAACGGACGAATGGATGGTCAGATTCAAATGGTGTTGCAGCAAGGTCGTTTCACACACCGCCAGTCTTTCATCGCGGGGATAGTCGATGGCATCGGCAATGCGCAAAATAGCCGCCAGCTGCTTAACGGTGTGTTGATTGGAAGGTGTCAGTGTTTCCAGTTCCGGCCCCAGTTTTTTTCGGTGGCCGCCTGCAATTAGAGCCAGCATGGTGCGTTCCGGTTGTGGCCAAAAGTCAAAAAAGGAGTCCTTTAAAATGATGTGGCGTGTATGGGCATCATGCTTACGCGGGCTGATTTCATACCCGATATCATGGAGTAAGGCAGCATGGTATAACAGACTGCACTTCTTATTTCCAAGATCATAAGGCTGACTGAGGACGGTGAAAATCATGCTGGCATAGCGAATCACCCGTTGCTCATGACTCATTGAGTCTCTGAGGAAAAAACGGTGTTCCATTCGCTGGCGGATGTCATCTGTTATAAAATCGTCCAGGCATTTCATCTTAGAAGCCTCCTCGGCGTCGGTTTCATCCGATGATTCAGAAAGCCGATTCATCAGAAGAGGGGGAAGAACGGTGCATGAAATGACAGTGAACCTTGTAAAAATTCAAAAAATGGGGGGAGATCCTGCGGGGTGCAAGTTAATTATACTCCATGGATGTCCAATGGACAATCCGCGAAGGAATGTTTTTAAATGAAAAAAAGTGTGGGATAACATGAAGAAGTGCCAGTTAATGCCGAAAAAAGCAATTTCTGTAACGTTCGATAATAAACGATGGTCGCACCCCTGGATAAAAATGAGGCAAATGCAGTGGCTACATGCAAGAACTCCCGATTAAATTATCATATTTTTGAATTAATAAACTTTCCGTTTTTCAATTCATGTACTGGTAATGCCCTATATGATACTATATAATAGGAACCAAGCGACCCTATATTCCAACCTATAGAATGTTAAAAATACAACAAAATCAAGAAGGAGGCAACAAAATGGCAAAATTGATGAAGACCATGGATGGTAACACCGCTGCCGCGTATGTTTCATACGCGTTCACAGACGTAGCCGCCATCTACTCCATCACGCCGTCGTCAAATATGGCGGAGAGTGTGGACGAATGGAGTGCTTACGGGCAAACGAACATTTTTGGACAAAAGGTAAGGGTGACAGAACTTCAGTCGGAAGCAGGAGCCGCAGGAGCTGTTCACGGTTCACTGGCCGCTGGTGCACTCACCACCACCTACACTGCTTCACAGGGTTTGCTGCTGATGATCCCCAACATGTATAAAATTGCAGGCGAGTTACTCCCGGGTGTGTTTCATGTAAGTGCCCGTGCGGTGGCGGCTCATGCGCTTTCCATCTTTGGTGATCATTCCGATGTGATGGCAGCCCGTCAAACCGGATGTGCCATGCTGGCTTCCGGCAGTGTGCAGGAAGTGATGGATTTGGCCGGCGTGGCTCATCTGGCCGCTATTAAAGGACGCATTCCCTTCGTTCATTTCTTCGACGGATTCAGAACATCTCACGAAGTTCAAAAGATCGAAGCTATCGATTATGATACGTTTAAAGAACTGGTGGACTGGGACGCCATTGACGCTTTCCGTAACAATTCCCTGAATCCCGAGCGCCCGGTTCTCCGTGGCACCGCTCAAAACCCAGACATCTTCTTCCAGGCAAAAGAAGCAGCTGCTCCCTACTACCAGGCGCTGCCGGAAATCGTGGTTGATTACATGAAGAAAATCAGCGATGTAACCGGACGCACCTACCTGCCATTCAATTACTATGGTGCTGAAGATGCGGAGCATATCATTGTGGCCATGGGATCTGTGACAGAGACCATTGATGAAACCATTGACCATCTCATGGAAAAAGGCGAAAAAGTGGGCCTCATTAAAGTTCATTTGTACCGCCCCTTTGTGCCTGAGTATTTCATGAACGTGATGCCTAAAACTGTGAAGAAAATTGTGGTGCTGGATCGCTGCAAAGAGCCGGGTGCTCCGGGCGAGCCCCTGTACCTGGACATCAAAGACATGTTCTATGGCAAGGAAAACGCACCGGTGATCGTTGGCGGACGTTACGGTCTTGGGTCCAAGGACACCACTCCGGCTCAGATTCTGGCAGTATACGAAAACCTGAAACTGGCTGAGCCGAAGAACAGCTTCACCGTCGGCATCATCGACGACGTGAGCCACAGCTCCCTTCCCATGCTTCCTCCCATCAGCACAGAGCCCAAAGGTACTGTTCGCTGCAAATTCTGGGGACTTGGTTCCGACGGAACGGTTGGTGCCAACAAAAACTCCATTAAAATCATCGGTGACCACACCGACATGTATGCACAGGGATATTTCTCTTATGACTCCAAAAAGTCCGGCGGTGTCACCATTTCCCACCTGCGCTTTGGAAAAGAGCCCATTCGTTCCACATACCTCATCAGTGAGGCTGATTTTATCGCCTGTCACAACCAGGCTTATGTCAACCAGTATGACCTGGTAAAAGGCCTGAAAAAAGGCGGCACCTTCCTGCTCAACTGCCTTTGGGAAGATCGCGAACTGGAAGAGAAGCTTCCTGCCAGTCTGAAACGGGCATTGGCAGAAAAAGAAGCTAAAGTCTACATCATCAATGCCACCAAGATCGCTGCTGAAATCGGCTTGGGCGGGCGCATCAACATGGTAATGCAATCGGCTTTCTTTAAACTGGCTGACGTGATTCCGGTGGAAGAAGCCATGACCTACATGAAACAGGCAGTGGTTGACACTTACGGCAGTAAAGGTGAGAAAATCGTTGAAATGAACCAAAAAGCACTGGATCTGGGCATGGAAGCCCTGCATCAGGTGGCTGTTCCGGCTTCCTGGGCCAATGCAACAGACGCGGCAGTGTCTGAAAAGAACGAACCAGCCTTCATCTCTGACATTCTGCATCCCATGAATGCACAGGAAGGCGACAACCTGCCGGTGAGTGCCTTTGTTGACCGTGAAGACGGCCACTTCCCCATGGGAACCTCTGCTTACGAAAAGCGGGGAATCGCTGTGGATGTGCCTGAATGGATCAAGGAAAACTGCATTCAGTGTAACCAGTGCGCCTTCGTTTGTCCCCATGCCGCCATTCGCCCCTTCCTGCTGGATGAAAAAGAACAGCAGGCAGCCCCGGAAGGCTTTGAAACCCTGAAAGCCATGGGCAAAGAGTTTGATGGCATGACATACCGCATTCAGGTGGCCACTCTTGATTGTACCGGTTGCGGCAACTGTGCCGACATTTGCCCGGCTAAAACCAAGGCCCTTGAAATGAAGCCTGTTGAACCTCAGATTGCTGCTCAAAAAGCCAACTGGGATTTTGCAACCACTATCAGCAGCAAAGCTGATCTGACCAATATTGAAACCATGAAGGGCAGCCAGTTCTCACAGCCGCTGTTCGAGTTCTCCGGCGCCTGTGCAGGTTGCGGTGAAACACCCTATGTGAAGCTGATCACCCAGCTGTTTGGTGACCGCATGCTCATTGCCAATGCCACCGGCTGCAGCTCTATCTATGGCGGAAGTGCGCCTTCGGTTCCTTACTGCGTAAACGATAAGGGTCAGGGGCCTGCCTGGGCAAACTCCCTCTTTGAAGACAACGCAGAATATGGTTACGGAATGGCTCTTGCCACCAGTCAGATTCGTGAAAAACTGGCAGATCTGATGACTCAGGGACTTGAAATGAATCTTTCGGCAGAGTTGAAAGCCGCCTTCCAGGCATGGCTTGACGGCAAAAATGATGCCAAAGCCTCCAAAAAAGCCACCTACGACCTGCTGCCCCTGCTGGAAGCAGCCAAGGGCAACGAAGTAATTGATGAAATTATCATGAAGAAAGACTACCTGGTTAAGAAATCACAGTGGATCTTTGGTGGAGACGGATGGGCATACGACATTGGATTCGGCGGCCTTGATCACGTGCTGGCCTCTGGTGAAGACGTGAATGTGCTTGTCATGGATACAGAAGTATACTCCAACACAGGCGGGCAGTCCTCCAAAGCATCTCCTGCAGGTGCAGTGGCCAAGTTCGCCACTTCTGGTAAAAAGATCCGCAAAAAAGACCTGGGCCGCATGATGATGACCTACGGTTATGTGTACGTGGCACAGGTGGGCATGGGTTCTGACAAGAATCAGCTGATTAAAGCCCTGAAAGAAGCAGAAGCCTATCCGGGACCATCACTGATCATCGCATATGCTCCCTGTATCGCTCACGGCATTGGTGCCGGCATGGGTAAAACCCAGGAGCAGACTAAAAAAGCAGTGGATGCCGGCTACTGGCATTTATATCGCTACAACCCGCTGTTGCAGGAAGAAGGCAAAAATCCGTTCATTCTGGATTCAAAAGAGCCTAAAACTTCCTTCCAGGATTTCCTGGCCAGCGAAGTACGCTATGCTTCTCTGAAGAAAACCTTCCCTGAAGAAGCGACAATCCTCTTTGCGCAGGCTGAAAAAGACGCTCAGGAAAGATACAGCATCTACAAAAAACTGGCAGAAATGTAAAAAATCCAGCGGCATAAGCTGGAAATGAAATGAATCAGCATCAGAAGAAAGCTGCGGACAATGCGTCCGCAGCTTTCGTTTTACAGGTATTTCGCTTCCATCTCCTCCAGCAGAGTCAGGTAATGCTGCTGAATGCCTGCTGCCGAAGCCTTGACTTCAAAATCATCCGTTTCCCGGTTGATCAGTTCGATCATCTCCGGCTGAAAATGACGCCAGGCAAACTGATAAACCATGTCATCCTCTTTGGAGATGTGACGGTCAAGCAGTTGGGTATAAGCGATGGCATTGCCTATGATATCAAGCCGGGCTTCATCATCGCCTGCCTGAAACGCTTCAATGCCTTCTTCCATCAGTTTCATATGAAGACGTCCCAAATCGTGTTCCACCAGCATGCCGTGCTGTACCAGCTTCACAGCAGCAGAACCCAGATGTGCCACCATGCGGTTAAAGAGAAGATCTTCCTCTTTTCCGTGGTGATGCTTGTCAGCGTATTGGCGAACAAAGTCAATCATCAGGGGGGCATCAGAAACGTCCATTTGCGGATCATTCATGAGACGGTATGCAAACTTGCGCATGACAGTGAGCATGCGGCGAATAAACGTGTGTTCATAAGTCATCAGTTCAATGGCGTTCATAGGGCAGAAGTTCCTCCTTCAGTCTGAATCTGGTGAATCCCCTCCGGTGACACCGAGTAGCTCCAGGAGGGCTGCAGCTGGTTTGAAAATGCCTGAATCCAGGTTTTTCGAAGGTCATCATAATGCAACACGTCATCACCCACAGATTCCCAGAAACAGGCTCATTAGGTACGCCCCTCATTCAGTTTTACCAGAATGGCGTCGGCATCCATGTTATGAACCAGCGCCGCCTCTGCCAGGGTTTCTGACTGAGAGGAAGGGCAGCCGATGCACCCCATGCCAAACTGCATGAGAATGACGGCGGCATTGGGTTGGTGCTTCAAAATTTCTGCAATGGTCATGTCTTTGGTAATGTTCATTGAAATCGCTCCTTTTTAGGTAGTTAATTCGGTTGCTAATTTCAGTTGTTAAATCAGTTGTTAATTTGGCGGGTGGTAGTTTAAAGTGGTTAGCCAATCATGTGAAACAGCACATTGTTTTCCAAATGCACATGCTGGAAAGTGTCTGTTTCCAGCTCCAGCAATTTTTGATACACGAAATGGTAAGTGGAGCAGCCATCTTCGGGTATGGTGAATCCCTGGGTGAGACGGCGAATGGCTTTCAGGTGATCACCCACGGTGTCGTGATCCTCTCGCAGGCTGTCAAGAGCGGTCATGGTTTCTCTGGTGAGTGTGACGGTTTCAGAGGCTTCTTTAATGAGAGGAAAGCTATGGGTCTCTTCTTCAGACAAGTGCTCAATCATGGCAGCTTTCAGAGGTGTAAACGCCTGCTCCACAGCCAGCAGCTCCGGGTGATTGCTTCCGTGAACCGCTACTATTTTAGCCAACAGCTTCTCGATGGTCGGCAGATTTTCGCGCAGCCGCTCGTGATGCCAGTGAACAATGTAATCCATGAGCATGGTGGGGCTCTCATAACGAAACTGCTGAAAGTCTTCTCCTTCGGTGAGAGCACGTTCATAACCAGCATTAAGTTCGGTGAGCACCGGGTGCGTTCTTTGATCCGAAGAAAGGTCAAGGGCAGTGGCCAACGTGCGGTGACCGCCGCAGCAGAAGTCAATCTCATGCTTCGTGAGAATGGGAATCGAGCCTGGAAAACGGCTGACAATGGCACCAAGCGTCTCGTTCAAATGAATGTCGTTGGTGGTAATCATATGAATCACTCCTTAGTATCATACCCCGTCGGTGAAGGAATCCACAGATGCATTGGGGCGATGGTGTGGCATCACCAACAGTAACCCAAGTGTACACTGATAAAAGCAGAAAAACCGTGATTCGAATCACGCGGCTCTAAAAAAGCAAATCACATGATGACATACGGGACTTTCAGCACATCAGAAAGAGAACTGACAAAGGAAGGGCTAAAGCAGCAAAAAGTGGGTATGAATCATTTGAAAAGCGACTGGTGATAAGACACAGAATGGGAGTGACCAACATGGAAGCTTGCCGGGGATGCGGCTGTGAATCCTGCCGCAACAGCTATTGTGCTTCAAAAGTTTCCTTATTTCAGCAACTGGATGAAGCGGGGCTGGAAAAGATTTCCAGCCTGATTGTCAGCCGAAAAATAAAAAAGGGCGAAACCATCTTTCATGAAGGAGACCTGCTTTCAAGTCTCTACATCGTTAATCAGGGAAGTGTCAAAGCCTATACCTATAATCGGGATGGCAAAGAACAGATTCTCTATATTCTGGCGGAAGGGGATTTTTTTGGTGAACTGAGCCTGTTAAAAGAAGAGGCAGTGGAGTATCGGGTAACCGCTCTGGAAGACACCGCCTTTTGTGTGCTGGCCCAGGAAGATTTTCGCCGGGTGCTGGAAGACAGCCCCCAGGTGAGAGATCAGGTACTGGCGCATGCCTTTGACCGGATTAAATCACTGGAAAAGCTGGTGCAGGTGTTAACCAGCAAAGATGTTGACGTGCGCATGGCAGTCTTGCTGATCAATCTGGCAGAAGGTTTTGGAGTGAGAGAGCTGGAAGGAACGGCCATTAATATGCCCCTCTCCCGGGAAGACATGGCTGCCTATCTGGGACTCACCCGTGAAACCGTCAGCCGACGTTTATCGGCACTTCAGGCCGAAGGCATTCTGCTGCTGGAAAGCGGCCGCCGGGTGATCATTCGTGACATGAATCGGTTGAAAGAACTGATTGAGTAAGCTTACTTGAAGAGGAGGATGACCCATGCTGGGATTAACACTGGAGGGCGGCGGCGCCAAAGGCGCTTATCAAATTGGAGCCTGGAAAGCTTTCCGGGAAATGGGCGTCACTTTTCAGGGGATAACAGGTACCTCTGTGGGGGCTCTCAACGGAGGGCTCATGGTTCAGGATGACTTTGAAGCGGCATGGGAGCTGTGGTATCATATGACACCCCAGCAGGTAATGACCCTTGACGATGATATTTACGAAATGCTGTCAGACCGCAAATTGGATCATGCCAACGTGATAATGATCATAGAAGAAATTCGCAACATCATCAAAAATAGCGGAATTGACACATCGCCACTCTATGACATGATCCAGCAACTGCTGAGCGAGGAAGCCATCAGAAGATCGCCGGTGGATTTTGGATTTGTCACCTTCTCCATCACCGATCGAAAACCCCTGGAGCTCTTTAAAGAAGATATTCCAGAAGGGAAAATGGGAGACTATCTCATGGCGTCCTCATACCTTCCTGTTTTCAGGGAACGTCTGCTGGACGGCAAGGTGTTTCTTGACGGTGGTTTTTACAATAATCTTCCTGCCAACATGCTGGTGAAGAAAGGCTACCGGGAAATCTACGCTGTTCGCCTTTATGGTTCAGGGCGAATTATCAGGGTGAATGAGAAAGACGCAACCATTCATTACATTGCACCTGAGCGTGATCTGGGAGGCATGTTGGATTTCAGCACCCGGCGAAGCCGGCGAAACCTGATGTTGGGTTATCTGGACACCTTGCGAGTTCTAAAAAATTATCAGGGCAAACGCTTTTACCTAAAAGCCTTTCCCGATGAAATGACCGCCCTGCAGATGATTCTCCGCTGGCCGGAAGAAGCAAAAAAAGAAGTGTGCACCATACTGGGACTGAAACCTGGCAAGGCATTAAACCGTCTCTTTATTGAGGATGCCATTCCAGCGTTGATGGAACTGGCCGGGCTGACACCTTCCCACACACACCGTGACCTGCTGCTGCGGGTGCTGGAAGCCACGGCAGAAACCTGCCAGGTGGATTATCTGAAAGTTTACGAGTTTGATGAGTGGATGCAAGTGATTGCCAGTTGTCCCTTTCATCAGCAAGAAAAAAGCGAAGCCAACTCGGTGGCTTCATTTCTGAAAATATCAGAAAATCTCTTTAAGCCCGGCAGAGAAAAGAAAAAAGAAGCGCTGCTCCAGTCTTTCATGAAAAATCGTGACTGGTTTCAGCACATGCTTCAAGGCTGATGATCCCACCAGGTCTTGCGAAAACAGGAAAAGTATCTTTCGGAAATATCATTCCACGCGCACACGCTAAAGCAGAGACAGAAAGGGGAATAGCGATGAGTCCGCTGGGAATACTTACTGCGGTGATCACCATCAGCACCATTGTGGTGGGGCTTGTCATTGTACTGGAAAACCGAAACCCCTCCCGCACCATGACCTGGCTGTTGATCCTCATTTTCGTTCCAATTTTCGGCATCTTCCTCTACCTTTACTTGGGTCAGAATCACCGTAAAAAACGCACCTTCATCAAAAAACGAAAACAGGACTACCGGATCATCCGCCGTCTCCTGGATAATCAGATCTTTGTTTCAGACCATAGTGACCTCTTTACCAGGCGTTACAATGATGTTCGTGGAAAAGTGTTGCCCCTTATGGTCAATAACGGTGACGCTCCCCTCACAGCAAACAACCGGAGCCATCTTTTAAAGAGTGGAGAGACAGCCTTTGAAACCATGCTGAAGGCCATTGAATCAGCCAGTCACCACGTTCACATGGAGTATTTCATCATCAAAGACAGTGTTATCGGCCGCCGTTTTCAGCAGGCACTGATCAAAAAAGCCAGGGAGGGCATATCGGTGCGGCTTATCTACGATGCAGTGGGAAGTTGGCGCCTGAGCCGCCGGTTTCTTGATGAGATGCGGGAGGCAGGGGTGGAGGTGAAACCCTTTCTGAAAGTGCTTTACCCGGTGATCCTGGCCCATCGCCTGAACTATCGAAACCATCGAAAGCTGTTGGTGGTGGATGGCCGAATGGGCTTCACCGGTGGATTGAACATTGGTGACGAATACCTGGGAAAATCACCGGAACTGGGTTATTGGCGGGATACCCAGGTTCAAATTGAGGGTGAAGCTGTTTATGCGCTGCAGGTTATCTTTCTGCGGGACTGGTATTTTGTCAGCGGGCAGGAAATAGATGACAAGATCTTTTTTCCGCGAAGGGAGCATTTGGGAGACCAGTTGATTCAAGTGGTTTCCAGTGGCCCTGACTCGCTGTGGGCATCCATTCATCAGGGTTACTTCATGGCCATTACCACGGCTATGCAGCGAGTCTATATTTGCACCCCCTACCTGGTGCCGGATGAGAGCATTCTGGTCGCCCTCAAAACCGCGGCCCTTCGTGGCGTCGATGTTCGAATTCTGCTTCCGGGGCGCCCTGACCACCGAACAGTCTTCTGGGCATCCAAATCACATTTTCAGGAGTTGCTGGAAGCCGGCGTCAGAATCTTTCAATATCAAAAGGGCTTCATGCACAGCAAGGTGGTGCTGGTGGATGACAACTTTACTTCTGTGGGAACCACCAACATGGATATTCGAAGCTTTGATCTGAACTTTGAGGTGAATGCCTTTTACTACGATGAAGCCATCACCCGTCAAATGAGCCATGATTTCTTTGAAGATTTGGCCGACAGCATTGAGGTAAGCCTGGAACACCATCGACAGCGACCTTTTATTCACCGGTTTAAAGAATCGGCCATGCGATTGCTGTCGCCGATTCTGTAAGAAAAACCAGCTGCACAAAACAGAACCACTCCAAAAAAGATCCACACAACCTGTTAATGGACATGAGTCACTGAATCATTCAAAATGGAGGCGTTGATAATGACAACAGGACATGAGGAAAAAAATCAATCAACTCACAAAGGACACGGCCCATGGATGCTGGCACTGGCATTAATGGGGCTGGTATTGATGCTGGCAGTTACTGCCTGTGGCAGGCCTGCTGGTGGGCCCAATGGTGCTGCGGAAAGTCCGGCAGAAGACATACCAACCGAAGAGATGCCGGCGGAAGAACCGGCCCCGGTTGAACCCGTTGCAGAAACACCGGCAGAATTACCGGAAACCATCGAAACGGTGTTTCTCATTGAAGGAATGGAAGAACCGGTGGTGATTCATTTGTTCAGGGAATCAGGCCTCCCCTTCCACACCTATTATACAGAAGACATGGTGGCTGAAACAGCAGACTCAGGTGAAGCCGATGGCGTTCGCTTTATCACCAACTATGGCGGCAACCCAAATCCTGAAGCGTATGTGGCCGTCACCTTCTATCATGCCGATGCAGTGGTGACTTCTGAGGCTTTCTTTGATCTTTTGACGGGAGATAATGGGCTTCTTGTATCCCGGGAAGTGGAATGGGTTGAAAAAAAGCTTCCGGAAGAGCTGATGTATGACTGGACACTGCGGGAATACTTTTTCATGGACGATGCGTATACAGGAGCCATCTATGCAGGGCAGCATGACGGTCGGTTCTTTCACATTGATATTCATTACCCCTGGGAATACGGCGATGGACTTGAAGCCAGAGCTCATGTTATTCTCGAAAATTTCACATGGACAGACACCGGACAGTCGTTGATGCCTTAAGTGGCAGCTGCCGACAGTCGTTTTTGTGAATCCATACAATACGGGAGGGATAAGCCATGTCACAGATTAGAAAAATCAAGCGGAAAAACAGCAAAGCTCAGGGCACGCCGGCAAAAGGAAGACAGGTAATGATCTGGATGGCCGTTATGGCCGTGATCCTGGTGATTGTCGTTGCCATTCTGGGGTTTCGGAATACAGCACAAGCCCCCACTCTTGAAACAGATGGGGCAGGCGGTGTTGTAGAGAATCTGGCACTGTTGGATCACCGGGGAGAAACCCAGCGTGTGGGCGATCTGCTGGCTGCCGGTGACACCGGCACTATTTTCGTTTTCTTTCTGGGCGCCGGCTGATCCATCTGTACGCAGCAGCTGGGTCAGCTGAACGAAGTGATCGAAGAAATTGAAGATTTAGGCTACGCCCTTTACGGCGTCAGTGCCGATACACCAGCCGCGCATGAAGCGCTGACAGAAAAAATCGGACTCAGCTATCCACTGATGTCCGATCCTGAAATCATGTTTTATCGGGAAGCGGGGATCATTCAACCCCAGGCCAGCACAGTACACCGGGGTGTTGTCATCTATTCCCCTGAGGGGGAACGACTCTATCAGCAGGTGACTGATGATCCGGCAACAGTCCTGCTTCAGCACCTTCAGCTGAACCGCTGACATTCCTGGCTTCCGGCCAAATGAGCGGCTTATCTTCGCTGGGCAGCCACTGCTCTGGTAATGCGGTTGAGGCCTTCTTCAAGCAGACTGCGTGGGCAGGCCACATTCATCCGCTGAAAGCCAATGCCTGAATCGCCAAAGATGTAACCTTGATTCAGAGCGACGCCTGCATCCTTTTCAATCAATGCTTCCAAAGCGGTCTGATCAAGGCCGAGAGCCCTGAAATCCATCCAGGCCAGGTAGGTGCCCTCGGGTCTGAACAGACGCACCTCGGGCAGATGTTCCTTCACAAAGTTTTCCAGATAGTCCAGGTTCTCCGTCAGGTAATCCAGCAGGGCATCAAGCCAGGGGGCCCCTGACTCATAGGCGGCAATGGTGGCTGCGCTGCCAAAGGGATTAATGCCAAAGACTCCGTTGCGCTCCAGTGTTTGGGTAAAACGGCGTCTTTTTTTCTCGTCGGTAATAATGATGTTGGAAGCCTGCAAGCCTGCCAGATTAAAGGTCTTGCTGGGAGCTGTGCAGGTAATGGTGTTGTGGGCAATTTCATCGGACAGCATGGCGGTAATCTGGTGCCGGTGGGGCGCAAAAACCAGATCATGGTGAATTTCGTCTGAAATCAGCAGTACATCATGGGCCAGGCACAGTTCTGCCACCCTTGAAATTTCACTGCGGCTCCAGACACGTCCAACAGGATTGTGGGGGCTGCAGAGAATCATGACACTGGTGCGGGGGTTTTTAAGTTTTTCGCCCAAATCCTCAAGATCCATCACATAGCGGCCGTTTTCCTCTTTGAGTGTGTTCAGCAGGGGATGACGGCCATTATTATTGATGGCATTGAAAAACGGGTAATACACCGGCGGCTGGATGACCACAAAATCTCCCGGGTGAGAAAAGGTCTGCAGCAACATGTTGAGAGCGGGCACCACCCCATTGATGAAAACAATCCATTCCGGTGAAATGGTCCATTGATGGCGCTGCTGCATCCAGGTGACCACCGACTTCAGATAAGCATCGGAAATCCCTGTATAGCCATAAATCCCATGAGCGGCCCGCTGCTGCACAGCCGCTGTCACCGCAGGCGGGCAGGCAAAGTCCATATCGGCCACCCACATGGGCAGCAGGTCGTCAGACCCAAACATGGTGCGGTTGAATTCCCATTTGATGGAATGAGTCCCCTTGCGTTGATGAACAGTATTGAAATCAAAAGCTGTCATTTTGTCACTCCTTTATAAAAAGTTTTGATATAAAGCTTTTTTTCTGTCGGGGTTTAAGGTACAATAAATGAGAAAGCGTTCAGAAGATTCGTCGCATTTGTCTTCTTGGAGGTACATCCTTCAGTTGTAAAGGGATCTGGGTTGACCCTTATAGATGATTTTGTTAAAGGAATGCCAAACACAAGACACCATATCCTTCTGAAAGGGTGATGACTGATGTTGGAAAAAGTGATTCAAGTGACAAACGAAACCGGCATCCATGCCAGGCCTGCCGCAATTCTTGTGAAAGTGGCCATGCGGTTCGATTCCGATATATTCGTTTACCGAAGCGGCAACGAATATGATGCCAAGAGCATTATGAATGTCATGAGTATGGGTGTGCGCAAGGGTGAGGAAGTTCATTTAAAGGTGAATGGTCCTGACGAAGCCGAAGCCTTTCGCACCATCACAGCACTTATTGAAAATGATTTTAAAGAGGCCTGATTCCCACAAGGAATCAGGTTTTTTCATGGCTAAAGATCCGTTGAAGCACCACTTTTGGCACTTTTGGCTGCGGTGTGCATCTGATGATAAATATTCCTGCAATGAGTCTCTTTCACCAGCAATGAACCCACCAAACTGAGAACGGCGGATAAGAGGCAGAAAAAGAATGCCCGGCGATACAGGGCGTCTGCCTCCAGCAGATGGCCGTAACGGTCAATGATGCTGCCCAGAATCACCGGCAGAAAGGCAGCCCCTACAAAACCACCCATGTTCACAATGGAAGTGGCGATACCGGCTATGGCTGGATCATTCACTTCCTTGCTGCATGACCAGGAGAGAATCACCGCCGATGAACTGAAGCCCAGCACAAAAAGCAACGGTGGCAGCGCCCATGTCGGCAAGCGGCCGCCATTCCCAAACAGCAGCACTCCCCATGAAACCACGTGAATTAGTGTGAACAAAGCCATGGGGCGTCGCCGACGTTTCATTTGATCAGACAGTTTGCCAATAAAGATACAGCCCAAAGCATGGCCCAAAATGGCAAGCATCAGATGATTGGAAGCTTTGGTGGCTGAAAAGCCGAACACCTCACGCAAATAACTGTTGCCCCAGGCGCCCGTCATGGCTACGTAAGTACCAAACATTCCCATAAACACAAAGAAACCTGGCCAAGTACCCGGGTTTTTCATCGCTGCTGCCAATCCCCTTGAGAGAGTTTCGCGGCTGATGGGGCGGCTGTGGGCTGTAGAAGAGGAGATTCCCACGGATGGCAGGCCCATCTCCTGAGGGGTATTGCGCACCAGCACATAACACAACAGGGCGATGAAGAGGCTTGCAACTCCAATACCTGCAAAAGTGGACCGCCAGGTGAACCAGACCACCATCAGGGCCAGGGGCGTCTGGGCCAGCATGCCGCCCACATTTCCCATAAAAGCTGTCAGGCCTGACATGGTGGCAAACTGGTCTTCAGGAAACCACTGGGAAAGAATTTTCAAAATGGCAATGAGTACAACCGACACACCAATACCCACCAGCAACCGACCGGCAAAAGCCCAGCCAATGCTGGGAGAAAGACCGAAAAGAAGCGAACCGAAGGCAGCCATGAGGGTGCCATAAGTGACGGTTTTCCGGGCACCCAGAGAATCTGCCAATATACCGGAGGGGATCTGCATCAGCGTATAGGCGTAAAAATAGGTGGCGCCCAGATTACTGAAGGTGGTGGCGTTGATTCCAAAGGCAAGGGTGAGGTCGTCCCGTACCACACCCAGTGCCAGCCGGTGAAAAAAAACCACCAGATAAGCCAGAATCAGAACTCCCCATACCACCCAACGATAACCCGATGTTGCGCCCCCCGTGAAGCTGGTTGATTCTGCGGACGATTCTGAATGCTGTACCATGAACACTCCTCCGTTGACCATATGTGATGGGAAAACCTATGTTCATCATAAGATTTCTCCTTTAAGAATGCAACCCTTTTTCCTATTCTGCGTATTAACCTGTAGAATGACAGATAATCACCATAGGATGATCAGGTGCATCAAACAGATCAAACAGATCAAACAGATCGAACTGACCATACGATGAAAAGAGGGTGCATGCCATGAAATCTGCCTCATCCCCCTGGAACGGCATGTTCCAGGAAGTATATGAAACCCTGTGGCCACAGGTTTATCAGTATGCCTACTATCGTTTGCAAAACAAGGAAGAGGCAGAGGAACTGACGCAGGATGTTTTTCAAAAGGTTTTTCAGCAGGTAAAAAAGGGAAATGTGGAAGAGGAGAAGATGCGGGCCTATATATTCACTGCTGCCCGCAACACCATCTACGATACATGGAGACAGCGGGGACGCAGCCCGAAAGTGGTGGAACTCAACCAGGTCAGCGAAAAAAATCTGGCAGTGTCAGAAACCCACATGATTGAAGAAAACCTGGTATTACGGGAAGCCCTTCAGAAACTGCCGGAGTTATACCGCAAAATACTCATTTGGCGCATCGTTGAAGGCAGACCTTTGAAAGAAGTGGCCGATGAACTGTCAAAACCCGTTGGAACCGTGAAAAGCCTCCAGTTTCGAGGGGTACAGAAATTAAAAGAAATTTTGGAGGAAGGAGGCTATTTCAGTGGTTAAAGTAATGAACAGACAAGAACAGGAAGAATATGTGAACGACTTTATCGATTCGCTGATCATGGAATGCAGCCCTGCAGCGCCTTCTTCGATGAATCAGGAAATGGCTGATTTGCTTGAAACAGTGCGCGGCGTCAAAAGACTGCGCAGCGATAAAGAATTACTGGATGAAATGCTGACAAACGGTGACGTCAGCCAGCGCCGCCGCGTGGCTGCCCGCCGCAAACCATGGATGAAGTGGACATCTGCCGCCGCCGCCCTTTTTCTTCTGGTGGGAGTGGTATCTCTGATTCAACGTATGCCGCAACTGACACAAGCGCCTGATTCTGCCCCATTCATGATGCGTTCTGCCCAACCGGCTGATGCTCCAGAGGAGCCTCTTTCCATGGCAGCCGCCGGTGCCGACGAAGCAGAAGAGGACGATCCTGTCGATGGAACAGAGGAAATGATGGGTGCAGCAATTGCGCCGGAAGAATCCGGCCAATTGGAGCCTGAGTCGGCTTCGGTGAGAGAGTCAGACGCTGAACCGGAACCGGGAGCCATGCCGAAGACAACAGCCCTGCAGGATGAACCGGCGGCCATTGTGGAATCTCCTGTTGCAACCGGGGAAAACGGTACATCTGAAGAGACTGAACCATCAGAAGTGGGTATTCGCATGATGCCACCCTCGGAAGATGCGGCAGACCCTGAAGAAGAGCAAGTGACCATGTTTAGCCTGGAGGCACCTCTGGGGCAGCAAGCCACTGCGGTGATGGTACGACAGACCGATGACCTTTACGTGGAACTGCGGCTGCTGGATCTGGCAGTCCCTTATCAGGAGTTCCGGCTGTCCGATAGTGCCAGTCAGCAGTTTCAGGACTTAAAGCCTGAGCAGGGCCAGCTTTTTCTGGTCATTATTGAAGCAGAAGAAGGCGAAATACCTTTGGTAACCATGCTGATGCCAGTGGATTATGCCGTGCTGCAGGCGCGGTACCTTGGCAGAATTGACAACCGGTTTGCTGAGTTTGACATCAACGGCCGTCTCATTGTCATGGCATTGTCTCAAGAAATGCAGCAAGTCTTTGGGGAGTGGGATGAGTCCATGGATGCCGGGGCATCTGAACAGCAGGTGCAACTGGTGATTGAAGCCGTCTCCGACGGTGCTGCCGGTTTGGTGATTGGGGCAGAAAAAATTGGGGAGTGATTATTAGGCTGAGACCGGGTATAATAAGAACAGGAGTCATATGGACCCTGTGATTTGCCGGAAAGGAAGTGCTGCCAATGAACACCACCTTATCGTCGCGTCCGGTGACAACGTTTAAATTGATATTGATCCTGTTACTGGTGGTAACGCTGTTCACCTTCGCGGGCTGCCGTCAGGCCGTTGAACCTGAACCGCCTTTAGTGGAAGAACCTGAACCGCAAGATGAAGAAACAGAAGTTCCCGAAGGCGAAGAAACATCAGAGTCAGAGCTGATCCAGGCTGAAGGACGGTACGTGGGGTTCGCAGATGCCCGATCCCTTGAAATTGAATTGGTGAACAGTGAGCATGACTTTATGGTTTTTCAGCTGTCTCAGACAGTACAGGCACAGTTGGAAAACAATGAACCTGAGCCTGGAACACCCGTTGTTATTGTTTTCACACTTTCTGTTCAGGGTCAGCCTGTTATTGAATCGCTGGAAATCAAATAGTTGTATCACATTGACCTGCATGGCAGCTTTCACATCATGTATTAGCATATGTTAAATCGTCATCCTCCCGCAACCTGTTGTCGGGAGGATTTTTTACAATACCGTCGCCTATATGCTGCAAAAAATTGCAGCACATGAGCTCTGGCGCCAGGAGGGTACTAATGAAAACCAATCCCACAGATGCTTCGATACTGATGCCCTTGTTTCGCCATTTGATTGCAGAAGGAGCCACACCGCTGCTGGTGGGCGGGTGTGTGCGTGACCAGTTGCTTCATCGTCAGGTGAAAGACCTTGATGTGGTGATTTTTGGGTTGAATCATGCCCGGCTGCGTGAGGCGCTGGATCCCTTCGGTCAGGTACTCTTCTATGGAAAAAGCTTCCCCATTTACCAGATCAGAGGACTGGCGGTGGAGTTCTCACTGCCACGCACCAACAGTGACGTCGAAACAGCCATGCCGCTGGAAGAGGCTGTTGCCATTGATGCCCGCCATCGTGACTTCACTGTCAACGCCCTCTACCGTCATCCCCTCACCCAACAACTCATGGACCCCCTCTCCGGTTTGGCAGACCTGCAGGCGCGACGGTTACGCATGACCGCGTCCGGCTGTCTGCAAGAAGACCCCCTGCGGGTTTACCGGGCGTACCAGTTGATTTCCAGACTGGGACTCACCATCGAACCTGAAACACTGGCAGCCATGAAATCAACCACTACCAGCCATCTGCCACTGGAGCGAATCATGGAGGAGCTGGATAAATGGTTACTGGCAGAAGACCCGCTGAAAGGCTGGGAAGCCATGCTGGCTACTCATCGACTACCCGTGCCACAGGCCCCAACATCTTTTGAACCGCTTTTTCCGGTGACGGGATGGCGCCATCAAATTCCGGCGGTGCTTGCTGCTGCCCTGCCCCTGCGGCATACCGTTTCCGACAGCCGATTGTTGATGTGGGCTGTGCTCATGGCCCCCATGCTGGCAGCAGAGCGCCTGCCGACCGCTGAGGCAGTTAAAAGAAGGGATACATTGGTTCAATGGTTTCAAAACCTCAGTCGGCATCATGGGCGAACAAACCAGTTGAATGGTCTCTTTCAAGCCTTGAATGATTTTCTCCTTTTATCCCATCAACAGCCGGGTGTGATGCGACTGTGCCTCTTAACTGAGCCCTCCCTGCTGGAAGCCCTGCTTCATGCCCTTCAACCTCTCTGGCATAACAAACATCACCGGTGGGAAATGATGGCTGCCCTCCGACGTTTCCAAAAATGGCGGCCGGAGGCACTCCCCAAGCCCTGCATATCTGGCAATGATTTGAAAGAACTGGATTACCCTGCCGACAGCACCATGGGTACCTGGCTGGCGGTTGCTTATCAAATGCAGCTGGAAGGCGTGGAAAAAGAAGCAATCCTTCATTTTTTTAATTGCTGGAAAAAATCACAAAATGAGTTACAATAGAAGGATACAAGTATGGTATGATAGATCAAACATTTAGGGTAAACGCAAAGCCTTGTGGAGCGGGGGTGTTAAATATGGCCCGGTCAGGAAAAATTTTCATCGTGGAAGACAGTCCCCTGGACGTGCAGATCACAAAAGACGCACTGCTTCAGCGGGGCTATCGTGTCGTGGGAGTGGCTCACTCTGTGGAAGAAGCCATGCCGATGATCATGAAACGAAAACCGGATCTGGTGTTGATGGACATCACGTTAAAAGGTGAAAAGGACGGGATCTGGGCAGCCGGCCAGGTGCAGAACACCCTTGAAATACCGGTGCTGTTTGTATCGGGGCTGCTGAATGAAGATATGATGGCACGTGTTCTGGCGGCAGAGCCCAGTGGCTTTCTGGTGAAACCCTTCAATGAAAAAGAGTTATACATCAACATAGAGCTGGCCCTGTACAAGTCTGAGATGAAACGACAGTTGAGAAAAACTGAAAAACGATTCCGCTCCATGATCCAGGTAATGCCTGACATCCTGATTTTTTTAAATCACGAGGGGGTGCATCTGGAGATGTTCACCTCTGACACATCCCTCCTCATTAAAGATGCTGAATGGCAGAAAGGCCGCCGGTTACATGATGTTTTTCAGGAGGCCCTGGCAGAGACGATTCTGACAGCCATTCACACAGCATTGGAAACTGATGAAATGCAAACCATCGAATACAGGCTTCTCCTCAATGAGAAAGATGTGTATTTCGAGATGCGCATCATAGCCAGCAATGAAAATGAAGTAATGGCCATTGTCCGGGACATCACCCAGCGAAAGCGGACAGAAGAAGAACTCGTCTTTCTTCGTTTTCGAGACCGGCTCACCGGGCTTTATAACCGGGATTTTTTTGAAGAAGAAATTGACAGGCTGGATACCGAACGCCAATATCCCCTGAGCCTGATCTTGTGCGATATCGACGGTCTGAAACTGGTGAATGATGTGCTGGGACACCTGGAAGGCGATAAAGTGGCCGTCAGAATTGCCGATATTTTGAAGGACAGCTGTCGGGAAGAAGATATTATTTGCCGCACCGGCGGTGATGAGTTTACGGTGCTGCTGCCTCAAACTACCGAAGCAGATGCCCGGAAAATCATGCGTCGCATCAAACGTAAATGTGAGGAAGGGATGAAAAAAGGGTGCCTCACCAGCCTTTCCCTGGGAGCCAGCTGTAAAACCTCTCCCGGAAAGAAACGGTCTCAGCTGGTGAAGGAAGCGGATGATGCCATGTACCTGAATAAAATGACCAACCGGGAACAGCGCCTCAATGAGTTGCTGGAAATGATGCGAACGCATCCCCGCTACAATATGGAAGCAGATGAAACATACTGGAACCGAATCAACCGCTACAGAGACGGTGTCAGCAAATAGACATGGTGATTCATCAGACTCCTGACTGCTTCATTCTCAGCATCTTCAAAGACCCTCTCACCGGGGTCTTTTTGTTTGGGACTGATCACGCATTTCACAGGGGGGATGTGCTATACTGTAGTATGGAAAGAATCGCCATTGATGCTGATTGGACAGCAACGTGGATGGCAAAAAAGTGATAAGGAGAGTTGTATATGAGTGAATCATCATGGCAGCAGACTTTTCAAAGACTGCGCAGCCAGTTTATAGAGGCCCAATACCCTCACCTGAATGAAGCCCAGCGAGAGGCGGTGATCCACGTCAAGGGCCCGTCGCTGGTGCTGGCCGGTGCCGGTTCCGGGAAAACCACCATGCTGGTGAACCGCATTGGCCATCTGATCCGCTTTGGCCCGGTCTATGAAAACGAGACATTGCCGGTAAATGTGACAGAAAATAACGTGAAGGAACTGGAGCAGTGGATGACGGCCAATGCCGAAGACCTGGGGGCTCCCCTGCCGCTGCCCCTCTCCCGCCTGCTTGAAAACGAAGGTGTGGACCCTTATCGAATCCTGGCCATCACCTTTACCAATAAAGCCGCCCGGGAAATGAAAGAGCGGGTGCAAAAACGGTTGCAGGGAAGATATGACGCCATGTGGCTCAGCACCTTTCATGCCGCCTGCGCCCGTATGCTGCGCCGGGATATCGAGCGCCTGGGCTACGGGCGTAATTTTGTCATTTACGATACTCAAGACCAGCGAATTCTTATGAAAGAATGCCTGAAAGACCTGAACGTGAATGAAAAGCAATTTGCCCCCGGGATGGTCAGCGGCTGGATCAGCAAACAAAAAGACCAGATGCTGACGCCGGAGGACTGCCTGAAGGCGGCAGGCAGCGACTACTGGAATCGCCAGATGGCACTACTGTATCAACACTACGAGAAAAAGCTGAAAAGCAATAATGCCCTGGATTTTGATGACCTGATTCTCAAAACCCTCGCTCTTTTCAAAGAAGCGCCAGAGGTGCTGGCCTATTATCAGAACCGGTTTCAGTATGTTCTGGTGGATGAGTTTCAGGATACCAACCGACCCCAGTACCTGTGGGTGAAAGCCCTTGCAGGTGCCCACGGCAATCTGTGTGTGGTGGGAGACGACGACCAGTCCATTTATGGCTGGCGCGGTGCCGACATCGGCAATATTCTGGGATTCGAAAAGGATTTCTCCAACACCCGCACGGTGAAGCTGGAACAAAATTACCGCTCCACTGCCACCATTTTGGAGGCGGCAAATACCGTGGTGGGCAACAATAAAATGCGGAAAGACAAAAAGCTGTTCACTGAGGGAGAAACGGGAGAATTGCTGATTTACCGCAGGTGTGGCAACGAATACGAAGAAGCTGCCTATCTTGCCGGTACCATCAGAAAATTACTGGACGAGGGCCACGCCAGCAGTGAAGTGGCGGTGCTGTACCGTACCCATGCCCAGTCCCGCGTACTGGAAGAAGCTCTCCTGAAGCAGCAGATTCCCTACCGCATTTATGGCGGCACCCGGTTCTATGACCGCAAAGAGATTCGCGATATTCTGGCATATCTAAAGGTAATCGAAAACCCCAGTGATGAAATCAACCTGAAGCGCATTGTCAACGTTCCCCGTCGGGGAATTGGCGACAAAACAGTGGAAGCCATGGAAACCGTTGCGGCTGCCAATGAAGTGGCTGTCTTCGATGTTCTTAAAGATCCCCGCCTGTTGCTGGAGGCTGGTGGGCGTGCAGTGAAAAAACTGACAGAGTTCACAGGTTTGCTTCAGGGATGGATTGATCTGAAAAACAGTATCACTGTGACTCAGCTGACCCAGCTGATTTATGATGAAACCGGCCTGGTGGAACAATTAAAACGGGAAAACTCAGTGGAATCAATGGGGCGGGTGGAGAACCTGCTGGAGTTTCTGTCGCTCACCAAAGAATTTGACGAAACCTCAGATGAAAAAACCCTGGAAGCATTTCTGGCAGGCACCTCGCTGGAAGCGGCTGTTGACGGCCTTGATGAAAGTGACACCGGCGTCCTTTTGATGACCCTGCACAGCGCCAAGGGATTGGAGTTTCCCATTGTGTTCATGCCGGGGATGGAAGAAAACATTTTTCCCTCGTCCATGTCCCTGAATGAAGGGAATGAAGAAGAGGAGCGCCGCCTCTGTTACGTGGGAATCACCCGTGCAGAAACAAAACTGTACCTCACCAATGCCCGGCAGCGCACCATTTTTGGACGCCTCAGCACCAATCCCCCCTCCCGGTTTCTGGAAGAAATTCCTGAAACCTGTCTCCATCTGGAGCAGGAGGAAAGTCTGGGGAGCAGTTCTGCACCTGCCCGAAAAGAGCGTTGGGATCGTAACCGCCGACCCGGGCCCCGAATGGGAACCGCCGGTGGTTTTGGAGGAAGCTCGCTGACGGCACCCCCGCCCGCCATACCGGCTGTTTCTGCCGGAGGAGCCGCGTCATCTGGCGGTGACGGTCATCTGCAGGCAGGTGCACAGGTACGGCATCCCGCCTTTGGCAAGGGAACTGTGGTGGCTAAAGAGGGTGAAGTGGTCACCATCGCCTTTCCCGATCAGGGAATCAAAAAAATCACGCTGGGCTATGTGAGTCTGACCATCGAAGGATAAATCATGAACGATCAGTCGAAGCCAGATGCCGATTGACGAGAACGCGAAGACAGGAGTGTGAGACTGTTGGCAGATCAGCAGACCTTGCAAAAGATGCGCCAGCTGGTGGATCAGCTGAACGAGTACAATTACCATTACTATGCCCTGGATAATCCCCAGGTGCCTGACGGCGAGTATGACAGGCTTTATGACGAACTGACAGCTCTTGAAGCTGCCACCGGCACCTGGCTGCCCGACAGCCCCACCCGCCGGGTGGGCACTGAGCCGGTGAGTGCCTTTGAATCCCACCAACACCTGGCGCCGCTGTGGAGTCTGGATAAAGTAAAAACAGAAGAAGAACTCATTAACTGGGAAACCCGCCTGCACCGTCAGCTGGGAGACCTGGCCAATGATTCGCTGGAGTACATGCTGGAGTACAAATATGACGGCCTCACCATCAACCTCACCTACGAGAACGGCCTGTTAGTGCAGGCGGCCACCCGGGGCAATGGCGAAACCGGCGAGGCGATTCTGGCCCAGGTGAAAACCATTGGTGCTGTTCCCCTGTCAATTCCTTACCAGGGTACCCTGGAAGTGCAGGGAGAAGGTGTGATGCGTCTTTCCATTTTTGAAGCCTATAACAAAACAGCTCAAGAGCCTCTGAAAAACCCCCGCAACGGCGCAGCAGGGGCACTTCGAAATCTAAATCCCCAAGTCACCGCTTCAAGACGGCTGGACCTGTTTTGCTACCAGGTGGGATATTGCAGTGACCGGGAATTTGAATCCCACGAAGCCATGCTGGCCTTTCTACGGGAAAACCGCTTTCCGGTGAGTCCGCATCTGAGAAAAGCCGCGGGAATTGAAGCAGTGGCCCGGGAAATCCGCCAGATGGAAGCAGGCATCCCGCAACTGGATGTACTGGTGGACGGGGTGGTGGTGAAACTGAACCGATATGATTTGCGTCAGGAGGCCGGTTTTACAATGAAGTTTCCCCGGTGGGCGGTGGCATTTAAGTTCGAAGCCATGGAAGTCACCACCCGGTTGGAAGACGTGGTGTGGCAAGTGGGCCGAACCGGAAAACTCACACCTGCAGCAGAACTGACACCGGTGGAAGTGGGCGGGGTGACGGTACGCCGGGCCACCCTGAACAATTTCGACGACATTCAGCGCAAAGGCCTGCAAAAAGACTGTCTGGTATGGTTGCGCCGCTCCAATGACGTGATTCCTGAAATCATGGGGGTGGCTGATGAACCGGATGCCGCCTGCAGCCCCATCGAAAAACCGCATCATTGCCCTGCCTGTGGCAGCGAAGTGGTTGAAAAAGGGGCCCACCTGTTTTGTCCCAACACCCTGGCCTGCAAACCCCAGCTGGTGGCAGGCCTGGCCCATTACGCCGGGCGGGACGCCATGGACATCGACGGGTTCAGCGAAAAAACGGCAGCCCTGCTTTTCGATGCCCTGGATTTGCGCAGCATCCACCAGTTATACCGGCTGAAACTGGAAGCATTATTGCCGCTGGAGGGCTTCCAGCAAAAGAAGGCAGAAAACCTGATGCAGGCCATTGAGGCCAGCAAGCACCGTTCTTTGTCACGGTTTTTGTATGCGCTGGGAATCCCCAATGTGGGCAAGCGTACCGCCGGTGATCTGGCAGATCATTACGGCAGCCTTGAAAGGGTCATGGCGGCCACCACAGAAGAACTGGTGGCATTGCCGGAGATTGGCGCCATTGTGGCAGAGAGCATCACCACCTTTTTTGGTGAAGAAAGGGTGCGAGAAGCCATTGACGCGTTGCTACAGTCAGGAGTAACCCCGGAATCGGCGGAAGAATCACCGCCTCATGAAGCCACCGCCTTCACCGGTAAAACCGTGGTGGTCACCGGCAAGCTCAGCACCTTTACCCGCCAGGAAATCAAAGAAACCCTTGCCGCCCTCGGGGCCCGGGTGACCGACAGTGTCAGTGTGAAAACCGACATCCTGCTATATGGCGAAGATGCCGGCAGCAAGTTGACCAAAGCCCAAAAACTCATTGAAAGCGGCAAAAGGTCAGACCTGTTACTCATGGATGAAGCCGCCTTCAGGCGCCTGCTTTCTGAGTAAGCGGTCAGCAACAGCACCCGACACCACTTAACAGAGTCATTTTGATACATCATCGAAGGAGGATATTCACATGAGTCAAGCATCTCTCAGCACCGCCAATGTCAGCTTACAGGTACTGCCCAGTGTTCCACCGGATGACGTTTATCCAGTGGTGGACAGGGTCATTGAAATGATTGCCGCCTCAGGTGTCACCTACGAAGTGGGACCCATGGAAACCACCATGGAGGGCGAGCTGGACACCTTGCTGGACCTGGTGAAGAAAGCCCAGGAACTCTGCATCGAAGCCGGCGCCGGCAGTGTGATGTCCATTGTTAAAATTCACTACAAGCCAAAGGGCGTGACCATCCATGAAAAAGTGGGTAAATATCGGGGATAAAGCCCTTCCCCTGCTGGCAGGCGGGTTGTTGCTGCTTTTCTGGGAAGCAGTGGGGTTTTTCCAGTGGCTGCCTCCCTACCTGCTGCCGCCCCCTTCCCGGGTGATACAGGCACTTGGAAGAGATGCGGGGCTTCTCTGGCAGCACGCCAGGGTAACGCTGACGGCTGCTTCGGTTGGTTTTGGCATTGCCATTGTTGCCGGCGGCAGCCTGGCCCTCCTGTTGGACTACTCCCCGCTGATTCGCCGGGTACTCTACCCTTATCTCATTACGTCTCAAACCATTCCCATCGTCACCCTGGCACCTCTTTTTGCCATGTGGTTTGGGTTTGGACTGCTGCCCAAAATTCTCATCGTCGTGTTGGTCTGCTTTTTTCCGGTGACCGTCAGCCTTCTGGATGGCCTGGCTTCCGTCGATCAGGAACTAATAGACCTGATGCGTTCCATGGGAGCCACCCCCTGGCAACGATACCGCTGGGTCAAACTGCCGGCGGCACTTCCTTCCTTTTTTGCCGGATTAAAGATCTCCGGCACCTACAGTATCATGGGTGCCGTTATTGGTGAATGGATTGGCGGCCGTATGGGTTTGGGAGTTTATATGCTCCGGGTGCGCCAGTCTTTCGCCACCGACAGAGTATTTGCCGTCATTGTGGTGATTGTGGCACTGAGCATTCTGGTGCTGAAGTTAATCCAGTGGCTGGAAAGAAAAGCCATGCCCTGGATGAAAACCGCCTTGCCAACGGAAACACTGCCTGAAGGAGAGGTGGAAAATTCATGAAAGAAACAAAGCTGAAGGTGAATCAGATTAGAAAGGCGTTTCCCAATCTGCCAACCCTTCAGAACATCTCTCTTGAACTGTCGGAAAGCCAGTTTGTTTCAGTGTTGGGCCCCAGCGGATGTGGCAAAAGCACGCTTTTTTCCATTATTGCAGGGCTGGCCTCCCCCGATGCCGGCGAAGTGCTGATCGACGGGCAGTCGGTGACCGGCCGTCCGGGGCGGGTGAGCTTCATGCATCAAAAAGACCTGCTCTTACCCTGGAAATCCATCCTCGACAATGCGGCCCTGCCGTTATTTTTACAAGGCGTTTCCACCGGTGAAGCCCGGGAACGGGCACAACAGTATTTTCATCTTTTTGGTCTGGCAGGCTTCGAAAACTACTATCCCGCCCAGCTTTCCGGCGGCATGCGGCAACGGGCGGCACTATTGCGAACCTTCCTGTTTTCAAAAGACATTCTGCTACTGGATGAACCCTTCGGTGGACTGGATGCCATGACACGCCAATCCATGCAGCACTGGCTCATGGAAGTGGTGCAGGAGCTGAAGGCGTCTGTTTTGCTCATTACCCACGACGTGGATGAAGCCATATGGCTGTCTGACAGGGTATACGTTCTTTCCCGCCGGCCGGCGGTGGTGAAAAAAGTGGTGGAAATTCCGCTGAAACGCCCCCGGCAGATGAACCTTTTCACCGATGCCACGTATATTGCTTTAAAGGAAACCATTTTAGACTGTTTTCAACGGGAAGTATAACGCTAATGAACCAGTGTCACCATCGGAAGGAGAATGGATCGATGAAAATTGCAGTGGTTGGAGCAGGTGCCATGGGATGTCTCTACGGCGGACTGTTGTCAGACGTAGGCAATCAGGTATTTCTGGTGGACGTATGGCAGGAGCACGTGGATGTCATCAATCAAAAAGGTCTCAGCATCAGCGGTGTCAGCGGCGACCGGCGCATCACCTCCATACGCGCCACCACCAGTGCCATGGATGTGGGCATCTGTGACCTGGTGATCATTTTCGTCAAATCCACGGCCACCCGACTGGCGGTGCAGCATGCCCAGCCGCTCATCGGAGCGGATACCCTGGTATTGACGCTTCAAAATGGGCTGGGAAATGCAGAGGTCATCAGCGAATCAGTGGGAGAAGACAAAGTGATCGCAGGCGTAACCGCCCACGGGTCCACGCTGCTGGGGCCGGGCGCTGTTCGTCATGCCGGTCAGGGCCCCACGGTGATAGGCTCCCTGGTACCGCGAAAAGACAATCGTCTGGAAAAAATCTGCACAGCCTTTCAACAGGCGGGTCTGGAAACTGTTGTTGATGACAATGTGATGGGACTGATCTGGGGAAAACTCATGGCGAATATTGGCATCAATGCACTCACCGCCATCACGGGGCTTCAAAATGGTGAGCTGTTACAATATGCCGAGACAGAAGAATTACTGGAAAAAGCCGTTCAGGAAGCCAGAGAAGTGGCGCGGGTCAAGGGCATTACCATTAAAGAGGAAGACCCGGTGGCTTATGTGAAAAGCGTCTGCCGAAAAACGGCAGAAAATCGATCTTCCATGCTTCAGGACATTACCCGGGGCAGCCGGACAGAAATCGACGTCATCAACGGTGCCATTGTGGCAGAAGGTCTTCGGTTGGGCGTTGAAACACCCGTGAACCGGGTACTGACGTTGCTGGTACGAACCATTGAGAAAAAGCCGGCGGTACAAGAATAATAGTTGGCGATAAATGAGTGATACAGGAGGAAGTGACATGACCTGGGGGAAGAGACTGCTATATGTGATTTTGGGCATCTGCCTCACCATCACCGTCTGGGTATCAGCCCTTGAATGGGTCACCTACGATGTGAACCATTACATGACACAGTTTGAAAAACAGGGGTGGGTTCCCCAGGCAGGAATGGACCAGGAGAACCTGGCACATACAGCAGAAGAAATTATACGATACCTGAAAGGTGAAAAAGACGATTTTCAGACGACTGCCGTGAAAGATGGCGTGCTGCAGCCCCTCTATGATGAAAGGGAACGGGTACACATGGAAGATGTGCTGGATCTGTTTAACCAGGCCCGGCTGTTGCGCAGCCTGTCACTGGCAGGGATCCTGCTGATCTCCGGCTGGATGATCCTGAAAGATCCCCGCTGGCAGCATCACTGGCTGCGAACGCTTTTATTTACCGGGCTTGCAAATGTGGATCTGATGATCTTACTGGGACTTCTCATTTGGCTTGATTTCACCAGGTATTTCACCTATTTTCATCTGCTGCTGTTTGACAATGACCTCTGGATTCTTGATCCAACGCGTCATGTGCTCATACAACTGCTGCCGGAAACCTTCTTTATCAACACTGCCATTGCCATCGGCCTCTGGGCCATGGGAACCCTGCTGGCGCTGGGAGTGGCAGGCTGGATTCTGGAAAGACGCCTGAGGAAAGGAGAGACCATGTCATGAAGATCGGCAAAGTACCAGTGGACATACTGAAAAATCTGATCATTGGCCGCATCACCACCCGCCGTGAAGAAGTGCTGGTGGGGTCAGCCGTGGGTGAAGACTGTGCCGTCCTGGATTTTGGCGATGAACTGTGCGTCATCAGCACCGACCCCATCACCGGCGCCGTGGCTGAAATTGGCAGTCTGGCCATCGACATTGCCTGTAATGATATTGCATCCAATGGCGCTGAACCGGTGGCGGTCATGATGACAGTGCTGGCGCCGGAAGGCACCACCGCAGAAGACCTTTCCCAAATCATGGAAGATGCCGCCGGAGCAGCCAAGCGGATCAATGTGGAAATCATGGGAGGTCATACAGAAATCACCGACGTGGTGAACCGGGTGCTCATCAGCACCGTGGCTCTTGGTAAGCACAGCCGGGATGCCATGGTCACCACCGCAGGTGCGCAGGAAGGTGATGTGGTCTTCATGACCAAATCAGCCGGGCTGGAAGGCACAGCCATTCTGGCTCGCGATATGGAAGATAAATTGAAACAGTACATTCCACTGGAAATCCTGGAGCGAGCCAAAGCACTGAAACACCAGATCAGCGTGGTGCCTGAGGGAATGATCGCCGGAAGAGTGGGTGCCAACAGCATGCACGATGCCACCGAAGGTGGTGTGCTGGGAGCGCTTTGGGAACTGGCAGAAGCTTCTGGAAAGGGGCTTCGAATTGAGCTGGACAACATCCCCGTGCTGCCGGAAACCAGGGCCATCTGCCAGGTGTTTCAGATTGACCCCTACCGGCTGATCTCCAGCGGCGTCATGGTATTAACAGTATCTCCCCGGCGACAGAAAGCCATGGAAGAAGCCCTGTCGGAAGCAGCGATTCCCTGGGCGACACTGGGAACCGTCACACAGGGTGATCGGGTGCTGGTGAAAGACGGCAAAACCCTGCCCATGAACCCGCCGGATGTGGATGAACTCTATAAAGCGCTGGTGTGACGAACCGCCAATGAGGTTACAGCTTCTTTACAGCTTACCTAAATCCGTTGACGCTCCCGGTCAAGAGTGTTATAAAGGAAATGATACACAGAGCAACATTGAGAATCATATTCAAAAAACACGCCGGGAGGCTTATTAATGATGAAACGAATGCTAATGGTGTTAATGGTATTTTTGCTGCTGCTGTCGGCTTTTCCTGTTGCCGTATGGGGAGATGAACCGCAAATTGCCGCAGAAGTGGATGAACGCAAAGTGAATTTGTACACCGTCAACCTGACGCTGGACAACCAATACCTGGCTTCCGACGTGCCGCCGGTGCTGTTTCAGTACCAGGAGCAATACCGTACCCTGGTGCCTGTGGCAGCCATTGCCAGCTATGCAGGTGCAACGGTGAACTGGAACGGTGACACCCAGCAAGTGACCATCGAAAAGGATGATACCACCATTGTGCTCACCATTAACAGCGCTGTGGTGAAGGTGAATGGTGAAGATAAAATTCTCCCCAGTCAGGTACCCGCAAAAATCGTCACCTATCAAAACCGGGGACGCACCATGGTGCCCGTTGCTTTTGTTGGACAGGAACTGGGGTTGGAAGTGGGTTGGGATGAGGCCACCCGCACTGTTAAAATCACCACTCCTGAGCCTGAAGAAACGAACACACCGACACCAGAAACACCTTCACAGGAACAACCGCAAGGGCAGCCGGACAACAGCACGGGTCATTATGGCGAACCCCTGGACTCCAATGGCAACAAGATTGAAGGAACCCTGAAAGATATCAACGTCACCCTTGAAGGCGATGTGCCGGTGATTCGGCTTAAAACCGACAGTAAGGTGGACTATGCCACAGCCCGGTTAACAGAGCCCCACCGACTCATATTCGATTTGAACAATACCCAGCTTCTGATGGATGACCCGGCAAAAGTCAGGGATGATAAGACCGTTCGGGTGACGGCTCCCGGCAACAGTTATTTATCGACAGTCCGTTCATCCCAGTTTGAAATCGATCCACATGTGGTGCGGGTGGTGCTGGACCTGACAGACCCCACCGGCTATCATATGTCCTATGACGAAGCTTCCGGCGAAATGGTGATTCGGCTGGTCAACTACGTGGATGATGTGCGTTTTGAACAGTTTAACACCAAAGACGTACTGGTGATTGAAGGCAGTCACCTGGAAAATTACCACTTGCAAATGGACGGTTCCCGTCGTCTGGAGGTGTTTGTGAAGGAATCCATCCTGAACCCGGGAAGACCCATTGCCGACCGCACCATTGGAGGGCGGGTTATCAACAGCATCCGGGTCAGTGGCGTCGATCCCGATGATAACCGCAGTCTTTCAGAAATGATGGTACGCATTGTGGTAGACCTGAACAAACAAGTGAGTGCCGAAGACATCTATGTGCAGCAGCGAAACGGTCAGTTGATTATACACATGGAAGGCGAACCGGAAACCGGCTATCGCTACGAAGAAACAGGCTGGACCACTTCCCGTCTTACTTTCTTCGGCCAGGGACGAGCGGATTACCAGGTGGCAAAAGAAGTGGGCGGTGAACTCATCAAGGTGACCATGCCCTCAGATAACATGGATATACCCTTTGAACTGCTGGATGTGGATGATGTGATGCTGGAGTTCATCCAAATGACCACCAGCGATGACGGCCGCAATTTGGTGGCCAACATTCACGTAAAACCTGGAGTGGAAGTGGCAACAGGCACCTTGTCAAATGTGCAGGATCTGATTCTTCAGTTTACCAACAGAGACCTGAAATACAGGGAAAAACTGATCGTGATTGATGCAGGACACGGAGGCAGTGACCCGGGAGCCATTTCGCCCAACCTGAAATTGAATGAAAAAGATGTGAATCTTGAAGTAGCGCTGGAAGCCAGAAGACTGCTGGAAGCAGCTGGTTTCCGAGTATACATGACCCGAACCAGTGACGTCTACGTGGGGCTGCAAGACCGTGCCGGCGTGGCTAATCAGCTGGGTGCAGACCTGTTCATCAGCATACACGCCAATGCCGCTGCACGATCAGATCTGAAGGGCGTGGAAACCCTCTACTACCCCAGTGAAGAAAACCCAATGGATTTCCGCAACAACAAGTATCTGGCAGAAATTTTTCAGGATGAAATGGTGCGTACCCTGGGGGCCGCCAGCCACCGGATCAATGCCCGTGACAAATTGGTGGTACTGCGGGAAACCAAAATGCCGGCCATCATTATAGAAATGGGCTTCCTCACCAACCCCGATGAAGAACGGCTGCTGGGCACCAATGAATACCGCCGTCTGGCGGCTCAGGGAATTGTCAACTCCACCATCCGATACTTTGAAGCAAGCTTGACTCATTTATCAACCAGACCATAGCACCCTGTGGTCTGGTTCCTTTTGGAAACAGGAAGGAGAATTATTGTGGAAGGCCTGATCGGCTATCTGTTAATCTTTATGGCAAAGGTATCTGATGTGAGTCTGGCCACCATTCGTATGATCATGGTGGTGAAAGGAAAGCGGATCCACGCGGCAGTCATCGGTTTTTTTGAAGTCAGTATTTGGATTCTGGCAGTGGGATCGGTACTCAGCAATCTTGATGATCCCATTAACGTTATTATGTACGCCTCCGGCTTTGCCACCGGAAACTATGTGGGCATCATGATAGAAGAAAAAATGGCCCTGGGCAGTTTGGTGGTTCAGGTGATCAGTTATAAAAAAGCAGAAGAACTGGTGACCATCCTGCGGGATGAAGGCTATGGGGTTACCGTGGTGGAAGGCTACGGCCGCACCGGTATCAATCACTTGCTCAATGTCACCATCCAGCGAAAACAGCTGGGCCGGCTGAACCAGCTGCTGGACGAACACGATCAAAAGGCCTTTGTCACCGTTATGGACACCCGAGCCATCAGGGGCGGATTTTTCAGCCGCCTGAAACGCAAATAATGCCAACACAAATCCTATCAAATTGAAACGAGGCGACATAGATGCGAATAGACGGAAGAAAAGAGAATCAACTGCGGCCGGTCACCTTTACCCGCAACTTCACCTCCCACGCCATGGGATCAGTACTGACAGAAATGGGCAATACAAAAGTCATTTGCACTGCTTTTGTGGAAGAAAAAGTCCCCTCTTTTCTCAAGGGCAGCGGAAAAGGCTGGATTACCGCCGAATACGCCATGCTTCCCAGTGCCACCCATACCCGAAAGGTAAGAGAATCCACCCGTGGCAAGGTGGAGGGCCGTACCCAGGAAATCCAGCGTCTCATTGGACGTGCACTCCGTTCAGTGGTGGACCTCAGCCAGCTGGGTGAACGCACCATCTGGATCGACTGTGACGTGATTCAGGCTGATGGCGGCACCCGCACCGCTTCCATCACCGGCGCTTTCGTGGCGTTAATGGAGGCACTGATTAAATTGCGGGATGCCAGGCAAATCAAAGAAATCCCTGTGACCCACTACCTGGCAGCTGTCAGTGTGGGGATCGTGGAAGGGGTGCCCCTCCTTGACCTGTGTTATGAAGAAGATTCCGGCGCTTCAGTCGATATGAACATGGTGATGACCGAGCATGAACAAGTGGTGGAAATTCAGGGTTCCGGCGAAGAAGCCACTTTCAGTCTTGAAGAAATGAACACCATGATTGCCCTGGCGCGGGAAGGCATCACGGCCCTCATTGAAGCACAGAAAGAAACAGTTAACGAAATTTACCGGGAAAAACTCATTGCTTCCCAGGGTGGAGGAAAGGCATGAAGCACCTGACAGCCGTCATTGCCACAGGAAACCCCCACAAGCTGGAAGAAATCGGCACCATGCTGGCCGACTTTCACATCACTGTTCGATCCATGAAAGACGTGGGGCTGGCCGGTATGGAGATCGAAGAAACAGGCACTACATTTGAAGAAAATGCTCTGATCAAGGCGCGGCAAGTGATGGCAGAAACCGGCATGCTGGCCCTGGCCGATGATTCCGGCCTCGAAGTGGATGCCCTGGGTGGTGCTCCCGGCGTATATTCCGCTCGCTATGCAGGTGAAGGAGCCACCGACGAAGCCAATAATCAAAAATTGCTGGAAGCCCTTACAGATGTTCCCATGGAGAATCGACAGGGGCGTTTTGTCTGCGCACTGGCGGCTGTTTTTCCCGATGGCCGGGAACTGGTGGTTCGGGGCACGGTCGAAGGCTATATCGACTTTGAACCCATAGGCGCCCATGGGTTTGGCTACGATCCCCTCTTCCTCATCCCCGCCTATCAGCAGACCTTTGGTGAGCTGGGGCCAGTGATCAAAAACAGCATGAGCCACCGGGGCAAAGCCATTGAAGTCATGAAAGAAAAACTGGTGTCGCTGCTGGCAGAAACACCCTGAACCTGGGAGGCTGACATCATGAAGATTGGACTCATAAGTGATACCCACGGCGATTTTCACAGTATGCAGCAGGCGCTTGAGCTGCTCCGAGACACAGACTGCATTCTCCACGCGGGCGATCTTTATCAAGATTCCCGGTGGCTGTCAACCCAAACGCATCAGCAGATCGAAGCAGTCATTGGCAATGGTGACCCGGTAACAGCCGGGCCAGATCACCAACTGTTGAAGCTTGACCACCTGAACATCCTGCTATGCCATGGCCATATCCAGCGGGTGCAGCACAGCCTCACGAGTTTGTACTACTTCGGGCTTGAAAAAACGGCAGATGTGGTGATTTTTGGTCATACCCACGTTCCGCTGGTACTGCAGCAGGGGCTGGTCATCATTAATCCCGGCAGCACCTCGCGACCACGCAGTGAGCACGGTTGTACCTGCGGAATACTGGAGACGGGCACTGATTCAGCAGTCACCTTGCTGAGTCTGACAACCGGCCAGCCGGTTGTATATCAGCCACTTCAATTTCAGTAATTTTGTGCTTGACAATAGAGGCAATCGATGGTAAATTAGTAGATGTGACAAAACGAAGTATCCACATTGCGGGCGTAGTTCAATGGTAGAACTTCAGCCTTCCAAGCTGACCGTGAGGGTTCGATTCCCTTCGCCCGCTCCACTTTATTCAAGCTTATATCATCCAGCTGTCGAGCCAGATTGACAGTGCAGGACACCAACGCGTGGTGGGTGTAGTCAAGTGGTTAAGACGCAGGATTGTGGCTCCTGTATTCGTGGGTTCGAATCCCATCATCCACCCCACCATTGGGATATAGCCAAGTCGGTAAGGCAGCGGACTTTGACTCCGTCATGCGCAGGTTCGAGTCCTGCTATCCCAGCCAAAACCGGCGGGTAATGATCCCGCCAATTTGCGGAAGTGGCTCAGCGGTAGAGCATCGCCTTGCCAAGGCGAGGGTCGCGGGTTCGATTCCCGTCTTCCGCTCCAATATTATTTTGCGGCATTAGCTCAATCGGATAGAGTACCTGACTTCGAATCAGTTGGTTGCAGGTTCGAGTCCTGCATGCCGCGCCAAACTGCATTAAATGATGAAAAAGCAACATCCCTGGTTAACCAGGGATGTTGCTTTTTTCATTAAAATATTCAATGCGGTTGAAAGCCGATCTTCAAAGCAGGTCAGGTTAATCCGTGTTATTTCATTGCTTTCTTTGGGTATATACGTCTTGCCAATCAAATGTGGACATCCCTGTCAAAATACCATCGAGGAGAGGCAAAGGAGATTATTCTGGAGATAATTCTTCTGCCTCTCGGTTTCGTCCATTGAGTGTCAGTCATCATAAGCAGGTACAAGGGACCATAAGCAGGTACAAGGGACCATAAGCAGGTACAAGGGACCATAAGCAGGTACAAGGGACCATAAGCAGGTACAAGGGACCATGCGGGCAGGTGCTAACGAATATAGATAAAAAGGGCTTTTTTTGGCAAAAAAAGTGCGAAAATTCAGATATTTATACCGACGCCACCACTGATTTTCAGCAAAACTGGCAGGTAAACCCATGGGAGGAATGATGATGAAACCGAAAATGCTTCAACCGGGAGATACCATTGGTGTGATTTCCCCGGCAAGCCCTTCATACCGGAACAGTGATGTGATTCGGGGAATTGAAACTCTAAAAAAATGGGGCTATAAGGTTCAGCTATCCAAGAACCTTAACAAGCGCAAAGGCTTTGTGGCCGGTACAGACCTTGAGCGGGCGGAGGATTTCAATGACATGTTTGCCCGAAAGGACATTGATGCTATTTTTATCACACAGGGCGGATATGGGTCTGCCAGAATGCTTAAGTACATCGATTTTGAAGCTGTGCGACAAAACCCTAAAATATTCATAGGGTTCAGCGATATCACTTCCCTGCATCTGGCAATCCTTAAAAAAACCGGACTAATCACCTTCCATGGACCCAGTATGTCACGTTTTAATCCTGAAGAACTCACTGACTATACCAGGGAATCACTTTTCAGAGCCCTGGCACAGCCAGGGCCCATGGGAAAAATCCGCCTGGCAGATGAGAAAAAATACATCGATCTCATTTACCCGGGAAAAGCAGAAGGTATATTAACGGGGGGGAATTTAACGCTGATTTGTGCCACCCTTGGAACACCCTATGAGATCGAAACTGCCGGTAAAATACTTTTTCTCGAAGAGTTGGACACGGAGCCATGGATCATCGATCACATGCTCACGCATTTGTTCAATGCCGGCAAACTGCAAGAGACGGTGGGCATCGTGGTGGGGGAGTGCATCAACTGCCGGCCTAATCAGCATAATCCGGGATACTATGTGGATTTGAGCACCGAAGATCTTTTTCAGGAGTATCTGAAGCCACTGAAAATACCAGCGATATACGGTCTTCCCATCGGGCATACAAAAGACATGGCCACATTGCCCATGGGAATCCGGGCACGGCTTAATGCCGACAAGAAAGAACTGGAAATAATGGAAAGTGCGGTGGAATCATTATCAGCAGAGCATGCAGAGAATCATAAGACCATGGAAAACGAGAGGAAAACCACGAGCAAATCGAAAAAGGAGAATGACCGGTGAAAAGAAAATGGAAAGTGTCCATGGTGATGATCCTCGTCTTGTCAATGATGATGTTGTCAGCTTCTGCCACAGATGCAGGTGCGTCGCCGCAAACCATGCGGATCGGTGTCACGGTGGAGGTGGATTCTCTCAGCCCTTTCATTTCTTACAGCCAGATCGGGTTTGAAGTGTTTCAATTGATATATGACTCTCTGGTGATGCTGGATGAAAACCTGGAAACCGTCCCAGGGCTGGCCCGGGACTGGGAAATCAGTGACGATGAACTGGAGTGGACCTTTCAGCTGCGGGATGATGTGCAGTGGCATGACGGTGTGCCGTTTACCTCAGCAGATGTGAAATTCACCTATGAACTGTTGTTGGAAAATGAGCTGGGCATGTATTCCGGTTACCTGGGAGGCATCACAGAAATCCTCGCCCCCGACGCGACCACCGTGGTGATCAGGACAGAACAGCCGAAAGCCAACATGCTGATGAATGCCTGTCCCATTTTGCCGGCCCATATCTGGTCAGAAGTCACTCCCGACGAATATGACACTTGGCCTAACAGCAGTCCAGTTGGCACCGGCCCCTTTAAATTTCAAGAGTTTCGTCCGGGAGAATATCTGAAACTGGTGGCCAGCGATAACACATTTCACGGGCGTCCCGGCATTGACGAATTGATTTTCGTGCTCTACGCCAACACCGATACCATGGCCCAATCTGTAGTCCTGGGAGAAATCGATGCGGCAACCAACTTCAGCCCAAGTCAACTGGATACCCTGGACAACAATGCAACCATCGACGCCATCGCTGCTGTGGTGATGGGGTTTACGCAGTTGTCTTTTAACAGCTGGGACGATCCATCATCCACCGCACATCCCCTGCTGCAGGAATTTCCTGTGCGTCATGCCATTGAATACAGCATCGACAAACAGCGGATTCTGGATATGGTGTACTCCGGGCAGGGAAGTGTGGGCACCACGTTGGTTCCGCCGGAAGGGTTCTATCACTATGAGCCGTCGGAAAGTGAGCTGCGTGTCTATGATGTGCTGCGGGCCAACCAGGTGCTGGAAGAAGCGGGTTACATGGACCTGAACGGCGACGGCATCCGGGAGGCATCCGACGGGACACCCCTGGATTTTTTACTGACCCTGCGGGCGGATAACGCCGACGAAGTGCAGGCAGGTCAAATGATTGCCGGGATGGTGGCGGAGGCAGGCATCAAGTTCAACATTGAGACGGTGGACGATGGTGCCCTCATCGACAAGATCTATGCCGGTGATTTTGATATGTTCATCTGGGGATGGGGCGCCGATCTTGACCCCACAACCATCCTCAACGTCATGACAACAACCCAGATCGGAAGCATGAGCGATTCCAATTATTCCAATAAAACCTATGACCGGCTGTTTCTGGAACAGCAAACCATCATGGACCCAGATGAGCGGCGTGAAATGGTGTGGGAAATGCAACGAATTCTCTATGAAGAAGCCCCCTATATCATTCTGTTTTATGACAACAGCCTTCAGGCAGTGAACACATCCCGGTGGACAGGATGGACACGGATTCCTGAAGAAGGCGGGTACTTCTTTAACCTGACCAATTATAACTATTTGCATGTGCAGCCTGTGGCCGGTGTTGTCGATGCGGCACCCGACGCCGGTGGCGGCATTGGTTTCGCCGGCATGATTATTGGTGGCCTGATAGTGGCTGGCGTTGCCAGCTTCCTTATGTTCCGGCGGCGAAAATAGTAAACGGTCCATCAGCGGCTCATCAGCAGTTTATCAGAGACAGGGAGCAAAGGGTCGCTGAAGCCGATCCCAGTAATCTGAAGGGCAGTGCATTTAATGAACTTGAGGGAATGAGCTTCAGCATCATCAGAACGGGGTGATTCCGTGAAACGACAATACCTGGCAAAGAAAATCATTCAGTCACTGGTGACCATCTTCTTTGTGCTGGTCTTCAACTATATCCTTTTCCGGGTGATGCCGGGGAATCCTCTGGCTATGATTATGCGCAATCCCCGGGCTTCGCAGGAAGCCATTGAACGAACCAGAGAGCTCTTTGGACTGAACCAGTCCTGGGTGGTACAGTTCTGGATCTATTTGAAGCACCTGTTCACTGGAGATCTGGGTATATCGTTTCTTTACCGTCAACCAGTGACGGAAATCATTGTTGCCCGAATTATTCCCACAGTGTTGATGGTGGGATTGGCACAGATCCTGGCCATCATTGTCGGTGTTTTTCTGGGGGTTATATCCGCCTGGAAAAGAGGGAGCCGGGTCGACGTGGCGGCACTCGGGTTTTCGTTGGTGACTTACTCCATGCCCACCTTCTGGCTGGGTATTATCCTGATTTTTGTGTTCAGTGTCAGTCTGCGCTGGTTTCCCACCTCCGGCATGTTGACGCCGGGACAATCTTTCTCCAGTACCTTTGCCATGGTCAGGGATGCTGCCCGGCATCTGGTGCTGCCGGTATTAACCCTGAGCTTGGTGCTGATTGGAGAATACACACTGACCATGCGAAACACGCTGCTGGATGTGCTTACCGAAGACTATATGACCACCGCCAAAGCAAAAGGTTTCGATGACAACTATCTGATTAAGAAACATGCGCTTCCCAATGCCATGCTCCCCATGATCACTCTGATTGCCATCAATCTGGGGCTGGTCATCGGCGGTACGATCCAGGTGGAGACCATTTTTTCTTGGCCGGGACTGGGCCGGCTGATGTTTGACGCGCTGAAAGCCAGGGATTATCCGCTGCTGCAGGGCATTTTTCTGTTGATCACCCTCAGCGTGATTGTTGCCAACCTCATTGCAGATGTGACCTATGGCTACTTTGACCCTCGTGTGCGTGAATAAAGGAGAATACAATGAGCTCAATTGATGGGGTAATGAGACGGAAAAAGCTAAAGCGGTTCTGGAACGGCTTCAAGAACAACCGGATGGCCACCACCGGAGCAGTGATTCTGGTGTTTTTTTCAGTGGCGGCAGTGATCGGGCCAGTGCTGTTTCCCTATAACCCCATGGAGTTCGGCACTGTGGAAACCATCCTGCAACCACCCAGCACCACCTATTATTTGGGGACGGATAACCTGGGACGGGATATCTTCAGAAACCTGCTCTCCGGTGCCCGAATCTCCCTGATGGTGGGCATTCTGGCAACATTGATCTCCATGTTTCTGGGAACGTCCATCGGAATTATGTCCGGGTATTTCGGCAAAACCATCGACAGCGTCCTCATGCGTGTCACCGATTTTTTTCTGGTGATTCCCTGGCTGCCTCTGGTGCTGGTACTGGTCGCCATACTGGGATCCAGTGTCTGGATCATCATTCTGGTCATTGGGCTCACCAGCTGGGCAGGCACTGCCCGGGTGGTGCGTTCGCAGACCCTGTCGGTGAAGGAACGCCCCTTTATAGAACGGGCACGGGCCATCGGTGCTGACCACAGCACCATTATGATGCACCATATCCTGCCCAATGTATTCCCCCTGGTGTTCGCCAACACCATCCTGGTGACAGCAGTGGCCATCATTTCCGAAACCACCCTGAGTTTTCTTGGGCTGGGCGATCCCACACGGCCCAGCTGGGGCATGATGTTGCACTATGCCTTCCAGTCCGGCGCTGCCAGCTCCGGTGCCTACTGGTTTTTTCTGCCACCGGGGCTGTGTGTGGTGCTGGTGGTGCTGGGCTTCACCTTTTTGGGCTATGCCTTTGACGAAATCCTGAACCCAAAGCTGAGAAGGAGATAAACCATGAAACTGCTGCGCGTGGAAAACCTAAAGACCTATTTTCATATATCGGAAGGGATCGTCAAAGCAGTGGACGATGTCAGCTTTTCTCTGGATGACGGCCAGTGTCTGGGCTTGGTGGGTGAATCAGGTTGTGGAAAAACCACCACAGCTCTGTCCATCAACCGGTTACTGCCGCCGGAAGGCATCATAGAAGGCGGGGAGATCTACCTGGAATCTGTGAAATTAACAGTATTGTCTGATGTGGAAATCCGCAAACATCGCTGGAAAGATGTTTCCATGGTTTTTCAGGGAGCCATGAACGCCATGAATCCGGTGATGAAAATCGGTGAGCAGATAGCTGAAGCGGTGGTGTGGCACCAGCAGGTGACACATCAACAAGCCTGGAACCGTGCAAAAGAGCTCTTTGAACTGGTTGAGCTGGAGCCAGGCCGCATCGGCGGTTACCCCCACGAGTTCAGCGGCGGCATGAAACAGCGGGCTATGATCGCCATGGCCCTCGCCTGTGACCCAAAGCTGGTCATAGGGGATGAACCCACCACGGCCCTGGATGTCATGGTACAGGCACAGATCCTAAACCTGCTGGACAGGCTGCGCAAAACCCTGAAAATGGGGCTGATCATCATCACCCACGACCTGTCCATCCTGGGAGAAACCTGCGACAGGATTGCCGTCATGTATGCCGGAAAAATTGTGGAAATCGGCAGCACAGAGGATGTTTATGACCGGCACATGCATCCTTATACTCACCGGCTGCTCATGGGTTTTCCAAATATTCACCGGCCCAAATTGATGCCAGAACCCATTCCTGGATCACCGCCAGACCTGATACGACCGCCCTCAGGGTGTCGGTTCCATCCCCGTTGTGACTATGCTCAAGAAATATGCCAGGAACAGGAGCCGGGGATGACCACTGCTGGAAACGGCCATTCCTATGCCTGTCATTTCGGGGGTGCTTTCAATGGATAATGTGGTGGAGCTGAAAAACCTGAAAGTAACCTTTGTGGCAAAGCAGTCATTTCTGAAAGAACTGCTGATGAAGGAGCAACCACTGGTCCGTGCCGTTGACGGTGTGAATGTCACCATAAAAAAAGGCGAAATTCTTTCGCTGGTAGGGGAAAGTGGCAGCGGTAAGACCACTCTGGGGAAAGCCATCCTCAACCTGGTAGATATCGCTGATGGAGAAATTCTCTTCCAGAATCAGGTGGTGAATTTTCACCATAAACAGGAAGTCCGTCGGTTCCGTCAAAAAGCCCAGGTGATTTTTCAGGACCCCTACCAGTCGCTGAACCCCAAAAGTTTGATCATCGACATTGTCGCGGAGCCTTTGGAAGTTAACCGACTGATCAAGACAGAAGCAGAACGGAATGAACGGGTGATGAAAGCCCTCCATGATGCCGGCCTTGATCCGCCGGAAAGATATCTTTACCGGTACCCTTATGAGCTCAGCGGAGGCCAGCGCCAGCGAGTGGCCATTGCCAGCGCCCTGATCCTAAACCCGGAATTCATTGTGGCCGATGAGCCGGTCTCCATGCTGGATGTTTCCATTCGTACCGGCATTCTGAAGCTTCTGGTGGAGCTGAAAGAATCCAAGGGTCTGACTTTTCTCTTTATCACCCATGATCTCTCCCTGGCCTGGCTGATTTCTGACCGGATCGCCATCATGTACCTGGGAAAAATCATGGAGATCGGTGAATCAGACACCGTCATCAAGCAGGCAGTCCACCCCTATACCCAGGCACTGCTTGAAGTAATGCCCATTCCGGAGGTCAACCGGCATCGCCAGCGGAAAGTTCTGTCCGGCGAAACGCCCAACCCGACAAACATCCCCGCAGGTTGCCGCTTTCATCCCCGATGCCCGCATGCCTTTGATCGGTGCCGTGAAGAGGAGCCGGTACTACAGGCAGCCAGGTCTAACCACCTGGCTGCCTGCCACCTGATTGAAAAGGAAACCTCACAGGAGAACAGCCATGATTAACCAATTGCTTCAGTGTCTTCAGGCGGAGAAAGATGAAATCATCAGGGATGTGATTCAACTGATCGGATTTCCCAGCGTGACAGGAAGTCGGGTGGAAAACCGCCGGGCACTTTTCTGGCTGTTGGAAAAAGCAGCTCAACAGGGAATGAAGGTTAGCCATACACAAGAGGAAGACTGCGGTGTCATTGAAATTGGCCAGGGAGAAGAGGCCGTCGGCATTCTCACTCATGTGGATGTGGTGGGAGTTGGTGATCGTCACAAATGGCAGACGGATCCCTTTACCGGCGTATATGACGGAAGGTGGATCGTAGGCCGAGGCGCCATGGACGATAAAGGGCCTACCATCGTCATCTATACCATACTCTGGCTGATGAATCAGTTAAATCTGCCCCTGAAAAAAAGGATTCAACTCATCATTGGGACACAAGAAGAAAGCAATTGGGAAGACATGGCTCATTTCCGACAGGCCTTTTCACCGCCGGATTACGGGTTTACACCGGATGGAGCCTTTCCCGTCCACAACATGGAAAAAGGCTATGCCGATGTACAGCTGACCTTTCAGGTGAAGCAGTCACCACGGTTTTGCATCGACGCCCTGAGAGCAGGAGACAGTGAAAATACCATTCCTTCCAGCGGGCTATTGGTGATCAAAACAGATACGGGAGACCAGTGTCGCAGGCTATCCAGGCAGGCTCAACGGGTCATCGGCAGTCGCCAGGCGAAGGCTGTTCCCATGGGAGGCATACCATCATCTGTCAGTGTGAGGTGCGAGGAGAACCGCTTCCAGCTTAATGCGAAAGGCATTTCCAGTCACAGCTCACTGCCCCAAAATGGTGTGAATGCCATTAGCCTGCTCGTGGAAATACTGGCTGAACTGGACCAAAAAGAACAGCTGCTGCACCCGTCCTTCAGGGGGGTGATGGATTTCATCCATCTTTTCAACGGCTGCCATGATGGCTCTACCCTTGGATTTGATAATCGTCTCTGCCTGTACCAGGGAGAGTATATGGGTGAAAACATTGTAGTGCCAACAGTTCTTTTATTTGAAGAAGACAAAGTCAAGCTGAACCTGAACATCCGCCACCGGTACGGCGTCAGCTTACAGGATCTGGAAAGAGAATTTCAGGCATTGACCCAGAAGTACGGGTTCACCTTTCAGATTCGAAACTACCAGGACCCCCTATATGTGTCTCGTCACCTCCCCTTTTTTGAGAAAATGCACCAGGCCTATGAGTATGTTACCGGTCAAAAAAGTGAATTTGCCCTGGCGGATGGTACCTCCTATGCCAAGGCGCTGCCCCAAATGGTTTCATGGGGACCGGTTTTTCCCGGTGAGACAGACACCTGCCACCAGGAAAACGAACGCATTCATATCGAGAGTTTAATGAAAGCGGCGGAGATATACGCCCGGTACCTGGTGGCAGATGCGGTGAAGTCGTAAAATATAACACTACAAAAGAGTTGCCTTCAGGATTATCAATGATTACTAAGGAGGAATCCGCTTGAATGCGAGACAGAAAAGTGATGAACGCTGTGAAATTTGTAATAACTACTTCAAAGTACAACACATGGTAAAAGTTAGAAGCCTGCAACCTTCTTTGTTGCATCGAATTATGCAGGATTATCCGGAGATTAACGAGAGCAGCGTTCTGTGCCTGGAGGATCTTAACCGATTCAGGACGCTGTTGCTGCACGAAATCATTCAGACAGCACGTGGTGATTTGGATGAGACGGAAGAGGCGGCGTTAAAAAGCCTGAGAGAAGGTGAGATCGTTTCGCAAAATGCTGAGGATAGTTACAGTGAAAAACTGACATTTGGTCAAAAGATGGCGGATAGAATGGCCCAGTATGGCGGTAGCTGGTCTTTTATCGGTGTATTTGCACTGATGCTTTTCAGCTGGATTCTGGTCAATACAGTCATATTGATGAACCGGGCATATGATCCATATCCTTTCATCCTGTTGAACTTGATTTTATCCTGTTTGGCAGCCATTCAAGCGCCAGTTATTATGATGAGTCAGAATCGGCAGGAAACGAAAGACCGGTTGCGAGGTCAAAATGATTATCTCGTTAACCTGAAAGCAGAATTGGAAATACGCATTCTGAATCAGAAGCTGGATTACCTGACTCGGGAAGAAATGAGTTCTCTCGAAATACTTGAATTACAGACTGATTTATTGGAAGATATCAGAAAACAGTTGCAGGATTCGTCGGAGTCCGGCTTTTCCCGGTGAGACAGGCATCTGCAGACTGCAGATGTCAGCTTCTTACAATTTTATCTTTTGGCACAGTTCAATGCCTTCCCGCACCAAGGCCACCCGTGGGTTTGTCTGAACACCATTACCGAAGACATGCATCTGGAACATTATTATCTCAAGCCACCAGGATTTAGAAAACCCATTGTGTCTCCACCTTATAGATAAGATGAGAATTTGATAGTGTCTGAATATCTGAACTGGATGACGGTATAAATGGGTATATTAGAAATGACTGCAAAGCTGCATAGTCATAATAAATCCATCTCGGAAGAAGGTTAATACATGTGGTTTTCAGATTCGAAGAAAAAAATTCTGGACGACTTAAAATCAGACGATGTAACAGGGCTGCCACAGGAAGAGGCAGCCCGTCGGCTCACAGAGTATGGTTTCAATAAGCTGAAAGAAAAACCACCCGTAAGTCTGCTGAGTCTGTTTGTTGATCAGCTGAAAAGTGTGATGATCTATGTATTGTTGGCAGCAGTGGTGGTGACAATGGTGATCGGGGAGTACGTGGATGCGGTGATTATTCTCCTGGTCGTAATCCTGAACGCGGGAATTGGCGTGTTTCAGGCACATAAAGCGGAAGAAGCCATCCAATCATTGAAAAGAATGACAGAGGGGAAAACACTGGTCAGGCGTGACGGCGAAGTGAAGGAAATCAGCGCAACAGAACTGGTGCCGGGAGATCTGGTGATATTGGAAGCCGGGCGGCTGGTTCCGGCAGATATGCGCTTGTTAAAGAGCATTAACCTGCAGATTGATGAGTCGGCGCTGACGGGTGAATCGGTTGCCACAGAAAAAACGGTTGATATGATTGCAGCAGAAACCAACCCATCCCTTGGTGATCTGAGCAACATGGCTTTTATGTCCACCACAGTGACCTATGGTCGGGGTGAAGGCATTGTTGTGAGAACAGGCATGGAAACAGAAATCGGAAAAATTGCGGGCATGCTCCATGAAGATCATGAGCCATTGACCCCCCTTCAGAAACGGTTGGAGGAACTGGGGCGTACACTTGGCTTTCTGGCTGTCGGTATTTGTTCGCTTATTTTGGCTATCTCAGTGTTCCAGGGACGGGATATTTTTGAGATGTTTCTGACGGCCATCAGCCTGGCGGTGGCTGCCATTCCAGAAGGGTTACCTGCCATCGTGGCGATCGTACTGGCACTGGGAGTCACCCGAATGTCAAAAGCCAATGCAATTGTACGAAAGCTGCCAGCGGTCGAAACGTTAGGGTCTGTGAGTGTTGTCTGTACAGATAAAACAGGAACCCTGACACAGAACCGGATGACAGTAACCCAATACTACACCGATGAAATGTCGAAAAGGGCAACCAATGAACTGACCGACCCAATGGAGACAAAGGAGCAAGGCAAAACGTCCATGGCAGCTGCTGGCACGGATCTGATGAAAACCCTTGTGCTTTGCGCAGATGCCACATGGGAGAACGGCACAATGACAGGTGATCCCACCGAAGCAGCCGGTCTGGTATGGGCCGGCAAAAATAATATTTCATGGAAAATGTTGACAGAAGCGCATGAGCGGGTTTCAGAAAAACCGTTTGATTCAGAGCGAAAACTCATGTCTACCCTGAATCGTGAAGGTGAGGGGTATAGGGTGCACACCAAAGGTGCGATGGACAATCTGCTTAAAATCTCAAAGTTTGTCCGCAACGGCGAAAGAATTATTCCACTGACCATGGAGATTCAAAAAGAGTTTGAAGCCATGATGGAAAAGATGTCCAATGAAGCGCTGCGGGTGCTGGGAGCGGCCTACAAAGACGTGGAAATACAGATTGCTCCAGAAGAGATGGAGCAGGATTTAGTGTTGCTTGGTTTCGTGGGCATGATTGATCCGCCGCGACCAGAGGTAATTGATTCCATCAACGAAGCAAAAGCCGCCGGCATCACACCGGTGATGATCACCGGCGACCATCAGAACACAGCGGTTGCAATAGGTAAAGAACTGGGAATTGCCGCATCACTTGACCAGAGCATCACTGGTAGAGAAATTGATCAAATGACAGTGGAGGAGTTTAATCAGAACATTCATCAATACCGTGTTTTCGCCCGTGTTTCACCGGAACATAAAGTGAAGATTGTGCAGGCGTTTCAGGCACACGGGCATGTTGTCTCCATGACAGGAGACGGTGTGAACGATGCGCCATCTTTAAAAGCAGCTGATATTGGTGTTGCCATGGGGATCACTGGCACTGATGTTTCAAAGGGCGCCAGTGACATGGTGTTGACAGATGATAATTTTTCAACCATCATTCGTGCTGTGCGGGAAGGGCGAACTATTTACGACAACATTCGAAAATCCGTTCTGTTTCTCTTGACCTGCAATCTGGGTGAGGTCGTTGCTATTTTTGTGGCGATTCTCATTTCGTGGCCGGTGCCGCTACTGCCAACCCAGATTTTATGGATCAACCTGATCACAGACAGCCTTCCGGCTATTGCCCTTGGGTTGGATTCCGAAGAACCGGGACTGATGAATAAACCTCCCCGACCTCCCAGGGAAAGCATCTTTGCTGGTGGTGCAGTGTTTCGCGTGTTATTTGGAGGATTAATGATTGGCACATTGACCCTGGCAGCCTTTTACTGCGGATTATATGAGTATGGATATCATATGAATGCCCGAAACATACCCGTGGAGGTAATGGCCCATGCACGAACAATGGCATTTATGGTGCTGGCCGGCACGCAGCTGTTTTATGCCCTGGCAATGAGAAGTAAAACAAGGTCCATTTTCCAAATTGGTTTGCTCTCCAACCCTTACCTCATTGGCGCCATGCTCACCGGTTTTGCACTGCAGTTGATGGTTGTTTCCGTGCCATTTCTGGCCAGGGCATTTCAGTTGCAGATGCTCTCTGGTTTTCATTGGGCACTGGTCTTATTATTTGCGGTTATTCCTCTGGGCGTTAGTGAAATGTACAAATTGATCCGCAGGGCAATGGAATAACCTGCTACACCAAACCCCTTGTCTTCATCGTATTTTGTCTACAGTCTGACCGATCCGCTGAGCGGGTCGGTTTTTTAGCAGGTGGCTGTTGACGCTGAAAGTGCCAGAAATTTCAGAAATTTCTTGCAAAATCACGGTGTTTATGGTATACTTATCTGTCACGCAACAGGAATTAACACGTGTTCAGGAAATGGTGAAAAACCCCTGTCTCCCCAAAAACGCCACAGTATGGGTTAAGAAGAGCAAACCACTGCCACCAATGGATGACAGCGGTTGAGGTTCGATAAATGTAAAGGATGAACGGAAATGAAACGAATGAAAGAACTCAAAGTGCAGCAGCATTTGGAGAAACAGCTTCAGACACTTACTTCTGAAATCGAAAACAGTTCCGAGGAAGCCTACCTCCGAAAAATACAGATAGAACTGGCAGAAAAAGCGGCAATGCTTCAGCTGATTACTGACAACATGTTTGACTTAATAGATACAACCACCCCTCAAAAAATAGCGGAAGATATGCGTAACCTCACGGGTGCGGCCTATGTTGTTTTCAACCGGTTTGATGATAAAGGGCTTGACTTTACCACACTGGCCATCACCGGCACCTCAGAGAATCTGTTAAAGGTAACTGAAATAATGGGATTTAACCCCATTAACAAAAAGTGGCCCCATGATCCGGTCCGTCAGGCCAAGATCCAGAATGAAACCCTGGCCACATTTGATAGTATGGAAGCTTTAACGGGAAAGGTTCTTCCGATTCCGTTGATCCGTCTGATTGAAAAAGCATTTAATATTGGTCCGGTGAACTTGGTTAAAATCATGAAGAAAGAGCTAATGTTAGGAGATTTCACTCTGATCATGCCCAGGGGCGGCCAGTTAAAAAATCCGGAACTGGCGATCTTGTATGCGACACAGGTGGGATTATATCTGGACCGGGAGAATGTCATGCACCGATTGCAGCAGGAGCGGGATCTCTTTGTCTCGGGTCCGGTTTTGACCATTGCCTGGAACCCGCATGACGCAGGCAATGTTCTGCAGGTTTCCGAAAACGTAGTGGAAATACTGGGGTACACTCCCGAAGAAATGGTGGATGACACTTTTAACTATGACAATCTGATTCATCCGGGAGATGTGGAAAGGGTTCGCGCCGAATCGGTTGCGTATCGGAAGCAGAAGATCAAAAATTTCAACCAGTCCTACCGTCTGAAAACCAAATACGGTACGTACCACTGGTTTTATGACCAGACCCGGTGCATCATCGATTCTGAAGGGGAAATTCTGGAACACCGTGGGTATCTGATGGACCAGACACCGTTGAAAGAAGCACAGGAGTTGCTGGCGAAAGAACGGCAGCGGTTGGCAGACATTATTAAAGGTACCCGGGTGGGCACCTGGGAGTGGAACGTGCAGACCGGAAAGACGACGTTAAATGAGCGGTGGGCCGAAATGGTGGGATACACCCTGGCAGAACTGGAACCAACCAGCATTAACACCAGGAACCGCTTTGTCCATCCGGATGACTTGCAGGCTTCCGAAGCCCAGTTGCAGGAAGTGTTCAGCCATCAGCGAGACCACTACGACATTGAATACCGTATGAAACATCGGGATGGCCACTGGGTCTGGGTGCAGGACCGGGGAAACGTCATTTCCTGGACAGCAGACGACATACCACTTTTGATGAGCGGCACCCATACAGATATTACTGAAAAAAAACTGGTGGAAAAGGCCCTTGAAGAAAGCGAAAAAGCGTATCGGGCCTATACAGAGCAATCGCCACTGGCCATTTTTGTTACCGATAGAGCTGGAAAGTATCTGCGGGCAAATCCGGCAGCCTGCACCTTAACGGGCTATACAGAGGAAGAATTAATAAAACTGACCATTAATGATCTGACACCACCGGAGTTCAAAGACCAGGACCAAGCCCGAATAAACGAAGCAGAAGAAAAAGGCACTGTCGCTGCAGAATTCATTGGGCTCAAAAAAAATGGTGAACGCTATTGGGGCCGCATCCACATTTCCATCATTAACGAAAACGAAATCATGGGGATTGTGGAAGATATTTCTGAGCGCAAGGAAATGGAAGTAACGTTGGCGTCCAAGCAAAAGGAGTTGGAAACATATTTCACCTCCAGTCTGGACTTGCTTTGCATCGCCAACACAAACGGCACCTTCATCCGCTTAAACCCGGAATGGGAAAAAGTGCTGGGGTATTCTCTGGAAGAGCTGGAAGGAAAAAAGTTTCTGGATTATGTTCATCCGGAAGATTTACCGGCTACCATGGAAGTGATTCAGAACCTGAAAAACCAGGAGGAAGTCAGCAGTTTTACCAACCGGTACCGTTGCGCCGACAACACCTATCGCTGGATTGAATGGCGGTCAAGACCGGTGGGAGAAGTGATGTATTCTGTGGCGCGGGACGTCACAAAAAAGTTCAAGCAGGAAGAAAAACTGCTGGAATTTACTGCCATGCTGGAAATGAAAAACCTGGAGTTGGATGTGGCCGCTCACCAGGCAGAGCAGGCCAGCCGAACCAAGAGCCAATTCTTGGCCAACATGAGCCACGAAATACGTACCCCGATGAACGGTATCCTGGGGTTTTTACAGTTGCTGCAAGAAACTAAAACAGACAAGCAGCAGGCCACCTACATCAACTACATCAAAACCTCCAGCGAAATTTTGCTGAGCCTCATCAACGATATTCTTGACCTGAGTAAAATCGAATCAGGAAAAATGGAACTGGAAACCATCCCCTTCGACCTGCGTTCAGCCCTTGAAGCCGCCGTGATTCCCCAGGCACACCGGGCTCACAGCAAAAATCTGGAGCTGCATCTCTTAATGCGCCCCTGTCTGCCCTTCCAGGTGAAAGGAGATCCAACCCGGCTCAGGCAAATTGTCACCAATTTGGTGAGCAACGCCGTGAAATTCACAGAAATCGGAAATATTGCCGTGGAATGCAGTCAGATAAATGAAAGTGATACCGTCAGTACCGTTGAAATTCAGGTGAGAGACACCGGCATCGGTATTTCTGAAGAAGCGGTCAGCCGTCTCTTTGAATCTTTCACCCAGGCAGACGCTTCCAATACCCGGGAATACGGCGGCAGCGGTCTGGGTCTTGCCATCAGCCGCGATCTGGCACACCTGATGAAGGGCACCATCACTGTAGCCAGCTCTCCCGGAGAAGGAAGCACCTTCACTCTGACCCTTCCACTTGAAAAAGACCGAACGCCCTTACCTCAGCTGGCCAGTCACCAGGTATTAAAAGGTAAGCACATCATGGTGGTGGATGATGATGGGTCAAACCGGGAGATCATCCGCACCTACCTGGAAGAAGCCGGTTGCCGGGTGACAGAGAGCGCGCGAGGCACCCAGGCACTGGAACAGATTATCACAAAGACAGCCAACCGTGAAAACATTCACTGCGCCCTGCTGGACCAGCAGATGCCTGGTATGGCGGGAGAAGCCATGGCCTTTGCCTTGAAAGCCATACCAGACACCAAAGATATTCCCTTGTGCCTCCTGACCTCTGTCATGGAACCTGGCAGTGCTAAAACAGCAAGTGATATAGGCTTCAGCGCTTACCTGACCAAACCCCTCAGCCGGCGTGATCTGCTGGACACCGTGGCCAGTCTGGTGACGGGATTGAAAAGACACCAAACCCCATCCCTCATCACCCGCCACAGTCTCAGGGAAGCCCACGACAATGAGCGGATCAAGGTGCTGGTGGTGGACGACCAGCCAGTCAATCAGGCTTTGGCAGTGCAGTTGCTGCAAAATCGGGGCATGAGCTGTGACGTGGCTCAAAATGGCCTGGAAGCTATCGAAGCCTGCCGGCAAAAAAATTACGACTTGGTGTTAATGGACATTCAGATGCCCGTGATGGATGGCCTGGAAGCCACCCGACAGATTCGGCAACTGAAAGGGATCAAACAGCCCCGAATTGTCGCCATGACCGCCCACGCCATGAAAGAAGATGAAACCAGATGCCTGAAAGCCGGCATGAACGCCTACCTGGCCAAACCGCTGGACTTTATGGAAATCAACGTCCTGCTCCAGGAAGATGTCAACATGACCATTAAAAAAGAGGATGAAGGGCTTTCGCCGGGTCCGACGGAAGCAACTGAACCTGAAGCCGCGCTTGCCAGTAGTCCGGGTATTCGGTCAAAAATCATACAAAATCTGATGAAAGAAACCGATTTTGACGGAGCGTCCACAGAAACACTGCTGAAACAGGGAACGGATGCCTGGTTGGAATTGGCTGATGAGATGGCATCTGCCCTTGAAGTAGAAGACTGGAAAGCAATCAAGCATAAACTTCACAACTTCACCGGGTCGGCCGCTAATCTGCGGGCAGTGATATTTAAAGAACTGACTTCGCAAGCAAAAGTACAGGTCGCCGCAAAAGACCGAGAAAAACTGGGCGAGACACTGGCTGAAATTCGGACCATTCTTGACCGTATGAAAGCTGAAGAGTCACAGATGAAGTGAAATGTGACAACCTTCGAATAGATTGATTGCAGGTTCAAGTTCTGCATGTACGTCATATCTACCAACGTTTTCAAGTGTTGGTAGATTTTATTTTGCGAATAGTGTCATGAAAGTGTCGGGTATGCCTTCAGATACTTTGACAAAATATCAGGCGGAGACCATGAATCATGATTTGCCAGTTTGTCGACGCCACGCCCAGGCTGTTGGATTTGCAATAAACATGAATGGATAAGTAGATGTTGGATCTGCCGGAATATTTCGATTAAAACACATGAATTGAGGTATAATGAAGACTAAATGAACGATAAATTAAGTTGATTTACAGAAGAGAGTGAAATGAGGTGTCAGAACTGAAGAAACCAACAATTCTTATTGTGGATGACAATCCCAACAATCTTACCATTTTAAATGAGCTACTAAGCCCTGCCTATCATGTCCGTGCATGTAAAAGTGGCTTGTCAGCATTGAAAAACGCCTCAATAGATCCTGTTCCCGACCTGATTCTCCTTGATATTATGATGCCGGAAATGGACGGCTATGAAACGTTACAGCGTCTTAAGAAAAATCCTGTTCATAAAGAAATTCCTGTTATTTTCATCTCTGGCCTTGACGGCAGCATCGACGAAGAGCGGGGATTTCAAATGGGTGCGGTTGATTACATCATAAAACCATTCATATCGTCCATCGTATTAAAACGGGTGAATGTGCATCTTGAATTAAAACAGGCAAGAGATCAATTGAAAAGCCAGAAAGAATGGCTGGAGATGGAAGTTGCCCGTCGTATTCGGGAAAATGTAATCATTCAGGATATTACACTCAGCATGATTTCCCAACTGGCTGAAACCCGGGATGTTGATACAGCTCACCATATCACGCGAACACAAAAGTATGTGGAGATTTTAGCCAATTGCATGAAAGAAATTTTCAAATATCAGGAAGTACTCAACGACAACTATATTGCCAGAATGGTTAAAGCAGCGCCGTTACATGACATTGGAAAAATTGGCATTCCTGACCATATTCTTTTAAAGCCAGGTAAACTGACGGCTGAAGAATTTGAAATCATGAAGAAACACTCGGCCATCGGAGGTGATGCCATTCGAAACGCCATCAGACAAGTGGTGGAAATCAACTCTGTCATCAGCGACCAGTTTAAACCACAAGCACTTCTATTTCTGGAAGAAGCTGAAACCATTGCTCGTTTTCATCATGAGAAGTGGGATGGTACTGGGTATCCTCTGGGACTTAAGGGAGACAAAATTCCTCTTGCAGCTCAGTTAATGGCATTGGCGGATGTGTTTGATGCAGTGACGGCACCAAGAGTCTATAAAGAAACCTGGACGATGGAACAGGCCATGAAAATGATTATACAGCAAAAAGGAAAACACTTTGCCCCCGATGTGGTGGGCGCTTTTGAAGTGGAGAAGGAGGCTTTCAAAAGGGTACTGCGTGAGGTTGCAGATGAAGCGTAAAGGGGAGGTGTAATCATGGCTGTCTTAACAGATCAAGCGCTGAATATCAGCGAGAGTGACTTGCGTCACATATTGGAGTATGCGCCATTTCCCATCATTATACTTCGGGAAGAGGATGGCATTTTTTGTTATGGAAACCGAAATGCAAGATCATACTTTGGAATCGACGCAGACGGTGGAACCGATCAAAACGCAGATGCCCTTTTTCTTCACTTTCAAGATCGCCAGAAATTATCAAACATGCTGGAAGGCCAAGATGCGATCAGTGATTATGAGATGCCCCTGTATAGTCGGAAGGGCCGGCAATATTGGGTGTTACTGTCAGCCTCTCATGTGACATATGACCAGCAGGCGGCCATCCTGGTTTCTGTTAACGATATCAGCAAACGAAAAGAGATGGAGAAGCATATTGAAAAGCAACGTGATCTTCTTGATTTGCATCAGCGCCTAATGGGAGAAATCATTAAACTGCAAATATCGACAGGCCATCATTTAAAGGAGTTTGTTTCAGGGGTGACCGAGTTGTTGGGGACACAGCTGAAATCAGGTCGCATATCAGTTTGGCAATACCAGGAAAACGAAAAAGTACTGTCGTGTTTGGATCTTTATGAATCAACCCAAAAATCACATGTTACTATGGATGATCTTGACACAGGCACCTATCCAGCATTATTCAAGTACCTGGAAACCAACCGATGCATTCGAACGGAAGATGCACTCAAGAATCCTGTTACAAAGCAATATGCAGAGCAATACCTGAAGCCTGCGAAAAATCATTCATTGTTGTTTTGCCACATTGTTTCCGCAGGCAAAAAACTGGGGCTTATTGCATTTGAAAACATAAACGGGCAGCAGGCTTGCCTGACCGAAGAAATGATATTTTGCAATCAGGTGGCTGATCAGTTGGGATTGGCCATGATGGCACAAGACAGGGAGAAATTAACTGAGGAACTGCAGCAAAGTGAAGCAAATCTAACCAGGGCTCAAAAAGTCTCTCAAACAGGCCACTGGCGTGTGGATTTGAAGAGTAGTCAAATGGTGTGGTCAGATGAATCGTGCCGCATCTACGGGCTTGATCCTGGAACGTCTGTTAGCCTTGAGTTGTTCAAGAGTTTTATTCATCCGGATGACAAGAAAATTGTTGATAGCGCGGTTTTGGGATCTCTGGAAGGCATCCCCTTTTGTATCAATCATCGAATCATTGTCAATGGACAAATCAAGTGGGTGGAGGGCAGGGCAGAAATAGAGTTTGATGAAGAAGGGAATCCTTCCATTAGTGTGGGCACAGTGCAGGATGTCACAGAAAAGCATCTTATTATGAGAGAACTGGAAGAATATCGGACTCATCTTGAGAAAATGGTGGAACAACGCACCTGTGAACTTGAAGAGGCAAAGGCAGCAGCTGAAACAGCCAGTCAGGCCAAAAGCACTTTTCTTTCCAACATGAGCCACGAACTCAGAACGCCCATGAATGCCATTATCGGATACGCTCACCTGATCAAACGAGATCCGCTTTCCATCAGACAAATGGATCAACTGGATAAACTGACCATTGCGTCAAAAAACTTGTTGCAAATTATCAACGATGTGCTTGACTTGTCAAAAATTGAAGCCAATAAGTTAACGTTGGATATTCATGAATTTGAACCTGCCAGAATGGTTGACAATATTTGCAGCATGGTTGCCAATCAAATTGATAAAAAAGAACTTGATTTGGTCGTGGACCTGGATCATATCCCTTTTATGTTGAAAGGAGATGGGGTCAGACTGGGGCAAATACTGCTCAATCTGGTTAATAATGCGATTAAATTCACTGATTCAGGAAGCATTAAAATCAGGGGGAGGATCACGGGCAAAGAAAACGATGATAACGCACGAATAAGGTTGCGTTTTGAGGTGGAAGACAGCGGCATTGGCATGACGGAAAAACAGATGAACCGTTTGTTTCGGGAGTTTGAACAGGCAGATGAATCGACTACCCGGCGCTATGGCGGCACTGGTTTAGGGCTGGCAATCTGCAAGAAACTCACAGATCTCATGGGTGGACACATTGGTGTGACAAGTGTACCTGGAAAAGGAAGCCTTTTTTGGATCGAAATACCCTTTGAAAAATCATATTGTTACTTTGAAATGCCGGCAGAGTACCGAATACTTTCCGGGCTGAGAACCTTAGTCATTGATGACTCTGAAGAGGCAAGAGAAATCATGCATATCATGTTGGAAAACTTAGGGATGGAAGTTGAAACAGTTGAATCCGGCTATCGGGGAATTGAACGATTGACTCAGGCAGATGCACAGAACGAACCTTTTCACCTCATAGTGGTCGATTTGAAAATGCCGGGCCTGGACGGTGTCGATACCGTTATGCTGGCACAATCCCATCATTTGTCCCAGCCTCCCCAATACCTGATGATCACAGCTTACGGCTATGAAATTAAAGAACACGAGCTTCAGCGTGCTAAAATCGATCACGTGTTATTAAAACCCATCACACCTTCTCGCCTTTTTGATGCTCTTAATCAATTACTGTACCAAACAGATGCAGTGCCAAAGGGACGCCAGGCAGTTGGTCAACAAGGGAGCTATGAATGTGCACTTCGGGAACAAAGCAGGGGAAACGTGTTAATGGTGGAAGACAATCAAATCATTCAGGAAGTGAACGCACAACTTTTACAGAATGTGGGATTAAATCATAAAACAGTACAAAATGGCTTGGAAGCAGTTAGTGAAGCAATTTCGGGTGAATATGACATGATACTGATGGATGTGCAGATGCCGGTGATGGATGGCCTGGAAGCTACGCGACGTATTCGTGAGCACGAATCCTGCCGGAAGCTTCCCATCATTGCCATGACGGCCAGCGCTTTTGATAAGGATGTCAGAAAATGCCTTGAAGCCGGCATGAACGACCACCTTGCAAAGCCGGTGGATCCAGAAGATTTATACAAAATGCTGTTGAAATGGTTGCCCGGTAGTGGCTTGGAAAATAGTACCCACCAGGAGGTTTCAGAAGCAACCTGTGAAACGGTCATCAAAAACAATCAACAAAAACAGGCCTCCGCCTCAGAAATCAACTTTCTGAAGAAGTTGAAAAATAATAAGGGGTTGGATATGAAGCATGGAATCAGATCTGTTGGAGGCGATCATCGAATCCTGGTGAAATTACTCAATCAGTTTATCGAGCATGGAGGAAGTGATGTCTGCAGCCTGAGAGAGTACATACTGAATGAACAGTATAATCAGGTACTGAACATGGCACACAGCTACAAAGGAATATCGGGAAGCCTGGGACTGAAAGCCTTGCATCAGGCTGTGCAAGAATTGGAAGAAAGCCTGCGCATGAGCAGCGACACTGAAAAATGGAAAGCAAAAGCAGAACAAATGCATCACTTGCTGCAACAATCAATTGAATGGCTTCAACCTGCACTGCATCTTGAAGAGGAAGAAAATGCCGGGACATTTCAAAAGCTTGATGCCAATACACTAAATAATGAAATTGAGCAATTAATTAAACTCCTAAAACAGAACAACACCTTGTCAATACAGCAATTCGACAACATTAAGGATCACCTGGCAGATGCTCATCTGATTGAAGAGAGTCAGCTGGCACAAATCCGCTCATATATCGAGCGATTTGATTACGAAGAGGCGCTCATTCTGTTTCAGAACCTGCAAAAAAACGAATAATGGCAGATACACCACATGTATTTTCCCGTGGTAGCCCTGACAGCATGCATCAAAATTGGAGAATATCAGAGAAAACGCCCGGTACTGAAATCAGGACTATTTCAGTATTCCGGGCGCAGGATTCCTTGAAGATGTTTCTCATTCAGATGCGCTGGTTCACTGCCGGTTTTCCTTCAAAAGGTCTCGAATTTCCTGAAGCAGCACTTCTTCGGGTGAGGGTTCCGGTACCGGAGCAGGTGCGTCCGCTTCTTTCCTTTTGAAGCGATTGATTTGTTGCACGGCGATAAAAATCACAAAGGCAACGACGGCAAAATCCACCAGTGTTTGAATAAAAAGACCCGCCATGATTTCGCTCCCATTAACGGTGACAGCCAACTCTGAAAAATTGGGAATGCCAAAAACTGCAGCAATCAGAGGCATCACCAGATCGTTGACGAAGGACGCAACAATCTTTCCAAAGGCACCGGCGATGATCACCGCCACTGCCAGATCAATCACATTTCCTTTTACTGCAAAAGCTTTAAACTCGGCAAAAAACTTTTTCATAGGGCACCTCCAATTTAAAATTAAGGCAGTGGCTGATTCATGATGACATTTGCGGTGTTTGCATCCCACCCTCCAATAACGATTAATGAGCATAAAGGTGTTAAAAAATGTAAATACTCAACTGGTGGCGATTTTTACCCTGCATCCCCTTTCATGACTTTCACGGGCGTTTTCAATAAGTTGAATCACCTGTTTGCCTTCCTGGGCCGTGACTGGCAGAGGAGCACCCTTGAGAATGGCTGCAGCCAGAGCTTCGTAAAAGGCGTGGTAGTTTCCCGGCAGGGCGGTAACATGTCGACGTTCATCAATGGTATGCAATGTGCCCCACTGGCTTTCCGGCTCCTGTCCCCATGAGTCGTTTTTTTTGCGCATGCCCGCCCGAAGTGCTGCTTCCTGCACATCAAGACCGTATTTGACATAGGATCCCCGGGTGCCATGCACGGCAAACCGGGGCAGCGGTTCTTTCACCAGGGGGCGTGACAACAGCGTCACCTTCAGTTGCGGGTAGTCCAGGATGATTTCAAAATGGTCGTCAGCCTGCCCGCTTCGCAGGGAACGTATATCGGCAAAAAGACTTTCAGGCATACCGAAGAGAGCCAGGGCCTGATCTATGAGATGTGAACCCAAGTCGTACAAGATACCTGAACCGGGCTGCGGCTGTTCCCGCCAGGCGTCAGGATTCAAGTCTGGCCGAAACCGGTCATAGGCAGCTTCAAAAAGGCGAATTTCCCCCAGGGAACCGCCTGAAAGCACTTGCTTCAAGGTCAAAAAATCACTGTCAAACCGCCGGTTATGGTAGACGGTCAGCAACCGTTGGGTTCGCTGGGCCGTTTCCATCAGATCAGCCGCCTCTGCAACAGAAACAGTAAATGGCTTTTCCACCACCACGTGCTTGCCTGCCAAAAGGGCCTTCCTGGCCAGGGCGTGGTGAAATCGATTGGGAGTGGCAATGACCACCAAATCAATGGTTTTCAGTGAAATAAGTTGATCAGCATCAGTAAACACTCTGGCAGAAGGAAAGTGTTTGGCAGCCAGGAGCTGTTTGGCAGAGTCGCTGGTGGCAATTCCCTGAACCTGAAAGGCGGGAAGCGTCTCCAACAATGCTCCGTGAAAAATCTGACCGGAGAGCCCGTATCCTACAATACCCACCTGAATCATCTGCATCGCCTCGCTTTTATTGATTTCTCAAGCTCTTAAGCTCTTAAGCTCTTAAGCTCTTAAGCTCTTAAGCTCTCAAGCTATATTAACTGCTCAAATTCTAAAGTTCTTGATCTTGTGGATTCTTGGATGTGCAGACTCGAGAAGAACTTTAACACTCATCCAGCCAAATCCAACAAATTTTCAGCAGATATTCATTCGTTCATTACCCCTAAATGGCATTTGAAATCAGCAGAAGACACATCTGTCAATAAAATGAAATGATGAATAAAATCAATGGAAGCGGGTATGATGATGGTGGAAACTCAAAAAGATCGCGGAATCTCAAAAAGTTCAGGAATTAATAGCTGAGGAATCGTAACGCTGGTTCGCCGGAAACAGGAAACCATTGGAGGTGGTTCATTTGGCGCCATAACCTGAGCAGAGGATAACAGAAAGAGCGTCTATTGACAGTTTCAAAAGTCGGAATATTCCGATTTAACCTGAACGTTTTAACGGAAAGTGTCTAAGGAAGGGGTTAGATGTATGTATACAAACAGAAAAATGATGGCGATTTTGGTTGCATTTCTTTTGGGATTAACCCTCCTCTCAGGCTGCACCCCGGCCAGTGAACCGGCAGCCCCCAGTGAGCCGGCAGAACCGGCAGAACCGGCAGAACCGGCTGCTCCCAGCGAGCCATCTGCCAGCACTGGTCCTGAGGTGGGCATTGTTCTTCCCACCAGAGATGAACCCCGTTGGGTTCAGGATGAAACCCGGTTTAATGAAGCATTGGCAGATAGTGATTACTCTGTGGAAATTCTCTTCAGCCAGGGTTCTTCCTCCAACGAACTGCAAAACGTGGAATCTCTGCTCACCAAGGGCATCAAAGTGCTGATCATTTGCCCCCATGACGGCGATGCGGCGGCAGCAGCAGCAGACGCTGCCCGGGCCGAAGGGGTGACGGTTATTTCCTATGACCGTCTCATCACTGGAACCGAATCCGTTGATTACTATGTCACATTTGACTCCATTGCCGTGGGAGCCGCTCAGGGGCAATACCTGGTGGATCAAGCCCAGGGAAGTGACAATCCGTTGTATCTTTATGCTGGTGCAGCGTCCGACAACAATGCCTTCCTGTTCTTTGAAGGTGCATGGAATGTGCTGCAGCCCAAAGTGGCAGACGGCACCTTCCGAATCATCAACTCTTCCGAGGCCGTTAATCTTCAAGACAAGGCCACACTTACCCGTGATGAAATGGGTCGCATCATCAACCAGGTCACCACCAACTGGGATTTCAATGAAGCCCGCAATAAAGCAGAATCTCACCTGACTTCAGCCGGTGCTGCTGATAAAGGCGATGTCTACATCCTGGCACCCAACGACGGTACTGCCCGCTCCATTGCCGATACCTTCGCCACCGACGGCGATGTGACCAGCTTTGTTGTCACAGGGCAGGATGCCGAAATTGCTTCGGTTCAGTACATCATTGATGGCCGTCAGTCCATGACTGTTTTTAAGGATGTCCGGTCGTTGGTAAAAGATTCCATTGAAATGGCCCTGGCAGTACTGGATGGCCAGACACCTGACACCACCGGCAGCTATGATAACGGCGTCACCGATGTACCTGCCAAGCAGACAGAGGTCATTGTGGTTGACCAGGATAATGTGCAGGCAGCCCTCATCGATTCCGGCTACTATGAAGCTTCTCAGTTTACCGGGTTGTAAAGAGCGGCTTTCGGGCTAAAGTGAAAACCTTTGCCCATGGCAGTGATCAAGAGAATAGTGGAGGCAGACTGCTTTCACTATTCTCTTATGCCATTGGTGAAAGACCACTGATCAGCAGAGGTGAGTGAAGATGGACAAGACAACCCAACAATCGCCCTATATACTTGAAATGAAAGACATCACCAAGGAATTTCCAGGAGTGAAAGCCCTCGATAAGGTTAACTTCAGAGTTAAAAGAGGCGAAATACACTGCCTGGTGGGAGAAAACGGCGCAGGAAAATCCACATTGATGAAAGTCTTGTCGGGGGTATGGCCCCATGGCAGTTACAGTGGTGACATTCTCCTGAACGGCAGTGTGCAAACCTTTTATCATACCCAGGATAGCGAAAAGGCAGGCATCGCCATTATTTACCAGGAACTGGCCCTCATCCCGGAATTATCAGTCTATGAAAATATATTCCTGGGTCATGAGATTCACAAAAGGGGCCTGGTTGACTGGAACGAAACCATCATTAAATCAGGGGAACTGCTGGAACGGGTGCGCCTGAAGGTGAATCCAGAAGTGAAAGTCAAAGAGCTGGGAGTGGGCAAACAGCAACTGGTGGAAATTGCCAAAGCTTTCAGCAAGAACATTGACCTGCTGATTCTCGACGAACCCACCGCTGCCCTCAACGACGATGACTCAGAAAATCTGATGATGCTGCTGAAGGAACTGAAAGCCGAAGGCATCACTTCCATTATGATCTCTCACAAGCTGCGGGAAGTCATTAAAATTGCCGATACGGTGACGGTGATTCGGGACGGCCAGACCATTTGCTCCCTTGATGCCGCTGCCGGCGAAGTAACAGAACAGGCACTGATTCGCAACATGGTGGGGCGGGCCATCCACGATATCTTTCCCAAACGCGCCCCCAAAGAGCGCGGTGAAGTGGTGCTGGAAGTGAAAAACTGGAATGCCTATGATCCGGCTGCAGGTCGTTCCATCTTGAAGGAAATGAACTTAAAGGTTCACAAAGGCGAGGTGGTGGGAGTCGCCGGGCTCATAGGTGCCGGTCGCACTGAGTTGGCATACAGCCTTTTTGGGAATCCCCGCCACTATCAGATCAGTGGACAGCTCTTCATGTATGGCCAGGCGGTGACCTTCCGCCAGCCCCGGGAAGCCATTCAGGCAGGGTTGGCCTATGTCACCGAAGACCGGAAGCGGGAGGGCCTGATTCTCATACAGGACGTGAAAAACAATCTCTCCCTTGCCAATCTTAAAAAGCTTTCCCGGCGGGGCGTCGTGAATGAAAATGATGAAATCAACACAGCGGTCCAATACAAAAATGCCCTGACCATTAAAACACCGTCACTGGAACAAACCATCGGCAACCTCAGCGGCGGCAATCAGCAAAAGGTTTCCATCGGAAAATGGCTCTTCACAGAGCCTAAAATACTGATTCTCGACGAACCCACCAGAGGCATTGACGTGGGTGCCAAGTACGAAATCTACACCATCATGAATAAACTAATAGACCAAGGCTTGAGCATTATCATGATTTCATCGGAACTGCCGGAGGTGCTGAGCATGAGTGACAGAATCTATGTGGTGTCAGAAGGGCGCATCACCGGTGAAGTGAATGCCGCTGAAGCCACCCAGGACAAAATCATGGAACTGGCCACCATGTAGTGGTTGATTTCGGGGTAGGAGGTCGCCTATGAACTTCTTTAATGAGCTGAAAACCATACTGAAAAAAAACATCCGCACCTATGGGATGTTCATTGCACTCTTTGTGATTATGTTCACCTTTTCCCTGCTCACCAACGGGGTCTTCATGTCACCGCGCAATATCAGCAACCTGATCAACTCCATGGGATACATTGCCGTGCTGGCGGTGGGCATGACACTGGTCATTGTCATTCGGCACATCGACCTTTCCGTGGGTTTTTTGGCCGGATTTCTGGGCGCAGTGGCAGCCATCCTCATTACCCGCACCAATCTACCTCTTCCCCTGGTGATTGTTGCAGTGCTGCTGCTGGGCGGTCTGGTGGGTCTGGTGAACGGTATTCTGGTGGCGCGGCTTAACATTCCCGCCTTTGTGGTGGGGCTGGCAGGCATGATGATCTTTCGGGGTGCCCTGCTGCAGGTCACCAGCCGCACAGGCACCATCATCGTTCCCAGCCGCCAGTTCAACGCCATTGGCAACGGGTTTATTCCCGACATCAACATTCTGCCGGGCTATCATTTTGTCACTTTGCTTGTTGGCGCCCTGGCCATTGCCGCCTTTGTGCTGATGGAAATCCGCAACCGAAACACCAAAATCCGGTACAATTTTGAAATTCCCTCCCTGCCCATTTTTGTGGCAAAGCTGCTGTTCATATCCTTTCTCATTGGCTATGTCACCCGCATTCTGGCCATGTACAACGGGCTTTCATGGACAGTGGTGATCGTGCTGATCGTGGTAACCATTTATCACTTTATCACCAACAGAACAGTGCTGGGCCGGTACATCTACGCCGTGGGAGGCAACCCGGAGGCCGCTGCCCTTTCGGGGATCGATGTCAACAAAATCACCTATTTTGTCTTCGCCTCCATGAGCATGCTGGCGGCCCTCTCCGGCATTCTCTATACCTCCCGGCTCCAGTCGGCCACCACCACTGCCGGCACTCTCTTTGAGCTGGATGCCATTGCAGCCGCCTATGTGGGCGGGGTTTCCGCCGCCGGAGGCGTGGGAAAAGTCACCGGCTCCATCATTGGCGCACTGGTGATGGCTTCCCTCACCAGTGGTATGAACCTCATGGGTGTGGGAATCAGCTATCAGTACATGATCAGGGGCGGTATTCTAGTCATCGCCGTCATCTTTGATGTCATGACCCGCAACCGCTTTGCCGGAGGTCACTAATTCTTAAAATACCTTCGAAACCATTTTCGAAATCATTGCCCATCACCACTGAAAAACAGCCTTCAGCCTTTTCTGAGAGGCTGTTTTTCATGTGCTGTCAACCCATCAGCGATCATGAGCTTGCATAGGCAAATCAGGGTGAAAGTGGTACAATAAGACGATAAACGGTGAACAAACGACAACCGCTGTCGAGCTGGCCGGTGATTCACCCCAAACAGATGAACAGACAGGCTTTACAGGCTTATGGGTGGCCTTTATCAACCTAAATACACGATATAAGGAACGAGTCTATGGCAGTTCAGGAAAAAACACAACCATTAGCCGCTGAAATGGCGGTGCCGGTGTCGACGCCGGGCATCCAACTCTGGTTGCGGCGAGTCAGCATTTATGTGCTGGGGATGTTTCTGCTGGCCCTGGGAGTCTCATTCTCCATTAAATCCAGTTTGGGCGTCTCCCCCATGAACTCATTGCCCTATGTGATCAGCCGCATCATCAACGTGGATATGGGCATCATCACCACCCTGATTTTTTCCAGCTATGTGGTCATTCAAATTTTACTGCTACGCCGAAACTTCAAACTGAAAAACCTGTTTCAGGTACTGGTGGCCAGCCTCTTTGGCACTTTTGTGTCGCTCACCAACCGGCTGCTGGTTTTCCCCGCCCCCGAAAGCTACCTGCTGCAACTATCCCTGCTGGCAGTCAGTCTGATTCTCATTGGTCTGGGCATCATGTTCTATTTGGTGGGTGATTTGGTGCCGCAGCCGCCGGAAGGTCTGGTGATGACCATCGCCACAAAAATCGACCGACCCTTTTCAAGCGTCAAGGTCATTTTTGACTGTGTCATCGTTTCGGCTGCCTTATTGCTTTCATTTCTGTCGGGCAACGGCATGATGGGCGTTCGGGAAGGCACCCTGATAGCGGCCCTTGGCATCGGCCGGGTGATTGGCCTCTTTTCCCGGTGGTTCCGCCCCGCGCTAATGACATTTTGTCACGGAAAAAACTGCACAGCCCAAAATATCAAGTAGGACCAATAGGATCAATAAGAATCGGCAGTATTACACCATGCAGAGCAACAATCAACAGTCAAAAAAACGACAGTCAAAAGGAGAACTCACATGGATCGCACATTACCCCTTGAAATGAATGACACAACAGCACCCCGGGAAACAAAGGCCCCCCGGCAGAAGGTGACGGAACTGCTGAAGACATACGGTGATCAACTGGTGAGTCTCAGCCATACCATCCATGAAACACCAGAGCTGGCCTTCCAGGAGCATCTGGCGTCTGAAAAGACGGCACTGCTGCTGGAACAGGAAGGGTTTCAGGTGAACCGGGGGATCGGCGGTATGACAACATCAATTAAAGCGGTGTACGACAGCGGTAAACCCGGGCCCACCGTGGCGTTTCTGGCAGAGTACGATGCCCTGCCGGAAATCGGCCATGCCTGCGGTCATAATCTCATTGCTGCCAGTGCCGTTGGAGCTGCCCTGGTACTCAGCCGCCTGATACGGGAAACCGGTGGTCGGGTGGTGCTCATGGGAACCCCGGCAGAAGAAGGCGGCGGCGGCAAAATACTGCTCCTGAAAGCGGGTGCCTTTGACGATGTGGATTTTTCACTCATGATCCACCCCTCCAACCAGTCGGTCATCGGCCGGGGGAGCACCGCCTGCTGTGAGCTGGTGATGACTTTTGGCGGGCAGACCGCCCACTCCTCTAAGCCGGAACAGGGCATCAACGCCCTGCGTCCGCTCCTGCAGGTGTTCAATGCCATTGATGAACGACAGGCCAAGTGGCCCTCAAAAGTGAAAGTCAACGGCATCATCACTGCCGGCGGCACCGCGTCCAACGTCATTGTGGATGAAGCCTGCGGCAAGTTTCTCATTCGCGGCGAAACCCGGGAAGAAGTGGTGATGGTGATGGAAGAGTTGAAACAGGTGGCCGAAGAAGAAGCGGCCAAAGTCGGGGCCACTTTCCATTCTGATCACGACGAACCCTACAGCGAACGGTACCCCAACCTGGTGCTGGAAGAACGGTTTAAACTGCACCTGGCTGTTGAGGGAATCCCCATGGGCTATGCCGACCCCCATGAACCCACCGGTTCCTCAGATGTGGGTAACGTTTCCCGGGCCATGCCCACCATCCACCCCTATGTGGCCATTGCGTCAGAAACGGTGGTCGGTCACACCCGGGAGTTTGCTGCTGCCAGCGCCTCTCTCCGGGGCGACGATGCCATGCTGAAAAGTGTTGCGGCCCTTGCCCTCACCGGCTGGGAAATTCTGGCGGTGCCCGAAGTTCGGGAGGCGGCCATGGATGAGTTTCGCCGGGTGGTATCCAAGAACTAATCAATGATCATGCCATTGATCACAACAATGATCATGACTTTAATCAGAGCATTCATCTTAAGACAGCTAACTGGAAGAGCTGATAAGGAATCAATGGCAGGAGGATTCAGATGAATGAGCAGCGGTACAGTTTAAGCAAGGTACTCTCGCGAACCGACGTGCTGGCACTGGCCTTTGGCACCATGATTGGCTGGGGATGGGTGATGCTGGCTGGCTATTGGGTGGCAGAAGCGGGCATCGCAGGGGCCATTCTGGCTTTTATTCTGGGAACCACCATGTGTATTTTGGTGGGTCTCACCTATGCAGAGCTTACCCCTGCCCTGCCCCTGGCTGGCGGAGAGATGGTGTTCGCCTATCGGGGTCTGGGATATAAATGGGGCTGGGTGACCGCCTGGGCCATTTGCCTGGCGTATCTTGGCGTGGCCGCCTGGGAGGGAATTGCCATTTCAACGGCCATCAATTACCTCTACCCCCTGCCTGAAACAGGCTATCTGTGGACGGTGGCAGGGTACGATGTGCATCTGTCATGGGCTATCGTCGGCATAGTTTTTGCCATTGCCCTCCACTACCTCAACTACATTGGCACGAAACCCTCCGCCATTTTTCAGATCATGGCCACCACCGGGCTTCTGCTGTCGGGCATTGCCTTCTTCTTTGGCAGCGTCTCCTTCGGCAATACAGAATACATGGTGCCGGTATTCACCGGCGGCGCCGGCATCATTTCCGTACTCCTCATGGCACCGGCCATGTTTGTCGGGTTTGATGTGATTCCCCAGTCGGCAGAAGAAATGAAAATTCCCCTGAATCAGATTGCCGGCATTCTGGTCATTTCCATTATGATGGCAGCGGTCTGGTACATCATCATGATCGTGGGCATCAGCATGGCTGCACCGCCGGCAGTGCGTGAAGCGGCTTCCGTTCCAGTGGCCGATGCCATGACCTATGCCTACGGCTCCCCTCTCTTTGGAAAAATGCTGATTCTGGGTGCCATGTGCGGTATTCTCTCCAGCTGGAACGGCTTTATCGTTGGCGGCACCCGGGTGCTCTTTGCCATGGGGCGGGCCAAAATGCTGCCTCAGATCTTCGGCAGCCTGCACCCCGTCTACAAAACCCCCACGGCAGCCATCCTGTTATCAGGCGGCATCTGCTGTCTGGCACCTTTTCTGGGGCGCAATGCCCTGATCTGGTTTGTGAATGCCAGTGCCTTCGGAACGGTGGTGGCCTATTTCATGGTATCCATCTCTTTTATGATGATTCGAAAAAAAGAACCCAATCTTGAGCGCCCTTTCTTGATCAAGAAGGGAAAACTCATGGGGGTTCTCGCCGTAATTACCTCCGGTCTCTTCATCACCCTGTACCTTCCCGTCGGGCCCGGATCCCTGGCCTGGCCCCATGAATGGATGCTGATATTCGGCTGGGCACTCATCGGATTTGTGCTGGCCGTCTGGGCCAAAAGAAGCTATCCGGATGTTTCAGATCAAGACCGGGAGTATCTGATTTTTGGTGAAAAATACGCCCGTGCTTCTCTTAAGTATGAAGGGGCCGCCCTCCAGGCTTCCAAAGGTGAAACTGGTTCCGGATAAACACAGCGAGTATCACAGGGGATATCACCTCAACCAGCAAAGGAGGCAATGCCATGAAGGTCATCGATTTGTCCCATGCCATTGAAAAGGGCATGCCCATTTTTCCCGGCGACCCGGAACCATCCATAGAAAGCGCCTTCACCCACGAACAAGACAGCTTTCATGTCAACCGACTCCTGCTGGGAAGCCACACCGGCACCCACATCGATGCCCCCTATCATATCGACCCTTTGGGTGACCCCATTGACACCATCCCCATTCATCGCTTTGTAGGCATGGGGGTTAAAGTGGTGCTCACCCAGTTGAAAGCTGAGACCCCCATCACCCCGGTCATGCTGGCACCAAGCCTTCAAGAGGCTGTTCCCGGCGATTTTCTCATCATCCACACGGGCTGGGACCATTATTTTCATCATCACGATCACTACCAGCGGCACCCCTACCTCACACCAGAGGCGGCACAAATGGTGGTGGAAAAACAGATGTCACTGATTGCCATTGATGCCCTGAATGTGGACCCCACTCGAAAAGAAATCTACCCAGCCCATGAAATCCTCATGAAAAACAACTGCCTCATTGTCGAAAATCTTTGCAGATTAGATCAGATTAAAGAAACCAGAGGCCTCTACGCGTTTCTCCCCCTTAAACTGAAGGGAGCTGACGGTTCTCCCGTTCGCGGAATCTACCTGCAACTGTGATCTTTACCAGCCTCCTAACGGGGGCTTTTTTATGTGGCTAAAAAACCTGCTCCAAGACATCTCATAAATATGTCGAAAATAGGTCATTTGGATTATTTTCTTCTCCGTCAACGAATTAAGTATTCAATTACCAAAACAACCCTTGCCAATATGATCATTTCAAGATAGAATGATTTTATAAATGAAGTTAGGAATAACTAACAAGAACAATTATCAATTCCATAAAATGACATTCTGGCATACGCATCATCATCGGCAAGATGCCAAATGTACAAGTATAAAGGGGGTGTCTGAGATGTTTTTCAAGGATAAAAAGCCAGCAGCAGAGAAAACAACAAAAGTACCGGCAACAACATCATCCACAAAGGCAATGATAGAGGCAATACAGGCTGCCACGGGCGGTCAGTGTGTCAAAATCAGCCCGGAAGACTGCAGTTCCAAGGAACTGGCAGATCTCTGGAACCATTTTATGGAAACAATTTCAAAAGAGCGTCAGGCAGCGGTATTGCAGGTGAACAGCCTGGTGCAGGAAGTTACCCGTATGGATTCAGTGCGGGAAATGATTCAGAGTGTCACCCAGCAAACCGACTCTCTTCATACCATGTTGGCCAACAGTGAAGAGTTGGGCGCCTCCATTGAAGAAGTTGCCAACATTTCCAGTGAGGTTTCTGACCAGACCAGTGCCACCAACGCCAAGGTTCAGGAGAGTGTGGCTCAAATGAACCAGTCCATGGAATTTGTCACCCAGTCTTTTGAAGAGGTGAAACGCATTGATGGTGAAATTCAGCAGGTGAAACTGAAAACCCAGGATATTGATCAAATCATAGATATCGTCAAAGGCATTGCCGAGCAAACCAATCTGTTGGCACTCAACGCCGCTATTGAGGCTGCCCGGGCCGGTGAACAGGGACGGGGCTTTGCCGTGGTGGCCGATGAAGTGCGCAAACTGGCCGAGCACACCAAAGACTCGGTGGGAAAAGTTCAAATGAGCATTTCCGAGTTACAGCATCACATCGATGACACGTCCAAAAGCATGACCCTCACTGCCTCCAAGCTGGACAGCGGCAAACAAATCGTTGAAGAAGCCGTTAAATCCATCAGCGATATCAGTGATTCAGTCACTTTGGTGAATGACCACACCATGCAGGTGGCCGCCAACATGCAAGAGCAGTCTGCCGTCACAGAAACCCTCAACGAAAACATGTCCCAGATTTCCCAGGCATCCGACTTCTTGTCAGGCACCTGTGATCACACCGGCCGGGCCATTTTCAATACCAGCAAAAAAATGGATGATTTGCGCCTCACCCTCTTGTACCACAGCAGCTGCCTCACCGATACCGAACTCATTGAAGTCTACAAGACAGACCATCTTCTTTGGCGCTGGCGGGTATACAACATGCTGATGGGTTACGAACAGGTGGATGAACGAATGATTGGCAACTACCATGACTGCCGCCTGGGCAAATGGTATTACAGTGTGGGCGATGAAACTCTGAAAAAGCACCCTGCTTTTAAAGGGATGGATGCCCCCCATATGCATCTTCATCAGGTGGCGAAAAAAGCCTCCGATGCCTACAAGGCGGGTAATATGAAAGAAGCTGAAAACTGCCTGCATAAAATGGATGAATATTCAAAAGAAGTCTTCCGCTGCCTTGATGAAATGCGCGGTGCCTTTCATAAAAAATAAGACAACTGAAGAAGAAGTCAAAACCCAGTATCGATTTAAAGCCCTCTCCGGGGCTTTTTTCTTTTTTGAGTCAAGTCCAAAATCATGATTTGCCAACCCATCCTTTCGACAGGATTGCCGTTCTCGACAGCTTTTATTATGACATGATGAATAATTCGTCAAAATTAGGGCATAAAGCCTACGTGATGTTAGAAACAGGGAGTGAGTGCCATGCCGACACAGAAAAAGTTCATCCATCACCAACTTTTCCGCATTACCCTGCTGTACTGTATCGGGGTGGCAGTGATCAGCATGGCCGGCAATCTGGCGGCAGGACTTCCCATGAATCTGAACATCAAATGGCTGGTGCTGCTGACCTGCTCGTTGCTGGCATTGGTCTTTCGTCGGAAAATCCGTCATAAAACCAGGTTACATACCGCTTTCTTTCTGATACTGATCCTCTATTTCACCCCCATGGGGTTCATTGAATCAGGGGGAAGTGCCAATAATGCCCTGGGGTATGTGATGCTGGCTGCTGTTCTCATCGGGTACATCTTTCGGGGGCGGCGTCGTGTGGTGCTCTTTTTACTGCTGCTGGCTGTTTTTCAGGGGCTGCTGATTCTAGAGTACAGCTACCCCCAGTTCATTGGACAACATGCAGCTTTTGCCATTTTTATGGATCGAATCATTCAAACACCTGTGATTCTGGGCTCCATGTTTCTCGTCGTCAGGCACTACACCCAGGCCTATGAAGAAACCCACCAGCAGCTGGAGCAGGCGATGATTACCGATAAGCTCACAGGTCTTTACAACCGCAGCAAAACAGAAGAAGTGCTTGAAATGGAAATGGAACGCTACCGGCGAAGCGGTAATGCCTTCAGTATCATCATGATCGATGTGGATCACTTCAAAACCATTAACGACACCTTTGGGCATCCTGTGGGAGACGAAGTGCTGGTGCAGTTTGCCTGGCTGATGAAGTCCAACGTGCGCAAGCTGGATACCACCGGGCGCTGGGGAGGCGAAGAGTTTATGGTGATTCTTCCTGAAACCGTCCTTTCTCAGGCCGGTCAGGTAGGGGAAAAAATTCGCCACGCCATTGAACAAGATCTTCAGGTGGAAGATCGACAAGTCACCGTTAGTGCAGGCGTGGCAGTGGTTCAGTCTGCCGATACAGTCCCCTCGCTGGTAAATCGTGCCGATCAGGCTTTGTATCAGGCAAAAGATGCCGGCAGAAACCAGGTGATGCCGTCAATCAGGCCAAAATCCCCTGATTTAACCGGTGCCGAAACGGGAATAGGCACAATAAGCATCAAATAATAACGAAAGAAGATGAGTGTGATGAAAAAATTCTTTTTCAACCAACAGCATTCCCGATGGATCCTCGCCCTGTTGCTTGTGCTGATGTTGTTGCTGACGGCCTGTGGCGGTGGCGGTTCTGCACCGGCTGAAACCGGCGAAGCAGAAGCACCACCTGCGCAAACCGCTGAATCAGAAACCTCCCAGGAACCAGAAACCGACCCCGAGACGCCGGTATCCTCCGGCGAAACCATGAGCGAAAGCCAAATCGCAGCCCTCTTCAGCGGCGGCAGGGAAATGAGCGAAGTCTCCTACGAAATGAACATCACCGGCCCCACCATGGACACCATGAAAACCCGCATCTGGCTGAAAGGCGAGCGGATGCGCAGCGAAAGTGAAGCCATGGGCATCAACTTCATTATGATCTACGACACCGAAGCCGTCTACACCCTTGATCCCCAGGAGAAAACCGCCATGAAAATGCCCGTTGACATGGGAATGGATGGCACCATGGAACCCATCACCGCAGAAGACCTGACAGAAGATATCGATACCGAAACCATGGAATACCTGGGAACAGAAATGGTCAACGGCATTCAGTGCCATGTGGTGCAAACCGTCGACAGTGAGAGCGGCGTTCAGATGAAAATGTGGCTGCATACCGATTACGGGTTCCCCATGAAAATGGAAGGCCAGGGCAATAATCCTGAAGACCAGTTTTTGATGGAGGTCACCAACTTCCAAACTGGTGGCATCTCCAACGATCTTTTCGTTGTTCCCGCCGATTACGAAATCATGGACTTCAGCGAAATGTTCCAGGGGCTGCCTGCCATACCAGGTTCCTGAATACCCAACCAACAGATCTGATGCATGACAAAAGCGGATGAGTGATCATCCGCTTTTACATGCAATTTCACCGGGCAGGCTGCTCAGGTTGATGTCATCAACGTTGCTAAGGTGCAGGATAAACGATGATAACCTCCTGACCCACCGGCTCCCAGTCAACACTGCTGCCAAGATTCTCAGCAACAAACCGCAGGGGAAGCATGGTTCTGCCGGGAGGAATAATCACCGGAGTCACCTGGGCATTATTGGCGTCAATCTGCTGCATCACACCGTTTACCCGGGCACTGTTCCGGTTAATCCACAACTCGATGGTGGTTTCATTGAACTGAATGGTCACCCGCTGATCGCCGGCATCCCAGCCCACGGTGGCACCCAGTGCCTCTGCCACATAACGAATGGGCAAAAGGGTTCTGCCGCCGCTGATAATGGGGGATGTATCCATGGTTTCCAGTGAATCATTCACAAAGTAATCAGACTGATTAATGAAGAAGCGAATCACAATGCCCTCACCCGATGGTGCCGATGGTGTTGAAGGCGGCAGTCCCGGGGTTTCAGGCTGTGGTTCCGGCTCTCCAGGTACTTCGGGTTCTTCCATTTCTCCAGGTTCCTCTGGCTCCTCAGCTTCAGGGTCAGCAACCTGCTCTATGATGCCACCCATCTCATTGCTGTAAGCAGAAAAACCATTGGCATTCCGCGCCCGCACCCGATACAGGTATAAGGTGTCGAACATGACATTCTCGTCCACATAAACTGTGACATTGGCGCCCACTTCAGCAATCTCATCGAAATTGCCGCCATTCACCTGGCGTTCAATGTGAAAGGCCTGCTCATTGCCCGCATTATCTGTCCAGCTTAAGGCAAAGGCCGGGCTGTCGGCAGCTTCCGCTATCAGATCAGTGGGAGCGGCAGGTGCATTGGCCGGCGGAGGTGCCAGCCCCAAAGCCTGCGTTGTGGCCGCCGCCTCATTTGAAAAGGCAGAATTTCCCATGCCATTATATGCCCTAACCCGGTAAGTGTAGTTGGTCATGGCGCTCAGGCCGGTATCTGCAAACTGAGTGGTGTTGGCATCCAGCACAGCTATTTCATTAAAGCCCCCGGCCTGGTTGGTCACCCTGCGTTCCACCTTGTAGCCCGTTTCATTGGTGGCATTGTCTTGCCATGTAAGGTTAATGGATGATGCAGAAACGGCACTTGCCGCCAAATCAGTGGGAGCCGGCGGCACGGCAATCAGGTTTAAATCCTGAGGACCCAATGCCTTAAAAACGGTGAAGTTGCCGCTGTTGTTGGTGTACCAGGCCTCATTGTTGGGTGACCACCGCACCCGAATTCTTCCCTGATTGGTCACCTGGTCAGGCACCGTCCAGTTGTAACTGGTACCCATGACAGAGGTGACATAAGTCCAGTTGGTGCCGCCATTGGCCGAGAAATAGATTTGCGTGGTTCCCCCGGCCGAAGATTTCTGCCAGGTAATGGACTGGTTGCTGCCAACCTGAAAACTTTCCCCGCCCGTTGGCGAAGTCAGGTTGACAAAAGGTTGCGGTGCCAGCTGCAGATCATTGGCGGTGACACTGCCGCTCACCAGCACAAGCACCATCATCAAAACAGTGACTGCTACAATAATGCGTTTTTTCAATGAATTTCCTCCTCACTTTGCTCGATGCTTTCCATCAGCCGATGATCAGCCACAAGCATCCTCCTTTCTGATAACAAATCAATACTTCCTTCCTCCAAAAACGTCTCCCGCCGGTTAAAAGCTGCTGTTGAACACAAAAAAAGCCCGGAGTTCCGCTCGGGGCAGTTGGACGATCATTGCATCTGGCGATACGGCAGACTCCAAAACTTTGCGTCCCAACCTTTCGATTGGTTTGCCCATGGTTACTGATTCACTCATCCTTACAAATAACCGGGTTCTTACTGGGCGGGAGAAAACTGCACTGGGTGCCGCAATACATATGTATTTGAATTCGATAATCATTCGCGATATGTGTTAATTTTACCCAGATCATCCGGCTTAAACCACATCTTCAGTTCAATTCATGAAAAAAGTTCAGAAAAAACAAAAAAAGAGAGAAAAATGCCTTCACAGGTCGAATCGCTATTATATAATGGAAGAAGTAAGTTAACCATGAGCATCAGAACAGAGAGAAGATCACCTGCCAACTTAAAATACCACTGAAATGCCAACGACGGGAGTGACCACAGCTGCCGTTCTTCAAATAACTTGCTAACTTCTTTAAAGCTATTTCGTCAGTCAATCTCATTGTAGAGTAAAGATGATGGAAGCAGTGCTGACCGGATAGGCTGTGTTTTGGGCGGAGATACTAAATGACAACAAAAAGAAAGCAAATGGAATCGAAAGTGATCACACTACATGACCGCCATACAAAGAAGGAAGAACAATATTCATAAGAGTTCAGTCATGTATTTCTTTTTGAATTTTTTGGAGGATCATAATGGGCGAAACGAAAACGCAAAAAGAGTTTAAAAGAGCGATAAAAGAATTAGAAAATGATGGTTACACTTTCAAGAATCCCAGAACAAGAACAGTCCGATTTGAGGATAAAAAGTCCGCATTCGGCAGATATTCCATTGGAGGTGCTATTTTCATCTTATGGAATATTTTTGCGATTTCAACCTGGGTATTGCCTCGATTTGGGATATACCCCATGCAATATTTTCAGCAGCCGTCTGTTTTTACGAATCAGATCCCAGGTATAGCCAGTCCAATAAATACACCACAAAAAAATGCGACTATTGGTTCTAATTGCCTATGCTAATCTGATAGTGAGCCAAAAACATACTTTGTGCTGATGAAAAAGTGAGCCACTCCTCAAAATCACCAGATTCCTTGTGCTGATGA